>NSIP01000001.1 GCA_002737725.1 Rhodospirillaceae bacterium
CGGGCACGCCGTGCTCATCGGCGCGGCGTCAATTACGGTTGCGACCTGGTCCGCAGCAACTCTGAAACCAAGTTTGTTCAAATCAGGCTTCGGTCGTAGCAGCGACGGGGAACACAACTAGACTGTATGTCGTCAGAACATTTGGGGCCGATGGGGGAGTGATTTAGCGGAGCGATGGCCTCACCTAGTTTTTTGATCTTAAGAGGCGAGCTTGCGGTGAAGCAAGCGTCGTTGTTCGATCGTTTCTCGTTTGATGCGTTCGCGTTCCAACAAGATCGCCTGACCCCTGCCGAAGTAGACGTCCGCCGGGGTCAGATTGTCGATGCCCTCATGGTATCTGCGGTGGTTGTAGTACTCGATGAAGCGCCCGATCTGCGCTTCGAGGTCGCCTGGCAGGTAATAGTTCTCCAACAGCATCTGGTTGTTGAGCGTTTAATGCCAACGTTCGATCTTGCCCTGCGTCTGAGGATGATAAGGCGCGCCACGGACGTGACTCATGCGCTGCGTGTTGAGCCATTCGGCCAATTCGCCGGAGATATAGCTGGAGCTATTGTCTGACAGCAGCCGTGGCTTGTGCCGGACGTGGGCTTGATTGCAACCCGACGCCGTCAGGGCCAGTTCCAACGTGTCGGTTACGTCCTCGGCCTTCATGGTGGTGCAGAGTTTCCAAGCGATAATGTAACGCGAGAAGTCGTCGAGGATGGTCGAGAGATAAAACCAGCCCCATCCGATAATCTTGAAGTAGGTAAAATCCGTCTGCCACATCTCGTTGGGCGTACTCGTCTTGTCGCTGAACTCATTAGCCGCTTTGATTACTATGAACGCAGGGCTGGTGATCAGATCATGGGCCTTCAGCAGGCGGTAAACCGAAGGTTCGGACACGAAGTAGGCCCTGGTATCTGTAAAGCGCACCGCCAACTCGCGGGGGCTGAGCTCTGATTCTTCCAGGGCCAACTCAATAATCTGGCACCGCACATCGTCGGGGATGCGATTCCAGATTCGGTCAGGATGCGACGACCGATCCTTCAACGCTTCCGGGCCACCAGCCTGGTTCTGATCGTACCAACGGTAAAACGTCGCTCGTGGCACCCCGATCTGTTCCAGCGTTTTGCGCGCCGACAGGCTCGATTGCTCGACCATCCGAATAATCTCGAGTTTTTCAGCGGCGAGGTATCTCATACGCCGTCTCACCCATCCGCGATCATGCTTTTTTTTAAGCAGCCGGATTTCGAGCGCCTGTTCGGCAACAACTTCCTTCAATGCGCTGGACTCGCGACGGCACAAATCGGCAATGCTGCCCTCGCCGCGCAGCCCGTCCAGTACAATTCTGAACTTGTCTTCAGCCGAATAATGATTACGCGTCGCTCGGCGAATGTCGGGTGAGTTATCTGTTCTTGCCCTTCTACCTATAGCCCAATTTCTATCACACCGCCTTGTAAAATCATCGCTTTCCTCTTGGACCAGCCAGTTGGAAAAGGTTAAGTAAAGGGGTGGGGTTGTGGAGAATTCCAGTGCGGTTTCTAACCGAGTTTGTACATGCAGTCGATACGCTCAACGAATGGGTGGGCCGAGGCGTTGCTTGGCTAACGCTGGCCTGCGTGATCACATGCTTTGCGGTTGTCGTTCTGCGGTATGCATTCAGCGTGGGTTATCCCTGGATGCAGGAATTATACGTTTGGCAGCACGCCATCGTTTTTCTGCTCGGCGCGGGGTACACGTTCCTGCACCGGGGGCACGTGAGCGTTGATATTTTTTACGGACAAATGAGCTCTCGAAAGAAAGCGTGGCTGGATATTTTCGGTACGCTAGTCTTTTTGTTCCCGTGGCTGTTCCTGGTTGCTTATGTTTCAGCGCCTTTCATTGTCGCGTCATGGTCGATCCGTGAACCCTCGAGTACGGCCGACGGCATGCCCGCAGTTTATGTGCTGAAATCAGCGATTGCGGCATTCTGCGCCCTCGTGTTCATGCAAGGTTTAGCTTTGTTGGTACGCCGAGGGTTGTTTCTGGCAGGCCATGAGATCGTCGATCACGAAGAAGACCCCATCACCAATGAACGCATATAGACACTGGGACATAAAAACTACATGAGCCCCGTTTTGATCGGTGAAGTGTTGTCGGTGGCTATGTTCGTGGCCATGCTGTTTGCCGTGATGATCGGCTATCCTGTGGCCTTCACGCTGGCGGGAATTGGGCTCATTTTTGCGGCCATCGGCTTGGGCCTTGGCGTGTTCGACCCTGCCATTTTATCAGCCCTGACCTCACGTACGTTTGGCACCATGGTGAATGAGACGTTGGTAGCAGTGCCGCTGTTCGTTTTTATGGGCGTGATGCTTGAGCGCTCAAAAATCGCCGAGGCCTTATTGACCACCATGGGCGAGTTGTTCGGGTCATTGCGCGGCGGGCTAGGATATTCGGTGATTATTGTTGGCGCATTGCTGGCCGCATCAACCGGCATTGTCGGCGCAACAGTGGTGACAATGGGGCTGCTCTCATTACCCGCCATGATGCGCGCAGGCTACGACCCGAAGCTGGCTACCGGAACGATTTGCGCAGCGGGAACTTTGGGCCAAATTATTCCACCCTCGACCGTATTAATTTTTGTCGGCGACATTTTGCAAGGGGCCAACCAGCAAGCACAGATGGCCATGGGCAACATGTCGCCCGAGCCCATTTCTGTGGGCCAACTGTTCGCCGGTGCCATGCTGCCGGGTTTAGGCTTGGTCGTGTTGTATCTGTTGTGGATGTTTTTTAAGTCCGTGACGGATCCAGCTTCGTGCCCTGCCCTGCACATGACGCCTGAGCAGCGCGCGGGCCTGAGTAAGAGGGTTTTGGGTGCGTTAGCGCCCCCGCTTCTTCTGATTTTAGCGGTGCTGGGTTCGATTCTGGCGGGCATCGCTACGCCTACCGAATCAGCATCCGTGGGGGCAATGGGCGCGATAGTGCTGGCCGCATTCAAACGCGAATTGAACCTCGACATGCTACAGACTGTCATGCGCTCGACCATGACAATCAGTTCTATGGTGTTTATTATTTTACTCGGCGCCAGTGTGTTCAGCCTCGTATTCCGGGGCTTAGGCGGTGAGAATTTGGTCTACGAATCCTTAGCAGCCATGCCCGGCGGGGTTACTGGGGCGGTGCTCGTGGTGATGTTGGTGATCTTTGTGCTGGGATTTTTCCTCGACACGTTTGAGATCATTTTCATCGTTGTGCCCATCGCAGCCCCCGTACTGATCAAGCTTGGTGCAAACCCGTTGTGGTTGGGCGTGATGATTGGCATGAACTTGCAAACCAGTTTCCTCACGCCACCATTTGGGTTTGCCTTGTTTTATTTGCGGGGCGTGGCCGAGAAATTGGTGAAAACCGCCGACATTTATCGCGGAGTTATTCCTTTCGTTGCCCTCCAAGTCATCGCTTTAATGGCACTCTGGATTTTCCCCGAGGCAGCAACGTGGTTGCCGGGTCAACTGTTCTCGAACGAGCCCATCGCACAAGAAGATTGGGTTCCCTCGGCGGGTAGTGCGGCGTCGGTGGCATCACCCGTAAGCGATGATTTCAGCGATCTTCTCAGCCCGCCCAGCGCTGACAAGGCCAAACCCTATATGGATAACTTCGAGAACCTCGTACCTAAGCCTTGAGTTTGAACTCAAACGGCAAGCGGCGCGCATTCAGGTAGGCCTGCTCACCAATGCGCGTCCACGGAATCACGTCTTCGCGGAATTTCAAGAAATCTTCGACGATGCGTTTGACAATGCGATTTGAAGATGTGTCGCCCGCATAGACTTCGTTCAGCACCTCATTGGATTTTTCGCCGCACGCCATCAGCACCTCTTCGGGCAGGCCGCGCACAATCACGCCATGCTGCTGCACGAGCGAGCGCAAGGCCGGGCCCGAACGCGCGTTGTACTCGGCCAACATGTCGCGATTGGCCGCCTCAGCGGCGGTGGCGATGATCGCTTGAAGGTCTTTGGGTAGCGATTGCCAAGCTTGCTCGTTGATCATGAGCTGCAACCCGCCCCCTGGTTCATGGTAGCCGTGCGAATAGTAGTATTTGCACACTTGGTAGAAGCCGAGCGCGAGGTCGTTATAAGGCCCGATCCACTCGGCACCATCAATCGCACCTGACTGCAGGGCAGGAAAAATTTCCCCGCCCGGCAGCGTGACGGGCGTGACGCCCAATTTTCGTAACACACGCCCTTGGTTGCCGGGTGCGCGGAATTTCAAGCCATTCAAATCAGCAACACTACGTATTTCTTTTTTAAACCAGCCCAACATTTGCGTGCCGGTGTTGCCCGCCATGAAGCCGCGCAGGCCAAAGGGTTGATACAGTTCATCCCATAATTTCTGACCGTTGCCGTACTTGACCCAGCCTTCCAACTCGCCAGCTGTGAACCCAAACGGAAACGCCGTAAAAAAGGCGCAGCCTTCGGATTTTCCAGTGTGATAGTAAGCCGCGTCGTGACTCATTTGCGCTGTGCCGCTGGCGACCGCATCAAAGCAACCGAGCGCCGGAACCAACTCGCCCGCCGCATAGACCTTGATGGTCAGTCGCCCGTTGCTCATGGCCGTGATGTTGGCCGCCAAGCGCTCGGCGCCCGTGCCAAGGCCGGGCAACCCTTTGGGCCAACTGGTGACCATGCGCCATTCCAGCAAACCCTGACTGATAGCAGGAGACGCGGCGACAACCGAGGCACCGCCGACACTGGCGGCTTTTAAAAACGAACGGCGTTTCATCGTAAGAATTTTCCCGAGAGGTAGGCTTTCATTTGGCGTGGAAAATGCGACCAAATCAAGAGCCTTTAATTCACAACCCAGGTTTTACCCGCGCGCATCAGCTTATCAAGATCACCGGGGCCCTTGGCGCGCGAAACATCGTCCTGAGCTTTGACTTGCAGCTCGTATGACGGCGCGGGGTCGCAATAGATGACGCCCAGCACTTCGGGGAACGCAGGTGTGCGCAAGCCGCTGAGCATCATGGCTAAAATTTTGTTGGACTGATCGTGGATCATGACATCATTAGCCGTCACGCCGCTCTCACCAATGGTCACAATTTCGAGCGACAAGTTTTTAGTATTGAGGTGCAGGCCTTTGTTTTTCGCTTTGCCCCAAATCATCGGCTGGCCATGTTTGACGTGCAGTTGCATGTCAGCGGCCACGGCTTTTTCGGCGAAGTCTGCGAACACGCCGTCATTATAAACGATACAATTCTGGATGATCTCGATGAACGACGCGCCCTTGTGGTCTTTGGCGCGCAAAAATAATTCGCCTAATTCTTTGGCTTGAATATCGATGCCGCGCGCGACAAAACGAGCGTTGGAGCCCAGTGCAAATTGGCACGGGTTAACGGGGCTATCGATCGAGCCCGTGGGCGTAGACGGAGATTTTTGGCCAATGCGCGAGGTCGGCGACGATTGGCCTTTCGTTAGGCCATAGATCTCGTTGTTGAACAGTAAGATGTTCACATCAACGTTGCGGCGCAGAATGTGATAAAGATGATTGCCGCCGATGGACAGCGCATCGCCATCGCCGGTGACCAACCACACATCAAGTTCGGGACGCGCAAGCTTTACGCCTGTGGCGACGGCGGGAGCGCGGCCATGGATGGTGTGAAACCCATAGGTCGCCATGTAATAGGGAAAGCGCGACGAGCAGCCAATGCCCGAAACGAAGACAGTGTTTTCAGGCTTGGCACCCATATTGGCCAGCGTCACTTGAACGGCTTTCAAGATGGCGTAGTCAC
This sequence comes from Rhodospirillaceae bacterium, assembly GCA_002737725.1. Lineage (GTDB taxonomy): Bacteria > Pseudomonadota > Alphaproteobacteria > Rhodospirillales > Rhodospirillaceae. Next base: position 5,738 of record NSIP01000001.1, read on the forward strand.
CGCACCCGGGGCACCAGCGCACCTCTTGGTCGGTGGCGAAGTCCTTGGCCGTGAGTTTGTCGGGAGGTGTTTGAATGTTCATGGCGTCACTTCCTTACGCACTGCAATGTGTGCGAATGGCATTTTCAACTTCTTCGATTTTGAGCGGTTGACCCGAAACTTTCAGCAAGCCCTTGGCGTCTAGCAAATACTGACTTTTCAGCAAAGTCAGCATTTGGCCGTTGTTCATCTCGGCGACCACAACTTTATCGTAACTCTTCAGCAGCGCTTCGAGATTGCGCGGCAAGGGCCAGATATGGCGAATATGAATGTGCGCCGCATCAAAGCCCTGATCACGCATATTGGCCACGGCGCGGTTGATGGGCCCGTAGGTCGAGCCCCAGCCCACCACGGCGAGCTTACCTTTGGTGTTGCCGATTTCAGGCACTTGCGCGGGAATATCATCGGCGATGTTGTTGATTTTCGCCGCGCGCGTGTCGGTCATTTTCTGGTGATTGGCATCGGCATAGCTGATGTTACCCGACAGCGAGTCTTTCTCGATCCCGCCGATACGATGCATCATGCCGGGTGTACCGGGCTTCACCCAAGGTCGCGCCAAGGTTTTGGCATCGCGCATGAACACCTGATAGCCCTCGGGGTCGGTGCGAAAATTCACTTTGAAGGGCGTATAATCAGACATCGTCGGAATGCGCCACGGCTCGGCCGCGTTAGCGATATAACCATCCGAGAGAATCATCACCGGAGTCATGTACTTGGTGGCTAGCCGGACGGCCTCGATGGCGACATCGAAACAATCACCGGGCGAGCGCGAGGCCACCACCGGGATCGGCGCATCGGCGTTGCGGCCCCACACCGCCAAATATAAATCCGACTGTTCGGTTTTGGTGGGCATGCCCGTTGAGGGGCCAGCGCGTTGGGTGTTCACGATTACCAGTGGCAGTTCGGTTGAAATGCCCAAGCCAATGGCCTCGGTCTTCAGCGCAATGCCCGGGCCCGATGATGCGGTGATGCCAAGCTTGCCCGCAAAACTGGCCCCCAGTGCTGCGCAGCAGGCAGCGATCTCGTCTTCGGCTTGGAATGTGGTGATGCCAAATTGGCGAAGGCGCGCCAGGATATGCAAAATCGGTGACGACGGCGTGATGGGATAAGATGCCAGCACGGCTTCAAGATCAGCCAGCTTGGCACCGGCAAGCAGACCCCACGCCAGCGCCTCAGCCCCCGAGATCAGTCGGTACGTACCAGGTTCGTGCTTAACTGCAGGGAACGTGCGCGGTGAAAGTTCTCCCGAGACTTCGTGAATTTCGCCGTAAGCATGACCTGCCTTGAGCGCTGCGACGTTGGCCAAGCCCACCGGGTCTTCAGCGCCGAATTTTTTATTCAGGCTATCCATAATGGGTTGAATATTGTGGTCGTACATCCACGACACCAGGCCCAACATCCAAATGTTCTTTGTGCGCAGGGCCTCTTTTTGCGACACACCAAAGGGCTTGGCGCATTCCAATGCTTGCTTTGAAATATCAATTTCGATGACGCGAAAATCGGCCAGCACGCCATTGGTGCGCGGGTCTGAATCCCACTCGGCGCGCTTTATTTCTTTTTCTTTGAAGGTGCCGGAATCGAGAATCACAATTCCGCCACGACGGAGTTGTTTATGATTAACCTTCAATGCCGCCGGGTTGAACACCACCAGCACATCGGGTTGGTCACCTGCCGTTTTGATGATACGTGAGCCGAAATTAATTTGGAACGCTGACACGCCGTACGTGGTGCCCGTAGGCGCGCGGATTTCAGCGGGAAAATCGGGGAACGTTGCCAGCGAGTTTCCGGCCAGCGCGGTTTCTTGCGAAAACTGCGAGCCGAGAAGTTGAACACCGTCGCCTGAGTCGCCAGCGAAACGCACAACAACAGACTGCTGATCCTGAGAAGGGGCATCGCCCCGGCTTGGGTTGGACTGAAGATTCATCTAACGCGTCCTTTCCGAAGGGCTGGTCAGCGTCACCCAGACACCAGCTCCAACCCTTATTCCCAGCCCGATATTACGGAGAAGCCCATGGAAAAGCACGTGAAACCGGGCGTTGGGAAATCACGGTGCCATGGTTCAAAGGGCCTGATTGAACCGCGCGAGGCCCTTTTCCAGGTCGGCGATCAGGTCTTCGGGGTCTTCTAGACCAATATGAAGGCGCAGGCCCGGTGCGGGCTCGGTCCACGGTCGGGCGGTGCGGGCCACGATACGGCTGGGGTTGGAGGGCGCGATCAGGCTCTCAAACCCGCCCCAGGAAAAGCCCAACGGGAACAGCTCCATGCCATCAATCATCGCCGTGATGGCCTCGTATGAGGTGCGATGGAACACCACCCCCATCAGCCCACAGGCCCCAGAACAATCACGTTTCCAGACTTCATACCCTGGGTCGCTGGGCAATGCAGGAAACAAAACGCGCTTCACTTCGGGGCGCTTCTCAAGCCATTCGGCGACAATGAGCGCGTTGAAATGATGCTGCTTTAAACGCACCGCCAAGGTTCGAAGGCCACGTGTGGCCAAATACGCCTCATCGGGGCCCAGCGTCACGCCAATGGCCGACATGGCATTGGCAACGCCCGGCAGTGCCGCGTCGTTGACTGAAATAGTGCCAACCATGGCATCGGAATGTCCGACGACATATTTGGTGGCGGCTTGAATCGAAACGTCACAGCCCAAGTTCAAGGGCTGGCAAAACAGCGGAGAAGCCCAGGTGTTGTCGGTCAGCACCATGATGGGTTGATCGGGCGTGCTTTTGGCGTGTGCGGCTTTGGAAATGGCAGGCAAATCTTGCATCTCAAAAGTGTGCGAACCGGGCGATTCGCAAAATACCGCGGCGGTGTTGGGCTTGATCAGCGCGGCAATGCCCGCCCCGATGAGGGGGTCGTAATAGGTTGTCTCGACGCCGAAGCCGCTGAGAAAGCTGTCGCAAAAATTGCGCGTGGGCTCATAAACTGAATCCGTAACCAGAATGTGCCCACCGGCTTTCACACAGCCCAAGATGGAGATGGTGCACGCGCTGAGGCCCGAGGGCGTGAGGAAGGTATCGGCAGCACATTCAAGTTCGCTGATGGCTTCTTGCAACGTCCAGTGCGTCGGCGTGCCGCGCCGCCCATAAAACAGGTTTTTTTCGCGCTTTTTAAGATTGCGATCCTGGGCATCGAGCATGTGGGCCATGCTGTCAAAGACCACCGTCGAAGCGTGATACACGGGCGTATTCACAATCCCCGCATTGCGCTTTTTGTTTTGACCCGCGCGGATCAGCTTGGTGTTGTTTTTCATTTTTCTACTCATGGGATGACAGCAAACCTAAAGCCAACAGATGATAGACGCAAAGAAAAACCCCGGCCTTGAGGGCCGGGGTTTTGATCCAGAAAAAAAACTTGCGATGACTAGAAATCGATCGACGTACGAAGACCGAACTGACGCTTGTTTTGCGGGCTGACCGCAATGCCTTGTCGGCTAGTAAGCAGCGCAAGGCTGGGAGCTTCGTCGAAAGAGGTCCAACGATTGCAGGCCGCCCAATTTTTGTCATTAAACACGTTTTTGACGAACAATTCGACGCGCAGAGCATCTTTCTCGACTCCGGCACGGGCATTGGTCAGCCAATAGCCATCGCAATACGCTATATTGGATTCGTCAGAAAATGTTTTTCCAAAATAGATCAGGTCGCCGTTGATGAACCAATCCCAGTCTTGGGTCAATTCAGCCGTATAGCCCGAGTTGATCGTGCCAGACCATTTCGGGAAGCGAGGGTTTTGGTTGCCCTTCATTTGCGAGAAGCCGGTATTGAAGGCAAAGAAGTTGAACAAGTAGTCTTTGTACTCCGAACGGGCGTAGGTCAGGTTACCGTGTACATCCCAATGTTCAGTGATCGCTGCGTTGCCTTCGAATTCCAGGCCCCAGAGCTTGGATGTTCCCGCCACGTTGACGTTACGTGAGTTGAGGAACGGGCTGCCATCAAGGTTGCGAGCCGGCTGTCCAGTCGCGCTGAGCCCAAGCGGGGTGCCGGTCGTGCAACCACCATTGGGGCCATGGCTGGGGCTGCCGCAGTCTTCTTGAATTAAGCCCAAGCCGCGACCTTTTTGTCCTTTCCAGTTACCGTAATAGGTGGCGAGGCTAAAGTTAGCGCGATTATCCAACACGGTTTGCTTCCAACCCAATTCATACATATCGAGAATTTCAGGCGGGAGGGTTGCAGTCGCAGTCGGGATCTGCGCGAGGTATTGCCGCAATTCGTTGGGGGTCGCGGCCGCAATTTGTGCGTTTGGAGCACCTTGGATGACGCCCTTTGAATAGCTGGCATAGATGTTGGTGTCGTCGGTCGGCTGCCAACGCAGAATCGCGCGCGGCAGGAAGTTTTTATCGACCTTTGACAAAGGAGCGGGCGTCAAAGTGGCCGTTGTTGATTTGTTGTTCTGATAACGACCTTCGAGGTTGGCTGTAACGGTATCTGTAATGTCATACGTTACCGAGCCGAAGACGCCCCAGGCACCAATCCGATCAGTGTTTTGGAAGAGGCTGTTGGTGCTGGTATATGCAATGGGTGGGCAACGCTGCCCGGCTGCAGGCGGCGCTGAGATTGTGGTGCAAAACGAGACCACGTCACCACCTGACCCCGATGCGATATATACTTGCTTGTAATAGCTACTGCCGGCAAGCCACGTCAGCCTTTGGTCTTGCGGCGAGCTAATGCGAAATTCGATGCTTTTGTCAGTCGCGTCTTGCGGATCTCGTGAATACCAATTCTCGATCGGCGTCAAGCCGAAGTCACGAATCCAACTGGCACGCAGGCGGTTGTACCCGCCTTGCAACACTGCGTTATAACCGTCGGCTAAGTCGTAATCGACGAGGCCCGAAAGACGGATAACTCTACGTTCTAGGCCAATGTGGTCAACGGTTGGCACGTTCAATTCTGGCCGCTGAGCGCCATTGACAAAAAAATCATTGAGGATGTTGGGACGGCCGATGATCAGTGCTTGAGCCGGACGAAGGCTGGTGTTGCTGTCGATGATCTTGGTCGAGCCAATTGCGTTAAGGGCCACGCCCTGCTTTGGGATTTGGCCGCAAATATACTGGCGTGGTGAGGCGGTGAGTGCCTTAGGGTCTTGTGTCGTAATCCTTTTGCCCGTGCAGGTGTCGTTTAGTAAGCCTGAGATTTCGCCGCCCGCTGCTCCACCGTCGCTGTCGCTGTTGTAAAAAGCGCGGAACTTGATGCTCAAGTTTTCTGTCGGTGTGGCATAGATCGTACCGTTGATGGCTTTGCTCGACTCTTCGCCAAGTCCACCGCCATCGGTAGCTCTAAACATTGCGCCTTTGGAATACAGGCGCGTACCGATGCGATAGGCCAGTTTGTCTTCAACCAGAGGACCTTCGTGATCGGCAGAGACATCGTATTCTTCATACGTAGCAGCCGAGGCGCTAATCTTGCCTTTGTATTCAGTTGTTGATGGTGTTTTGGTGATGTAGTTGATGGCGCCACCGAACGTATTGCGACCGAAATAGGCCGACTGCGGACCCTTGATGACTTCGATACGTTCCAGATCGCTGACGGGAATGGATTGCGTACCGCCAAGAACATAGATGCCGTCAATAAACAACGATCCGAGTTGCAGCGAGGGCGACTCAGAGTTTACATACATCCCACGGAAGCGAATGGCAGAATTGTAACGCCCTGGGATCTGCGCAGCTTGATTTGAGTACTGAACGCCTGGCGAGGCAAAGGCGATGTCTTCAAGGCCCTTGAAGCCCTTTTTCTCGATGTCTTTGGCCGAGAAGGCCGTAATCGACAGAGGAATCTCTTTGAGGTTTTCCTCGCGCTTACGCGCTGTGACGATAATTTCTTCCAGTACAATCTGGCCAACCGCAGGCATGGCCATGACAACCGACAGCGCTATGGCAGCCGTACCGGCCGAAAGACGAGACTTAAAGATCATGGAAGCTCCCCAGAAAGATCAAAATTAAAAATTCGCATGGACGCGCTCAAGCCTTGACGCATCATTGACATAGTGTTGTTAGCGCTATGGGTTGAGGCGCTCAACAAATAATATGAGAGTAGATGCGTATTACTTTTCCCCTGTGACATAAAAGCCACGGTGAGCATGACGGCTTCATTCGATGCGGTACAATCCAAGACTGTGTTTTCGATCAATCTCGACTATTCGGGAAAGTGCTGATGAGCCCCTTGCGAAACCATAAGCCCCTGCGCTTGGCAGCCTGGTGTCTCCTGTTGGGGGCCACGGTGGGTGTGCCAAATCTCGTGGTGGCCGAAGAGACCACCTTGCGTGTCGGCAACGTGACCATGCCACCCTCGGTTGGTAATCCGTTCCGCAACACCGGAACGCCCCATATTTTTACCTGGTCATCGCTGTTCGATGGCCTGACGCGGATTGATGCGCAAGGCCGGGTGAACCCGTGGCTGGCGGTGGGGTGGACCAACCTTGATACGCTGACCTGGCGAATCACACTGAGGCCCGGCGTAACGTTTTCCAATGGCGCGCCGTTCACTGCGGATGCCGTCGTCAATGTGATCGACTTTTTTCACTCGGACGCTGCCGCGCGGGAAGTGATCGCCCGTGAACTCGGCTTTATCAAAACCGCCCGCAAGATTGACGATCTGACTGTTGAACTGATCACCGACGTCCCGACCCCCCATTTGCCGCGCACATTACCGCTGCTTTATATGGTCGAGCCCAAACAATGGGTCGCGCTGGGCCCGGACGGGTTTGCGCAAAAGCCCGTTGGCACCGGCCCCTTCAAGCTTGATAAGCCCGACGCAGCGGGTTGGAAAATGTCGGCGTTCAAACAGTCGTGGCGCGCACCACGCGTTGATAAACTCACCTGGATTGCAGCGCCCGAAGCCTCATCACGCGTGCAAGCTGTTCTAGCCGATCAAATGGATATCGCGCTGAGCTTGGGGCCCGACGATACGGCCGCCATCGAGGCCGGTGGCGACAAAGGCCAAACCTGGGGTAACGCATCGGTTTGGGCGATCCATTTTCACCACGATAAAAATACCCCGCTGAAAGACGTGCGCATCCGACAAGCCTTGAACTACGCGGTTGATCGCAAGGCCCTGGTGCAAGGCCTACTGGGTGGTTCCACCGTTGAAGCAACGCAACCGGGGCCGCGCAATGCGATTGGGTTTGATCCCACCATCCCGCCCATTCCTTACGATCCTGCCCTGGCAAAAAAACTACTGGCTGAAGCAGGCTACGCTAACGGATTTAAGTTTGTGGTGCAGGCCGTGATTGGCTCGGGCCCAGCCGATGGGGCGGTATACCAAAAAGTTGCGCAAGATCTAGCATCGATCGGCGTCACCATGGAGATACGCCCATTTCCAAGTAATGAATTGATTCGCGCCGTCGTCGAGGGGTCGTGGAATGGCGATGCGTTTGGACTGACCTACGCCACCGAGCCAACAATCGATGTCCTTCGCCCCATGCAAAATCATTCGTGCCTCTGGAGCAAACCCTGGTATTGCGACCAGAGCATCATGCCGACCATCAAAAGCGCATTGTCCGAGTTTAATGAGGCCAAAGGCTTGGCGTTGCGCCACCAGGTGATGCGCTTTTACCGCGATCAGTATGTGTCATTATTCCTTTACGAGATGCCACGCTTCGCGGGCCTGCGTGCTAATATTACGGGCTTTGAAGAACTGCACGGTTTTATCAACTTCGATCAGATCAGAAAGTCCCCATGAGAAATTACTTTTTCGCCATTGCCGCGTTGGCTGCCGTTGTCACGCCAGCACATGCCCAGATTGCACGCATTGTCGTTGATGCGTTACCACCCTCGCAAGGCAATCCATTCCGCACATCGCTGGCGCCCACAATATATGTGACCGCTGCGGTTTTTGACTCGCTTACACGCTTTGATGCGGATGCCGTTTTACAGCCCGCGCTTGCGATCAAGTGGGAAAATATTGATCCGCTGACGTGGCGATTTCATTTACGACCGGGCGTGACCTTCTCGAACGGCGCGCCGTTCACATCTGATGCGGTCCTTAATGCGGTGGCGTATCTGGTGTCCGGTGAGTCCGCGCGCGAAGGTATGAAACGTGAGTTGACGATCTTGAAGTCAGCGCGCGCGGTTGATGATTTGACCGTGGATATTGTCACGACCGAACCCGTTCCTTTATTTCCGCGCTACGTCACGTCCATGCCCTTGGTCGAGCCGACGCTGTGGCGAAAATTGGGGCGCGATGAATTTGCGCTTCAGCCCGTGGGCACGGGCCCCTTCAAGGTCGACAAGATCACGCCCAATCGCTGGACCCTATCAAAATCTGCCACGTCGTGGCGGCAGGCCAAAATTGACGGCGTCGACATCCGCGCACTTCCCGACACCGCATCACGCGTGCAGGCGCTTGAGGCCCGGCAAGTCGATATCGCGATGCTGGTGGGGCCCGACAACATCGGCAGCATTGAGGCTGCGGGCGCGCGCGTGAACACTTATGTTCTGCCTTCGGTCTATGGGATGAGCTTTATTACGACGCGCGAAGGGCCCTTTAAAGATGTCCGCGTGCGTCGCGCCCTGAACATGGGCGTCAACCGCGCCCGCATTGTCGAGGGGTTGCTGGCAGGGCGCACCGTGACAGCCAACCAGCCGGCGGCGCGCTCATCATACGGCTACAATCCGCAAGTGCCTGAGTATGCCTATGATCCGACCGCGGCAAAAAAACTTCTGGCCGAGGCGGGATATCCGAATGGCCTTTCCTTCGTCCTGGACGCTCCCACAGGCGCATCAGCTGCGGACACCTCCGTCTTTCAACAGGTGCAAGCGGACTTCAAAGACATCGGTGTCAAAATGGACATCGAGACAATGACCAACACGATGTACCTCAACAAGCTTGCCAATGTGGAATTTACGGGCGACGCCTTTACGGTGCCGTGGGCGTCGTGGCCAACCTTAGATGTCTGGCGGACTATGCAAATTCATTCGTGTCTGCGCCCGGTACAGTGGTTTTGTGAGCCCAGCATGATGCCGAAAATGATGGCGGCGCTGTCGGAGTGGAGCGAGCCCAAAGCCCTCAAGTTGCGTCAGGAGTTGGGCCAGATCTATCACGACCAAGCCCCCGCTGTTTTTCTCTACGAGCTGCCGGTGTTTATCGGCTTAGGGCCGAAAGTCAAAACCTTCGATATGTTTAGCAACCTGATCGCCTATGACCGTCTTGAGGTCACAAAGTGAGGCTGTGGCTTGCAGCAGCTCTTGGCGTGGCGTGGTGCACGTGCTCAGCCTCAGCCGAGCCTTTGAGAATAGCCGTCGATATTCTGCCGCCCTCCTTGGGCAACCCGTATCGCACATCATTGCCGCCAACGATTTGGACCAACGCGGCGATGTTTGATGCGCTGACGCGCTTTGACGAGGCCGGAACAGTTCAGCCGTCTTTGGCGGTATCGTGGGAGAAAATCGATTCGCTGAATTGGCGATTCAAATTGCGCAGCGGCGTGACATTTCATAACGGCGAGCCGTTCACATCCGACGCGGTTGTCACGGCCATCAGCTACATCACGTCGGATGATGCTAATCGCGAAGGTCTCAAACGCGAGATTGGTATTCTGAAGGCGGCGCGCGCCATCGATGCGATGACAGTTGAGATCACAACGACAGAACCTGCCCCGCAATTGCCGCGTTATATGACGGGCCTTCTTTTGGGTGAGCCCAAAGCCTGGCGCAGCCTGGGCCGCGATGAATTTGCGCGCAGGCCCGTGGGTACCGGGCCCTTTCAAATGAGCGACATGAGCAACAACGTGTGGAAACTGAGTGCCGCAAAAAATGCGTGGCGCCCCACCAAACTCGAAGGCCTTGAGGTGATTGCCTTACCCGAAGCGTCAACGCGCACGTCGGGTATTCTGGCGGGTCGACTGCATATTGCGATGAGCCTCAGCCCCGACAATTTACAAGTGTTGGAAGGGGCTGGCCACAAAGGCATCACTGGTGTCGACCCAGCGATTTTTGGCATTTCATTCATTCTATTTAAAAAGGGCCCCTTGCAGGACGTGCGCGTGCGCCGGGCCTTGAACATGGCCGTGAATCGACAACGCATTATTGATGCGCTGTTGGGTGGCGCCACCGTGATGACCGGCCAACCCGCAGCGCGAAGCGTGCTGGGGTATGATGCAAGCATCGCGCCTTACCCATATGATCCGACAGCCGCCAAAAAGCTTTTGCGCGAGGCCGGTTATGAAAAGGGTTTTTCATTTGTGATGGATGCCGCGACGGGCATTGATGCCAATGACGCAGCCATCTACCAACAAGTACAATCCGACTTACGCGACATCGGCGTGAGCATGGAGATTCGCACCATGCCTGCTATGCAGTACTATAATGCATTACGGGCCACGGAATTTTCTGGCGAAGCCTTCCCGGTCGATTGGCAAAGCTGGCCGACGCTTGATGTAACCCGCTCGGTGCTCGCACATTCATGCCAACGCATGTTGCCGTGGTATTGTGACTCCACCATCACATCTACCATGGTCGACGCCCGCACAGAGTTTGATGACGCCAAAGCCTTGGCCTTGCGCCATCAACTGGCACAGCATTATCACGATCAAGCCCCGGCGTTATTTATGTACGAATCACCAACCTTCGTCGGCCTGTCATCGCGCGTGAAAAACTATAAGTTGATCAATGGCACTCATTTTCAGTTCAATGACATGGAATTGCAAAAGTGAAACGCATTGTCATTGCCCTGTTCTTCGCATTGACAACTTCTTTTATCGCGCACGCCGCTGATGCGCCCATCAAGGCTGGCAAAATCCGCATCGGGCTTGATAGTTTGCCGTTGTCATTTGGCAACCCCTTTCGAACCGCACAGATTCCAACAACATATTTTACTTCGGCCATCTTCGATGGCCTGACGCACATCGAGTTGAACGGCACCCTGAAACCACGCCTCGCCACCCGTTGGGAAAGCGTTGATGCCACGACATGGCGATTCGTTCTCCGAGACGATGTGGTCTTTTCCAATGGAACACCCTTCACCGCCGAGGCAGTAAAAGTGGCCGTTGATTATCTGGCCAGTGAAGAGGCCGTGCGTGAAGGCCTCGTGCGCGAGATCCCCGCGCTGAAATCCGCCCGCGTGATCGATGAGCACACCATCGATATTACACTGGCTGAACCGGACGCCCAGTTTCCGCGCTCTGCTGCTGCTCTGCCCGCGGTCGAGCCGAACGAGTGGCTTCGCTTGGGCCGCGAGGCATTTAGCAAATCGCCTGTGGGCACCGGGCCTTATAAATTAGTCGAGTGGCAAGCCAACCGCGCGCTTCTGAGCGCGCATGAAACGTCATGGCGGCGGGCAAAAACGCGCGACCTCGAAATCGTGATCATCCCCGAAGCCACATCACGCGCCCAGGCGTTGATGGCTGATCGCATCGACATTGCTGTTGGGTTGTCGCCGGATATGGTCAAGTCAGTTGAGAGCGAGGGTGGCCAAGCTGTGCGCATTCCTACTGCGCAAGTTTGGGGCTGGGCCTTCGTGTTGATGCGTGAGGGCAAACCCGTCGATAGTCCGCTGCAAGACAAACGCGTGCGCCAAGCCATGACCATGGCGGTGAACCGACAACTCATTGTAGACACACTGCTTGATGGGGCAGCGCGTGTGGCGGGCCAGGGCGCCACGCGCGCTGTGTACGGCTATAACCCCGACATCACGCCTTTTGCCTATGACCCAGCAGCGGCGAAAAAACTATTAGCGGAAGCCGGTTACCCTAACGGATTTGAGATGAGCGTGCTGTCGACGGCGGGCAGCGCCGGGGCAGACGCTGAAATTCACCAGCGACTGGCCGCAGACTTGGCGGTGATTGGCATCAAAGCAGAGGTACGTTCAGCGCCCATGCAACAGTATTTGCAACACCTGAGCCTAGGCACGATGCCCACCGATGCCTTCGGGATGTCTTACCCCGCCGATCCCAACATTGACGCCATTCGTCCGCTACGCATTCATTCATGTTTACGCCGCCAGCCCTTTTATTGCGACGAGCGCATCATGCCCAAAATCAAGGCCACACTCGTTTCGCGTGACCCAACCCAAGCGCTGAACCTGCGCCGCGAGATTTTGGCCTGGTATCACGACGAAGCGCCGATGCTGTTCGTTTATGAGGGGGTGCGTTTCACCGGGTTGGCTGCGAAAGTTCGTGGTTTTGGCGAAGCCCACGGCTTCATCGCCTATGATCAGATTGAGATTGTTGACTAAATAGCCACCGATTGGAGGGTTAATCACTCAAATGCAATCACTAAACTATTGCCTCAGCCCATGTGCTGAGAAATGAGGCCTCAATGGATTTGAACGATAAAACCTTCGACCGCATTAAATTTACCCCCGGCTCAAAAATCTTTGAAATCGGTGAACAGGGGCTGTCGTCTTGCAAGGGAAAGTGGAAATTACCGGGACCAATGACAAAGGCGAGGGCGTAGCCTATACGATGGTCAAGGGTGGCGCGATGTTCGGCGAACTTACTTTGATGCAACCCGACGCAAAACGCACATTAACCGCCACGACAAAATCCGGCTGCGAGGTGATGACCATCAGTCGTGACAAAGTGGTCTTATGGCATGTTCCGCGAGACGCTCTTCACCGTAGTGCAAGAAGGAGACGAGCGTGGCCCGACGCTGGCTTATGGGTGGGCTGAGCCCGACGCCACATGGGATTGGCATCGACCCCAGTTGGATGCACGTCCAGTGCGAACTCGATACGTCTGATAATCGCAAGTGCTAGCAAAATCTGTGTTCGGATTCGTAGGTCTAACGACGCTCTATAGCGACGCGATCAACCCGCGCTGCGCAAGACGCCCCAGGCACTGCACAAAGTGCCGAGGCGTGTGCGCGCGGTCCGCCAGCTCCAGCCAATTCTGCTCGGCAAACGCGATGATGGCGGGCTCGCCATGGTCTGCTTCCCATAAAATACCCAGCAGTGAGGCGAGGTTCTCCTCGTCTTCTTTGATAGCGTCATCTACGCACGCCACCGCGTTGGCCTCAAAGATGCGCCCAGTCTCGGGCCCTGCACCGAGCCCGAAATCATAAAGGCTGCGACGTTCAACCGGCGCGATTTGCCAATGGGCAATTTCGTGAAACACGACGCTGGTTTCGGATGTCGTGCGAATGGCGTGACCGTCCCAGCTAAATGCCGTGGCGGGATCTTCATCGAGCGTGGGGATATTCAAACGCTGCGCCAAGCTGATGGCCTTGTCGCGGCCAGCGTGCAGATCGGCGATGAGCTGAGGTGCGAAGTGCAACGTACCAGCGATGCGGCCAAACGCGCTCAGCGCCGCAGGCTCGCCAGCCAACCCCCGCTCGAATGCAGTGAGGAGGCTGGGAAGGTCTTGGAGGGTGATGGGCTTAAGAATCATGCTAACCGGCTTCTACAACGCCCCTTTGCTTAGGTCTAGAATTGCTGGGTAAACAGAGGGGCAAATTCTATGTCTGTGATTAAAACAAAGATGCCGTTGCTGGCGCGCCACGAGGGCGCCTGGACGGGCACCTATCGCTTCATCATGCCACAGATGAAGCTGCTGGATTAATACGACTTTCGGATCAATGTGAAGTTTCCAGATGATGGCAAGGGTGGGCTGACCTATCGCCAAGAAAGTTTTCATACGTGGGCCGATGACCGAAAGCGCGAACTGGCGTTTGAGGGAACTTACGCGGGCGACACGGTGGTCTTTTCAGGTCGCATTGCTGGCTCTATACGGGAACTCGATACGCGCACGCTGTACACGCACTTCAGGTTTGACGATCAGCCGGGCGTGGATGTGTGCGAGGCCATTCAGTTAGCCGCCAATAACACCGACCGTGCACGCACGTGGCATTGGTTCAAAAATGGAAAATTGTTCCAACTGACGTTGGTTGACGAAATGTGGGTCGCCTGAGCAGGCCTGTTAAAAAAATAAATACAGGATATACCGGCTACACAGTGGTTGCTGGGCCGGTATATAGCAACAAAATACAGCGTCACCTTTTTCCGCTTAGAATAATTTGCTCTGGGTGCGTGGCCTCGATCATCGGGCCGTTGCGCGAAACCAACCACCCGCGCACCTCGATCAGCTGATCCTTCAACGCGGCTAAGTTGATTTTGGCATCATTAAAGCGCGCTAAATCGCGCTTATCGATGGACACGGTAAAGTCGGTACGAAAATCATTGCCGAAATTGATGTGGGCACGATCTTTGATGGGTGCCACATTGCTGACCGTGCCGCTGACAATTTGAAACGTGCCGACATCATCTTTCAGCGTGGCCGACAACGCGAACAAGATGGGCCAGCATGCGCCCATTACGATCGCGTTGGGTAGTGCCAAGCCTTTCCGTCACACGACGGTTGAGCACTAAATCACTAAGGGCTTGCTGGGACCTGCGGCCAACGGCCAAGGTTTGAAGCCCTTGCGGCCCAACGGTAATTTCGGCGCTTGGCTGCCGACAAGCTGAATGTCGGCTTGGCCATCTTTCAGCCGCACCGTGTCGCCATTAACGACTGTGGCAACAATGCCGGTTTCACCTAGCATCAGTGTATCGGGAGGTGCGGCAGAGACTTGCGATACGTATGCGATAAAAAATAGCGCGATGCGGGAAAGTCTGCTGAGTGCGCGCACGGCTAACACATCCCCTTCTTCATCGTCCTCACCCAATCTATGCGCCAGTCGTAAAAAAAACGGCCCCAGATTACTCTGGGGCCGTTTGAACTTTGATCGCGGGCTGACTTAAGCGGCGTTGAGAAGCTTTTCCAATTTCGCCGTGGCGGCCTCAGGGTTAATGCGTTCAACGGCGGCCATTTCATGGGCCAAGCGCTCGAGCGCCTGTTCATAAATTTGGCGTTCGCTGTAAGACTGCTCGGGCTGAGTCGCACCACGGTGCAAATCACGCACCACTTCGGCAATCGACACCGGATCGCCCGAGTTGATCTTGGCTTCGTATTCTTGCGCGCGACGGCTCCACATGGCGCGTTTGACGCGCGCACGGCCTTTCAGCGTGAGCAAAGCGCTTTCCATCACCTTGCGGGTCGAGAGTTTACGCAAACCTGCGCCTTCGGCTTTCATCACCGGCACGCGCAAAGTCATACGGTCACGCTCAAAGCTGATGACAAACAACTCGATTTTCTGGCCAGCGATCAGTTGATATTCCAGGGTCGTGACTTTGCCCACGCCGTGCGCAGGATAAACCACGAAATCGCCAGCGGCAAAGGGGGCCGCAGGCTTATCTTTTTTAGCAATCTTCACGGCCGGCACTGCGACGGGCTTTGGTGCTGCTATTTTCTTGTTGGTATTGGGCATGATCGGTTTTGCTCTCCAACTCTTGTTGTTGCCGCGCGATGCCTGCCCCCCAAAACAGCCCATGATGCCCATGGACCGGGTTTATTGCAGTGCAACACACGGTTACCGGGCGGCCTGGACAGGCCACCACACAAATTCCACCCGGTCCTCCATCCCGTGCCGTTAATATTGTTTTATTTCAAGGACTTGCATATAAATCTACACGCCCATGGCCGGGGAAAAATAATCCATCGGTTCCCCAATGGATTAAAAAGAATGTATCATAAACCTGTGGAAAAAAATAGCCAAAACCCCGAACGGGCGCTGTTAGAGAGATTACTTTAAGTTTAAGACCCACTTCCGGGTTTGTCGCTAAACTGTTGTTTCTTATTGGTTTTTCCCTTCCAATCATCGGCATCGGCGGGGGATGGGCCCTTGGTGGTTATGTTGGGCCACTTGTCGGCATATTCCTTATTGAGGTCAGTCCAACTGGCTGCCGACTCATCCGAGTCGGGAACAATGGCTTCGGCCGGGCATTCGGGCTCGCAGACCCCACAATCGATGCATTCGTCGGGGTGGATGACCAGCATATTCTCGCCCTCGTAGAAGCAATCCACCGGGCAAACCTCGACGCAGTCCATGAACTTGCACTTAATGCAGTTCTCCGTCACCACGTAGGCCATACGTCACACTCCCCTAAAGCGCCCGATCCCGTCGATGGAACGTGCCAATCACCTTGCTTCAATTCGGGTACTCGATTTGCTGCGGGGGCGTCAAGTGATGCAACACAAATGATCATAGATCGACTCCGCCAAGTCAGACAAATCTTCCATATCCTCAGACGAAAACCGCATTCATGCCTACAAAACAAGACTCGCCCTCATCGGTTCGCAATGCGCCATACTTGGTCGAGGTGCTGGGCCGCGTCTTGCCCCCGTACGGCACCGTGCTCGAGATCGCGAGCGGCTCGGGCTATCACGCCACAACCTTCGCAGAGGCTTTCCCGCATCTAACCTGGCAACCCAGCGATGCCGATGAAACAGCGCGCAGCAGTATCGCAGCGTACCGTGAAGAGGCGCAACTGACCAACCTCAAGCTGGCCCTCGACCTTGATGTCATGCGCCAGCCTTGGCCAACCGTTCAGGCTGAGGCGATGGTGTGCATTAACATGATTCACATCTCGCCCTGGGAGGCGACGGGCGCGCTGTTCGCGGGGGCTTCGGCAATTTTGGCTACGGGTGCGCCGCTTGTGACCTATGGGCCCTACATTCAAGCTGGCGAAGTTTTAGCCGAAAGTAACGTGACCTTTGATCAATTGCTGAAAGCACGCAACCCAGACTGGGGCCTGCGCGCGGTCGACGATATTGCCACCGCGGCCGCAGACGCCGGGTTCAATTTGGCCGAGATCATTCCTATGCCAGCCAACAACTTGTCGCTGATTTGGCGGCGCGTTTAGATTTCGTCGTACAACGAGTCGAACGCACGTCGATCTTTTTTTGTTGGCCTGCCGCTGCCTTTGGGGCGTTTGAACATTGGGCGATGGAGCGGCGTTCCATGTTCATCGCGGTCAAGCCGCTGCGGTGGTGTGGGTTCATCATAAAGCGTCCGTGCCTCGGGTGCGGGTCCGCGCCGCACCCCGAACTCTTTCACCTTCAGTGTGCGTTTGAGGGGGCCAGTGATAATCACAAGCACGTCGCTGAGACGAACCGACCCGCTGGCTTTGCGAGTCTTCGCGCCATTGAGCGTCACTTGCCCGCGATCAATCAACTTCTGCGCCAGCGCGCGGGTTTTGCACACGCGCGCAAAATAAAGCCACTTATCCAGACGAATCGAATCGGTGCCGCTCATTCGACGGGGGCAATCTCCGGAAGGGACGCCGGCGAATCAGGCGGCGGAGTTTCGGGTTCAGGATTCTCTGGTGCAGGAATCTCGGGTGATGGAAGTGTTGGGGCTGGCACCTCGGGCGCTGGTGGATCAGGCAAAGGCTCGCCCCCGACTATTGGTGTGGCTTTGGTCATCATCACCTTCAATTTTGCAAAGGGTGAATCAACGTTGGGTTTGGGTTCGACAACAGCAGCAACGCTGCTGGCTTTGTGGTAGCCTTTGGCCTGTGGTTGATTTTTGTGATGCTTCGCGCGCAGAACAGAAAACGTGAGCGCCTCATTCTCGATGGCAGCCCGAAACCCAAGCGCGCGCAGCACGGCCATGCCAGCTTCGGCGGTGATGCCCAATAATGAGAGCGTCGCGGGCGGAAATGTTTTCTGCCCCTCACGCGCATGCTTGCGCGCCTCGGCAGCAAAACGCTCGAGCATATCTATGCGGTAGCCAACGCCCGCAATGGGCCAGAACCCACTCGCAGCATAAAAGTCACCCGGTACGCCCGGCGCCATGGGAACCGAGACCCGCCCCGGTGTGGGTAACACCGGCGGCGGCACATCGGGGTGCGCCACCATCCACAACAAACCCCGCAACCGAATGGGCGCAGCTTTCAGCAACATCGGCAAGAAGACTTGATCAAGCCCGAAGCGAATCCCGAGTTTGGCGAGCACTTTGCGTTGATCATCGTTGAGCGCTTTGAGTTGCTCTTCAACTTGGTCGCGGCGGATGCTGCCTAAGCCTTCGGCCATTTGAAAAACAATGCCGCGCACATAGCCCGGCACATCGGCGTTTCGAGCCGCGATGAGCGGCTGCAACACACGATCAATATGTGCGCTGAGCCACGCCCGTAGCCGTTCCTCGATTCGCAGACGCTGGGGTGCATCAAGGCGTTCGTCGGCCAGCACCTGGACTTGCGGCTTGAGGCGCTCAGGCCCCGGAAGCAGCGTGGCGATGACGACCACCGCATCCTCAGCCTGCTTCCACGTCAGGCGCGCTTGGTCGTCGAGATTGAATGCACTGTCGGCGGCGGCCGCAATGGCCTCGAAGCGCGCTGCAATCACAGGGCGCAAAACGACATTGGCGGCATTGATAACGGTGCGATCGGCGATTTTAAGCCCGGTGCGTTCGGCGCTAAAGCGCAGGCCCTCCAGCCTGCCTAAGCGGTGGCCATCGACGTGAACAGAACCATCGGCTGAAATTTCGGCGGACAGAATGTCGTCTCCTCGAAGTTTTTTCACCAAATGCGCCGTTCGGTTGTCGACAAACTGATGGGTCAGTTTGGCGTGCAAAGCATCTGAGAGACGATCTTCCACTTGGCGAGTGCGTTCTTGCCACTCTATGGCGCGCTCTGTCCAGCCGGGGCGATGGGCCAGGTAGGTCCACGTCCGAATTGCGGCGATGCGGTCCATCATGACATGAATGTCGCCATCAATGCGATCTATTCGCTCGACCTGGGCGGCCACCCAATCGGCGGGCAGGCGTTCGTGCCCTTGCGTCAGGTGCATATAAACCTGCGCCATCAGGCGAGCGTGCTGCTCGGGCTTGAGTTTGCGGAAATCGGGCACCTGGGCCACATCCCACAATAAGCGAATGCGATCAGGTCGGCTTGCACGACCACGCACATCAACATCTTGCAGCATCACTTCAAGCACTAGCTGATCTTCAGCGGGCGGTGGGCGCGTGAGGGCGCGGTCCGGCGGCATGGCTTTGAGATCCGCCAGCAGCGTTTCGATCCGTACGAAGCGCAAGTTGGTATTGCGCCAATACAAAAATTGCAGGTTCTGAAATTCGTGCCCCTCGACACGCAGCACGATGTCGGGGTCGATCTCAGACACCTCAGCAGTCACCCCAAAGGTGCCGTCATTCATGTGTCGCCCGGCGCGGCCCGCGATTTGGGCCACTTCGGGCGCCGTTAAGGGGCGCGGTCTATGGCCATCGAATTTGCTCATGGCGGCAAAGGCCACATGGTCCACGTCCATGTTCAGGCCCATGCCCACGGCATCGGTGGCCACGAGATAATCCACTTCGCCCGCTTGATACATATCGACTTGGGCATTGCGGGTGCGGGGACTGAGCGCACCCATGACCACTGCTGCCCCGCCGCGATGGCGGCGCAATAATTCGGCGATGCCATAAACTTCGGACACCGAGAACGCCACCACTGCGCAACGTCGGGGCAAACGAGTTAATTTTTTAGCACCCGAGTAAACCAGCTTTGAAAATCGCGGACGCTGCACGAACTGCGCACCGGGCACCAGTTTGCGGATCAACGGCTTGATGGTCTCAGCACCCAGAAACATCGTCTCGACCGTGCCGCGCGCATTGAGCAATCGGTCGGTGAAAATGTGGCCACGGTCGGGGTCGGCGGCCAATTGAATTTCATCAACCGCCAGAAAAGCCACGTCCTTGTCGACGGGCATGCTCTCGACCGTGCAAATATAATAACGCGGGTTGGGCGGGATGATTTTTTCTTCGCCCGTAATGAGCGCGACGTATTTTTCGCCTTTGGCGCGAACGACCTTGTCGTAATTTTCGCGCGCCAGCAGGCGCAGCGGAAAGCCGATCATGCCCGTGGCGTGACCCATCATACGATCCATAGCCAGGAACGTCTTGCCGGTATTGGTCGGCCCGAGAACGGCCGTGATTCCCGCAGTCGGCGCAGAGGGTGATAAGGGTGAGTGGGTCACGATGATGGCAAAAATTGATCTCTCGACTTCCCCGTACCGAGGAAGTCGAGAGATACAGTGTTTCTCGTAAATAATGGAGGCCGTTAAGGCCGCGCTAGCTGTCCAGTGGCTGATCGGCGGGGCGATGTCGAGCATCGTGCCAGCGCCGACGCACATAATCTTTCAAGCGACGCTCCATGGTTGAGAACAGATCGCGCACGGCGGTGTTGACGTCGTCGTGGTGCTCTGCTTCAACCACCACGCGACACGCGGTAATGCGGTGGAACATTTTATCCAATTTCGTAACGCGCTCGCGAATATTTCTTTCGACCGCATCAGTATGGTCGAAGCCATGAAACGAAATCTGAACCTGATTTTGCATCTACACGCTACCTATGCTTCACCAGCCAACCAGATTGTCCAGTTAGCCCGTCACAAGAAGCCGGCGCACCTGCCGTTGGAGCCGCGAGACCGGGCGCAAACCACTTTTCGCCAGCGCCTGGCTCTATGTGCTAATTACACTTTGAACTATACCCAAATCATGGGCCGGGCAGACAGCGTTGGCAATTGATTGCGATCAATTTGAAGCGAATTATTTTCTTGAAAGGCCCTAGAAATGTCAGGCCTTAGAATAGGCGAATGAGGCGTAACGCCACGTTGACCTCATTATAGGACCCGCCGGCTATCCCAGTTAATGGGGCGTAATACTGCCACAGGCCCTGCGCCGGCCTGATCAAGCGTGCTGAGTTGTCATTTATATATGAACGAGACGTGTCGGCCGAGACCGTCGCGCGCGCACTCGCAGACCAACGCCTTGTCAGTCAGCATCTGCTGGAAAATTTTCATCGCGCCCTCGTAAAAGCAGCCGCCACCATGACCCCAGCAGAACGCGCCGAGTTCGCGGTTTTTTTATCACGAATCGGGGCTGGCGGCCCGGGGGGTATGTTTGGGGCCGGCCCTGGCGGACCGCCAGCCATGTTGGGACGCCCCTAACCCACGCCCAGTGTTCCTGTTTTGCTAGTCTAGCCCTCTTGCGAAATCCGTCCGTTGGCTACATATCACCGCCCGTGCGGCTTTCATGCGCAACAGCCGTACTGATATGAAGAGATTGCAGAGCACGAGGGTAAACCATGGCCGACACCGAAATCAAAAACAAACCCGAGGAAAACATGCAGTTCCAGGCCGAGGTGGCCAAGCTGCTCGATTTGGTGGTTCATTCGCTGTACTCGAACACCGAGATTTTTCTGCGCGAGTTGATTTCTAACGCCTCAGACGCCTGTGACAAGTTGCGTTATGCGGGCTTGAGCGAGCCCAAGCTGCTCGATGACGGCAGCGCCACATTTGAAATTCACCTTGGCCTCGACAAGACTGCCAAGACCCTGACGATTGTCGACAACGGCATTGGCATGAACCGCGAGGAGTTGATTGCCAACCTGGGCACCATCGCCAAATCCGGGACCAACGAGTTTTTGAAATCCTTGAGCGGCGACAAATCCAAAGATGTGTCGCTGATTGGCCAGTTCGGCGTCGGCTTTTATTCCTCGTTTATGGTCGCCGATAAAGTGGACGTGTACAGCCGCAAAGCCGGCGATAAAACCGGATACCGCTGGAGCAGCGATGGCAAGGGCGCATTCACCGTCGCCGTACACGACGACGTGGCACGCGGCGCCAAAATCGTGCTGCACATGAAAGACAGCGCCGACGAATTTTTGGATGCGTTCCGTCTGCGCCAAATTGTGAAGACCTATTCTGACCACATCGCTGTGCCGGTGATTTTAGATGCGGTCGCCGGTGAGAAAAAAGACGACGAAGAGGCCGTGAAGGCCGAGACGCTGAATTCCGCCTCGGCACTATGGACCCGGCCTAAAAGCGAAATCACCGCAGATCAATACAAAGAATTCTATCATCACGTGGGCCATGCGTTTGACGACCCCTGGCACACCTTGCATTTCAAGGCCGAGGGGGCCATTGAGTACACCTCACTGCTGTACATTCCCTCGGCCAAACCCTTCGACCTCTTCAACCCCGAGCGCAAAAACGCGGTGAAACTTTACGTCAACCGCGTGTTCATTTCCGATCAGTTGGAAGGCCTCTTGCCGCGCTATTTGCGTTTTGTGCGCGGCGTGGTGGATTCGTCCGACCTGCCGCTGAACATCAGTCGCGAGATGCTGCAGAACAACCCGATCTTGCGCAAAATCCAAGGCGGGCTGGTGAAACGGCTGCTGAAAGACCTGACCGCGCGCGCCGAGAAGCCTGACGAATACAATGCGTTCTGGGAGGTGTTCGGGCCGGTGATGAAAGAGGGCCTGTACGAAGACTTTGAACATCGCGATGAGCTGCTGAATTTGGCGCGCTTTCGCTCCTCAACACACGAGGGCTGGGTGTCGCTGAAAGATTACGTGGCCCGCATGAAAGAGGGCCAAGACGCCATTTACACCATCACCGGCGATAACGCGGCCATGTTGAAAAATAGTCCGCAGCTCGAAGGCTTTATGGCCAAGAGCATTGAAGTGTTGCTGCTGACCGACCCGATTGATGAGTTCTGGGCCTCGTCAGTTGGCCTCTACGACAAAAAAACTTTCAAGACGGTCGCCACCGCAGGTGATGATTTGGCCAAAATCAAAGGCAGCGAGACTGAGGAGAAAAAAGAAGACCAAGGGGCTGCATCTGAACAGGCCATCAAAGACCTGATCGAGGCGTTAAAAAAATCACTGGGCGCAGCGGTGGCCAATGTGCGCACCACCGACAAACTCAAAGGATCTCCGGTTTGTCTGGTCGCCGATACAGGCGGCATGAGCCTGCATATGGCGCGCATGCTAAAGCAACATGGCGATGCGCAAAGTTTGGCGGTGCGCAAGATCCTGGAAATCAACGCCAAGCATGCGCTGATCAAGCGGCTCATGGTCCTCTCGGGTGCAGCGTTCGATTGCGCGGCTGCGTTGCTCTTGGATCAAGCGCGCATCGTCGAGGGCGAGCCCGTGCCCGATCCGGTGGGCTTTGCCAAGCGCTTGTCGGCGATGATGGAAAAAGCGCTGGGTTAAGCGGCGTCAGACACGCGTAATTGCGCGACCGCCTGAACAGGCCCCAAGTTTTCGGGCTGTAACCAGACCGCGACCCCGGCCGCATTCGCAAGATCGGGCCGCCATGTGAGCTGGGTGGGGATACCGCCATGTGTGCCAAGTCGTTCCAAGCTCTTGGCTATATTGACATTCGCTAGCTTGCGCCCCGCATTCTCGCCGCTAGGTACGGTGGTTGATGTGACGCGCCCATAGACCGCAGCGAAGACTGAAACGTTGGACGCAGCGGACCCTTGATCAATGTTCACCAGCACTGAGTTATCTGTGTTGTGCTGGAGCGCGATGACCGGGCGTTGTTCGCTGCGGCTCGCAGCAGTGGTGACCGCGCACGCGGCTTCGCGTTCCTCTTGGCCGGGAAATTCGATACTGCCGTTGAACACCATTTGCGGAGTGTAGATCGAGCGGTTGCCAAAGGCGGCGCGATAACGACGTTGACGGCGCGTGAATTCAGGCGATGAAAATGGGTCTTTCCAGCCCAACTGATCCCAATAGTCCACATGAAACGCGAGCGCGACCACATCAGCCGGTGGGCACGACGAACATCCTTGCGATGTGAAGAGCTCGACGAGCACCAGATTGTTTGCTGCGCGCGCCGGCGTCGATGCAAGAAGACCTGCAGTAACGCGCGTGTGAACGAAATGTCGGCGGGTGATCATGAAAAGAGTATGCCCCGAATGTGCAGAGGCTTCACTTCACCTTTCAGTGAGTGCGCGCTACCGATCCCCCGCCTCGAGAAACGGCAAAAAACTCTCGCCCCATTTGGTGAAGTCTTCGTCTAAATATTGAAATGTTGCGTTAGGTGCTGCTTTGGCGGCGGCCTGGGTATGAGCGTTGTTGGGGTCCCACTTGGTGGTGGCGATCAACGTCGGCACCGGTGATTTTTTTAAGTTGTCGTAGGTCGAATACCGGAAATGCGCCTGATAGGCCGTGCGGTACATATTGCCCGCCGTCAACAATGAACACACGCGCTCGTGCACCATGGCGGTATCCAAAAACGGCTCGCGCTGGATCACACCCTTAGCGATGCGATCAAACCACGGATAGTAAATGCCCTGGTCGCGTATTTGCTGCCAACACTGCATCAGGTGCCCGCCGTGCCAGATGGGCGTAACCTCGGGCGTGTAATTTTCCTGAATCAAGCGTTGTTCCTCGCCGGTGTGTTCAAACACATTGGACATGACAAGGCGGCGAATGCGCGTGGATGGCATGAGGGCAAGGTCAAGCCCCACGAAGCCACCACCCCACATGCCATAGAAATCCACTTTCGCGAGGCCGAGGGTTTCCAGCACGCCATTCAGGGCCTGGGCATAGTGATGCACATCGACGTTGTCGTATCCAATGGTGTTATCGGATTCACCCGAGCCCGGCAGATCGAACGCCAAGACTGAGCGACGCCCAATGAAAGACTTTGTAATCGCCTCAACCGTGCCGACCGATGACGCGGCATCGTGTTGGACCAACACTGGAACGGTGGAGGCGTCAGTATTCAACTGCATGTGAACCTGACCGCCCGAGACGGATACAAAGTCTTCGGACAGCGCGCCGTTAATCGGCTTGGCGGGCAGCGGGGGTGGCGGCTGATCAGCACGGCCAATATGTGCTGCGAGAAAAGCGACAGCACCAGCGCGAGCCATACTTAAACTTGACGCCAGGTCAAAGCTGGACGATGGGGGGGGTGAGGATATGCGCGCCAATGACACAAAGATGTGATCAGCAGGCGCGCCCGTGAATAGCACCGGCACCTGGACTTGCGCGATGTGCGCCGTGGGGTTGAAACCCAACGCCGAGATTATGCCACGGTGATATCCGCGCCCATGCTGGCCGCCTGCTAAAAATTGGCTTAACCGGCTTTGTAGTTCGTCTGGTGAGGGCATATCGTCGTCGATGCGCGTGGCCAGCGATTTGACCCACCACGGCGAGAAGCAATTTTCCTCACGCAAGAAAGCCCACAGCCACGCCAAATGGCTGCCGTCCCACTTAGGTTCGAAAATGGGAATGACATGCTGCGCTTGAGTTGCCTGGACACCAGACAGTAGCGGCAGTCCATTGAGTGCGGCACATGCAAAGCGCTGCGGATCGCACATGGCGAGCTGCAACGCCACCGCCGCCCCCTCGCCTTCGCCATAAACGGCAGAGCGCTTGATCCCAAGCTCTGTGAGGAGATTATTGATATCGTCAACGTAGTCATTAAACAGCGGAATATCTTTGTCGCGCGACGCCAGAGACCAGGAGTTTCCGTAACCCGCCAGATCAGGCGCGATGACCGTGAATTTTTCCGACGCCATCTGCATAAAGGGGATCATGCTTTTGGATGATCGCGGCAAACGATGAATCGCAATGATTAGCGGGCCGCCACCCATACGCCGGTAATGCACCTGGCGCTGACCGATGGTGCAAAAATGGCGCGTGAGGCCCGGGATGGCTGCGTCGGTCATGCGCCCTACCCCATGAACGCCTGATAGGTGAGTGCGCGCATGTCTTCTTCAAAATAATTATCGAAGTCATCAACCTGGGTCATCGACAGGCCCACGATCTTATTCGTGGGGTCGACCCAGAAGTGCGTGCGTTGAGCCCCCGACCAATGGTAGCTGCCTGCACCACCGTAGTAGTCGCGGCTCGCGGGGATCAAATCGACACCGAAACCAAGGCCGAATCCTGAATCGCGCGTATCCATGATCGATTTTGGCAAATGATTGGCGCGCATCATGCTCACGCTTTCCGGGCCCAATAGACGCGCACCGTTCCACTGGCCTTCGTTCAGCAGCATGCTAGCAAAACTAAGATAATCGTCGGCCGTTGACGTCAGACCCTCGCCACCTGAAGGCGCAGTGGGTGGCGCAAGGAAGCGACTGACAGCTTCGGGGCCGAAATTCTCTAATCCTTTCTCGGTCGCACGATAGGATATCGCCACGCGCTTGGCTTGAGATGGTGTAATAAAAAACGCTGTTTCGGTCATACCCAGCGGTACGAAGATGCGTTCTTGAAAAAACTCTGCCAGCGGTTGGCCCGAGGCCACCTCAATCACACGACCGAGGATGTCCGTTGCGATGCTGTAGTTCCACTTCGAGCCGGGCTCGAACAACAATGGTAGTTTTGCAACGGCATCGCAGAATTCGGGCAGCGAGCTGAAATTCTGAACGCTGAGCTTACGTTCGGCCTGCAATTTCTCGACCGCCGAGCCGCGCGGGGTGCCGTATGACAGACCCGAGGTATGCATCATCAAATTACGGATTTGCATTTTTCGTTTAGCAGGCACGGTCACCATGTCGGCGCCTTCACCACTAACATAGATCTGACTTTGGGCAAACGCCGGAATGAACTTGGAAACTGGGTCGGTAAGGCGAATTTTATTTTCCTCAACTAACATCATCGCAGCCACGCTGGTGATGGGTTTTGTCATGGACATAATGCGAAAGATGGTGTCGCGCGACATGGGTATTTTTGATGCGATGTTGCGATAACCAACCGAATCAAAATGCACGAGTTTGCCGTTGCGCATGATGGCCGCCAGAAACCCCGGTGCTTCGCCCGCATCGACACGCCGTTGCAACGCCACACCGATGCGTTTCAAACGCTCGGGATCAAAGCCTTGTGATTTTGGCGACGTGGTGGGCAAATCGCGGGCAAACGAACGGCTGCTCGTGAGCGATAAGGCCGCGGCAGCGGCAGTGGTCAATAATTCACGGCGTTGAAGGTGCATGATTTTCTCTGGGTCAAAGATAGCAACAGTAATGTTTTTCTATATATTAAACTGTATGTCTTGGCGTTAGGGGGGTGTCTCGTGCGTGAAAGTATTCCTGTCTGAAGGACTATCCGCGAAGCTTATGTCGACACATATCATGATCTCGGAAGAATATTCTTACTCGCATTGAAACCCTGGGTACTAACCTATGTAATTACATTTGCGATCGGGTTTTATTTACCGCTATCCAAGCACGCGGCCCAAATGTCGATGTCTTGTGTGCATTTGTTGCGGCCATCTTTAGCGGATATTTTGCCGTCGCGATGTACTGATATAAATTGCAGGGATGGTCAAAAAAACAGCGGAAGTAAATATTAATCTCGGCAGAGCGGAGCGCTATATCCTGGGGTTTTCAGCGCTGTGGTTTACAATTAACAGCTTCCTGCCCTTCGCAATCTCTAAATGGACACCAGAAGCTGCAATATATGTTGGCTTTATCCAGATCGGAGCGTTTGCAATTACCTTATTTTTTATTCTTGCACTTCCCGCCGCTGCTGACGAAATGGAAAACCCAATCACGTTGAAATGGAAAATCGAATACGGCTCGTGGTTGCAAAAATTTTTGGGGTGCTTCTTGCCTGCTCCTTGCCGCCCATCATCATCGTGCGGCTTTTGCAGGCGTCTATGATCGATTTTCCAAATATCAGCGAGTTTGTATTCTCTATTCTAAATTTCCCACTCTCCGCCATTACAATTTCAGGGATCTACGCCGCGTATAAAATACGTAAAAACGAAATCGCTGAGCTGCAACTTGCAATGACCGGTGAAAATTAAATCCATCGAGCCACATTACTCAAAGACAAACCCCGCGCCTAGCATAAGGCGCGGGGTTGAGCTTGGTAAGTCGAATGCGTCGTGATTACGCCGCCAAATTGCGCAGCACGTAGTGTAGAACGCCACCGCTGCGGTAGTAGTCCATCTCGCCCGAGTTATCGATGCGGCATTGGACCGTCACGTTCTCAGTCTTGCCGTTCGCGCGATGAATAACAACGCTCACATCGCCGAGCGGCTTCAAGGTATTGAGCCCGGCGATATCAAAGGTCTCGGAGCCATCGAGACCCAGAGATTTGCGCGTGGCGTCATCTTTGAACTGCAAGGGCAACACGCCCATGCCAACCAAGTTAGAACGATGGATACGCTCGAAGCTTTCCACCAGCACGGCTTTGACGCCAAGCAAGTTGGTGCCCTTAGCCGCCCAATCGCGCGAGGAGCCGGTGCCGTATTCTTTGCCGCCGACCACAACCAACTGAATGCCCTCGGCTTTGTATTTCATGGCGGCATCATAGATGGCCATTTGTTCGCCGGTGGGCTGATACTTGGTTACGCCGCCTTCGACGCCCGGCACCATTTCGTTTTTGATGCGGATGTTGGCAAAGGTGCCACGCATCATCACCTCGTGATGGCCGCGACGCGCACCGTAGGAATTGAAGTTTTTGGGTTGCACCCCATTTTCCATGAGGTACTTGCCCGCGGGGCTGTCTTTCTTAATCGAGCCCGCAGGCGAGATGTGATCGGTGGTGACCGAATCACCCAAAATCGCCAGAGGTCGCGCACCTTTAATGTCAGTCAGGGCTTTGGCGGTTTTGGTAATGCCCGTGAAGTACGGCGGATTAGCAACGTAGGTGGACTTGGCCGGCCACGCGTAGGTTTCGGTCTTGTCGGCCTTCACCGCCTGCCAGGGCGCTGGGCCTTTGAATACATCAGAGTAGCGGTTGGTGAACATCGCCTTGGTCAGGAACTTCTCGATGCACTCGGCGACTTCTTTCGCGCTGGGCCAGATGTCTTTTAAGTACACCGGCTTGCCGTCTTTGCTGGTGCCAATTGATTCCGTAGTGATGTCGCGCGCGATGGTGCCAAACAAGGCATACGCCACAACCAAAGGCGGGGACGCGAGATAGTTGGCTTTGATGTGCGGGCTGATGCGGCCTTCGAAATTGCGATTGCCCGACAGCACGCCCGCAACCACCAGATCACCCGTTTCGATGGCTTTGGCGATGTTGTCGTCCAATGGCCCAGAGTTGCCAATGCACGTGGTGCAACCATAACCCACCGTGTTGAACCCAAGCGCATCCAGATCAGCCTGCAGAGCGGCGGCATTCAGATAATCCGTCACGACCTGTGAGCCGGGTGCGAGCGATGTTTTCACCCACGGCTTGCGGTTCAAACCTAGCGCGCGCGCTTTGCGGGCCACAAGCCCAGCCGCAAACAGTACCGATGGGTTGGAGGTGTTGGTGCAGGACGTAATGGCGGCCAGCACCACATCGCCGTCAGATAAATTATCTTTGGCATAGGGGCCTGTAAGTCCCGTCACGGCGGTAGAAACAGGCGCGGGATGGCTGAAGCCTTCTTTCAAAACCTTATCAAATTCTTTGCTGGCGGCCGTTAGCGTGACGCGATCTTGCGGACGCTTGGGGCCAGCAAGCGAAGGTTCAACCGTTGAGAGGTCGAGCGAAATGGAATCGGTGAAAATCGGGTCGGGTGTGGTTTCATCGCGCCACATACCTTGCGCCTTGGCATAGGCTTCGACCAACGCCACGCGGCCCGCATCGCGACCGGTGAATTCCAAATAGCGCACGGTTTCTTTGTCGATGGGGAAGAAGCCGCAGGTGGCGCCGTATTCCGGCGCCATGTTGGAGATGGTGGCACGGTCGGTCAGCGACAAATCGTTCAGTCCGGGGCCGTAGAATTCGACGAACTTATTAACCACGCCTTTTTTGCGCAGCATTTGCGTGACGGTGAGCACCAAGTCGGTCGCGGTCGTGCCGGGCATCAGCTTGCCCGTGAGCTTCATGCCGATGACTTCGGGGATGAGCATGGGCGTGGGTTGGCCCAACATGGCCGCCTCAGCCTCGATCCCGCCGACCCCCCAACCCAACACGGCCAAACCATTGACCATGGTGGTGTGACTGTCGGTGCCGACCAATGTGTCGGGATACGCAATCGTTTTGCCGCTTTCTTCAGCCGTCCACACCACTTGCGCCAAGTACTCGACGTTGACTTGATGGCAGATGCCCGTACCCGGTGGCACTACGCGGAAATTGTTGAAGCCCATTTGGCCCCAACGCAAGAATTGGTAACGCTCGCCATTGCGCTCAAATTCAATATCGATGTTTTGCTGCAGCGATGTGGTCGTGGCGTAGTGATCGACCATCACCGAGTGATCGATCACCAGATCCACCGGAGAGAGCGGGTTGATTTTTTGTGGGTCGCCACCCAGCGCTTTGATGGCATCGCGCATGGCGGCTAAATCCACCACCGCAGGAACGCCCGTGAAGTCTTGCATCAGCACGCGCGCGGGGCGGTAGGCAATTTCTTGGTCAGGCGCCTTGGGGTTTTTCAACCAGGCGGCAACCGCCTTAATGTGATCGACCGTGACCGAGCTGCCGTCTTCGAATCGCAACAAATTTTCCAACAGCACTTTCATCGATGCCGGCAGGCGCGAGACGTCCCCAATCTTTTCGGCGGCCGCAGGAATGCTGAAGTAATCGTAGCTTTTGCCCCCGGCAGTGATGCTACGGCGGGTTTTTAAGGTGTCATGTCCGGTGGGCATTGGTGGTCCCTATAGAAGGATGTGTGATTTGTGATCGCGTTGCCCACTTGATGCGAGCTTTGGAGGCATCATCCACATCTCCACCGCCTTGTCCAGGGATGAGCGCTGTGGAAAAATGAGCCAAGCCATTGGGATATATAACAAATCCGATTCTGGCAGTGGGATAAAGCCTCACAGTTTTGTCATACAAAGCACCCGGTTTTCGCCACATTTGCCCAGCATTTTAGCACTATAAGCAACAGCTAATCCTAGCTCCTTCGGATTTGGACGTTGCTCGTCGGGGCGTATCCCCTACCCCCCGATAGTCGTTGTACTGTCGGCGGCCAGCGCACCCCCCCCAACCCCATTGCCTGGCCGCCGCTTTTTTTGGCGATGCGCCGCATCTCGTGGCCTAGAGCAAGCAGCGTTAAGTTGGGATCGGGCGGCTTGCTCTAAGTTATTGACTGGTCGCATCGTTGTTGCGGAAAACCGGGGTCCACTTTTCCGCACGATGCTCTAGCCTTGCGCCATAAAAAATTCTGCTATGGTCCACCTATGAATGGACAAAAATTCCCTGCTGCCGAATTTTCTGGCGCCGATCTAAGTTGTCGGCGCGGCGGACGCACGGTTTTCACCGGACTGTCCTTTCGCATCGTTTCGGGCGAGGTGATTGTGCTGCGCGGCCCCAACGGCAGCGGCAAAACCACGCTGCTTCGCCTCATGGCGGGCCTCGCGCGCGCGGTCAGCGGAACGCTGCATTGGAATGATGCGGATATCGCCGATGATCTTTGTGCCCATGGTGCGCGGCTCGGGTTTGCGGGCCATCGCGACGCTGTGAAATCGGCACAAACCGTGCGCGAAAACATCGCATTTTGGGCAAGCTTGCGGGGTGCGGCCCCAACTCATGTGGACCAAGCGCTAAACACGTTCGGCATTAGACATCTCTCAGATATTCCTGCGCGCGTGTTGTCGGCGGGTCAGCGCCATCGCGTTGCTTTAGCGCGCGTGGCTGTGAGCGGCGCACCGTTGTGGTTACTTGATGAACCCACCAACACCCTTGATGATGCAGCACTGAACGCATTACGCGATACTTTAAGCGCGCACTTGCAACGTGGCGGTATGATTGTGATGGCGAGCCATGGTGATTTGTTTCTGCCCCAAGCGCGCGCGCTGGATCTGCGGCAAACACAGCCCGCAGCCATCGCAGCATGAGCGGGTTTAGTACCATCTTGCGTCGAGAGTTGACGTTGTCACTGCGCAGTCAGGGCGATGTCATGACCGTGATCGCGTTCTTCGCCATCGCGGCGGCGTTATTCGCCTTTGGCGTAGGCCCAGAATTAAACGTGCAATCGCGCATTGCCTCAGGTGTGGTGTGGACCACGGCACTGTTGGCTGCATTGTTGTCATTAGAACGATTGTTCGCGCTTGATTACGAAGACGGCACGCTGGACCAATTGATGTTGAGCGGCACTGAGCCCATCGCCATGGTGCTGGCCAAAACGCTGGCCCATTGGCTCACCACAGGATTGGCGTTATTGATCGCAGCGCCGGTGGTGGCTTTGGCCTTACAGTTACCAACTCAGGCTTATGGCGCGCTGATGATGTCGCTGGCGCTGGGCACGCCGACTTTGAGCTTGTTGGGTGCCGTTGGCGCCGCCCTGATATTGGGTGCTAAGCGCGGCGGCGTGCTGCTGTCGCTGCTACTACTGCCGCTTTATATCCCCATCCTGATTTTTGGCGCGGCGGCGGTTGAGGGTGCCACTTTGGGTTTGTCGACCAGCGCGCCTTATGCGGTTTTGGGCGGATTGTTGGTCGCCGCCCTGACGCTGTGCCCGTGGGCTGCGGCCAGCGCCTTACGCCACGCCTTGGAATAACCTTTTGAGAAGCGTTTTATTGAGTTAAATCGTCGACTTATAATACTCCCTCGGTCACATTTATGTGCGTTTTTTGGGTTAGACTTGAGCCCGCGTCAGGAGAGTGCGACAAGGTCGCGATGCACAAATATGCCAACCCAACCTTTTTTATGAGAATCGCCAACGCCGTGTTTCCCTATGCGGCGGGCATCAGCATTTTGTGCTTCGCGGTTGGCATTCCCTTGGCGCTGGTTTTTTCGCCGCCTGATTATCAACAGGGCGAAACCGTTCGCATTATGTATGTGCATGTGCCCGCCGCGTGGATGGGATCGATGGTGTACGGTGTCATGGCGGTATCCTCGGCGGTCTATCTGATTTGGCGACACACCATTGCCCATATCATTGCACGCGCCTCGGCCCCCATCGGCGCGATGTTCACGGCCTTGTGCCTGGTGACGGGCATGTTGTGGGGCGAGCCCATGTGGGGCACGTGGTGGGTGTGGGATGCACGCCTGACGTCGATGCTGATTTTGCTGTTCCTTTATATCGGCTACATCGCCTTGGGTGATTCCTTCGAAGACCAAGAGCGCGGCGATAAAGCATCGGCCATGTTGGCTTTGGTGGGCTCGGTCAATTTGCCGATCATTCATTTCTCAGTCGAGTGGTGGAACACGCTGCATCAACCCGCCATCCGCAGCTTCGAAGGGTTCAGTATTAATGCCGCCATGTTATGGCCGCTGCTCTTGATGGTGTTTGCGTTTCAAACTTATTACGTGAGCGTGTTAATCATCCGACTGCGTGGCGAGTTGTTGTCGGCGAAAATTCGCACGGCACGTTTTAATTTAGCCGCAGCTGAATAAACCATGAATCAAATTGCCGAATATCTACACATAGGTGGCTACGCGATGTTCGTGTGGCCCGCCTATGGGCTGGCGCTGGTAGGGTTGGTGGGAATTTTGTGGTTGTCGGTGAGTTCGTGGAAGGCGCGTGAAGCCGAGTTCATGGGCTTAAAGTCGGCACGCGAGAACCAGGGTGAGTCAGGGTCGTCATCATGACGCGCAAACGCCGCCGTTTATATTTTGTCGGCCTCGGCTTGTTGGGCTTGTTTACGGCCACGGCCTTGATGTTGACGGCGATGGAAGACAACATTGTGTTCTTCTTTAGCCCCAGCGAGATGAAAGGGCGCCAAGTCGCGCCCGACCAACGCTTGAGGGTCGGCGGGCTGGTGGAAGATGGTAGCGTGAATAAAGCGGGCGAGACCATCACGTTCACCGTGACCGACACCGTTGAAAAGCTGAAAATTCAATACACCGGCATTTTGCCTGACCTGTTTCGCGAGGGCCAAGGCATCGTCGCTGAAGGCAAGATGGGGCGCGATGGCGTGTTCATGGCCAGTGACGTCCTGGCCAAACACGACGAGAACTACATGCCGCCGGAAATCGCTGAAGCATTGAAAAAAAGCGGCAACTGGCATCCAGAAGAGTCAACCCCACAAGCCGATATGCCCGCGACGACTCCCAACTAGGCACCATTAAATATGATCATCGAACTTGGACATTTCGCCCTGGCCCTGGCGCTGATCGTCGCCCTGGTTCAGTCCACCATGCCGCTATTGGGCGCGGCGCGAGGTAACGCAGCCTGGATGGCCATGGCTGAGCCTGCGGCACTCACTCAATTTTTGTTATGTGCATTGGCGTTTGGCGCACTGACGCACGCCTACATCGTTTCAGACTTCTCGGTGATTGGCGTGGCGGAGAATTCGCACACCGTAAAACCGCTGCTGTATAAAATCTCGGGCGTGTGGGGAAACCACGAAGGCTCGATGGTGTTGTGGGTCTTGGTGTTGAGTTTGTTCGGTGCGGCGGTCGCAGCCTTTGGTAATAACCTGCCCCCCACATTGAAAGCGCGCACGCTGGCAATTCAAGCCATGATCGGCGTTGGCTTTATCGCTTTTGTTCTGTTCACGTCCAATCCGTTCACACGGCTTGATCCTGCACCCATCGAGGGCAATGGCCTGAACCCGCTGCTGCAAGACCCAGGGCTCGCGTTCCATCCACCCATGCTTTATCTCGGCTATGTCGGGTTCTCGGTGGCGTTCTCGTTTGCAGTCGCAGCACTTTTAGAAGGCCGCGTCGATTCAGCTTGGGCGCGCTGGGTGCGGCCCTGGACCTTGGCGGCGTGGACCTGCCTGACGCTAGGCATCGGCTTGGGTAGTTGGTGGGCGTACTACGAACTGGGTTGGGGCGGCTGGTGGTTTTGGGACCCGGTTGAGAATGCATCGTTCATTCCCTGGCTGACGGGTACAGCACTTTTACATTCAGCGATTGTCGTTGAGCGCCGCGAAGCGCTGAAAAGCTGGACCATCTTGCTGGCTATTATCACATTTTCATTGAGCTTGTTGGGCACGTTCTTGGTGCGCTCGGGTATTCTTACTTCCGTTCACGCCTTTGCCGCCGATCCCGAACGCGGTGTGTTCGTGCTGATCTTGTTAAGCGTCGCTATCGGTGGATCGTTCACGCTGTATGCATTGCGCGCTCCGTCCATGGATGGCGGTGGCGTGTTTGCCCCCATCTCGCGCGAAGGAGGTTTGCTGATTAATAACCTGCTGCTGACCACCGCTGCAGCCACCGTGCTGCTGGGCACACTCTATCCGCTTATCGCTGACGCGCTGGGGTTGGGGAAACTGTCGGTGGGCGCGCCGTACTTCAATGCTGTGTTTGTGCCGCTGATGACCCCGCTGATTATTGTCGCAGGCATCGGGCCGTTGTTAGCTTGGAAACGCGCGGACCTATCAGGGGCGCTGCAACGATTAAAAGTGGCGGCCGGTGTGTCTGTGATCGTGCTGATCGCAACGTGGGTGGGCAACGGCGGCGACCTGCTCAGCTTAGCGGCGGGCGGCGGCATGGCCTTGGCCGCGTGGCTGGCAGCCTTGACCATTTCGGAATGGGTGTTGCGCGTGCGCGGCGAGTATGGATTGAGCTGGCAGCGCATCATTAATCTTCCGCGCTCGGCCTACGGCATGACCTTCGCGCATTTAGGGATGGCGGTGTTGATCGTCGGCGTGACGGGCGCGAGTGCTTGGAAGCAAGAGCGCGTGGAAAGCTTGAGGCCCGGTGAACATGTGGATTTGATGGACTATCGCTTCACGTTTGAAGGAGCGAGCCAAGTGCAAGGCCCCAACTATAGCGCCATCGAAGGCCGCTATAGCGTGACGCGAGACGGACAAACCATCGCCAATCTTACGCCTCAAAAACGTAACTTCAGCCAGCCGCCACAACAAACCACCGAAGCAGCGATTCATACGACTTTTGTGTCTGATCTGTATGTGGTGATTGGTGATGCCGATGGCACTGAAGGCGCATTCGTCACGCGCATTTACTACGAGCCCTTCGTGCCTTTCTTGTGGTACGGCGTTTTGTTGATGGCCTTTGGCGGCTTGGTCTCGCTCTCTGATCGTCGCCATCGGATCGGGGCCGCACGCCGCGCAATGGCCACGGCCCCACAGGCGGCGGAATAGCGCCTTGTCCGCGAGCACACCTCAGACTAAGCGCTGGCCGTTTATCATCCCACTCCTCGTCATTGCGGCGTTGGTTGGAATTTTTGGCAAGCGTTTGTCAGATGTCAGCAAAGGCGCTGATCCGCACTTGTTACCCACGGCTTTACTCAACACGCCGTTCCCTGAATTTGATCTGGTCGCCCTCCCCGGTCGCGAGCCCGGATTTGTGACCAGCGAACTCAAGGGCGAGGTCAGTTTGGTCAATGTCTGGGGGTCGTGGTGCGTGGCGTGCCTGGCTGAGCATCCCTTCTTGATGACGTTGAAGCGCGAGAACACTGTGGCGATTCACGGCATTGCCTGGCGCGATGCCCCCGAAGCCAGCTTGCAGTGGCTGGAAAAACACGGCGATCCCTACACGCGCATTGGCCAAGATCCGCGCAGTGTGGCCGCGATTTCATTAGGCGTGACGGGTGCGCCCGAAACCTTCGTGGTCGATCAAGCGGGCATCATTCGTTATAAACAAGTTGGGCCGATTACGCCTGAGGTCTGGCAAACAACCCTGGCCCCGCTGATTGCACAGCTCAAAAAATGAAGCATCTCTTGATCATCATTGCTGCGCTGAGTTTCAGCTTCGGCGCGGTGGCGGTTCAGCCCGACGAACGATTGGCTGATCCCGCACTTGAGTTGCGCGCGCGCGAGGTCAGCAAGGCCTTGCGCTGTGTGGTTTGCCAAAACGAAACCATCGATGATTCCAGCGCAGAGCTGGCCCGCGATATGCGCATTCTTGTACGTGATCGCATTTCCGGCGGCGATAGCAATGAACAGGTCTTATCGTTCATGGTTCAGCGTTACGGCGACTTTGTTCTTCTGAAACCGCGCATGAACGCTGAGACGTTGCTGTTGTGGTTTGGCCCGCTGTTGGTGCTGATCATCGGGGCAATCATGACTGCACAGCGATTGCGCAAGCCTGCGTCTGTTGGCCCTGCGGCACTGAACGAGTCCGAAGCCAAAGAACTAAAATCACTCACGCGCCCGGAGACACGGCCATGATCTGGGCATTGCTGGCCACTTTGGCGATTGTCGTGGTTGTGGCATTGATCTGGCCTTTGGTGCGCGAGCGCGCTTCAGCCACCGAAGAACGTCGTGATATTATTGTGCTCAAAGATCAACTGGCTGAAATCGAACGCGAACGCATACGCGGCACCATGAATGAGACCGAAGCTGAGGCCATTCGGATTGAGATTCAGCGCCGTTTGTTGGCCGCAGGGCGGCGCGAGATGTTTGCTGCCTGGCGCGAAGGCCCCGGATTGCGCGCAGGCCTAACGGCAGCCATGGCCATCACCGTGCCCATGGCAGCTTTTGCGATCTACATGAATTTAGGCGCGCCGATGATGCGAGTTGCGCCAACAGCCGCGCCCGTCGACAAAGATATGGCCGCGCTGGTGGAACAGTTGGCCACACGGATGAAAACTGACCCCGGCAACATCGAAGGCTGGTCATTGCTGGCGCGCAGTTACCGACAAGTTGATCGGTTTCAAGACGCGCTGGAAGCGTATCGGCATGTGCTGAGCTTGAACCCAGAAGGCGGCGAAGCCTATGCCAACTTTGGCGAGATGTCGGTGAAAGTGGCGGGAGAGCGCGTGAACCCTGATGCGCGCGAAGCTTTTACCACCGCCCTGAGGCGTGATCGAAGCGAGCCGCGCGCACGGTTTTATTTAGGTCTGGCCGCCGCCCAAGACGGTGATGCCCGTACCGCCATAGCGATTTGGCGTGAGTTGACCGCCGGGGCGCCGCCCGATGCGCCGTGGCAGGAGATGGTACGCAAACAAATGTTCCAGGTGGCGCAAAGTGCCGCCGTAATGCCGATGTCGGTGGAGCCGCGCCACCCGCTTGATGATGCGCCTGCCAATGACAGTGCAAGTGCGCCTGTGGCCATGGCGCCGCAGCCCGCCGACCCCAACGACATCAACTCGCCCGATGTGGGTGCCATCAAAAATCAGTTCTCAAACGAGAACCTGGCACAAATTCAAGCCATGGTCGGTAGCCTGGCCGGGCGGTTGGAAAACAACCCCGACGACTATAACGGCTGGCTGATGTTGGGCCGCTCGTACACCGTGTTGCGTAATTCGGACGGAGCGAAGAAGGCGTTTCAAAAAGCCATCGCCCTAAAGCCCAACGCGGTTGACCCGAAACTTAACTACGCGGCCGTTGTACTTGGCGAGATTGACCTGAACGGCCCAAGCGCTTTGCCAGCAAACGTGATAAAACTGAACAATGAGATTTTGAAGCTTTCACCAACCCAGCCCGAGGCGCTGTTTGTGCGCGGATTGGCCGCCTTCAAAGCAGGCGACGTGGTGACAGCACGCAAAGATTGGACAGCTGCAAAAGCCATAGCGCAAGGCCCGCTTGCTAGCGATTTAGAGCGACGGCTCAAGGCCTTGAAATAACGACGGCTGAAATGAAAATGATCAACTCAAAAAAACTGATTATCCCAGCGATTATCCTGGGTGGCACGCTGCTGCTGCTGGCCATGTACTTCCCTGGCTTGCGCCCGGAGCGCCCCGTGGAGCGTGTAGTCGAAGGCACGGCAGCCATTGGCGGTTCGTTTACGCTGGTCGACCAGAAAAACAACCTGGTCACATCTGAGTCGCTGAAGGGTAAATTTACTCTGGTCTATTTCGGGTTCACCAATTGTCCGGACATTTGCCCGCTGACGCTGGCCACCATGACACAAGCCTTGAGTATGGCCGGGCCCGTGGCCGACGACGTGCTGCCGCTGTTCATCACGGTTGACCCCGAGCGTGATACGGTTACGGTGATGGCCGATTATGTCGCGAATTTTCATCCACGGTTTTTAGGTCTTACCGGCACGCTTGACCAAGTGCGCGCGGCCACCAGCGCTTACCGGGTGTATTTTAAAAAAGCCAAAGTTGTATCACCCGAAGATTATATGGTGGATCACTCTGGGTCCGTTTACTTGATGGATCAAACTGGGGCCTACATGACCCACTTCAAGCCAAACGCGACACCAGAACAAATGGCCGCCCGTTTGCGCACTGACCTTGATCCGCGCCGCTAATATGGCGGAAACCCCAGAGCGCCCCTTCTGGCAAACAAAAACCTTGGCGCAGATGACGCCCAAGGAATGGGAAAGTTTGTGTGATGGGTGTGGCAAATGCTGCCTGCACAAAGTTCAGATCAAAGGTATCAAGCTGAAAATCACCAACGTTGCGTGCCGCTTACTTGATGCCCACACCTGTCAATGCAGCAATTACCCCAACCGAAAAACACTAGTGCCCGATTGCGTGATGCTGACCGCCGAGAGCGTCGGTGAGTTAGCTTGGCTGCCCACAACCTGCGCTTACCGCCTGGTGCATGAGGGAAAAGACTTATTTGACTGGCATCCGTTGAAAAGCGGGAGCACTGAGGGCGTACATGAGGCAAAAATATCTGTGCGCGGGCGCATTGTCGGCGAGCGCAAAGCTGGTTCGCTGGTCGACCACATTGTCCCTTGGAAAGATTATTAATGGCTGCCGCAGATCACGCCGTATTATTGCCAGAGCGCGATCTTTACGAACGTCTTCAGCTTGAAATTAAACCGCGCGCACGCCGGGTGAGCTTGCGCGTTGATGTGGCGCGCGGATGCATTGTACTGGTACGCCCCACACGTTGCCCCGAGGCCCTGATTGCTCGCTTTCTGGCCGACAAACGTACGTGGATCCAAAAACAACTGGTTAACATGCCCGAGCGAGCAACCCTTGCCCATGGAACCGCCGTTTCAATATTAGGCGAAGAGCACGCGATCCGTGGCCATGATATCGCCAAACGCGGCGTCTGGCGCGAAGGTGCAACAATTTTTGTATCGGGCGCGCCGGAACATTTACCGCGCCGACTAAAGGATTGGTTGAAGGTTGAGTCACGCACGGTTTTTACAACATGGGCGCGCGATTATGCCGCACAGCTCAATGTGCGGATCGCGCGCGTCGCAGTGCGTGATACCAAAAGCCGTTGGGGCAGTTGCACGCGCGATGGGCGGTTGTCGTTGTCGTGGCGGCTGATCTTTGCGCCGCGTGAGGTGGCAGCTTACGTCGTGGCCCACGAGGTGGCGCACCTCAAGCACATGAATCATTCGCCCGCATTCTGGCGTGTGGTCGAATCACTGGTGGGCAATATGAAGGCGCCCCGTGCTTGGCTGCGCGCTCACGGCGGCAGTTTGCATCGATATTTATAAGGGCGTTTTGCCGAGAAGTGGCTTTCCACGTGGCCTAAAAATCAAGTCGGTGAAAATGCGACCAACAGAAAGGCTTACCGCGAGGCGATGGTGCGCGTTCCGCCGGTTTTGCGGGTCGTCACGAAATCAGCAAACGCACTCAAGCGTTCGACAAAGGGCTTGCGACGCGGCGCTTCGCCCATCTCAATCGGCTCGCGATAAAAAACGTGCGTGCCGATGATGATGGTGGACTCATAGCCCATAGCCCACGAGGGCCGAATTGAATCGGCATGATACCACAAGGCTCCGTCGGTCGGATCGACCATAGACGAATCTTTCTGCAACACGGCTGCTGCGATCTTGATTGAATCGCGCCACACCTTTGGGTCGTAGGGGACGTCGGTTTTGCCATCGCAGTACCACGAGAATTGGCACTTATGCATTTGGCCGCTGAGTGTTTGCTTCACGACATCGCAAATATTGGATGGATAGCGCGGATCCATGGCACGATTGAGAACTACGCGCGCAACCGCAATGCGTCCGGCAATCACTTCGCTGCGCGCTTCCCAATAATCGTTGAGCGCTAGGCAAACGAGTTCGTCCTTCGAGACGGCAATGCTTGAAAAATCAATTTGAAGATCATCCGGGATATCCCGGGCAAAAGCACCAACCGGCAACAGGGCGGCAGCCAGAGCTGCCACCACAGCAGCCAGCGTGGAGAGCCTTGCGGGTCGTCGGTGGTGCGCGGCCGAAAACAGGCGCGGCATCAGGTGCATGAAAATCATGCAAACGCTCCTCGTCCAAACCAAACAAAAATCAACTAGTGGCGACATATCGCCTCAACCCATCCCTGGGCCATCGCGCGTTTTCAGGCTAAGTGAGCTTCGTTTAGCCGTTTAGAAAACGCGCAACTTCTTTTTATAAAGGCATTTTCATCCGAAAAACCGCTTCACACTTTTGCTAAAAATGCCCTTCAGCGACCCTTAGCAATCGTCACCCCGGAATGACCATGAGCCGGGGACTATGACTATCAAGATAACCTTAACCGACCAAAAGTTAACAGATCGGATGGTTCATCCGTGGGGCGTGCTCGTCTTTTAGACTTGAGCTATCGCCAAACAAAAACGTGCTGTCTGTCTTGTTCAGCACTGTCTGGGGGATTATCCAGGCTGGGAACTCGAGGGCAACAAAAATTAACTTTCGTTAAGATCGGGGTTATGATTCGCTTAATTTCAAGATCCGTTGTTATGACGCCATGATCTTAAAGAAGCGCTTTCACTGAGCGGCCAGGCCTTTTCCACATGATGTGGATGAATCGAAATTCGCCTGTGTTTCCAATTCGTTGCTTGACCGGGCGCGGGAAAAGCGGCTGAGTTGCAAAAAGCGACCGCCTTGCGGACAAAAAACAGCAAAAAAGTATCAATTTTAGCCTCTTCAGAACCGAGTACACCATGTCTATGGCCCAATCGCGCTCAACCACCACAATAGTAGTATTACTCACGGCTCTTGCTGCCATCGGCCCGGTGTCGACAGATTTGTATTTGCCATCCCTGCCGACGATTGGTGAAGCGTTCGGGTCGACTGTTTCCCAAGCCCAACTCACGCTGAGTTTTTTTATCGCCGGGTTTGCGGTGGGAACATTATTTTATGGCCCCTTGTCAGACCGTGTTGGCCGCCGCCCGGCCCTGTTGGCGGGGATGGTGTTGTTCACCCTGGCCAGCCTGGCCTGCGCTTTTGTGGAAAGCATCGAGCAGCTGATTGCCTTGAGGTTCATTGAGGCCTTAGGCGGTTGCGCCGGGGCCGTGTTGTCGCGCGCGGTCGTGCGCGATCTGTTCGCGCGCGAGGATGCGGCCCGGATGATGTCCTACATGGCCGCCGCCATGGCCTTAGCTCCCGCCGTCGCCCCGGTGATTGGCGGTTGGATCCACCTCGCGTTTGGGTGGCGCGGGCAGTTCTTTGCCCTGGCGGCCTTGGGCGCGGCACTGACCATGGCAGCGTCGATCTACCTCGGTGAAACCAACCGGCAACTCAATCCGCAGGCCACAGAGCCCACCCGGCTGATGCGAAGCGTTGTCCACCTTTTCAAGCACCCCGCGTTCTTGGGTTACGCGCTGACATCTGGCTTTTCTTACGGCGGATTGTTCAGCTTTATCTCTGGCGGGGCATTCGTCGTGCTTGGCGTGCTGGGTGTTGCGCCTGAAAACTTCGGATTTCTTTTTTTATTCGTCGCGGGAGGGTTTGTGACCGGCTCGCTGGTGGGGGGCAAACTGACCAAGCACGTGGGCCTTTTGGGCATGATGAGAGTTGGCGTTTGGATTGGGTTGGCGGCGGGGTGTGTTGGGCTCATGTTGGCGCTGATGGGCATCACCGCCCTGCCCGCCGTGATCGCACCCGTCGCGTTTGTTTTTTTCTCGTGCGCGCTGGTGTTTCCAAACTCAACAGCCGGAGCTTTGAACCCATTCCCCGAAATGGCGGGCACAGCATCGAGTGTCGCAAGCTTTATTCAGATGTCGCTCGGGGCCGCCGTGGGCGCGGGTGTGGGCATGCTATTGAACGACACGACTGTGCCGTTGTTCGCTGTGATTGTGTTCACAACCGCCTGCAGCGTGGTGGTGTTTTACGCCATGGTCGTGCGTGCTGAAAAGAAAGCGACCTAATCACCAACAACCGCCTGCCAGAACTTCGCAAACAAATTCCCGTCGTCCTCGAGCCCTGGCAAATCAATGGGTTGGTGATCTTTATGGGCCGACGCCATGACGTCGTGCCAAACACGCGCTGGCACACCGCCGCCCGTGACGGCCTTCATGAACCCGCCATCGTCGTTACCGACCCACACGCCTGTGACCAATTCCGCTGAGTAGCCCACAAACCAAGCATCGCGAAAATCCGAGCTGGTGCCGGTTTTCCCTGCGGCTGGAAACCCAAAGGTAGCCGCCGTGCCCGTGCCATGCTCGATCACGCCGCGCATCATGCGGTTCATCGTCGCAACACGCCCTGGCGCAATCACACGGCCCAGTTCGTCGCCCTGGCGCTGATAGAGCACAACTCCGTCGCGATCTGTGATCGCCGTAATCGCATAGGGCAGAATAGCCAACCCACCGTTGGCCAAGGGTGCATAAGCTGCGGTGAGTTCCAGCAGCGTGACCTCTGCTGAACCCAACGCCAGCGAGAGTTCGGGTTTCATATCCGATGTTATTCCCAAGCGCTGCGCAGTCGTGACCACAGCCTTTGGCCCGGTTGCTTGAGCTAATCTGACGGCGACAGTGTTGATGGACTCAGCCAAAGCATCTTGAACACTCACCGGGCCTAGATACTTACCCGAGAAATTTTGCGGCTTCCAACCGGCAATATTAATGGGTCCATCGGTCACCAAATCATCAGGCGCATATCCTGCATCAAGCGCGGCCAGATAAACAAACGGTTT
This sequence comes from Rhodospirillaceae bacterium, assembly GCA_002737725.1. Classification (GTDB taxonomy): domain Bacteria; phylum Pseudomonadota; class Alphaproteobacteria; order Rhodospirillales; family Rhodospirillaceae. The sequence goes on from NSIP01000001.1 coordinate 48,869, forward strand.
GAAGGCCGAGCCCGGCTGGCGCAAAGCTTGTGTAACCCGATTGAACTGGCTGTCGGCGTAATCGCGACCACCGACCATGGCGCGCACGGCACCATCGGGCGACAAGCTCAGCACCGCGCCCTCGCCGATGTTCTGGGCCAGCCCTGATATTTCAAGTTGTCGCGCCAGGGCTGCCTCAGCTGCGGCTTGAATCGGAGCCCTCAATGTGGTGCGCACCACCAAATCGCGATCAACCGTACCCACAAACGATTCAATTTGTGATAAAACCCAATCTGAAAAAAACCGTGCGCGCAGTGTGTTTTTTGTTGCCGCGGCATTTTTAAGAATGAGCGTTGCGTTCTGTCGCGCACCTTTGGCTTGGGTCTCGCTCAACGCGCCGGTCTCAACCATGGTCTTGAGCACGATCTCGGCGCGTTGTTTGGCAAGATCGGTGTTGTTGGTGGGGTTGTAGCGCGAGGGGGCCTTTAACAAACCCGCGAGCACAGCAGATTGATAAATACCGACGTCTTTGGCCGAGCGAGCAAAGTAGCGTTGCGAGGCCGCTTCCACGCCATAGGTGCCCGCACCCAAGTACACACGATTGAGATAAATCGTGAGGATTTCATCCTTGGTGAAGTTTCGTTCGAGCCACAGCGCTAGCATCATCTCGCGGAGCTTGCGGGTAGTGGTGCGTTCGGGCGTGAGAAATAAGTTCTTCGCGACCTGCTGGGTGATGGTTGAGCCGCCCTGCACCACGCCCTTGGCTTGAATGTTGGTCAGCATCGCGCGCGCCAACCCCCGCAGATCAATGCCAAAATGGTCGTAGAAACGCCGGTCCTCGACCGCCACCACAGCGGCGGGTAGATGTTTGGGTAAATCCGTCAGCGCAACTGTGTCGCCATAGTTATCGCCAAAACTGCCCAGCTCAGCGCCAGCGGAGTCTTGGATGACAATATTGGGGCGCCGCGTCAGCGCGTTGGCGTCAATCGGCGGCAAATTCAGCGCGAGATAGACCAGCACCACGCCAGCAGCCACAGCCGCCCAAACCCCCAGGGCCAGGATGTTTGACACCCACACCCACAGCCGTGAGCGCGGCTTGCCACCGTTGGCCTCCTTTTTGGCACGCGGCTTCTTGGCCTTCTTGGGCTTGCTTGATGACGGCTGAGCGGCGGCACCATTATCGAGGAATTCAGTGTCTGTAGGATTTGACGACATCGGTATGGTATAGCTGATAGATTGAAAGACTGAGTGATGGAGTTAAACTCCAATTAAGGCAAAGTCTCGACGAGAACACGCAACGTTCCCAGGACAAAACCTCCGCAACGACGATTGCAAAATAAATTGCGCCCGAGATCAGAGATGCCCTGAACGTGGCGCGATTCATTTATACGTCTAAGTTTTGCACCGACAGCGCGTTGTCTTGGATAAAATCACGGCGGTGCTCAACCACATCGCCCATCAGCGTCGAGAAAATTTCGTTGGCTTCGTCGGCGTGGTTGACTTTCACCTGCAGCAGCGTGCGCTCGTTGGGATCAAGCGTGGTTTCCCACAACTGGCCAGGGTTCATTTCGCCGAGGCCCTTGTAGCGTTGCAACGACACGCCCTTTTTGCCCAAGGTCATGACTTCGCTGACCAACGAGACTGGCCCGTTGATTTTGATCTCCTGGTCCTTGAATTTCAGGATCGCACGCTGCGTGTAGGTGACTTGCAATTCAGGAGCTAAGCCATCGAGATGGCGCGCTTCGCTGGAATGCAAGGTGCGCGAATCGAGGGTAAGGTTCTCAGTCACACCGCGCAGCGTGCGGGCAAACATTATGCCGCCGCCAGGTGCTGCCGCACCCGTCCAGCCTTTTTCGTATTCGGTTTCCAGATGATCCATACGCTTGGCAACATAGCCAGCAGCTTGCGTGGCCAACTCGTCTTTCAGAAGCATATCAGGATTGAACGCGCCCGCAATGGCGCATTGCTCGACAATTTTCAGCGGCAGAGTGCGGCCAAGGTTTTGCAAGCTCATCTTCACGTCGCGCGCGCGCATCACCAGGCGTTTTAAATCTTCGCCAGCCACTTGCGCCCCACCGTAAAGCGTAAGCACGGCATCAGTGAGGCCCGCATTGATGAGGTATTCCTCCATCGCCTTGTCGTCTTTGAGGTAAACTTCAGACTGACCGCGCTTGGCCTTATAGAGCGGAGGCTGGGCGATATAGAGGTAGCCATTCTCGATCAGCTGCGGCAGTTGGCGATAGAAGAACGTCAATAAAAGAGTTCTGATATGGCTGCCGTCCACGTCGGCGTCGGTCATGATGACGATTTTGTGGTAGCGCAGCTTGGCGATGTTGAACTCTTCCGGGCCGATGCCGGTGCCCAGCGCCGTGATGAGCGTGCCGATTTCCGCCGAGCCCAGCATTTTATCAAAGCGCGCGCGCTCGACGTTCAAAATTTTACCGCGCAATGGCAGAATGGCTTGGAACTTACGGTCACGGCCCTGCTTGGCCGAGCCACCGGCTGAGTCGCCCTCGACGATGAAGATTTCAGACAAGGCCGGATCGCGATTTTGGCAGTCGGCTAGTTTTCCAGGCAGCGAGGCCAGATCAAGCGCGCCTTTGCGCCGTGTAAGTTCGCGCGCTTTGCGCGCCGCTTCACGCGCAAGGGCCGCTTCCACGACCTTGCTCATGACTTTGCGGGCTTCGCCGGGGTGTTCTTCGAACCACTCGGACAGCTTTTCGGCCACAATACTTTCGACCACCGGGCGCACTTCCGAGGACACTAACTTATCCTTGGTCTGCGAGGAGAATTTAGGGTCGGGCACTTTGACCGAGAGCACGCACGTCAAGCCTTCGCGCATGTCATCGCCGGTCAGCTCAATTTTGTCTTTCTTGGCACCCGGCGCTTCGTTGGCATATTTGTTGAGCGTGCGTGTGAGTGCGCCACGAAAGCCCGCCAAGTGTGTTCCGCCATCGCGCTGGGGGATGTTGTTGGTAAAGCACAGCGTATTTTCGTGATAGCTGTCGTTCCACTCCATCGCCAGCTCAACGGTAATGCTGTCGCGCTCGCCCGAGGCCACCACGGTTTGGTGCAGCGCTAGCTTAGTACGATCGAGATATTTGACGAAGGCTTCGATGCCGCCCTCATAGTGCATATCGATAGTTTTGTTTTCGGTGTGGCGCGCGTCAGTCAGGCACAAATAAACACCCGAGTTGAGGAACGCGAGTTCGCGCAGGCGATGCTCCAGCGTACCAAAATCAAACACGGTCTTGGTGAAAATCTCATGGGACGGATAGAATTTGACTTCCGTACCAGTGAGCGGTTTTCCTGCACGTTTACCCTCTTTGACAATGGGCGCATCACCCGCGACCTTCAGCGGGGCCTCGGCCACGCCGTCTTTAAAGGCCATAAAATATTCTTTGCCGCCGCGCCACACACTCAGCTCAAGTCGATTCGACAGCGCATTGACAACCGAGACGCCCACGCCATGCAAACCGCCCGAAACCTTGTAGGAGTTTTGGTCGAATTTTCCACCGGCATGGAGCTGGGTCATGATGACTTCGGCCGCCGACACGCCCTCTTCTTTGTGAATATCGACCGGCACGCCGCGCCCGTTGTCGCGCACCGTACACGCGCCATCGCCGTGCAAAATCACATCGACTTTATCGCAATGACCTGCCAGCGATTCGTCGATGGCGTTATCGACGACTTCGTAAACCATGTGATGAAGGCCTGAGCCATCATCGGTATCGCCGATATACATGCCAGGGCGCTTGCGCACCGCATCAAGACCTTTGAGGACCTTGATCGATTCCGCATCGTAAGCGCGCTCTTCCTGCAAGGGGCTGACAACTTTGGGAGTGACGGCCGTTGTACTCATGCGCTGGGCTCTTATTGTTGACGACGTGAGGCACATATCCATGGACGCCGCACGACACCGCGCACGATTTCCACCCGCACACCCCCTTTCTGGAGGAGGAAAAACCGACCCGCCGCCTCAATTTTCCTCTGGTGACAGAGGGGGTTTTAGAGGGGCCGTTTTCAGCTGCGAATCATACCACCAGCGGGCACTTTCTGCGCCATAAAATATGCGTCAAAAGGCCCCCAGGCGAGAGCTTGGAACCAAGGTATTCTGCCGCACGCGCCAATATTGTGCGGTATCGCCCAGAGCGGCAAACATCGAGCTCTCTGTGCCCGTCATCCAGGCCTGGGCACCCATGGCCAAAATCTCAGCAAAAAGGGCCTCGCGGCGGTCGGGGTCCAAGTGTGCTGCGATTTCATCGAGCAGCAAAATCGGCGGGAACCCACGCTTGACGGCCTGCAATCGCGCCGAAGCTAAAACGATGGAAATCAGCAAAGCTTTTTGCTCACCCGTCGAGCACATGGCTGCTACCAATCCGTGGCTCGGATGGCCAGCACAGCCAAAGGTCACAGCAAGGTCCGAGCGGTGCGGCCCGGCATCAGGCACATGAGCGCTGCGCGAGGCGGCCAAGGCCGCGCGCAGTTTTTCCTCCGCGTCCACGGCTGGCATGTCGGACAACCAGCGATCAACCTCGCCCAGCAGCGCGAGATCAGCGCCTGGAAAGGGTCCGCGCGCCTCGGCCAATGACCCATTTAACCGCCGGACCAGATCTGCCCGCGCGGCGGCGATGGCCACGCCGTAGCGGGACAGCGTGTCTTCCAGCGCCAGATACCAGGCTTTATCGTCAACCTCATCGCGCAGCAGCCGCATACGTTGGCGATAGGCGTGTTCATACGCCGCGAGGCGCCCGGTTTGATCGGGGTCGAAGGCGGTGACGAGGCGATCTAAAAATCGTCGGCGCGAGGATGACGCATCGAGGAAAATTCGGTCCATGGCGGGCGTCAGCCAGACCACGCCCAAATGACGGCTGAGCGCGCCTTGGCCTTTGACGGCCAAGCCGTTGACGTGAACCAAGCGCTTTTCCTTGCCGTCGCTCGACAAGCCCGTGCCGAGGCGAATATCGCCGTCAGGATTGGTGGCCACCGCCGACACGGCCCATGCTTGTGACAACGAGCCTTGTGACGGCGCACCGCTACGCGCCACCGACACCAGTTTGGCCCCCCGCAACCCCCGTCCAGGGCTGAGGAACGAAACGGCCTCTAATAAATTGGTTTTGCCCGCCCCATTGGGGCCTGTCAGCACAATGGGCGTCAGCGCCACATCAAGGCGCAAATGTGCGTAGGAGCGAAAGGCCGTGAGATCGAGACGCAACACACCTGCTGTGCCAGTCGTTTGCGAGACCGGCGCGCTTACAGTGGCAGCGGCGTCAGGCAGCGCGTTCACACCCGCATCGGCATGAGAACATAGACCGCTGAGCTATCGGCGACGTCGCGAATGATCGTGGGCGAAGCCGCATCCGACATCGAGAAGTGGGCTGCATCGCCTTCAATTTGTTGCAAGATGTCGAGTAGATAGCGCGAATTAAAACCGATCTCGAGCTGGCCGGCCGCATAAGACGCCTCAAGCTCTTCGGTGGCACTGCCCGCCTCGGGGCTGGACGCCGAGAGCGTGATCATGCCTTTTTCGCAGGCCATTTTGATCGAGCGTGATTTTTCCGAGCTAATCGCTGACACACGATCCACCGCGTTAGCGAGGTCTTTGCGGTTGATCTCAAGCGTTTTGTCATTGCCCGAGGGAATCACGCGCTCGTAATCGGGGAACGTCCCGTCAATCAGCTTTGACGTCAGCACCACGTTGTCGAAGCCAAACCTGATTTTGGCATCGGACAGGGAAATGGAAATATCCGCATCGGTTTCATCGATCAGTTTGCGCAGCTCGCCCACCGTCTTGCGCGGCACAATCACACCCGGCATCCCCGACGCCCCATCCGGCAGCGGCACCTCGACGCGCGCCAAGCGATGACCATCGGTGGCCACCGCGCGCAGCACATTCAAGCCATCGCTTTTGGCGGCGTGCAGATAAATACCGTTGAGGTAGTAGCGGGTTTCTTCGGTCGAAATGGCAAAGCGCGTGCGGTCAATCAGCCCGCGCAAATCCGAGGCGCCGAGCTTGTAATTGTGGCTGAGATCGCCACCCGACATGGCCGGGAAATCTTCCACCGGCAGACACGCCAAGGTGAATTTTGAACGGCCAGCACTGAGGGCGATTTGGCCACCGTCGGAGGAGGTGGTCAATTCCACTTGCGCGCCATCGGGTAATTTGCGCACGATTTCATACAGCGTGAGAACCGGCGTGGTGGTGGCCCCGCCTTTGCCGACATCCGCAGTGGTGGATTCCGCAATCTCAATGTCCATGTCGGTGGCATGGAGCGACAGATTACCTTTGGCCGCATCAATGCGAACATTGGAGAGAATAGGGATGGTGTTGCGACGCTCCACCACGCTTTGCACGTGACCCAGAGACTTCAGAAGTGCGGCGCGTTCGATGACGATTTTCATGAATTCAGACGTGATCTTGTGTGTTGTTGGCCCTGCTGCCCCTTTACCAATCCCAGGCCACAATCAAGACCTCGGACCGGCAGTTCGGCAGGACTTGCGACTATATCAACACGGAAATCCCCGTCCAGAAAAACCGCTCAAAAGCCAGGACCTGAGGCCGAGAGCTTAGTTTTCGAGCATCCGGGTCAGCAGCTCCACATCCTCGGCGAAGGCCTGATCGTCGCGGCACAGTTCATCGACCTTACGCACCGCGTGCATGACGGTGGTGTGATCGCGACCACCAAAGGCCCGACCGATTTCCGGCAATGACCTTGAGGTCAGTTGCTTGGCCAAGTACATGGCCACTTGGCGGGGGCGAGCCACGACGCGGGCACGGCGCGCCGAACTCATGTCGGATAAGCGAATTTTGAAGTGCTCGGCCACGCGGCGCTGAATCTCTTCCATGGTGAGCTTGCGGTCATGGGCGCGCAGTAGGTCCTGCAACAAATCCTGAGCGGTCTCGAGCGTGATCTGACTGCCAACCAATTGAGCGTGGGCGCACAGGCGGTTGAGGGCGCCTTCAAGCTCACGGACATTGGAGGCAATTTTGTGGGCCAGGAATTCTTTCACTTTGGTAGGAACTTCCGTGCCTAAGCTATCGGCCTTGGCATCCAGGATGCCTAAACGCAGCTCAAAGGTCGTGGGATGCAGGTCCGCCACCAAGCCTGAGGACAGGCGTGAACGGAGACGATCACCAATTTCTTCGAGGTTTGAGGGTGACTTGTCAGCCGACAAAACAATCTGGCGGCCCTGGTCAACCAATGCGTTGAAGGTATGGAAAAACTCTTCCTGGGTGGCATCCTTGCCCGCAATAAACTGAACATCGTCGATCATCAACACATCGACGGCACGGAATTGCTCTTTGAAAGAGACGGTATCTTGGTTTCGCAGCGCCCGAACAAAGCTGTACATGAACTTCTCGGCCGACATGTAGATGACACTACGTTGCGGGCTGCGCCGGCGAATTTCCCAGTGAATCGCATGCATCAAGTGGGTTTTGCCCAAGCCGACGCCACCATACAGAAAAAGCGGATTGAAACTGACCTCGTCAGCTTCGGCAACCCGCTTGGCTGCCGCATAAGCGAATTCATTGGGCTTGCCGACGACAAAATTGGCGAAGGTATAGCGAGGGTCGAGAGAGGCCGAGAGTTCAAACCCAAATGGAATGGTCGCCCGTTGGGGGGTCGGTGGGGTCGGTAGCTGAGCGGCCGAAGAGCGCGTGGGGAGGCTGGGTGCCGGGCTGGAGGGCACGCCCATGGCCACTTTAATGCTAATGCGTTTGACCGAAGGGTTTTCGCTGGTCCACAGCGCCCGTATCCGGTCGGCGTAGTGGGTGACCACCCAATCGCGCATGAATCGGGTCGGCACAGCCAGCTCAACCTCGCCATTCTTAATCCCGTCCAAGACAATCGGTTTGACCCAGCTTTTAAAGGCCGAGTCGCCGAATTCTTTTTTCAGGCGGGTCTTGATGCGGTCCCATTCACCATGGTCGACCGCTGCGTATTCCCCTCGCGTCACCCGTAACTACCCCTACTCTCAAAAATTTTTAGTGCCTACATCGATTTTAAAAGTCTTTGCTATCGCCGCTGTCTCGATATTGGAATTCTCTGGTCTTGATCTTCTAATCTCGATCACGCCGACGACCCAAACTTCGGTGGCGTAAAAAATCGACGAAGGAATTTGGTATGGTCTCTATTATGCTTGCTCAATCACTGGTGTTGTCCCCTTGATCATTACTGTTGCCACAATGGTGATGAGTCACCATCACAGTCAAGTCGCTTCAACAAAAAATTTCCGATTCTATTTTCGCAACTGCAACGCGGCTGAATGTAGCGAGTGAATAAGCGCACTCAAGGACAAAGATTGCTTGACAGTTTGGGCCTATGACGTGGTGGTCGCTTTTTTGGAACGACTCCGAAACGCAGTGACATCTTGTTGATTTGCAACAATAAGACAGCGCGCACCCTTACGCAGACTCGTGAAACTAAGGATGCGAATCCGGCGCAATCCAAGGTGTTGTGCCTTTCATGCAATGTCTGGCTTGGGGATAGCGTTGCATCAATCACGATCTGGGCACACGCTACGTGCAGGGCTGCGCTGCGTTGCGGCGGGGTCGCGACGACGACTCGCAGAAATCGAATCGAGACCCGTGCGAGTCGAGAATCACGTCGAATCGGTGAATTACCAAATTTCAAGAATGGGCTAAAAAAACTAATTATTAGCTGAGAGCCGCAGGAGAATTTTTTGTCGCTGCGAGACGTGATGCGTTATTTTGCGGCAACGGCTTTGACACGCTTGGACAGACGCGACAACTTGCGCGACACGGTGCGCTTGTGCATCACGCCCTTGGTCGCGCCGCGCGCCATGGCTGGCATGGCTTTTTTGAAGGCGGCTTGAGCAGCGGCTTTGTCGCCCGCGGCCAGGGCGATCTCGATACCCTTCACGGCTGTGCGAATCGCACTGAGACGTGACTTGTTAATCACGGCTCGGCGGGCGTTACGGCGAATGCGCTTTTTGGCAGACTTATGCTGAGCCATGGATCGATCTTCTTGAAGGTATCGGGTTTTTAGGAAGGTCTTGAGTTTTTAGGCAGACCCGGCTGATGGCCGAATCGCCTCGTACACGAGACCGCGCCTTATAAGAGAGCCGCCCTACCCCGTCAACAGCGGGGCCGAGGCACAGATCGTGATCTTACTGGTGCTTAAAGGCCGGTTGGCGTTTCTCGACAAAGGCGGCCATGCCTTCTTTTTGATCTTCCAGTGCAAAGGTGGCGTGAAACATCCGGCGCTCAAATCGCACGCCTTCGGCCAGGGTGGTCTCAAAAGCGCGGTTGACGCACTCTTTGGCCATCATCACGACGGGCAGCGAGAGGGCGGCGATGCGCTCGGCGGCCTTCATGGCTTCTTCCATCAGCTTATCAGCCGCCACAACCCGACTGACGAGGCCGCACTTCTCGGCCTCAGCCGCATCCATGTTGCGGGCGGTTAGCACCATATCCATGGCTTTGGCTTTTCCGACCGCACGGGTGAGGCGCTGGGTGCCCCCGGCGCCTGGAATAATACCCAAGGTTATTTCAGGTTGGCCAAAGCGCGCGGTGTCGGCGGCAATAATGAAGTCGCACATCATGGCTAATTCGCAGCCCCCACCCAGGGCATAGCCGGCCACCGCGGCGATAATCGGTTTGCGACAGACCGTAATGCGCTCCCACCCCTTGGTGATGAAATCGCCAACATAGGCATCGACAAAGGTTTGCGAGGCCATTTCTTTGATATCTGCCCCGGCCGCGAAAGCCTTTTCGCTGCCCGTCAGAACAATCGCCCGGATCGTGGTGTCGGTTTCGAACGCATCGAGCGCTTGGCCAAGATCACGCACCAGGCCGTTCGACAAGGCATTCAGCGCCTTGGGACGATTGAGGGTGATGAGGCCAACATGGCCAAGGGTCTCGACCAAAATATTTTCGTAAGCCATGGCGTTCTCCAGCTTCGGTGATTGCGGTTTCAACTCAAACCCTTGAGGACCGCATCTTGAATGGCGGCGCGGTCTACACCTGACCTTAGGCTGCGTCAAATCCGCTGCACTAGGTTTGACACTTCGGGCAATAAAAAGTCGACCGACCGCCTTGAATCAGGCGTTTTATCGCGCCCACGCCGCCATGACTGTCAGCATTGTGACAGGGCTCGCCTTCCCGGCCATAAACACGCCAGTTGTGTTGGAAGTAACCCAACTCGCCATTGGGTTGGATGTGATCGCGCAAGGATGACCCTCCCACCTTGATGGCCTCAAGCAGGACCGCCTTGATGTGCGGAACTAGCTTTTGAGTGCGCGCCAGATTGACGGTGCCCGATTTCCGCTTGGGCGAAAGGCCCGACCGGAACAAAGCCTCGCAGACGTAGATGTTGCCTAAACCCACTACGATTCGCTGATCGAGAAGCGCCGTTTTAATTGCGCTGGCGCGGCCCTTCAGCGCTGCGGCTAAGACCTCGGGCGTAAAATCAACCCCCAGCGGATCAGGCCCCTGATCTTTAAACAGCTTGTGGGTATCGAGTTCGTTTTGCGCCGCCAACGTCATCAGGCCGAATCGACGCGGATCGTTCAGTCGCACTTCGGTGCCGTCGTCGGTCTCAAAAATAACGTGGTCATGTGCATCAAGGGACTGGCCGGGATTGACCGTGGTCATGCGGCCTGACATGCCCAGATGAGCGATAATCGCCTGGCCATCGTCGAGGTTCATAATGATGTATTTGGCGCGACGGTAAATTTTATCGATGCGCCGTCCGGTCAACTTTTGCGCAAGCCCCGATGGAAAAGGGATGCGCAAGTTTTTGCGACGCACATCAACCCGCACCAGCCTGCACCCCTCCATCAGGTGCGACAGACCTCGGCAAACCGTTTCGACCTCAGGTAACTCGGGCATGCGTATTCTCGTGAGAGGGACGACAGGACCATGCTGAACCACGAGTAAATTGTCGAGCATTGAGAATGGCTTGGGGGCCGGTACCCGGCATGACAGCGCCAGGCCGTTAGACTATGGTGCGAAGATCATGAGTGAGAATCCCACACCCCACACGCACGCTGATGCCGACTTCGGATTTCGCAAAGTTGGCGAGCACGAAAAATCAGGGCTGGTGCGCCAAGTCTTCGATTCGGTGGCGTCCAAATACGACATCATGAACGACCTGATGAGCGCGGGCGTTCATCGGCTGTGGAAAGCCACCATGATCGACATGGTTGCCCCCAGGGCGGGTCAGAAATTCTTGGATGTGGCGGGCGGCACCGGTGACATTGCGTTTCGCTTGGTCGACAGATTGGGGGGGCGACCAAAAATTCCAGTGACGGTGTGCGATATCAACGCTGAAATGCTGGCTGTGGGGCGCGACCGCGCCATCGACCATGGGTTGTTGGATGGCGTGGTTTGGAGTTGCGGCGATGCCGAAGCGCTGCCGTTTCCCGATGCAAGCTTTGACGTGACCACCATTGCCTTTGGATTGCGCAACGTCACCCACATTGAGCGTGCACTCAGCGAGGCCCGGCGCATCCTCAAACCCGGCGGCCGGTATTTGTGTCTTGAGTTCAGTCACATGGTGATCCCCGGTTTGGACAAACTCTACGACGCCTATTCGTTCTCGGTGCTGCCGGTCTTGGGCCAGATGATTGCGGGCGACCGCGCGGCTTACCAATATTTGGCTGAAAGTATCCGCAAATTTCCCGATCAGCGCACGCTGTGCAGCAAAATGACGGACGCGGGTTTTTCACAAGCAATCCACCGCAACCTCAGCGGTGGCATTGCTGCGATTCACTCAGGCTGGCGGATTTAAGGCACGCCTATGTTCACTACGCTCGGTCACATCACCCGGCTCCTGACTATTGCGCGCATGCTGGCGCGTCACGACGCCATGGTCTTTTCCGAGATTCATCCAGCCACGCGCACTGCTGCACGCGCGGCCAAATTCATCTGGCGACCATCGGCAGACCTTAAAGATTTGCGAACCGGACAGAGACTGGCTTTGGCTTTGGCCAAACTCGGCCCGACATTCATCAAATTTGGCCAGGCATTGTCGACACGCGCTGACTTGCTGGGCGAGGACGTGGCCGCTGACTTAGCCGAGCTGCAAGACCGTTTGCCGCCGTTTGCATTTAAAGATGCAGAGGCCACCATCGCAGCTGGTTTTGGCAGGCCCCTCACCGAATTATTTTCAAGCTTTGACGAAAAGCCAGTCGCTGCGGCTTCCATCGCACAAGTTCATTTTGCTATCACCACCGAGGGCCAGGAAGTTGCCGTTAAAGTGCTGCGGCCCAGTGTGGCCGAGGCCTTCAAACGCGATATCGCCTTGCTGTATTGGCTGGCGGATTTAGCCCTGCAAGCCCTACCAAAACTGCAGCGCTTGAAACCGCGTGATGTGGTGTCGACCTTCGAAAACACGACGCGTAATGAGATGAATTTTCGCTTCGAGGCCGCTGCCGCCCAAGAGCTTGCCGAAAATTTTGCAAACGATCCCAGCGTCAAGGTGCCTGGCGTCGATTGGCAGCGCACATCTGAACGTGTGCTGACGCTTGAGCGTGTTTCGGGTCTGCGGGTTGATGATCGCAGCGCGATTGAAGCCGCAGGCCTTGATCCGATTGTTGTGGTGAAAACGGCTGCAGAAGCCTTTTTTAAAATGGTTTTCACGCACGGCTTTTTTCACGCCGATATGCACCCGGGCAATTTGTTTGTGACCAATGAAGCTACTATTGTTGTGATGGACTTCGGCATTATGGGCCGCATTGACCACGCCACGCAGCGCACGCTGGGTGAAATGCTGCTGGGCTTTTTGACGCGCGATTACAAAAAGGTCGCCGAAGTGCATATGAGCGCAGGCTTCGTGCCGGCCCACAAATCGGTCGATGATTTCGCTCAAGCCTGCCGATCTATCGCTGAACCGATACTTGGAAAACCCATTGCCGAGATCTCTTTGGCGCGTCTGTTGGGCCAACTGTTCCAGATCGCCGAAACCTTCGAGATGCAGACCCAACCACAATTATTGCTGCTGCAAAAAAGCATGCTGGTGGTCGAGGGCGTGGGGCGCAATTTGGTGCCTGAGATGAACATGTGGGAACTGGCCAAGCCGATGATTGAAAGTTGGATGCGCGACCAACTGGGTACCGAGGCCATCGTCATGACGGCCACCGAGAGCGCGATAGCGACGCTGGCCAAAGTGCCACGCATCATTGATCGTGTAGACGCCGCCACCGCTGAGTTGCAATCGCACGGTCTGAAGCTACACCCCGACACCGCGCAGGCTTTGCGCGGGGGCAACGGGGGGGCGTGGGGCCGCTGGATACCGTGGCTGGCGATTGGCGCGCTGGTGATTGCCCTGCTTGTCGAGCGGAATTAGTTTAGTCTGAGGTTTATCTTCTGATCAGGTGTAAAGCACGTGCTGCACAACAAACGTATTCTTCTCATCGTCGCGGGCGGGATTGCCGCCGTAAAAGTGCCCGACCTGATCAGGCGCTTGCGTGAACGCGGGGCCAGTGTGCGATGCATCCTCACCAAGGGCGGCGCGCAGTTTGTGACGCCACTCTCGCTGGCAGCCCTTTCAGGTCAGCACGTTTATCAGGATTTATTCTCGCTGACCGATGAAAGCGAGATGGGCCATATTCGACTGTCGCGCGAAGCCGATATTATTTTAGTGGCCCCGGCCACCGCCGACATGATAGCCAAGATGTCTCATGGCATCGCCGACGATTTGGCGACCACTGCATTGTTGGCCACCGACAAGCCGGTGATGATTGCGCCGTCGATGAATGTGATGATGTGGACACACCCTGCGGTGCAAGTAAATTTGGAAACACTCAAAGCCCGCGGCGTGAGTGTTTTTGGGCCCGGCGCGGGGGACTTGGCCTGTGGCGAAGTGGGCGACGGGCGTATGGCTGAAGTGATGGATCTGGTCTCAGCGTTGGGAAGACACTTTCAAAAGCAACGTGGCGATGGTGCCTTGGCGCGCTTTCGCATTGTTGTGACCAGTGGGCCGACCATTGAGCCCATTGATCCGGTGCGTTACATCGCCAATCGGTCGTCGGGCAAACAAGGCCATGCCATCGCCGCTGCATTGGCCGACATGGGCGCGCAAGTGACACTGGTTTCTGGCCCCACGCAAGAAGCCGATCCGGATGGAATCACGGTGGTGAAAGTTGAAACAGCCGCGCAGATGTTAAAAGCGGTGCGCGCCGCATTGCCTTGTGACATCGCGGTATGTGCTGCCGCCGTGGCCGATTGGCATGTGGCCGATGTCAGCAAGATTAAGCTGAAAAAAAGCACAGCGCCGCCACGCATTAACTTAGCGCCAAATCCTGATATTTTGGCAACGTTGGCCCAGCCAGGCAAACAACGCCCTAGCCTCGTGATTGGCTTTGCGGCTGAAACCAGCGATGTGATTGAAAAAGCCAAAATCAAACGCGCCGAGAAAAACTGCGATTGGATTGTTGCCAATGACGTCTCGCCGGGCTCGGGCACCTTCGGCAGCGAGAACAACACTGTTCATGTGATTACGGCTGAGGGTGTGCAAAATTGGCCGACCATGACAAAGCGCGAGGTCGCCGAAAAACTGGCTGATCTCGTGGCCACCTTCGCTGCCAAAAAACTCTAGAGAACCACCAGGCCCCATGACTCAAGCATTGACCGTTGCCATTCAACGCCTGCCCGGCGCAGAGGATTTACCGCTGCCCAAGTACGCCACGGCGCAAGCTGCTGGGATGGATTTGTGCGCGGCTGTGAAAACAGACGTGGTATTAGCCCCTGGTGCCCGTGCAATTATTCCAACGGGCTACGCGATCGCCTTGCCTGTGGGAACAGAAGCCCAAGTAAGGCCACGGTCGGGGTTGGCTGCGAAAAATGGCATCACCGTCCTGAATTCGCCGGGCACGATTGATGCCGACTATCGCGGCGAAGTGGGCGTGATTCTCATAAACCATGGCACCGAGCCCTACACGATCACACGCGGACTACGCATCGCGCAGATGGTGATTGCGACATACGCCACCGTAACCTGGAGCAAAACCGCGACATTGCCTGAAACCGCGCGCGGTGCAGGCGGCTTTGGATCGACGGGACAAAAAAGTTAGCGCACAACATACCGATAAGGACACATCCCCCTCACCCAGCTTCGGGTAAGCTCGGCCTACGCCTCGCTAACCCTGTGCATCCCTCTCCACCCGCCATGGGGGGTCGGGGTGAGGGGGCCAGAACGCAAACAGCTGGGCCCACATGGATTTCACCGAAAACCAGATTCAACGCTACGCCCGCCACATCCTGCTGCCGGAAGTTGGTGGCGTGGGCCAAGAAAAATTACTGAAAGCGCGCGTGCTGGTGGTGGGTGCGGGTGGCCTTGGCTCGCCGTTAATTTTGTATCTCGCTGCAGCCGGCGTGGGCACCATTGGGGTGATTGATCACGACAGCGTGGATCTCTCCAATTTGCAGCGCCAAATCCTGCATACGACAGCACGCATTGGATTGCCGAAAGTTTACAGCGCCCAAGCGGGGGTCGCGGCTATCAACCCCGATGTGAAGCTGATCGCGCACAAAGAGAGATTGAGCGTTCACAACATCGAGTCGCTCTTAGCCAGTTACGACATCGTGGCCGATGGCTCGGACAACTTCGCTACGCGGTTTTTGGTGAATGATGCCTGCTTCTTCGCCAAAAAAACTCTGGTCAGCGCTGCGGTGCTGCGTTTCGATGGCCAGCTTGCGACCTACAAATCGCACGTGCGCGGACCCTGTTACCGCTGCCTGTACCCCGAAGAGCCCGCTGCGGGGCAAATTCCCACCTGTGCCGAAGCCGGGATTTTGGGAGCTGTGGCAGGTGTGATGGGCACGCTGCAAGCCACCGAAGTGTTAAAAGAAATTTTGGGTATTGGCGAAAGTATGGCCGGACGCTTAATGATTTACGACGCCCTGAGCACTTCAACCCGCGTGGTGAAGGTCAACCGCGACCACGCCTGCGCGCTGTGTGGCGACGCGCCGACGATTAAAGATTTGTCGAAATAAACTCAACACGTCACCCTCGGCCCGACGCGAGGGTCCAGGGCAATAGTCACGATTGGGGATTAAACCCTGGATACCCCGGTCAAGCCGGAGGATGACAAAAAAAGAAAAGTTTATTTCTCGAATACCACATCGACGCGGCGATTTTTTTGTTCTTTGACGCCATCGCCAGATTTCACCGTTGGGCGTTCTTCGCCATAAGCCTCAATGCGCATCTTGTTTTGAGACACGCCTTCTTTGGTCAGCGCGTTGGCCACGGTCTCGGCGCGTTTTTGCGACAAGACTATATTGCTATCGCCAACGCCAGACGTATCGGTATGACCTACTACCATGACGGTGGATGGATTATATTTTTTATAAGCCGCGCCAATATCGGTGACGGTCTTGCGGGCTTCAGGCGTGAGGGCAGAGCTGTTGAATGTGCTTTTGCAGGCTTCAATGTCTTTGGGTTGGAAATTTTCTTCTTGTTGTTCCATCCAGCAATCAACGGCCGTCTGCGCTAGCGAGGCTTGGGCTGGTAAGGCCTTGCGATTGTCGTCGGTCAGCACCGCCATCAAACGTGTGCGCGCTTCGGTGATGTCGCGCACCGCAGGCTGAGGAAGGCGGCCCCTTTGTTCGGCATGGCGCGAACGGCATCGACATCACCCGACCCGGCGCAGGCACTGAGCAGACCCGCCGGTGTGGACTGTTAGTTTTATCGTTCGGCCCTGAATAGAGACAAGAAGCGATGCCAGCCAAGGACTTAGGCCGCTTTTGAACCCAACCCCTGGTCAATATGGCATCAGGCTTTATGGCCTTCGCGTTTGTCACAAAGGGGGGTTTGAGCGTATAGGACCCCATTATGAGACCCAAAGACGCCCCCCACGCCCCCACCGACACCCGCACCGCGCTGGTAGGGTTAAGCCGTGGCGAATTGGCCGCGGAGCTGGCCAGCTTGGGCGAGAAGGCCTTTCGCACCAAACAGGTCTGGCATTGGCTGTATCACCGGGGGGCCAAAACTTTTTCCGAGATGACTGACCTGGGCAAAGAGCTGCGCGCCAAGCTTGATGAACGCTACATTGTGGGTCGCCCGACGGTCGCGCGCGAGCAAACGTCCACCGACCGCACCCGCAAATGGCTGATGGCGTTTGGTGACGGCCAAAAGGCCGAGACGGTGTTCATCCCCGAGGACGATCGCGGCGCAGTGTGTATTTCAAGCCAAGTGGGCTGCACGCTGACATGCCGGTTTTGCAACACCGGCACTCAGCGCTTGGTGCGCAATCTGACGGCGGCGGAAATTTTGGGCCAGTTCATGATTGCGCGTGACAGCTACGGCGAATGGCCCACGCCTACCGATGAGCGGCGCATGCTCTCGAACATTGTGATGATGGGCATGGGCGAGCCGCTGTACAATTTTGATAACGTCGCCAAAGCCTTGAAGATCGTCATGGCCGATGACGGCATCGCATTGGGAAAACGCCGCATCACGTTGTCCACATCAGGCGTGGTGCCCGAAATTCGCCGCTGCGGCGCGGAGTTGGGCGTCAACTTGGCCATCTCGCTACATGCGCCCGACGACGATACGCGCACAGCCATTATGCCGATCAACAAAAAATATCCGCTGAAAGAATTGATTGCCGCATGCCGCGATTACCCAGGCCTTCAGAATTCGCGACGCATTACGTTTGAATATGTGATGCTCAAAGGCATCAACGACTCAATGAGCCACGCGCGCGCGTTGACAAAACTGGTGGCCGGTATTCCAGCCAAGTTCAATCTGATCCCCTTCAATCCCTGGCCGGGATCTTTATACGAATGTTCCGACGCCGAGACCGTCAGTGATTTTTCAGAAACGCTATATAAGGCGGGCTATACCGCCACCATCCGCACCCCGCGCGGGCGCGATATTTTAGCCGCCTGTGGGCAACTGCGCACCGATAGCGAGCGTTTGTCGGCCAAAGAAATGCGCGAACGCGAAACCGAAGAACGCAAACTCGCGCAAGCGGCGTGGGATGAAAAAGAAGCCGCTTTAAAGGCGTAAATTCTTCATCGACATGCCCTTGCACCGCGCACCTTGCTCCGTATACTGCGCCCGATTTTCAACCCCTCCCTCCACGTTTGACGCGAGTTCATGACCATGGCCACTGCCGCCAAAAAAGCCCCCAAGAAAGTCGTGCTGGCCTATTCCGGTGGCCTGGATACATCGATCATTCTGCGTTGGCTGCAGGTGGAAAAAGGCTGCGAAGTCGTGACCTTCACCGCCGACTTGGGCCAAGGCGAAGAGTTGGAGCCGGCGCGTAAAAAAGCCGAGCTGATGGGGATTAAACAAATCTACATCGAAGATTTGAAAGAAGAATTCATTCGCGATTTCGTGTTTCCGATGTTTCGGGCCAACGCGTTGTATGAGGGCGTTTATTTGCTGGGCACATCAATCGCGCGCCCGCTGATTGCAAAACGTTTGGTCGAGATCGCCAACGAAACCGGAGCAGACGCCATTTCCCATGGCGCCACGGGCAAAGGCAACGATCAGGTGCGCTTTGAGCTGACCGCCTATGCCTTGAAACCGGAAGTGAAAATCATCGCGCCGTGGCGCGAGTGGGACATGACCTCGCGCACACAAATGATCGAGTACGCCGAGAAACATCAAATTCCGATCCCGCGCGATAAGCGCGGCGAAGCGCCCTATTCAATGGATGCGAACCTTTTGCACATTTCCTACGAAGGCAAAGCGCTGGAAGACCCCTGGGTCGAGGCCAGCGAAGAGATGTTCCGCTTGACCGTGTCGCCGCAAAAAGCCCCCGACACGCCCGAGTATGTTGAAATCGAATTCGCCCAAGGCGACGCGATGGCTGTGAATGGTGTGAAGTTGTCACCGGCGAAGTTGCTGGCGAAGCTCAATGAGTTGGGCGGCAAGCATGGCGTGGGCCGTTTGGATTTGGTGGAAAACCGTTACGTCGGCATGAAGAGCCGTGGCGTTTACGAAACACCAGGCGGCACAATTTTGCATGCGGCACACCGGGGCATCGAGTCGATCACGCTCGACCGCGAAGCCATGCACCTGAAAGACGAGCTGATGCCGCGTTACGCCAAGATGGTGTACACTGGCTATTGGTTCGCGCCCGAGCGTGAAATGTTGCAAGCGGCTATCGACCAAACCCAAGCACGCGTCAACGGCGTGGTCCGCATTAAGCTGTTCAAGGGCGTGGCGGCAGTAGTGGGTCGTAAGTCGCCCAATTCGCTGTACCGCTTGGACTACGTGACCTTCGAAGAAGACTCGGTCTACGACCAACACGATGCCGAAGGGTTCATCAAACTCAATGCGCTGCGCCTGCGCCTGGGCAAAATGGCACAAGGCAAGTAACGGCCTATGACGCGCGCTATCATTTTTGATTGTGATGGCGTGCTGGTAAACAGCGAAGAGATTTATCGAAAGATCGAATTCGGTTGTCTGACCGAGATTGGATTGGTTTTCGATCCGCATGATTATGCCGATCGGTTCTTAGGCTTGACGCTGGAGGCTTATCTCGCAGGCCTGAATGATGATCACGTTAGTCAGTTCCAGCGCCCTTTGCCCGATGGCTTTTTGGACCGCATGCTGGCGCTGACCGCTGCGGAGCTTGAGACGTCGTTGCTGGCCCACGACGGCGTCTATGACGCCATCGTCGCAGTTGCAGGACCAAAGGCTGTGGCGTCGTCATCAAGTCATGATCGCCTGGTCAAAAAACTCAAGCACGTCGGTTTGTTCGACATCTTTGGGCCGCATGTGTACTCGGCTGAGGCCGTGAAACATGGAAAACCCGCGCCAGATTTGTTCTTGCATACCGCTGACAAGTTGGAGGTTTGTGCATCAGCGTGCATTGCGGTCGAAGACAGCGTGAACGGCGTCAAAGCTGCGGTTGGTGCCAACATGACCGTGATCGGATACGTGGGGGGCCGACATTGTACCCCGCGCCAGGCCGAGAAATTACGCGCGGCAGGGGCTGTAAAGGTGATCGATCACATGAACGATTTGCTGCAGGCCATGACTGAAATCGGCTAGCATTGGCTGACCTCATCATTTCATGTTTTGGGCGGGCCATGACCGATTATATCCAGACTGAACGCGACGGCGCCGTGCTGACCATCCGGCTTAATCGCGCCGACAAAAAAAACGCCATTACGGCCGCAATGTATTCGGCCATGGCAGCAGCATTGCGTTCGGCAGACATCGATTCATCGGCGAAGGTAGCCATCCTGACCGGCTCGGGCGATTCGTTTACCGCAGGCAACGATCTGAAAGATTTTGCCGAGAACCCACCGACGGACCCATCGGCGCCTGTGTTTCAATTCATGGATGCCATGGCGAGCTTTACCAAGCCCATCGTCGCAGGCGTGAATGGCGTGGCGGTGGGCATTGGCACGACATTATTATTGCATTGCGATTGGGTGATCGCCGTCCCTAGCGCAAAGTTTGCGTTGCCGTTCGTCAATTTCGCGCTGGTCCCAGAATACGCTTCAAGCTTGCTCTTGCCGCGCTTTATTGGGGCACGCAAAGCGCAGGAATTATTGATGAGCGGCGAGGCTTTTGATGCCGAGAGTGCCCTGACGTGGGGCTTGATCGGAGCGGTCGTGGCCGCCGATCAACTTGAATCAGCCATCAAAACCAAAGCAATGATGCTGGCCGCCAAGCCGCCCTCAGCGTTGCGTCACACCAAATCTTTGCTCCGTGGTGATCTAGCCCAGATCAAAGCTGTCATCGCCGCGGAGGCAAAAGTCTTTGGCGCACAACTGAAGTCTGCTGAACTGCAAGAGGCCGTCTCGGCTTTCTTCGCCAAACGCCCCGCTGATTTTTCGAAGTTTAGTTAAGCTTTCGGCAGCAGGCGCAGCGGGATGGTAACATCCTTAATGCCGTGCTGCTGACACGCAGCCTTCAGCGTGTTCACCATCAAGCAGGCAATCGTCATAGGCCCAACGCCGCCGGGAACCGGCGTGATGGCGCCCGCCACCTTTGACGCTGCAAGGTAATCCACATCGCCCACCAGCCTGCCTTTGCCGTCGGGCGTGGGAATGCGGTTGATGCCCACATCAATCACGGTGGCACCCGGCTTGATCCAGTCGCCCTTGACCATTTCAGCCTTACCAACCGCGGCCACCAAAATGTCGGCGCTGCGACACAGAGCGGGCAAATCTTGAGTTTTGGAATGGGCCATGGTCACGGTGCAGTTTTCATTCAGCAACAACAGCGACACAGGCTTGCCCACCAAAATGGACCGGCCCAACACCACCGCATGTTTGCCTGCGATGGCGGGCATCACATCGTTGATCAACATGATGCAGCCCATGGGCGTGCACGATACCAACGAATCTCCGCCCGCCAGCAACCGCCCCGCGCTTTCTGGGTGAAGACCATCAACGTCCTTAGCCGGAGCAATTGCGGTGATAATGGCAAATTGATCGATGTGCTTGGGCAACGGCAGCTGAACCAAAATGCCATGCACGGCAGGGTTGGCGTTGAGCTTGCGTACCAACACCAGCAAATCGTTTTGTGACGTCGTGACGGGTAAGTCGTGCTGAAAGGAATTCATGCCCGCAGCCGTAGCGGTTTTCTGTTTGCTGCGCACATACACTTGGCTGGCGGGGTCTTCACCCACCAGCACCGTCGCCAAGCCCGGCACAATATTGTGTTTCGCCTTCAGGGCGGCGACGGAAATGGCAATGGCCGTTTTCAGACGGCTTGATGCTTCTTTGCCATCAATGATGATTGCTGAACTCATGTTGGGTTCCATTGCTGTGCACGGGCCACGAGCGGGGGGCGAGCTAACCCGCCATCAGCCAGGCCCGGAACACGGCTAAATACTCGCGCACCAGATACAGAGATAACAGCAATAGGATTGGCGAGAAGTCGATGCCGCCGAAAATGGGCACATAGCGACGAATAATACGCAACAAAGGTTCGGTCATTTGATTGACCGCACTGCCGATCATGTACACGACGCGGTTTTGGGTATTGATGACATTGAATTGCACCAGCCAGCTCATCACCACCGAGATAATGATCACCCACCAGTACATACCCAGCAGGATGTCGATCACGTTCACGATAGGGACGAGGAGCATCATATCGATTTTCCTGCAAATTTTTTACCAAGGCCTGTCGCATGGCCATATAGACTGTTGGCGTAACCTAATGAGCGCGCCCAGCGCGCGCAAGGGAGCGTCAATGAAACTCAAGACGATCGGGCTTATCGCCAGGGTGATGGGGCTTGGCCTCTCGTCGGCAGGAGCGGGTCCTTACAACAAAAGCGTCGTGGTGAGCGGTATTGCGGGCGCCGTGACTGGAATTTCACCCCATGGCATCACCGGTTTAAACTTCGGGCCGGACGGCATGCTTTACGCCGGAAGCGTGATTAGCCCAGGCATTACCCCATCAATGTGAAAACCGGCGCGCTCGAGGAAGTGGTGGGCGGGATGGCAGGCGAATCCGATGACGTGGCCATCAGTGCGGATGGAACGTTGGCTTGGACCGCCATTTTATCGGGCACATTGGCGCGCACGCCGCCCCAACGGGACAATTGAAACGTGGGCGGCAAACTTGCCGATGATCAACCCCGTGAACTTCACCGCCGAAGGGCGTTTGTTCACGGGTCAAATCGGTAAACCTGACACCCTGATTGAGATCGATCTGACGGGTAAAAAACCGCCGCGCACGATTGCCAGCAACATAGGCTGCATCAACGCCTTCGACGACGACGGACAGCGCGGGGATCAGGCCGGGCTCTATGTGCCCTTAGCCGACAAGGGCGCGGTGGGTCGTGTCGATTTGGCAACCGGAACTGTGTGCGTCATTGCTGACGGCTTGGGCCAGCCCGTGAGCGTGGTAGCCAACGAGCGTAGTGATATTTTTGTCGCCGACTACGGCAGCGGAGAAATTCTGAAACTGAAGCCAGGCGCAACACCCGACAGGCACATTGTCGTTTCAGGGCTTCAGAGGCCTGTCGGCTTGGCTTTAGATAAGTCAGGGCATCTTGTTGTCAGTGAAGCCATAAGCGGAACACTCAGCCGAATTAATTTATCAAACAGAGTCAAATAGGTTCTTGTGCGTGATCTGGCCTAACCCGAGGGGTTGGCACTGTTGCCTGATGGCAAGGTCGCCGTGGCTGACGTGGGCGCGAAGCAATTGGTGGTGATCGACCCGACAACGGGCTTCCGCGTGGTGGTGGCTGAGAATTTACCCATCGACGCGGTGTTCACGCACGCACCGGCGCCCGTATACTTGCCGACAGGTGTGGTCGCCGATGAAACTGGTGCGATCTACCTGTCATGCGACGCTAATAATTCAGTTTTAAAATTCACCCCACAGGCACCGTAATCACATGCGCTTTAGAATTCTCATCGCAACCATCATCACCCTTGGGATTACGTCGACCGCTGAGGCTGGATACAAAGCCCGCGTGCTTGTGCCTGCTGGGCCATTTCATGGGGTTCATGGCTTAGCCTTCGGGCCTGATGGATATTTATATGCGGGCGATATTATGGGTTCGACCGTCCATCGCGTTGATGTGGCGACGGGCGCGCATCGCGTTGCCGTTGGCGCACCCTTGGGCATGGCCGATGATGTGGCCTTCGCGCCTGCTGCGTCAAAATTCGCGGGCACAATGGTATGGACCAGCGTGGGCGTGGGTCGTCTTTATGCACAGTCAGAGGGCGGACAGCCTCGCGTTTTGGCTGACAGCTTACCCAATGTAAACACGGTTGGATTTTCACCTGATGGAAAGCTTTATGTCACCCAAACCGGGCGCGGCAATAACGCGCTGTGGCTGTTTGATCTTGCGGGACAAGCGCCACCAAAAAAAGTGTGGGAGGGCAATTTGAATGGGTTTGTTATTGCCGCCAATGGATTTTTATATGGGCCTCAGCCGGATTTAGGGGCCGTCATACGAATCAACCTCGACACCTTCGAAACCAAACTCATCGCCGAGGGCTTTGCATGGCCGACAGCGGTTGAAATGGATGATCAGGGTCTTTTGTATGTTCTTGATTTTAACGCAGGCACAGTTACGCAACTGAATAAGGACACAAGCGATAAAAACATCATCGCCACCATCGAGCCTGGCCTCGACAACATGGCCATGGGACCTAAAAATTTCCCTTATGCCAACAAGCTGTACGTCTCGAGCATTGGCAAAAATGGCATCTTTGAAATTGATCTGAACACAAAAGCGCTGCGCACAGTGGCGGCAGGCCGACTGACCGCGCCTGGTGGTGTGGCCGTCCTGGGCACTGGTGACGCAACACGCGTTTTTGTCGCTGATATGTTTTCACTGCGCGAAGTGAATGCCGCGACAGGTGTCGTGAAAAACTTGATCAATGTGGATGGAATGGGGATTTATCCGTCGAGCGTTCATGCCGGCAAGCTTAAGGGCCGCGATATTTTAGTGACGGCAGGTTGGTTTACGGGTCGCGTTCAAATCATCGACCCAAGCAATGGCGCGGTCGTACGCGAGGAGAAGAATTTTTCAGCTCCACATGACGTGGTGGTGCTGACCGATGGCTCAATGATCGTCGCCGAGGCGGGTGTAAAAAAACTAACGCGCGTTTTATCAGATGGTGCCCGCGAGACCTTTGCCGACGGATTTCAGTTTCCCGCAGGCCTCGCGCTAGCCGACGATTCGCTTTACGTCACGGATACCGAGGCAGGCTCTGTCATCGCCATTCATCTTACGACTCGAGAGCGCCGTGACGTCGTCAAAGGCCTAAAACAGCCCGAGGGCATTGCCCTGTTGGCCGATGGCCGCCTGGCTGTGGTTGAGGTTGGGGCGAAAGCTGTACGCGCCATCACCATCGCCAGCGGCAAAGTCGATGACATTGCCACCAAGTTTGATGTGGGGCTGAGTGTTGCCGAGCCCCTGCCCAAGACCTGGATTTTTAGCGGCATTGCCGAAGGTCCTGACGGGGCGGTTTACCTGCCCTCCGACACACAGTCTGCGCTTTACGTGCTGAAAACCTCCGTCGGACCCAGCTCATTTCTGGGGGCCTTGCGCAGCTTGACTTCGGGGATGTTTCGATAAATTATCCGCGCGCTTCGGCCAGCTCGGCACTTTTCCTGGATTTCTTGGGGCAGCGAAGACGACGATGGATCAGGGGCTGTAGCTCAGTTGGGAGAGCGCGGCGTTCGCAATGCCGAGGTCAGCGGTTCGATCCCGCTCAGCTCCACCATCGTTTGAGTTTTCGGCACCGCAAATCTGATTCTTAAGTTTGTCGCTGGCTGATCGATCTTTTGGTTTGGCCCGCTCGCTTCGCTCGTTGGGCTTAGCCCGCTCAGATTCATCATCGTTCATCAACACAGTTAATCTATCGAACGTGCCACACGGAACCCCATGCTGTCGAAGTGTAGGCCGGGGCTGTTGCGCCCACGATTGGCCGGGCGATGTTCGCCGTCGCCATCCGCATCACCGGGCCCATTGAGCCAGCCGCCGCCGCGTACGGTGCGCCGTTTACAGTCGGGCGTGACCCAGGCTGATCCATCCGTTGGCGCCCCAGTGTAGGCTCGTGATAGCAATCTTGCGTGAACTCCCACTCATTGCCCTGCATGTCGTGCAAACCAAACCCATTGGCCGCAAACGAGCCCACCGGGGCGGTGGCAAAGCCAAACCTATCATCGCAGCCGGGCACAGGTGACGGCCAAGCGAGCGCATCGGCTTTCAATACGCGGTCAGCCACATTCCCGCGCGCACATAGTTTGTCTGCGCCCTGTGCAGCACGCGCGGCATATTCCCATTCTGCTTCGCTGGGCAGACGATAACTCTGATCTGTTTTCTTTGCCAACCACGCCACATAAGCATTGGTGTCTTCACGACTGACACACAACACCGGATGTCGCGGGCTTTTCGCAAAAATATCATTGCGCCAATTTGTGCCTTGGGCTGGCTCTGTTTTTGTTTTGGTCGCATTCCAATGCGGGCAAGCGTTGGACGCGGTGTAATTCGTTGCTGCCACAAAGGCCGCGAACTTACCCACCGTCACCTCGAATTTTCTCAGCGCAAACGCTTTTGTGATTGTGACCTGATGCTGCGGACCCTCTTTGGTTTCGCACCTCGCTTCGTTGTCGGACGAGCCCATCATGAAACTTCTGGGCGGAACAACCACCATCTCGGGGCACTCGGCACAATCACGCAGCAGCGCACCTGCTGTTTGCACATGGGCAACGCCGGCGAAGAATTAAGACGGCGATGAGGGCGAACAGACCCATCAGTCTTTTTTGTTTGGTCGCATTTTCCACGCCAACCGGTCCCCACTTGTCGGGGAAATGCCCTATTTCTTCTTCTCGGCCAAAGCAGCCAAGCGAAAGCCGATCCAGCCTTGGCGAGCATCGATGCGTGGATCTGGCCCACCGCGCGAGGATGAGCGCATGAATTTCGGACCAGTTCCGTAGGCGCCGCCGCGCAAGGGAGCATGGGTGCAGTCGCCTATTTGAATCGCCGCCCCGTCACTGCGTTGGCCTTTGTTATCCGTCACCCAGCAATCGGCAATCCATTCCCAGGCGTTGCCTATCATATCGTAAAGACCCCAGGGGTTAGGCTTTTTCATGCCCACCGGCGCGGTGTAGAGAAATTTGTCGTCGCAGGTGAAGCTGGGACGACCTGTGTGCTTGGCGCTTAAGCTAGCATCGGCAACATTGCCATAGGCGCAAATGCCCTCAGGGTCCGTGCCCCAAAAATAGGGCGTATTTGTGCCCGCGCGATAAGCGTATTCCCACTGCGCGTTGGATGGCAGGTAATAGGTGCGCCCGGTTTTGAGCGTCAGCCAATCGGCATAAGCTTGGGCGTCCACCCAATCGATGCAAACCACTGGATGATCGCCACGTTGATCGAGGTCGTTCTTGGTCCAGGTTTGATCGCTTGAGCGAATCCAATCGCCCTTCCACAGCACACAGCCGGGCTTGATCTCGTGCTTCGAGGCTTTCATGAACGCTTCAAACTGATCGCGCGTGACTTCAAACACACCGATTGCAAACGACTGCGCGATGGTGACGTTTATTTGTGGCGTTTCCCAGGTCAGGCGCTGGCGTTCGATGTCGGTGGACCATTTCACTTCGTTGACCAGCGATTCAGGCGCCCCCATCACGAACGGGCCCGCCGGAACAATTTTCATTTCCGGGCAATCGGCACAATCGCGGAAAATCGCGGGGTCGGGCTTTTGCTCCTGCGCCGACGCGGCCCCCATGAATGCGAGCAGCGCGAACCCTAAAACATCAAACCGCATGAAATCCCCCCATCAATTTGCCATCAGCCTAGCCCCTGATGCCATCTGATTGAAGTGAGTTTTCACCTCACCGCCTCGCGGTCACGGTCCTGCTGATTTTCAGCTTTGTCGAGATTATTGACAGGCGTCAGTGCCTCGACCTCGCCGCTACGCGAGGATTTACAAAGTTCAGGCCCCAGAAGGAGATCGCCCATGATCACATTCGAAGAATGTATTGGGTTTTGTGAATTATACGATGATGAAGTGGCCGCTATTGCCGAGCACGAGCACATTCCGGCCCTGGCCGCAGCGGAACTTGAAAACTATCTTTTACAGGCACCCGGCGGTGGGGTGCGAATCTCTGAGATGATTCGCGACGACATCGAGGCGGCGGCGTCCCACCGCGACGTTAATTATGCTGCAAAATTGAAAATGGCGCTGAAGTACTTCCTTCTCGTACATCCAGATCCATCACTCGAGCCAATCCCCTTGGCCGCATAAGATTGGGTTTTCTTTAGCGCACCCCGCCCATCATGGCAGTCATCCGTTTGGCGAGCAGCAGCATGACGATGCCAGCCACCACCGGCAGAATGCTGACCACGCCGAACAATTGCGCCAGCGGCATCGATTCGTAGAGCGTCGCCATTTGGCCCGCGAAGAAATTACCGACCGAAGCCCCCAGGAACCACACGCCCATCATGGAGCCGACGATGC
The DNA here is from genome assembly GCA_002737725.1 of Rhodospirillaceae bacterium. Lineage (GTDB taxonomy): Bacteria > Pseudomonadota > Alphaproteobacteria > Rhodospirillales > Rhodospirillaceae. The sequence continues at coordinate 76,719 of NSIP01000001.1, forward strand.
GGGTGGGGGCCAGTTTGGTCATGGAACTCAGACCGACCGGACTAAGGCACAACTCGGCCCAGGTGTGGATGAGATACACAAAGGTGAGCCACAGGGGGCCGACCAGCTGGCCAGCGTCGGCTTCGATGGCGGCAATCGCCATCACCCAAAATCCGACACCAGCACCGATGAGACCAATAGCGAACTTCACCGGGCTTGACGGCTGCTTGTCGCCCAGCTTCACCCACAAAGCGGCGAACACAGGAGCAAAGATCACAATGAACAGCGGATTGAGCGACTGATACCAGGCGCTGGGAAAAGTATAGCCGAGAACCTGATTGTCAGAGTTCCGATCAGCAAACAACGACAAGGTCGAGCCAGCCTGATCAAACACCGACCAGAACACGGCCGCGCAAATAAAGAAGGCAAAGATGACCCACAAGCGGCTGCGTTCTTCTGGCGTCCAGCTTTTGTCGAGAAAGAGTCGGGCGAAAAAAACAACTGTTATGACGAGCAGGACGGACCCTGCTGTGTCACTAATCAAGTTCGGCGTGATGGTGAGTAGCCCCACCGCACTTGCCAGAGCGACCAGCGCGACCACACCCACAGCAACGCCGCCATACAAAATCGCTTGGCGTTTAAATTGAGCCATCGACTCGGGCGTCGTGGCTGCACCGGGAACCACACCCGCTGTACCGAGGGTGTGGCCTCCGAGAACATATTGGATGACACCTAACGTCATGCCGATACCCGCAGCACCAAAGGCCCAATGCCACGTCATGTTGGGGTCCATGCCCCAGCCCACGATAATGTCGCGAAAGCCAGCATCTTGCGCGAGATAGCCCGTGACCAACTGGCCGACGAACGAGCCTAAGTTAATGCCCATGTAGAAAATGGAATAAGCCGCATCACGTCGCGTGTCGGTTTGTGAATACAGCTGGCCGACGATGACGCTAATGTTGGGTTTCAGCAGCCCAGTACCCAACACAATCAGTACCAGTCCAAACGCAAACAATTCATTGACCGGAATAGCGAGCGAAAAGTGCCCGCAGGCGATCAGAATGCCGCCATAAAGCACGGCCTTGCGTTGACCCAGGACCTTATCTGCAAGCCAACCGCCAGGCACGTTCATCAAATACGCCATGGCGGTGTAGGTGCCGTAAAGGGCGCCGGCGGTTGCAATATCCAAGCCCAGGCCGCCAAGCTGGAGGCTTGTCGTCATGAACAAGATGAGCAGCGCACGCATCCCGTAATAACTGAAGCGCTCCCACATTTCGGTGAGAAATAAAGTCGACAGCCCGCGCGGATGGCCGAAGAAAGAACGATCCGATGTCGCGTCGCTTAAACCACTCTGTGCATTTGATGATGACGTCACCGGTATTCCCCCCAAGCCCTGATATTATTTTCGCGCCGCGAACTCTTTCTTCCCCGCTTGTACCAGCGCATAAATCCTCTGCGCCGCGGGCCCCAAGCGCTCTAAGACGGCACGATGAATAGGCTGGGCAGCCGCTTCCCAGCGTTGGCGTTGCGCTGGCGTTAAGTCATGGGTGATCACGCCCTTGGTTTTTGAGTCGGCGAGCTCTTGGACTAACGATGCTCGCGTATCGCTGCGAATGTAAGCTTGATCAGGAAAAGCAGACATCACAATCGCCCGGTCTTCCGGCGACAAGCGCGCGAGCCAGCGTTTATTGGCGAAGAACCCTGAGGTGGCATAGGAATGCTGCGTCAGCGTGAGATGCGGGGCATAGTCGACAAGGCCGGTACGGACATACATCAGCAGCGAAGATTCACCCCCGCTGATCAGCCCAGTTTGCAAAGCCGGAATAACATCTGGCGTGGGCATGACAATGGTATCGGCCCCCACCACCTTCAAGAACGCCTGGCTGGCCTCGTACGGCAAAGCGCGCATCCGGTAGCCTTGCGCATTGGGCGGTTCGGTCAGCGCTTTTTTTCCATAGAGGTGCATCCAGCCGATCTCGACCCATTGCAGCAGAACGATATCGCGGCTATCGGCAATGCGTTTGGCCTCGGGCGTCCAGATATTATCGAAAATAAAATCGCATTCTTCGGCGGACGAAAATAAAAACGGCAGATTCAACACCGACGCTTCGGGGATCACTTGGGCAAAGCCATTTTCGCCGGCGATTCCCATTTGGCCGCGACCCTTGCGAATAGCCTGAAAACCGACATCGTCGCCGCCTAGTTCGCCGTGGACCAGTTTTTTGACATGAATACGTCCAGCCGCTTTGGCCGTAATATTGTCCTCGAACATGCGCCAAAGTTTGTCGCCCGGTCCGCCGGGGGGTGAATTCGCAACCAACGTTAAGTCGGCATCTGCGGCGCTGGTTGGTGTTGCAAGCAGCGCAACCATCAGCACAAAGAGAGCATGTTTCATCATTTTTTTATTTCTGCGCGAAAAATTCAATGCTTGCCCCGTTGGGCGCCTTGACGGTGAGGATATCGATCATGATTAAATTTCGAAGCATCATTTTGCTCCTCCTTGTTCTGCCCAAAGCAAACGGTAACGAACTCAGACTCAGATCGCCATAGCCAAATGTGGCAGCAGACCCCACGCGCGAAAGAGCCCAGGACACGCTTTCGCGGACAAATTGATACAATAACTATGGCCCGCGTAATTCACGTCATCAATGCAGCAAACACGCGCTCCATCGTCGTGGCTAAGAAACTCGGATCACGACAAGATGGCGTGTGGGTGCGTGAGGGCAAAGAATTATTGATTTACGCCCAGATCAATCCCCCAATTTAATTACGATACTTTGCGCAACACGGCTGCATAGAAACCGTCGAGCCCGCCACGATCAGCCCATTGCGATGGCATGCTACGTAAGTCGCCAGCTGGCGTGAGAAAACTCAAGAGCTCGATGGACTTTGATATTCTTTCACGGCGCAAGCTTGGATCGGCCATCAGGGCCGCCGTGACCGCGCCCTCACCCTCGTCTTGCTCTAGTGAACATACGCTATAAACCAATAGTCCACCCGGCTTGAGCATCGCCGTTGCGGCTTTGATCAACTCGCGCTGACGCTGAGCCAAGCGCGGAATATCAACGGCATTCTTCAAATGCGGCAAATCAGGATGGCGGCGAATCGTGCCGGTCGACGAGCACGGCGCATCGAGCAAAACAGCATCGGCCAGTTTTGTGGGGCGCCAATCCAACGCGTCGGCTTTGATGACGTTTGCGGCCAAGCACATACGTTTGAGGTTCTCGTCAACAAAGGCAAGCCGCTTGGCCGAGGTGTCGAGCGCCGTGACATCACAGCCTGCTGCTACCAGTTGCAAGGTTTTGCCTCCGGGTGCGGCACACAAATCAATGACCGATTTTCCGATGGGATCGCCCAGTGCGGCCAGAAGTGCGCGAACCGGCAAGGCCGCCGCCGCATCTTGCACCCACCACGCGCCTTCAGCGAAGCCAGGCAATTGATCGATGCGGCCATGATCACCCAATCGCAAGCTGCCCGTCGGCAGCACCTGCGCTGAAAGCTGAGAGGCCCATATGTCTGCTGACGCACGATCCTTCAGGCTGAGATCCACGGGGGCTTCGACAAGATGCGCTTCTGCCAGGGCGCGTGCGCGTTCTGCCCCGTATGCGCCGAGCCAACGCTCCCACAGCCAAGGCGGCGTATTGAGTTTTGCAGCATCTTGTGCGGCGATCAGTTCTGCTCCGCGTTCGGTTAAGCGGCGGAGCACAGCATTGACGAGGCCCGCGAATTTCATGTGTGTGCCGCGTTTGGCGAGGTCTACGCCGGTGGCTACCGCCGCATGAATGGGCGTGCCGACAAACAAGATCTGCGCCGCACTGAGCCGGAGAACGTCTTGAATGCTGGGCGGTGGTATACGCTCGAGAAACCCTGCCAAAGCGGCATCAATTTGCCCGAGGCGGCGCAGTGTGGTGGCGACCAAAAGTCGTGTAAAGGCCCGATCGCGCGGCTCAAGGCCTGCAGCGGCGCCATCAAATGCGTCGTCGATTGCGCGGTCTTGGCGCAGAACGCCCGAGAGCAACGACAGCGCCGCAAGCCGCGCGTCGGCCCCAGTATTCTGAGGGCGATTTTGAGCCCCGCGATGCTGGCGTATTTCGGGATTCATGTGTAGAGATGCGGCTGGATCTTCTTTTGTTGTCATGTCCGCATGAGCGCAGACCTTCAAGCAAAAATCAAAGCGATTCCGTTCTGGTATCACCGCATTGAGCTGCCTGGTGGCGTTGTCACACCCGGCTGGGCCCCGCTGAACCCAAAAAGCTACGGTGTGCCAGGGCGTTTAGATGGTCAGCGCGTTCTGGATGTCGGTGCCTGGGACGGCTATTGAACGTTCGAGGCCCTGAGGCGTGGGGCCAAAGAAGTGGTGGCGATTGATGATTTTTCCGACAGCCTCGACAAAGAGACAAACCTTCCACGCGGCAGTTGGACCAACTTCGACCTCTGTAAAGAAGCGTTAAGCTATACAGACGTGCAGTGTTCGCGCCGCGAGATGAGCGTTTACGATGTCTCACCCAAGGAATTGGGCACCTTCGACACCTTGTTGTTTTTCGGTACGCTGTATCACCTGCGCTACCCGCCGTTGGTGCTCGACTACTTATCGTCTGTTTGTAAACGGTGGATCTTTGTTGAAAGCGCCGTCCTGGACGATCACAGCCTCTATCGTGGCGGTGTCGGCAAAGGTTACCTCGAGGGCAATCAGCTGCTGATGGGGTTCTATCCCGACAACCAATACGGCGATAACCCAACCAATTGGTGGGCACCAACGTTGAAGTGCCTTATTCACATGGTCCGCGCGGCAGGCTTCAAGGATGTCTCGGGATAGAAACTGGTCGATAAGCCTGACCGTGTTTCCCACTGTCGGGGATTTGCGGCCGCCTGCAAACCCGACGCGGCCTCCATTCCAGGCCTTTAGTTTTACTTACTCGGCATCGAGGCAAATAACTGCTTCCAGTCAGCCGTCGCTGGGCCGTCGCTATTGATGACGGTGAAGACTTTGTTGGCTGCGCCTTCATTTGTCAGGGCTTCGATGCACACAGCTGCAGTATCGGCTCGTGTGATCTTCTGCCCGGCGACATAATCTTTGCGCGCAATGATTTTGATATTCTGGCCAGCGGGCTCGTCCGTCATACCCGCAGGGCCGATAATGGTGTAATTGAGGCCCGAGGCCATCAACGCCTCTTCGGCCAGGCCTTTGTAGATCAAAACATTGCGACCGATTTTATTGAGAAAGTGATCTTTCTGACCTGAGACAGACGACGTGATAATCACATACTTCTTCACACCCGCAGCTTTGGCAGCGGCGATCATGTTTTTCGTGCCTTCAAGATCAACGGCTTCGGGACGATTGTCGCCCAAAACACCCGTGGCCGCTTTGGCGTCGATAATGTAATCAACGCCCGCCATTACTTTGGTCAGTGTTTCGGGTTTCAGGACGTCGGCTTCGTGCCAGTTAGCCGTGCTCCCATACTTCGAAACAGCAGCGGCTGAATCACGCGTCATGGCCCGCACATCATAAAGCTGGCCCGGCAGAGCCTGTAAGGCTTGCAAGACCACATGCCCGTTCTTGCCCGTGGCCCCAGCCAGGAGCGCCACTTTTTTGGCAGGCGGTACGGCGGGGGCGGGGGCGTCTTGCGCGGCGACGGAGAACGAGAACATCAATGCCAACGCGGCAGCAAAAAATCGAATGGCGGTCATCGGGGCAACCCTTCAATAAATTTCGCGAGCATATTGACGAGCATGGGACATGGACACCACTCGCTGTTTTCAATCGCAACCACGGTTAGGGCGCGTCTAGAAAGCCGCGCACCAGCTTAGCCGTCTCCGTGGTCTTCACATCCAAAAACCCATGGCTCCAACCCGGCAAGTCATGAATATGCCCGTTCTTGAGTGTGGCTTTGGCGCGGGGCGTAAAGTCCCACAGATCGTCTTGGGGGTTAAGAATCAGAATTTCGTGATCAATTTTTTCCAGCGCGACGGCTGTCTTATAACCAAACGCCGCGTTATGCCCCCACCAGGAAATGTCGGGGCGCATAGTGCGAGCGTAAAACCCATCGGCCATCTGCTCGAGTGTGCGGCCCTTCATGCTCCATCTCCCGACCGCTCTCCACCATTTGACGAGGTGCGAGCCATCGGCAGCGACTTCTGCCTTGGCGAACTGAGCGCGATGTTCGATGAGTTCTTCATCGGTCCAAATCGCCGCCGAAATCATAATAATTTTGCGCACCTGTTCAGGACGTTGAAGACACAGATCTAACCCAATTTTTGAGCCCGTGTGATAGCCCATCACATCAACACCGCGCAGTTTAAGGCCGTCCAGCAAGTCACCCATAGCAGCTGCATATTGCTGGATCGTCGGTGGAACTAGTGGCGCATCAGAATTCCCAAAGCCTGGCGTATCAACGGCAATGACAACACGATCACGGCCAAGATCAGCCATCAGGTTTTCATAAATCACGCCCGAATAAGGGCTCATGTGAAACAAAATGAGAGGGGGGTGATTTGAAGGAACATCGGGCGCAGCGCGCCGATAATGAATCTGCCCAAAGCGGCCTTGACCATAATGTTTGGTGACGCGAACGTTGTCGACAGATTGGTTCATGGAGGCTTCATCTCCCATCATCAAGAAACGCGCAGACCTTGGCACAAGCCACTGTGGTATGAACATCGAGAAAACCATGCCCCCAGCCTTGAAGATGATCAATACGACCATTTTTCATCAAGGGAGCCGCCCGACACGTCTGGGTATGTAAATCATCGTCAGGATTAAACACCAAGACTTGCTGGTTAACACGCTTAAGCGCTTCCGCCATATCAAAATTAAATGCTGCATTGTGGCCCCACCACGCAATTGAAGGATTGCGTAGCGCATCATTAAATTGCTCGGCCACATAGGCCATCGTCCAGCCTGGCCCCGCCCAATGCAAATGGCCCCTCCATTTTTTCGCCAGATGTGACCCATCTTGAGTTAACTGATCGCGGGTGTAGTGAGCGCGAAATTCGTGAAGTTCGGCATCAGTAAATATCGGCGCTGAGATAAGGATGACTTTACAAATCTGTTCAGGTCGTGCCAAAGCCAGCGCGACACAAATTTCCGCGCCAGTGTGATAACCCATCACATCCACAGATCGTAATTTGAGGGCGTCGATGAGATCGCCCATCGCATCCGCATAGTTATTGATCGTGGGTGGATGCGATGGAGGGGATGAATCACCAAAACCCGGCGTATCAGGCGCAATGCATAATCTACTTTCGCCAATTTTGCCCAAGAAGGTTTCATAGATCCGCCCAGAATTGGGACTCATATGAAACATCATCAACGGTGGGTTATTCTTTGGTTGTGACGGTTCAGCACGGCGATAATGGATCTGCCCGAAACGCACCTCGGCGTAGTGCTTGGTCGTTTTGGCCATCGCGACATTCTCCCGTATGATTATAGAATGCAAACTTGCGGGGCGCGAGATGTACTTTAAGTTTTAACCCCAGGGCCCACGACGCGCAGACACAGGCGCAACACCCTGTGCGCTGCCCGCCAACTCTTGCAACCTTGCGATACGGTTGGCGGTTGAGGGATGTGTGGAGAACAAACCATCAGCCGCATGGGCATGGAGCGGATTGACAATAAACATGTGCGCCGTGGCGGGGTTGGCTTCGGCGGCATGGTTGTCGATGCGCTTGGCCCCTTGATCGAGTTTTGCCAACGCCGACGCCAACGACATGGGGTTGCCACTGATCTCGGCCCCGGCAGCATCTGCGCCATATTCACGCGTACGCGAAATCGCCAATTGCACCAGCGTCGCCGCAAGTGGGGCTAGAATGATCACAGCCAGAACACCCACAATCCCAAGCGGATTATTGCGGGTGTTACAGCGACCAAAAAACATCGCTAAGTTTGCCAGCATCCCAATCGCACCAGCCAAGATGGCGGTGATAGTCATAACCAGTGTGTCACGGTTTTTCACATGCGCGAGTTCATGGGCCATCACGCCTGCGATTTCGTCGCGCGTCAGCAAGCGCAGAAAGCCAGAGGTGGCGACTACGGCGGCGTTCTCGGGGTTGCGGCCGGTGGCAAGGCGTTGGGCAGATCGCTGTCGATGATAAAAACTTTCGGCATGGAGAGCTGCGCGCGGGCAGCTAAGTGTTCTACCAAACTATAGAATTCCGGCGAGTCGGATGCGCTGACTTGGCGCGCGCCATAGATCCGCAACACCATTTTGTCAGAATTCCAGCAGGCAAAGGCGTTCATGGCTAAAGCCGCCATGAAAGCGATCAACATGCCCTGCTCGGCCCCCATCAAATAACCAATGCCCATGAATAGCGCGGTCATGGCCGCAATGAGCAAGCTGATTCGCATGGTGTTCATGGCTTAGCGTCCATTTTCAAAGCGACCGGTTATAGAGAACTCACTCTATATGTGGTATGTCTTGGTTATGAAATCGCAGGACCCATTATCCCCACCGCCCCTTGGGCTCAGCCCAGATGCCGCGGCGTTGAAACCAAGAACCCCGTTGCCGGTAGGGCAACAGCCTAATGACCCTCAGCCTGTGACTGAGACCGGCGGACCCCAAGGGGCTGAGCCCACACGCTTTGGCGATTGGGAACGTAAAGGCCGCTGTTCGGATTTCTAATATCACGGTGCGGCGACTTACCGTCTCAAGAATTTCTTAAATCCATCCGGCTAATCTTTTGATTACAACCCTATACTTTTGCACCGCGCTGAAAACACGGCTGGATTTAGCTCTTCATATTATGGCCGAGATCAACAAAGACAAGCGTTACCTGGACGAAGCCACAGAAGTATTCGGCCAGGCCATGTCAATTTGGACGATCACCGAATCACCCGAGCGCGGGGCGGACATTCAAAACTCGCTGGGTGGGCTGCTGATCACCATGGGCAAGCTGACCAATCAGTCGGGCTTGTTCGATAAAGCCGTCGGCGTGTTCATCAAGATTGTGGAAGTTATGAGCCGTCGCAGATCACCCTTGGTGTAGGCGACGACACTGGCCAACATCGGAGCGGCGCTGAAAAAAAAGGGCAAAGCCGTTCACAGCCAAGATTATTTAAAACAAGCCGTCGCGGCCTTCGACCAGGCCGGGCAAGTGTTCAGCGAACTGAACCTGGAAGGCAATGCACGCCTTGTGGAAAATCAACGCGCTGCGGTGATGCAGTTGCTACGGGCGCGGGGTTAAGTGCCGAGTCGGTTCCTGACTAAATCATCGACCACACTGGGATCAGCTAACGTCGAGATGTCGCCGAGGTTCGACACATCATTCTCGGCGATTTTGCGCAAAATACGCCGCATGATTTTTCCCGAGCGGGTTTTAGGCAGACCCGGCGCCCATTGTAATACATCGGGTTTGGCAATGGCGCTGATGTCTTTGGACACCCATGTCAATAATTCGGCCCGCAGAGCATCGGTAGCTTCAATTCCTAACTTCAACGTAACATAAGCGTAAATGCCCTGACCTTTGAGATCGTGCGGATAGCCCACCACAGCCGCCTCGGCCACAGCCTTGTGACCAACGAGCGAGCTCTCAATTTCTGCCGTACCCAAACGATGCCCCGAGACGTTGATGACATCGTCGACGCGGCCTGTAATCCAATAATAGCCATCAGCATCGCGACGACAGCCATCGCCGGTAAAGTATTTGCCCGGATAGGTTTTAAAATACGTATCGATAAAGCGTTGATGATTGCCATAGACCGTGCGCATTTGCCCAGGCCAAGATTCGGCAATGCACAAATTGCCGCTGGCCGCGCCTTCCAGCACATTGCCTTCTGCGTCGACCAAACACGGGCGAATGCCAAAGAAGGGCAGCGTGGCCGACCCGGGTTTCAGCTTGGTCGCGCCGGGTAAGGGCGAGATGAGGATGCCGCCTGTTTCGGTTTGCCACCATGTGTCGACAATCGGACAACGGCTATCACCAACAACACGGTGATACCATAACCAAGCCTCGGGGTTGATGGGCTCGCCCACACTTCCAAGAATTCGTAACGTCGCGCGCGACGTGCGCTTGACCGGTTCATCGCCATCGCGCATCAGGGCGCGCAAGGCTGTGGGTGCCGTATAAAAAATATTCACTCCGTGTTTGTCAATGACCTGCCAAAACCGAGAACTGTCAGGATAATTGGGCACGCCCTCGAACATCAGCGTGGTAGCGCCGTTCGCCAGTGGGCCATAGACGATATAACTGTGGCCCGTGACCCAGCCCACATCGGCGGTACACCAGTAGATGTCGCCATCTTTGTAATCAAAAACGTACTGATGCGTCATCGCCGCATACACCAAATACCCCCCGGTCGTGTGAAGCACGCCTTTGGGTTTGCCGGTTGAGCCTGAGGTATAGAGAATAAACAGCGGATCTTCCGCGTTCATCTCCACAGGGTCGCAGAACTTATGCGCACCTGTGGTCATGAGATGATACCAAACGTCGCGCGGCTGCGTCATACTGACCGCACCGCCTGTGTGTTTGACCACGACAACGTGCTTAATCGACGGCGTTTTTTTTAAGGCTTCGTCGACATTAGCTTTGAGCTGGATTTTTTTGCCGCCACGCACGCCCTCATCAGCCGTGATCACAATATTCGCTTTGCAATCATTGATCCGGTCCGCCAAAGCGTGAGGCGCAAAGCCACCAAAGACAACGGAATGGATGGCCCCAATGCGCGCACACGCCAGCATGGCCACCGCCGCTTCGACAATCATGGGCAGGTAAATGCAAACGCGGTCACCTTTATTGACGCCGAGTGTTTTCAGCACGTTGGCAAGCCGACATGTCATTTCGTGCAATTCGGCATAGGTGACGTACTTGCTGTGTTTGGGATCATCGCCCTCCCAGATGATGGCCGTCTGGGTCGCGCGCGCCGCTAAATGCCGATCAAGGCAATTCATCGAAGCATTCAGCGTTCCATCATGGTACCAGCGGATATGCAAATCCTCGGCTTTGAACGAGACATCCTTGACCGAGCGATAAGGCACAAACCATTCTAAGCGCTTGCCGTGTTCGCGCCAAAACCCCAGGTGATCTTTGACCGAGGTTTCGTACATCTCGCGGTAAACACGCTCATCGGCGTGCGCGTTTTGTGCAATCGATTTTGGAATGTCGATAACGATATCGTCGGCCATGGGTTTCTCCTTACACGCAAGATAAACGCAACGGGCGCACAGAGTCACGCTCCCGAGATCACAGCTTATGACGATGCGGTGACGTTTGGGCCCTCGACAGCAACCGGATACGCCGTCAACGACTTGCCTTTGCAGGGACCGCGGACACATTGGCCGGTTTGAATGTCGAAATAGGCTGAATGGTTAGCGCAAAGCAGATACAGCCCGGTGACGTCGAAGAATTGGTCATCGCGCCAGTTCAGCGGCAACCGCGCGTGAGGGCAGGAATTCACATAACCGCGTATCGCGCCCTCATACTTCACGACAAAAATCGAGACGCGCTCTCCCTTATCGTCAAATACGATTTCTTTTGCCTCGGTCTGGTCGAGGTCCTCAAGTGTGCAAAGGATACGGGTCATGAGGTCGCGATTGCGTCACCGACATGAATCTCGCCTCCGACACTTACCTCAGCGAATATACCACAATCGATATGCCCATAGTGCTGACGAAGCAAAGTTGGCACATCGAGGTCACGCTGGGCCGTGATGGGGTTGACGGCTGTGGCAGCACAGCGCTCGATGCATTTGGGTACCATCATGGCGACTGATCCGATACGAATGGTTTTGCCAACCCAATCAAATTCGGCCCATGGCGCGAGGCCGTCTAAAATAATGTTGCCCCGAAATCGAATCACATCGACCGGCTGTCCGATTTTATCCGCGAGGTCCCTGAGCGAGGCAAGATTGATCATGGAAATATAAGGCTGTTGCATGTCCGTGAGCGCAATGTCCGCAGCATCCACCATCTGCAAAGCCCCGCGCGCATCCTTGATGACGGCGTTGATCGCGCTTTCGGCGACGCTTCGCTCTGACGCACTGAGGACATTGCCTGCAAACACCGTTTGGCCCGCCACACCGATGCGCATCATTCCGGTGTCGGAATCAAGCGTCGTTTGCAGCTTGGCAAGCTCTGCTGTGTGCGCCAGCATGGCGAATTCACGTTTGCGTTGCCACGCCGGCGACGCAAGATCAAAGACGCTGTTGGCATGGCGCAATGCAAAACGTCGGTCGCCGGGCAGCGCGTGGCAAGGCGCAAGCGCGACGTGCATGATGTTTTCCGGACTGAGGCCTTTGATGGGATAACGGTAGAGATGGACGATCGTGATAGCCATCGAGGGTTCCGCCTTAGTCTTTGGGCAAAACTTTACGCGTGGGCTGAATCATCACGCTTTGGAATAAGCCGGCATGGGCGTACGGGTCACGGCTGGCGAAAGCTTTGGCAGCATCCAAGCTTTCAAAATCTACGATAAACAAAGAGCCAATGGGAGTTTGACCATCGTCGGCCAAGATCGGCCCAATGAAGAGGGCCTTGGGGTTTTCTTTATCCATCCATTCCAAATGCGTGGGGCGCGTTTTCATCCTCAGTTCGACTTGATTGGGTTTATCGTGTGCAATAATAGTGCAAAGCATGGTCGTGTTCCTTTAACCGGCGAATTGGGCAATGGCCGAAATGCATTTCGGCGATATCTTGGTTTGAGCCAAGCTGGCGCCATCGGCCAAGGATATTTTGGCCACATCACCCGTGAACCAATTGGCGACATAGGCAAAAGCACCGTCAAAAAAAGCTATGATGACAGCCCACCCAAACGCTGGGAGTGGAAAACTGGCGAGATCCTGGCCTGACTTTTCATCGACCACCGCAAGCTTATTGCCAAGCGGCAGAAAAATTTTAGTCCCGGTGCACGCCACATCGAGAAACATCGCCGGTGGTCCGCCCTGCGAGGGAGGCGGTGTTTTCAGATCAGGCGGTGGCTTGGCAGCAGCAACGTCAAAGCGCATTAAGCGCGGGCCGGTTTCAGAGGTGTAAATCAGCGTTTTGCCGTCGCTGGCCAGAATAGCATGCGTAATGGCCATACTGCGCGACATGCCGCCATGCACATCGGGTGTATAGGTGCGCACCAGTTTGTCTTTTACATCGAACTCGTAGATCTGACCGACACCGAGTTGGCCCGGGTGATCGGACAATGTTTGATGGCGTGTGGTCAATGTTTCGGTCTGTACTTCACCATTGAAGTATTCCGTGAATAAAAAATGCTCGCTAGCGAGAAATTGCACCTTTCCGATGACGCGATCTAAGAATCGCTTGGTCCATTTTTGCTTTCCGTCGCGACCGACGGTGAGTGCAAACCAACCTAAATTATCGAAGGCCCAAAGTGTGCCGTCGGGTGCAAAAGTGAGACCGCCCACCACATGCGTGGTGCCCGTCACCCACAGCGCGCCCTTCTCTATCAACTCGGCATCATACTGAAAAATGCGCCCAAGGCCGTCATGATCGTCTTGCGGGTTATTTAACAAGGTCGCGCCCACAAACACATCGCTTTTGGGGAAGGACTGCATGGTGGAGAGTATTTGTTCTTGAGCATTGGCTATCATAGCATGAATGCTAAAAGCGGCGCTGCCCACGAGAACGTGGCGACGATGAAGCTGGGCCATAGTGAATATTGCATCACACAATTTTTCTGCCTGATCTAGCGCCGTCGCGTGGTACGGCGCCGCGCACTGCGACGTTTGGCAGTTACCGCGCCCGCTTTGCGGCGGCCTTTTCGTTTCAGCTTTGGCCTTTTTTTCACTTTGGGTTTGGACGTCCCCTTATCCGATGCCTTACTTCCGCCAGTGGCGCGGCCGTAGTCATCGGCTAAGCGCACAATATCGTCTTCACCCACATAAGACCCAGATTGAACCTCGATCATATGCAACTCTTCCGTCCACGGATTTGCCAGCCGATGGACTGCGCCCGCGGGAATGAAGGTCGATTCGTTTTCGTGCAAAAAGAAATCCTCGCCGTCGCAGCTCACCCACGCCTTGCCTGTCACCACAACCCAATGCTCCGATCGATGGGCATGTTTTTGCAGCGAGAGTTGCCCGCCCGGCTTGACACAAAGCCTTTTCACTTTGAAACACAGTCCTTCGTCGGTGGTTTCAAACCACCCCCAGGGGCGAAAGGTTCGGGCCTGCTGTCTTGCGACCATGCAATTCTTGGCTTTGAGATGATCAACAATAATTTTTACGTCTTGATCGCGTGATTTATCAGCCACCAGAACCGCATCAGATGTGACGACGACCGTGAGATTCTTCACACCAAGCGTGGCAACGGTCTGCTTGGTGCTACGGATATATGAGTTATGCGTATCAATAGCGAGAATATCGCCGATCAACGCATTCCCGTGAGAATCGGTTTGCGTTTCAGCATGCAAGGCTGACCACGAACCGACATCAGACCAGCCCATATAAACAGGCACGATAGCAGCCTTGCTGGTCCGCTCCATCACGGCGTGATCGAGCGACCGGCTATGAATTTTGGCGAAAATCTCGGCGTCAAGCCGAAAGAAAGAAAGGTCGTCCTTTCCGCGCTGCAGGGCCGCTTGGCAGCCTGCAGCAATGTCAGGCTCAAACCTGGTCAATTCGTCGAGAAAGAGCTGCACGGGAAACAAAAAGATGCTGGCATTCCAGTCATAGCCGCCATCTTTCAAGTATGCGTTCGCTGTTAAGGCATCTGGCTTTTCAACAAAGCGCTCGACAGCAAACCCTTGCGTGCCTGCAATGGCCTCGCCGCGTTTGATGTAGCCGTAGCCGGTTTCAGGGTAAGTCGGTTTAATCCCAAACGTCACTAACCAACCCGATTGCGCGACGGGAATGGCGGCTGTCAGGGCCGCGCGAAACGCCTCGGGTTTACGAATAATGTGGTCAGACGCCATAGAAAGAAACAGTGCGTCGGGCTCGTCCTTCAGCAACAAGGCCGCCGCAGTGATGGCAGGCGCAGTGTTGCGGCCCTGAGGCTCAATCACAATTGCTTTGGGTTCAATACCCACAGCGCGCAGCTGCTCAGTGACAATAAAGCGATGGGCCTCATTACAAACGATGATCGGCGCCTCGACCTTTGGATTTGCGCCCATCAATCGCAATGCGGTTTCTTGAAGGAGCGTTTTGTCTGTGACCAGTGCTTGAAGTTGTTTTGGAAAATCTTCGCGCGACAAAGGCCAGAGCCGCGAGCCAGAGCCGCCAGAGAGGATGATGGGGTAGATTTTAGGATTTTTTGCCACGCGATTCTTTCTAGTAGAACAGATTCAAGCATCCAATTCATCACGCAAGGGACGATTCAACAAACTATGCAGCTCAGCATTAATCGCTGCATTTCGATTCAAGATTCGATCCATCGCCACAAAAATCGGCATATCAACCTCTTTTTGGTGGGCCAGCTCCACCACCGCCTCGGCGGTATACACGCCTTCCGTCACGGCGCGCCGCGCGCCTAAAATTTGATCCAGGCTTTGGCCCTTACCCAACGCCACACCCAGCGAATAGTTACGCGACTGCATGGAGGTGGCCGTGAGAACCAAATCACCCAAACCTGCGAGGCCCATGAGTGTCTCAGCGCGACCGCCGCAGGCCACCGTAAGGCGTACAATCTCGGCCAGGCCTCGGGTGAGAAGCGCGGCGCGGGCATTGGCACCCAGGCCCTTGCCATCGGCTATGCCGCAACCGATGGCCAGCACGTTCTTCGCAGCGCCGCCCACTTCCACACCAATCGGATCGCACGAAACATAAGGCCGGAAGGTTTTGGTTTTCAGCGCCTCGGCGATCACCCGGCCCAACTCGGGCTCGGTCGTGGCCAAGGTCACGGCGGTGGGTAGGCCCAGCGCGACATCTTTAGCAAACGTCGGGCCTGAAAGAATCAATGCAGGGTGGTTGGGCAGTATCTCTTCAACAATCAAGGTCATTAAGGCACACGTGCCCTTCTCGATGCCCTTGGCGCAAATCACCAATGGAATATCAGGGGGCAAAAGTGGCTTGAGAGCGCGGCACGTGGCGCGCAGGTGCTGGGCAGGCGGAACGAGCAGCAACACGTCCGCCCGAGCTGCCAGAGCGAGATCACCCGTGGCGATAATGGTTGGGTCGAGTGGAATGTTAGGCAGAAAAATCTGATTGCGGTGAGTCCGGGTGATGGCCTCGACCACTTCAGATTCAAGCGCCCACAACACCACATCACGCCCCGCGCGATGGGCGGTGAGCGCAAGCGCCGTTCCCCAAGCCCCGGCACCGATAACGCCTACACGCTGCATATTCACAATTGCCCCATGATCATCATCCCTCAAAATCCATGAAGACAGACAAGATATCAAGGTCGAGGTGGATTAATGTCGCCCCTGATGGATATACTTATTCTAGAGGTTCACGAGAAACCTAAGGTTTTGGCGGTCGTATGAGCAGTAAAGATAGCAAGATCGTCGTCACGGGCGCAGCAGGCTTCGTCGGCGCGGCAGTCACCGAGCGACTGCTGGCGGATGGGTACCAAGTTGCCGGGATCGACAACTTCAATGCTTATTATGATCAGGACCTGAAAGAAGCGCGCTGGGCACGCCTGGCCGCTCACCCCAACTTTCGGGGACAACGCGTTGATTTAGCCGACCGCGACCTGACAATGGCAGCCTTTGATAACGCCGAACCATCCCACGTGGTCCATTTGGCCGCCCAGGCGGGCGTGCGTTATGGGTTGGAAAACCCCCAAGCCTACGTCGATAGTAATTTAGTGAGCTTTGCCAACATCCTGGAAGTCTGTCGCGCGCATCGCGTTGCGCATCTGGTGTTTGCCTCCTCCAGTTCGGTCTACGGCGCAAATCGCACAACACCATTTTCTGAAAACCACAGCGTTGACCACCCCTTGAGCTTGTATGCCGCCACCAAACGCAGCAACGAGCTTTTGGCGCACTCTTATGCACATCTGTTCAAAATTCCCTGCACGGGGTTGCGGTTCTTTACTGTTTACGGCCCTTGGGGTCGACCAGACATGGCGCCTTATAAATTCACCGCCCGCATTCTCGCGGGGCAAAGCATCGACGTGCATCACGGCGGACATATGCAGCGCGACTTCACTTTCATTGACGATATTGTTGAGGGCGTCGTGCGCGTGATAGGCCACGTTCCCGTGGTCGACGAAAGTTGGAATGCCTTCGATCCGTTTCCCGATGGCAGCGGGGTTGCGCCCTATCGCATTTTCAACATCGGGCGCGGTGTACCTGTGGAATTGATGGACTTCATCCGGACCATCGAGAAACATACCGGCAAGAAAGCTGATCTGAATTACATCCCGATCCAGCCGGGGGAAGTCGAAGGAACGTGGTGCGATGTCTCGGCACTGGAACGCGCCGTTGGCTATCGGCCCAAAGTCTCGCTCGATGAAGGTTTGGCGAAAACCGTTGCGTGGTTTCGCCAGTACCACAAAATCATATAGAGCTTCGTGCCGAAAAGTGGCCTTCCGGTTTTCGGCAAAACGAAGCGACCACAATTAGATAGAGCAGGCAGCCGATTCCAACATCACGCTGCTTTCTCTAGGCCTTCACGCCCGCGCCGATGGACGGCGTTGCGCTTGGGTCCAGTGGCCAGCGAGGCCGCGGCTTGAAGTCAAGTGAATCAACCAGCCCTTTGCGCAAGCGCTCAATACCCGCCCAAGCGATCATCACCGCATTGTCGGTACACAGTCTTAATGGTGGTGCAATAAAATCGAGGCCCGCTTGTTGTGCTGTCGCTTTCAGTTGGGCGCGCAATGCTGTGTTCGCTGCAACACCACCTGAGACCACAACTGATTTTCCGTTGGGATATTCATCTTTGAATCGACTAACCGCATTTTTGACGCGCTTGGCAATAGAATCGACGGCGGCTGCTTGAAACGAGGCCGCCAAGTCAGCCACGTCTTGAGCCAGAAACGCGCCCGCTGGCATTTTCTCGGCTGCTAAACGCACGGCGGTTTTAAGGCCTGAGAAAGAAAAGTCATAGCCGGGCTTGCCCGACATGGGCCGCGCGAAAGCAAAGCGCTTAGCGTTGCCCGACATCGCAGCCTGTTCGATGGCGGGTCCGCCGGGATAACCTAAGCCCAGCATCTTGGCGACCTTATCAAAGGCTTCGCCTGCCGCATCATCAAGCGTTGTGCCCCAGCGGCGATAGACATTGACGTCTTCAGCCACCAACAGTTGACAGTGCCCGCCCGAGACTAAAAGCAGCAAAAAAGGAAAATCAGCTTGATCGGTCAACCGTGCTGTCAGGGCGTGGCCTTCCAGATGATTGACGGCAACAAACGGAATGCGATGCACCGCTGAGATGGCCTTGGCCGTCATGACACCGACCATGACCCCACCGATGAGACCTGGCCCGCCGGTTGCAGCGATGGCTGATAAATCCCCGAAATCGACGTCGGCATCGCGCATGGCTTTTTGAATCAAGGCGTCAAGATGCGCGAGGTGCGCACGGGCCGCCACCTCGGGCACGACACCGCCAAAGGGCCGATGCTCGGCCACCTGCGAGAGCACCGCCTCGCCCAAAATACGCCGCTCGGCCGACACCACAGCGGCGGCCGTTTCATCACAACTGGTTTCAATGCCGAGAACAATCATGAGCGCTCGTTAGTTTTGGCCGAATCGAAAGGGAATCAGCTTTTTCGGTGCAGCCGCACCCTCTACAATAGACAGCAAGACTTAAGGCAATTGGCATTATATAACAGCACGGAATGCGGGTTCTCATCACACGACCGGCGGGGGATGTGCAAGCGGCAGCCGAGAGCTTGCGCGCCGGGGTCATGATGTGCTGGCGTGCCCGCTGATCAAGATTGAGAAAACGCCAGAGCAGAAGATTGGCCTGGTAGCCACGCAAGGCTTCATTGTCAGCGATGCGGACGACGCCCGGGCCCTGGCTGATGAGGTGGGCGTGCGCACCTTTCCGGTCTTTTGCGAGAGCGCGGGGACGGCTGCGGAACTCAACCGGCTCGGCTTTCAAGGTGTCCGCAGCGCAGAAGGTGACGCATCATCGATCGCGCGCTCATCGAGCGCAGCCTATCGCCCAAATTGGGCGGCTTAGTTTACGCTTGCAGCACAAGCGCGCCGATGAATCTGTCGGCGATGTTAGGGAACATGGGGCTTTCTGCGCGCATGACGCCGCTATAAGCCGTGAACCGCGCCGAAGCGTTGCCACAGCACATCATTGCGGCGTTAAAGACCGAAGCGCTCGAAAGAGCTGTGTTGTTCTCGGCTGATGAGGCGCGCGCGTTTGCCATGCTTGTGCAACGCGCAAACCTTGACGACACGACGACACGATTAATCGCGGTGGTCGCCTCGCCGGTGGTGGCGGCCCCGCTGACCGTTTTGAAGTTCGCGCGCGTGGTTAGTGCACCGAAATCTGATGCCGCCACCGTGACGGCGATGGTCGACGACGCGCGTTATGCCAGCCCGAGCCTGAGCCCGCGCCATCCGTGCCGAGCAAAACTTTATTTGAAAAAGCACGGCGATTTTTTGCACACCAGTCGATCACCTCGCCAAAACCGACAACACGCTTAGGGGCAAAGCGCGGGCAAGACACAGAGCCAGGCCTCGTCGCCGCCGAGTTGCAGTAAGAGATTACCGATGAAGGAAAAATTGAGGCCTCCACGAGTGATGAACCTGTGGTCGATTAGGCGCCGCTGATTGTAGAACATACGCCCGAACCAGAGCCGCAGCCCCCGCCTCTTGAGGTGGTGGAAGGCGCCCGACAAGCACCGCCCACACCGGAGGAAGCGCATGATGTGCTGCCAATACCTGACGCGGTTACAATTGCGAGTGTGGTTGAGTCCGAAGCCCGAACCTTGTCACAAGAGAAGATTGCCCCACAGGAGAGCCCCTTGTCACCAATGCCAATTGCGGCGAGCATCACCACCGCTGACGGACCCAAACCTCAATTGAACGATGCGCAGCCGCAAGTCGAACTGGACATCATAAAGGATCGTTTTACACCTCCCATGGCGACACCTCAGGACGACCCAGAGAAAGAAGCACCAAACGACGCCGAGACCCCACGCATGGTGCGTGGAGGAGGCCATTCAGCCCGCCTGCTAGCCGAGGATGCGGCCGACGCGCGTGCGTTGAACCAACGCTTCAAGATGCCAGGCAGCGAGCCGCTGCCCGAAGCAGAGCCCCTTGAAACCCTCTCAACCATGGCCGGCGCAGGTGCCACAACGTCTCGCACCGCGCGGCGCTCACCGCGTATCGTTTATGTCTTGCTGGCTTTGATTGTCATCATCGTCGTCGGCGTTGTAACCGCACCGCGCTGGGCCCCACAAATTCGTAACGCGTTGAACGTATCAACCCCAACAACAAATGTGCCAATACCAACACCTGCGCCAGTACAAAGTTCTGAGACATTCATGGCCCCCCAAGCTCGTGCAGACGGCTTGGCAAAAGACGTAGCCGCACTGAATGCGCGACTGGTCGCCATCGAGCAACGCCCCGCAACAGCGGGAGCTGCTGAGACCATGGCACTTGAGCAACGCATTACAGCGCTGGAAACGGCCACCAAAGCAAAGTCGCCCGATGATTTAAGCAGCGGCGTCACCAACCAAGCTCGCCAACTGACGAATGTCTCGGCCCGCATTGCAACGCTAGAAAGCGCCATCGGGAACGTGGCGAAACTCGAAGATGTGGCGACGCGCCTGAGCGCTTTGGAAGGTAAAAGTGCTGAGGCCAACAGTGTGTTGGCCTTGGGTGAGCGCGTAACAAGCATCGAGAAACGCGATAGCATTGCTGCAACCGCCCTTGTCGTGGCGACCGCTCAATTGCGCGATGCCGTGCGCGCAGGACGCCCCTATTCGGTGGAATTGGAAACCGTGAACCAATTGGCTTTGCGCGCAAATGTCGTGTTCGAGGCCAGCGCGCTGACGAACAACGCGACCAAAGGCTTTACCCAGGTCGATGCCTTAAAGGCTACGTTCCCCGATATGGTCGCAGCTGCTGTGCGCAGCGCGGCGGTTCCGGGCGAGGCGGCGAGTTGGTACCGGACGATCTTGGATCGCGCCTTCTCCATCATCAGCATCCGACCCTTCGGCAATGTCGAGGGTACGACACCGGGCGCCATTATGGCCCGCGCCGAGCAAGCCTTGCGGTCGAACAATATGGCGCAAGCTGTCAGAGAGATCGAAACGCTGAGCGGACCGCCCGCGAGCGCCGCCGTATCATGGTTGCAAATGGCGAAAGCTTATGTGACGGCCGAGCGCGCGCTTGATGATCTGGTCATGCGCAGCCTGGGTGCCATGAGTGCGATTTCGCAAACCAAGCCGACGACACCAGCGCCATGATTCGCATCGTTTTTTATGTTGCCCTTTTAGCCACCGCGACCGCCATTGCGGTGTGGTTAGCCAACAATCCAGGCGAGGTAATGGTGCTGTGGCGCGGCTGGCGAGTTGACACATCCGTTGGAATTCTATTGGGGCTGATGACGGCGAGCGTTCTCGTCATCCTGGGTATCGCAAAATTGATTGCGATCATTCGCGGCTCGGTCGATGTCTTTGCCACTGCCCGTAAGGATCGACGCGCCCAACAAGGTTTGACGGCGCTGGGCCACGGGTTTGCGGCTGTGCATGCCGGGCAAGCTGTTTTGGCGCGCAAATATGCGAAAGATTCCGCGGCCCTTCTGGGCGATAGTGCCGCAACGCAGCTGTTGCGGGCGCAAGCCGCCGCGGCCAACGATGACGGTGCACGCTTACGCACCGAGGCCATTCATCTGCTTGAAAAGCCGGAAACTGAGCTTGCTGCGCTGCGCGCCCTATCTGCCCGTGCGTCAAAAGAAGGCGACATCGTCGGTGCGCTGAACTACGCCAAACGTGCGCTGGCGCGCAAAGACGCGCCTCAATGGGCTATGGAGTTGGTGCTAGATGTGCAAATCGCTAATGGGCGGTGGGGCGATGCACTGAGTGCGCTTGATAGCAAAATTGGGCGCGATCATTTTGGAACTGCGAACCATCAGAAACTGAAGGCCGAGCTACTGACACGATTGGCCGAGGAGGCGCTGGGGCATGGCGACGCGGCAGCGGCTGAGAATCACGCGCACAAAGCGCTGGATGCGGGCGGTGGCGAGCGCGCCATCATTGCGCACGCACGTTCCCTGATGCTGCAGACCAAAACAAAGAAGGCCGTGACTGAAATTGAAAAGGCCTGGGGTAGCGCGCCAAGTGCTGCGCTTTTGCGCACCTATTTAGCGGCGATCCCAAATGAGTCCGCACTGGAACAAGCCAGGCGCGTTGAGAATCTTGTGAGCGTCAATTCTGACGACACCGAAAGTCGCCTTGCGCTCGCGGAAGTGTCACTGAAAGCACAATTGTGGGATCAGGCTCGCAATCGCCTTGCACCACTGCTCGGTGAAGACGTTTCTAAAAATGTGCAGGCACGCGCCGCAGTCATCATGGCCGAGTTGGAAACAGCCGAACATAAAGACACCGCCGCCGGGGCAAGTTGGCTGAAACGAGCTATAGATCGCACTGAAGCTCGGGGGCCAGAGACGAAAAGCCCGCGCACGGTTGGCGATTTGATCGCCATGATTCCATAGCCGGTTAGATATATTTCGCTTTCGTTTGGGCAGCGCGATTCTTTACCTCAGGCGACATCATGGGCTGGGCCAGAACAGCATCGCTGAGTACGAGATATTTTCTACGCGGGCTAAAAAGCTGGTAGTGCCACCACTCATTGCGGAAAAAATCCCACCCGGCGGCACTCATCAGCCCCAAAAGCAATAAACGATTGTGCTGAGCAGCCACAGGAATCTCGGTGCTGCCGTGGTGCGAGAGCGGTGTGAAAGCATCAAAACCTGTGCCCATATCCAGCTCACGGCCCGCCGAATCGATTAACGTCAAATCGACCGCAGCCCCCATCGAGTGGGGGGACCCGCGCTTAGGGTCAGCCAAGAAATCGGGGTCGGGCGTGTGCGCCCACAAGACCCACTGGGCCTCGGCCGGGCGAAATGCATCAAAAATCTTCAATCGCAGCCCGAGCGGCTGGGCAAGCGCGATGGTTCGTCGCAATAATGCTGCAGCATCGGGGTGCAGATAACATCCGGGTCGGCTATACACCGGCTGCCCGGTAAAGTTATCAGCAGTGGCATAGGCAATCGACAGATCCACGTCAAAGGCAGGCGGGAGTATCTCGACTAGGGACATATGAACGATTTCTTCTCACGATTGAAGCTCAAGGGCCAGATTGCATCAAATATCAGGCGCGCTCAAATGAAGCCTGTGACCCGATGATTGTGCTGGCGTTCGACACAGCTTTAGCCGCCTGCACCGCCGGGGTGTGGCACGACGGCGTTATACTTGCCTGCCAAAGCGTCAACACGCCACAAGGCCATGCCGAAGCGCTGATGCCCATGATTGAACGTATGATGACGTCGGCGGGGCTTATCTATGGCGACCTTGATCGTATTGCCGTCACCGTCGGGCCAGGATCATTTACGGGCTTGCGCGTTGGCATTGCAACGGCGCGCGGGCTTGCCATGGCGTCGCAAAAACCTGCCATTGGTGTGACCACGACGGAAGTTTTGGCGGCTGCCGTGCCCTTGTATGAGTATGGTGATGCTGAGGGCGGCGAGCGGCGAATCTTAAGCGTCGTCGATAGCAAGCGAGATGATGTTTTCGCGCAGGTCTTCACAGCAGATGGTTTGGCCGCGTCAGAAATTCTCAATCTCGGCTATGATGCATTAGCAGGCACCTTCACGGGCAACCTGATCGTTGTCGGCGATGCGGCACAACGTGCGGTGATATCTTTAGGTCAGAATGCTGAAGCCTCAAGCGCATCGGCGCTTTGCGCGGTAGAACACATCGCTTTTATTGCATCAGCGCGGCCGATTGATCCGCGTGGGCCCTTACCCATTTATGTCCGATCACCTGATGTCACATTACAGCCGGGCGGCGGGGCCCTGCGGTAATGAGCGCGGTTGTTGTGACGCAAGACACAGAAACACTGTCGGCCATCCACGCCAGTAGCTTTCCGGATTCTTGGACTGCACTTTTTTTTGGCGCACTGTTAGCCCAGCCTGGTGTTTTTGCCTTAGCCACATCCGAGACTTATCCAGCCGGGTTTATTCTGATTCGAGTCGTTGCAGATGAAGCAGAGATTCTGACGTTAGCCGTGAAACCTGACCAGCGTAGCCACGGCCATGGACGGGCGCTGATGACAGCGGCCATGAAGCTGATGATCGAATCCCATGTCGAGCGGTGTTTCCTCGAGGTCTCGGTTGATAATGTGGCGGCGATTGGCCTGTACACACGCACTGGCTTTGCGACCTGCGGGCGTCGTCGCGATTATTACCAGCGTGGTTTAGGCCATATTGATGCGATCATGATGGATCGTCAGCTTAAGTCTGCGTCGTGATTTTAATTAGTTTCGCTTGATGGTCAGAATATGCGCGAAGGTGTCGTCTGTTTCACCTGCAACTTCGGGGGTCAGCGAGATCACGTCATGGCCATGGGCAAGAATGGAGCGCGGCACATTCTCGAGCGGTTCAACGCCTTTGAGTCGAACTGTCGCGATGGCGCCGACCGGCATTTTTTCAAGCATTAATTTCGTTTTGACGAAGGTGATCGGGCACACATCGGCTGTGATATCGAGGTCATATTTTTCGCGTTGGTTCATGCGTGATCTGCAGTGTGGGAATTTGTGATTTTCATACTGGCCCACCCTTATGTCTGGTTGATCAATTTAATGTGTTTTGGGGCCGGTAAGGTTGAGGGATATCAAGAAAGATCGTGGGATGTTGTTGTATCAAGAATCGCACATTTCAGCGATTGTGCGAGCAGTGAATCTGTCGATCTCGCCCAAAAACGGGCGCGGCGCGCTTTTCTCAGGCGTTGCGCTTGCTTATGATGGGAACTGAAGATTACCGGAGCAGAAATGAACCAAAGCGCTGCAATAGCCAATAGCGCATCCCGGATTGAAGCCCGGTGTGTCGACAAGGGCATGAAAATGACCGAGCAACGCCGGGTGATTGCCCGCGTGCTGTCGGCGGCGGCCGATCACCCTGATGTGGAAGAAGTGCATCGCCGGTCAATCGAGACTGACCCTCGTATTAGCATTGCAACCGTCTATAGGACTGTGCGGCTATTTGAAGAATCAGACATCATTAAGCGCCATGATTTCGGCGACGGGCGCGCCCGCTACGAGCCGACGCCCGACAATCACCACGACCATCTGATCGATGTGCGTTCGGGAAAAGTAATCGAATTTCAGAACGATGATATTGAGCGGTTACAACAAGAAGTCGCACGCTCCTATGGCTATAAGCTGGTCGGCCACCGGCTTGAACTGTTCGTCGAGCCCTTGGATGACCCTGCCAAGACCGCAATAAAACAATAACAAGATCGTTACAGAACAATCACACAATATGTAGTGTCTTTTGCGCTACATCATTGTGAGAATGATTGCGCGGTCTTAAAATCTGCGTAATTGGGGTGAAGAATATGCCCATTGCCCCGAAACGGGGATTGGTCGCGAAAACTCGACAGTAACAAGGCATATCATGACGGCTTTTCAAGCCTCTCTGATTCCCCAGCCCACCCTCGGTGTTTCGATACCAACTTATTTTACCCCCGTTACCGCAGGACAACAGGTGTTGCGCCTGGCCGAGTCAGATGCCGATATCGCCGCCGCCCAGCGGTTACGTTACCGGGTTTTTTATGACGAGTTGGGTGCGCACCCCAGCCCAGAGATTGCCGCTCACCGACACGATGTGGACGCGTTCGACGGTATCTGTGAGCATCTGATTGTTGAGGACATGGCGTTGCCAAAGGGCGAGCGCGTCGTGGGAACCTACCGCTTTCTGCGCCGCGAACATGCCACCATTGCGGGGGGATTTTACACCGCCAATGAATTTGATATTGGCCCTCTGCAACGCAGATCTGGCGCAATTATGGAGTTGGGCCGCAGCTGTGTCGATATTAGCTACCGCGATCGTAGCACCATGCAGTTACTCTGGCGTGGCATCGCCGAGTATGTGATGGCCCATCGGATTGAAGTCATGTTTGGCTGCGGCAGTTTGTCGGGCACAGACCCAAATCGGCACGCCCTCGCCTTGTCTTACCTTTATTATAACCACCTCGCCCCGGAAGACTTGAGAGTCAAAGCGCTGCCAGAGCGTTATATTGAAATGCGCCGGGTCAACCCCGAGACGATTGACGCCCGCAGGGCCTTGGTCGCCTTGCCGCCCTTGCTGAAGGGTTATTTGCGTGCCGGTGCGTTCATTGGCGATGGCGCGGTGATTGATAAGCAATTTAACACCATCGATATTTGCGTGATCGTGAAAACCGACCTCATCACCGGGCGTTACACGCGCCACTACGACTTAGCCCAGGCCTGAGGCCAGATGTGAGTTCGCGCGCACTTACTTCTGAAATCACGCTTCCAACAGCACCATCAGATACATTGCTGGCCATCGCGCGGCTAATCATTTTCCTGATCAGCACATTGTCAATCGTGGCCGTGATCGTGATTTGTTTGGCCGTTCGCCTTCCAACGGCTGGGCTGCGCCGAGCGTACTACAGCTTTATGTTAAAAGTTTTAGGGTTTCACTTGATCGTGCGGGGGCAGCCCAGCGCGAAACAACCGATGTTGTATGTGTGCAATCATATTTCATACTTGGATATCGTCGCCATCGGGGCCGTGGTCAAAGGCGCGTTTGTCGCCCGTGGCGACATGGCCGATTGGCCCCTCTTCGGTTTTATGGCCAAAGCAGGCCGGACCGTGTTTATTGATCGCAGCCGCAGTTCCGCCAGAAAAGCCAAAGATCAAATTCAAAATCGGCTGAATGAAGGGAGCGCCCTCATTATGTTTCCTGAATCCACCTCGGGCGACGGCAACCACATTCTGCCTTTCAAAAGCGCGCTGTTTGCCGTTGCTGAGAAAGAAGTCAATGGCAAGGCGCTGTATGTACAGCCCATGTCGATCGCCTACACGCGCATCAACGGCTTGCCCGTTGGCGTGGGGTGGCGGTCGTTTCTGGCTTGGTACGGGGACATGACGCTGGGGCCACATTTGTGGCAATTCCTTAAACTGGGCGTGACCACAGTTGAGATTGAGTTCCATGAGCCGGTGACGATGGCAGATATGGGCGGGCGTAAGGCCTTGGCGGCCCACTGCCACAAGCTCTCGCGTCAAGGTTTCGCGCGGCTTTTAGCAGGGCGGGCCGCACCGGCCAGGCCATTATTAACCGCCCCCCCATTAAGTTAGCTCCCTTTGCTTTTTTGGGCCAATCCGGGATATACACCGCCCGTCGCAACGCCCATGACCGCATCGACCCCACCACCGCCGCCACGTCGCAAGCTGTTCATCAAGACCTACGGGTGTCAGATGAACGTCTATGATAGCGCGCGCATGGCCGACGTTCTAGCGCCTCAAGGATTTGTCGCGACCGAGAGCCCGGACGATGCGGATATGGTGATTTTAAATACCTGCCACATTCGCGAGAAAGCAGCAGAAAAAGTGTTTTCGGACTTAGGCCGCCTTCGCGCCCTCAAAGACACACGCCGCAATGGCCAAGACATGACCATTGCTGTCGCCGGGTGCGTGGCCCAAGCCGAAGGTGCCGAGATTAGCGCACGCGCACCTTACGTCGATATATTGGTGGGGCCACAAAGCTATCACCGCTTGCCCGAATTAGTGGCTCGTGCGGCGCGCAAGCAGGGCGTCGTCATCGATACTGATTTTCCGTCCGAGCCTAAATTTGATTATTTACCCACACCGCGCGCCGAAGGGCCAACCGCCTTTATATCGGTCCAAGAAGGCTGCGATAAATTCTGCACCTTTTGCGTGGTGCCCTACACGCGCGGCGCAGAATATTCGCGCCCGGCCGCCGATGTATTGCGCGAAGCTCGCGGACTAGTGGCCGCAGGCGTGCGCGAAATCACGCTGCTCGGCCAAAACGTCAATGCCTATCACGGCGAAGCACCAGATCGATCCACCTGGGGCTTGGGGAGGTTGATGCGTGAACTTTCAGACATCGATGGCCTTGCGCGGATTCGCTACACCACCTCACACCCACGCGACATGGACGAAGAGTTGATGGCCGCCCACCGGGACGTGCTGCAGCTCATGCCGTTCTTGCATCTTCCCGTTCAATCGGGATCTGACAAAATTCTTGCCGCGATGAACCGACAACACACGCGTGATGATTATCGCCGCGTGATTGATCGCTTGCGGAACTATCGGGCCGATCTTGTGCTGTCATCAGATTTTATTGTTGGCTTTCCAGATGAAAGCGATGCGGACTTCCAAGCGACGATTGATTTGATCGAAGAGATTAAATTCGCGCAGGCCTATTCGTTCAAGTACAGCCGACGCCCCGGCACACCTGCAACAGCCATGAAAAGCCAAGTTTCAGAAACGATCAAGGCCGAACGCTTGGCCATTCTTCAAACACTCATCGATCACCAACTCGAGACCTTCAACGCGTCTTGTGTTGGTCGTGAGTTTGATGTGTTGTTGACACACGCAGGGCGACACTCGGGTCAATTGGTAGGGCGAAGCCCCTACTTGCAGCCCGTCTATGTCAACGCCGACAAACAGCTGATTGGCCAGGTCGTCAAACTGCGCATGACTGAAGTTGCCACCTATAGCTTGGGCGCTGAACTCATTGATGCCAAGGCGGCATGAGCTTGCTGTGACCGCGCAAAGTATTCAGAAGTGACATCAGACCATTATATCACGTGCACGTTAGACGATAACGCTGTGGTACAGGCCCTCGTCGGCCCACAGAACCAGAATTTGATCCGGTTGGCCCAACGCCTCGGCGTGACACTCAACCTGCAAGGCAATATTGTGGCCATCGCGGGAGACAAACAACAAGTGGCGAAAGCGCAAACGGCACTGATGACACTTTATAAGCGCGCGGCCAGTGCGCAAAGCATTGACAGTGGCGAAGTCGACGCCGCAGCTCGTTTGTCGACGGAGCCCAAAGACATCACGGACCTGACTCTGCGCACACGCAAAAAGCATGTCGCGCCGCGCACACCGCGGCAATCGGCCTATTTGCGTACCCTTGCCGATCACGAACTAGTCTTCGCGCTTGGCCCCGCGGGCACAGGCAAAACTTATCTGGCTGTCGCCAAGGCCGTGGCGATGAAGCTCGCCGGCCATGTCGACCGCATTGTCCTTTCGCGCCCTGCGGTCGAGGCTGGCGAACGATTAGGGTTTTTGCCCGGCGATATGCGCGAGAAAGTCGATCCCTACTTACGGCCGTTATATGATGCGCTATTTGATATGATGCCTGGCGATCAAGTGGCGCGAAATTTGGAATCTGGCGATATTGAAGTTGCGCCATTGGCCTTCATGCGTGGGCGGACATTATCAAATGCGTTCGTCATTCTCGATGAAGCGCAAAATACAACCCCCGTTCAAATGAAAATGTTTCTGACGCGCTTGGGCGAAAGATCACGTATGGTTGTGACCGGTGATTTGAGTCAGATAGATTTGCCCGTTGGCGCACGCTCGGGCTTGGAAGATGCGCTTGATATCCTCAAAAGCGTAAAGGGCGTGGGGCGGATTTCGTTTACGTCAGCCGACGTCGTTCGGCACGACCTGGTCGCACGCATCGTCGAGGCCTACGATGCCGCTGGCCCTGGGGCGAACCGTAAATCGCGATGACTCAGCTCGCCGCACACATTGAGATTTCAATTTTAACCAAGCGTTGGGTCCGAGCTGAGAAACAGATCGTCGCACTCTGTCGACGCAGCGCCAAAGCAGCATTGCGCGTTGGATTAGCGCACATTCCCAAGCACAAAAACTTACACGCGGAAGGCCGCCGCCAGGAGGTGTCCATCGCGCTGGCATCAGATGCCCGCGTCTGCACACTGAACCGCACGTACCGTGGCAAAGACAAACCAACAAATGCGCTCTCGTTTCCCATGGACAGCCATTCGTTAGCGCCGCCGGCAACGCGAGACAAACCCATTTTACTGGGTGATGTCATTTTAGCTTTTGAAACCTGCAAGCGCGAGGCCGCCTCCGAAAGAAAACCTTTTCAGGCCCATGCCGCCCACCTTGTGGTGCATGGTGTTTTGCATCTCTTAGGTTATGATCATGTCGTGGAACGCGACGCTCGTAAAATGGAACGCCTTGAAAAACTGACGCTCGATGGCCTTGGTTTTCCAGACCCCTATGCCGAAACGGCGCCAAAACGCATGTCCCCGTCGCGACCACAATCACCTCAATCTCTTCGCATGAAAAGTCGACCATCAAAACGATGAGTGAACACATCACGACGTCACCTGAGACGACAGACACGACGAAAGGCGCATCGACCGAAAAAGGCCCAGGACTCATCGCACGCTTGCGACGACTGATTAAGCCCGAGACCCCGGAGCAAGAGACGGTCCGCGAAGTTATTGAAGAACTCATCGAAGAGCGCATCGAGGAGCACTCCGGCCGAGATGTGTCGGTGATTGAGCCCAACGAGCGATTGCTTCTGGCTAATGTGTTGAAGTTGCGAGACATGACGGCGGAAGACATTATGATTCCGCGTGCTGACATTGTTGCGGTCGACGCCGACACGCCGTTTCATGAGGTGTTGAAGTTGCTCGCCGCCGATGGCCATTCCCGCTACCCGGTTTATCGGGGGCGACTCGATGATGTGGTCGGCATGCTCCACATGAAAGATCTGGCCAGGGTCGTGGCTGAAAATGGCATCGCGGTTGCTTATGAAGGCCAAGAAGACGCGCCGTCAGCGCCCAATCTGGCGGCCTTGCTGCGCAAAGTCATGTTCGTCTCGCCGGCCATGCGCGTGCTCGACCTTTTATTGGAAATGCGCATCAAACGCACTCACATGGCTTTGGTGGTCGATGAGTTTGGCGGCATTGATGGGCTCCTCACCATCGAAGATGTGGTGGAGCAGATTGTCGGTGAGATCGAGGACGAACACGACAGTGATGTTGAATTAGAACTCTCCCAGAGCGCCGACGGATCGGTGACCGCCGATGCGCGCGTTTCTTTAGAGGATTTTGAGGCCCGATTTGGATCTTTGTTTTCAGACGAGCAACGCGAGGAGACCGACACGCTCGGCGGCCTTGTCATTCGCTTGGCGGGCCGCGTCCCCAGTCGCAGTGGGTTGGTGAAACACAGCTCTGGCTTGGAGTTTGAAGTGATTGACGGAGATCCGCGTCGTGTCCGTCGTGTGCGTATCCGCAATCTCCCACCACCGCCGAGCGCCAGCGATATCGAATCATGATTGCGAAGCTACACACCCGATTGTTAGGTTTGAAGACCTGGCAACGCCTTCCGTTGGGATTCGCCTTGGGCGCGATGTCGACCTTCGCAATGCCGCCTTGGCATTGGCTGCCTTTGTTATGGATCGCTTTTCCGGCTTTACTTTGGATGCTCGAAGGATGCCGGAACTCGAAAGATGCAACATTGCTGGGCTGGAGCTTTGGCTTTGGTCATTTTGCGATCGGACTCAGCTGGATCGCCAACGCCTTTTATGTCGATGCAGATACCCATGGCGTATTTGCAATTCCCGCGGTCGGCGCCCTGTGTGCGCTGTTTGGTCTGTTTATCGCAGTTGTGTGCGTGATTGTTCATCACATTGATCACGAGACTGATGGACTCCCCTGTGACCGCACACCCACGGCCCTCATCAGGGCCGTTGCGTTCGCGCTGGTGTGGGCGGTGGTGGAGTGGGTTCGTAGCTGGCTCCTGTCTGGATTTCCGTGGAATCCCATCGGCTCGGTATGGACTGCCTGGCCCTCCATGATTCAAGTAACGAGTATCGTTGGGACGCTCGGATTAAGTGTCTTCACAATCCTGGCCGCGGCCCTGCCTTCGATTTTAGGTCCGTATCCGCGCATGCGTCGCGCATGGCTTTACGCCGCCATCCCAACATTGATGTTGTTCATCTTCGGCGGCGGCGGCGCGTTACGCTTAAATCCGGCCCAGATCGAGATGGTCCCAGGAATTGCGTTACGACTGGTTCAACCGAACATTGCCCAAGCCGACAAATGGCGCCCTGGCTTGCGTGATCAACATTTTATGGATCATGTGCGCTTGAGTAGCGAGCCTGGGATCGAGAACGTGACCCACGTGATTTGGGGTGAATCCGCTGTCGCCTTTGCACTTGATCGCGACGAACCACGCCGACGTTTAGCCGTCTCGATGTTACGCCCTGGCGGTGCGCTCATCACCGGTGCGCCTCGCGCCGCAGTCGGCAACGGCGGGTTAGGGGACATTTTTAATTCCATGTTGGTCATCGCCCCCGATGCAACCGTGGCCGCAATCTATGACAAGACGCATCTGGTCCCCTTTGGTGAATATCTGCCTTTACGTTTGCTGATTCCTTTTCCCAAGCTCACGGAAGGGACAATGGATTTTAGCGCGGGCTCGTCTCGCACAACGCTCAATGTGAGCGGGCTCCCGCCCTTTAGTCCTTTGATTTGTTACGAGGCGATTTTTTCCGGAGCGGTGACGGGGCCATCCGTCCAAGGCCATCGACCGCAATGGTTACTCAACATCACCAATGACTCCTGGTTTGGCAATAGCTCAGGGCCACGCCAACATTTGGCTGCAGCACAATTGCGCGCCGTGGAGGAAGGCCTGCCCCTGATCCGGGTCGCCAACACTGGAATTTCGGCGGTGATCGACCCATATGGTCGGATTTTGGGGCGAATTGAACTGGGCCAACGCGGCTTTCTCGACGCGCCCCTCCCGCAAGGCCTCAAGAGCCCAACACCCTTTAGTCTGACCGGGCAATCAGGGCCCTTAGCCCTGATTGCCGCCAGTCTCATAGGGTTAATTGTGATGATTCGGCGTAGGCAGGCTGCGGGCCAATCCTGATTATTCATATATTAGTTATATAAATCAGTAACATGGGTACTTATGGCGTGAATTGCGTCACTTCTCGTTTTTGTCAAAAAAGAGAGTGAAGACACTAATCTTACAACTATTAGTATATGTCTTTGCTTTACTGGGGGCTGTCATAGATGATCGCGGTACTAAAAATGTCCGCGCGATGATGAGATGCGAAGGGGTGTTTTCGTCGGCATAGCCGCTTACAGAGAACGCTTATACACACAACTTGAGGGAGGAGACCCGATGGTACTATCCCAAGAAGAGGAATTAGATGAAGAGGGCGGCTTTTCACGCTCGCGGCGCGGGCGGATGCCCTCGGGTAAGCCGAATCCCGTGGATGTCCACGTGGGTTCTCGGGTTCGCCTGCGGCGGACACTACTGGGCATGAGCCAAGAGAAGCTGGGCGAAGCTTTGGGTCTGACCTTCCAGCAAGTGCAGAAATATGAACGCGGCGCGAATCGTATCGGCGCAAGCCGCTTGTGGGACTTAAGTCGGGTGTTGGACTGCGCCGTGCAGTTTTTCTTCGACGAGATGGATGACGCCACACAAGGGTCGAGCCCGCGGAATTTATCTGAAACGTCTCGCGACGTCGATTTGCCTGAAAACGATCAGATGACCAAACGCGAAACGCTTGAGTTGGTGCGCGCCTATTACCGCATCAAAGATTATCACGTGCGCCGGCGCATTTATGACCTGGCAAAATCACTGGCCACCAGTGACGATATCGACATAGGCGAACAATAGCCCTGATCATAGGCTTCCCACCCGACATTCAATTTGCCAACGAAGAGTCCAGCTGGAACTACGAAATCGGCACCAAGAATACATTCTTAGATGGTCGATTGGTTGCCAATTCTCCGGCCAATACATTGACTGGTCGAATCAACAACTGACCACAAACTTTATTTTCCCAACGGGCGGCAAGGCCTCTTATCTGATTAACGCCGGGAAAACGCGCGCGAAGATCGTTGAAGCAAGACTTAACGCTGCAGTCAATGAGTACCTGACGGCGGGTGCATCATTGGCGATCAAAAATGCGAAATTCCGCATCCTGAATGACCCGGAAGCCACCGAGCTGTTTGGAAACCCATCCCTCAAAGGAAAGCACACACCGAATGCGCCAAAATATCAGTCCACTGTTTTTGGAAAGACCACCTATCCGTTAAACGATCAGGCCAATTCGTTTTCATGAACTGATGTGGCCTACAACGGGCGAAAGTTTGATCAGATCCTCAACCTCGCCCATACCGGCGAGCATTACCTCGTGAATATGAAGCTGGGTGTTGAAACTGATACGTGCAACGTGACTCTTTTTATCGACAATCTGACAAACGATAAAACGCCCTCGATGGTGGTCCGGCACGTGGACCAAATGCACTTAAACGTGACGCCCAAGCCCAATGCAGCACTGAACAATGTCCCGGGCACAACGATGCAAGAGCGAGCCTTTCGGTATCCTTTGGCGGCGAAGCGGCGGTTCGGAGTGACTGCGACTTATAATTTCTAAGCCTTGAAAACCTGTGATTGTGAGAGAGGTCCTGTCAAGCGCGGGGCCTCTTGATTTGAGGGCCATCGTTCGAGCCCGGGCCAGCCCTTGCCAGAACCGCTATTTTTCGATAACCCCAACCCCCATATGAGGCCTTTATCGGGACTATCGAATTCTGGCCTTAACGGAGCATCCAGTGTCGAAGAAGAACTATATTTTTACGAGCGAGTCCGTGTCCGAAGGGCATCCAGACAAAGTCAGCGATCGCATCTCTGATTCGATCGTTGATTTGTTTCTGGCCGCAGACCCTTATGCCCGTGTCGCGCTGGAAACCTTGTGCACAACCAACAGAATTGTTCTGGCCGGCGAAGTTCGCGGACCGGCCAGCATTACGCACGATAAAATGGCAGCGGCTGCCCGCCAGGCCGTGAAAGATATTGGTTACGAACAGGACGGGTTTCACTGGAAGAACGCCGTCGTTGATTGTCACGTCCACTCGCAATCAGCCGACATCGCAGTTGGTGTTGATGCGGCGGGAAACAAGGACGAGGGAGCCGGCGACCAGGGCATCATGTTTGGTTTTGCCGTGAACGAAACGCCTGAACTAATGCCTGCGCCGATTCACTATTCGCATCAGATTTTGAAAGTCCTAGCCGACGCGCGTCACGCCAAAGATGTTCCGTTCCTTGGGCCCGATGCCAAAAGTCAGGTCACCCTTCAATACGAAAATGGACACCCGGTGCGCGCCACATCCATCGTTGTGTCAACGCAGCACACGCCTGAGGTCGATCAGGAAACCATTCGCAACTATGTCCGCAAACATGTTTTGAACGTTTTGCCAGAAGGCTGGATGTGCCCCGAGGAAGAATTTTATGTGAACCCCACGGGTCGATTTGTCATTGGCGGGCCAGACGGTGATTGCGGACTGACGGGACGAAAAATTATTGTCGACACATACGGCGGGGCAGCACCCCATGGCGGCGGCGCATTCTCGGGCAAGGACCCAACCAAGGTTGATCGTTCGGCGGCCTATGCCGCGCGCTACCTGGCCAAAAATGTTGTGGCTGCTGACTTAGCTGACAAGTGCCTCATCCAGCTGTCGTACGCCATTGGCGTTGCAAAGCCATTGTCGGTCT
This sequence comes from Rhodospirillaceae bacterium, assembly GCA_002737725.1. GTDB lineage: Bacteria > Pseudomonadota > Alphaproteobacteria > Rhodospirillales > Rhodospirillaceae. The sequence goes on from NSIP01000001.1 coordinate 112,083, forward strand.
ATGTTGATACGCAAGGCACCGGTCGGGTCGATGAAGATAAGCTGTCAAAGGTTCTGCAAGAGCTGATGAACCTGAGCCCACGCGGAATTCGTGAACACCTGAAGCTCAACCGCCCGATTTACACCCGCACGTCTTCATACGGGCATTTTGGGCGTGAACCCGATGGTGCAGGTGGGTTTAGTTGGGAGCGCTTAGATTTGGTTGATGCGCTCGAATCAGCCTTCGGTGTCTAGGAGCATTTTCCCGAGAAGTGATCTTCCACTTTGCGTGAAAAATGCAACCAATCAATAATCCATCCGAACATCGTGTTCTTTATTACGGTCGCCGCAAGGGAAAGCCCCTCACCGCGGCCCGTCAGGATGTTGTTGAACGCCTCCTGCCACGCCTGAAGATCAATGCACCTCCCAGTGGCAGCACGCTTGATCCGCAGAGTCTCTTTCCAGAGTCGATTAAAGAGATCTGGCTTGAGGTTGGGTTTGGTGGCGGTGAGCACTTGGCCGCGCACGCCGAAACGAACCCAACCGTTGGTATCATTGGCGCTGAGGTTTTTTTGAACGGCGTTGCTTCGCTGGCCCGGCATATCGAACAAAAGTCGCTCGGCAATGTACGTATCTTCAACGACGATGTGCGATTCTTACTGCCCGCACTTCCCGACCAGTGCCTGTCGCGGGTTTTTGTCATGTTTCCCGACCCCTGGCCCAAGGCACGGCATGCCAAACGCCGGTTCATTGGCCCGGAAAACTTGAAAAGCTTGGCGCGCTTGATGCGGGCGGGGGCAGAATTGCGGGTGGCTAGCGACCACCCGGTCTATATCCAGTGGGTGATGGAGCAAATGAGCGCGCACCCCAACTTTGAGTGGGGCGCCCAAGGACTAAAAGACTGTTTAAATGCGTCTGCGGACCATGCGGTGACCCGTTACCAACTCAAGGCTCAAAAAGAAGGCCGAAAGCCGCATTTTTTTCGATTTTTTCGTAAAGTTGGCTAATCATCCGACACCCCGAAGCCCCGGGGAGCCCTTGCAAACTGCGGGAAATCGCACTACATGTACCTCTGACTTTCACTGTCGGACGACTGAGGAAGTGGCCCCACTCGGCCACTTTTTTTATTGCCTAAACGATGGCGATTCGCGCGGTCTGCCCAACATTGAAAGTGGCTTTTGGGACATGCTGTGGAACGACTCCTCTCACTGGAAGACCGCGTTGCGCCGATACTTGAATCGATGGGGTTCGAGGTGGTGCGCATTGCGTTAACGAAGGCCAGTGGTGATGGACACCGGACGATGCAAGTCATGGCTGATCGCCTGGATGGCCACCTGATCTCGATCGAGGATTGCGAAGCCATCAGTTACACGCTGTCGGCGATTTTCGATGTCGAGGAACCGATCACAAACGCCTACGATCTTGAAGTGAGCTCGGCTGGCATTGATCGACCGCTGACGCGCGCCAAGGATTTTGTGAGGTACGCGGGGTTCGAGGCGAAGGTTGAACTTAAGCTCGCCATTGATGGGCGGCGGCGGTTCAAGGGAATCGTCAAAGGTCTGGGCGAGAATGGGAATGTGGTTGTGATTGTTGATGGTGTCGATGTGCAATTGCCACTCGACAACATCACGCAAGCAAAATTGGTACTCACGAATAATTTAATGGCGGCGATGGCCAAGGGCCTTCCACCCCAGAGTGAAAAAAATAAAGACTAGAAGAAGGGCTAGGAGAAAAAAACATGGCACAAAGCATTGGTATGGCGCGTCCCGAATTGGTCCAAGTGGCCGACACGGTTGCTCGCGACAAAAACATCGACCGCGAGGAAGTCTTCATCGCCATGGAGCAGGCGATTCAAAAAGCGGGTCGCTCTAAATACGGTCATGAAAAAGATATCCGCGCCGCCATTGACCGTAAGAATGGTGAAATTCGTTTGGCACGTTATGTCACCGTCGTCGACACGGTCGAAGACGAAAACACCCAAATCACCGTTGCTGGGGCGCAGAAGAAAAACCCCGGCATTAAAGCCGGCGAAGAAATTGTCGACCCCTTGCCGCCGATCGATTTCGGTCGCATCGCGTCACAAACCGCCAAGCAAGTCATCGTGCAGAAGGTGCGTGATTCAGAGCGTGCGCACCAGTTCTCGGAATACAAGGACCGCGTCAGTGAAGTGGTCAACGGCTTGGTGAAGCGTGTTGAATTCGGCAATGTCGTTGTCGATTTGGGGCGCGCCGAAGGCATGCTGCGTCGCGACGATTTGATCCCACGCGAGCATTTCAAAAACGGCGATCGCGTTCGTGCGCTCATCGCAGCCGTGCGCCAGGAAGCGCGTGGACCACAAATCTTTTTATCACGCACCGCGCCCGATTTCATGAAATCGCTGTTCACACAAGAAGTGCCTGAAATTTACGACGGCATTATTGAAATCCGCTCGGTCGCGCGTGACCCCGGCAGCCGTGCTAAAATTGCCGTGATCTCGAACGACTCCTCGATTGATCCGGTCGGCGCGTGTGTTGGGATGCGCGGCAGCCGCGTTCAAGCCGTTGTCGCTGAGTTGCAGGGCGAGAAAATCGACATCATTAATTGGAACGAAGACCCGGCGACGTTTGTTGTTAACGCTTTGGCCCCCGCAGAAGTTTCAAAGGTTGTGCTCGACGAAGATGCGGGCCGTATCGAGGCTGTGGTGCCAGATGATCAATTGTCATTGGCCATTGGTCGTCGCGGTCAGAACGTGCGCTTGGCCTCGCAGCTCACCGGTTGGTCCATCGATATCCTGACCGAAGCCGAAGAGTCCGAGCGTCGTCAGGAAGAGTTCCGCGTTCGCTCGCAGCTCTTCATTGACGCCCTGGATGTGGACGATGTGTTGGCGCGCCTGCTCGTGACCGAAGGCTTTACGTCCGTTGAAGAAGTGGCGTTCGTGCCGGTCGAAGATATCGCAGAGATCGAAGGGTTGGATGAGGATGTGGCCAATGAATTAAAGAATCGTGCCCAGGTCTTTATCGAAGAAGAAAACAAGAAAACCGAGAGCCGCCTGAAAGAACTGAAGGTCGCAGCTGACCTGAAAGGTGCCGAAATCGAGGGGCTCGACGTCAAGAAAATCCTGGCCTTGGCTGAAAGGGGTGTCAAAACCTTAGATGATTTGGCCGATCTGGCGGGTGATGAATTGGTGGAAATGCTAGCTCCCACGGTGATAACCCTGGAAGCAGCCAACAAAATCATTATGGCGGCCCGTGCGCATTGGTTCCCGGAGGCTCCTGCGGCCGATAGCGGCGGGGCGTAAGGGCATATCGGTCAAGTCGAGCGGCAGACCAACGCCATGCCGCACGAAGAAAACAACCGAACCTGCATCGTTTCGGGTGAAATTCACCCGAAAGAGGAGATGATTCGCTTTGTGGTCGGGCCCGACGATGTGCTTGTCGCCGACGTGGCCGGGCGCTTACCGGGCCGGGGTTTGTGGTTGAGCGCCCGTCGCGATATGATAGAAACAGCCGCAGAAAAACGGCTGTTTTCAAAGGCTGCGCGTCAGCTCGTTCACGTTCCCGATGATTTAGCGATTACAGTGGCGGACCTTCTCAAACGTCGCTGCCTCGATATGCTGGGGTTAGCGCGCCGCGCCGGGTTGACGGCGATCGGCGCTGACAAGGTTCGAACTCAAGCGGCGGCTGGTAAAACGGTGGTTCTGGTCGAAGCTGCTGATGGCTCTCGCGCAGAGCGCGACAAAATGGCTGCGGCTGCACGTGGCGCGAAGGTGATAGATACATTCGAGCGCCAGGACTTAGGTGCCGCTGTGGGACGTGAAGAGGCCGTGCATATCGGCTTAGAGCAAGGTGGCCTGACGAAAAATTTTGTGGTTGAGGCCGGACGATACGACGGGGTGCGCTTACGAGCCGCGCAACCTTAGCGGGCTAGACAGAAACGCTGTTGATTTTATCAGAGACGATTGAGAGCAGAATGCCAAACGACACGACGACCGATAACAAAGCCAAAGCTCCGCTGACCCTGGGCTTGGGAAAACTTGGCCTCAAGAAAACTGAGGTTGAGACCGGACAGGTCCGACAAAGCTTTTCCCATGGCCGCTCAAAGGTGGTGCAGGTCGAGCGCAAGCGCCCGCGCAAATTCGAGATTGGCCCCGACGGCAAATTTCTGGAACTCAAAGCCCCAGCTGTTATCGCTCCAAAGCTTGAACTTTCGATCAAAGACCTCGCTGCCCACGGCAACCTCACCGATGAGGAAAAGGAGCATCGCCTGAAAGTCCTTCAGGCCGCCATGAAGGCTGACGAAGAGGCCCGGAAGTTCGCCGACGATGATTCTGAGCGTCGCGCCGAGGAAGACGCGCGGCGCGGCGAGGAAGAGAAGCGGCTGGCTGCAGAAGCCGCCGAGCAGGCCAAAGCCGCTCCTACCGTGGCACCCGGGCCAGTTGCGAAGCCTGCTGAAGGCCATCACACCATTGCCCGTATTGTGACGGAACAACGTCCAGTTCAGACTCCCACACCGGGTCTGCGCGCTGTCGTGGAAGAAGAAGACGATGAGCCCCGGCGCAATCAAAGCAAAACAGGCTATAAGCCGCCGCGGACAAGCCGTGTCGAGCCACGCCGCCGCGAAGGTAAACTAACGATCTCTGCAGCGTTAGATGCCGACGAGCGTGTCGAGCGCGGGCGCAGCGTTGCAGCCATGCGCCGTGCTCTTGAGAAAGAGCGCCGCAAACTGCAAGTCAACCAGGGCGGCCTGCCCGAAAAAATCGTTCGTGAGGTTGTGGTTCCGGAAACCATCACCGTACAAGAATTTTCGAACCGAATGGCCGAGCGTTCGTCCAACGTCATCAAAGCACTTATGAAACTTGGTGTCATGGCGACGATCAACGAAGTCATCGATGCCGATACCGCCGAGCTGGTGGCCCAGGAATTCGGCCATAAGATCAAGCGCGTCACGGACTCAGACATTGAAGACGGATTGAAATTACAGATCGATGACACTGGGAAAGAAAAATCACGTCCGCCGGTGGTGACCATCATGGGTCACGTTGACCACGGCAAGACATCGCTGCTGGATGCGTTGCGCGAAACCGACGTGGCGGGTGGCGAAGCGGGCGGTATTACCCAACATATCGGCGCTTATCAGGTCAAGTCACCGAAGGGCGGCGTGATCACCTTTATCGACACCCCCGGCCATGAAGCATTCACCGCCATGCGTGCGCGCGGTGCGAAAGTGACCGACATTGTTGTGCTGGTCGTGGCCGCCGATGACGGCATCATGCCGCAAACAATTGAAGCAATCCGTCACGCCAAAGCCGCAGATGTGCCCATCATCGTGGCCATCAACAAAATCGACAAGCCCGGTTCCAACTCGACCAAAATTCGCAACGACCTGTTGCAACACGAGGTGGTGCTTGAGGAAATGGGTGGCGATACCATGAGCGTCGAGGTCTCGGCGCTGAAGAAAACCAACCTCGATAAACTCGTCGAGCTGATCTTGCTGCAAGCCGAAGTGTTGAACTTGAAAGCCAACCCCAACCGCGCGGCAGAGGGCGCAATTATTGAAGCAAAGATGGAAAAGGGCGTTGGCCCTGTAGGTTCCGTCTTGGTGCAACGTGGCACGCTGAACGTAGGTGATATTTTCGTGGCCGGCTCTGAGTGGGGCCGCATTCGCGTGCTGATCGACCACACCGGCGCACAAATTAAATCTGCTGCGCCGTCAACTCCGGTGGAGGTGGTTGGTTTTTCGGGAGTGCCATCGGCGGGCGATGACTTCATCGTTGTGGAAAACGAAGCCCGCGCCCGTGAAGTCTCGGAGTTCCGCACACGCAGGCAGCGCATTGCAGGTCAGGCCGGTAGTGTTGGTACGACCACCATGGAACAGATGTTCGCCAAAATCAAAGCGGGCGACGCCAAAGAACTGGCCATCGTGATCAAGGCCGACATGCAAGGCTCGGTTGAAGCGTTGGCCGGAACGCTGCTGAAAATCAGCGGCGACGAGGTCAAAGTCAACGTGATTTACGGTGCCGTGGGCGCCATCAACGAATCGGACGTAACGCTGGCAAAGGCATCGAAGGCGGTGATTATCGGCTTCAATGTTCGCGCCAACGCACAAGCCCGCGAAGTTGCAAAACGCGACGGCATTGATATTCGCTATTACTCGATCATCTACGCTGTTGCCGATGATGTGCGCAGCGTGGTCACGGGTATGTTGTCGCCGACCTTCAAAGAAAACTTTATCGGCTACGCCGAAGTTCGTGAGGTCTTCAATATCACCAAAGTCGGTAAAGTTGCCGGTTGCCGCGTCACGCAAGGCGTCATTAAACGTGGCTGTAAGGTTCGGTTGCTGCGTGAGAACGTTGTTCTTCACGAAGGCGATCTGTCGCAGCTCAAACGCTTCAAGGACGACGTCAAAGATGTCCGCGAAGGTTACGAGTGCGGCATTGCGCTGGCCAATTACAACGATATTCAAAAAGGCGACATGATAGAGTGCTTCGAGATCGAGCGCGTAGCCCCATCGCTCTAAACCATAATCTCGCTCCTGGTCGTTTCGTTTGATACGACCAGCGCGTTTTCAGATTCTCTGCGCACCGTCTAAAAACGCCACACATGAGGAACGACGGGAATCGTTATGCCCCGCAGCCGCAACAATCGTCAGCCTCCGGGACAACGCCTGCTTCGTGTCGGCGAAGAAATTCGCCACGCCCTTGCCGCTGTGTTCGAACGCGAGACCTTCCGTGACCCGGACTTGGCCAACGTCAGAATTACTGTGACCGAAGTTCGCCCCAGCCCCGATCTTCGCCACGCGCGCGTTTATATCGTGCCGTTGGGCGGTGGTGATTCAAAGCCTGTGTTAGAGGGATTGAGACGGGTGAAACCGTTCTTGCGGCGCCGCATTGCAGAAATGATTCATATGAAATTTCTTCCCGACTTGGTGTTTTCTGCAGATACAACCTTCGACCAGGCCGAGCACATTGCCACGCTGTTGCATCGCCCCGAAGTCGCGCGCGACCTTCAAGGCTCCGATGTATCAAGCGACGCGCGCGAAGAAGAAGAATAAAGAAGCAGATGGGCAAGCGCCGGGGGCAGCCGATTCACGGCTGGATTGCGATCGATAAGCCAGAGGGCTTGTCGTCGGCCGCCGTGGTCGCGCGCGTTCGCAGATTTTTGGATGCAGCCAAGGCTGGCCATGCGGGGACTTTGGATCCGCTCGCGACCGGCATCATCCCCATTGCCTTGGGCGAGGCGACCAAAACTGTTTCTTTTGCCATGGATGGGCACAAGACCTACGAGTTCACCGCCGTGTGGGGCGTGGCGACAGACACCGACGACCGCGAAGGCAAAACCACGACGACCTCAGACGTGCGTCCGACTCGGGAGGCGATCTTGGCCGCTTTGCCGCGATTCGTCGGCGAAATTGACCAGGTTCCCCCCATCTATTCGGCTATCAAGGTTGATGGCGAGCGCGCCTACGCCTTGGCCCGAGGGGGTGAGAATTTTGAGTTAAAGTCGCGCAAAATAAACGTCTACTCATTTGATTTGATTAGTGAAAACGAATCTGAAACTACTTTTTTTAGAGTCCATTGCGGCAAAGGAACTTATATCCGCTCCCTGGTTCGAGATCTGGCGCAAGCGCTGGGAACGGTGGGGCATATTGGTACTTTGCGGCGCACGGCTTGCGGTGTTTTTAACGAATCGGCGGCAATTTCGCTGGATAAATGGGAGGCCCTTGGGCATAGTCCTGACGCCTTGGCTTACCTGAGGCCGGTTCGAACCGTGCTGGACGACATCCCGGCTCTGGCTCTGACCCCGCAGGAAGCGCACCGCCTTCGCCACGGACAAAGCATTGCTTTGTTTCCGCTGGCCCAGCGAAACCCTCAGGCCAAACTTACACAGGGAATGCCTGTGCAAGCTGTGCTGGGGGAAACGTTGGTGGCGTTAGCCGAGGTGGGCAACGGCATCCTGCTGTCCTCGCGCGTCATGGCTTACGAGTAACCGCGAGCATTTTCCCGAGAAGTGGTCTTCCGCTTCGGCCGTGGAAAATGCGACCAACATATAGGAGTACCCGATGTCGATTACCCCAGAGCGCAAACAAGCGCTGATCCAAGAGTATGCCACGAAAAAGGACGATACCGGCTCGCCGGAAGTTCAAGTGGCTGTGTTAAGCGAACGCATCAAAAACCTGACCGAACACTTGAAGGGCCACATTAAAGATAACCATTCACGCCGTGGCCTCTTGGTGATGGTGGGACAACGTCGCCGGATGTTGGACTATCTCAAAACCATTTCATCTGCGCGTTACGACACTTTGATCGGTCGCCTCGGATTGCGGCGCTAGTCCGCACGATGCACAACCCCTGACGGCACAAGCCGCCAACACGCTGCCCGCATGGTGCGGGCGGAAGTTTTGGCGCTGTTTGTTTGCGGCAGACGTCGGGTGTTCGAGATTTACAAGCTCTGCCGTGCGTGGCCCGGCTCGGAAAGCCCAAGGCGCGCAACAACCGCGTGCGCGCTGCCAAGGAAAATTCTTTGGTCGTGACGCGGAGGATCGAAATCCCGGCTTGGAGGACATCTGTCATGCGACAGATGTCCCGACAGCAAACCGGGAGCGCAATCCGGCGCCGGTCCATGACGGAAAAGGAATACCAATATGTCGATGTTCAAAACGTTCCGCAAAGAAATCGAGTGGGGCGGGCGTAAGCTCGTTCTCGAAACCGGCAAGATCGCCCGCCAGGCCGATGGCTCGGTGATGGTGACCTACGGCGAGACAACCGTGCTGTGCACGGCTGTGGGTGCCAAGTCGCCCAAACCTGGAATCGATTTCTTTCCACTGACGGTGAACTACCAAGAAAAAGCTTTTGCCGCAGGCAAAATTCCCGGTGGCTTCTTCAAGCGTGAAGGCCGCCCGTCGGAAAAGGAAGTGCTAGTCAGCCGCCTCATCGACCGCCCCATCCGCCCGCTGTTCCACGATAACTACCGCAATGAAACCCAAGTCGTTTGTACCGTGTTATCGCACGACCTAAAAAATGACCCCGATGTTGTGGCCATGATTGGCGCATCAGCAGCGCTGACGATTTCGGGTCTGCCGTTTATGGGCCCGATTGCAGCTTCGCGCGTCGGCTACATCAATGGCCAATATGTTTTGAACCCCACGGGTGAAGAACTCAAAACATCCGATCTCGACTTGGTTGTCGCTGGTACAGCAGAAGGCGTCTTGATGGTTGAATCCGAAGCCAAAGAACTTTCGGAAGACATCATGTTGGGTGCCGTCAATTTCGGGCACGACTCGATACAGGTCGTGATCAAAGCCATCATTGAGTTGGCTGAAAAATGCGCCAAAGAGCCCTTTGAGCTTTTGCCCGAAGCGCCCGCCGTTGCGGTTGTGAAAGACAAGTTCAAAGCGTTTGAAGCCGATATGGCGGCTGCTTACAAACACGTCATCAAACAGGAGCGTTATGCCGCCGTGAGTGCGGTCAAGAAAAAGGCCATCGCGAGCTTAGTCGACGCCCCTGACCAAACCGCCGTAGCCAGCGGCGTCTTAAAGCACATGGAAAGCGATATCGTTCGCAATGCCATTCTCGATACCGGCCGCCGCATCGATGGCCGTGATACCAAGACCATTCGCCCCATCGAAGTCGAAGTGGGTGTGCTGCCACGCGCGCACGGCTCGGCACTGTTCACACGCGGTGAAACGCAAGCCTTGGTCACCGCCACGCTGGGCACGGGCCAAGACGAGCAAGTGATTGATGCGCTGGAAGGTGAGTACATGCAGTCGTTCATGCTGCATTACAACTTCCCTCCGTATTCAGTGGGTGAAGCTGGCCGTATGGGCAGCCCAGGGCGTCGCGAAATCGGCCACGGCAAATTAGCCTGGCGCTCGGTTCATCCGTTGATGCCCTTGGCCGAGAAGTTCCCCTACACGGTTCGCATTGTGTCTGAAATTACCGAGTCCAATGGATCGTCATCCATGGCCAGCGTTTGCGGGTCATCTTTGGCGCTGATGGATGCGGGTGTGCCGCTGACACGCCCCGTGGCTGGCGTGGCCATGGGCCTGATCAAGGAGGGCGAGAAATTCGCCGTGTTGTCCGATATCATGGGTGATGAAGATCATCTGGGCGACATGGATTTCAAGGTGGCCGGTTCTGAGGCCGGGATCACGGCGTTACAGATGGACATTAAAATTACGTCCATTACCCGCCAGATCATGGAAATCGCTCTGCGTCAGGCCAAAGACGGCCGTTTGCACATTTTGAATGAAATGAGCAAAGGCCTAAACACCGCACGTGAAGGCGTGTCGAGCCATGCCCCGCGCATTACCGTGATCCAAATTCCGAAAGATAAAATCCGCGAAGTCATTGGCAGCGGCGGAAAAGTAATCCGCGAATTGCAAGAAAGCACCGGCACTAAGATCGACATCGAAGACGATGGAACGATCAAAGTGGCCTCGGCCGACGAGAACGCCACGAAACTGGCGTTGCAAAAAATTCGCGAGATTGTGGCCGAGCCAGAGTTGGGCGTGGTTTACACCGGAACGGTTGTCAAAATCATGGAGTTCGGTGCGTTCGTGAACTTCCTGGGCAAGCGCGATGGCCTAGTGCACATCTCGGAGCTGGCTGCCAGTCGCGTGAAGCAAGTCAGCGATGTGGTGAAAGAAGGCGACGTGGTCAAAGTGAAGTGCCTTGGCATGGATGACCGCGGCAAGGTGAAATTGTCGATGAAGCGTGTAGATCAAGCCACGGGCGCTGACCTCGACGAAGCTCCGCCCGCCGCTTAAAGACTATTCTCCTTAAGGCGACCCAGCTGTGAGTTTGAAGATTCCGAAAATCATCGCTCATCGCGGGTCGCCGCGGGAGGCGCCGGAGAACACCCTGGCCTCGTTCCGCCGCGCGAAGGCAGCCGGGGCGACATGGGTTGAGTTTGATGTTGCTTTAACCCGCGATGCACGCCCTGTGGTTTTTCATGATGATGCGTTAGATCGCACGTCAGACGGGCAAGGGCTGCTGGCTGAAACCGATTTTGAGATTGTGAAGCATCTTGATGCCGGCACGTGGTTCGGCCCTCAGTTCGCGGGCGAGCCGATTCCGACGCTGGAGGAAACTTTAGAACTTCTGGCTGAGCTAGGTTTAAGCTTCAACATGGAGATTAAGACCGATCCGGGCCGTGAAGCTGAGCTGGCAAAGCTCGCTCTGCCGATTGCGCGCGATATTTGGCCAGAGATGCTGCCCACTCCATTGATCTCAAGTTTTTCACGCATCGCCGTTGCGGCAGCACGCGAGGTTGCCCCTGATTGGCCGATGGATGTGATCTATGATCGAATCCCCGCCGAATGGAAAGATGACGCCAAAACCTTGGACCTGGCTGCCATCGGCGCCAACCACAAACACCTGACGCGCGAGCAGGTGATGGAAATCCGGGGCTTTGGCTTAAAGCTGAGCTCGTACACCGTCAATGAGATCGAGCGCGCAGACCTGCTGTTTCAGTGGGGGGTCGATGCGATTTTTACAGATGTTCCCGGTGATATGGTGCGTCACTTTGGAAACTAAAGCCTTTCAACGGCTGTCCATAAGACGGCAAGGCCCAGAAATCTTGAGGCTTTGCATTGTTCGGACACCGATTGCGCCTATATTAGAGAGATTAGAACAAGGACCACGGACGTGAAGGCACTGAACTCCATTCTGATGTCGGGCGCAGAAGTTCTGCCCCTGATCGAAGGCGGCAAGGGAGTCAGCATTTCAAATGGCCCCAGCTCTGGCGCATGGGCTGCGGCTGGCGGTGTGGGAACCTTCTCGGGCGTGAATGCAGATTCATTCGGCGCCAGCGGTAAAGTAATTCCTCAGTTTTATCATGGCCGCACGCGTAAAGACCGCCACGAAGAGTTAGTGAAATACGCTATCGATGGCAGCATCACGCAGGCACGGATCGCCCACGAAACGCGCGGCAACGCCGGGGCCCTTCATATCAATGTGCTTTGGGAAATGGGTGGTGCCGAGCGCGTGCTGCACGGCGTTTTAGAAAAGTGCCGCAATATCATTCACGGAATCACCTGCGGTGCGGGCATGCCCTATCGTCTCGGCGAAGTGGCCGCAAAATACGGGCTGTATTACTACCCCATCATTTCCTCGGGCCGTGCTTTCCGTGCGCTGTGGAAACGCGCTTACCATAAATTCTCCGAGCTGCTGGGCGGCGTTGTGTACGAGGACCCCTGGTTGGCGGGCGGACATAACGGACTTTCGAACTCGGAAGATTACCGCGTTCCTGAAGACCCCTATTTGCGTATCGTTGAGCTACGCAAAGTGATGAACGAAGCGGGCTTGCAACGCACGCCGATCATTATGGCTGGTGGGGTGTGGTGGCTGTCGGAGTGGGAACACTTCCTGGACAACCCTGAAGTCGGACCCATTGCATTCCAGTTCGGCACGCGGCCCTTGTTGACCAAAGAAAGCCCGATTTCTGACGTCTGGAAGAAAAAGCTGATGGAGCTGAAGAAGGGCGACGTTTTGTTGCATCGCTTCAGCCCCACTGGTTTTTATTCTTCTGCTGTGCGCAATACCTACCTGAACGAACTCGAACAGCGCAGTGATCGGCAAGTTCCATTTTCAGTCGAGCCCTTGGGCGAGCACACCTCAGCCCTTGATGTGGGCTTGCGTAAAAAGCAGGTCTACGTCACGCCCCATGATAAGGAACGTAGTGATGCCTGGCGCGCGCAGGGCTTCACCGACGCTATGAAAACGCCCGACTCGACTTTAATTTTTGTGGCGCCAGAAAAAGCCGAAGAAATTCGCGGCGATCAAACTGCATGCATGGGTTGCTTGTCGGCCTGTGGTTTTTCAAACTGGTCGCAGAATGAAGAAGGCAGCACCGGCCATAAGGCCGATCCACGCAGCTTTTGTATCCAAAAGACTCTGCAGAACATTGCACACGATGGAAACATCGATAACGAGCTGATGTTTGCAGGCCACAATGCTTACAGGTTTGGATTAGACCCCTGGTACAAAAACGGGCTCGTTCCCACTGTGAAGCAGTTGGTGGAACGCATCGCGAGTGGGTGGTAGATCGCTGATATTAGGCGTTATCTTCCCCTTCCCAATAATCCATCGCCATGTCCATGCGACCGATGAACTGCACGACCTCGGGCTTGCCATCTTTGCCAACCGGGTGACGCGCGATCACGCCGAATTTAGCCGAGTCAGGATATTCAGCGATTTCAGGCGATTGCATGGTGCTGACCGCTAGGAATTTGAGTTCTGCCGTTGTCGACGTGTTGATGATTTGATGGGCGGTGTCGGGCCCGCCAGCAGGGCAGGCGATAAAGTCGCCTTGGCGAATGGCATGGGTTTGATCGCCCATGCGAATTTCGCCAGCCCCTTCCAGCACAAAAAACATTTCTGCCCAGGCCCGGGGTGAGTAGCTCAGCCAGGCGGGTATGATACCGCTTGTGTTACCGCTAAACTACAGGCCAGCGGCGCAAGCGTAAGCTGTCCCAAATGATCTGACGACGCACACGTTCCTCCGTCACTGCGATGAGACCACCCCCCCTTACTCACCACCCTAATTCTGTCTCATAGGCGCTGACGGCGTACATCCGCCGCCCGCAGAGGCATCACGCTTCCTTTGCACCCCGGGGGGGCCGCAGAAGCATTTTTCAGCCCCGCTGACGGGGCCCGTTAAGGCTTTGAACGCCCAACGTGTGCTAAAGCCCATAGTTCCGCCGAACGCATAGCAAACGACCAATATATGCATAAAAAATATGCATATATTTAGGGTGTTTTAAATTTAGGCAATTTCCCCGACTATAGGGGCTGTCGTGATGTGTTCAGGCCGCTAGGGATTCCGACACTTTTTCAACCCCCAACACCGTTGCAATACTCCCTCTAGAAATATTGCGTCGCACAAAGCTGGCACGGGGATTGCAATTACCTCCTGCGGGCCGGCCAAGTCCCAACCTGAACTCAGAGGAGTATGCACGTGAATACAGCAATCAAAACCGGGCTTCTTGCTGCAGCGATTAGCCTTTCGCCGTTCGCCGCTTTCGCCGAAGAAAGCAGCAACCCGTTGCCCGGCACGTTCTCCGGCAACATCGCGCTGACCAACAACTACATCTTCCGTGGCGTGACGCAGACCGCGCACGACGCCGCCATTCAGGGTGGTCTCGATTGGGACACCGGCATGGGCCTGCACTTCGGAACCTGGGCTTCGTCGCTCGACTTCCAAGACGGCGGTCAGGCTACCACCGAACTCGACCTGTACGCCGGTTACGGCGGCAAGATCGACAACTTCTCCTACGACGTCGGCTTCACCTACTACTGGTATCCGGGCGCCGCGAAGGTCACCAACTACAATTTCTGGGAAGTCTACGGTAAAGCCGGTTACGACTTCGGCGTTGCTTCGCTCACGGGCTTCGTCGCTTACACGCCGAGCAACACCATCACTAACCTCGACGCCACCTATGTCCAGGCGAGCTTCGCCATTCCGGTGATCCCCGAGCTGTCGATCAGCGGCGCCGTTGGTTACTACTTCCTCGAAGCGCTGAAGAATCCGACCGACTACAACATCGGCGCGACCTTGAGCGTGTATGACTGGTTCACCGTCGATGCGCGCTACTACGACACCGACGTCGCCAGTGAGTGCTTGGTCGGCACCATTAAGTATTGCGACGCCCGCCTCGTCGTCGCGATCAAGCGCACGTTCTAATCACCTCGCACGTCCTTCCATAAGGCCACCTATCAGAACTGGGAGATAATCCAATGAAGACTATGAGGACCTTGCTAACAGTAATGTGGGCAGCAGCAGCGATCACGCTGTCCATTCCCACGTTCGCGCAGGATGCCGCAGCACCCGCTGCACCGGTGGCCGCACCGGAAGCAACAACAGCAGCCCCGGCTGAAGCTCCCGCCGAGGCTGCCGCTCCTGCCGAAGAAGCCGCCGCGGAAGCGCCGGCTCCGACAATCAACTCAGGCGATACCGCCTGGTTGCTCACCTCCACCCTGCTCGTACTCATGATGACCATTCCCGGTCTCGCGCTCTTTTACGGCGGCATGGTCCGCAAGAAGAACGTGCTGGCCACCGTCATGCAGAGCTTCGCCATCACCTGCTTGGTGACGGTGCTGTGGATGGTTGCTGGTTACAGCTTGGCCTTTACCGAAGGATCGCAATGGATCGGCGGCTTCAGCCGCGCTTTCCTGAGCGGGATGGAAGTAGGCTCGATCAGCGGCTTGGCGGCGACGATCCCGGAGTCGGTCTTCATGACCTTCCAGATGACCTTCGCCATCATCACCCCGGCCCTCATCTGCGGCGCGTTCGCTGACCGCATGAAGTTCTCCGCCATGATGCTGTTCATGACGGGCTGGAGCTTGCTAGTGTACTCCCCGGTCGCTCACTGGGTCTGGGGTCCCGGCGGCTTCCTCGTCGGCGCAGGCGTGCTTGATTTCGCCGGCGGTACGGTCGTGCACATCAACGCAGGCGTTGCTGGCTTGGTTTGCGCTCTCGTCCTCGGCAAGCGCGTTGGTTACGGCACGGAAGCTCTCCCGCCGCATAACCTCGTTCTGAGCTTCATCGGTGCCGCTCTCCTGTGGGTCGGCTGGTTCGGCTTCAACGCCGGCTCCGCTGTCGCCGCAAACGGCACCGCGGGTATGGCCATGGCCGTAACGCAGATGGCCGCGGCTGCTGCTGGTCTGTCCTGGATGTTCACCGAATGGGCTCTGAAGGGCAAACCGAGCGTTCTCGGCATCATCTCGGGTGCGGTTGCTGGCCTCGTCGCCATCACCCCCGCCGCGGGCTTTGTCGATCCGATGGGTGCGCTGATCATCGGCCTCATTGCCGGTATCGCCTGCTACATCGGCGCCACGGGCCTGAAACACGCCCTCGGTTACGACGACAGCCTTGACGCCTTCGGCGTTCACGGCGTCGGCGGCATCGTCGGTGCGGTTCTGACCGGTGTGTTTGCGAAAGCGAGCATCAGCGGTGTCGAAACCAAAAGCGGCCTGATCGACGGCAACAGCGGTCAGATCATGACCCAGCTTTACGGGATCGGCGTGACGGTCGTGTATTGTGCGGTTGTCACGTTCATCATCCTCAAAGTGGTTGACCTGATCGTCGGGCTCCGCGTCGAACATGATGTCGAACGCGAAGGTTTGGACATCAACCTCCACGGCGAAGTTGTGAACTAATATCGCTGGATCAAGCAGCGAGTGACGATGGGCAGCGTCAGAGCAGGAAAGGCGAACGGCGAGGTCATGGCCGAATCTATCACGGGCGAGACGGCTGCGCACACATCATCACGCCTTCTTGTGCTTAGCGTGTGAGAAAGCGCGCGACGAAATCATCAATCGCTGAGTCTGCCAACCCCTTGGTTTGAAGGTCGGCCCTAATCGCGCGCATATCGACGTACGGATAGTTATGCACAGCGGCGGGTTGGGTTCCCTTCACATTGACGATCCTAAAATCAAACGCGCGCGCAGGGCATTTAAAAACCTCGTAAGCAAGAATTTGGTCGATTTCGTTGTTCGGGGTGAACGTGAGAACTTTGGGTTTGAGATCATATAGGTGGGCTGGTGCCACATCTTCTGCCGCAGCAATAATCAGTTCATCGCCCACCTGACACGTTCGGGCTGCCGCACCGTTGAGCACACAGCAGCGTGAGCCTGGTTGGCCAAAAATCACGTAGGTGGAGAGGCGCGCACCAGAATTTTTGTTCCAGACATCGACAAATTCGGTGGGGTAAATGCCCGCTGCGTCACAATGTTCAGGGTCGAGCGTGATCGAGCCATGATAATGCAAGTCGGACATGGTCACGCGGAGACCATGAAGTTTGGCGCGAATCACCCGTGGCATTAAGACCCTCGTTGATTATTGTGCAGTGCGAAATGGCGGCCACCTTAAGCCGGAAATTTTATCCGTCTACTGCCGAATCGCGGCCTAAACGCCACCCCCTGCCTACGGTTTTCCTTGGATATAGATTGGCGCACAAGAACATTACAAAAACGGGGGTGCTTTGGGCCCGTGCCAAGTCAACCTTATCGCCAGTCTCGAACGATCAATCAGATACACGTCCGTCAGCGCGCCGCCGACCGACCCTGAGCTGGCGCAGCCACGTTATATGACCCAGCAGCCATCACCGAAGAAGTCACGCGTGGGGTCTGCCGTTGGCTTGATGATCAGGTTTTTATCACCCTGCGCGAGCTCAAACTCGGCATCGGACGGCGGGCTCATGTTCTCGGCTTGTACACTGAAAGGACCATGGTGATGATCGAAGTGAAAAGCACGACGGGTGACTATCGCAGCGACGCCAAGTGGCTGGAGTATGTGCCCTACTGTGACGGCGTTCATCTTCGCCGCACCGCCTGACTTTCCCTGACAGATTTTGCTCTCTAATTGTGGTGTGCTTGTCGCCGATGCGCACTCCGCAACGGTTGTTCGCCCTGCTGTGCAAAAAAATTACACGCCGCGCGGCGACGTGTACTGATGCTGAGGTTTGCACTGGCGGCAGGCCAGCGGCTGTCGAATGTGTTGGCCCCGAGAATTTAGCTAGCCACAAGCCAAGCCGATGACGCGCGAATACGCATCAAGCTCGACGTTTAAAAGATCAAAACTTCGTTCCTGCGATGTCCGATCCACGGGACGAATCACACGGTAGGGTGCGGTCAAATTTTCTTCACGGACAAACTGCCCCGCCGTGGGGAGAGGCGCGCCCTTGGCCACAAATGTCAAGCCCGGCGCGCTGGGAAAAATCGTGCCTGTCCCAGCGCAACCTAAAAACGCCAGGAATAATACTGCTGAGGCCGTGTCTCGAAAACGAAGGGGGCGCATATTCGACATCACTGTTAGCGTGAGTTGAGCGCGGAAATTGTCGCCGTGGTGGAGTATGACGGCAACAACTGCGCAAGCAAGATCTTCCCGCCGTAACCCTCAACCAAATCGCCACCAACAACTTTGGCCCGGTCATAATCGGCGCCCTTGACTAAAACATCAGGACGGATCGCTTCGATTAACGCCATGGGCGTATCTTCGCCGAAAATCACAACCAGATCGACATGGGCCAATGATGCCATCACGGTGGCGCGGGCCGCCTCGCTTTGCACCGGTCGGTCGAGGCCTTTGAGGCGGCGCACCGAGGCATCGGAATTCAAACCAACAATAAGACGGTCGCAAGCTGATTTGGCCTGTGAAATCAGGGAAATATGGCCGGGGTGCAAAAGGTCAAAGCAGCCGTTTGTAAAGCCGACTTTGTGGTCCTCGCGCCGCCAAACCGCAATGCGCGACAGGGCTGTAGGTAAGTCGACGAACTTGGCCTCAGCGGGCAACAAATCGAGGCGCATCAAGACTGCCGAAATATCATGCGTCGTGGCCACAGCCGTCGAATGACGCCCAACCACCACCCCGGCCGCAACATTGGCCAGGTGGGCCGCATCGATTAACGAAGCCCCAGCCGCCATCGCGAGTGCCAGAACGGCGACCACGGTATCGCCAGCCCCCGTCACATCGGTGACTTCTCGCGTTTCGGCGGGCAAGTGCGTAACGACGCCACCATCAACCAGCGTCATTCCTTCGCCAGACCGCGTGACCAAAATGGCAGTGGCGTCAACATCGCTGCGCAGTTTCTGCGCTGCTAAAACCAAGGTCGCTTCAGTCTGGATTGGCGCGCTTACAGCTTCCTCAAGCTCAGCGCGGTTCGGCGTGATCAGGCTCGCGCCACGATAGCGGTCGTAGGCACCGCCCTTCGGATCAACAATAATAGGTTTTCCAGCGTTCCGAGCAGCAGCAATGATGCGTGATGCCAAACTACCAGCAAACACGCCCTTGGCATAATCTGACAAGATCACAATATCAGCGTGTGAAATTTGCGCCGCTACCGTGCGAAAGACGTCATCTTCGTCTGGACCAGAAATTGCGTGAACTGTTTCACGGTCGGCGCGCAACAAGTGATGGCCGTCAAGACTGAAGAATCGATTTTTAATTGTGGTTTCGCGTTGCCGGTTGACTCGCAAAAACGGCTCGACAGCAGGCATGGCCGCCAAAAGTTCAGTGACTTCACGCCCGGCACGGTCATCACCAATCACCGCCGCAAATGCGACTTGCCCACCCAGCGCCACAAGATTTCGCACCACATTACCCGCGCCACCCAACTCACGGCTTTCACGCGTAATACGCAACACCGGCACTGGCGCCTCGGGAGAGATCCGACGCACCTCGCCGTAGATAAAGCGATCTTCCATCACATCGCCGATGCACAGGATTCGCTTCCCGGAAAATTGCGCCAGGATCGACGCCAGATCGTCAATCGCCCGAGCCGGAGCACTGAAAGTTGGAGTTTGATTGTTCATCGGACCTAGGCAGGCATAATGCTGAAAGCGAAAAAGAACACAGCTGTGGGGGAACCATACACGAGCTGCCCTCATATTGATGCCT
This sequence comes from Rhodospirillaceae bacterium, assembly GCA_002737725.1. Classification (GTDB taxonomy): domain Bacteria; phylum Pseudomonadota; class Alphaproteobacteria; order Rhodospirillales; family Rhodospirillaceae. The sequence continues at coordinate 131,434 of NSIP01000001.1, forward strand.
AGAGACTATTTCTTAATCTTTTCCAAATAGTTACCATGGGTTGGTAACCTTATTTCCAGTGGCGCGGCCATAGATAACGTGTGGATTGAAGCTGAGGTGCCCGCTAAAAGGTGCGGCCCGCGTTTGCTGGAAAACGCCCGAATTATGATACGATACCTGATCTTGGTCATTTTGTGTGAGGGAAACGTCAATGTCCCATGTAACCACGCGGCGCCATGTTTTTGGCTTGATGGCTACCACCACGTTAATGGCAACCGTGCCATTCACCAGGGTTGCCTATGCCGATGACGTGATGAATGCACGCCACGTCATCGACAAATCAGCCATTACGGTCGAGCGCGTTCGCCAAGGTCAAAAAACCACAGACGCCATGGATGATTTCCTTCGCAGGTCGAGGGGCGTGTTGGTGATTCCAAATTATTATAAAGCTGGTTTTATTTTGGGCGGAAGTTACGGCGACGGCGTGCTGCTGAAACGCCAGTCAGAAGCAAGCTTCGGCGACCCTGCTTTTTATCGCATGACCGCCGGAAGCCTGGGCCTGCAAGCGGGCATGGATATTTCTGAAATCGTATTCATGATTCTCACCGACAAGGGCTTAGAGGCCGTCCTCAATGACGAGTTCAAAATTGGCGCGAACGTTGGAATTTCCGTGGGCTCTTTTGGCGCAGGCGCAGAAGCCGCCACAACCACCAACGCCGGCAACGATATCGTCGCCTATTCGCTGAGCGCAGGATTGTTTGCGGGGGCCAGCTTTGAGGGCGCGGTGATTAAACCCCGCAAGGACTGGAATGCGTCAGTATACGGCGTGAACAACGACGAACCGCGCGTGATTGTGGAACGAAACCAACTTCAAGCCGCGCAAACCCTGAAAGACTCGCTGGCCAAGAACGTCTATCCCGTCCAGCCGCAGCTAAATTAGAATCCCACGTCTTCGAAGGCTGTCGGCGCAGCACGTACAACCTCGGTTCCATCGCGGGTGATTTGCATAATCGCAAAGCTGCGTTCCGAAAGACCATTGGCGCGAAATCGGAAGATCCCATCAACGCCTGAAAACCCTGAGACATCACTCAGGGCTGTCGCTCGAAAAGGATCGGCCCTGCCCGTGCGCGTCAGCACCGCCGCCAATGCAACCGCATCGTAGCCGTGGTTTGCTAAGGGGCCTGGTGCGGCGCCAAACGATTGACGATAGCGATTGGCAAAGTCGCGACTTGTTTCAGGCGCGGGCGCTGGATAGAGCCCCCCCACCAACGCCGGTTCGCGGCCAAGGCCCCGCGTTGCCCACAGCATCGTTCCCAACAGCTGGACACGACTAGTATCGATATCGAAAAATGGCAGCAGGGTCGCCGCCTGTGTCAGCCGCGCACCTTGCTCGGGAATAAAAATCGCGTCGAAGTCTACGTCGCCCAACGTTTCGAGTTGTTCGAGACGTTTGAGGGCCAGCTGAGAGGCCTCGTCTTGACTGGATGATAATGAATTTCGTTCTTGAGTAAGTGCGGTGCGGCGCTTGTCATAGTCAGCAAGCCTGCGCACGACGTCTTCTAAGTTATGACCGTTCGGGTCGTAATAGACGACCTGCTTCACTTCGCCGCCACCAGCCGGAACCAGCGTGCGCACGGTGTCGGCGACGGTTTGCCCATAGATGGTGTCGGGCGCAAGCACCGCAAATCGTGACAGGCCCTTGCTGCGCGCATAAGCCACCATTTCGCGCACCTGGGCTTCAACTAAAAAGCTTAAGACAAAAACGTTGTTTCCCGCCACACCAGGGTCAGTAGAAAAAGCCACAACATTAATCCCGGCCGCTTGGGCTTGAGGCGTGATGGCTTTGATCTCTCCCGCAAACACGGGACCTAAAATTAATTGCACACCTTGCGCCACCGCTTTGGTAACGGCGGAAACTGCCCCATCGGGTGTGCCTTGGGTGTCATAGACCTGCAGCACTAGATGCTCGTCACCCATCTCAAAGAGGGCCACCTGAGCTGCATTCAAAATCCCTTGGCCGGTGGGCTGGGCTGGGCCTGAGAGCGGCACCAACAACCCGACGCGAACCGTGGCGTCTGGATCGGACGCTGTGCCGACGGCCGAGGTGGGCGCGGGTGTTAAAGCAGAGGCGCCAATGAGCGGGGCGTTTTGCCGAGGCGACGCAGGGCTTGCTACATATTTGGTGGTAGGGGCTTTGGCGGCAGGCTGAGAGGGTGCTAAGTCTGCGCTGGCACACGCAGCCAGAGACAATATCGCCACCGCAGAGACAAAAAGTGAACGAGCGTTTTTGAACATTGGAATCAGTATAATAAAGGACGACCTTGTCACGTTCACATAAAGCATCGGCAGGTGCAACGCCACGGCCGACAGAGACCAAAACGCCGTCGAAAGCCCCGGCTGCCCTTTATATCGTGGCCACACCCATCGGCAATTTGGCTGATCTGTCGACCCGTGCAAACGAAACCTTAAAAGCTGTGGGGACGATTGCCTGTGAGGACACGCGTGTCACGGGGGGTCTGTTGCACCGCTTTGGCATATCTACGCCCATGCTGGCGTATCACGACCACAATGCCGAGCGCATGCGGCCACAAATCATTTCGCGGTTACTAGAAGGCGAGTCCTTTGCCTTGGTCAGTGATGCTGGCACGCCGCTTATTTCTGATCCGGGCTTTAAGCTCGTCAAAGATTGCGTCGATCACGGCATTGTCGTGATTCCCATTCCTGGGCCATCGGCGCCCCTGGCAGCGTTGATGGCCGCAGGGTTGCCAACGGATCGGTTCTATTTTGGCGGGTTCCTGCCCTCCAAAACCAAGGCCCGCCGTGAGATGCTCGGCGAGATTTTAGGTTTAAAGGCCACCTTGGTCTTCTTTGAATCGCCACATCGCATCGCCTCAACATTGGTCGACATGGCTGCCGTCCTGGGCGAACGTGAGGCGGTCGTGGGGCGTGAATTAACCAAGCTGCATGAAGAATTCAGGCGCGGGACACTGGGTGCCTTGGCAAAGCATTATGATGCGACACAAACAAAGGGCGAGATTGTGATTGTCGTGGACGGCGCGCCAGATGTAGAGACGGGACCGGTGATTAATGTGGATGAGGCCTTGCGTGATGCGCTGAAAACCATGTCGGTGCGCGATGCCGCCAACGAGATTGCCAAACTTTCGGGCACGTCGCGGCGTGATGTTTATGCGCGTGCGCTTGCCCTGGCTAAATCGCGTGACGCCTGAAAGCGCACGAATTCAGCGCGGACGCCGCGCCGAGCGGCGTGGACGACTGGCTGAGATACTCTGCCTGGTACGGCTATGGGGCACGTGGTGGCGCGTGATTGCTCCTCGACTTGTGGGAAAGCGTGGAGCTGGTTTTGGCGAGATCGACATTGTCGCCAAATGTGGGCGGATCTTGGCCTTTATTGAAGTCAAAGCACGGGCTTCTGAATATGAAGCCTTGGAGTCCATCACGCATCAACAGCGCGCCCGGCTTCAAAGCGCCGCTGCTACGTTTCTCGCGCAAAGCTCAACGCTGGCCAAGTACGATATCCGGTTTGATGCAATGATCGTATCTGAGCGTCTTTGGCCAGGCCGTATTGGCGATGCCTGGCAGCCGGAGTAGGGTAGCGAGTATCAAATCCGCTCCACGATAGATTCAGCACCATGACCGCCACCGACAATCGCAACGCACTGAAGCACATCGCCGAACAGGCCGATGAAGCCATAGATGTGGCCGAAGCGGCGTTGCTGTTTGCGGCCATGGAATTACCGACGTCAGAGCTTTCTTTCTATCGCGATCATCTGCGCGCTATTTCCAACGCCGTGAGCGATTGCGTTGTGCAAAAGAGTATTGACGACGACCCCTCGCCTGAGGAGATGGCCGAAGCCCTGAACAGCGCTTTGGTCGAGCAGTTCCGATATACTGGCGACGAGCAAACCTACGACGATTTAGATAACGCCAATTTGATGCGCGTAATTGACCGGCGGCGCGGTTTACCAGTGGCTTTGGGGATTCTTTATTTATCGACGGCGCGTGCGCAGGGTTGGGCAGCGGCGGGATTAAATTTTCCGGGGCACTTTCTTGTTCGACTTGAAAGTCGCGATGGGCGGCGCGTGATTGTCGACCCCTTCCATCATGGGCGCATCATGGGCGCACCAGAATTGCGCGAGTTGTTAAAGGTCGTGGTGGGACCGAGCGTCGAGCTTGAGGCCGCGCACTTTCAACCCGTGAGCAATCGCGATGTGTTGATCCGGCTGCAGAATAACGTCAAAACACGGCGGCTCGACCTTGGCCTCATCCGCGAGGCCGTTGAAGCCGTTGAAAATATGCTTTTGCTGGTACCTCACAGCTTAGCCTTGTGGCGTGAAGCCGGCGTATTACATATGCGCGCAGGCTACCTCAAACACGCCATCGAATCGTTTGATAAATTTGTCTCGCTCGCGCAAGACGGCCCCGACCGCAACAAAATCGCAAAAGTCGTTCAAGAGCTGCGCGAGCGTATCAATTAATTATTTGTCTTTTTAGCCCGCACGTAAAGGATGCTGTATTTGAGATGACCCTAACCGTTGCCATTCAGATGGACCCCATTGAGTCTGTCAACATTCACGGCGATAGCACTTTCGTTTTGGCGCTTGAGGCCCAAAAGCGCGGCTATGCGCTTTTGCATTATTTACCCAAACACCTGTCGTTCCGAGAGGGCAAAGTCGTCGCGCGCGCACGAACGCTGCAGGTGCGCCGTGAGCTGGGCAATCACTTCACGCTCGGCAACTTTGAGTCTATCGATTTATCAACTGTCGATGTGGTCTTGATGCGTCAAGACCCGCCGTTTGACATGTCGTATATCAGCGCCACGCACATCTTAGAGCACATTCATCCCAAGACATTGGTGGTCAATAATCCCGTCAGCGTGCGCAACGCACCTGAAAAAATTTTTGTCACGCACTTTCCGGGTGTGATGCCGCCCACATTAATTACGTCCGACGCAGAAGAAGTGAAATCCTTCCGCACTGAGAACAAAGACATCATCGTCAAGCCTTTGTACGGCAACGGCGGCGCGGGTGTGTTTCATATCAAGCCCGACGATGAGAACTTGAATTCGTTGCTGGAGATGTTCACGTCCATGTGGCGCGAGCCGATCATTGTTCAGCGCTATGTCCCTGAAGTTCGTCAAGGCGATAAGCGCATTATTTTGGTCGACGGCAAGCCTGTGGGTGCGGTCAATCGCGTTCCGGCATCAGGCGAGGCGCGCTCGAACATGCATGTGGGCGGACGGCCTGAAAAAAGCACGCTCAGCAAACGCGAACAAGAGATCTGCGCGGCCATTGGCCCTGCATTAAAAGAACGCGGCCTGATTTTTGTTGGCATTGACGTGATTGGTGACTACCTGACTGAAATCAACGTGACATCGCCCACAGGCATTCAAGAGATCAATCGTTTCGATGGCGGGTCATTGGAAGCCTTAGTGTGGGACGCCATCGAGTCCAAGTTAAAATAGGTCTTGGGGCAAATTACGTTGGACCCACTCAAACTCGATCAACCCGCACTTGAAAAGAAGGTCTCGCGCTTTTTTGATACCGGCATGGACGCCTTTGCTACCTATGGCCTGAGGGCCCAGGCTGCCGTTGAGGGCAAAAAGGCTGTCAGGCGACGGCTTGGGTAGTAACGCTGAAGCCGATGGCGAGTTATTGGAAAAGGTTGCAAGCCCCGATGCCGATGGCCGCGCGCTTCTGACTCAATCTGCTGAGAAAATGCGCCTGTCAGAACGCGGCTATCACCGCATCTTGCGCGTGGCACGAACGATTGCGGATTTAGATGGCGCTGCGTCGGTTAAGCGGTTGCTCATCGCCGAGGTATTGAGTTATCGCCGCCTGATGCCGGGGCGTTGATCGAGTAAAATCTAAACCTCCACTGTTTTCACGTTGTAATCGAAAAGCCCTAAGCGCAACTCGCCCGAAGTTTGGCCGCGCATGCTGGCGGGGTTATCAGATTGATAAACCGAGCCCTGCTTGCGCGAGTTGAGCAACACCATGGTGGTGCGCTCTTTACGCGCTTTTTCATACCGCGCCAAGGCTTCGTCGATGGTGCTTGAGGCCTCGAAGCAGCGGCCGATAATGGCCCCATCTTCAAAACCCATGGCCGCACCCATCCCTAAGAATGGTAACATGGCGTGCGCCGCGTCGCCCAACAGCGTTACGCGACCCTTCGTCCACTGTGGCAGCGGGTTGCGGTCAAACAACGCCCATTTGAATAACTGGCCAGGCGGCGTGCTTTTAATAATGGCGCGAGCGTGTTCGTTAAAGTCGCTATAGACTGAAAGCATTTCATCGACCGTGGCCGGGATCCTCCAGCCTTCTTCTTTCCAGGCATCGGTGCGCGCGATACCAACAAAATTGACCAGCTTTCCTTTTCTGACGAAATAGCGCGTGAAAATACGCCCAGGCCCCATAGCAGTCGATGATGGCGTGGGCACAATGTGTTCGCGCACGGGCTCGGCATCGACCAGGCCGCGAAACGCCACTTGCCCGGTGAAGCGCGGCACCTCGACCCCAAACAGTTCGCCACGCACGACGGAGCGCACCCCATCGCAGCCGATCAAAACATCGCCGGTCAAGCTTTGGCCGTTGGCAAACGTTGCGCTGACCGTCTCGCCCGATTGTACGAAGCTTTTGAATGCATGACTGAGATGAATGGCGTTGGCGTCGTTGGCTCGCACAGCATCGGCCAGAGCGCCGTGAACATCGGCCCGGTGAATTTGGTAGTACTCGGCACCGTATTTTTCGCGAAACTCGCTATTACGCTGAGTGTAGTACAGCACCTCGCCGGTTTGATAATGAACGCTGGCTCCGGTTTCGGGCTTATCGCCGTGCTCGGCCATGTAGGGCCCAAGGCCCACATACTCCAATGCGTGCGTCGCATTCGGGCTAATCGTGAGACCGGCCCCCAATTCGCCAAGCTGGAGGGCGGCCTCGAATACAGAAACCTTAAGCCCCGCCCGTTGCAGTGCCAGCGCGGCTGTCAGCCCGCCGATGCCTGCCCCGATGACTAAGACGTGGACATTTCTCATGGGAATTTTCATAACACTCGTAAAAGTATGACCCACCATAGAAAGTGACGCCCCCAAGAGCAACCGTTCGCACCAATCGAGTCCACGTTATGGATCAGCCCTGCCCAAAAAGTTCCTTTCAGCTTGAGTTGCACGTTTTGAGCGAGCACATTGAGCGCATGGCCAAAGAACACGACACTCAGGGTTTGGTTTCGCGGCGCACCGCCATGGCGATGGCGGCGAGCATGTGGGCCGCATCTGCGGCCCGCGCACAGGGACCTGCTTCGGCCAAACTCAAGAGCATCAAAATGGCAACTGTGGGCGTGCCCAACGTGATTGAGGCGGCGGCGTGGTACAGCCGGTGGTTATCTTATGTTCCCTTGGGCCGGGGACGCGTATCGAAGAATTTGGCCCTGTCTTGGGGCACACCCAACATGGCAGGGCGCGAGCAAATATTGCTGCAGCCTGAAAGTGGTGCCGAAGTCTTTATACGCTTAGTCGCCATCGACGCTGTGCCCGATTACACCCCACTTCGAAGTTATGGCTGGAGCGCTATCGAAATTGCCGTGAAGGACGCCGACGCCTTGCAAGCGACATTTGATCAACGCGATGTGCGAATCATTGGCCGCACGGAGGCTTTAGGGCCCGGATCGCCGATCCGCGCGATGCAAGTGTTGGGGCCGGGCGGCGAAGTGATTTACCTGGCCAGTCATACGGGAGACCGGGAAAAATCTAATCACCCTGAAATCTCATCATTTGTCGACCGCCCCTTCATTGTGGTTTTGGCCGGGCCTGACCTTGATGCATTGAAAATATTTTACCGCGATCAATTTGCACTCGGCGATCAGGGCGATTTGTCATTGCCGGTGAGAGTTTTATCTAACGCGCTGGGACTGCCCCCCTCACATGTCTTTCGATTGTCGGTGCTGGTAATGTCTGAGCGCGGCAACAAACTTGAACTGGATGGACTACCGCCGCCCGCTAGTCCACGACCTCGCAGTTCCGGACAGTTGCCTCCAGGCGTGGCGATCACGAGCTTTTCTGTTGGCAGTCTAGATGACATCTCAGTGCCTTTCGTCATCCCACCACAGGCACATTATGGATCGGTTCGCTCAGGCTGCATCATCGGCCCGGTGGGTGAGATTATTGAATTAATTGAGGATCAGTCCTAGCCTTGTGGTCCGATTCTCACATTCGCATCCTGCTTCGAATTGCGATCTTGCGAATGTGAGAATAATCAGGACGACGAGAAAATATAGGTCTTGAGTGGAGCTTTGGATTTGACATTCGCTTCTCAATTCTACCGCAGATAAGATGGCGAACGTCAAATCCGCTCCACCTCATGATTTTTCCATGCATCCGCCACACGATTAATTTATGTTGCATGTCATGAAAACAGTTCTTCTTGCCGCTACTTTATCGACCCTTGTCGTCAGCGCAGCGATGGCACAAATGACCATCCCGCAGAAAAAGCCATTGTCGAATGAACGGCTGGCGATGCTTTTGTTTCCGCCTGGCTGGAAGAATGTGACGACCTACCGCGGCAATATCGAAGTGCTCGATTATTTGCCTGCCAATGAAACCGTGACAGCTAGGCGCAACAAGATCACGCTTGAGGTGTATCACGATATGACCACGCTACCGCTCGATGCGCTGTATCGCCAGATGCAGGGGCAAAATCTCGGCGCGTGCCAGGGCTCAGTTGAAGAGAAATTCCAGTCAGGCCTCAACAACGGCTATGCCAGCGCGTTTTGAACTTAGGCTGCAAGCGCAATCGCGAAACCGGCGTCGGGGAAACGCGCTATACAAAAGCCATTCAGGGTGATGCGAGGGTTTATATTCTGACACAGGCTTGGCGCACGCCTACCTATGGTGACCAGGGGCCAGATATTCCCCGTCGCGAACTTGAAGACGCCTTGGGGTTTTTGACAACATCTGTCGCATGTGTCGATGGCGACACCGCTCATCCGTGCCCAGCCGCACCTGTTAAAAAATAAAATACAGGCTATACCGGCCATAGCGCGGTCGGCATATACCGCTGGGGTGTAAAATTTACATGCGCGTCAACATCGGCCCCAGCGGGCGTCCACCGAGAACATGAACATGAAGGTGCGGCACTTCTTGTCCACCATTGAGGCCATTGTTAGTAATCAGACGGTAGCCGCTGTTCTGAAGCCCTTTGATCTCGACCACCTTCAAGATCGCGCGATTAAACGCTGCCAACTCTGCATCGCTGGCTTTGGCGGCGAAGTCAGTCATGGAAACATACTTGCCCTTGGGAATCACCAGCGTGTGCACCGGGGTGTGCGGATTGATATCTTCAAAGGCCAACGTGTGGATGTCTTCATGAACCTTCTTACACGGGATTTCGCCGCGCAATATTTTTGCGAAAATATTTTGATCGTCGTAAGTCATGCCGGATTTCTTTCAGCCGCCGGATTTCTTTCGCGCTTCTTTAACGGCCAAACCCGACGTGCCGAAGCGTTTTTCAAGTTCTTCCCACACGAGTGTGGGTTTTACGCCCCTGTCAGCCCACAACACCAACAAGTGATAAATCACATCGGCACTCTCGCGGATGAGGCACTCTTGACTTTCTGACACTGCGGCAACAACCACTTCGATTGATTCTTCGCCAAATTTTTGCGCAATCTTTTGTGTGCCCTTGCCAAACAAGCGCGCCGTGTATGACGTTTCAGGGTCAGCCGTTTTGCGGCTTTCAATCACATCGAACATCTCGAGTAGAATTTTTTCTGTCGCCGCCATTTTTAATTCCCTCGCTCTTTCGTTGGTCGCACTGGCAGGCCGGCTTGACTCAAATGCACCTTGGCTTGACGAATCGTATATTGACCGAAGTGGAAGATAGAAGCAGCAAGAACTGCGGTGGCATGGCCTTCGCGCACACCCGCCACCATATGATCGAGGTTGCCCACCCCACCCGAGGCAATCACGGGCACGGGCACGGCGTTGGCCACGGCACGGGTGAGTGGAATGTCATAGCCTGCTTTGGTCCCGTCACGGTCCATAGAAGTGAGTAGAATTTCGCCCGCACCGTATTTTGCCATGCGCATGGCCCAGGCCACAGCATCATGCCCCGTGGCATTGCGGCCCCCATGGGTGAAAATCTCGAAGGTGCCGGGTTTGATTTGCTTGGCGTCCAACGCCACAACGATGCACTGACTGCCAAATTTTTCGGCAGCTTGCTTGACGAATTCGGGGTTGTTCACAGCCGCCGTGTTGATGGAAACTTTGTCGGCCCCCGCCAACAATAGTTTTCTTATGTCGTCTGTGGTGCGCACGCCGCCGCCCACCGTCAGCGGCATAAAGCACTGCTCGGCAGTGCGCGCGACGACATCGAACAAGGTGTCGCGATTGTCAGAGCTCGCAGTAATGTCGAGAAAGCATAGCTCGTCTGCGCCCTCTGTGTCGTAGAGGCGGGCCTGTTCCACCGGGTCGCCCGCATCTCTTAAATCAGCAAACTTCACGCCTTTGACGACGCGACCATCTTTGACATCGAGACAAGGGATAATGCGAACTTTCAGCACGCAGCCCTAGCCTTTCAGCACGTCAATGGCGGCGCTGATATCGAGCCGGCCATCGTAAATCGCGCGCCCGGCAATAACACCTGCCAAGCCCGACGCAGCTTCGGCTTTCACCGCCTTGATGTCCTCAATCGACGACACACCGCCAGACACAATGACCGGAATGGGCACCGCGCGCGCCAGCGCGGCCGAAGCGGCCACATTGGCCCCTCCCAAAAGACCATCTCGATCAATATCGGTGTGAATGATGGCCGCCACTCCGGCATCGACGAAGCGCTTGGCTAAGTCTTCAACAGCGAGATTCGAGGTTTCGGCCCAGCCTTCGGTCGCCACCATGCCATCGCGCGCATCAATCCCCACCGCGATTTGCCCCGCGAAGGCTTTGCACGCCTGACGCACCAGCTGGGGTGTTTTCACGGCGACGGTTCCCAAAATTACTCTGGCGATCCCTGCCTTCAGCCACGCTTCAATGGTGGACATGTCGCGGATACCACCGCCTAGTTGGACGGGAACCTTAGCCGCAGCAATGATGGCTGTAACTGCCAGAGCGTTCAGTGGACGGCCCGCAAAAGCCCCGTTGAGATCGACCACGTGAATCCATTGCGCGCCCGCGGCGGTAAACTTTTTCGCCTGATCAGCCGGATCGTCATTGAACACGGTGGCTTGCGCCATGTCGCCCTGCTTGAGGCGAACGCAGCGACCGTCTTTCAAATCGATGGCGGGAAATAAAATCATGGGGCCCACGCCAGAAAATTGGTGATTAGTCTGAGGCCGGTGGCTTGGCTCTTCTCGGGGTGGAATTGCGTGCCAACCATATTATCGCGCCCGATCAGCGCCGTAATGGGGCCGCCATAGTCCACATCGGCCAAGACGTGCGATTGGTCGGCGCACTGAATCTGATAGCTATGCACAAAGTAGGCGTGAGCACCGGGCGCAATGCCTCTCAACACCGGATGTGGCCCGGCAATTCTCAATTCGTTCCAGCCCATGTGGGGAATGCGAAAGCCTGTGCCGCCAGGCCCCAGGCTCGCAGCATCGGGCGGGGCAACCAGCGTAACCACATCGCCAGCAATCCAGTTCAGGCCAAGCGTTTCATGATGCTCGAGCCCGCGCGTGGCCATGAGCTGCATCCCCACACAGATCCCCAAAAAGGGGCGAGCTTTGATCATGACGGCCTCGTTCAGCGCGTCCACCATGCCCGGCACCGCATTGAGCCCACGGCGACAATCGAGAAATGCCCCAACACCGGGCAAGACAATGTGATCGGCTTTGGCAACGGCGTCCGCATCGGACGTCACTGCAATCGCGCCCGTATAGCCCACATCACGCGCCGCCCGCTCAAAGGCTTTCGCCGCCGAGCGCAAATTACCCGAGCCATAATCGATAATTGCAACGCTCATCAGATTTAGAGGCTTCCGCCCAAAATGCCTTTGGTTGACGGGACCGCGTCGGCCTTGCGCGGATCAATGTCCACCGCTTGGCGTAACGAGCGCGCTAAGCCCTTGAAACAAGATTCGACGATATGATGGTTGTTTTCGCCGTATCTGTTGCTGACATGCAGGGTTACCCCCGCAGCCTGGGAAAAAGCCTGGAACCATTCCTTGAAAAGCTCGGTGTCCATTTCGCCCAGCTTTGGCTTACTCAACACAACCTTCCAAATCAGGTAAGGCCGGTTTGACAGGTCAATGGCCACCTCAGTCAGAGTTTCATCCATGGGGATGACAGCCGAGCCATACCGGCAAATCCCCGCTCGCTCACCCAAGGCCTTCGACACGGCTTCGCCGATACAAATGGCGACATCCTCGGTGGTGTGGTGAAAGTCGATGTGCAGATCGCCTGAGGCTTCGATCTCCAAATCCATCAAGCTATGGCGAGAGAGCTGCTCCATCATATGATCGAGGAAGCCAATGCCCGTGTTGATTTTATAAACCCCGGCTCCATCGAGGTTCACGGCAACCCTGATTTTAGTTTCCTTGGTCTTGCGCTCAACAGCGGCACGACGCGCTAAGGAGAATTTGGACATGAGAAAATAATCCAACCGAACATCAACGGGCGCTTGAACAAGGAGGCCTTTGGCAAAAGTGCGAGGGCCACCCTCAAGCAAAGTCTTTGTAGCAGCTTGTATCAGCAGGGGCCAACCTGGATTGGATATGGCGAACCCTGAATTGTTGGGTTTCCGCTCACTAAAATTCTTCGTTCTACGAACGACCCAATACGAAAGAGCTGGCACGCTGTGCTGCATTGGATACATTTTAATGGGGAAAAATAGCAAGTTTTGGCTTAGAATCTACCATCCGCTGTCACAAGAATAGCGGTGCCCAAAACAATAAATAATGGAATATAGAATTGGCAGTCATCGCAATGAAAACCCGTGGCACAGGCGGGAGGCCCAGCACCCGGGATGGGGGCCCTGATCCCGTGGATATCCACGTTGGGAAGCGGATCAAATTGAGGCGGACATTGCTTCACATAAGCCAGGAACAACTGGCAGGCGATGTTGGCGTCACCTTTCAGCAGGTCCAGAAATACGAAAGCGGGCACAACCGGGTCAGCGCAAGCCGCCTGTTTGACATCTCACGCGTCTTGAGCTGTCCGATTTCGTACTTTTTCGAGGACATCAATCAGGATACGATCGGCGAGCGACATGCCCCGTCGGCGAGCGCGCCCGAAGACCTGAGCGAGGCAGGCGAAAGCTTCGAGAATGATCCGATGCAGCGCACCGAAACGCTCGAACTCGTGCGTGCCTATTGGCGCATCCACAAATCCGATCTGCGCCAAAACGTCCGCGACTTGTTGAACAACATCTCACGCCGCAAATAAATCAGATTTGCTTTACGGATTGAGTCGATACCCGCCAGGTTCAGTCATTAAAATCTGAACCTGGTCGGGATTCATCTCGATTTTTTGCCGTAAACGATAGACGTGCGTTTCCAGGGTGTGTGTCGTCACCGCAGCGTTGTAGCCCCAGACCTCGCCCAACAGCGTCTCGCGTGAGACCGTTTTGTTTCCGACCCGATAAAGATATTTCAAGATCGCGGTTTCTTTTTCGGTGAGGCGGATTTTATTCACTCCGTCGCCCATCATCATCATCTTTGCAGCTGGCTGAAATTTATAGGGGCCGATGACAAAGATCGCATCGTCAGATTTTTCATGCTGGCGAAGATGGGCCCGTACGCGCGCCAGAAGAACAGCCATCCGAAAAGGTTTGGTGACGTAGTCATTTGCCCCGGCTTCAAGCCCGGTGATCGTGTCGTCATCTGAATCTGCAGCCGTGAGCATCACGACGGGCGAGTGCACACCGTTTTGTCGCATCTGTTTACACACATCGCGACCATCCATATCGGGCAAGCCGATATCGAGCAAAATCATGTCGTAAGTATTTTCTTTGGTTTGCGACAGGGCTGCAGCACCGGTTGCGGCTTCGTCGATCACAAAGAAATCCTGCTGAGCGGCGAGCTGTTCTTTCAGCGCGCGGGACAGCAATTCGTCATCTTCGACAATCAAAAGCGAGCGGCCCGACGACATCACCTGATTCCCCTGCGGCCCTTGAATTGAGCTTGGCGTTCTGTGTACCAAAAAGAAGCGGTGATGACCAACCAAGAGCCAGGTAAAAAGCCTTTCGTGGCGCGGATTTAACATTCGCAAGATCGCAGTCCGAAATGGGATGCGAATGTGAGAATCTGACCACTAGCGCATGGCCCGAACCCAGACGGCAGAGTATATAGACACCCATGACCGTCGCCGGCCCGAAACCGCACCCTGAGAAACGCCACGACCACGCCAGCCTGAGCGCGCCCGAGCTGTTAGAGGGCGTCGAGCGCGCATTGGCTGAACTGCGCCGCGGAAGCGCTGTGGTCATTCTGTGCGACACCGAAGCCGCGCTGGTGAGGGCCGCAGAAACCATCGATTCAGGTCCTCTGGCGCTTTTCTCAAGACCCGAGATCGGCGACAAAAGCCTGGTTGTGACAGGTCGACGCGCCGCCATTTTAGGCTTGAGCGATTTAAACGTTCGCGCTGTCATATTGATGGGCTTGAGTGATTGGACGCAACAACACATTGAACCTCTGATCAACCCTGAAGCCCAAGGCCCCGTTCCGCCGCACGGTGTGAAAGCAAGCGCCGCTGTGGCCGGGAGCGTCGCTGATGCATCGGTTCGTTTAATCAAAATGGCGCGCCTGCTGCCGGCAGCGTTATGTGCCCCGATTGCAATTGAAGACGCATCAGCATGGGCGCAGGCAAATGGGCGTTGGGTTATCACTACACACGCCATCGATTCATTTGAGCGCTTGCAAGCCGAAGATTTGCGCATTGTCAGTGAGGCACGCGTGCCCCTTGCAGATGCTGAAAATACCCGCATCGTCTCGTTTCGCTCGCGCGATGGTGGCGCAGAGCATTTGGCCATTATTGTTGGATCACTCGATATATCTCAGCCTGTTTTGACCCGCCTTCATTCGGAATGTTTTACAGGCGATCTGTTGGGATCTTTGCGCTGTGATTGCGGTGAGCAGTTGCGCGGAGCGATCCAGGCCATCGCAAAAGAGGGCGCAGGGGTACTTCTGTATCTGGCGCAAGAAGGGCGCGGGATTGGATTGGTCAATAAACTGCGCGCCTATCGATTGCAGGATTTTGGTTTTGACACCGTCGATGCCAACGAACAGTTGGGCTTTGACGATGATGAGCGCGTCTATTTGCCCGCCGTGCAAATGTTGCGACAGCTCAATATCACCCGGGTGCGTTTGTTGACAAACAACCCCGCCAAGGTGGGCGCGCTGGCCCGCCATCGGATCGAGGTGAGCGAGCGCGTGGCGCACGTGTTTGCGTCGAACGAGCACAATCGCAGCTACCTGCTGACCAAAGCCAAACGCAGCGGACATCTGTTTTAGAGCAAGCGGCATTAAGTTGGAATCTGGCTGCTTGCTCTGAGTTCTTAATTGGTCGCATCATTTCAGCGGAAAACCGGGATCCACTTTTCCGCACGACGCTCTAGCCCAGCAAAAGCTGCCGCAGGGGACGGTTTAGGCCCCTCAAAATCCGCTTAGCATATTGATTTGTATAGATTTATTTGCGCTCTCATTCTTGCGTGTATGATTACAAAATAAAACACGCGCAGGCCAATGTCTTCCCAACATTCAAACGGACCGGAGACTTGGGCACAGCAACCACAGCCGACAAAGCCAAGTCGCAAGAAAAAGTATTGGCGGCGAAAGCGGGCATCGCGAGTGGCCAGTCGCGCTTCATGCCGCTGCAACGCGATGGGGTGGGGCAAAGTGCGGCAGGGGCCGCGCGCCTTGAGACCTCAACCACCAGCATGAGCGAGTTAAAAGCACGCAACAAGTTTGCCCCCGGCCCACGTGGCTACGGTGGCGAATCAATGACCCCTGCCGCACTTGCCGCTGTGACAGCGGTAAAAACACCAGCCGGCGAGAGTGCGCGCGTGGCTACGGCCCCGGCCAAGCTATGCTGGGCGCCATCGACAAATACAAGGCCATGCAGAACGTTCAATAAGACGTTATCGTGTTCGGCATGATGTCCTTGATCGTTATTCCTGATCTACAAACGCCCGCACGCGGAACGTTGATTTGCGATGGGCATCGTTATGCCTGTGCGCTTGGACGCAATGGCGTATCGGCCAACAAGATAGAAGGCGACAACGCAACGCCCAGCGGCACATTTGCGCTGCGCCAACTCCTTTACCGAGCTGATCGACTTGCGTTGCCCGTCACATCCCTCATGACGCGCGCCATTCAACACAACGACGGGTGGTGCGACGCGCCCGAGGATGCTTATTATAATCAATGGGTCTCAATGCCCCATGCAACCAGCGCAGAACACCTGTGGCGCGATGATCACGTCTATGATTTGATTGTTGTGACGGGGTACAATGACGCGCCCATGATCAGCGGCAAGGGCAGCGCAGTTTTTATGCACGTGGCCACGGCTGATTACGCACCAACTGCTGGCTGCGTGGCCTTATCTCAATTTGATCTTTTATCTGTGTTGGAAGCCGTATCGCCCGAGACAACCATCACAATTCAACCGACTCTTTGAATGTTGGCCGTTGGCCGAAAATTGCACTGCCGATGCGCACATGGGTGGCGCCTAATTTGATCGCAAGCTCGGCATCGCCACTCATCCCCATACTCAAGCCAGCCAGCCCATGCCGCTGTGACATCTCGTGTAAGAGCGCAAAATGAGGCGAGGGCTCATCGGCGATCGGTGGAATGCACATGAAGCCCACCACCGGCAATTTCAAGCGGTCACGACACACCGCGACGAAGGCCCCAACATCGTCAGGCGCAATCCCCGCCTTCTGGGTCTCGCGCCCCGTGTTGACCTGAACGAAACAGGGCGGGCGGCGGTTTTGTTTCTCCATTTCATCGGCCAGTTTTTCGGCCAACTTGATGCGATCAAGGGTGTGAATCACATCAAACACGGCAATCGCCTCTTTCACTTTGTTCGTTTGTAGGGGCCCGATGAGGTGTAAGACAAGATCGGGGTGTGCGGCCTTGAGGTCGGGGAATTTGGCTTGCGCCTCTTGCACGCGGTTCTCGCCAAAGTGCCGTTGGCCCGCCTCCAGAGCCGCCATCACAGCTTCGGCACCGTGGGTTTTTGAAACAGCGATTAAGGTGACATCTTCTGGTCGCCGCCCGGCCGCGCGCATTGCTTTGGCATTCTGGTTGCGCACCAGATTGAAGGCTGCGGAAATATCGTGCAGTGCAGGAGGAGGTTTCGCTTGTTGTGTCATCTCTACTCTTTGTCCGATTCTAACATTCGCATCGATTTTCCGCCGCGACGAGTGTCGCGAATGTTATTATGATGCCCCGATGTTACGTCGACTCTCAACTGCTGTCGCAGCCCTGACCCACAACACGCGAAAAAAAAGGCGTTCACGCGTTTTGCCGTGGTTGTGGATCATGAGTGATTCTCAGCGCTTGCCCGACCTCTCAACTCTGATCGCCACGTTGCCCCCTGGGTGCGCTGTCATTGTTCGCCACCTCGATCTTCAAACACAGGTGGATTTAACCGCCCGCGCGCGACAGGCCCGGCGATCCTTTCAAACATTGATTTTGATTTCGCAAGACTGGCGCACAGCGGCAGCCCTGCGTTGTGATGGGGTGCACGTCCCCGAGTCACTCGCGCGTAATCTACCTGCGGGCTTGCGGCTGTGGCGCAAAGCCAAGCGACGCGTGCTCACCACCTCGGCCCATGATTGGCCTGGGTTGAGGACGGCGCGGTCCATGGGTGCGGATCTGGTTTTTCTGTCGCCGGTTTTAGAAACGCAAAGTCATGCAGGCCGCCGAGCCTTGGGCCGTGTGGTGTTTGCGTCCATGGCGCGCAGAGCAAAAATCGGCGTCGCGGCCTTAGGGGGAATGAATGCGCAGACCATCTGCGCCCTCAGTGGTGCACGTACCAGCGCCGTAGCGGGCGTGAGCTTCGCGATAAAAAATTAGAAGCGCAGTTGAACGCCCACGCGGGCACCGGTGCCTTGCGGCGCGCTGGCGCCGGGAGCGGCCGAGGCCAAACCTGGGCTGGTCAAATTGCTGCCCACGAACGCATCGGCATTGAAACGAATGCCTGGCGTGAATTGATAAATACCGCCCAGCATCCACTGGCTATTGTCGAAACTGCGGCCCGCAAAAGCAGGGGTGGACACGCCTATGGCATAGTTAAGGCGCACGTCAAACGCAGCGCCCCCGTAGCCAAAGCCAGCCTGCATGGCCTGCCACGACTGCAAGCGCCGCTGGAGGCTGTTATCATTCATGCCCGTAACCGCGCCTTGAAAATAAAACCCGCCATAGCCCACCGATGCGCCGAGGTTGAAGGCGGTGGATGTGCCCGTCGATAAAAAAACCGGACGATCAGAGAAGCGGGCAAATAAACCAACCTCGCTGCCGTAGATCGAGGTTGAATACCGCGCTGCAAAATCTTGGATTAAAGACGAACCCGAGACGAGCGCTGATTGAGCAAGCTCGCCCGCCGAGACCGGCAGGGTAATCATGCCGTAAACGGGGCTGACGGAGCCAATCGTAAGGCTTTTATCAGATGCCCCAAGATTCTGGTTGCCCACGAGGCGGGTTTCTTCGGCACGCAAAGACGCCGAGGCCATTACCGATATGGCACCGCACACAATAATCGCCGTTTTAAAAACCGTTTTTATGGTCATATTAATTATATTCGCCACCTTAACCTTGCGCCCTGGTGACCAGCAAGAGTTTGTCGCCCTTTCAGCCCATGTCATGAAATAATGTGACAAATAGTACACAACACCCCTCGAGTCGGGGCCCTTGTGTTGCAGATATATTCCTGAATCTTTGCGGTTTTATGACGCAAATCTGCGCCTGGGATCGGCTTGGCTTAGGCCCAGCGACTCGACGCGGTGTTTTTAACCCTCGCCGCGGGTTTTGGTTTTTCCGGGCTCGGCGTTCTTTTCCAAGAACTCGATGATCATGCCCGCAATGTCGGTGCCGGTGGCCTGCTCAATGCCCTCAAGGCCAGGTGTGGAATTGACCTCCATTACCACGGGGCCGTGATTGGAGCGCAGCATGTCGACACCGCAGACGTTCAAGCCCAAAATTTTGGCGGCACGAACTGCGGTTGAGCGTTCCTCGGGGGTTATTTTCATGGCGATAGCTTTACCGCCCCGATGCAAATTCGAGCGAAACTCGCCGGGTGCGCCGGTGCGCTGCATGGAGGCCACAACTTTGCCGCCAATGACAATGGCGCGGATATCAGTACCGCCGGCCTCTTTGATGAACTCTTGGACCAAGATGTTGGCCTCAACACCGCCGAAGGCTTCGATAATACTTTTGGCCGACGATGGTGTTTCAGCCAGCATCACGCCAATGCCTTGCGTGCCTTCCAGCAGCTTAATCACTACCGGCGTGCCGCCGACCATGCTGATCAGATCTTCAGGTTGATTGGTGACGTGCGCAAAGGCCGTGACCGGCAAACCGATGCCTTTGCGCGACAGCAACTGCAAGCAGCGCAGTTTGTCGCGTGAGCGACCAATCGCCACCGACTCGTTGAGCGGATAGACGCCCATCATTTCGAACTGACGCAACACGGCCAGGCCATAAAAAGTGATGGATGCGCCGATACGCGGGATGACGGCGTCAAAGCCCTCAAGCGTGCGGCCTTTATACTTCACCTCGGGGCGATGTGCGGCGATATTCATGTAGCACTTCAGGGTATCAAGCACCTCGATGTCGTGGCCGCGCGCACGCGCGGCCGCCGCCAATCGTTTGTGCGAATACAGCCCGGCATTGCGCGCCAGCATGGCCAATTTCATCGCGGCGAACCCTAGGTGCGGCTTTTCAGTTGAGCCAAAAAATGCATGATGATATTGACCCAGACCATACCCGTTAGCCCCCTCATGGTCAAAAACTGAGTTTTCACAAGGCGTTAATGGGTATGGCCGCAAGCGGTAGGGGGTCTTTGGCAGCCGCCCTCAACGCGCCTTGCTGGCGCGCTTTTTCTTTTTGCGAATCACGAAGGAGCGGCTGGGGTCAACCAAATAGCGCCGCCGCAAGGCCTGGCGACCCAGCAACATGCGAAAGCCCATTTGGTCACGATTGGTCAGGGTCAGCTCGATGGGATAGCGCGACTTGCCGATTTTTAAGACCGTGCGGATGACCGGGCGTTCTTCGCGCTTGCCCCCTGAGTCGGTGATGGTGCGATAGTCAATCACCAGCGCCACGCATTTGGTTTCGGGTTTGCTTCGCCGTTGCAGAGGATGGATATAAAACAGCACATAAGCGGCACCGTCTTTGGTGAATGGCGTGACACGAAAGGCATGAAGCGCTGAGGTGCGTGCGCCGGTATCGAGCTTGGCTTTAATCTTGAGAACTTTCAGATCAGGCAGTTTTACCCACTCGCGCCAGCCGACAATTTTCTTTTTCTTGCGCGGAGAAGCCAACGAGACGGGCTTTTTCTTTGTGCGGCGTGGAGTCATGCGCTGTCGCCGATGAATGTTTGAAACAGTGTGCCGCTGGCAACCATCTTACCATCACGTTCACGCAACAATTTCACTTCAACAAAGGCCTGCCGCGCGCCTGAGGCGGTGAGGATGGCTTCAGCAATAATCGCCTCGCCGGGTTTGGCGGCGCGCAAAAAGCTGGCCGACATCTGCGCGGTGGCAAATAGTTTCTTGCCGCCGCCGAACCACGTGGCCAGGCCCGCCGTATCATCGATCATCGCCGTCAGATAGCCGCCCAAAACCGTGCCCGCCGGATTGGTGAGGTTGGGGCCAGGGAGATACCGAATTCGACACTTGCCAGTGTCAGCGTCAACCTCAAGCGCCTGCCCGCCCAGAAGATCGCGCGCGGCAAAGCTAGGTAAGGTCGCGCCGTCAATTTTCATCATGGCACGAGTTTGGCCTTGTCATAGCCTGATTTCAACTCGGCCACCAAATCTGCTACGGAAACCACGCCCTTTATCGCGCGAACGCCCTGACCTGCCGACCAAATATCGCGCCAGGCTTTGGTTTCGTCGGTGGCGGCCCCTCGGCTGTCGAATTTCTTTTCGGCCCGCACGCCAAGCTGCGCCGGATCAAGCCCGGCTTTGACGATACTGGGTTTGAGATAGTTCGCCGGAACGCCCGTAAAGTGCGCCGTGCAAATAATGTCTTCTTCTGTGGTGTCGACTAGCATTTGTTTGTGGCCTTCGGCGGCAATACTCTCTGATGTCGCAATAAAGCGCGTGCCGATATAGCCAAACGTCGCGCCCAACACTTCAGCAGCACGAATGCCCGCGCCGTCCACAATGCCGCCGCCCAGCACGATCGGGCCTGAGAAGAATTCGCGAACGGCAGGCACAAACGAGAATGCGCTGATAGGCCCAGTGTGCCCGCCGGCACCGGCTGCGACCAACACCAAACCATCCACACCAGCCGCGGCAGATTTTTTTGCGTAAGCCACAGAGTTCACATCGGCAAATACAAGGCCGCCATAAGCATGAACACCCTCGATGACGTTGGCGGGCGTGCCCAGCGCTGTGATGACAATTTCTGGCTTGTACTTCAGCGTCATTGCCAAATCTTCCGCCGCGCGTGGGTTCGAGCGATGCACAATCAGGTTCGCAGCCCACGGCGCTGGTTTTCCGCCAGCGGCTTTAAATTCATCAAGCTCCTGCGTGATACGTTGAAACCATTGTTCCAAAACTTCAATGGGTCGCGCATTCAACGTGGGAAAAGAGCCGACGGCGCCAGCCTTGCAGGCGGCAATGACAAGATCAGGCCCCGAAACCAGAAACATCGGCGAGGCAATGACAGGCAGTGTCATGCGCGATTTGATGTTGGCGATTTTGGAAGCAACAGAAGACATATCAATCTTAGAAGATTCATTAACCATACAGACGCCTCAATTCGTTTTTCAAAACTTTACCTTGGGCACTGAGCGGAAGCTCACGGACCACAACGATGCTTTTGGGAATTTTATAGGGCGCGATTTGGCCCCGGCATCGGCTGAGCACGTCAGCCTGATCAATCACGGCGTTGGCGCGCGGGACGATGATGGCGCAGCCTACCTCGCCCCAAGTAGGGTCAACTACCCCAATGACAGCGACTTGGGCGATGTCGGGGAAATTCGACAATACATTTTCCACTTCGGCAGGATACACATTCTCGCCGCCCGAGATGAACATGTCCTTCTTGCGGTCGACAAGATACAGCACACCATCGCCATCCATGTGTCCCATATCGCCAGTGCGCAACCAGCCGTCAATGAACGCCTCTTTGGTGGCTTGGGGTTGACGCCAATAGCCGGGCGTGACGCCAGGGCTTTTGATTTGAATTTCGCCAACGATTCCTTGCGGCACTTCGCGTCCTTGTTCATCCGCAACGCGAATTTGCGTCATGGGAATGGCGCGGCCAATGGCCCCCAGTTTTTTGATGGCCTCATCGTGCGCTAAGCTTGCGCCGCCAAAAATTTCGGTCATGCCGTAGCCCGGTGACAGGGCGCAGCCTTTGGCCGCCCAGGTTCGCATGAGATCCTCGGTGGGCGGTGCCCCACCAATGGCGGCGATACGCAGGTTTGGGAACCGCGCGGCGGCAAATTTCGGATGTCGCGACATCGCCAAAAATTGCGTGGGCACGCCAAGTGTGTGCGTCACGCCAAGCGCAGGGTCAGCCAAAGCATCTAAACAGGATTCAGGCGTCCACAATCCCATCACCGCAATCGTGCCGCCCACATGAAGTGTGGGCGTGGCATAGGAATTCAAACCGGCTGTGTGGAAAAGGGGTGCCGCGGTGAGCGTGACACAGCCAGGACCAAGCCGCGCAGTTGCTGCCGATTGCATCAACATGGTCAGCGTCATGCGCCAATTGCCGATGACGCCCTTGGGTCGACCGGTCGTGCCCGAGGTATAGAGCAATAAATTCATATCATCGAGCGTTTGGGCGCAAAACGAGGTGTCGGCTTTAGCCAGCGCAATGGCTTGCTCGTACTCGGAATTCGGATCGCCAGGACGCCTGCGCAAAACTGACTTGGAGCTTGTATCGATATTGCTGAGAAATTCTTCATCAATGACGAACAGTGCGGGCTCGCCGTCATCGCTGATCTCGGCCAACTCGGGCGGCGCTAAGCGCCAGTTGATCGGCATAAAAGCAGCCCCGATGCGCCAGGCCGCAAACATCATTTCATAAATGTCAGTGGAGTTGCGGACCAGCGCCATGACGCGATCACCGCGCACCACACCCAGCGCCGTCCATGCAGTTGCCAAACGGCAGACACGGTCAAACATTTGGTGATAGGTAAAGCGCCGCGCGGTTGCCAGATCCACCAACGATATTTGATTGGGATGAAGTCGCGCCGCGTGCGCCAACCAATCGACAATTAAATCTTCAGGTGGTTGGGTGGGTGGCATTCTTTTTTTAGAACGCAAGCTTCGCGCCGCCCAGCATGCCCAGCCCGTCCCAGGTTTGTCCGGTTAAGTCGCGCTGCTCGCCATAGAATCCAGCAAGGCCAACATTGATGCCGGGGCCAATACGGTAAGCGCCCTGCAGTGTGGTGCGGTCAAGTTTTTCTTTGCGCGGCGCATTGGCAAAGGGCTCACGCTCTGCCGACATATAGTGTGCTGATATTTTGTAGGGGCCGATGCCGTACAAAGCGCCCACAGTCCATGAGCGTTCGTCGCGACTGTCAGCAGGATTTGAGATCATGTAGGTGCCGCCCACATCCCAGCCGCCATAGGACACGCCGATATTTGCATTCCAGGCTTCGTTTCCATCGGCCCCTCCAGTGCGCGATTCAGAGTGAAAATAGCCTGCGGCGAAACGGAATTTGCCGCCTGGAAAGCGCCCCTCGTAACGGCCCGAGACATCGACCGCGTTGTGTTCGCGTTGAGTATTGTCAAACACGCCCTCAGTATCACTCGTGGTCGGGTGGTAAGAAATGCCGAACTTCACGCCCGGCAAAATCGCAGGCGTTTCATAAGATACGCCCATCACATCGTTGGCGTATCTCTTAAATGTGAACGCGTCTTTTGACGTGACGCCGGTGCGGGGGCGAAGAACATCACCAATGATTTCTTCATCAGTGGTCAAAAACGCCTGGGGGGCGGGATCATCAATAATCGTGGCGTTGATGCCTTCTTTTTCGCCGATGCGCAGTTTGCCCAAACCGGAAATAAAATCGATATAAAGTTCATCGGCATTGCGATCATTGCGCGTTTCGGCTTCCAATTCGATGACAGCACGCACCTCGATGCCATTGTCTAAAATCGTCTTGCCGTCGAAATAGACCTCGGCATCGGTGAACATGCCGGTGGAGTTGAGTTTTTGGCCCCGGCCGTTGTCCTGATCGGCAATGAAAAAAAACTGCCGCAGCTTGCCGCCCACGCCCAGCGTAATGGGCTCGGCGGCGCGCGCAGAAAAAGAACCAAGCGACAAAATCGAAATCAGTGCCGTTACAAACGCATTAAAATGTCGCATAGCCAAACCTGCATGACCAAAAGGTGGACACGCATATGACACGGCGCGGGGCTGAAATCAAAGCGCGCGGTTTGGACAAAAGAAAAGAGGCGGCTTTTTAGGCCGCCTCTTGGGAGGAAGTCGTGCTGGGAATTGGGAGCACCAACACGACTTGAGGGGTAGTAGGTCGGGCTGGGCGCATGGCCTCGCCCGAAATTGGCTTCTGGCTTAGAACATGACCTGGAAACGACCGACGAGGGCATCGATCTTCAGGCCCAGCGGGATCGGGTTGATGAACGTTGCGGTTCTGGGGTTCAGGCGTTCGAAATCCGTGTGGATGTAGTTAAACTTCCACAGCATGTTGGAGTTCCAGTACCAGTTTAGGCCCAGCGTGTAGTTGGTCTGTTTGCCGCCGTTGACGGCGTTGAAGTTGGGTCCTGCAGCACCGACAGCGCCGATCAACGTGGGATCATATTGATCGGTCAGATCGGCGATGCTGACGCGGGCCGCGATTTCGAATGCACCCATGTCACCCTTCAATGGGCTAAAGGGGGCAACGGGGTTTACGCCGCCATAGCAGCCGCAATTGGCCGAGTAGCCGCGCCGACCGCCGAACGTATAACTGACTTGGGCGTACCCGGTGTCGAACTGCGCTTTGGTTTTGCCGCGGCGATCAAATTCCATTCTGAAAATTTCGCCTTGGTAAAAGAAGCTGCCAAACGTCGCCGCTGTTTCGAAGCCGTAAACATTTGCGCCCGTGAGGGGATTGGCCAGCGTGCCCAAAGCCCCCGTGTTTAAAAGGTTGGTGGGGTCAACGCGATTTTCGAGGCGCTCACTGAGTGTGATGGAATTGGCCGTTCCCACGCCCGTGTTTGGAATATCAAAAATCTGAGCTGCGCTGACGCCAACGTGAATGGTTTGAAGAGGTTCGTTGACGATGTTGTATGTGGCGCGCTGGTAGGCGCCGAGGCTGCGGCGGGTTTGCGCGTGGGCCGTGTTGGGTGTCGAGCCCGTAAAATAGGCAGCGATAAAGTAATTGGCTTCCCATGTCCGGAAGCCAACAGCGAAGCGCGGATCACCACCCGTAAAGCTCGACGCGAGCGTTGAGGGGCTGCTGCGTTCAACGAACACGATGTCGTTGGAGCTGCTGGCTTCTTCCAACACGAATTGATTGGCCATGTAGCCGGCTTCAATAATGGTGTTGCGGATACCGGTGTAACCAATGGACGCCGTGTTGATGACCGCCGCACCGTCCGTGGCGCCACCTGCATCAAGAATCAACGAATATGTAAAGTCGGTCATGGCGCGGCCGCTCACGCCGACGCGGGCGCGACGTGCGTTCACGCCGCCCGTAAGGCGACCGCCAGCCACAGTGCCTGGGCCAGTGACGCCATCGGGCTTCTGGTTGATGTATCCGCCGAAATCGAAATGGATGCGGCCCGTGGGGGCAATGGTCCAGGCGTTATCGGCGCTCGATAAGGTGAAGCGGTTCGTGCCCGACTGGACAATCTTGGGGTTTGAGCCCACCGCCAGTTTGCGCTGACCTTCCGAGAACACCACGTTCGCCCCGGTCTCAATAGCGTATTCACGCATGATCTTTTCAGAGGCTTCGCGGGCCTTGGTTTCTTCGGTGATGGCGTCTTTGGTGGCCTTTTCGTTGGCCTTCAGCTTTTCTTGCATTTGGCGCAGCTGCTCTTGAAGAGCTTGCATCTGGCGGGTCAAATCGGCCGTGCTGTCTGCCGCCATCGCCGGTGCCACCAGGGCGGTTGTCGCAAACAAAATGGATGTGGCGACCAATAGCTTTTTCATCAAATGCTCCTGAATTTTCGTTTTTTGCTGGGTCCAGCTGCCGCCCAATGAAAGCGAAACCTGAAGCACCAGCGCCCCTAAAATCGAGCGCACCATAAGAATCGCAGGTGACTATTTTGGTGACGTTTAGGTGACGGTTTTGTGAAAGAGCCCCCTGAAGGTCTGGGAGCCCGACCGATGCCACAATTGAAAAAGACTTATGCGCCATAGGTTTAACGGGGCTTCGCAAGGCCCTAACCCTTGGCTATAACAGACCTCTTATTTCTGCCGTTCTCCACCACCCCCAAAAGCCCTAGGGACTAGTCGCTGACATGAGCTCACAGACGCAAGGCATGATGTTTTCCAAGACTTGGCTGACGGTCGGTTTACTGACAGCTTTTCTTGCGGGCTGCGGCAGCGATAAAGCCCCATCCGATAGCTATCGCACCTCGCCCGACTACCGGGCGCAAAACCCAGGCGAGGCCGACAAAAGCGATACGATGTTTGGCGGCGTTGTGCCTGGCATCAATCTTTTTGGCAGCGACAAAGAAGGCCGTGACGGGGCGGTGGCGGTCAATGCGTTCTTATGGCGCGCTGCGCTTGATACGGCAGCCTTCATGCCGCTGGCGTCGGCCGATCCATTTGGCGGCGTGATTATTACAGATTGGTATGCCCCGCCCGAAACTCCCGATGAACGCTTCAAGATCAACGTCTACATCCTGGGCCGAACATTGCGCGCTGACGGCTTGAAAGTTTCCGTCTTCCGCCAAATGCAAGATCCGCAAGGCCGATGGACGGATGCAGCCGTGGGTGCGGACGTGACCACCGAATTCGAAAACGCCGTTCTGTCACGCGCGCGTCAACTTCGCCTTCAGGCGGTTTCAGAAACGAATTAGAGGTGGATCGTCGCAGACGTTTTGCGAAACATCGATCAGCGTTCAGCTCAATAAAACGATTAGGCGCGCGCACCGAAAGGTGCGTGAGGGGTTATAAATGGCGGCGGTGGAAGAGCGCTATAACGTTCGCGAGACCGAAGCGAAGTGGCGCAAGATTTGGCTTGATCGCGGCAGCTTCAAAGCAGAACGCAATTCCAAAAAACTAAAATACTTTGTGCTCGAGATGTTCCCTTATCCGTCGGGGCGCGTCCACATGGGCCATGTGCGCAACTACGCGCTGGGCGATGTGGTGGCGCGATTCAAAAAAGCGCAAGGCTTCAACATTTTACATCCCATGGGCTGGGATTCCTTTGGGTTGCCTGCCGAAAACGCAGCGCTCGAGCGCGGCATCCACCCCGGCAAATGGACGCGCGAAAATATTAAGGTGATGCGCGACCAGTTGACGCCGCTGGGCCTGTCGCTCGATTGGGACCGTGAAATTTCCACCTGCGAGCCCGAGTACTATAAGCACGAACAAAAAATGTTTTTGGATTTCGTCAAGGCGGGTTTGGCTTACCGCAAAGAATCGTGGGTCAATTGGGACCCGGTCGAACACACGGTCTTGGCCAACGAGCAAGTGATTGACGGCAAGGGTTGGCGCTCGGGCGCCCCTGTCGAGCAGCGCAAACTTAATCAATGGTTTTTGAAAATCACCGCGTTCTCAGAAGACCTGTTGCAAGAGTTGAGCAAGCTTGATCGCTGGCCTGACAAAGTTCGTCTGATGCAGACCAATTGGATTGGGCGCTCAGAGGGTGCCAGGGTGTTCTGGCCCTTGATCAATGCGGACGGCAAAGATCGTGCTGAGTCATTGGAAGTTTTCACCACGCGGCCTGACACGTTATTCGGCGCATCTTTCTGTGCCATTTCGCCACAACACCCTTTGGCGGCAAAGCTCGCCGAAGCAAATCAGGCCTTGGCTGAGTTCATTGCCGAGTGTGGGCGGGCGGGCACCTCGACGACCACTATCGAAACGGCTGAGAAAAAAGGTTTTGATACGGGCTTGAAAGCCACGCATCCGTTTGCTGCTGGCGTGAGTGTTCCGTTGTATGTCGCCAACTTCGTGCTGATGGAATACGGCGCAGGCGCGATTTTCGGCTGCCCCGGTCATGATGCGCGAGACATGGAATTTGTGCGAAAGTACGCCTTAAATGTCAAATGTGTGGTGGCTCCAAAAGGTGAAGATGCCACATCCTTTGCTGCAAAATTAGAAGCGGGCAGCGAGGCCTTCACCAATGACGGTGTGGCCATCAACTCAGGTTTTTTGAACGGCCTCAGCGTCAATGACGCCAAATCTCGTGCTATCGCTGAGTTGGAAAAGTTATCGCTGGGAAAGGGCGCGGTTCAGTACCGCTTGCGTGACTGGGGGGTGTCGCGGCAACGCTATTGGGGCTGCCCCATCCCGATCATTCATTGCCAATCATGCGGTCCTGTCGCCGTGCCTGACAAAGACCTGCCAGTCCAATTGCCCGATGATGTGACCTTCGATAAGCCAGGTAACCCGCTTGATCGCCACGCCACATGGAAACATGTGAGCTGCCCCACATGCAACAAACCCGCGCTACGCGAGACCGACACTTTTGATACCTTTATTGAGTCCTCGTGGTACTTCGCGCGCTTCTGCTCGCCACAATCCGCCGACAAGCCCTTTGACAAAGCCGAGGCCATGTCGTGGTTGCCGGTCGATCAATACATCGGCGGGGTTGAACACGCTGTTTTGCATTTGCTGTATTCGCGCTTTTTCACGCGCGCGATGCAGACGTGTGGTTATTTGGATTTGAAAGAACCCTTCGCGGGATTGTTTACGCAAGGCATGGTTTGTCACGAAACCTACCGCGCCGAAGATGGGGCCTGGGTTGAGCCTAGCGATGTGCGCCGTGAAGGCGAAGCGGCGTTTCGCGCCTCAACCGGTGCGCCCGTCACCGTGGGTCGCTCGGAGAAAATGTCGAAGTCCAAAAAGAACACCGTGGACCCGCAACACATCATCGACACGTTTGGCGCAGATGCGGCGCGGTTATTTATGCTCTCAGATTCGCCGCCCGAGCGAGATTTAGAATGGACCGATTCGGGCATTGAGGGCGCGTGGCGTTACATCAATCGCCTGTGGCGCATCGCCACCACCGCGCGCGATATTGGGCCTGTCACCTTGCCGCATTACGAAACGCTGCCCGCAAATGCGCAAGCTGCTTTGCGCGCGTGCCACAAAACCATCCACGCCGTCACCGAGGATTTAGAGCACTTTCGCTTTAACTCAGGTGTGGCCCGTATTCGCGAGTTCTCCAACACGCTGGAAGACATTGACGTGAAAGAGGCCGGCGGTTCGGCAGTGTTCCTCTTTGGGGCCGAGGTGATAGCGAGGCTAATCGGGCCGCTTGTTCCGCACATCGCCGAAGAGGTGTGGGCAACGCTGGGGCACACAACACATCTCACCGAAACGCCGTGGCCCGTGGCCGATGTGAGTTTGCTGGAAGATGACACCATCACGGTCGGGGTGCAGGTGAACGGAAAATTGCGCGGCACCATCAATGTCAAAAAGACCGACGATCGGGCGGCGTACGAGGCGCTGGCGCTGGCGCTACCGACGGTGAAAACTCAACTGGGCGAAAAACCCCTGCGCAAGGTGATCGTGGTGCGCGGCAAGATCGTCAATATTGTCACTGCATAATTACTTCACGGGCTCAAACACCTCGATCATAAAGCCGTTGGGCGCATGAAGCGTCATGGTGCGGCGCGCACCAAGATCAGCGGCATCGATGCGACCATGTGATTGAACCCTCAATCCAGCCGCTTTTGCACGCTCGGCGATTTTATCAATGCTGGGGGACTGAAAGCTCCACATCGCCATGCCGCGATTGGGCATCGTGGGCTGAACACCTGTTCCGGCAATCGTGTCCTTGGCCTCATAGGACGCCAGCGCTAAGTGGCCATTTTTAGCCCCCTTGGCGTAGATGGTCGCAAAGCGGAACGGCACCTCGTAGGCACGCCAAATCCGATCAGTGCGAACTTCATAGTCCATCACCTCGACAAAAAACTTTGCCATGGCATCGATATCGGCAACCACTTGCGTGCCATAGGCTGGGCCACCCCGCCCGGTTTTGAGATCGAGGTCACCCACCTGGGCCATGCCGTCGCGCCGTGAAATGGCGATATTTCGCAAAAACTCTGGCCCATCAAACGTCGCTTCAAGCACGTCGTACCCAGACCCGTCGCCACGTTTGAGAGGAAAGCGTTCGATCTCGGGCGTCGCGCGCTTGAAGCCCAGCGCAGAGATGTGTTTGTCCCAGGCCTGAACATCTTCGGTGGGAAAGCCCATGCCATAGGGGCCAAGTTCTTGGCGGCTCCAGCTTTTACGAATGGCCGGCGTTGGTTTTCCCGTCACCACAACCCGAATTTGAGTGGCCAGCGGCACCGTCGGACGATGCAGCATATGCATGGACCATGGAAGGTCAGCGGGTATTTCCCACGCCGCACTCAGTTTTTTTTGGTCCGCCGGGCTCATCTGGATCGGAGCTGACAGTTCCATACCCATGCCATCTCGATACATCTTCGCCACGGCAGGCAAATCGGGAGTAACAATTGTCACCGTATGAAGCGGCCCGGTCAGGCCGCTTGCCGTTGGGTCTTTGGGCATGATGTGATCAGGAGTGGTCTGTGCCAAAGCAAAACTGGCCACCATAAACACCCCAACCAACAAACCAATCCGACGCTTCATTGAAACATCCCCTGTCAACAATGCGGCAAGCATATCATAGCGCCCGCTTGACAGTCTAATTGGATATGCAATGCAGGGGGATGAGATGGGCTTCACATTTTTTGGTTTCCCGTCGGCGCGCCCTGCGTGATGCTGGCGTGGCGACGGCTGCCGGTTTGCTGTTGGCCTCGTGCGGGTTTCGGCCCCTGTATGGGTCGTCGGGCGTGGCGGCCAGCCCTGAGGTTTTGAGCGCCTTGGCGCAAATCCGTATTCGCCCGATCGCCGATCGCAGTGGTCAGCGTTTAAGGCAAATCCTCAACGAGAAGATATATAGCAATGGGCCGGCCAAGGGCGGTGTCTTTGACCTTGATATTGTGCTGAGCAAACAAATCGTCGAGTTGGGCGTGCGGCCTGATTCAACCACCTCGCGTGCCAACCTCATCATGACGGCGTCGTTTATATTGTACGAGTCTGGCGCGCGCGCCCTTGTCGACATTGCCCAAGGTATTGTGAGCTACAACATTCTGGATGATCAGTTTGCCACCGTGACATCGCAATCCGACGCCGAAGATCGTGCACTTGGCATTTTAGGCGAGGAAATTAAAACGCGTCTTGCGGTTTATTTCGACCGCAGGCTGCGGCCGCGCACCGCAAAACGCTAACCTCATGAAGATCACGGCCAACCGCGCCGATGGGTTTCTCGCCAGGCCGGGCGATGTGAAAGCTGTTTTATTGTTTGGCCCCGACGGCGGTTTGGTGCGCGAACGTATGAACGCGTTGACGAAACTGATTGCGCAAAGCCTGGACGATCCTTTTCGGGTGGCTGAGTTTTCAGCCTCTGTTTTGCGTGACGACCCAGGGCGATTGAGCGACGAGGCTGCCTCCATGAGTTTTGGCGGTGGGCGACGTGTGGTGCGCTGGCGCGATGCTGACGCCGATGCCCGTCTTGAAACTACTGTTGCCAATGCGTTCGAGGCCTTCTTTGAAAACCCCCTGGGTGATTCGTTTCTGATCGTCACGGCGGGTGATGTTGGCGCGCGCGCCAAGTTGGTGAGGGTGTTTGAGGCGTCAGACCGCGCCGCAGCCATTGCCTGCTATGCCGATGATCCACGAACATTGGAAGGTGTGATTCGCGACTCACTCAAATCTCATGGCCTTACGGCCACGCCCGATGCCCTGGCGTGGTTGGCCGAGCGCTTAGGCGGAGACCGCGAGGTCAGCCGCCGCGAGTTAGAAAAACTGGCCATGTATAAGGGCGGAAAAGGAGCGGTCGACGAAAACGATGCGCGCGCGTGCATTGGTGACACCTCGGCCTTTGAAATGGACGACCTGATATATGCTGTAGGTGACGGCGATCATGGGTCTGTTCAGCGGGTGTATGGACGCCTGATGGGCGAGGGGACTTCGCCGATCACAATACTCAATGCGACCGCGCGGCATTTTTTGCGGCTTCATGAAACCCGGGGCCGCATGAACGATGGAAAAAGCCTCGAACAAGCCCTGATGGCGCTGCGCCCCCCGCTGTTTTTTAAAGTGAGGGGCCGCTTTCAACACCAAGCCGCAAGCTGGTCGGAATCCCTGATCGTACGCGCGCTCGATCTGCTCAACGACGCCGAGCTACAAGCCAAGTCTACTGATCTGCCCGCAGAAGCGATTACTGAGCGTGCACTGATGCAGATCGCACAAGCCGGAGCGAGTGCGCGCCGATCACGATGACAACAAAAGCGAAACGTACCAACACGCCCGGTCGCGATGATGTTTTAAAACGTCTTCGGGCGCTGTGTTTGAAGCTTCCCGAGGCAGCCGCGCCATCACGCAAGATCAACACAAGTGAATAGACGTAGGCCGCAGATGTTCCCAAGGCCACCAGCACGTCCATGTTGGCGGCGCGTGCGCGAAGTGCGCGAAAGCTGCCCACATAAAACCACGCGCCCAAAATAAATTGCACAGGTGTGGCCAGCAAAAGCTCGGTCCAGATCGAGAGGTGAAACGAGGTGTCAAATGTATGCGCAATCATTTGCACCACCAGCGGCAACGTCAGGGCGGCCGTGGTCTTCGATCAATGGTTTTTCGGCATCAATGGGCGCGGCTTCGTAGCCAATCTCACGCACGGCTGCGACAACGGCGTCGATGTTGGTTCGCGACGGGTCTATGACGACATCCGCCCGCTCGAGCACGAGATTGACGGTCGCGGCAAGAACACCATCACGCGCGCCGAGGCCCTTCTCGATTCGCGACGCACAGGCCGCGCAGGTCATGACCCTGACGGACAAAGTCAGAGCCCGAGCTGGCATGGGTGTTAAGGCGGGCGCTTGGGCGAGAGGTTGGGTCATGGATTCGACGGCTCATATATAAGAGCTATTGATACACCGTCCGTGGGCTGGAAGGTCAGACGTTGGTTTATCGACTATTATATTTTGTGTAATTAATTCAACGTATTATAAGAATTTTTCGCCTGACGAAGTCGTTCCAAAATCTTCGGTTTCTGGCGAAAATACACGCTTGATATCCCACGGGGCGTCGCTGTTTTTGCGTGGGGGCGAGAGGGCCAATAACTCGCAATTGCCGGTTTTGACGTTCGCATTGGCCAAAGCCCAGCGGCGCACAGCGTAAAACACCCCCCGTGAGAGACGATCAGCACGGGCCCTGGATGTTGCAGACATTCATTGATGGCCTGGAGCGAGCGCTCGACAAATGCCTCGTAATCTTCGCCGTTGGGAATTTCGCCACCCTTTAGCCATTCATCGCGCCAAGGACCGCTGGGGTGGCCTTCATAAGACCCGAAGTTGGCCTCCATTAATCCCGCGACGGTGACAATCGAAGGCGCCGATGATTTTGCAGAAATCAGCTCGGCGGTTTGGCAGCCCGGCGCAGCGGGCTGGTGCAAATGGTGACGATCTTGCGTGTGGAAACAATTTCGGCGGCCGCTTCGGCTTGAAAAATTCCCGTCGCGTTCAGCGGCGTATCGGTTTGCCCCTGCATCAGTTTCAATTTATTCCAGTCAGTCTCGCCGTGGCGGATAAAATAAAACGGTGCGGGCGTGAGCATCGATGGTGCCGCCTCGAGGACCTAACGATGCGTTGCGGCTATCGAGCCGACATCATGGGCGGCGGAGTCTTCGTGTAGATTTGGGTGTGTGCTAGATATGTTTTTGTCTTCGCCGAAATGTCCGTCAACTTTGTGTGAATTTTCCAGCGCCTTGCTGAGGCCAAAATTTGTTTCGCTGTTGGCATTGGGCGTTTGCGGTTGGCGCGTCAGCGATCCGCTCGAGCCAATACCCGATGCGCCGGAGTCTTGATAAACATCGAGACGATCGTCGTGGGCTAAATGTTCTTCGCTCTCGAGCAGATCGTCGCTCGCCAACAGCCCTTCGATATAGACGGTGTCAATGTCTCGTCCATCATCTGACTTCGGTCGCTTCCCGCCCGCCGACAATCGCTTCACAATATCATCAAGTTGTTCAAGGCTGGAGTACGCAATCACAACCTTGCCGCCCTTGCCGTTAAACGTGATGTCGACATGATAGCCCGTTGCGTCTTCCAGCGTATGTTCAAGCGCGCGCGTATCTGCATCTTTGTCGGTGCGCAGGGGAAGGCGTTTTGTTTTGCCATAGTTTTTAGCAAGCCGCTCAGATTGGCGTGCACTTAATCCGCGGCGCGAAATTGTCAGTGCTAACGCCTCGGCATTTTTTAAACCAATCAGAGGGCGCGCTTGACCAACGTTGATTTTGCCATCGTCAATGAGGCGCTGAACGCCTTCGGGCAATTGCAACAAGCGCAGCATGTTAGCGACATGGCCACGGCTTTTTCCAACGATCTCGGAGATTTCTTCTTGAGTGTGAGAGAAGTCGTCGATCAGGCGCTGATACCCGCGACCCTCTTCCACCGCAGATAAATCTTGTCGCTGGAGATTTTCGATCAGCGCGACTTCAAGAACTTCACCGTCAGAGAGATCGCGCACCAACACCGGCACGTCGTGAAGTTGTGCTCGTTGTGCTGCGCGCCAGCGGCGCTCGCCCGCAATAATTTCAAAATGACCCGCATGATTGGGATCGGGTCTCACCAAGATGGGCTGAAGAATGCCTTTTTCTTTGATCGAGTTGGCAAGCTCGCTCAGCGCGGTTTCATCGAAATGTCTTCGCGGCTGCAACGGTGATGGTGCCAGCATTCCGACGGGCAGCGTCGTTGGTATTTTCGGCGCCGCATCGGTTGCACCATCGGCGGGTTCGTCTTGTTCGCCAAACAGCGCGTTCAGTCCGCGCCCGAGTGTCTTTCGTTTGATCATCTCTGCGCTCATTACGCCAAGCCCCGCTCGCGTTTGAGAACCTCGCCGGCCAAATTGAGATAGGCCTGGGCGCCCTTGGAGGCGAAATCATAAAGCAAAATCGGCTTGCCGTGCGAGGGGGCTTCTGAAATGCGAACATTGCGTGGAATTACAGTGTTGTAGACCTTATCACCGTAGTAACTGCGCACATCGCTCTCGATCATTTCAGACAAATTGTTGCGCTTGTCGACCATCGTCAGCACGATGCCTTGGATTTCGAGTGTTGGGTTGTAGCCCTTGCGGACGCGCTCAATCGTGCGTGCCAGGTGGCTGATTCCTTCCAGCGCCAAAAACTCGGCTTGAAGCGGAACCAGCACGGCATCGGCAGCAACGAGTGCGTTCAAGGTCAACAGGCCCAAGGATGGTGGGCAATCAATCAAAATAAAATCGTATTCGCAGGCTTGTTCTGCCAGCGCCATTTTCAGGCGCGCGTGACGATGCTCGACATCAACCAGCTCAAGTTCCGCGGCGGCAAGATCGACACCTGATGGAATCACAAAAAGATTTGGCACCGATGTTGCGACGATGGCCTCGCTGACCTTTGCTTCACCAACAAGCAAGTGATATGTGTTGATGGTACGATGCTTGTGATCAATGCCAAGGCTGGTTGATGCGTTGCCCTGCGGATCGAGATCGATCACCAAAACTTTTTTGTTCACCGCGGCCATGGCGGTTGCCAGATTAACTGCGGTGGTGGTTTTTCCAACGCCGCCTTTTTGGTTTGAGATGGCCAGGGTGCGCGGCCGAGATCCAACCACAATCTGTTGGGCTTGAGGGGACTCGTACTCAGACAGAATTGACATTACTGACCTCATGCACGCGCACCACTGAACCAGTTGGATCGGATCGGCTAGGCAGACAATACACCCGCATTGTCCACCCTTTGTGTGCGTGCGTCAATTCAGCATCTATATGTTGACCCTTTAGGAATAGGCACTGTGTTTTTGGGCCGATAAAGGGTTTGGCCAAGCTCAAAAGGTCTGCCAGGGGCGCAAGGGCTCTCGCGGTAATAACATCGGTCACCATGGGGGTGATAGATTCTATCCTCTGGTTCAGGACTTGGACTTCGGTTTGGGTGATCCGCGCCGCCTCCCGCAGGAAGGCGCATTTACGGGCATCAGACTCCATAAGCCGCACGCCCTTCACGCCCATGATAGCGAGCACCAGGCCCGGGAACCCAGCCCCAGAACCAAAGTCGAGCAGGCTGGAACAATCCCGGGGAATAAGGGGATAAAGTTGGGCAGAGTCGAGGATGTGCCGCCGCCAGACCTCTGGCTCGGTCGATTTGGAGACTAAATTGATCCGCTTATTCCAGGTGAGGAGAAGGTCAACGTAGGTCTTCATACGTGAAAATGTTTCACGTGAAACATTTTCACCCTGAAAAAACTGCTCGGGGCCGTATGGTGTTTGTTTCGACTCAATATGTTGTTTCACGTGAAACAATTTATGCGGCAGATGCCGCTTCCCTGGTCGAGACGCCGCGCCGAACATAGCGAAGCAGGGCGGTCAGGGCGGCCGGGGTGACGCCTGGGATCCGTGCAGCGGCCCCAAGCGTGGCTGGCCGCGAATGAGTGAGCTTCGTGCGAACTTCCGTGGATAGCCCGCCAACCTCGGCATAGTTGAGGTTGGCGGGCAGAGACATGGACTCATCTTTGCGGAACGCCCGAATATCTGCGTCTTGTCGTTCAATGTAACCTTTATACCGAGCCTCAATTTCAATCTGCTCCACAACATCAGCCCTGACGCCCGCCAGGTCTGGCATAACCCTGCAGATGCTCTCCCAGTTCTCACCCGGCAGAGATAACAGGTCAAAAACGGTGCGGCGAATGCCATCCATGTTCACGATAAAGCCATTGGCCTTGAGCTGTTGCGGGGTAAAATTGGTGGCTGCCATGCCCGCGCGTGCCCTCGACATTTCAGCGCGCTTCTCATTAAAGTGCGCCTGGCGCTCGGAGCCTACACAGCCCGCAGCAAGGCCGCGCTCGGTTAAACGAAGGTCGGCATTGTCAGCCCGCAGCAAAAGCCGGAACTCGGCCCGAGACGTAAACATACGGTAGGGCTCGACAGTCCCCAGCGTTGTCAGGTCGTCGATCATCACGCCAACATAGCCCTCGGCGCGATCAATGATCACGGGCCCTGCGTGGCTCACTTTGCGGGCCGCGTTAATCCCGGCCATGAGACCTTGCGCCGCCGCCTCTTCATATCCGGTGGTTCCGTTGATCTGCCCGGCCAAAAATAACCCGCCGACCCTTAATGTCTCAAGGGCCGGGGAGAGCTCGCGCGGGTCGACAAAGTCATATTCAATGGCATAACCAGCCTGGAGGATCTTTGCGTTCTCGAGGCCAGGAATAGATTGCACCAACCGAACCTGGACGTCCTCGGGAAGCGATGTTGAAATGCCGTTGGGATAGACCGTATGGTCGTCCAGACCCTCGGGTTCTAGGAATATTTGATGGCGGTCCCGGTCAGAAAATCGAACAACCTTGTCTTCAATTGAGGGACAGTAGCGCGGCCCGACGCTTTGGATTTGGCCGTTATACATCGGCGCACGATGCTTATTGGCCAGAATCAGTTTGTGGCTTTCGGGCGTGGTGTACGTAATGCCGCACTGAATTTGCGGGACCTCAATCTTCTGGGTCAGGAATGAAAACGGCACCGGCGGATCATCGCCGGGCTGATGCTCCAGCAGGCCCCAATTGATGGTTCGGCCATCCAATCGCGGTGGCGTCCCGGTTTTCAGGCGTCCAAGGTTAAATCCATATGATTCCAATGTCTTAGAAAGTCCCATGGCCGGGGCTTCACCAATCCGCCCCGCCGGAATGCGCTCTTCGCCGCGATGAATCAGCCCGCGCAAGAAAGTGCCCGTGGTTAAAACGACCGCGCCACAGGCGATGCGCTCGCCTTCAGACGTTATAACACCCTGAATTTGTTTAGTTTTATGATCAATGACCAGATCTTCGGCAGAAGCAGACTTAATCTCTAAATTTGCCTGCTCCGCCAAAATCGCCTGAATGGCTTTCTTATAGAGCTTGCGGTCGGCCTGGGCCCGGGGTCCGCGCACGGCAGGGCCTTTGGATTGATTGAGCATCCGGAACTGAATACCAGCCCGGTCGATGGCGCGAGCCATGATGCCGTCCATAGCATCGATCTCGCGAACTAGGTGGCCTTTGGCCAATCCGCCAATGGCGGGGTTGCACGACATCTGCCCCAAGGTGTCGGCGCGGTGTGTCAGCAAAAGCGTTTTTGCGCCGACGCGCGCGGCTGCCGCCGCCGCCTCGCAGCCGGCATGGCCGCCACCGACCACAATCACATCGTATGAGGAACCCGTCGTCATGATAGGGCGAACATATCATGCCGCGCGTCATTTTACAGCCCAGACGACTCGGACCTAGGCGGTCAACTACTTGCCGATACAGAACTCACGAAAAACGATGTCGAGGATTTCCTCCACATCGACTCGGCCCGTGATGCGCCCCAACGCACGCGCTGCCAATCTCAAGTCCTCTGAGGCTAATTCTGGCAAGGCCGCCGATTGGCTGCGCTTCAATGCAGATAAACATTCTTCCAAAGCAACGCGATGCCTCACGCGCGTAATGGCCACCGATGAGCTGCCGTCAAATTTTTTCTTGATCACGTCCTCAAGCCGACGCAGCAATTCATCAAGTCCGAATCCAGTTTTCACAGAAATAAAATGCGTGGGCCACAGATCGTTCGCGCTATCCAACTCAACCTCGCGCTCTTGGTTCAACAGATCAGCCTTGCTCACGACGCAAATGGTTTTTTCATCAATCAGCGCCGACGTTTCATGATCGCGCGTGGGATACACCGAGCCGTCAAACAACGCGAGGCGCACATCTGCGCCTTGCGCGCGTTGGCGCGCGCGCCGCACCCCTTCTTTTTCAACATCATCTGTCGTTGCGCGCAATCCCGCCGTGTCGGCGAGCGTCACGGCATACCCGCCGATGTCGAGATGAACCTCAATCACATCGCGCGTCGTGCCTGGGGTGGCCGAAACAATGGCCGCATCGCGTTTGGCAAGTGTGTTGAGCAGGCTTGATTTTCCTGCGTTGGGCTCACCAATGATCGCAATGGATAATCCTTCGCGAATCCGCTCGCCACGATGGGCGTCATCAAGAAACGTCGCGATGGATGATTCAAGATCACGCACCTCGCCCCACACCCTGTCGGCCACTTCAGGCGGCAGGTCTTCGTCGGGGAAATCAATCACGGCCTCAAGGTGCGCAAGTGATTGTACCAAACGATGGCGCCAATCGTCGGTCAGCTGTTTCAGCGCGCCGTTCATTTGCGCCAGCGCTTGTCGTTGCTGCGCGCGGCTTTCGGCATCGACCAAATCGGCCAGCGCTTCCGCTTGCGTGAGATCAAGCTTGTCGTTGCCAAAAGCGCGGCGGGTAAATTCACCTGGCTCGGCGGGGCGCACGCCGCCAATCGAAGCCAGCGCTGCCATCACGCTATCAATCACGGCCCTGCCGCCATGAATGTGCAGCTCAACAACATCCTCGCCGGTAAAACTTCGGGGTGCGGGAAACCACAACACCAATCCATCATCAATCCGTTCTTTGGTGGTGGGGTCGATCAACGTCGCGCGCGTGGCTTTGCGCGGCTCAGGACTTTTGCATCCAAGCCGAATGAGAGTTTTTCCTGCTTTGTCGCCCGAGATGCGTATCACTGCGATCCCGGCGCGGCCCGGCGCAGAGGCCAAAGCAAAAATCGTGTCGGCGCTCATGGGCGCGCTTAGGGTGTGTGGCTAGCCGCCGGTTTTGTGAATTGCGACCAGAGGGCCTTTTGCATATCGGCCATGTTATCAGGCCGGATCTGCAACAGCGCGTTCATCACCGCTTCGGGGTCCATCGATCCTGTGGCCTTCTCCATATTGGCTGGCATCTGCTTCATGGCCGCCCCTTGCATCGGCGCAACATTTGGCAAGCCCATAAAAGCGCGCGCGCCCTCGGGTCTGCAGTCGACAGAAGTATACATTTTCATGGCCAAGCCCTCGCTGATGAATCAGTATCGCTGATGGTGTACCATAGGTTACGAATTGCCGCCGTTTCTGTCCACGCCCCTGGGGCTTTGATCAAGCGCCCTGAACGAGGCTAACCACGTGCCGCAGCTTTCATTTCATTCTCCCGTGGGCGAATTAACTGTGAGTGAAGAAGATGACGCGATTGTTTCGCTTGATTGGGGATGGGCCAAGGACAATCAATCCACGCCGCTCTTGCGCAAAGCCAAAAAACAACTCGATAGTTATTTCGACGGAAAACTGCTGGATTTCGACCTGCCGCTCAATCCAGCAGGCACCGTCTTCCAGAAAAAGGTCTGGCGCGTGATGTCGAAAATTCCCTATGGCCACACCAAAACCTACGGCGATGTCGCGAAGGCCCTGACGTCTGCTGCGCGCGCGGTGGGTGGGGCCTGTAGGGCCAATCATATTCCCATCATTATTCCCTGCCACCGTGTGTTACGGTCGAATGGTGCGATGGGGGGCTATTCGGGCGATGGAGGCTTAGATACAAAGACCGCGCTATTGAAGCTCGAGGGCGCAATATTACGCGGGATCTGAATCATGACCAAAGCCATTGTTTGCCACGAAACAGGCGGAGCCGAGGTTCTCAAGTTCGAGAATGTCACTGTCGGTGAACCTGGCCCTGGTGAAATCAAGATTCACCAAACCGTAATCGGTGTAAACTTCATCGACACCTATCATCGCTCGGGTCTGTACAAGCTGACCTCGCCCTTTACTCCGGGTCTTGAGGGTGTTGGCCTCATCGAGTCTGTCGGCGCCGGTGTGAGGGATCTCAAGGTCGGAGAGCGTGTGTGTTATGGCAATGGCCCCATCGGCGGCTATGCCGAGGTCCGGCTGATTCCAGCCACCAGTGTTGTCAAAGTTCCCGCCGGATTGAAAGACGAACAAATTGGCGGCTCCTTGCTGCGCGGTCTGACGGCTTGGTACTTGTTGCGCAGCCTCCGTGTCCTGAAAGCTGGCGAGACCGTTTTGTTTCATGCGGCCGCTGGCGGTGTCGGGCTGATCTTTTGCCAGTGGGCGAAAGCTTTGGGCGCGACCGTCATTGGCACGGCCGGCAGCAAAGAAAAGGCTGCGCTTGCGAGGGCGAACGGGTGCGCGCACACAATTTTATACAAAGACGAAGATTTTGTCGCTCAGGTCAAAGCACTCACCGGCGGTAATGGTGTGTCGGTAGTTTACGATGGTGTTGGCAAAGACACGTTTTTCAAATCTCTGGATTGTTTGGCTTTGCGCGGGTTGATGGTGTCGTTTGGAAACGCATCAGGCCCACCACCTGCCATCGAGGTGGGCTCTCTCGGCCCCAAGGGCTCGCTATTTATTACGCGCCCAACGCTCGGGCACTATGTTGGTGTGCGCGCCGACTATGAACGCGCGTGCAAAGAATTGTTCGATGTGGTGCTCAGCGGCGCTGTGAAGCTCGAGGTTGGCCAATCATTTGGCTTGGAACAAGCTGCTCACGCGCATAATGATTTGGAATCGCGCCGGACCACGGGCTCGACAACTCTGACCGTCTAGAGCAAGCAGCATTAAGTTGGAATCGGCGGCTTGCTCTGAGTTCTTGATTGGTTGCG
Organism: Rhodospirillaceae bacterium; assembly: GCA_002737725.1. GTDB lineage: Bacteria > Pseudomonadota > Alphaproteobacteria > Rhodospirillales > Rhodospirillaceae. The sequence goes on from NSIP01000001.1 coordinate 173,234, forward strand.
TCGTGCGGAAAACCGGGATCCACTTTTCCGCACGACGCGCTTAAAAATAGGCCGCCTTTAAAGGCGGCCTACTTCTTTATCTGGGCACATTTGCCACGCCATGTGGTTTCAGCTTCTCGGGCAAATGCTCCTATTTATTCATCCGATCAAAAAACTCATTGTTGTTCTTGGTCTCACGCAGCTTGTCGAGCAAGAACTCCATGCTGTCTTGAACACCCATGGGATCGAGGATGCGGCGGAGCACCCACATTTTCGAGAGTTGGTCTTGGCGAACCAGAAGTTCTTCTTTGCGCGTGCCTGATTTGGTGATGTCGATGGACGGGAAGACGCGCTTGTCGGCCAACTTGCGATCGAGAATAATTTCCGAGTTGCCGGTGCCTTTAAACTCTTCGAAAATCACCTCGTCCATGCGGCTCCCGGTATCTATCAAGGCGGTTGCAATAATCGTCAGGGAGCCACCTTCCTCGATGTTACGGGCCGCACCAAAGAAACGTTTTGGGCGCTGCAGTGCATTGGCGTCCACGCCGCCGGTCAAGACCTTGCCCGAACTTGGTACAACCGTGTTGTAGGCGCGTGCGAGACGCGTGATGGAGTCGAGCAAAATAACAACGTCTCGTTTATGTTCCACCAAGCGCTTAGCTTTCTCGATCACCATTTCGGCCACTTGAACGTGGCGTTGGGCTGGCTCATCGAATGTGGAGCTGACAACTTCGCCCTTCACGGTGCGCGCCATGTCTGTCACTTCCTCGGGGCGCTCATCGATCAGAAGAACTATCAGGTAGACCTCGGGGTGGTTGGCCGCCACGGCGTTAGCTATGTTTTGCAGCATAATGGTTTTGCCAGTGCGCGGTTGCGCCGTGATCAGCGCTCGCTGGCCTTTGCCAAGTGGCGAGACCAACTCAATGACGCGACTCGTTAAGTCTTTATTTTTTGTGTCCTTCTGTTCAATCTCCATCATCAGCTTTTTGTCAGGATAGAGCGGCGTCAGGTTATCGAAATTGATGCGATGGCGAATCTTGTCGGGGTCTTCAAAATTAATCCGGTCGACCTTCAACAGGGCGAAGTAGCGCTCGCCGTCTTTGGGGCCACGGATGGTGCCTTCAACCGTATCGCCTGTGCGTAGTCCGAAGCGGCGAACCTGGCTGGGCGAGACATAAATATCATCGGGGCCTGGGAGATAGTTAGCTTGGGCCGAGCGCAAGAAGCCAAAACCATCCTGGAGAATTTCTAGAACGCCATCGCCTTCAATCGAAGTGTCTTTTTCGGCCAGCACCTTAAGAATGGCGAACAACATGTCCTGCCGGCGAAGGTTTGAGGCATTTTCAATGGCCAGTTCTTCCGCAAATATCAGAAGTTCTGCTAGTGGTTTGCGCTTGAGTTCGGAAAGATGCATGGGTTCTGCAACCTTAAATGAAGGAGTAAAGAACGAAAATCACAGAGGTTTGTGCGCGAGGGAGAGGACGAGATTTAAAGTTTAGCGCACGGGTATGAGAGAGATAATGTCGATCTGAACGACCGAAAATGATGAGATTCTTTTACGTCAGTCTTGACCGAAAGTCAAACCCCGAAACTGGTCCTGTATAACCTTCCTATCTCTATAAGAAAGTTTTCTTAAGGTGGTAGTAGGTAGTAGGACCCTTGAAACCTGGGGATCCTGGATCTCATTAAACAAACCACAAACCCCTGTTATTCCTTTCAGACAAATGATTAATTGTATGAGTTGTGGGGATTGAATCATCAAACGCTCTAAAAGTAAGCAACCAATTGCTCAGTCGCGAACTTAAACTATGGGATGGCTATGTACCACGAACAAATACACACAGCCTCTTTTGTTGTCGTGTTCAGATATCCTCAAGTTGATAATCTCATATTTGCTCACACGGTAATGGAGATGGATTGTAGAGATATCGAAAAAGCACCCCGTTATCCCCAAGACTTTAATTTTATCCCGAACACTAGAACCATTTTTAATGACCGAGCCCCAGCCCTTTAATTTGCATTTGGTTTCCGACTCGTCGGGCGAGACAGTGACCAATATTGCACGCGCATGCTTGGTGCAATATTCGGGCACGCCGGTCACGGAACATTCGTGGTGGTTGGTCCGCACAACGGGGCAAATGACGCGCGTGATCGAGGGTATACGCGCATCACCCGGCTTGGTGATTTACACGCTACTGAGCTCTGATGTGCGCGGCCTGATGGAACGCGCCTGCCGCGATTTGAAAATCCCCGCCGTCTCCGCGCTTGACCCCATGATGCAGGCTTTAGGGCGATATTTCAAACGCGAAGCGTCGAGCGAAATTGGCCGGCAACACGTTCTTGATGACGGCTACTTTCAACGCATCGATGCCATGCATTACACTATGCAACACGACGACGGGCAGTCGATAGAAACCATGCTGGATGCCGATATTATTTTACTGGGCGTCTCGCGCACATCAAAAACACCGACCTGCATGTATCTTGCCAATCGTGGATTTAAAGTCGCCAACATTCCTTTGGTGCCGGGTATTGTTTTATCGCCAGATATTATTACCGCTCCGCGCCCGTTATTTGTGGGCCTGACGCGCGAGCCCAAAAGCCTCAGCGATATTCGCCAAAGCCGCTTGCGGATTATGAACGAAACAAAAAAAGAGAGTTACGCAGACGTTGATAATGTGCGCGAGGAAGTGGCCGAATCGCGCAGGCTGTTTACCAAGCACGGTTGGCCGGTGATTGACGTCACGCGCCGCTCCATCGAAGAAACCGCCGCCAGCATTATCCAGCTGTACAATCAGCGTTACGCGGTAAGCTCATAAGAATGGCCGTCGCAAGCCTCATTCTAGCCTCCAGCAGCAAAAGCCGGGCGAGCATTCTGACCCATACGGGGGTCAGTTTTTCTCAAGTGCCCTCCAGTGTTGATGAAGAACCCGTGAAAGCCTCCATGGCAAACAGTGGCGCCACCGCCGCACAATGCGCGCTGCGGCTTGCCGAGATGAAGGCCGCAAGCGTCTCAACCCTTCACCCCGAAGCCTTTGTTCTGGGGTGTGATCAAATGCTTGATTGTGGGGGTCGGTGGTTTGATAAGCCCAAAGACCCGGTGCAAGCCCGCACACACCTGGAAGACTTGCGCGGGCGAAAGCACTCATTGTTCAATGGCATGGTTGTGGTGCGCGGCAGCCAGACGATTTGGCAGTATACGAACCACGCCGTGCTTGAGATGCGCGCGTTTTCAGATGCGTTTCTCGATCAATATCTCGCCACCGTCGGCGAGCAGGTTCTTTTTACGGTCGGGGGCTATCATTTTGAAGGCCCGGGCGCACAGCTCTTTACAAGCATTGAGGGTGATTTCTTTTCGATCCTTGGCTTGCCCCGGCTTCCGTTGTTGGGCTTTCTGCGCGAACATGGGCTGATCAGCACATAAAACAAAGATGAACACATCTCATCACACGATTAGTGGACAGGCCAAGAAAGCAGGCGTCATCGGATGGCCCGTTGGCCACTCAAAATCGCCCGCGCTGCATGGCTTCTGGCTGAACGAATATAAAATTGATGGCGCCTATGTGCCCATGGCCGTGAAACCCGATGCCCTGGCTGCGGCTTTGTACGCGCTTCCGGTGTTGGGTTTTGTCGGCGTCAACCTAACCGTCCCGCACAAGGAAGCGGCAATGGGTTTGGTCGATGAGATCAGCGATGTCGCCAAATCCATCGGGGCCATCAACACCATTTTTGTGCGCGCCGATGGTCGCCTGCAGGGAACCAACACGGATGCTTTCGGGTTTATGGAAAACCTTCTTCAAAATCACGCGGGCTTTGATGCCACGCGAGGACCTTGCGTGGTGCTGGGCGCGGGCGGCGCCGCGCGCGCGGTTTGTGCAGCGATGATCGCGGCTGGATGCCCCGAGGTGATTGTCGTCAATCGCACGCTTGCCCGCGGCCAAGCGCTCGCCCATCATTTTGGGCCAACAGTAAAAGCAGTTGAATGGAGCAAGCTCAATGTGGCGATGTCTGAGGCGGCATTGTTGGTGAACACCACCACGCTTGGTATGATAGGCCGACCGGCGCTGGAGTTAGATTTGTCGCCGTTATCAAAAACCGCACTTGTGACCGACCTTGTCTATTCTCCCCTCGAAACGGGCTTGCTGGCTGCAGCAAAACGGCGAGCAAACCCCACCATCGATGGCTTGGGGATGCTGCTTTATCAAGCGCAGGCCGGGTTCGAAGGCTGGTTCGGCGTGAAACCCGCCGTCACGGCGGCGGTGCGCGCTCACGTTTTGTCCCCACCTTAGATTGATGCGGATGTTTCGCTCACGCCGCCGACAACATCCCTCTGCGCCCATGATTGTGGGGCTGACGGGGTCTATCGCCATGGGCAAGTCGACCGCAGCGAAGATGGCGCGGGGTCTCGGGGTGGCGGTGTTTGATTCCGATGCCACGGTGCGTGCGCTCACGGCCCCACATGGCCAAGCACTTCCCGCCATTGCGACCGCGTTTCCCAGCGTGGTCGAAAACGGCGCGCTTGATCGCAAGGCGCTCGCGCAAATTGTTTTTAACACACCGCAAAAACTTCATCGGCTTGAAAGCATTTTGCACCCCATGGTCAAGCAAGCGCGCCAGAAATTTTTGCAAACGGCCACACGGCGTCGACGTAAGCTTGTCGTTTTTGATATTCCGTTGTTGTTCGAAACGAAGGCCGAGCGCGAATGCGATCTTGTTCTTGTGGTTTGCGCACCAGTATTCCTGCAGCTGCAGCGCGTTGGAGCGCGGCCCGGAATGACCGCAGCGTTATTTAACTCTATTCTTCAGCGTCAAATGCCCGCCCTTCAAAAAGCGCGGCGCGCTGATATTGTTATTTCAAGCGGACTCGGGCGTGCCGTGACATTCCGCCAGCTTAAAAAAGCCCTCGTCTTGAACCGCAGAACGTGAAAAATAAAACTATGCGTGAAATCGTTTTGGATACGGAAACCACGGGACTTGACCCGCTCGTCGGACACCGCGTGATTGAAATCGGCTGCGTTGAGCTGGTCAATCACCTTGCCACGGGGAAAACATTTCAAACCTATCTTGATCCAGGTCGTGATGTTCCAGCCGAGGCCGCTGCGGTGAGCGGCTTGACCACCGAGTTTGTCAAAGGAAAGCCAAAATTCGCCGAGCAAGCCGACGCCTTTTTGGCATTTATTGGCGTCTCTCCCATCATCGCACACAACGCTAAGTTTGATATGGGGTTTATCAACGCCGAGCTGACCATGGTCGGGCGCGAGAAGCTTTCACTCGACAATGCCATCGACACGGTCACTTTGGCCAGGCGCAAGTTTCCGGGCGCGCCAGCGAGCTTAGACGCGCTGTGTCGGCGGTTTAACATCGACCTCTCGGGGCGCGTGAAACACGGCGCACTGCTTGATGCGCAGTTGCTGTCTCAGGTTTATTTAGAGCTGATCGGCGGGCGCGAGCCAGGCCTTTTGCTCGGCGCGGCGTCACCCAATCGCACAGATCTGCGCCCAACCGAAATCCGCCAGCCCCGCCCCTTTCGGCCCCATGCGCCAAGCCTGGAAGAAAGAGAGGCCCACCAGATATTCTTGAAAAAACTCAAGAACCCAATTTGGCTCAAAACACCGTCGACTAGTTAAATCAATCGAATTAAGCCTGCGCCGACGCGAGCAACTCAATTTTTTGGGGTTGATCGCCAAACTTCCTGCGATAGAGGTCGACGAAATCGACCATCTGAAGCATCAGGGGAGGAAATCCGCCGCCGACCGTTAAATCACTGACAATTTGGCGAACAAACGGGAACAGATAGCGCGGAATTTCGATCAACAGTGCGGGATGAAGCTGATCTTCGGAGACGGCCCGAGGGTCAACCTCGACCATGGCGGCATAGGCAAGTTCTAAAATGAAGGCAGGCCTTTCACTCACGCTGGCGCGAAGGCTCACATTAATACTGACCTCGAACGTCGCACCGCCCGTGTGACGGGCGCCGATGTCAAAGCTCACGGGGATATCTGGAGCAGTGCGACGCATATCATCAAAAATTTCAGGGGCGTGGGGCACCTCGAACGACAAGTCCCGAATAAATTGCCCAAGGAAACGGATCGGAACGGGTGCGGGTTGTTTTGTATTTGCTGAAGTATCACTCATGGAGCGCCATCCAAAAAAGCGGGCCACGCGGGCCTGGTGAAAATAAGATCTTTACCGCCCGGACACGCCCGTCGGCAGGAAGCGGGCGGACCTAACATGCCCACCAAGCCCTTACAAGCATGTGCCCGCAAAATGACACCCGCTCCGCCGTCCACCCCAGACCCGGTTTGTCTCACGCGCGTGATGTGGGCCATGGGTCGTGGGTCTGAGAAAGAGGAGCCGTCGCTTGCCCTTTAAGCCTCGGGCGCCTATGTTGAAGAACACGCGCAACAGGCTTGGACTGACCGCAAACGTGCTCCGCCGCGTGATGTTATTTTGCGCCCCCAGCAGCCGCGCACAGTGAATGTGACGAAAGACGCCATGGAAGGTTTCCAGTTTATAGACATTATTCTCCTCGCCATGGTGGCGGGATTCATCGTCTTGCGTTTGCGCAACGTTCTCGGGCGTCGCACGGGCCACGAATCTGGTCGCGATAGCCCCGCGCCCATTCGCCCGGAAGCGGACAATGTTGTTGGTTTGCCACGGCTAAAGCGGGCCCCGACGGCTTTACAAACCCCCGACATCGAACCTGCCTATCTGGGCACGCCGCTCGAGGTGGGTATGATCCAGGTTAAAATGGCCGATCCGTCGTTTTCGGCCAGCGCATTCTTGAGCGGGGCATCAAAAGCCTTCGAAATGATCGTCGCGGCCTACGCGAAAAACGATCTCGATACTTTACGCCCGCTTCTCAGCTCCGAAGTCTACTCACAGTTCGCCAATGTGATTCAAGAGCGTGAAGAGCGCGGTGAAACGTTAAGCAGTGAGCTGGTGGTGTTAAGGCCCGCCAAATTTGAATCCTTCGAAATGCGCGGTTCAGCCGCTCATGTCGCGGTAATTTTCCAAAGCGAACAGTCAAACGTTTTGAAAAACAACGCTGGCGACATTATCGAAGGCTCGGCCGACCACGTCGAAAGTGTCACCGACGTTTGGACGTTCTCGCGCGATACGCTATCTCAAGACCCCAACTGGATGTTGGTGGCAACGCGCAGCGTTGAATAATGAACGGCGCGCGGCAGCCTCCGTGACGCTCAAGCCCAACTTTCGAACTGGTCTCATTTTTCTCTTCGGCATTTTGATTGGCGCAGTTGCGGGCGTAGTTTTGACGCGGCCCAAGCCCGTGATTCAAGTTCTCACACCAGCACCTTTGCTACCCCCCAAAGTCGAATATGTGGCGCGAAATTTCTCTGACCTCTCAGGCTGGAACGACGATCGCCTGTCTGATGTCTTGCCCGCACTGACAAAAACCTGTGCTCAAATCAATGCTGACGATGAGCCCCAGCGCCTTGGCGACATCACCATCACCGCCGCCAATCGCATGGCTGCTTGTAAAACCGTTCTTGAGGCGGGCCCTGGCAAGAAAGAACTCAGTGAGGCAATCCAGTCCGCGTTTCAGCCCTACGCTGTCATTGCCAGCGGCAAAACCGAAGGCATGTTTACGGGCTACTACGAAGTCACGCTGAACGGGTCGCTGAAACGCGAAGGACCCTACCAACATCCGCTTTACGCGGTTCCTAAAAACCTCATCAATGTGCCGTTGAAAGACTTTGTGCCCCCTGCGGCGTTGGAGGGAAGCGACATGCCGCGCACGGTTGTTGGGCGGCTCGTGGGCCAACAACTCAAGCCTTTTTATACGCGCGAAGAGATTGACCTTGGACATGTGATTGCCGAAGACACAGATGTTGTGGCTTGGGTTGATGATGCGGTGGATGTGCATGTGCTGCATATCCAGGGCTCGGGTCAGGTGAAACTTCCCGACGGAGCGATGATGCGTGTGGGGTTTGCGGGCCATAACGGCCACAGCTTTCGGGGATTGGGGCGCATTCTCATCGATGAGGGCGTTTTACCACAGGGGAGCGCTTCCATGATCGCGGTGCGGGATTGGTTGAAGGAAAACCCCAATCGGGCAAAGGAATTGATGGTGCAGAACGCGCGCTATATCTTTTTCCGTAAAATCGATGGGGCCGGCCCCATCGGGGCCAGCGGCCTTGCGCTGACGGCGGGCCGTTCGCTGGCTGTCGATCCGCGCTTTATCCACCTCGGCTCATTATTGTGGCTTCAAGTTTCAGACCCCGACCAAATTCCGCTGCGCAGGCTCATGGTGGCTCAAGATACCGGCGCTGCAATCACCGGCGCGGTGCGTGGGGACTACTTTTGGGGCGCGGGCGAGCCAGCCTTCCTCAAGGCCGCACGCATGCGCAGCCCTGGTCGCTACGATATTTTAGTGCCCAAATCCACCTCCCCTTAAAGAGCGGAAGTTTAGATTCGGGAAAGGTTTAGCCTTTAAGCTTGCCCAAACAGCCGCGCCATCAAGGTCGCGGCAATAAGATGTGGAATAGGCTGGGTCTCGGGATGAATGCCAAGCCCACTGAAAAGAAACGCTATCGCACACTTTACGCGCGGCGGGTGGAATCCTACCAGGCCGACCGCGTGGGCGTGTTTGTCGATTTCGATCGGCTCAATCATCCGAAATCACCGATCTGGAGCCCCCGAGAAAACGTTGGCCCGCTTCTGGTTATGCTGATCGTGTCGATCTCGGTGATGGTCATGATCAACCTTGTGCTGGGCACTGCAATTATGGTGACCGGGGTGTTTTTATATTTGTTTTTGATTATGCCGTGGATTTCCCAGCGCGTTTGCCGCCGCACCAGTGATGCGGCCATGGACAACCTGCACAACTGGAACATTCTGTGGAAATTGGGCGGGCTTGTGGTCACGCTGAACTACATGAACAAAACGCGCTGCGTGTCGCCCGAGGGCGATTGGCGCGCGTTTGTCACACCCTTACTTGCCCGAGATGGAAATGGAAGGCGTTGATGTTTATAACGCCTTCAAACTTGACTCGGGCGACAAGGGCGATAAAGAGCCAAAGTCCATCGGCGATATTAACATGTAGCGCCGCATTGCGCGGCGCTATGATAATCACCAATACAAAAAACAGCCCTCAGGCGCGGGACCACACTTCTGATGCGCAAGCTCACCGCCGAGGATCGCCGAATATGGGATTTTGTCACGCGCAGCGTCACACCGCTGAAACCCCGCCATCCGGCTGTTGAAAAAGCAGCACCGAGTTCACAGTCCCAGGCGCGCGCGCTTAAATATGCGCCTGTGGCTGTGGTGGCACATCGCACCACGCAATCCCAACCTCTGCATGTGGGCCAACTGATTGATCTTGATGCTGCGACAGCAAAAAAATTCCGTAAAGGGCGAATGCCGTGTGATGGTCGCTTGGATCTGCATGGATTAACTCTGGCCCAAGCGCACAGCGCGCTGGTTCATTTTATTCGAAGCCAATCTGAGCGCGGTGCGCGGTCCTTGCTCGTGATCACTGGCAAGGGCGCGACAGATCCTTTAGCCGAACGTCCGCGGGGGCGCATCAAGGCCGAGCTCACTCACTGGCTGAACGCAGCACCCTTAAGACAAGTGATTTTGGCGGTGACCGAAGCCAACCCCAAGCAGTCACAAGGCGGGGCGGTGTATGTGCTCCTCAAGCGCCGCGATAGGGTGCGCTAAGGTAACCACGCCAGCCCACGCTCGGAGCTGATCACGGGGTTTTCCCATGCTGCGCGTAAAGTGCGCGCACCCAAGCAGCACCTCGATGATGGATCAAATGAGAGCGTCCCGCCAAATGATCAAGCGGGGCCCGAGTCGGCAGAACGTGATGGCCGCGCCTTCGCCGTGTTGGCCTTGTGTTTCGTCGGGGTGACGATGGCGCAAACCGCGACCGACCCCGCGATTGCAGCAAAAATCCTCAACGCCTGTGAAAGTGAAACGCAGCGGCTTCTGATGGCGCGGCTTTAAAGGATAAATTTACTGAGATCGCCCTTCTTGGCGAGGTCACCGACCTGGGCTTTTACATAAGCTGCGTCAATCTTCAGAGTTTCGCCTGAGCGGTCCGTGGCCGTATAGCTGATGTCTTCCAGCAGCTTTTCCAGCACCGTGTGTAAACGCCGCGCACCAATATTTTCGACACTCTTGTTAATGTCAGCGGCCAGGTCAGCCAGCGCGTCAATGGCATCATCGCTGAAATCCAACACGACATTTTCAGTCCCAATCAGCGCGCGGTACTGTTTAATTAGGCTGGCTTCGGTTTGTGTCAGGATGCGCACAAAATCATCGCGCGTCAGTGCCTTCAGCTCAACGCGAATGGGCAAGCGCCCCTGCAGCTCGGGCAGTAAATCCGACGGCTTGGCTAAATGAAACGCACCCGAGGCAATAAACAACACATGATCAGTCTTCACCGGCCCGTGCTTGGTGTTCACTGTGGTGCCTTCGATTAGCGGCAAGAGGTCGCGCTGCACGCCTTCGCGGCTCACATCGGCCCCTTGCGCGCCATCGCGCCCGGTGATTTTGTCGATCTCATCTAAAAACACGATACCGTTGTTTTCCACGGCTGAAATCGCATCGCGCGTAATGCTCTCCTGATCCAAAAGTTTGTCTGATTCTTCGCGAATCAAAAGTTCGTAAGACTGGGCGACGCTCATTTTTCGCGCTTTGCTTCGCGGGCCCACCACGCCGCCCAGCATCTGACTTAAATTGACCATGCTCATTTGAGCGCCGGGCATGCCGGGCACATCAAAGCTCGGCATCGAGGCTGCCGATGTATTTTGAACCTGAATTTCAATCTCGCGCTCGCTCAACTCGCCCTCGCGCAGTTGCTTGCGGAATTTCTGGCGCGTTTCAGGTGTGGCGTTCTGGCCGACCAGCGCATCAAGCACACGTTCTTCAGCCGCCAACTCTGCTTTGGCAGTTACTTCTTTGCGCAACCGCTCGCGCGTCATGGTCAGCGAAATTTCAACCAAGTCGCGCACAATGCTTTCCACATCGCGGCCCACGTATCCGACTTCAGTAAACTTGGTGGCCTCGACTTTCAGAAAGGGTGCGTTGGCCAATTTGGCTAACCGCCGGGCGATTTCGGTTTTTCCCACACCTGTTGGCCCAACCATCAGAATGTTTTTTGGCATGACCTCTTCGCGCAGGCCTTCGGGTAACTGTTGGCGACGCCAACGGTTTCGCAACGCAATGGCCACAGCGCGTTTGGCGTCTTGCTGGCCGATGATGTGGCGATCAAGTTCGGAAACAATCTCGCGCGGTGAAAACGCGCTGATGGAGATGACGGTCGCGGGCATTATAAAATCTCCACCGTCACTTCGCGGTTGGTATAAATACAAATATCTGCGGCGATGCCCATGGCTTTGCGCGCAATCGCCTCGGCGTCGAAGTTTTCCAAGTCAATCAGCGCACGCGCCGCCGACAATGCAAATGACCCGCCCGAGCCAATCCCAATCAACCCATCGGTTGGTTCTAAAACATCACCTGTGCCAGTCAGAATCAGCGACACCTCTTTGTCGGCCACCGCCATCATGGCTTCTAGGCGGCGCAGGTAGCGGTCTGTGCGCCAGTCTTTCGCCAACTCCACGCAAGCGCGCATCAACTGACTCGGGTGTTTTTCTAGCTTTGCCTCAAGGCGCTCAAAGAGCGTGAAGGCGTCGGCGGTCGCACCTGCAAATCCGGCCAAAATTGAACCGTCGGCCAGGCGGCGCACTTTGCGCGCGTTCGATTTTACAACGATGTTGCCCAGGGTCACTTGGCCATCGCCAGCGATAATCACGCGGCCATTTTTGCGCACCGATAAAATCGTGGTGCCGTGCCAATTGGTCGGGTCATGTGGGGTCATGTGCGGGGTATGTGTTGTTGCGGGTTGAACTGAAGATGGGGCGTTAGCTTCCCTTGGTCGCAAAGAAAAATGAAGCGTCAAATCGGGGTGTGACGAACGTATGATTTGATTGGGCCCAAAAAAATAACGCCCGACGTTTGGGGGAAACACCGGGCGTCAGTTTTTGGTCAGTTTGGTAGGGGGTACCTCACCGGCCCATCGACACCATTGCAGCATCGATGCTTGTAAAAAGGATATAGGGATGGTTTTTGGCTTCTCAAGGGCCGCGACAAAAAAACACCAATTCTCGCGCCGTTGTGATCAAGGCTAAAAAAACAATCGAATCAATACTTTAGAATAATTCAAGACAGCGGGAGTGACCGAGCAGGGAAATTGTATGACGCGCCTTACAAGACTTTAACGCTGCTTAATCGCCCTTGCGTCCCGGGTCGCGCTCGTCTGCGGGTTTATCGTACTCGAATAACTTTTTATCCAGCGTCCCGCCGAACCGGGGCTCAAACAGGGTCACCTCAACTTCTTGGTTCTGGGCATCGAGCACACGCCATTGGCGCAACTCGAACGGCCCTTCGGTAAAGACAAAGGTCAATTTGCCCAAGGCTGGGTCTTTGGCCTGAGAGGCGGCAATTTCCACTTTGCCGTTGCCCAACTTCACGCCCCTCAGTTTGATCGCTTTGTCGGTAAATGACATATTGTCTTTCAGCAGCAAACCGGCGGGCGTGTCGCCCAGGTCGAGGTAGCTGCTCTCGTTCACTTCTTTGTCGACATAGATCAGCCACTTGCCATCGGCCACCACCAGCATTTGTGCGGGCGGGTCATAGGTGATGCGCATTTTGCCGGGCCGCGATACGAACAGTTCACCTTCATGAGTGGTGCCATCGGGGTTCACCTGTAAAAACCGCGCCTGCATATTGCCTAGGTTGTTCAGGTAATCCTCGGCGCGTTTCAGCGCAGCTGTTTCAGCATCGGTCAGCGCTGATGCGCTTCCGGCAAAGAACATCAGCACAGCAACGAGGGCGGAACATAATTTCATGAGGGGCATGGTGGCGGGAAATTATGGCGACTGCGGGGCAGAGTCCAGGCTCAGTTCTTTTATACCGCTGCGGTATAAACCGACCACGCTGTGGCCGGTATTACGGGTAAAAAGCTTTCATTTACCGGTGAAACCGGTGGCCTGCTCGGTTGTGCTACATCATCCCCACAGGTTCGGGCAGCAGCACTTCACGTTTGCCCACATGGTTGGGTTTGCCCACCATGCCTTGGGCTTCCATGTCTTCAATAATGCGTGCCGCGCGGTTATAGCCAATTTGCAAATGGCGCTGAATAAAGCTGGTCGATGCTTTGCGTTCGCGCGCCACCACCGCCACGGCCTGATCGAACAGCGTGTCTTCGCCTGATGTGTTGCCACCCGCACCCGCACCCGTAAAGCCCGGCACATCACTCATGTCGGATTCTTCGGTCACATCGTTCAGGTAGTTAGGCTCGGCCTGCTCGCGCAGCATGGCTGTGACCTTCTCAACTTCTTTGTCGGTCACAAACGGCCCATGCACGCGCGTGATGCGCCCGCCAGCGGCCATGTACAACATGTCACCCTGGCCCAGCAGCTGTTCGGCGCCCTGTTCACCTAAGATGGTGCGGCTGTCGATCTTACTGGTGACTTGGAATGAGATACGTGTCGGGAAGTTGGCTTTAATGGTACCGGTGATCACATCCACGCTGGGGCGTTGTGTGGCCATGATCACGTGAATGCCCGCCGCACGTGCCATTTGCGCCAAGCGCTGCACGGCGGATTCAACGTCTTTACCCGCGACAATCATCAGGTCGGCCATTTCGTCGATTATCACAACGATGTAAGGCAGCGGTGTGAGGTCGAGGTCTTGCTCTTCGTAAATCGGCTTGCCGGTGCCGGGGTCAAAGCCGGTTTGCACCGTCTTCTTAATCACCTGTCCTTTTTTGGCGGCATCGACCAAGCGCTGGTTATAGCCCGCGATATTGCGCACCGATAGTTGCGACATGGCGCGGTAGCGGTTTTCCATTTCGCGTACGGTCCACTTCAAGGCCATCACGGCCTTGCCGGGCTCGGTGACCACGGGCGAGAGCAAATGTGGAATGCCGTCGTACACCGACAACTCCAACATTTTCGGATCAATCATAATAAAGCGCACGTCGGATGGCGTGTTGCGATACAGCAGCGACATAATCATGGTGTTGACGGCCACCGACTTGCCCGAACCGGTCGTGCCCGCGATCAGCAAGTGGGGCATGCGCGACAAGTCGGCCATAATCGGCGTACCGCCGATATCTTTGCCCAAGGCCAAAACTAATTTGCCATCGGACTTTTCAAACTCGTCGTTGGCCAGCATCTCGCGGAAGTAAACGGTTTCGCGGCTGGCATTGGGCAGCTCAATACCAATGACCGTGCGCCCGGGCACCACAGCAATACGCACGGCAATCGCACTCATGGAGCGCGCAATGTCATCAGCCAATGCTACAACGCGTGATGTTTTGGTGCCGGGTGCGGGTTCCAGTTCGTACAGGGTGACAACCGGCCCGGGGCGCACTTTGACGATCTGGCCTTTGACACCGAAATCTTCCAACACCGATTCCAACATCCGCGCATTGTTTTCCAACGCTTCGGTGCTGGGGCCTTTGGGGCGATGCTCGACCAACGGCAGCGCGAGGATATCAAGCGGTGGTAACGAGAATCCTTTGCTGGCAGCGGCGGGCAAAAAGCTGCCCTGGCGCGCGGCCATGTCGCGTTTGGTCAGCTTGGTGGTCTTGGCGCGCTGCACCACCACGTCTTTTGATTTTGGGCCGGGTGTTGCGGCATCAAACTCGGCGTCATCGCCATCCATCTCGCACGGTTCGGCTTCTTCGATAGCGACATGGCTGCGTTCAATCATCGGGTCATCATTGTTTGCGCTCATCGTTGGCTCTGCGCGTTCGCGCTTGGCCTTCGCGGGCTTGGCTTGCTCGTCGCGCGCAAAGAAAGCACCGAGCGTTGTGCCAAACGCTGATAGCCCCGCGCCGCAGACCCGCAGTACAGCCATCACGCCGCCCATAGTGGCGCGCAAACTCACGGTTGCGGCCATGAACATCAGCCACACACCCACGAAAGCGCAGAGTCCCGATACGATCAACTTCTGGCTGGGGTCGATCCAGACAATGCCGGTCTCGAAGGTGGCCAAGCTCATCACCACGCGCCCCACCGATCCACCAAAACCGGCATCAATAGGCCAGGCGTTTGGTACTGGCAGACCGGCCAACGCGGTGGCAATCAAAATCATGGCGCCCAAGGCCGACAAGCTGCGCAGCCACACCCATTCCACATGCTCACCTCGCACCAAGCACACGCCCCAGGAACTGACGGCAAACACCAGCGCGGCCATGCCCAGCCCGGAAATTTGCAACAACAAATCGGCCACCACGGCACCGGGATACCCCAACGCATTTTGAACAACCGATTTTGAAGCCGTGTTCAATGACGGATCTGTTGGCGTGTAGGTGATGAGTGCGCTCAGCACCAACACCACGGCGATCAACACCACGACACCACTTGTCGCCATGACACTGCGCTTGAGCAGCGCGGCCCAAGCCGGTGGCAGGAACGGAATGTTTTGTGAACGTGCGGTGGCGGTCATGGATAGATCCTAACGGCGGGTCATAGGCTGGTTTCAAGAATACGTCGGGCGCGTTGCAAGGCTTCAGCGGTGCGGGTGCGTTCGTGGACAAGGGCAATGCGGATGTAGGCGTGGCCGGGGTTGTGGTCGGTGTTGTCGGCGCGCGACAAATAACCACCAGGCAGAACTTTAATTCCGCCCTTCGCCCACAGTGCGCGCGCAGCTTTTTCGCCGTCGCCAACGTCGAGCCACAGAAAAAATCCACCCTCGGGGCGGTAAAACCCAAAGCGTCCACCCAGAATTTGCGCGGCATCGTCGAACTTCTCGCGATACATCGCGCGATTTGCATTGACGTGATGTTCGTTATTCCACAACGCAATCGAGGCATTGAGAACAGGCACCGGCTGCACCGCGCCGCCGTGGGCGCGCAGTTTGTTGAACTTTGAAATCAAGTCCGCATCGCCACACACAAAGCCCGAGCGCAAACCCGGCACACTCGAGCGCTTAGATAATGAATTAAACACCAGCACATTTTTTAAATCGCCACCTAACGCGGCGCAGGCTTCCAGCGCGCCGGCGGGAGGCTTGTCGTCATAAATTTCCGAGTAGCACTCATCGGCGATCAAAACGAAGTCATGCTTACGCGCCAGTATGATGGCCTCTTTTAGACGCTCTAATGTGGCCACCGTGCCTTGTGGGTTGGCGGGTGTACACAGGTAGGCCATGGCCGCGCGATCAAGTGCATCGGGCGGTGCTGTTGCATAGTTAGGCTGAAAGCCGGTTGCTTTGGTGGCCGGAAGAAAGATCGGCTCAGCGCCGTTCATCACGGCGGCCCCGAAATAAACCTGATAAAACGGATTAGGCATCAGCACGGTTGGCACACGCCCATTTTTTTGCGGCGGCACACACAATTGCGCTGCCATGAACAACGCCTCACGGCTTCCGGCCACGGGCAAGACGTGTTTATCGCCATCAATCATATTGGCGGGTAGCGCATAGCGGCGTGAAATCCAACCGGCGACGGCCCGGCGAAACTCTGGCGTGCCGGGCGTTGGTGGGTACTTGCCCCAGTCGCCGGGATTTTGCGCCAAGGTGGTGTGCAGCAGGGCAGGCGGGGGGTGTTGCGGCTCGCCAATCGACATGGCGATCTGCTCGGCGGCGCTGACCTCACATGGGGTGCTGGCCAGCAGCGCGCTCAGGCGCTGAAACGGATACTCCGTAAGCCCGTCCAGTCGGGTGTTGTACATGCCTGACCGCATCTTGTTTTTGGGGGCGCCCACTATCGAGTCGCCCCAGGAAGTTTGAATCTTGCACCAGAGTGTAAACGAAACCTAAATAAAAGGCAAAAAATGACTATTTTACAGTTCTATCCAGCTTTTCCTTGAGTCTTTGATTAAGGCAGCCACAGGCCCGCTAAGCGGCATCGTGGGCGGCCGACACCTCGCGCAAAATACGCGCAAAGGCGGTCATGGCTGGCGTATGCGTGCCGCGAGCCCGCCACGACAAGCCCACCTGATATTCAAACTCAAGCTCGGCAACGTTGAGTGCAACCACACGGCCATCGCGGAGTTCTTCACTCATCACATGATCGGGCACCACGGCAGGCAAACCAAATTCCATCACCGCTGTTTTCATGAAGCTCATGGAAGATGTGTTGATTTTCTGAACCGGGCCATCAAACCCCGCAGTGCGAAACGCATATTCGAAGCGATAGACCAACGACATCTGTAGCGGAATCGCCCAGGCATAGGTTGCCAGTTCGCGTAACGTGACACGTTTTGATTTTGCTAATGCATGGTCTGCGCGCACATAAGCGCGCGAGAAACTATCAAACAGCGTCTCGCGACGAATATGCTCGCCGGGCGCGACTTCCAAATTGGCCGGGTTGTCCAGGAACTGGGAAAAGACAATGTCGAGTTCATAGCCGCGCAGCATGCGGGTCAGGTTCTCGTAGGTCTCAGTCGACAAGCTGACGGTTACGCCGGGGTAAATGGCAAACAGGCGCTGCACGGCTTCCGGCACTAAGTAGCTGACAAAATTGGGCGAAATGCCCACCCGCACCTTGGCCTTCTCAATCCCCCGAAAGGCTTTCAGCTCCTCGGCGGCCCTGGTGGCTTCGTTCAATATGGCTTTGGCGTAGGGCAGGTAGATTTCGCCAAAGGCTGTCATCACCACGCCCCGGGGGCCGCGCTCTAAAAGCTTACCACCCACTTCTTTCTCTAAGCGCTGCAAACTGCGGGTGAGTGCGGGCTGAGTAATGTTTAAATCCAGGCCGGCTTGGCCAATGGATCCCCGATTGGCCACAGTCACAAAATGCCGCAAATGCTCGATATCCATCTCAATTCACATGCCCTTTAAGCATGACTATAACATATGAAAGCATATTATGGCATGACTTTATCTCGGGCATAATGGTATGATCATCTCATGCCTCTTAAGCATGACTATAACATATAAAAGCATACGATTGCATGACTATATCTCAGGCATAATGATACGCTCAAACGTGAGATGATGGAGATTGACGATGGTTGCAGCACCGGGCCTTGGCGCCCCCAAAGAGCGCGTCTGGGTCGCCAAAGGCAAACAGCCGCGGTTTCACGACGATCGTGCGGTCGATCAACTCATGGCCATGGTCACGGCGTTGACCGCCGAAGTGGCGATTTTGCGTGATCGAGTCGACACGCATGAACGCATCGCCGAAGGTCGCAAACTCTTTAGCCGTGAAGACGTCGACAGCTTTATTCCCGACGCCCCAATCATGGCCGAGCGCTCAGCGCAGCATCAACGCATTCTTCGCAAAGTCTTTCGCGTTCTCAAAGAAGACCTCGCCCGTCACGACAAACCCGCCGACGATGCCGAACTTGACCGCCTCGCTGCCGAAATCAACGCCGCCTAATTTTATCGGAGAGCCCGCATGACCATCGCCAAGACAAATCTCGCTGAACCGCATCCCATGATGCCGAAAGTAAATCACGACGAGATTTCAGAACAAATGTTCGTCTCGGATTTGAAAACCTTTATCGGTCGCGAGCTGGAACCCGGCCAAGCTAACCTGATGACCAACAAAGTCATCCCCGAGATGACCAAATCAAAAGGCCGCAGCCCCGCCAATCACATTGAAGTGCGCGGCGAGATGGAAAAAGACATCGACTACCAAGCCTGGGCTACACTCACCCGCACCGCCCAAGAGATGATGTGGGATAGCGTGGCGACGTGCGTTGATCGTCAGCTCGATAAGCTGGTGGACAAAAGCGATGTGAAAAACCCCAAGGGCTCGCTGACGGTTGATCCAAACTTTGTCGTGCCCCGCTACATCGACGCGTTTGATATTCACTGTATGCCCGGCAACTACCATGCCGTCACACGCGAGAACGATGTGCGTCAAGGCGCGGTGTTCGACCGTGCCGCTGCCATCTATCACATGGGTCGCAACGGCGGATTCATGAATGATGTTCGCGGGCACACGGTCGTGTCTCATTTTATCGAACGCTGGCCTGACGCAAAACCCGCGCGTATTTTAGATATCGGTTGCACGGTTGGGCATTCTACGGTCGCGGTGAGCGAATACTTCCCTGAAGCTGAAATGCACGCCATCGATGTGGGCGCAGGTTTGTTGCGCTATGCGTGGGCGCGCGCCGAGCATCTGGGTGTGGGCATTCATTTTTCGCAACAAAATGCCGAAGCCACCAACTGTCCCGACAACCACTTTGATTTGGTCTATTCGTCAACTGTTCTGCATGAAACCTCGCATGCGGCCTTGCCGCGCATCATGGCTGAATGCAAACGCATATTGAAACCAGGCGGTGTAATGTTGCACCTCGAAGTGCCCGGCCATTACAGCCAACTTGACACCTGGGGCCGCATTCGCGGTGATTTTGAAATCTTCTACAATAATGAGCCCTTCTGGCGCGGGGCGCTGACGACTGATTTCAAGAAGTTGGTGGAAGACGCAGGCTTTAAAGATGTGCGTGCGGGCTACCAAGATGCAACGTCGCGCCCCCAAAAAGGAACGCAAGCCTTCCGTGACAAATCCAAAGGCGTTCACGCCTCATGGTTCATTGTGTCAGGAACAAAATAAATCTAGCTTGCTAAAAGCTGACGCAGAATTTCGTTGAGTGCTAAACGGCCGCCAGGTGTTGCAATCAGGTGGCCGTTTTTCTGTTCCAAAAACCCCTGATCAATCAGTCGGGTCGTCGCTGCGGTGTTAACCACGTGATCCATCGACAACCCGGTGAGGCGCTCGAAGCGCGTCACATGCACGCCCTCACTCAGGCGCAAGCCCATCATCAATAATTCTTCGGCCCGCGCCTTTGTGTTCAGGGCTTCGCGCGCTTGCGTTCCGTGCGCGTCTGAGCTCACGCGTTTCAGCCACAGCGAGGGCGCCTTAATTTGGCGGGTGGCAACCGCACCATCATGCAACCTCAACCGTCCATGGGCACCGGGCCCGATGCCCACATAATCACCGCCGCGCCAGTAAATCATATTGTGTCGGCACTCTTGCTCCGGTGCCGCATGATTGGAAATTTCGTAGGCCGGAAAACCCGCGCCCGCACACAAATCTTGCGTGCGTTCAAACATATCGCTCGATGCGTCTTCATCGGGCAGCGTAAAGGCTTTGCGTGCGTAATCCGCCGCCATCACGGTGCCGTCCTCCATCGTCAGTTGATAGAGCGACAAATGGGTAATGTTGTTGTCGCGCACCTCGTTCAGCGCTTCTTGCAACTCGCGCTGCCACGCCGCCAGGTCTTGATTGGGCCGTGCATAAATCAGATCAAACGACACGCGCGGGAAAATTTTGGCCGCTGCACGCCACGCCACACGGGCCTCATCGACAGAATGTTTGCGACCCAAAAACCGCAAATCAGTTTCGTTCAACGACTGCACGCCCATGGACAATCGGTTCACGCCAGCGGCGCGAAAATCGGCAAAGCGCTGCGCATCCACCGTGCCGGGGTTGGCCTCTAGCGTAATTTCAAGGTCCGGTGCGACGTTCCAATGTGCCCTGGCTGCTGTGATGACCGCCGCAGTGGTGGCGGGGTCCATCAGCGAGGGTGTACCGCCACCGAAGAAAATGCTGGTGAGGGTGCGCCCCGTTGTCTGGGCTGCAAAGTGGCTGAGTTCCCGCAAATAAGCGTCGTGCCAAGCGGTTTGTTCAATACGCTCAACAACATGGCTGTTGAAGTCGCAATAAGGGCACTTCGAGACGCAAAAGGGCCAATGGACATAAAGGCCAAAGCCCTCATCATAAGGGTCTGCCGCGAGAGATGAGTGTGTCATGGGGCGCATCTATATCAGGCCGCACGCCGAATGTGAGCACGATCGCACTTGAATCCGCTCGTGGTCCGATCCTAACATTCGCCCATGGCCCGCCCACTCATTGAGTTTCTGTTCGCGCAACATCTGCCCTGGGCTCCTGGCCTGCCGGGCAGTGCGCGTGATGATGTGGATGCCAAAATCCTCAGCCGCGATACGGCGAACGGCGAGTTGACCGCCATTGTGCGCTACCCTGCCGGCTGGGCGCGACCCGAGGCAGAATCGCTCGCCGCTGAAGAAGAGATGTATGTGCTTGAGGGCAGTCTCGTCATCAACGGGCACACCTATACGCGCGATACCTACGCCTGCTTACCCAACCACTATCAGCGCAGCTCGGCTGAAAGTATTGACGGTTGCGTGGCGCTGACGTTCTTTGACGGAACCCCCGCAGAATCAAAACCCGTTGCGATGCCCGACCCCACGGCGCCTCTGATCGAAGGGCTTGATGTCTACGCTATGCGTTGGGATGCCAAGCCTGCCGACCCATCATTAGAGTGGATGGGCAACCGGCGTAAAATTTTGAGGATGGACCCTGTCTACAAACAAAAAGCGACGTTTATTATTTCCACGCCGCCGCACATTTATCCTGACAACTGGGCCTGCCCCACACTCACACATCCTTGTGTTGAAGAATCATTCATGTTGGCAGGCGACATGATCGGCCCCCATGGGCGCATGACGCCGGGCGCATACTTCTGGCGGCCCGCCGAAATTCCACATGGGCCTTTTGGCACGCGCGATGGTGGGATGTGTTTGATTCGCTTTCGTCACGGCCCGCATGTGAATGTCTGGGGCGAGACGCAAGTGCCCTATACGTTTGATACACCCTATAAGCCCGCCTTACCGCCCGCGCTCAAAGAATTCGCAACCTTTTATGACGGCGCGGCGCGCTACTAAAATCAAACCTAGCACCGACGTGGAAAATCTTGATTTAGTTGTCATCGGCGGCGCAGTTATCGCGGGCTTTGTTCACGGGCTTTCGGGCTTTGCGTTTGGTTTGGTCGCCATGGCCTTTTGGGTGTGGTGGCTCGATCCGCACATTGCCGGCCTACTGGTGATCTTCGGCGGGCTGGTGGGACAACTTTGTCGCTGGGCACCATTCGCCCCACGTTTAAAATTCAACGCTGCGGCCCCATCATCGCCGGTGGAGCCGTCGGTGTGCCCATCGGCGTCGCACTGCTCAGTTATATCGAACCCTCGTTTTTCAAACTATTCGTCGGCCTGGTGCGCTATTTCGCGCTGATTGTTCCCGCCATGTTGATCCCGAACGCGATCGGCAACAAACTCTATGCGCGCTTGGGCGATGAGACGTTCCGAAAAACTGTTCTATTACTGCTCACGGTTTTGAGCGTCGCCATTGCGGCCAATGCGGGGACAATTGTGTTTGGCAAATAAGCTATATGAAACACGCCGCTACAAGTTGCGCGAAGGCGCGTGCGCGGTGACTCATAGCGTGTTTGGCGGCGGGCTCCATCTCGGCAAACGTTGTCTCAAGGTCGACGGGCACAAAAATCGGGTCATAGCCAAAACCTTTTGTCCCGCGCGGCGGAAAGCTAAGCGTTCCGTGAACCTCACCCTCAAAGACCTCGCAATGACTATCGGGCCAACACAGCGCTAAGGCACACACAAACTTCGCTGAACGATCAGCCGTGCCCGCCATTTCTTTTTCAACACGCAACATGGCGGCGGTGAAATCTTTTGATGGCCCCGCCCATCGCGCAGAGTAAATTCCCGGCGCGCCATCCAACGCGCTGACCGCTAGCCCTGAATCGTCCGACAGCGCAGGCAACCCACTGGCTTTGGCAGCAGCCAAGGCTTTGAGTTTGGCATTGCCGATGAACGTACTTTCAGTTTCCTCGGGCTCGGGTAAATTTAATTCACCCGCCGAGATCACATCCGCTTTGAAGGACGCCAACAATTCGCGGATCTCGCGGACCTTGCCTTGATTGTGGCTGGCCACAACCAACCGCCCGCCCGTAAAATGACGCGACATAAATTAGCTCGTGATTTTGGCAATCGCTGCGTTTTGCAGCGCGATTAATTCGGCCACACCTTTTTTTCCCAGCGCCATCAAGGCGTCAAATTCTGAATCTTCAAACGGGTGGTGCTCGGCGGTGCCCTGCACCTCAACAATTTTTCCCGACGCGGTGAGCACAAAATTCGCATCGGCCTGAGCGTTGGAATCTTCGGCATAATCAAGGTCGAGGACGGCCACGCCTTTATATAAGCCGCAACTCACCGCAGCGACGTTCTCGCGCAAGGGGATTTTACCAATCACGCCCATGCGCTTCATTCTGTTGAAGGCCTGAAACAGCGCCACATAGCTGCCGGTTACGCTAGCCGTGCGGGTGCCGCCGTCGGCTTGCAGCACGTCGCAATCAAGCCGAATTTGCACTTCGCCAAAGCCATTGAGTTCGGTGACGGCGCGCAAGGCGCGGCCGATCAGGCGCTGAATTTCCTGGGTGCGGCCCGACTGCCCGCCTTTGGCGGCCTCGCGCTGGGTGCGGGTGTGGGTGGAACGCGGCAACATGCCGTATTCCGCTGTTACCCAGCCTTTGCCGCTGTTTTTCAAAAACGGCGGAACGCTGTCTTCGACGGTGGCGGTGCATAATACGTGCGTGTCGCCGAACTTCACCAAGCACGAACCCTCGGCATGTTTGGCAAAACCGACATCCAAGGTCACGGCGCGAAGGGCGTCGGGAGTTCGACCCGAGGGGCGCGATGGCGGCATGACATGTTCCTTTGGGTCAAAACGAGAAGAATAGCCGCCATCTATCACCGCCGAGCCACTTCGGGCAAGTCGTAGCCTTGGGTTTGGGTGGGTTACATTGACGCTTACGAACCCTGCGCTTACATACGCTACCAGGAGATTGGATTGCAGATGCCGCCAACGCTTCCGCCAACCCTTGCGCCCCTGGCTGCCGATGCCCACAGCGTTGTGGCGCTGAACGAGCGCAGCCGCGAGATTTTTAAGCACATTGTCGATGCTTATGTGGAAACCGGCGAGCCGGTGGGCTCGCGCACCATTGCGCGTAAGTTGAATGGATCGCTATCGCCCGCGACCATCCGCAACGTGATGTCAGACCTTGAGGTGTCGGGTTTACTCTATGCGCCCCATACATCGGCTGGCCGCCTACCCACCGACGTGGGCTTGCGTATGTTTGTCAGTGGGCTCTTACAATTAGGCGGGCTCGATACCGACGAACGCCAAGCCATCGAGGCCCATTGCCATGCCGCCGGGCGTTCTGTGGAAGAAGTTTTGACCCAAGCGACGTCTACACTTTCTGGGCTATCACAGTGTGCGAGTTTAGTGTTGGCGCCAAAAATGGAATCGCCGCTCAAGCACATCGAATTCGTCAGCCTCAAGCCTGGTCGCGCACTGGTGGTCATGGTCAGCGAGTCGGGCGTGGTGGAGAATCGTTTGGTCGAGGTGCCCGCCGATCTGCCGGTCTCGGCGTTGATCGAGGCGGGGAATTATCTCTCGACGCGGCTGGCCGGAAAAACACTCGACGAAGCGCGCGGCGATATTTTAAACGAAATCGAGAACAGCCGCGCCCAACTCAACGAACTCACCGCCAAGGTTGTGCAAGCTGGAATCGCCACGCGGACCGGCGGCAGCGCCAATGATGGTTCACTGATCATCAAGGGCCAGGCTCATCTGTTGAATAATATTACCGCACTTGAGGACTTATCGCGCATCCGCCAGCTGTTCTCGGCGCTTGAAACCCGCGAGCATATGCTGCGCTGCGTTGACCTCGTGGGCCATGCGGACGGCGTGCAAATTTTTATCGGCGCTCAAAACGAACTCTTTGGTATGGCGGGGTTTTCGATGGTTGTGGCCCCGTTTGTAAACGCTCGTGAGCAAATTATCGGAGCGATTGGGATTGTCGGACCGACGCGAATCAACTATGCCCGCATTATTCCCATGGTGGACTACACCGCAAAGCTGGTCAGCCGCATGCTTGGCCAGTAAGTCATGATTTTATTCAATCAATAAAGCAGACGCACATGAACGACCCCGCCCAAAAACAAGACCCCGCAATGGAAGATCCGTTCGAGACCGCGCCCGAGCAGGCACCGTACGACAACGCAGCACTGGCCGTGCAAGCCCTCCAACTCCATATTGAAGACCTCGATAAACAAATCGCCCAGCTGAAGGCTGATCGTTTACTGGCGCTGGCCGAAGCCGAGAATGCCTCTAAGCGTGCCGACCGCCGCATTTCGGAAAATGCCAAGTTTGCCACCTCCAACATTTGTAAAACCCTCTTACAGGTGGCCGATAATCTGGGGCGCGCACTCTTGGCCGCACCCACCGATCAGCGTGTCAGCAACGAGGCGCTTAAAAACCTTTCGGTTGGCGTGGAATTGACGGAAAAAGAGCTGTTGAAGATTCTGGAAGATCAGGGTGTGCGGCGCGTTCCTGCCCTCAACCAGCCCTTCGATGCCAATCTGCATAACGCCGTGCAAGAAGTGGAAAACACCACGGTTCCTTCGGGCACGGTCGTTCAGGTGATGATCGAAGGCTACACCATGCACGAGCGGCTTTTGCGCCCGGCTATGGTGCTGGTCTCGCGCGGTGGCCTCAAGTGCGAAGCGGCTAAACCCGAAAACCCCGCCGCGCCCAGTGGCGTCAATACCGCGGCTTAATAAATAATCGACTCTGTGCTTGAGAGTGCAGGCCGCAGCGTGCGACATCATATGCGAACATATGAACGCTTGATGGAGCTGCGCAGATGACACATCACGGGCTTTTTGCTGCTGCGCTTTTGTGCGCCACGGCCAGTACGGCATTTGCGCAAACCTTCGAGCAAGCGCCCGGCACCAAGATCAAAATTGATCTGGCGGCCATGCCGGTGCCCTATTCACCCCCAAGCCCTGCCAATCCGCCGCGCACAATTACGCGCCCCGCAGGCGCCATGCCGAAAGCCATGGAGGGATATAACGTTAATTTGTTTGCCGAAAATCTTGCCGATGCGCGCAACCTGATTACGGCACCCAACGGGGATGTGTTTTTGGCCGCGTCGGGCGAAGGCAAAATTATGGTGCTGCGCGATGCCGATGGCGACGGCAAAGCCGAAAAGGTCGAGACCTTTGCCGATGGTTTTGCCGCGCCCTTTGGGATCGCCGTCGGAAAAGATTTTGTGCTGATCGGCGATACGGTGGCGGTGTGGCGCTTCCCTTATAAAGCTGGCGACATGAAAGCCATAGCCAAGGCCCAGCAGGTCACCAAAGATGGTGCGCTGATGGACCCCGGTGGCCATTCAACGCGCGCTGTCACGCTGCACCCCGATGGATCAAAGTTCTATGTGTCAATTGGCTCACGCGGCAACATCAACGAAGAGCCCGAGCCCCGCGCGACCATCCAAGAATTCAAGCTCGATGGATCAGCCCAGCGCACCTATGCAACTGGTTTGCGCAATGCGGTGGGCACGGCGTTTTATCCCGGCACCACCGACATCTACACGGTTGTGAACGAGCGCGACGGTTTGGGCGAAGAGTTGGTGCCTGATTATCTGACCAAAGTTGTGGATGGTGGTTTTTATGGCTGGCCTTACAGCTACATGGGCAAAAACCCGCAGCCTAAGTTTGCCGACAAACGCCCTGATTTGGTGGCCAAAGCCATTGTGCCCGACACCCCCTTTCGCTCGCACTCTGCGCCTGTGGGTTTGACGTTCTCGACAGGTAACGTTTTCCCCAAAGAGTTTCAGGGCGGTGCTTTTGTGGGCTTGCATGGCTCGTGGAACGCAGCCCAAGCGCGCGGATATCATTTGGTCTATGTGCCGTGGGTGAATGGCAAGCCAGCCGATCACTATATTGTTTTCCTGTCCGGCTTCTGGTCGCAGGGTGAAAAGAAAGCCGAAGTGTGGGGCCGCCCGGCGGGTGTGGCCATGGCCAAAGACGGAAGTTTGTTGGTGGCCGATGATGTGGCTAACATCGTCTGGCGTGTTAGCGCGAAGAAGTAGCGCCCATGCCAACCGCAGCAGCCCCAACTCATCCCGCAGCCCTAGGCGCGTTTTGGCGTGCAGTCCAAGCCGCGCGACCAGATTTTGTTATCCCAGCGCGGTTTGCAGTGCGTTGTATCGGCACATCACCCGAGATGAACACCATCATTTTAGATCTTATCGCCAATGGCCAAAAGGTCGGTACGTTTCCGCTCCCGCTGCAATTAGAGCGCCTGGGTGAACCGTTGCCGCAGCCCGGCGATCTCACCGCTCATGTGCGTCTTGATGGCACGCCGCGCTTGTTGGTGCGAACGACAGCGGTTGAACAAGTGGCATTCAAAGATATCACCGAAAAACACACGGCGATTGACGGCCCAACCGTGCGTCCGCTCGATGTGTGGCGCAAAATTCACATCCCGTACTACACCAACATGATGGCTGGGTACGGCTTATCCTTCACCGAAGACATCCCACTGTGCGTTGAACACTTCGAGTGTCTCTACGTTGCGCCGTAATGCTGCGACTGCTGACCCCTGCCGATCAGCCAGCGCTTGAATCGTTTTTGTCGCAATACCCAGCGGCAACTATCTTCTTGCGCTCAAACCTGCGGGCCTCGGGGGTTGGCGAGGGCGATGGACCATTCCATGGTATCTATGCGGCTCGCTTTGATGGCGAGCACATTACCGACGTTGCGGCGCAATTTTGGACAGATAAAATTATTTTATTTGCACCCACCATCGCCGCCAAGCTGGCGGTTTTTGTTGGAATTCATTAAGCGTAACCCGTCAAAGGTTTTCTGGGCCCCTGGGCGCAATGTGAGGCCGCTTTGGACGCGCTTGCACTTCGACATCGCGTGCGCGATCTGAGCCCCAAAGATTTATTCGAACTTGATCTGGAAAAATTTGTCCGAAAAGAAAATCACGGCGTGTCGTGCCGCCGTACACAACTGAAAGATTTTGATTTGATCGTTCAGTGGCGCATCAACTACGAAATCGAAACTCTCGTAGCCCCACCCAGCCCCGACGTTGAAAGCCGCGCCCACGACAACGTCAAACAGATGATTGATCGCGGCGATTTTTGGGTTGCAACCGTTGATGATGTTCCAGTGCCGTTGTCTGTAATCAATGCTCGGCTTCCGGACGTGGTGCAAGTGGGCGGCGTGCACACGCCCAAACATCTTCGTGGACGGGGCTATTCAGCCAGATAATTGCTTTATCGCCATGCGGAAGGTGCGCGCACAGCCACTTTGTTTACAGAAGCTAAGAACCTTTCGGCCATACGTGTCTATAGCGCGCTGGGGTTTTCGTGCGTCGGTGACTACGGCCTGGTCTTGCTGGACTAAAACCAAAGTCCTTTTTGTCGATCAAAGGGCTTTTCGAAACGTCAGACTGTACCGGCCTTTGATCTCTGGTATTGGGCTGGTGTCCGAGTAAATTTTTCGCACCCCATGAAAGTATAGGCGGCTTTCACCGCCCATGATCATCACATCGCCTGAACGGACAATGATCGAGGAGGTTTTATCACTGCGTTTGGGCCCGCCCACCTGAAAATCCGCATCACCGCCCAGGCACACCGTGACAATGGGTTGGGTGAAATCTTTTTCGTCGCGATCTTGGTGTAACCCCATTTTGGCGCCGGGTTCATAAAAGTTGATCAGGCAGGCATCGGGAGCAAAATTTGGCCAGGGCGTGTTTGCGACGCAAGCGCTTACAGCACGCAAAAAAATATCTGGCATCGCTGGCCAGGGCATCCCGTTGGCCGGGTTGCGGGTTTCATATCGGTAGCCCTTGGCATCGCTCCACCATCCGGCATGCCCACAGTTGGTGATGGCCGCCGACGTGTAACCCCCAGTCTTGGTAAGGACCTTTGTCAGGGGGGCGGCGTGAGCAATCTCCTGAATGGCGGCCAAAAGGGCCATTTGAGTTCTTAAACCCAGACTTTTTGGATGAAAAGTGCACCCCGTGGGCAACTCGGGGCCGAAAAGATCGTCTGAAAACGACCTTTTTCGGCTTTTGGGGGTCTGAAGGGGCTGCGTCATCGCCTCATCTGCTCGTTTGGGCTGAAAAAAACCACCGTAACGGCTCGAAAACAGCACCTGCGCTGTTGCGGGGGCAAGAGCCCCCCTTATATAACCCCCCAACTTCAGAGGTGCGACTGGTCGTCGTGCCTTTTGGAATAAATCTGCAAGCCAACCCAAGGGGATATCTGCGGACGCCATCCTGGGTTCCAGATGTCTGCCACTGAGAAAAGGAAAAGTTATGGGTAAAGTTATTGGTATCGATCTTGGAACAAC
This sequence comes from Rhodospirillaceae bacterium, assembly GCA_002737725.1. Taxonomy (GTDB): domain Bacteria; phylum Pseudomonadota; class Alphaproteobacteria; order Rhodospirillales; family Rhodospirillaceae. The sequence goes on from NSIP01000001.1 coordinate 202,229, forward strand.
CAACTCGTGTGTCGCGATCATGGAGGGCAAAACCCCCAAGGTGATCGAGAACGCCGAAGGTGCGCGCACCACGCCGTCGATCGTCGCCTTTACGGAATCGGGCGAACGTCTGATGGGCCAACCGGCCAGGCGTCAGGGTGTCACCAACCCCGAAGCCACCTTATTTGCGATCAAGCGCCTCATGGGTCGTCGTTACGAAGACCCAATGATCGAGAAGAGCAAGAAGCTTGTTCCATACACAATTGTCAAAGCCGACAACGGCGATGCTTGGGTTGAAGTGCGCGGCGAAAAACACGCCCCCAGCCAAATCTCGGCGCAAACTTTGATCAAGATGAAAGAAACCGCCGAAGCCTATTTGGGCGAGTCGGTCAGCGAAGCCGTGATTACGGTTCCGGCTTACTTCAACGATAGCCAACGTCAGGCCACCAAAGATGCGGGCAAGATCGCGGGCCTGAATGTGCTGCGTATTATCAACGAGCCCACGGCAGCCGCGCTTGCCTACGGCCTCGATAAAAAGAAAAACGGGACAATCGCAGTCTATGACTTAGGCGGTGGTACCTTTGACGTCTCGATTTTGGAAATTGGTGATGGCGTTTTCGAAGTCAAATCCACCAACGGCGACACGTTCCTGGGCGGTGAAGATTTCGATGCACGGATCATCGATTATCTCGCTGATGAGTTCAAAAAAGAAAACACCATTGATCTGCGCAAAGACAAGCTGGCTTTGCAGCGCCTGAAAGAAGCCGCTGAGAAAGCCAAGATCGAACTGTCGAGCGCGATGCAAACGGAAGTGAACTTGCCGTTCATCACCGCCGATCAGAATGGGCCAAAGCACCTCAACATCAAACTAACGCGCGCCAAGCTTGAGGCGTTGGTGGATGACCTGATTCAAAAAACCATCGAGCCGTGCCGCCAAGCCCTGAAGGATGCGGGCCTGAAAGCCAGCGAGATCGATGAGGTTGTGCTGGTCGGTGGCATGATCCGCATGCCCAAAGTGCAAGAGTTGGTCAAACAGTTCTTCGGTCGCGAGCCGCACAAGGGCGTCAACCCAGACGAAGTTGTGGCCATTGGTGCGGCCATTCAAGCCGGCGTGCTGAAGGGTGATGTGAAAGACGTGCTGTTGCTCGATGTCACGCCCCTGTCGCTGGGCATCGAAACGCTGGGCGGTGTGTTTACGCGCCTGATCGAACGCAACACCACTATCCCAACGCGCAAAAGCCAGGTGTTCTCAACGGCTGAAGATAACCAAACCGCCGTGACTATCCGCGTGTTCCAAGGCGAACGCGAAATGGCGGCCGATAACAAAATGCTGGGTCAGTTTGATCTGGTTGGCATTCCGCCGGCACCGCGCGGCATTCCCCAAGTGGAAGTAACCTTCGACATCGATGCCAACGGCATCGTCAATGTGTCGGCGAAAGACAAGGCCACCAATAAAGAACAGCAAATCCGTATTCAAGCCTCGGGCGGCTTGTCGGATGACGATATTAAAAAGATGGTTAAGGACGCCGAAGCGCATGCCGACGAAGATAAAAAACGTCGCGAAGCGGTTGACGCCCGTAACCAAGCAGACAGCCTCGCGCACACCACCGATAAAAACTTGAAAGAGCATGGCGACAAGTTGCCGCCTGCCGACAAAGCCGAGATCGAAGCAAAGTTAAAGGATGTCCGCGACGTGCTCGATTTAGGTGACGCCGAGAAAATCAAGGAAGCGACGAACGCATTGATGCAAGCGTCGATGAAAATGGGCGAAGCCATGTACAAGTCTGATCCAGCCGCCGCGGCGGCGGGTGAAGCTGGCCCAGGGGCTGCGGCTGGCGAAAAGAAAGATGATGTGGTCGACGCTGATTTTGAAGAAGTCGACAAGGACAAAAAATAAATCGGATCGGGCAACCGAAGCGGGCTGGTTTGTCCTTAGCTATTGTTCGTGTCATGGCCTGTGCAAAACGGGCCATGACATTTTCTTTACCCTAACCTCTGCGATTATTTTCCATGGCGAAGCAGGATTTTTACGAACTGCTCGGTGTCGCAAAGGGCGCGTCATTAGATGACGTGAAAAAAGCCTATCGTAAACTTGCGATGCAGCATCACCCGGACAAAAACCCTGGTGACAAAAACGCCGAAACAAAATTCCGCGAAATCAACGAAGCCTATGATGTTCTGAAAGACGAGCAAAAACGCGCGGCCTACGACCGCTACGGCCATGCGGCATTCGAGCAAGGCAACGGCGGTGCTGGCGCTGCGGGCGGCTTCGGAGGCTTTGCCGATGTTTTCGACGAGATGTTTGGCGATATGATGGGTGGTGCCAAACGCGGTGGGCGCGCGGCCTCGCGTGGCCAAGATCTCCGCTATAATATGGAGATCACGCTCGAGGAATCGTTTCACGGTAAAAAAGCGAAAATTACGGTTCCGTCGTCGCTTGCGTGCGAATCGTGTAAAGGCAGCGGCGGCAAAGATGGCGCGGCACCCAAGGCCTGCCCCACATGTCGCGGTGCGGGCAAGGTGCGCAGCCAGCAAGGCTTTTTCACGATTGAGCGCACCTGCCCCATGTGTCAGGGCGCCGGTCAGGTGATCTCGGACCCCTGCCCCACATGTCGGGGCCAAGGCCGCACCCGCAAAGACAAATCGCTAGAAGTCACGATTCCGCCCGGTGTTGAAGAAGGCACGCGCATTCGCTTAGCATCCGAAGGCGAAGCGGGCTTGAGCGGCGCACCGCCCGGCGATCTTTATATCTTTCTGGCCATACAGCCCCATCGCATGTTCCAGCGCGAAGGGGCCAATCTGTTTATGCGCATGCCCGTTGCAATAATCACGGCAGCGCTCGGTGGTGAAGTGGAAGTGCCCTCGATTGATGGATCGCGCGTCAAGGTGACGATCCCCAAGGGCTGCCAGCACGGCCACCGCTTTCGTCTCAAAGGCAAGGGCATGTCGGTCCTGCGCTCGGCTGCCCGCGGCGACTTCTTTCTGGAATCCGCGGTCGAAGTGCCCGTGAACCTGACCGACAAGCAAAAGAAGCTGTTGCGGGAATTCGAAAAAGAGAGCGATCGCAAGACCGACAGCCCAGAAACCCAAGGTTTCTTTGACCGGGTGAAAGAGTTCCTGGACGAGCTGGCTAGGTAGTCAGCGGCACGTTTACCTGAATTGACTTGATTTGCAGGGGTCTTCGTCGCAAGACCAAGGACGTTTAAAACCCCCGGGCGGATCGCCATGAGCACATCACCCTTAAAGATCGGCATTGTCGGCTGCGCTGGACGCATGGGGCGCATGCTCGTGTCCGAAGTTTTAGCCGCGCCTGGATGTACACTCAGTGGCGGCACCGAGCCCGTGGGGCCAATGGTCGGCACCGACATCGGCCTTCTGGTCGGGCCCAAGCCGCTAGGCATTCTTGTTAGCGCGGATGCAAGCGCGCTGTTCGCCGCCTGCGATGCCGTCATCGACTTCACCGTTCCAGCCGCGACCCTTCACCATGCCGCCTTAGCCGCCAAGACCGGAAAAATTCTGGTGGTCGGCACCACGGGCTTGGATGCCGACATAGTGGCGACACTGCAAAAATACGCGGCCTCTGCACCCATCGTGTTTGCACCCAATTTTAGCATCGGTGTGAATGTGTTGTTTTCGTTGACCGAAAAACTCGCGGCCACTTTGGGCCCCGATTACGACATCGACATTCTTGAAATGCATCATCGTCACAAGCTCGACGCGCCCTCGGGCACGGCTTTGGGGCTTGGCGAGGCGGCCGCTCGTGGGCGCAAGGTGAAACTGGTGAATGTGTGGAAGAAGTCGCGCGATGGTCAGGTGGGCGCGCGACCAAGCGGTGAAATTGGTTTTGCCACATTGCGTGGCGGCGATGTGGTGGGTGATCATACGGTGATGTTTGCGGCTGACGGTGAGCGCGTAGAACTGACCCACAAGGCCTCGTCGCGTGCGGTGTTTGCCAAGGGTGCGGTGCGTGCTGCACTTTGGGCGCGCAGTCGCGGACCGAGCTTCTATTCGATGCGCGATGTGCTGGATCTTTGATTTGGTCTCATTTTCCACGCCAAGCAGTAAGCAGTACTTCTCGGGAAAATGTTCCTGATGAACCCCGCCAACGTCACTGAATTCTATCGCCGGCTGCGCGAGCTTAACCCCGAACCCAGCACCGAGCTGAAATCCGTTAATACCTATACGTTGCTGGTGGCAGTCGTGCTGTCGGCGCAGGCCACCGATGTGGGCGTGAACAAAGCCACGGGGCCGCTGTTCAAGGTGGTCGACACGCCTGAGAAAATGCTGGCACTGGGCGAAGTGGGTCTGAAAAATTACATCAAGACCATTGGGCTGTTTAACACCAAGGCGAAGAACGTTATTGCGCTGTCGAAGATTTTGTTTGAACAGCACGGCAGCCAGATCCCACGTTCACGCGAGCAGCTTGAGCAGCTTCCAGGTGTGGGGCGCAAAACCGCCAACGTGGTGCTGAATGTGGCTTTCGGCGAGCACACGATTGCCGTGGACACGCACATTTTTCGGGTTGGCAACTGTACCGGGTTAGCGCCCGGCAAAACGCCGCGCCATGTGGAAGAAAAATTAGAGAAGGCAACGCCAGCGGAGTTTAAACAAAACGCGCATCACTGGTTGATTTTGCACGGTCGTTATATTTGCAAAGCGCGCTTGCCCGACTGTTGGCGATGTGTGGTCGCCGATCTGTGCGCCTTTAAACCCAAAACGCCGGCGCCAGATTCAAAAGAAGCCAAAGCGAAGAAAAAGAAAGCTTAGTCATTGAGCGTGGTGATCGTGCCCGAAAGCTTGCCGCCATGGGTCCCGCCCTCAAAACGTCTAAGCCATTGTTATTTGAACATTTTTACGGACCTTGTCGTCGATCTTAGTTTACACGCGACCGGCTAATTTATGGAAAAAATATACCATGGCCACTGCCCCGATGACAGGCGCTACCAGGTTGATCGCCGGGATTGTCAGCAGGCCAGTGGTGATGGCTCCAGCTCCTAGGATTTGCCACCGGTACGCCTGACGCATCTGGGCCACGGTCGCGGCGTCGAACCTGCGTAACGCCACCGCCTCGAAATACTCTCGGCCCAAAAGCTGACCATTCACGAGATAGAACAAGACCAAGTTGAGCGGTGGGATAAAGATCAGCACAAGATAGAGCGGCAATAAAAGTAAGTTGAGTCCAAGCGTGGTTGCGATCAACTGAACCGAAGAGAAAACCGTTTCTTGTATGAGAACTTTTCGAGCCGGGCCCAGGTGCCCATAGTGCGTGCCCTCGAGCGCTGTGATCACCGGATCAAGCAGCGCCCCCATGATTCCCGACGCCACGCCTGGAAATAGAAACCACGCCAGAACGCACGCGACCACACCAACCCCCAGATCCAACAGTGTATCAACCCAGGGCCATGAAGCGATATCGGTCGCTCGCAAAACTCAACCAAGCCCTAAAAAAAGGAAAGATAGATGGCAAGAGTGATCCCGATGCAGATCAACATCAGGCGCACGACGCGGGGGTCTTTCAACCCTAGGAAAGCTTTATAAAAAACAGAGATCATTGATGTTCTGGATGTTTGTCGGCTGGCGAAGGCATCGTTATACTCCAATCCTTATTTTACACAGAGTTAGTATGTAGGTCTTTCATGAACGATAAGCATTATGACGTTGTTGGAATTGGCAGTGCCATTGTCGACATTCTCTCCCGCACGGACGAAAACTTTTTAGAACGCCATAACATGGTCAAGGGCACCATGGCTCTGATCGATCCCGATCAGGCCAAAGCGCTTTATCGCGACATGGGCCGCACCATGAATATCTCAGGTGGGTCTGCGGCCAACTCAATGGCTGGTATCGCATCTCTTGGTGGCCGCCCTGCCTTCATCGGCAAAATTGGCGGTGATGAATTTGGTGAAATCTTCAATCACGCAATTAAGGCTGCAGGCGTTGATTTTCATGCAGGCGCAAAGGGCACCACCAAGCTGCCCACGGCTATGTGTTTGATTTTGGTCACGGGCGATGCGCAGCGCACGATGAACACTTATCTTGGGGCGTGCACCGAGCTGAGTGCCGCAGACATTGATGAAGGCATGATTTCAGCGGCACACGTCACGTATATCGAAGGCTATCAGTGGGACACGCCGCAAGCCAAAGACGCCATTCGCAAAGCCTGCGTGACAGCCAAGGTGGCTGGTCGCAAGGTGGCGCTCTCGTTGTCAGATCCTTTCGTGGTGGATCGTCATCGTGATGATTTGTTGAAACTTATTTTCGAACACGTCGACTTGCTATTCGGCAATGAAGAAGAAGTGTTTCGCCTCTATCAAACGACTGATTTCGACACAGCCGTGCGCAAGTTGCGCCAATCCAACACCCTGGCCTGCATGACATTGGGCGCGCGCGGCGCGCTGGTGGTTGATGTCATGAGCACCGCAACGGTTCCTGCCGCGCCTGTGTCCAAGGTCGTCGATACCACTGGCGCCGGTGATTTATTCGCGGCTGGCTTTTTATATGGCTACACCAATGGGCGCGACTTGGTGAGCTCGGCCAAGATCGGCGCATTGGCCGCCGCCGAGATCATTAGCCATATGGGCGCGCGCCCCGAAGCCGACCTGCGCAAGCTGATGGTCAAAGAGGGGCTTTAAGGGCTCGCCTTGCTTTAGGCCCCTGAGACGGGTATAGAACCGGCCGCACGGAACTGTCGGATCAGGGCGTATGCCTGAACGCCATTTTGTTATCTGAAATCAACGACTTAGGACCTCGCAGAGCTTCCCATGAACCTGCGCAACATCGCCATCATCGCTCACGTTGACCACGGCAAAACCACCCTGGTCGATGCTTTTTTACGCCAATCAGGTGCCGTGCGTGCCAATTCGCGCATGCAAGACTGCGCAATGGACTCCAATGATTTGGAGCGCGAGCGCGGCATTACGATTTTAGCAAAGTGCACCTCGGTTGAATGGAACGGCATTAAAATCAACATTGTCGACACCCCTGGCCACGCCGATTTCGGCGGCGAAGTGGAACGCATTTTGTCCATGGTCGACGGCGTGGTGTTGCTGGTGGACTCGGCCGAAGGCCCGCTGCCACAAACAAAATTCGTTCTTTCCAAGGCACTTGACCTGGGTTTGAAGCCGATTGTGATCATCAATAAGGTGGATCGTAGTGATGCGCGTCCGCACGACGTTCACAATGAAATTTTCGATCTTTTCGCTGTCCTTGGCGCCAGCGATGAACAACTCGATTTCCCCACACTCTTTGCCGTGGGCCGCGAAGGTTGGGCTGTTCGTGATCTCGAAAAAGATAAACCAGGCGATTTAACCCCGTTGTTTGAAACCATTGTCGCGCGCGTGCCACCGCCCAAGAGCGATCTTGAAGCGCCCTTCACCATGCTGTGCACGACATTGGAATACGATTCGTACTTGGGCCGCATCCTCACAGGCCGCGTTCAATCGGGCATTGGTCGCGTCAACATGCAGATCAAAGCACTATCGCGCGACGGCAAGATTTTGGAACAAGGCCGGGCCACGAAATTACTTTCGTTCCGTGGACTTGAGCGCGTTCCGGTCGATAGCGTGGAAGCAGGCGACATTGTCGCCATTGCGGGGCTTGAGAATGCCAACGTTGCCGACACTATTTGCGCCCCCGAAGTCACGGACGCGATACAAGCCCGCCCCATCGATCCGCCAACCTTGGCCATGACCTTCTCGGTCAATGATTCACCACTCGCGGGCTTGGATGGCGATAAGCTGACCACTCGTATGATTGGCACGCGCCTGATGCGCGAAGCCGAAGGCAACGTGGCCATTAAGGTCAGCGAATCCGACGACAAAGACGCCTACGAAGTCGCCGGTCGCGGCGAATTGCAGTTGGGCGTGTTAATCGAAAACATGCGCCGCGAAGGCTTTGAGTTATCAATTTCGCGCCCACGCGTGCTGTTCCGCGAAGACGAAAACGGCAAAAAGACCGAACCCATCGAAGAAGTCGTGATCGATGTGGATGACGCCTACACCGGCATTGTTGTCGACAAAATGTCTCAGCGTAAAGCCGAGATGCGCGAAATGAAGCCCTCGGGCGGCGGCAAAACCCGCATCGTCTTCCACGCACCTGCGCGCGGATTAATCGGGTACCATGGTGAATTTCTCACCGATACGCGCGGTACCGGCATTATAAATCGCCTCTACTATGGCTATGCGCCCTATAAAGGCGCCATTGCTGCGCGCCGCGTCGGCGTGCTGGTCTCGACAGACGCGGGTGAGGCCAACACCTATGGTTTGCACAACTTGATTGATCGTGGCCCACAATTCATTTCCCCCGGCGACAAAGTGTACGGCGGCATGATCGTGGGCGAACACACACGCGACAACGACCTTGATGTTAATCCGCTGAAGGCCAAAGCGCTGACCAACTTCCGCACCGTCATTAAGGACGACAAACAATTCCTGCCGCCCCCGCGCCGCATGACGCTGGAAGACGCACTCGCTTACATCCAGGACGATGAGTTAGTGGAAGTGACGCCGAAGTTTATACGGTTGCGCAAACGCTACCTCGACCCCAACAAGCGCAAGCGCGCCTCTAAGCAAGCTGCTGAATAATCCGAATATCTGGAAGATCTTTCCAGCCTTTCAAGGCCATGGCATGAATCAGCCATGGCCTTTTGCTTGTCCCTGCTGTTGGCATCTCTCCGACTTTCCTAACGCTGTCGGTTTGGTGCCCCGGCGGCTGCAATCAATTTCTTCACGCCTCCTTTCATTTTATCTCATATGATTGCAACGGCTGCCCCGCCCTGGCGACCAGAGGACACCAAGTCTTTCACGAACAATATCTTGGACCACGCGTGGATTCCCATCACCATTGCTGCTGCGGTAATGCAAGCCCTGCGCACGGCGGTGCAAAAAACGCTCACCCTGAACCTCAGCCCCAATGCCAAGCGCGGGAACATTGAGGTTAAACTCGTCACGCGGGGTTAACCCTTCGCACCGGGGATTCACAACCCGCAACACCTGTGCGACAAACGCTTATGGGTGAAACGGCTTCTCAGGCCCCAATCGGTGGATGGAGCGCAGCTCTGGGTTTGTTCCTCGAGCGGCAAACCCTCGTCATGCTTGCGCTGGGCTTCTCGGCGGGATTGCCGTTTCTTCTCATTTTCGACACGCTTTCAGCCTGGCTGCGCGAGGCAGGGCTGTCACTCGAAGTGATTGGCTTCTTTAGTCTGGCGACACTTGCCTATGCGTTTAAGTTTCTCTGGGCCCCACTTGTCGATCGCGGCACCATACCGCTTCTGGCGAAGCTGCTGGGGCATCGACGCGCCTGGATGTTGGTGTCGCAAATTTCGATCACCGCAGGTTTGTTTCTCATTTCACTGTCTGACCCTGCCTCAAATTTAGGCGTGGTTGCTCTTTTCGCGGTGCTGACGGGTTTTTCTTCAGCAACGCAGGATATCGTCATTGATGCGTGGCGCATCGAAGCCACGGGCGAAGCGAAACGGGGCGCGATGGTGGCCGCCTATACGTGGGGTTATCGCATGGCGCGTATTGTCGCTGGTGCCGCTCCGCTGGTTCTCGCACAAACCTATGGCTGGTCATTCTCTTACGCGGTGATGGCCAGTTTAATGCTTGTGGGCATGCTCGCGGTTCTGCTGGCGCCGCGTGAACGCGCCCATGTGCTGCGGCCCATTCCCACCAACGGTATTCCAGCCCAGCCTTTGAACGAGCGGATCGAATGGCTGCTGCGGCTTTCCGTTCTGGTGTTGGGGGCGTTGTTGATGGGCTCTGGCCTCTCGGGCAAGGCCGACGTGCTGGCAAGCATTCTTCCCGACGCATCAGCCCTGAACTTCAAAACCATCTGGACTGCGCCGGGCAGTGGCGTGTGGTTTCAACTTCTTGGCGTAATCATCGGTGGCGGTCTGGTTGGGCTGGCCGCGTGGCCCATGCCAGGACAGAAAACCCGCCCCGGTGTTTTTCTCTCTCATGCCTTTGGTGATCCACTGGCAGATTTTTTTGGCCGCTATCGCGGCACCGCAAGCCTCATCCTCGCCCTCATCTGCCTCTACCGATTGGCAGACTTCACGCTCAACATCATGAACCCCTTCTACATCGACCTTGGCTTTACGCTGACCGAGATTGCCGAAGTTCGGAAAATATATGGCACGGCAATGTCAATGTTTGGCGTGTTCGCCGGTGGTTTTTCCATCGCACGCTGGGGTTTAATGCGGCCACTTTTAGTGGGCGCGCTTATCGGGCCTTTTAGTAATCTTGTTTTTGCTTGGCTTGCCACCCAAGGGCCTGATGTTGCCGCGCTGACAATTGCCATCAGTGTCGATAATATTTCCGAAGGATTTTCGGGAACATGCCTGATTGCATATATGTCATCGCTGACTACTGATTCTTTCACAGCCACACAGTACGCTTTATTTTCATCGTTCTATTCCATTCCAGGAAAGCTGCTCGGGTCACAGTCAGGCCGCGTGGTTGAATCTGCGGCCCGTTCGATTGAGGCGGGCGGAGTGTTCGCACCGGTCATGAACTTGTTCACGAATCTCCCTGCTGGTGCACTGGCGCAAGGGGCGGCGAAGCTTGGGGTATCCGCGCCCGCACTCGGCGCAGGATACGTTGTGTTTTTCGTCTACACTTTTATTGCAGGCCTCAGCGGAATTATTATCACGCAAATGGTCATGCGCCGCACGCGCTGATTAGCTGGTCGTGCCGACCATTGGCAGATAGACCGAAAATGTCGAACCCTTGCCGATCTCGCTTTCAATGGCCAGCACGCCGCGATGCTGAAGGGTGATGTGCTTGACGATGGCTAATCCTAACCCCGTCCCGCCCATTTCGCGCGAGCGCGCCGTGTCCACCCTGTAAAAGCGCTCTGTCAGGCGCGGAATGTGCTCTTTGGGAATCCCACCCCCATGATCACGCACTGCAATTCTCACGCACGGGCCAGTGCCAGGCATGGACAGCGGGCGCTCCTCGACACGCTGGGCCGAAATTTCAACCGAGCCACGCTCGCCGCCGTATTTCAAGGCGTTGTTGGTCAGGTTGTAGAACACCTGACTCAGCACTGTCGGCTCGCCGATGACGTGCGGCAAGTCATTGGCCACATTGATCCGGATAGATGTTTTGAGTTCGCGTTTCTGCACATCCAATAAATCAACGGTGGCGCTTAAGACGGTCGCGATATCGGTCTCTCCAGTCGGTCGCATGTGTTCACGCAGTTCAATACGAGACAGAGACAAAAGATCATCAATCAACCGTGTCATCCGGTTGGCTTGTTTCAGCATGATCTCAAGAAACTTCTCCCGCGCCTCAGTGTCATCGCGGGCGGCACCCCGTAGGGTTTCGATAAAGCCTAAAACAATGGCCAAGGGCGTGCGTAGCTCGTGGCTGGCGTTGGCGACAAAGTCAGCCCGCATCTGATCCATCCTGAGGTGCTCGGTTTGTTCCTGCAGCACCATGATCAAGGCGGTTCCATCTTTTTCTACAAGGCCAAGGGAGACTAGCAGCGTCCGAAAGGTCCGCTCGATGGGGGCCGGAAAACTCAACAAGGCTTCGCCGCTCTTGTTTTGGGCCAACGCACGATCAGTTGCCTCAAGAACTTTGGGATCGCGGATCACCCACGCGAGGTCGCGATACAGCAGTTCCCGCGTGCTCCCCGTAGCGCCCGCCTCACGGTCCAGCAAATCACGAGCAGCGGCATTAGCGCCCACCACACGCCGTTTGCGATCAAGTAATAATAAGGGTTCAGGCAAGCTATCAATAATAACTTGCCGCGATGTCGCTAGGCCTTCAGCTTCGTCGCGCCGATCTGCCCATAGTTTTTGCAAAGCCGTCAGCGCATTCCTCAGTCGCTGGACTGTGGCCGAGGTGTGAATGGGCGGCGCGGGTGCATCGATATTTTTTAACAATAATTCTGTGTAACGGATGAGCCGCGCCAAATCCGCCAGGCGCGTGAAAACGAAGATCGCCATTAAAACGAAAAAGACCGCCGCCGCGACCATGGCCTCCATAGCGCTTAACCGTTCCAGGCCATACAAAACCAAAATAAGGGCCCAGCCGGGAAGACATGGGCCGATGCCCCAGGCAATCACGCTGCGGATTGATTCTTCCGAAAGGGAGCGAGGGCTGGGCATGGTCCGCTGAATATTTCTGTGTCGAAGCTGATTTTTATATCCTTATTGTGCGCTGGCCGCGAGACCGGATGCAATGGCCCGATGCAATAGCGTGTTCGGATGTGTTGATTGCGGCGGCAATCACTGTCACAACACTGTCATTGAACCTCATTTCCCGTGCTATAGAACGGCACGGCCATGACTGACGCAAGTTCCTCAGACACCCCTCTCAACGCCCCCGTCGATGGCGCAACGCCGATGATGGTGCAATATCATGCCGTCAAGTCGGGCTATCTCGACGCGCTGTTGTTTTACCGCATGGGCGATTTTTACGAGCTGTTCTTTGATGATGCGCTCAAGGCCGCAGCCGCACTCGATATCGCGCTGACCAAACGCGGCAAGCACAATGGTGAGGACATTCCCATGTGCGGTGTCCCGGTCCATAGCCACGAAAACCACCTTTCTCGGCTTATCCGCAAGGGCTTCAAGGTCGCGGTATGCGAACAACTGGAAGGTCCGGCCGAAGCCAAAAGGCGCGGCTCCAAGTCGGTTGTCAAACGCGATGTCGTGCGCCTCATCACGCCGGGCACGTTGACGGAAGACACGCTGCTAGATGCGCGCACCAACAATTACCTCGTGACTCTAACCCAAGTGCGCGCGGAATCGAATGAGATGATGGGTCTGGCGTGGATTGATGTCTCGGTGGGTGAGTTAAATGTTGAGGCGGTGAACATCCGTGGGTTGGCCTCAGTACTCAGTCGCGTGAGCCCCGGCGAGATTGTTGTGGCAGATCGCCTGGCCGATGAGCCCGAGATCAAGGCGCAATTGGAAGGTTGGAAATCAATCCTCACACTTTTGCCTTCAGTGCGATTTGATTCCGAGAACGCAAAACTTCGGCTTCACAAGCTCTATGGCGTCTCCACGCTCGATGCGTTTGGGTCTTTCAGCCGTGCTGAAGTGGCCGCCGCTGGGGCATTGGTGGATTACGTTGATCTGACCCAGAAAGGCAAATTACCCCGCATTTCATCGCTGAAGCATCAACCGACAGGGAGCATATTGGATATCGATGCGGCCACGCGACGGAATCTTGAGTTAACGCAAACGCTGTCCCATGAGCGTCGTGGCAGCTTGCTCGCGACGATTGATCTAACCGTGACCGCCGCAGGCGCCCGCGCACTGGCCGCACAACTGTCGGCGCCTCTGACCAGCGCCAAAGCCATCAACGAACGATTAGATGGCGTTGCCTTCTTCGCCGCGGCCGCGGCCACGCGCGAACAGGTTCGTGACATTCTCAAATCGTGCCCTGATCTTGAGCGCGCACTGTCTCGCACAGCGCTGGGCCGTGGTGGCCCGCGCGATCTTGCCGCCATCAGGGATTCATTGGCGCAGGCACCAATGTTGCGCCAGGCGATTGAACACCCTCAGGCTTCGTTGTTGCCGCCACCGCTGCGGATTTCTCAGGCACTCACGAACCTTGGGGATCACCAGGATTTGGTCGCAAAACTCAGGCACGCGTTAGCCGCAGACTTGCCGTTGATGGCGCGCGATGGTGGCTTTGTCGCCGCCGGGTTCTCAGCTGAGCTCGATCAACTGCGCTTGATGCGCGATGACAGCCGCCGCCTGATTGCTGAGTTGCAAGCCACTTACGCCGAGCAGACGGGCCTTAGCGCATTGAAAATTCGCCATAATAATGTGCTTGGCTACTACATCGAAGTGAACGCCAAGAATGGCGAAAAGCTTATCGAAGATGCACGCACCATCAGCAACGAAAAAACAAAATTCATTCATCGCCAAACATTAGCCAACGTCATGCGGTTTGCGACCGTTGAGCTCTCTGAGTTGGAAGAAAAAATCAGCTCTGCCGCCGACATAGCGTTAGTGGTTGAGTTACAAGTCTTTGCCGACCTTACGGCCGCAGTGATCGGTGAAGCAGAGGAAATCTCGCGCAGCAGCACCGCGTTGGCAGATCTCGATGTCGCCGCTGCAAATGCTCAGCTCAGCGTTGAGCGTACCTATTGTCGCCCGGTGGTTGATGAGAGTTTTGCGTTTCATATTTCGGGCGGACGTCACCCGATTGTTGAAGAGGCGCTTAAAATTTCTGGGGCGTCGGCCTTCGTTGCTAACGATTGCAACCTAGGCGCCAAGACTGACAAAGGTGATGGCCGACTGTGGCTCATTACCGGCCCTAACATGGCGGGCAAAAGTACGTTTTTGCGTCAAAACGCCCTGATCGCAATTATGGCGCAGGCGGGGTTCTATGTGCCCGCCGCCAGCGCACACATCGGTGTGATTGATAAATTGTTTTCGCGTGTGGGTGCTGCCGATGATTTGGCGCGCGGGCGATCAACCTTCATGGTCGAGATGATCGAGACGGCGGCTATTCTGAACCAAGCAACCCCGCGCTCGTTTGTGATTTTAGATGAAATTGGGCGGGGCACGGCCACTTACGATGGCCTCTCGATTGCCTGGGCCTCATTGGAACATCTGCACGATATCAACGCTGCGCGGGCTTTGTTTGCCACGCACTATCACGAACTCACGGCGCTTTCTGGACGTTTGGCCGAGCTGGAGCCCCACACCATGAAGGTGCGCGAATGGCAGGGCAGCGTGGTGTTCTTGCACGAAATTGGCCCAGGGGCGGCTGATCGCTCGTATGGCATCCACGTCGCGCAATTTGCAGGCATGCCGGCGGCGGTGATCGCACGCGCCAGCGAAGTCCTTGATACTATTGAGAAAAGCGGCCAAGCAGGCTCGGTCAAGACACTCGCGACCGACTTGCCACTGTTTGCCGCAGCCGAACGCCCTGGCTCAGGGCGGATGTCTTCAAGTCACAAGCCGTCCGCTTTGGACGAGGCTATGGCGGCCCTTCGCCCAGACGAACTTACCCCTCGCGAAGCCTTAGATACGCTTTATCACCTCAAAGCTCTGCTCAGCGCAAAAAAGAACGCCTGAGTCGGTCTCCCGCCTGGTCTCTGATATACTCATATTGATTCGACGACTCCCAACAGGAGACCTGCCCATGTTTGAGCTCGATCCCGACAAGCCCGATATCCCAGCGCTCGCGCGCATCCAGCTGTGGATGGGCGTGCTGTGCATGATCGGTTCGGTCATCTCGTTGTTGCTGGCGTTCTCGGCTTACGAATGGATCAACGAAGTTTATGCTTTCGCGGGCGCAATTGGGGCCTTCTTGGTTGCACTGCTGTTTGTCGACCAAGCTAAAACCCTCGAGCTTCAGCCTGTCATCAGCGCACGGGTCAAATCGCGGTTTGCCATGGAAGGCGTCACGCGCGCCATGCCGGGGATGACAGGTGGAACTGGCGGTGATCGCAAGCCCGGCATTATTTCACAAAAACAAACCGAGCGTGTGATCAAGGTTTCTGAAAAGGATGCCCGCGAACAAGGCCTGCGGTTGCGCTAACCTGTTAATCCTGTGCGAACGATTTTAAAACCCCGCGAGATTATCGACCGGCGCGAACTTGCGGCCGCGCTGGATGTCATCGCCAAAAGCGATGAGTCCGATACCGCTCGCCGTGCCCGCTTTCTCGACACGCTGAAATCTGCACTCAAAGCCGGCGACGATGAAATTCATTGGCGGCTCGATGACGGAAAGCATTCAGGCAACGACTGCGTGGCTGAACGCTCGTTTTTGATGGACCAGATCATCCGTGTGTTGTTCGATCACGCCCTCGACCACCTCATTCGGCGCGGCGTGCCCACAACGGGCGAGCGCATTGCCGTGCTGGCTATCGGTGGTTATGGGCGTGGTGAACTCGCACCGCTCTCAGACATCGATTTGCTGTTTTTGCTTCCTTACAAAGAAACACCTTTCTCTGAGCAGCTCGTTGAATTTATCCTGTATTCTCTGTGGGACGCAGGCCTCAAGGTGGGGCAGGCGGTGCGCTCCATCGATGAGAACATTTTGTATGCCAAAGCTGATGTCACGGTGCGCACATCCTTGCTCGATGCCCGCTGGATCTGGGGTGATCAAGCACTAGCCGCCGATCTCAAGGCCCGCTTTCAGAAAGACATTGTCGATGGCAGTGGCGCGCAGTTCGTCCAGGCCAAGCTGGCCGAGCGAGATGCCCGCCACGAAAAGACCGGCGATTCGCGCTATCGTCTGGAGCCCAATGTGAAAGACGACAAAGGCGGTTTGCGCGACTTACACATATTATTTTGGATCGCCAAATATCTCTACGGTGTCTCAGACGTTCGCAGGCTTGCTGATTTAGGTTTGATTGACGACGAGGCGGCAGGGCGCTTCGTCAAGGTGTATGAATTTCTCAATACCGTGCGTTGCCATTTACATTACCTCAGCGGGCGTTCTGACAATCGATTGACTTTTGATCTTCAGCGCCAGATTGCAACCAAAATGAACTTTGCGGAACGCGCCAGCTCGGTAGCGACCGAGCGTTTCATGAAATATTACTTTCTTATCGCGCGCGACGTGGGCGATCTCACGCGTTTGTTTATCACCATGCTGGAGGAAAAGGGCCGCCGCAAACCTTTGTTACGCCTTCCCAGTGCCTTGCGTCGTCGCAAGATCGGCGGGTTTTTGGTCGAAGGTGGGCGCATTTCGCTAACGGAAGATGACATCGCGACAAAGCCCATCAAGCTGCTGCAAATTTTTCGTACCGCCCAAGTTCAAAACATTGATTTCCAACCCAAAGCGCTGCGGCTCATCGCGCGCCATGCCAAACGCGCGGCGACGTTGCGAAACCACGAAGATGCCAATGTGATCTTTATGGATATTCTCACGGAACCCAAGGGTGCCGAGAACACGCTACGTCTGATGAACGAATCGGGCGTGTTCGGGCGGTTTGTGCCCGATTTTGGGCGTGTCGTGGCACAGATGCAGTATGACATGTACCATGTCTATACCACCGATGAGCACACCATCCGCGCCGTTGGCATTCTCAACCGCATCGAGCAGGGGAAACTAAAGGATGACTTGCCCATTGCCTCTGACGTCATCCACAAAGTGAAATCGCGCCGCGCACTGTATGTCGCGGTCATGTTGCACGATATCGCCAAAGGTCGGGGTGGCGATCATTCAGGCCTCGGGGCTGACATTGCGCTTGAGCTTTGCCCACGGCTAGGGCTGACGCCTGAAGAAACTGAATCGGTCAGTTGGCTGGTGCGCAATCATCTGCTGATGAGCAATACGGCCTTTAAGCGCGATCTTGATGATCCGCAAACCATCGATACGTTTTCGGAGGCCGTACAATCACCAGAACGATTGCGGCTACTGTTGGTGCTGACGTGCGCCGATATTCGCGCGGTGGGCCCCAATGTCTGGAATAACTGGAAAGCCACACTTTTGCGCGAGCTTTATAATCGCGCTGACGAATATATGACGGGCGCGCAAAACACAGCCACGCGTGACGTGCGTGTGGCGGCGTGTCGCGAGGCCTTACTGGCGCGATTGGCCGACTGGCCCGATGACGCTCGCGAAAGCATTATCGCCTCGGCGTCACCTGCGTATTTGTTGGGATACGACCTCGCGACCCAAGAACGACATATGCGATTTATCCGCGCGGCTGAAACCAGAAATCAGAAAATTGAGGTCGCCTTCGCGATTGAGGATAAGCGCGACGTCACCTCCATGCTGGTCTACACGCCCGATCACCCGGGCCTTTTTGCCAAGATTGCAGGGGCCTTGGCGTTGTCGGGGGTGTCGATTGTTGATGCAAAAATTCTCACGCTCTCGAGCGGTATGGCGCTCGACACGTTTTATTTTCAAGACTACGACGGCGACACGATTGTCCAAGATGAGCGCCTTGATCGCATCAAAGGCCGTGTCGTTCAGGCCCTGGAAGAGCGAATCAGGCTTAATCAGGAACTCTCAAACACCGCCGTCCTGCGCGTGCCTATGCGGGCCAAGGCTATGGAAGTGCCGCCGCGTGTCTTTATCGATAACACGGCCTCAAGGGTCTGTACCGTGATTGAAATCAACGGGCATGACCGGCCTGGATTCTTGTATGACGTCACAAAAACATTGACGGACCTGGGGCTGCAAATTTCCTCGGCGCACATTTCAACTTATGGCGAACGAGTGGTCGACGTGTTTTATGTGAAGGACATCTTTGGTATGAAAGTCGAGAATGAAACCAAATTACGTCAAATCCGAGATGCCTTGGGTAAGACGATAGGCGTGGCCGCAGGCGATGTTTCTGTTCAGGCTGCCGTCCGCCGCGAAGCGGTGACCGCCACGGCCGCTGAGTAGCTCACCCTCCGCCCCCACCAAAGTTTCGCTACCTGATTGTCTCTGATTCACCTCTACCTCAATTTAAGCTACACTATTACGCATGTCCTTTATTCGCTCTGTCACCACGGTTGGTTCCTACACGCTGCTGTCGCGCCTCACGGGGTTTGTACGTGATGTGCTCACTGCCACCTATATGGGGGCTGGGGCGACAGCGGATGCTTTCTTTATCGCCTTTCAGTTCCCGAATCTGTTTCGCAGCCTGTTTGCCGAGGGAGCCTTCTCGGCGAGCTTTGTCCCGATATTTACGCAAACGCTGGCGCGCGATGGCAAGCAAAAAGCCAAGCAGTTCGCCGACGATGCCTTTGCGGTCTTAGCGGCTGCCTTGCTTGTGTTCAGCGTGATCATGATCATCGCCATGCCGGTGGTGCTGTATGTGATGGCGCCGGGATTTGCCGATATCCCCGGCCAAATGGAACGCACCACCGAATTGGCGCGCATCGCGTTTCCCTATCTTTTTTTTGTCTCGCTGACGTCCCTGCAGTCAGGCGTACTCAATGCGTTTGACCGATTTGCTGCCGCTGCCTTTGCTCCGGTTTTGCTGAACCTGACGTTGATTTCAGCACTTCTCAGTGGGGCAGGAGCCAACGGAGACCCTGCACTGTTCCTGGCTTGGGGTGTTTTTGTCGCGGGCGTGGTGCAATTTTTCTGGCTGGCGCAAGATTGCAAACGCATCGGCATGAGATTCAAACTCTCCGTACCGCGCCTCACGCCCGAGGTAAAAACGCTGCTCTCGCGCATGGCGCCGGTCATGTTTGGTGCGGGCATTTACCAGCTCAATCTGGTGGTCAACAAAATTGTGGCCACCCTTGTCTCTGCTGGCGCGGTGTCATGGCTCTATTATGCCGATCGCGTGAACCTCTTGCCTGTTGGTGTCATCGGTGTGGCCATCGGCGTCGCGCTGGTTCCATTGCTCTCACGCCACATTCAAAATGGCGATACCGCCGCCGCCCTGGCCGATCAAAACCGCGCCATTGAACTCAGCCTGTTGCTGACGGTTCCCGCAGCCGTGGGCATTGCAATGCTAGCAGAGCCCATCACATCGGTTTTATTTGAGCGTGGCGCGTTCAGTGCGCTGGACCGCGAGGCTGTGGCCGCCGCGCTTATGGCTTTTTCGTTTGGGCTGCCCGCATATGTTCTCAATAAAGCACTGATCCCCGCCTTCTTTAGTCGCAACGACACCAAGACGCCGGTTCAGGCTGCGTTTGCATCTTTCGTCGTGTGTGTGGTGCTCAACCTCGCGCTGATGAATGTGCTGGGCCATGTTGGTATTGCAATGGCCACCTCGGTCTCTGCGTGGCTGAATATTTTAATCTTGGGCGCTGTCCTTCACCGGCGCGGGTATCTGATCGCTGACGCGCGCCTCAAAGGAAATATTCCTAAAATCATATTCGCAGCCGCGCTCATGGCTGGCCTCTTATTCCTTGGCGATTGGGCCGCCCTTAAAACATGGGGGCCAATTTTCGGCGCGCCTAACGCACCATCCGGGCCGATGTATCTGCGAACATTTGCATTGGTCGGCCTCATCGCAGGCGGTGCTCTGGTTTTTGCCTTTGCCATCCTCGCAACAGGTGCGGCTAAGCTCAGCGACCTCAAAAGTCTGCGCCGCCGCGCTTGACCGCCCTCTAACACCAGGCTACCACCCCATTCACACTTGGCGTGCGGGTCCATCCGTGCGCCATACAGAGGAGGACATCATGTCCACTAGCGGGTCCACACCGCTCGGTCAAAAAGCCGGGCGCATCCTGTCTGGCATTCAGCCCACGGGCAATCTTCACCTCGGCAATTATTTGGGCGCCATTCGCAACTGGGTGACGCTGCAACAAGATTACGAGTGCCTGTTTTGCATTGTCGACATGCACGCCATCACGGTTTGGCAAGATCCGGCTGAACTCATACGCACCACCCGTGAAGTGGCCGCCGGCATGATTGCCGCAGGCGTGAGCCCTGTCGATAATGCGCTGTTCGTCCAAAGTCATGTGCCGGCCCATGCCCAATTGGCTTGGGTGCTCAATTGTGTGGCGCGCATTGGCTGGCTCAACCGCATGACCCAGTTCAAGGACAAGGCCGGCAAAAACCGCGAGAATGCCTCGGTCGGGCTTTACGTTTATCCCAACCTCATGGCGGCTGATATTCTTGTTTATAAAGCCACGCATGTTCCTGTGGGCGAGGATCAAAAACAGCACCTCGAATTGGCGCGCGACATCGCGCAGAAATTCAACATTGATTTTGGAAAAGTGGTGTTTCCGCTGCCCGAGCCCGTCATTCGCGGGCCAGGCATGCGCGTGATGAGCTTGCGCGATGGCTTAAAGAAAATGTCAAAGTCAGACGAATCTGATTATTCACGCTTGAATATGACCGATGACCGTGATGCCATTGCACTCAAATTCCAAAAAGCCAAGTCCGACCCATTGCCACTCCCGACTACAGACGCCGAGATGGAGGGCCGACCCGAAGCCATCAACCTCATCAACATCTACGCAGCACTCACGGATAAATCTCACGCAGAGGTGCTCGCAGACATTTCCGGCCTGCAGTTCTCAGCCTTTAAAGCTAAGCTGACTGAAGTTGCTGTGAATGTATTGGGCCCGATCAATGCTGAGACAAAACGGCTGATGAACGACCCGGCCGAGATTGACCGAGTTCTGGCGCGGGGCGCTGAAAAAGCCAACACCATCGCAGCAGGCGTTTTGAAAGAGGTCTATGACGTGGTTGGTTTCTTGCCGCGCGCCTAGTCGTCTACACATCTTTCGACCTTGAGTTTCAAGCGTTGCAAGCCGTAACTCAAATAATCTGGCAGGCCTGCTCAAAGGCTAGGCGTGGCCCGCGTGGAAAAATTTCTGCGTCATCGCCGTAGCCGATACTGCACAAGAAATTTGCTTTGATCCGCCCCTCTGGCCAGAAGGCTGCATTTACTTTGGCTTGATCGAAACCGCTCATCGGCCCGCAATCTAAGCCCAAAGACCGTGCCGCGATCATGAGGTAAGCGCCTTGCAACGTGCTGTTGCGAAATGCGGTGTCTTGAATCATCTCAGCGCTGCCTTCGAACCAAGTGCGGGCGCTTAGGTCGTGCGGGAACAGCTCGGGCAATAAATCATAAAACTGCATGTCGTAGCCAATGATTGCGGTCACTGGCGCGCTCATGGTCTTGGCCAAGTTGCTGCTAGACAGGGCGGGCTTCAGTTTGTCCTTACCTTCAGGGCCGGTGACAAAAATAAATCGCGCCGGCGAACAGTTGGCGCTGGTTGGCCCCATCTTCATCAGGTCATAAACGCGCCGCAGCAGGTCTTCGGCGACCGCCTTGGGATGCCAGCTATTTTGCGTCCGAGCTTTTCTGAAGATGAGATCAAGGCCCGCTTCGTCTATGGTGGTCTTCAAGGTCAACTCCCGGTCCAGAACATGCGATTTATTCTAAGCAGAGCATTGCTGGCGTTCACATCTGTGCTCTTTGCTGCACCCGCGCTCGCTCAAGACCCAAGCGCTGTGGTGCTGATGTATCACCGATTTGGCGAAGCCAAGTATCCCAATACGAACACCACGCTTGAACAACTCGACGCGCATATCGCCTATTTGCAGGCGAACGATTTTAAAGTTTTGCCCTTACCCGAGGTTGATGCGGCCCTCAAAGCGCGCAAGCCCCTGCCACCCAAGGCCGTCGCCATCACTATCGATGATGAAACAAGACTGGTACTGGTTCGGTCAAGAGTTTTTGGTGGGAGGGGCCAGCGAGGGTGTGCTGGTCCATGCGCGGTATAGGAACTAAATTCCAGTAGGCGATTGGGCCACATCTGCGGATGTCTCACCAATTAAGCGCGCGCGGTCCAAAGCGGCAAGGTCGTTTGCCCTTATAATACTGCGCAGAGATTCAACATAGGCCTGACCACGGCCTGAATAGCGGGTTAATGCCCCAGCCAAAGTCTGCCCGTCGAGATGCCCGGTTGCGGCCTTCATGTTGGCGCGCATGCGGCGGAACGGCTCGTAGGCGCGGTGCGTATTCAGGTTATACGCATACGCCAGCGTCGATTCATAAATATCGCGGAACGCGCGCACGCTATGGGTCTGGCCGGTGATACGGTCTTTGGGAATGATGCCAGCCTCGTCGTTCCACACCCATTGCCCATACAGCGCGTTGCCTTCTGCGGCAAAGCGCGACAACCCCCACGCACTTTCTTCGGCGGCTTGTGCTAGAACCAAGGACACTGGCAGGGGGGCGGCGCGCAGCAGCAATTCGTCGATCATCTCGGTTTCATTCAGGTCATCGGCAGCGCCCACGTCCTCATCGTCAATCACGCGATAGACGCGCGCGAGCCGTTCGAGCTCTTCGCTTTCGGCGCGCTTGAGGTTTTTTTGGACTCTCGTTTTCTTAGCAAACCCCTCAATATCATCGCGCTCGCGCATGATTTGCTCGTTGACCGCCAGCACCAAGGGCAGCACCGCGCTGAGAAACAAACCTTTACGTCGATCAACTTCGGGGACCTGACCCAAATAATCAGGCACGGTGCGCACCAACACGCGCGGTACACCGTATCCATTACGAATTTTCATAACGTCGTAATCGAGCTTGGCGAAGGCCTCTTCAACCGCAGAAACGGGTAAGGGATCGACGCTGACTTCCACGTCCCAATGGCCAGAGCCATCACGCGAAGCAAAGCCGCGCCATAAAAAAAAGACGGCGAGCACCACCAATGCCAAGGCACCAGCGATACTGATGATGTGCTTTTTCTTCAGGCTTAAAGCGTTGATCGCAATGACTGCGGTCATCGTTAGGGCTGCGACGTTTAATTAATCGCCTCGACTTGCAGCACCTCTGGTACGTAGTGGCGCAACATATTTTCAATGCCCATCTTTAAGGTCGCTGTCGAACTGGGGCAGCCTGCGCACGAGCCGCGCATATGCAAATAGACGGTGCCCTCTTTGAACCCCTTATAGATGATATCACCACCATCTTGGGCCACGGCGGGCCGTACGCGCGTGTCGATTAGTTCTTTAATTTGCGAAACGATTTCTGGGCTAATGCCATCGTTGAACTCTTCATCCTCACGCGCGACGTCTTCGGCGGTCCCCATCACAGGATGACCCGATGTGTAATGATCCATGATTGCCCCCAAAACCATGGGCTTGAGGGTTTGCCAGGACCTCTCGTCGATCTTGGTGACGGTGATAAAATCAGAGCCGAGAAAAACCCCCTTCACACCACCAACGCCGAACAAGATCTGCGCTAAAGGTGAACGCTCCGCAGCTTCTTCCGACGTGAAATCGGCTACGCCAGTTGCCATCACTTCGCGGCCAGGCAGGAATTTCAGCGTGGCGGGGTTGGGGGTGTCTTCAGTTTGGATGAACATGGTGGGAAAGTCCTTATGCCGGGCGGCCTTAAGTCTCTGGCCATACATAGAGCGATCATGGGGCCTAGTCCATTCGGGCACCCCAAGGCAGACCTTTAAATAGGACTAAATCAGTCTGAAATCAAGTGAGAGCGTCTACTTGGGCGTCTGACAGGTGGCCAGGAACAATCGTGACAGGGATACGGACTTTACCCGCCAAACTCCCGGACAATGCGCTGACCAGCCCACCCGGTCCCTCGGGGCCCGTGCCAGCGCCCAGCACCAGAACGGAGATTGAAGGATCTTCAGCGATCACAGCCAGCAACTGCTCCATGGAGTCGCCCTCGCGCAAGATCACGTGCGGGTAACTTCCCATTAGCCGGTGGGCGTCAACCGCGACGGCTTTGAGCACCTCTTCGGCTTCGCTGTGGGCTTCGCGCTCCATCAACTCACCAATGCTGGCGAAGTAGTGCGAATCACGTTTGGGCACACAAGAAAACAACACCACCGCGCCATCGGTGCGCAATGCACGGCAGCACGAAAATCGTACGGCGGCTCTCAACTCGGCGGAACGATCGACCACCAACAGAAATTTGCGCGTGGTCGATGATGCGGGTATGACGGGCTCGGTCATTCTTAAGCCCGCCGGAACGCAGCGCTGGCGGCCCAGCCCGCCGCAACCGCAAGCGCAATCGCCAGCAAGCCATAAATCGCACCAAAATTATGTGCGAAGTCATAGACGTCAGCACCAAAACCAATTTTGCTGATGTTAAACGGCACAATCTCGGCGGCAGCGACGGTCCCATTGCGGAACAAATAAATTTCGACGAAGTAAATTCCCGTCGGCACGTTCTCCGGAAACAAAATCCGCGTGCGGAATAATCGATTCGACGTGGTATTCACCGAACCCAAGCCCTCATCGTAAAGCTGAGCTGTCGTTTTTAATCGAACGAGTGATTCGCGGTAGACCTTTAAATCATCCGGCGACAAGGCCGCATCATCTGCGGTTTCTAAACGAATATTATCGGTCCCAATCTGAAAGCGCGACAGCAAATTGGGTGGCGCAAATTCCTCCAAGGGGCGGCTTGATGCAATGCGATAGAACGATGGGACATCGCGAAAGGTCACCGATTGACGATTGACCCAAATGGGGCCGAAGCGGCTTTTTTTGCGCACCGTAATGTCGCGCGATGGGCCTTTGACGACGATGGCGATGTCTCCGGGTCCATCCGTCGCGCCGAATAGCAAAATCTCTTTCCCCGTGAATCCGGTGGTGATGGCAACTAGGTTTTCCGAAACATCAGCGACCAGGGGCGCATCTTGTGCGTGCGTTACGCTTGGCCCGAGACAAGTCGCTGCGAACAAAAGAAAGAGCGCGTGAGGCGTCATGATCACTTGATCTCTGCCGCGATCGAGAACAGTTCATTGGGTGTAATGACCAAGTCATAAGCCAGCTTCAAAGAAACTCCGAGCACGATCAGCGCCAACAACGAGCGCAACTGCTCGCCTTTTAACTTCACTGCAAACCGCGCGCCAATCTGCGCGCCGATCACGCCGCCTAAAAGCAATAAAATTGCCAAAATCGCATCGACGGTTTGGTTGATGGTGGCTTGCAAGAATGTCGTGTTGGCCGTCACAAAAATAATCTGGAACAGCGAGGTGCCAATCACCACTTGGGTCGGCATGCCCAACAAGTAGATCATGGCCGGCACCATGATGAAGCCGCCGCCAACGCCCATAATCGCGGCCAAGATCCCTACAAGAAAACCGACGGCCAGCGGCAAGATCGCCGAGATATAAAGTTTCGACTTATGAAAGCGCATCTTGAAGGGCAGGCCGTGAATCCAGGTATGACGTCCGGGCCCGCGTGTGTCGGGGCTGGTTGTCGCAGCACCCGTGCGCCGCCGCATCACGCCGGGCAGGCTTTCGCGCAACATCAACGCGCCGATAATTCCTAAAAACAGAACGTAGCTCAGCGAGATCACTAGCTCGACTTGGCCCAAATCCCGCAAGATCGAAAACAGCCACACACCCAGGCCCGAGCCTAAGAACCCGCCGACCGTCAGAACACCGCCCATTTTGAAGTCGACGTTACCGCGTCCCATGTGGGCCAAGACACCAGAGACGGACGAGGCCACAATCTGGTTGGCCTCGGTGCCCACAGCCACAGCGGGGGGTACGCCCATAAAAATCAGCAGCGGGGTCATCAAAAACCCACCACCAACACCGAACAAGCCAGACAAGAAACCGACCGCCCCACCCATTCCCAAAATCAGGAACACGTTGACCGACATCTCAGCGATAGGAAGATAAATTTGCATCAGGCCCTAACGTTCAAGTCGCTTTGATGTTCTAGGCGCTGCACCCAGACGGATCAAGGTCGATATCGCCTTTGCGGCAAACTCAGTGCTTAGTCCGCGCGCCACTGGAATCATGTGTGTGTCACGTTGGCCTTGTACCAAGCGTAGGTCTTGGCAATTCCCGCACGCAAGTCGGTGGTCGCCCTCCAGCCCAGCGCATGGATGCGTGCGCTGTTCATCAGTTTCTTGGGCGTCCCATCGGGCTTGCTCGCATCAAACGTAAACCCGCCCTGAAAGCCAATGACGTCGGCGATAGTTTCGGCCAATTGGCGAATTGTCACATCGCTGCCGAAGCCAACGTTGATCGGATCTTCGTGTGAATAATTTTTGAGCAGGAAGACACAAGCCTCGGCTAAATCCTCGACGTACAGAAATTCACGCATGGGCTTGCCCGAGCCCCAAAGCACGATACTCGGCGCGCTCGCCCGTTTGCTGCGGTGGGCCTTCGCCAGCAACGCCGGCAAAACATGGCTCGAGGCGACATCAAAGTTATCGCCCGGGCCGTATAAGTTTGTCGGCATCGCGCTGATGTAGTCGCGGCCATACTGGCGGCGATAGGCCTGGCATAATTTAATACCGGCAATTTTGGCGATGGCATACCATTGGTTCGTGGTCTCCAATGGCCCGGTCAACAAACTATCCTCTGTGATTGGCTGTGGCGCCATGCGCGGATAGATGCAGCTCGAGCCCAGAAATAAAAGGCGGTTGATGCCAATTTTATGTGCCGTCGCAATGATGTTGGATTGAATCATAAGATTGTCGTTGAGAAAATCCACCGGCCTTGAATCATTGGCTAAAATTCCACCGACGACAGCAGCAGCTAATACAATGACGTCGGGTTTGTTTACAGCCATCCAATCTTCCACATCTTTTTGACGCGTCAGATCAAGTTCAGCATGAGTGGCCGTCAGGATAGTGCAGTTCTCGGCTTTGAGGCGCGCTGTGATCGCCCCGCCGACCATCCCACGGTGACCGGCCACCCATATTATTTTACCTGCCAAAGAAAACGCCATCGTACGAACAGACTTTATGAGTCGTGGCGGTCAAACCGCCCCGCTTCAGACATCACTTCGACAAGATCACTCGCCACCATTTCTTTGACCAAAGTTTTCAGCGTCGTTTTGTGTTTCCACTTCAGGATGCGATGGGCTTTGCGGGGGTCGCCCAGCAGAAAATCAACTTCGGTCGGGCGGAAATAGCGTGGATCGATGGCCACCACTACCTTGCCGGTTTTTTTGTCGAGGCCCTTTTCCTTCACGCCCTCGCCTTTCCATTCGATCGTGCGGCCAATTTCGGCAAAAGCAAGCTCGACAAACTTGCGCACAGTATGGGTCTCGCCGGTCGCCAAGACAAAATCATCCGGTTTTTTTTGTTGCACGATGCGCCACATGCCCTCGACATAATCGCGCGCATGGCCCCAGTCGCGCTTCGCATCAAGATTGCCTAGATAGACTTTATCCTGCAGGCCCTTTTCAATGGATGCTACCGCGCGGGTAATTTTGCGCGTCACGAACGTTTCGCCGCGGATCGGGCTTTCGTGATTAAACAAAATTCCGTTCGAGGCGTGA
This sequence comes from Rhodospirillaceae bacterium, assembly GCA_002737725.1. GTDB lineage: Bacteria > Pseudomonadota > Alphaproteobacteria > Rhodospirillales > Rhodospirillaceae. The sequence continues at coordinate 229,813 of NSIP01000001.1, forward strand.
TAGCCATAAGCCTCGCGGTAGTTCACCGTGATCCAGTAGGCATACAATTTAGCCGCGGCATAGGGGCTTCGGGGATAGAAGGGTGTGGTCTCGCTTTGCGGCGTTTCATGAGCTTTACCGTACAGCTCAGATGTGGAGGCTTGATAAAACCGCGTTTTATCTTTCAGGCCCAGAATGCGCATGGCCTCCAGCAATCGAAGCGTGCCTATGGCATCAGAGTTGGCCGTATATTCGGGCGTCTCGAAGCTCACTTGCACGTGGCTTTGGGCAGCTAAGTTGTAGATCTCGTCAGGCTGCACTTCTTGGACAAGCCGGATCAAGTTCGTGGCATCGGTCATATCGCCGTAATGCAGAAACAGCCGCACACCCGATTCATGGCTGTCGCGATAGAGATGATCAATCCGCCCCGTGTTGAACGAGGAGGAGCGACGTTTGACCCCGTGGACGATATAGCTCTTTTTGAGCAACAGCTCGGCAAGGTAAGCGCCGTCTTGTCCGGTCACCCCGGTGATCAAAGCAACTTTATCGGCCATGGAAATCTGCAGTCCTGGAAAAAATAAAAAGGCGTCCGTTGACTGTTCTAGACCGGATTGTGGCGGCGGAAAACCCCGGCGAATATCAAATCTGCTCAACCTGTGTAGGCCTAAAAAGACACCTGAGATTCGCCAAACCTACCCCGTCTGGGTTATGATCATCCCAGCATAACGAAACCAGAATTGAATCCGTGAGAATACTCTTTCAACCACGCAATTTGCTTGTCTATTGCCACGACGTGGCCATGGCGTATCTGGCGTTTATCACCGCCTATGCGCTTCGTCTGGGCGTCGATGCCGCCTCGTGGGAGGCGCGCGGCGTCTTGGTAACGGCCGCAGCTTTCGCAGGAATCGCCGCCGTGGTTTATCTCTTTACCGGGCTTTATCGCCATGTCTGGGAATATGTCTCGACCAAGGATGCCATGAACGTTCTGCGCTCGGCGACCTTAAGTATACTCGTTTTCCTCCCAGCGTTGTTCTTCGTCACCCGGCTCGAAACCTTCCCGCGCTCACTGCCGATTATTGGGTGGTTTGTCCTGGTGCTGTTTCTGGCCGGGCCGCGGCTCTTGCTTCGTCTGGCCAGTGATCGTCAATTCGGGGGGGCGTGGACTCAAGCCCAAGATGGCATGCCAATACTCGTGGTCGGGGCTGGACCCGAAGGTGAGCAGTTCGTTCGCACAGTCCAGAAAAGCCGAACCACGGCCTATATCATTCTGGGTTTTGTCACGGCCAATCCCAGCCGGGTCGGACAACTGATTCAGGGCGTGGAAGTGCTGGGCCTCGACAAAGACTTGTCCACGATCATCTCGAAACTTGGCCGCCGGGGCATGAAGCCCGAAAAAATTGTGGTCGTGCGCGCGAAGGTCTCGGGGGCCGAGCTGACGCAGTTTCTGGATGTCGCTGAAGCGCATCAGTGCGGATTGGCGCGCGTCCCACCACCAGCTGAGTTGCGCGACCATGACGACGCCGCCCTGAAACCCCGCCCTATCGCCATTAATGATGTGCTGGGACGTCCACAGATGTCGCTTGATCGTGGTGCCATGGCCGATTTGATTCGAGGTCGACGAATTTTGGTCACAGGCGCGGGCGGCTCGATTGGCTCAGAGTTGGTTCGCCAAATTGTGGCGATTGGGCCATCGCATTTGGCGTTGGTCGATAATGGCGAGTTCAATCTCTACACCATCGACCGCGAAATCCGCGAATGGCGCGCCAATCAATCCATGAGCACGATCTTGGCTGACGTGCGCGATGCGGCGCGACTGAAGGATGTTGTCGCGAAGGAGCGCCCCGATCTATTGTTTCATGCAGCCGCATTGAAACACGTGCCATTGGTAGAAAGTAATGTGTTGGAAGGCTTGCTGACAAATGTGATTGGCGCGCGCAACGTGGCCGAAGCATGTGTTGCTGCGCGCATACCGACGATGGTGTTGGTCTCCACCGATAAGGCCGTGAATCCTGCCAATGTCATGGGCGCGTCCAAACGCATTGCCGAGATTTTCTGCCAGGCCGAAGATCTGCGCCAATCGGCCACCAGTTTCATCACGGTACGATTTGGCAATGTGCTGGGTTCGGCGGGCTCGGTGGTGCCATTGTTCCAGCATCAGCTCGAAACCGGCGGCCCGCTCACGGTCACGCACACCGATATCGAACGCTACTTCATGACGCCTCATGAGGCAGTTGAATTAATTCTCCAGGCCAGCGCTTTGGGCATGACCAAGCGCGATCAGGGCGCGATCTATGTGCTCGATATGGGTCAGCCGGTAAAAATCATCGACCTGGCCAAACAAATGATCCGGCTGGCTGGCAAAACCCTGGGCACCGATATCGACATTAAAATCACCGGCCTGCGGCCCGGAGAAAAACTTTATGAAGAGCTTTTTCACGGCGAAGAACCACCGCTACCCACCGGGCAAGAGGGAATTCTGCTGGCCCGCCCGCGCGTGGCCGACGCCGGCCTGATCGCTGCCCAGCTGACGGCCTTGGAGCGCGCCGCTCGTGCGCGCGACGAAGAGGGTGCGCTGGCGATTGTTGCGACCTTGGTGCCCGAAATGCGACGGGGCCAGCCGCCCCAGTCCAAGCCACATTTGAGCATTGTGAAGTCGTCGTAGGTTCCCGCCATCTCAAAACCGAACCTCATCGAGGCGGTTCCCCCCGACTCAGGTGTATGCTACACGGCGCGCGGTTTTGCCCCGTTGCTCAGTCGTTGAGGTCTCGCGATGCCCGCCCCCGCCCCCGCCGTTCGCCGCGCATTGTTTTCCGTTTCCGATAAAACCGGCCTTGTCGGCTTTGCCGAGTTTCTGCACGGACTGGGCGTGGAGCTGATCTCCACCGGGGGCACGGCGGCTGCTTTGCGCAACGCTAAATTGCCCGTGAAAGAAGTGGCCGATCTTACCAGCTTTCCTGAAATGCTCGATGGTCGCGTGAAAACGCTGCACCCCAAGGTGCACGGTGGCTTGCTCGGGATTCGCGGGAACGCCGAGCATGAAAAAGCCATGGCCGATCACGGTATCGTTCCCATCGATCTGGTGGTGGTGAACCTCTATCCCTTCGAAGAGACGATTGCCAAAACCACTGATTTTGAAACCTGCATCGAGAATATCGACATCGGCGGCCCCGCCATGATTCGCGGTGCGGCTAAAAATCATGCGGGCGTGGCGGTGGTTGTGGACACCGAAGACTACGCAACTGTGATCGAGGACATAAAGGCCAACAAAGGTGCGGTCAGCGATGATCTGCGCAAGCGTCTCGCAGCCCGCGCGTATGCGCGCACGGCGGCCTACGATGCGGCCATCTCCGCGTGGTTTGCCGATGTGCTGAAGGATGACTTTCCGCGTTATTTGTCGTTTGGCGGTAAAATCAAGCAGTCACTTCGGTATGGCGAAAACCCGCACCAAAGTGCAGCGCTGTATCTGACTACCGAACAGCGCCCCGGCATTGCCACCGCCAAACAACTGCAAGGCAAAGAACTCAGCTATAACAATATTAACGACACTGACGCCGCGTTTGAGTTGGTGGCAGAATTTTCGCAACCCGCTTGCGCGATTATCAAGCACGCCAACCCCTGCGGTGTGGCCTTAGGGGCATCGTGCTTGGAGGCTTATACCAAAGCACTGATGTGCGATCCGGTATCGGCGTTCGGCGGCATCATCGCGCTCAATCGTCCCATCGACGGCCCTACTGCTGCCAAGATCAGCGAATTGTTCACCGAGGTGGTGATCGCGCCGGGGGCCAGCGAAGAGGCCATCAGCATCTTTGCCAAGAAAAAAAATCTCCGATTGATGGTGGCCGACGCCATGCCCGACCTCAAAGCCAAGGGTCGCGCCATCCGCAATGTCGCCGGTGGGTTTTTGGTGCAGGGTCGCGATAGCGGGCACATCACCGAGAGTGATTTGAAGGTGGTCACCAAAGTCAAACCGAGCGATCAACAAACCGCTGATTTGTTATTCGCCTTTACCGTCTGCAAGCACGTGAAGTCCAATGCCATCGTCTATGTGAAAAACGGCGCGACGGTGGGCATTGGCGCAGGCCAAATGAGCCGCGTGGATTCGGCACGTATCGCGCATTTGAAATCGAAAGAAGCCGCCCAGGCTGCGGGCCTCACCGAGGCACTGACGGTCGGTTCGGTCGTCGCCTCCGATGCCTTCTTCCCCTTCGCTGATGGCCTGTTGGTGACGGCTGAGGCCGGTGCCGTGGCGGTGATTCAGCCCGGCGGCTCAATTCGTGATGATGATGTGATTAAGGCTGCTGACGAAAAAGGCTTAGCGATGGTGCTCACGGGTATGCGGCACTTCCGGCATTGATTCTTCTTGGTTGCATTTTTCCACGCCAAGTGGAAGGCCACGTCTCGGGAAAATGCTCACGGCTCTTTCACGCCGCGCAGCACCCACAAGCCCCCCGCTAAAAATACCAGCACTGTGGCCAGGCCCCAACGCTGGCTGCCGCTGACAGCCGTCATCCAACCCACGGCCAGCGGTCCACCAAACGCAATGGCTTTGCCGGTCAGGGCAAACAGCCCAAACATTTCCGTGCGAATCTCGAGCGGCGAGAGTCGCGCCATCATGGTGCGGCTTGCGGCTTGCACCGGCCCAAAGAAGGTACTCACGGTCAGCGCCCAAATCCAAAACCAGGTTTTGTCGGGCGCGCTTAAGGTCAACGCGCCGAACACTATGACGGCCAAGACGCTGATGGAAATGGTGCGCTTCGATCCAAACTTGTCATCGATCCAACCAAAAACCGCAGCCCCAATCCCTGCCGTCACATTTAAAGCGATTCCAAGCTGGATGACCTCGGCCACCGTCATGCCAAAGGTGCCAGCGGCAAAGATACCGCCAAAGGCAAAAATGGTCGTGACCCCATCGTTGTAAAGCATGCGTGCGATCAAAAAGCGTACGATGTTCGGGTATTGGCGAATTTTACCTAGCGTCTCGCGTAATTGAATCAAGCCGCTTTTGATCGCAAGACCAATGGGCTGGGTTTGCGCTGCGTCGTCTTTGACCCAAAAGAAAAACGGTAGGGAAAATACACTAAACCAAATGGCCACGACTAAAACCGTGGCGCGGACATGCGCGCTGGCTGCTTTATCTAAGCCAAAGGGTGCGGGGTCAGCCCGAATGAACAGCAACAAGCACAGCAATAAACAGAGCAACCCGCCGCCGTAACCGCAGCCCGACGCCCAGCCGGAAATGCGCCCTAATTTTTCGCTGGGTGCCACCGAGGGCAGCAACGCGTTATAAAAAACCTGCCCCACTTCGAAGCCAATGTTGGCGATCACCACAGCCGCTAAGATCAGCGCAATGTGCGAGCTGTTGGGTTCTGCAAACCACAAGAATGCGGTGGTGATCACCGTCAATATCGAGCACCAAAATACCCAAACTTTGCGCCGCCCTGCATGGTCGGCGATGGCGCCCACGACAGGGCTAATCAGCGCAATCAGCAGGGCCGATATCCCCTGCGCTGTGCCCCACCACGCCGTGCCCTGCTCGGGCGTGGGTGCAACGCCTTGGGTGAAGTAGGTGGCAAAAACAAACGTGACAATAACAGTGACATAGGCCGAGTTGGCGAAGTCGAACAGACACCAGCCTAGAACGCTGCGCTGCTCGGGTTTCATTAAATGGCCTCAATGATTTTCCAGGCAACACGCATAGCCCGCAGGGCATCCTGAGCGGTAACTCGGGGGGGTGTTCTGGTGCGAACGGCGTCTAAAAAATCCGCGATCTCGGCGCGAAGCGCATCGTGTTCGCCCACAGCCAAAGATTGGGTGATGTCGTGCGTTTTGTGCGTCACGGTGCGACCGATAAAGTCGAGGTGATACGCGCCGTGCGTGGTTTGCAACGCTAAACCCCTGATGCGCGTATCGGCCTTGCGATTGGCATTCAGTTGCGCCGAAGTACCATCAGCAAAAGTCAGCTCAGCTTTGGCCCAATTATCAAGCACGCCCTCGGCGGTGATGGCCACGACGTCTGATTGTTTCAAGGCCAGCACAATTTCCAAATCGTGAATCATCATGTCAGACACAACATCCACGGCAACCTGTCGCCCGCCTGCGGGGCTGAGGCGTTGAACGTTGATGCAGCGAATATGGTTGTTTTTTATGCCCACAGCAAAAAGGACTTCGGTCGCTGGATTAAAACGCTCGATCTGACCGACGGCAACAACCGCATTGGTTTTTTCAGCGGCCTGAATGATGGCTACGCAATCACCTTCGGTCATCGCCAATGGCTTCTCAATCAAACATGAAATACCTGCGCTTAGAAGCGTCACCGCGGCAGCGGCATGAAATGCCGGCGGCGTGGCGATGGTGGCCGCATCTACATGGCCGATTAAATCGGCCGCATCATAAAAAGCCTGACAGTTAAATTGTTTAGCGATTTCGTTAGCTCTTGCCTGATCGACATCCACCACAGCGACCAGCTTTGAATCTGCCATATCAGCCGCCGCGCACACATGGCGCATTCCCATGGGTCCCAATCCCACCACGGCTGTTCGTAAATCGTTTGGGCGCGATGTCATCAGCGTTGGTTAGCTTGCGGCGCGCTGGACGGCAGCAACGATACGATCCTGGTCGGCTTCGCTCAGATAGGGATGCATGGGGAGGCTGACGACTTCGCGCGACAAGGCCTCGGTCACGGGTAGGCCACCCTCGGCTTGCGGGAAGGCGCGATATGCGGGTTGAACGTGAATCGGCTTCGGATAAAAGACTGATGTCGGGATTTTTTCAGCTCCCAGCAACGACACAATTTTATCGCGCACCTTAGATTTAATGGTGTACTGCGCCCACACCGAAGACCTGTCAGTACGAACTTTTGGGGTTATGACGGCACCGCCCAGACGCTGGTGATAGCGCTCGGCGATACGCTGGCGCGCGGCACATTCATCGTCGAAGATGTCCAATTTCTCAAGCAAGACCGCCGCTTGAATGGTGTCTAAGCGCGCCGTTAGGCCGACGCACACATTTTCGTTGCGGTTCTTGCCTTGGCCATGAACGCGAATGTGCGTCATGCGGTGGTACAGGTCTTCATCGTCGGTGAAAACGGCTCCGCCATCGCCATAGGCCCCCAAAGGCTTTGAGGGGTAAAAACTGGTGGCCGTCACCTCAGCCAACGCACCTACGCGTATGTTTTTATAACGCGCGCCGTAGCTTTGCGCGGCGTCGGCCAAAACCCAAATGCCTTCTTTGGCACACAGGGCATTAATCTTGTCCATATCGGCAGGTTGCCCAAACAGGTCGACGGGAATCACAGCGCGCGGTTTTAAGCCTAAGCGTCGGGCTGTGAGGATGCCGCGGGCCAAACTCGCGGGATCAAGATTGAAGGTATCAGGGTGGACATCGATAAAAATCGGTGTTGCCCCTGCGAGAGCAACAACTTCGGCCGTGGCTGTGAACGTGAACGAGGGCACGAACACTGCGTCACCATGCCCCACGCCCTTGGCCATCAGTGGGATCACCAGGGCGTCGGTTCCGCTGGAGCAACTCAGCACGAATTTTGCGCCACTGTGCTTTGCCAAACGGCGCTCTAACTCCATGACTTCCGGGCCCATGATAAACCCGCCATGCGCCAGAACCTTGGCGATGGCGGCATCAATGCGCGTACCAATGCGGGCGCGCTGCGCCTGCAGGTCGATGAAGGGAATGGGTTTTGTGCTGGGCAGGCTTTGGTGGGCTGTCTCGGCCATTATCTTGGTTCTTTGGTCGCTCTTATTGTTTATTGTGCGTGTCTGGTCTCTGACCGGGGTGAAACTACTCGGGCAGGGAGGTCTTGAAAAGGCACAAGCCTAAAAACAAGCCTAGACGCCTGCGGCTGCCCGGGGTTATCTCGGCCCATGACGGCGGATACAAGATGACCACAATTTCCGATCAGCCCAAGGCAACCAACGTGTGGTCTAGGCTCGCGCGTGATTCGATTTTACCCTATTTGGGCGATTTTTTGCTGGCTGGCGTTTGCATGTTGATGGTGGCCGTCTCGACCGCTGCCTTGGCTTGGCTGATGAACCCGGTGGTCGACAAAGTTTTCGTTGAACGTCGTGCTGATTTGCTGTGGCTGGTGGGCGGGGCGGTGTTTGCCTGCTTTGCCGTCAAGGGCGTGGCTGCTTACGGCCAAACCATCATCATGAACCGCGTCGGCCAGACGATTTTAACAGATCTTCAAAACCGATTGTTCGCCCATGTTCTGGCCATGGATCTGGCGTTTTTCGCCGTCAATAAAACCGGCGCGCTGATCTCTCGTTTGACCACAGACATCAATTCGATGCGACAGGCTGTATCGACGGCGCTCACGGGCTTGGGCCGTGAAGTGCTGTCGGTCATCTTCCTTGTTGGTGTGATGTTCGCTCAAGATTGGATTTTGGCCACCATTGCTTTCGTTGTGTTTCCGCCGTCGGTCATTCTGGTGACGGGTTTGGGGCGACGCTTGCGCCGGGTGACCGCCAACACCCAAGCTCAAACCGGCGCCTTCATGACGTTGGCGGAACAAAGCTTCACGGGCATCCGTGTGATCAAAGCCTATGGCCTTGAGAGTTACGAGAACGCGCGCATCAAAACGCTCACCATCAAAATTCGCGACCTCATTATTGGGGCCGAGCGCATCAAAGCCATTGCCACCCCGTTGATGGAAACCTTAGGCGGCGTGGCCGTGACGATTGTGATCGTTTATGGCGGCTGGCGCGTGATCGGCGGCGTGACAACCGCAGGCGCCTTCTTCTCGTTCATCACGGCGTTGTTGATGGCGTACCGGCCCATGAAGGCCTTAGCGAACGCCAACGCCTCCGTGAATGAAGGTCTTGCGGGGGCCGAGCGACTTTATGCTGTGCTCGATCAACGCGCCGGTGTGACTGATCGCGCTGATGCAAAACAATTGGTACCACGTGATGGAGCTGTGAGCATCGACAACGTTTCTTTCTCCTACGGCGAGGGCGTGTCGGCACTCAGCGGATTGGTGCTCAACGCAGCGCCCGGCAAAACCACAGCACTTGTGGGCCCGTCGGGTGCGGGCAAAAGCACGGTGTTCAATTTGCTCCTGCGCTTTTATGAGCCCACGCAAGGGCGTGTGGTCATTGATGGGCAAAACATCGCTGACGTTTCGCTCGCATCGCTGCGCTCCGCCATTGCCTTCGTCGGCCAGGATGTCGTGCTGTTTGATGATAGCGTGCGCGCCAATATCGCCTATGGTCGCCCCGATGCCGACGAGGCAGCGATTATCGCCGCCGCCACAGCCGCCGGCGCTCATGACTTTATTGCGGTCCTACCGCAAGCCTACGACACCGTGGTTGGCGAACGCGGGCAAACATTATCCGGCGGCCAAAGGCAACGCATAGCCATTGCGCGAGCGCTTCTCAAAGACGCACCGATTTTGCTGCTCGATGAAGCCACCAGTGCGCTCGACACCGAGACCGAGCGCGTGGTGCAAGCGGCGCTGGACCGCCTCATGCAAGGGCGGACGACCATTGTCATCGCACACCGCTTGTCCACCATTGCGCGGGCCGATCAAATTTGTGTCATGGATAAAGGCTGCGTGATTGATCACGGCAGTCACCACGAGCTGATGGCGCGCGGCGGGCTGTATCGCCGCCTGTATCAATTGCAGTTCGCCGATACTGCCGACGTTGCGACACCGTAGGGGCTAGTATTTTGGCCTTACCTTCTTTTGACCAAGCCATTGCGCAATACCAAGCGGGCAACCGTGCCACCGCTGCGCGTAATTCGCAAACTCTAACATAGTCAGAGTGTCGGGCAGAATGAGACAATGAATTCTCGCTGATATGTTGCGGCGCAACAAAGCGCGGGCCCCCCCTCAGACCATGATGATCTTATCGCCAATGTCGTTGAGCGACTCAAAGCCGTCTTTGGTAATCAACGTCAGGTCCTCCAAATGCGACGAACCACCCGCACCGGCCTCCAGCAGCGGGCAATCCACACTGAGTATCATTCCTGGTTCCAGCGTCATGTCGGCGGGCGGCGGTAACCCCGAATCACCCACATGGTCGGCGTGATACAGGCCCACGCTGTGGGGCGTGAAAGAGATATTGTAGTCAGCACCCATGGCTTTCAACGCTGCGCGCCCCTTGGCTTGCACCTCCGAAAAGGTCACGCCGGGTTTGATCGATTCGCGCACGATGTCCCAGGCCTTGCCCGTCGCTGCCGTTACTTTTTTCATCGATGCCGGGGGCTCGCCGACGAACACGGCGCGCGCATAATCGCCGTGATAGCCCGCATACTCACTCACACAGTCTACCGAGAAGCATTGGCCTTCGCGGAATTTGGCCTCATAAGCTGGCGAACTCACGCGATCAATCACCATGAACACCCCGCGCATGCCGCGCATGGCCACGGCGGCAAAATAGCTTGCACGCAACTCACGCACATCAGCGCCCGCACGCATGGTGCGCACGGCTTCCTTCACAGCTTCGGCATTGTTGTGCGCGGCTTGACGCATCAGTTCAATTTCCACCGCAGATTTCACAGGTCTGATTTTGCGCAGCGCATCGTCGGCATTGACAATCGTGGCCTCGGGGGCGGCCTCTGCTGTTGTTTGGTGGACGGGTGGTAAATCAACGGCGATGCGGCCTTTTGCTACGCCTGCATCCTTTAGCGCTTTGCGTAAGGCAAACACCATGCTGGCCGAAGGCGGCTGCTTGGCCATGGTTTTTTCAACAATCTGCGCGCGTGATGATTCAATAAAATCCAGCTTGGCTTCGCCGCGGTCGTTGAATTTTGATAACTTTGCTGCCACCGGCTCGACGGTTCCCTTGCTCAAACTCTCGCCCGCCTCAGGCGCGGTATATACATACGCAGGGTAGCCTTGATCCCGATGATCAATCGCGATGGTGTAATAATATAAAAATGCTGGTGCGATCAGCGACAGCCGTTGTTTGTCGTTGCGCGTGATCACCGCGTAGACGCCCGGTGTGTGCCCCATGCGCGGCGCGGTTAAATCTAACCCCGTCGCGTGATATAAATTGACACCCCCGCCAACCACAATCGCATCCAGCCCCAACTGCGTCATAATCTTGTCTGCTTGGGGGAAGTTGATGCGCGGGCCTAATATCGGCTTGGGTAACATCGGCCAGGTTGAAATCGTCGCAGCATTGGCCGCCGATGTCCCTGCCGCCAGAGTGGCTGCGGTCATGCCCCCCACCACACCCATGCCAAGGCCCCCCAGTGCCGAACGACGTCCGATCATGGCGCTCTCCCCCTTCTCTCGCTGTGTCTATGGATCGCAGAAATCAGGCTAACACCACCACACTGCAGGCGACACGTTATATCAATTGGGGGGTTTTTTGAGAGCGTAGACGCACGGGGAAACCCGGTTCAAGCATGAACCGTTCCCGCCGCAGATTATCATATTGATTTTATTGAAGAATTTGGAGCGGGCGAAGGGATTCGAACCCTCGACCCCGACCTTGGCAAGGTCGTGCTCTACCCCTGAGCTACGCCCGCGCTCCAGCGCGTCAAAGCCTTGGGAGGCCCTGAAAAGAGGGCCGGACTATAGCCATTTAGACTTGCATTGCAAGGGCGCAGCCAGGCCCTCAACCCCGCCCTCAATTGGGCCCAAGCCCTTGCCTTCCAAGCGATTCCATCACATTTAATCACCATCAGGTTTCGATGGTTGAAGGATGATTGGTCGATGTTAGTGGGACAATCCGGCGATGTGCCGACAGCCGCCGTGGCTGCCGAAGATTTGATTAAAGATGCGGGTACGGCGAGCTTCGTGGCCGACGTCATTGAGGCCTCAAAAACTGTTCCGGTGATTGTCGATTTCTGGGCGCCGTGGTGCGGCCCGTGCAAGCAACTCACGCCGGTCATCGAAAAGTTGGTGAAGCAGTACGCCGGCAAAGTGAAGTTGGTAAAGGTCAACGTTGACGAGAACCAGCCTCTGGCTGTGCAATTTCGTGTGCAATCCATCCCTGCGGTTTATGCGTTCAAAGACGGCAAGTCTGTCGATGGGTTTATGGGCGCGATACCTGAAAGCCAAGTGAAGCAATTCATCGAGAAGCTCACCGGGCGTGGCGGCAACCCGATTGATGACGCGCTTGAAGAAGCCGCAGAGTTCATCAAGCAAAATCAGCCGGAAGTCGCGCTGGAAATTTATCAGGAAATTTTGAGCCAAGACCCCGCCCACGTGAAAGCCTTGGGTGGTGCGCTGAAGTGCTATATGGTGCTGGGTCAACTCGACGTGGCGCGCGATGTTCTGGCGAAGCTGCCCGAAGCGATGTTGAAAGATGCCGACATTGCCAGCGTGCGCACAGCACTCGAACTCAAAGATCAAAGCCAAGGGGCCAGCGGCGCGACCCAAGAACTCGAAGCCAAAGTCGCGGCCAACCCCAAAGACATGCAAGCCCGGCTTGACCTTGCCATGGCGCGGTTTGGGGCCGACGATAAAGAAGGCGCGATGAACGATTTGCTCGAGATGATTCGTGCCGATCGTAAATGGAACGAAGAAGCGGCACGAAAACAGCTGGTGAAATTTTTCCAAGCCTTTGGCCCGATCGACCCTTTAACAGTCCAAGGCCGCAAGCGGCTCTCGGCGATTCTCTTTTCTTGAGGTAAGATTCACCCCACAATGCGTAGCCCCGTTCAAACCAACTTTAAAGACTTGCCAGATGAACTAGCCGTCTTTCCGTTGTCGGGTGCGTTGGTTTTGCCAGGCGGTCGGCTGCCTCTCAATATTTTTGAGCCGCGCTATCTGAACTTGGCGCTCGATGCGCTGAAGTCGCAGCGTATATTCGGCATGATCCAGCCCGACCAAACCAAACTCAATCGCGCGCGGCTGACGGCCGAGCAGGCGGGCTCTGATAGCAACATCATCAAACTGAAGACCGAGCCACCGATTTATTCTGTCGGCTGTGCGGGGCGCATTGCATCATTTGAGGAAACCGATGACGGGCGCATTCTCATCGCCCTCAAGGGCCTGATCCGCTTTCGCGTCGTCCAGGAGATCGAGGGCTGCAATGGCTATCGGCGGGTGAAGCCGATCTATGACGAATTCAAAACCGATATGGAAGCACTACCGAAAATCGTGATGGATCACGACGCCTTAATCGAGGTGCTGAAGCCTTATCTTGATGCGCAGGGCATGAATGTGAATCTCGATGTTATCAAAAAACTATCCGACGCGACGCTGATCACTTCCCTGTGTATGATCTGCCCGTTCGATCCGCGCGAAAAACAAGCACTGCTCGAAAGCCCCACGCTGCAACACCGAGCTGAAACACTCACAGCGCTGTTGCGCATGGGCGTTTTCGATGCCAGCGGAAAACCCGACGGCCCCCGCCAGTAAACAAGACCACACACAATAAGTTGAAAATATCATGCCCACCGCCAGCGACATCGACCCCAAGCTTCTGGAAATTCTGGTGTGCCCTTTAACCAAGGGCCCGCTTAATTATGACCGCGAAAAACAAGAGCTGGTCAGTAAGCAAGCGGGGCTGGCCTATCCGGTGCGCGACGGCATTCCGATTATGTTGGTGGATGAAGCCCGCAAGCTCGACGCATAAAATCAATGGCCTTGCCCGAGCCCTGGCCGTCGTCGATTGATTACGACCCTGCCACAAAATCACTATGCGTTGCGTTTGATAACGACCGCCAATTTGATTTGCCGGCGGAATACTTGCGCGTTGAAAGCCCCTCAGCTGAAGTGCAAGGGCATAACCCCGCTGAAAGAATATTTGTGCCGGGGCGCATGCATGTGGGGATTATGAATATCGAGCCGGTGGGAAATTATGCCATCCGTATTATCTTTGATGACCTGCACGACACCGGTCTTTATTCGTGGCGCTACTTGTACGAGCTGGGGCGCGATTACGCCGAGCGCTGGGCCTCGTATCTCGATGGTTTAAAGGTGCGTGGTCTGAAGCGCGAGCCTTAACCTTTTTGTTGGTCGCATTTTTCCACGCCAACCGGTCTCCACTTGTCGAGAAAATGCTCCTAAAGTCCTACACCGCGCATAAGTTTCGGCAAGTCGCCGACCGTGCCCATGGCGTGACGCATGAAGAAGAGTTTCAGCGGCGGAATTCGATTAACGATTCCCAATCCCATGTCGCGCGCTATCCGAATGGGCGCAATGTCGTTCGAGAACACGCGATTGAGGATGTCGGTCACGCCGCCCATCAGCAAATTATCTGCGCGCCGCCAGCGTTCAAACCGATCAAGCCCTGTGGGGTGCGCGGGGTCTAAGCCTAATTGCGCGTTGTCGACCAAAATTTCAATCAGCGCCGCAACGTCACGCAACCCTAAATTCAAACCTTGCCCGGCAATGGGGTGAATGGCGTGCGCACTATCGCCAATAAGCACCAATCGCGCTTTCACGTAGCCTGATGCAAATTGCAAACCCAACGGGTAACTCAAGCGCGGGCCGATCAGGCTGAGTTCACCCAAAAAACCGCCCACGCGTTCATTGATCTCGGCCACAAAGCGATCGTCGGGCAAGGCTAAATAATCAGCCGCGCGCCCGGCGGCTTCGGTCCATACCAGTGACGAGCGATGCCCGCCGTACAGCGGCAAAATCGCAAAGGGCCCTGCTGGTAAAAACCGCTCATGGGCTATGCCCTGGTGCGACGTTGCGTGACCGATGGTGGCGACAATCGCAGTTTGCGGGTAACTCCAGCCGGTCACGTTCACGCCTGCGGCCTCACGCAAGCTAGAATTTTTGCCTTCTGCCGCGATCACCAATTTTGCATCTATCTCGCCGCCATCTTTGAATTGCACGGTGGCGCTGTCGGCGGTTTGCGTCAAGCCACTCACAGCAACAGGCGCGATTACATCAATCAACGCGGGTTGTGCAGTAATTTCCGCGGCAATGGCTTCACGCAAATGTCGGTTTTCGACCATATAGCCCAAGGGGCCTTCGCCCAGGTCGCGATGATCGTAATGCAGGAACAGCAACGAGGGGCCGTCTGAAACTCGGATGTCTAAAATCGGTTCGGCCCGCGCGGCTAAATGCGGCCACAGACCAATCGCGTCCAGCAGCTTTTGCCCTGAAGCTGAAATGGCCGAGGCTCGCCCATCAAAATCGGGGCCGATGCCTTGGCTGGGTGCCAGGCGATCCACCAGGGTAGTTTTCACCCCGTGCCGGGCCAGGCCCAACGCCAGCGAACCGCCCACCAGACCACCGCCGACAATCACAATGTCGGCGCAGATGCGCTCTGTCGCGTCGCTCGCGAAACCTGGGGCTTTCGTCATAGAGGGACCTTAACTCAAATCATGCGCGGCCCCAACCACACCAAGCTCACGGAATCGCTCAGGTTTTAAGGACTATGCCAGGGTCTTGATTGGCTTGCGCTTTGGGCCCGATGCGCCTATTTTCCGGCACCTTTTTCAAAAGGTGCGATCCTTCTTCAGGCGCGTGCCGACGTAGCTCAGGGGTAGAGCAACTGATTCGTAATCAGTAGGTCCGCGGTTCGATTCCGCGCGTCGGCACCATTCAAAATCAATGACTTATTGAACAATTGACTTTCGCCCAGAGTGGCGAAGAATCATTTGGCAACCACGGCAGGGAGCAAGGCGGGCATCCCGCATTGCTAATCCATTCTGCTTTATTCAGCATCGCCATTAACAATCGCTATCCCCCAACTGACAAAACCGCCATAACCCCTTTTTTCAGTTCTGTCAGTCTGGCCTTAGGCCGTTAGCGCCACTTTCCGACCCCATCCCCCCGAAAACGGCAGGGGGTATGCTCAATGCGGGGTCCCCAACCATGCATGTCGCGTCGGGTTTTTTTTAATTACGCTAGGCGGTGGGTGGCCTCAGGCTGGGGTGGTAGCCGGGATGGCTGATTGCGGTCATCAGCTTGGCTAACGGATGGTCAGTCTGGTCGCAGGGCTGCTGTCAATGTGACAATGCCTGCATAAACAAAAACCCCGGATCGTAAGATCCGGGGTTTTGCATTCGGTCTGAAAGACCTTTGCTGTTATTTCCGGTCGCCCAGTAACGACAGCAAAATTTGGAACAAGTTGACGAAATTGAGGTAGAGCGAGACCGCGCCCATAATCGCCGAGCGATCTTCCATGTTCGTGCCTTGCACCTCAAGGTACTCGTTCTTCAGGCGTTGTGTGTCATAGGCGATGAGCCCCGAGAACACCAAGAGGCCAACGCACGAGATGACGAATTGCATCATCGAGCTTTGCATGAAGATGTTCACAACGCCTGCGATGACGATGCCGATCAGGCCCATGAACAAGAACGTGCCAAAGCCCGACAGGCTTTTCTTGGTGGTATAGCCGTAAAGACTGAGTGCGCCAAAGGCCGCCGATGTAATGAAGAACACGCGGGTCACCGACACGCCGGTATAAACCTTCAGCAGCACGGCAAAGCCTATGCCCATGGTGCCGACCAGGCCCCAGTATAAACCCTGCAACATGCCGGTGCTCATCCGCGCCCCGCCAAAGCTCATGGCCAGGATAATGCCAATGGGGGCGAACATCGCCACGAAGCCCATGCCGGTGTAGCCCACACGGCCGTTGGCCGCAGTTTGGAAGAACACATCTTGCAAGCCGGTGTTGGCCACGACAATGGCGACAATGCCGCTGAGCAGCAGGCCCGAGGCCATGTAGTTGTAGATCTGCAGCATGTGCTTGCGCAGGCCGACGTCGATGTCTGCCGCTGCGGTTTGTCCCCAGATGCCGCGATCAGCCTGACCAAACGCTTTACGATCTGTATCAGCCATATGTAACCTCTTTGCTTTTCAAACAAACGCTTGGGTCACGGCGATCTTGCCGGACTGTCACCCATATTGGGCTGGTGTGGGGCGACTTCAATCGAAATCGGC
Organism: Rhodospirillaceae bacterium; assembly: GCA_002737725.1. Taxonomy (GTDB): domain Bacteria; phylum Pseudomonadota; class Alphaproteobacteria; order Rhodospirillales; family Rhodospirillaceae. The sequence goes on from NSIP01000001.1 coordinate 246,605, forward strand.
CAGATCACATGAATGTCATCTTGGGCGAGGTGTATAACCATTAAAAATAAATGGCTTAGTACATCATTCATTTCGCAGAAGGGGGGCTGCTTTAATGCCTAACGCCCGCCACGTCCCGGCAAAGCCAGCCAGCAGGGTCACGAGAATGCAAACACCCACCACACCCACGGCCAGTCCGTACCCCATATCCCATTCCAGCTTCATGATGTGAACCACCACCGCCCACGAGGCCAGCGCACCCACGCCCACAGCAATGGCACCAGTGGCCAAGCCCAACAGACAATATTCGAACACAAACGCACTCAACACATTGCCACGAGTTGCCCCCAAAACCTTCAGCACCACGGATTCATAAATCCGACGCGAATGTCCGGCAGCAATGGCACCTGCCAGCACCAAGGCCCCTGCAAAGAGTGCGACGGCTGCCGTCATGCGCACGGCCACACTCAAGGTTCCCAAAACATCCTTTAACATTTGCACAGCATCGCGAACTTGAATCACCGTCACATTCGGCATGGCCTCAAGCACGGCGGTCTCAATTTTGTTTTCCACGCCAGGCTCAGAGTTGACGGTGGAAATATACATACCCGGTGCGCCAGCCAGAGCTTGCGGCGAATAGATGAGCGTGAAATTCATGGTGCCTGATTGCCAACGCACATCGCGTGTGTTGGCAACTTTGGCCGCAATCTCGCGGCCTAAGATATTCAGGCTGATGGTGTCACCAATTTTCAAATTCATGCCGTCTGCGACACGATCATCAATCGACACTAAATTCTCACCGCTATAATCAGCCGGCCACCACTCACCCCTCACCAACTTCGCGTTGTCGGGCAGGGTTGCTGCCTGCGACACACCGCGTTCGCCACGCACCGCCCAGCGACTATCGGGGTGAACATCGGCCTTCTCAATAGCGACGTCTTTAATTTTTGAAATGCGTCCGCGAATCATCGACGCGCTGGTGACTTTATTGGTGCCTGGTACGGCCTTGACGATTTTCTCAAATTCTTCAACTTGGCCGCTTTGGATGTCGATGAAGAACATGCTCGGCGCATCTTGCGGCAAGCCCTCATTCAACCGCGTGTTCAAATTGCTTTGAACGAGCGCAATCGACACTAAAACTGACAATCCTAAGCCCAGCGACAGCACGACCGATGTGGTTGGTGCGCCCGGCCGATAAAGGTTCGACAACGCAAGTCTGAGTGTTGGCTTTCCAGCCACCGCGCCGCCACGCCCTGCGCTGAGTTTGCGCGCCAGCGCCATCACGCCATTGGCTGCGAAGGTAAACAGGATCAACGCTACCGCTGTCCCGCCAACAAAGAAGGCGGCATACTTCGGTTGCTCGGCAGTACCGATGGTATATCCCGCCAGCGACAACGCCAGCAGCGCCATGGCGATCATATATCGCCGCCGGGGCCAAGCGCGTGTGGGGGCCAACAAGTTGCGAAACAGGGCCACGGGCGGAATGTCGCGCGCGCGTGCCAAGGGCCACAAGGCAAACACAGCAGCCGTCAGCACTCCAAAAACCAACGCTTTGAACAACGAGCCAGGATACACACCAAACTGTGCATTGACAGGCAAAAGGCCTTCAAGCGCTTGTCCTGCGGCCACAGGAATGATGGCCCCCAGAATCAAGCCTAAGCCAATGCCCAGCGCCGACAGCAACGTGATTTGAACCACGTAAATGCGAAAAATTGTTTCGGCAGGCGCGCCCAAGCATTTCAGCGTTGCAATGGTGTTGATGCGACCTGCCATATACGCGCGCACTGCATTGGCCACACCAATGCCACCGGTCAGCAATGCGGTCATGCCCACCAGCGTCAAAAATAACGTCACGTTATCCAAAAACGCTTCCACGCCTTGGGCTGCCTGGTTGATTCCGCGCAAACGCCAGCCCGTGTCGGCAAAATCTTTGGTCAGTCGCGCGCGCAATTGATCAGCGCTGCCGCCCTTGTCGACACGAATGTTATAGACGTAAGACACCATGCTGCCTTGTTGCACTAACTGGGTGTCTTGAATGGCAGCTGTGGCAATCATCACGCGCGGCCCAGCGGTGGCAAATGTCACAACCCGGTCTGGCTCTTTGATAATCAGTGCGCGCACTTGCAGCGACGCCTCGCCAACTTTGATCACATCGCCAACTTTGACGGCCATGCGATTGGCCAGTGATGTATCAATCGCCCCCCCCCATAGGCCGTTCGATTGCTCAAGGATGCGCGCGAGCGGCAGGGCGGGTTCGGTTTGCAACGCGCCATAAAGTGGATAAGCTTCGTCGACGCTTTTGAGCTCAATCAAGGCCCGTTGACGCACCGCGCCGGTCTCATCATCAACGCGTGCCATGGACCGCAGTTGAATTTGGGCGCTCACGTCACCGGCCAATGTCATCGCCGACATTTCTTCGGCGTTGACGGGCCGCTCGCTCATGCGCGCTTGAAGATCACCGCCGAGAAGTGGTTGCGCGTCCGCAGCGATGCCAGCTTTGACCGAATCGTTCAGCGAGCCCGCGCCCGCGATGGCCGCAACGCCGATTGCTAAGCAGGCGAGGAAAATACGAAAGCCCTTAATGCCCCCGCGCAGTTCGCGAAGTGCAAAACGAATCGCAATTGATCCGTCGAACATACCCGCCATGATTTTACCCCGCAGCTTTCGTCAGGCCTTCGCCGACGATCAAGCCGTCATTGATGCGCGCCACGCGGTCGCAACGCCCGGCCAGCTTCAGGTCGTGCGTGATCAAGACCAGCGTTGTGTTGTGGTGATCGTGCAGTTCGAACAACAGCTCGATGATCTGTTGGCCCGTGCCGCCATCAAGATTTCCGGTGGGCTCATCGGCCAGCAGAATTTTAGGCTCGACCGCAAAAGCCCTGGCAAGTGCGACGCGCTGTTGTTCGCCGCCCGATAATTGCCCCGGGTAATGCTCCATGCGATGGCCCAGGCCGACACGTTTCAGTTGGGCCTCGGCGCGATCAAAGGCATCCTTGCGACCGGCAAATTCTAAGGGAACGGCCACATTTTCCAGCGCCGTCATGGTGGGAATCAGGTGAAACTGCTGAAACACAATGCCGACATTATCGCGCCGAAATAAGGCTAGCCCGTCTTCGTCCAAGGCACTGTAATCGGTTCCCGCAATGTGGACTTTGCCCGCGCTTACGCGCTCAAGGCCCGCAATAATCATCAGCATGGTGGTTTTGCCCGAGCCCGAAGGGCCTACGACGCCCAGTGCTAAACCTTGCGGCACGGTCAGGTCGACCCCACGCAAAATATTGACCGGCCCGGCCGGCCCGTCCAATGTCAGGTGGACGCCTTCCAATAAAACGGAAGGCACAATAGCGGACGAAGTTGCGATTGAATGCATGGGTGTTACGTTCTGTTTTATCATGACGTCGGCGGCACTTTTCATAACATGAGGATATTCGCTTTGTTAGCCCAGAACGCGTCGCGACTGAGGCAACTGAAACACCTGCGGGCCGATTTTGCAGGGCGCATCCACGTTGCGGTGCAGCCTCTGAAACTGTTTGTTACATTTATCGCTCTGACTCTTTTTTTTTACGGCCCGGCCAGTGCCGCAGATCAGTCGCCCCCGATCCGGATCCTGGCCTTTGGTGACAGTTTGACAGCGGGCTATGGCCTGGATGATCTGGCCGATTCGTTCCCTTCGCAATTGGAACGCGCGCTGAAAGCCAAGGGCCATAACGTCGCGCTAATTCAAGCGGGCATGTCCGGCGACACCACCACGGGCGGGTTGAACCGCATCGAGTGGTCGCTGGCTGAAAAGCCCGATGCGGTGATGGTGGCCTTGGGTGGCAACGATGGCTTGCGCGCCGTCGACCCAGCCGTGACAGAAAAAAGTATGAAAGGCATTGTCGAGCGAATCCGGCGCGATGGAATGCCCGTGTTGGTGGCGGGCATGTTGGCCCCGCCCAATCTGGGGCGTGATTATGCGGACCGCTTCAACGCGTCTTTTGCAAACATTGCTAAAATGAATGACGCGGTATTCTACCCGTTCTTGCTGGACGGCGTGGCGTCGATTCCGTCGCTGAATCAGGCAGACCGTATTCATCCGAATCCCAAGGGTGTGGCAGTGATGGTCGAGAAAATAACGCCTTATATGGTGACCTTGATCGAGCAGGTTCAAGCCCGCCGCAAATCAATGCTCAAATCTCAACCCGCTTCGCGGCCGTGAGTGCGCCCGCCCTCAAAACGGGGATGGCAACGTTTGCGCACGCCCATGCGGCGGGTGAGGCTTGGCGTCAGACGCTGGCGGCGTGCGGGGATACATTAGCCGCGCAAAACGCCAAAGGTGCCGTCGGCTTGATCTATGTGACCGAGGTTTGGGCGACCCATTTGGGGGATATGGCCGCGACCTTACAACAACGCCTGACCGTGCATCATTGGACGGGTTGCGCAGGCTTTGGCATTTTTGCCGCAGGGCCCGAATACCAACGCAAGCCTGCGATGTCGGTGTTGGTGGACCCTTCAGCGAGCACCAAATATATGTGTCGTGCGTGGCGCGTACGCCGCAGATGTTCGGGGCTGTCGGCGGCGAGGCGCGCATGATCCACGATACATTGGGTGATTTTCCGCTGACGGGCTTTTTTGCCAACGACGAAATTTGTGGAAGCCGCCTGTATGGTTACACGGGCGTGCTCAACGTGTTTCTCGATCAACCGCTTTAGACAACATGCTGCGGCTTTTTATTGGATTGTCTGCGCCTGATGATGTGGCCGCGCAGCTGGCTGGGCTGGCCAATGGAATGCCCGGTGCGCGCTGGGTCGAGCCTGAAAACATGCATGTGACTTTGCGTTTCATCGGCGAGGTCTCGGAGGGTGATGCAGAAGACATCCACGTTGAACTCTCGCGACTTGTGGCAAAGCCTTTCAGCTTTGACATTACGGGCATGGATACCTTTGGTCAGGGTCGAAAGGCGCATGCGTTGTTTGCGGGCGTGTCGCTGAGCGCTGAATTAGAGCTGCTGCAAACGCGTGTTGAGGCCGCCGTGGCGCGGGCCGGTCAGCCGCGCAAAACGCGCAAGTTCAAACCCCACGTCACTATCGCTCAGCTGAAAAATACACCCGAAACGCACCTTCTGGGCTTTATCCAGACCCACAACCTCTTTCGTGCAGGACCGATCGCTGTCGATCACTATATCTTGTACGAAAGCCGTATGGGTAAAGGCGGGTCGGCTTATTTTCCGGTGGCGGAATATCCGTTGGTTTGAATGCTGAGCTTGCTGCTCAACGCCTTCAGTAACCCCTGACTTGCGGTTTGCACCAAGTCCAACACCAACTCGAAATCCTTCTCCTCGCCATAGTTAGGGGTCGGGCACATCGCGGTGGCGGGCCTCGGTGTGATAATCCAAAAATAAGCGCAGCTCGGCTTTGTGGTTTTCGCGGTGTAACTCACGGAGATGGTTGAGGTGGCCGTGATCCATAGCCAAAATTAAATCAAAGGTGTTGAAGTCGCCCTCGCTCACCCGGCGCGTTTTCAAGTTTCCAATCTCAATCCCGCGTTTGGCAGCAGCGGTAATGCTACGCGCATCGGGCGCATCGCCGATGTGATAGCCGTGCGTACCGGCGGAATCGATGTCGACATGGGTGTGAAGGCCAGCTTGCGTCACGGCGCGTCGAAACGAACCTTCGGCCGTGGGCGAGCGGCAGATGTTTCCGGTACACACAAACAGCACACGTTAGGTCATGAGGCCTGATCTAGTGGAGCGGGCTTGACATTCGCTATCCTATCTGCGGCGGAGCTGAGAGGCGAATGTCAAATCCAAAGCTCCACTACAAACCTATATTTTCTAGTGGTCATGATGATTCTAATATTCGCAAGATCGCGTGCCGAAACGGGATGCGAATGTGAGAATCGGGTCACTAGGGTTGCCAACAATATGAATAAAGCTAGCATCAAAACTGCATGAACAATATTAAAACACCGCAAACCGGCGCGCGCATTGTGATTCTCACGGGCGCGGGCATCTCGCAGGAATCGGGGCTCGAGACCTTTCGCGATCCCGATGGCATTTGGGCCAAGGTGCGCATTGAAGATGTCGCCACCCCCGAGGCCTTTGCGCGCGATCCTGAGCGGGTTCATGCGTTTTATAATATGCGCCGCAAACGAGCTGCGACCTTGGATTTGAAACCCAACGCCGCGCACATGGCTTTGGCTGCGCTGGAGCAAAAATGGCCGGGTGAGGTTTTGGTGGTCACGCAAAACGTCGATTCCTTTCACGAGCGCGCAGGCACCACCAACCTTATCCATATGCATGGCCGCCATGCCGAGGCCCGCTGCAATGATTGTGCGCATGTGGTGGAGTGGTCGGGCGATATGTCTTTAGCCGATGTCTGCCAGGCCTGCGGCCGCGCGGGCGGGATGCGGCCCAACGTGGTGTGGTTCGGCGAGACCCCGCGCGAGATGGATCAAATCCAATCGGCGCTGTTGGACTGCGATCACTTCATCTCCATCGGCACCTCGGGCAATGTTTATCCCGCTGCCGGGTTTGTGGGGTTGATGCGTAAATTAGGGTGCGGGCATACGGTGGAGCTGAATTTGGAACCATCACAAGGGGCATCTTTGTTTGCCGAAGCGCACTATGGGCCCGCAACCGAAATTGTACCGCGCTATGTGGCAGCCCTTCTGGAAGCGGTATGACCAAACTTTCCAAGCGACTCACCGATATTAGCACCTGTACGTTGTGTGCCAAACATTTGCCCCACAAACCCAGGCCTGTTTTGCGCGCCAAGGCCAGCGCGAGGCTGATGATCATCGGTCAAGCCCCCGACACTAAAGTACACGACAGCGGCATTCCGTGGCTCGACAAATCAGGTGGTCTCTTGCGCGAATGGCTGGGCGTCGACAGCGACACGTTTACGACGAAAGCCACATCGTCATCGTGCCTATGGGCTTCTGTTTTCAGGGCCAAGATGCGAAGGGTGGCGATCTGCCGCCGCGGCCCGAGTGCGCGCCGCATTGGCACCCGCAGCTCTTGCCGCTGTTGCCAAATATCGGCCTCACCATCCTCATCGGCCAATACGCGCAAGGGCGATATTTAGGCAACAAGCGCAAAGCCACGTTGACCGAAATTGTTCAGGCCTAGCGCAGCTATGGCCCCGATTACATGCCGCTGCCGCATCCCAGTTGGCGCAATAACGGCTGGCTGAAAAAGAACCCGTGGTTTGAAAAAGACCTGCTGCCGGTCTTAAGGAAGCGCGTGGCTCAATTTTTGAAGAAGTAACCGCAACTCAACCGCTGCTTTGGGGGAGGGTTAGAGAGAGACGAGCTTCTTCCGTTTCGGCTTCAGCCGCTAAGGCTTCCATCTCTTCATCCGAAAATCCAAAGTGGTGGCCGATTTCGTGAATCAGCACATGGCGCACCACATGGCGCAAATCTTCGCTGGTTTCGCACCAGTATTCTAAAACGGGCCGTCTGTAGATAAACACCATGTTTGGAAGCGTGCCCGAGGACTCAATGGTTTGTTCGTCCATGGCGATACCCTGATACAGGCCCAGAATATCGAAGGGACTATCCAGCTCCATTTCCTCCATCACGTCCTGCTCGGGAAAATCCGCCACGTGAATCACAAGCTCGGTGGTGAACGCGCGCAACTGTTCAGGCAGCGTGGCAAGGCCCTCACGCGCCATCAGTTCCAAGTCGTCCAAGCTTGGTGGGGTCAGAGGTTTAACCATCAACAGTCTTGAGTGCTTGAGCGCAACGGATCATCTTCAAGGCATAGCAAAGTGTGAGGTGATTGACCATGACGAGTAAACTTGATCCAGCAGCACGCGCCGCGGCGCTTGCAAAACTTTCACACTGGGCCGACGTGCCTGGGCGCGACGCTATCCAACGTAAGTTCGTGTTTGTGAACTTCAACCAAGCTTTTGGGTTTATGAGCCGCGTGGCGCTGATAGCCGAGAAGATGGATCATCACCCCGAGTGGTTCAATGTCTACAAAACGGTGGATGTGACACTGACAACCCACGATGCCGCGGGCTTAAGCGAAAAGGATATTGCCTTGGCCACGTTCATGGATGCAGCCGCCAAAAATTAATAGCCCGCTCGACGCTTACTCTTTCACAGGCGGCGGCGGCGGTTTGTTCAAGGCGGCCTCACGGAAAAGAATGTAAAGCGTCGAGACAATAATCACGACAGCCCCCACCCCCGTCCAAATGCTGGGCACCTCGTTGAACAGCCAAAACCCCATGGCGGCAGCCAGCAGGATTTGCAGATAATCAATCGGGTTCATCACTGTCGCTTCGCCGTGGGTGAAGGCCTTGATCATCATGTATTGGCCTACACTGGCGCACACGCCGATGGCAATTAAAAAAACCCACTGCGAATTTTGCGGGGCCTCCCACACAAACGCGGCGGGAATAGCAGTGAGAATCGCTGTGCCGGTGCCAAACCAGACCATAATTGTGGCTGGCCCATCGACGGCGGCTTGTTGACGCACCACCGACATGGCACCGGCCACCGCCAATGCCGAGATCAGGGCTGCGACCGCAGGTAAGCCAATGGGCACTTCTGTGGGCTGCAAAATAATCAGCACGCCAAGGAAGCCCACAAATGTTGCTAAGCCGCGCCGCCAGCGCACCACTTCGCCCAGAAACATCACAGCCAACACAATCATGAACAGCGGCCGCGTGTAGCCCAGCGATATTGCAGTGGCCATTTCCATATGGGTCACAGCGTAAAACCCACAATTCATGCCGATGACAGCGCAGATGACCCGGACCATATGTAAGTCGGGCCGCGCGGTGCGGTAGACCTTGAGGCCGTCGCGGGCCACGAAGGGGATAATCACGCTGAGGCCAAAGAGGCAGCGAAAAAACACCATCTCAGCCGATGGCAAATCCTGCCCGAGTGTTTTGATCAGCGCCGAGACGCCCGAAAACACCAGCGCGCTGCCCACCATCCAGACGGCGCCGCGAAGATTATCGACCGGAAACTGCGCGTGGCCCGAGGCCATCTTTCGAACCTGTCTTGTGAGGCCTCACGGCCCGCGTTAAACGAGATAGGCCATAACCTCTTGAACACCGTCCTACAACGATCCTTTCAGCATGCCTGATATTCTGCGAACGCGGGCACGTTATCTAAAGACCGACCGGAGCCGAAACATGACGTCGATCCCTCCCACTCGCCCGCTTCAGTCGACCCGAACGCCCCGGCACAACCCCGAGCCGATGCGTGGGTATTTTGGCATTGGTGTCGAGGGCATCAGCAAGTCCTTCAATGTGGGCAACCTGTTTCGCTCGGCTCATGCGTTTGGGGCCAGCTTTGTCTTCACCGTCAATGCCGCCTATCGCCGCCGAGACGGCAAGCAAGCCGACACGTCTGATGCCGTCTCGAATTTGCCCTTCTATACGTTTCCAACGGTGGGCGAGATGGTGCTGCCTAAAACTTGCGCGCTGGTGGGCGTAGAGTTTTTAGATGACGCCGTGGAGTTACCCAGCTTTCATCATCCGCGTCAGGCCGCTTATGTGATGGGGCCCGAGCGCAACAACCTCTCGCCCGAGATGTTGGCGCTGTGCGATTATGTGATTCGCATCCCCACCAAGTTCTGCCTGAATGTGGGTATCGCCGGGGTCATCGTCATGTACGACCGGCTGCTGACCCTGGGCCGACACGCTCCGCGCCCGCTGCTGCCCGGCGGTCCAAAGCCGAAAAACCTCCCCCCCGATGTGTATCGCTCGCCGCCGCCGCTGGGTGAAGTCGAGTTGGCCGAACGCGGAGAGTTCGCCAAAGGTGGCGGCCCCAAGGCGTAATCGCATCCTTGCTTTGGGCGCGCGGGCGACTCAATATTAGCAATACGAGTTTGATCTGATTGGTGGCGAACATGAAACGTCTGATGGCTGTGCTTGTCGCGGTGTTTGCCGCATGTCCTGCGGCAGCTCAGGACGTGAAAACTCTGACCACCAGCGGCAAGTGGACGGCGTTCGTCTTTCAAGAAGACGCCAAAAATGTTTGCTACATGGAATCAAAACCCATCAAGTCTGAAGGCACATATAAAGCGCGCGGCGAAGTTTTGCTGCAGGTCACCAATCGCCCGGCCGACAAGGCCAGTGATGTGGTCAGTGTGAACGCAGGTTATTCTTACCAGCCCGATTCCGATGCCACGCTGCAAATTGGCTCACGCAAGTTCACTTTTTTTACCTTCGGCGAACGTGCCTGGGCGCGCGATACCCAAACCGACAAGGCTGCCGTGCAAGCCATGAGTAAGGGCGCGTCCATGACCGTGCGGGGCAACTCTAGTCGCGGCACGCCGACCATGGACACATACTCATTGCAAGGTTTTAGCGCGGCTTACAAAGCCATTACCGACACCTGCAAGTAATATCGCAACGGTATATACCGACCAACTTGTAGCCGGTATAGCCGGTAAACAGTCGTCAATAACCGGTGTAACCGGCCAACCTTTAAACAACTTGGTCCTACAATCGTGCCGCCAGCAGTTGCGTGATCAATCCGGGCTCACCATCGCCGACGGTTTGGCCTTCAATTGCAATCACCGGCCTGATGCCCAAGGCGTTTGATAAAAACACCTCACTCGCGCTCATCAACATCTCGACCGTGATGGGCGTTTCTTCGGCCCGCGCCAGCGTTATCACATCGGCCCGCATGACGCCGGGTAAGGCGCCTTCGGTGATGGGGGGCGTCAGTAGCCCACCGCCGATCAGCGCAAAGATGTTGGCTGCCGTGCTCTCAGCCACGCGACCTTGAGTGTTGAGCACAATCGCATCGTCGGCATCGCGACGCTGCGCTTCGCTGCGTGCGATAATGTTGTCGAGGTAGTTGATGCTTTTGATGCGGCTGGTGGGCGCGTGCTCGTTGCGCCGCGTGCTGGAGGCAATCACCAGCCGTGCCGGTTCTGCGGGCTCGGGCATGGGCGCGGTGGTGATCAGTAATGTGGGCTTGGCGTCGGTCGGCGCGAGCAAGCTACGAGGGCCCACACCGCGTGTCAGTGTGATGCGCACCACAGCATCGGGGAGGTTGTTGTCGGCGATCAGCTTATCAATCCACGACTTGATTGCCGTATCGGCCCACGGCACTCGAAGGCCGATCACCCTGCAGTCGTGCGCCAGCCGCATCAGGTGTGTATTGAGGCGTTTAATTTGCCCGCCCCGCACTGCAATGGTTTCAAACACCCCATCGCCCAGCAACACGCCACGATCATTGATCGCAAAGTGCGCGTTCGCTTCGTCGATGATGGCTCCGTTCAAACAGACGCGCATGTCAACTCATGGTCCGTGAGCGCGGCCAATAGCGGCTGCGCTTTCAAAACGCTTTCCGCATACTCCTGCGTCGGGTCGGAATCTGCAACTATTCCGCCACCAGCATGGGCGAATAATTGATCGCCGTTGCGAATCAGCGTGCGGATGATGATGGAGGAATCCATGGCCCCGTCAAAGCCCATCCACACCACACTGCCGCAATAAGGCCCGCGGGCCACGGGCTCTAAGTCGTGGATGATTTCCATGGCTCTGATTTTTGGGGCCCCGGTAATAGATCCACCTGGAAAACATGCCGCCAACAGATCCACAGCCGTGCATTCGGGCCGTAACTGCCCCGTCACCACCGAGACCAGATGATGCACACTGTGGAAGGTTTCCAGCCCGCATAGGCTTGGCACCGCAACCGAACCCACGCGGCACACGCGCGATAAATCATTGCGCAGCAAATCGACGATCATCAAATTTTCAGCGCGGTCTTTGGGGCTGGCCAAAAGTTCTGCGGCCAATGCGTTGTCCTCGGCGGTGGTTAATCCCCGCGCCCGCGTGCCCTTGATGGGCCGGGTTTCAACGACGCCACGATGATCGATGCTAATGAAGCGTTCGGGTGAGGCTGAGATAATTTGGGTGGCGGCGTCCAGCGACAGAAAGGCCGCGAAGGGTGCGGCAGACAAGCTCAACAGTCGCCGATACATATCAAAGGGCGTGATCATTTTGGGCCACGTGGCTGCCCAGCGTTGGGTCAGGTTGGCCTGAAAAATATCACCCGCACGGATGTATTCGATTATCGTCTCGGCTTTGCGGCTGTAAGTGGCTTGGTTGAAAGCTGCCGTCCACGTGCCGCCTGGGGCCGCGACCACGGCAGGCAGCGGTGATGCCCCCAGCTTTTGCGACAGCTCCATGGCCCGCGCATCAGCGCGCGCGCTGCGCAGGTCGTCCGTTGTTTCTGGAAATCCCGTTGAAACAATCCACGCCTTCTGATGCTTCACGTCGAAGACGGCAATCACATCATAAAACCCAAACGCCAGATCGAACGGGAACACTTTGGGTTTGCGCGGAGGCAGGCGTTCTAGGTCATGGCCGATTTCGTAAACCACAAACCCCACGCCGCCGCCTATGAAGGGTGCAGGCAGCTCAGTGTCATCATGGACAATGCGATAGCGCGCCAATCGCTGGCGCAATCCACTGAACGGATCAGTGCGCGCTGTCTCAGGTGTGATGCACATCGTTTCAAACGGATTGATGGCGATATAGGCAAATCGCGATTGTGCGCCACCAAGACCATCCAACAAAACTGCAAACGGCTCATCAGCCAGCGGCGCGAACGCCACGCTTGGATCGCGATACGCAATCGGACGCACAACCAAAGATGAGGCGGTGATCACAGTGGGGTTGGCCGCGAAATCGACTTACCCTTGAATCGGCAGCACGCGGTCGGGCAGCGCGTGGCCATCCATGAAGGCGCGAATGTTGATAATCACTTTCTCGCCCATGTTGATGCGGCTCTCGATGGTGGCCGATCCCATGTGCGGCAGAAGCACAACATTGTCCATCGCCAGCAGTTTCGTATTCACACCTGCTTCGTGCTCAAACACATCCAACCCCGCGCCCGCCAGTTGCTTTTGTTCCAGCAGGCGTATCAGCGCAGCTTCGTCCACAATTTCGCCGCGCGCCACATTAACGACATAAGCCGCGGGCTTGAGCAGTTTGAGACGTCGCTCGGACATCAGGTGGAATGTCGCAGGCGTGTGCGGGCAATGGATTGAGAGCACGTCGACGCGCGCCAGCATTTGATCCAAGCTTTCCCAATAGGTCGCTTCAACTTCATTTTCGATATCCGGGTGCAGTCGGCGGCGATTGTGATAGTGGACCGCCATGCCAAAGCCCCGCGCGCGCCGGGCCACGGCGGTGCCAATCCGGCCCATGCCAATAATGCCCAGCCGCTTGCCCCACATGCGATGACCCAACATGTGCGTCGGGCTCCAGCCCTTAAAACGCCCCTCGCGGATCAGGCGCGCGCCCTCCACCAGTCGTCGTGGTACCGCGATGATCAGGGCCATGGCCATATCAGCGGTGTCTTCGGTCAGAACGTCGGGGGTGTTGGTCACACTGATCCCGCGCTTGTGGGCGGCCGCCACATCGATGTGGTCAACACCATTGCCGAAGTTCGAGATCAGTTTCAGTTTGGATCCAGATTGTGCCAATAACGCTGCGTTAATCGTGTCTGCCAAATTCGGCACCAGCACATCACAGGTTTGAATGGCGCTCACCAACTCGTCGCGCGTGAAGGGGTGATCGTCGACGTTCAGGTGAACGTCGAACAGCTCCATCATGCGCGTTTCCACTGCTTCGGGCAGCTTGCGCGTCACGACAACCGATGACTTTGTTTTCGCAGTATTCGACACAGAGGGCGCAATCAAAAGATTATTGATTGAAAAGCCGTACCAACCGTGCCCGGCAATGTCCAGGTGTCTCACTGTTCGGCCCAAGGGTTGGTTTCGACTCTCCGTTGCCAAGCGCACAAATCCAAGGCAAAAAGAGCCATCGACCTTAGTGAGGCCTCTGTCCCCCGTGCCCATCGCACTTTATTTATTTCGCATCACTGCGCTGGTAGCCCTGGCTAGCCTCAGCGCGCCAGTTGCGGCACAGTCCCAATCAGCACCGTCCAAAACGCAGCCGGCCAAACCGCCCGCACCAAAGCCTGTGGCCACCCCCCCCGTCGCGCCAAAGGCCGCGCCGCTCGATGACAACTCCGCGACAGCTACTGTCGCGCCTGAAACAGGGCCGAATGAAACCAGCACTGCGACGAGTGCCGAGCCGTCGCTCCCGCTTCCTCGGTTTGTGTCGCTGCGCACTGACCCGGTGAACCTGCGCAACGGACCGGGCGTGCGTTACCCGGTCGAATGGGTTTATATGCGCCGCCGTTTGCCCGTCGAGATCATTGCCGAGTTTGAGACCTGGCGTCAGATCCGCGATCTCGATGGTGCCGAAGGGTGGGTCCACCAAAGCATGCTCAGTGGTCGACGCACGGGCATGATTAAAGGCGAGGCCCAGGCTTTGCGCAAAGCCAATGTTGATAAGGCTGAAACGTTGGCCATGCTGGAACCGGGTGTGGTCGTCGACATTCAGCGCTGCCCTGCTGATGGGCCCTTCTGCCGCGTCGAGATCGGTAGCCGACAGGGCTGGTTGAAGCGCGATCAATTCTGGGGCGTCTACCCGCAAGAGAAGATTGAGTAGAAGTATTTCCCGAGAAGTAGGCTTCCACTTGGCGTGGAAAATACGACCGAAAATGAGTCTAATCTAAATCCTTGGCTAATTCGGCGCGGGTGGCTTCGGGCATGACGGCGATGTGGCCGTAGTTCTTGTGCGCGATCCCGAATAGAATTTGAGTCCCCGCCGTTTTGAATTTTGCGGCTTGGGCATCGGTCATCGAGAATCTCAGAAAGTGAACTGCTGAGGTTTTGCCGTCGGGCGTGGTGCGCTCGGCCGTGTCGGCGGGTGCGGCTGCCAGGGTTTCGCCCGCAAAGATAAGCGTAATGGTGTTTTCAATATGGCCCAGCGTGGCCAAAATGCGCGCGCGCTTAATTTCGTCCTCAATCTCAATCAGCATGGTGGCCACAAACTCGCGGCCTTTCGGGATGAGCGGGTTGTAGGACTCAAGCTCGCCCTGTAATTGCTCGTCGCCACCCTTCTCGATGTAGAGCATCTCCTGAATTTGCGCCCACATCGTATCAAAATTCTCGAAATGAAACGTCGCGAAAGGGCCGACTTCGAGGCGCCGGTTTCGCTTCACCGCCACTAGCGTCTTTTTGTGATCACGCCGGATTTTTGTGTAGGCCTCCATTGGCATGATGTCGGCAGCGGTGATGGAATGTTTGGGCATGGTTTAAATGTTCACAGTCCATAAGCTTTGGCAAAAATTTGTATGGGGTGCAGCGGCTCAACCGTCTTTGCGTGATCGCCGGTTCCAAGGCCTTGTGCCAAGTGTTTGCCTGCCAGTGGGCATTCAGAAGCCAGATAGGTTTTGTTGGCGTCAGCGGCCCTGCGCACGGTTTGGCGCGCGAATTTGGTCGCCACTTCGAAGTTGGCCTTCTTCACCCCCCACGACCCGCCATGGCCCGAACAGCGCTCGATAACTGCCACATCAGCTTGCGGAATGAGGCGTAACATCTCGGCTGCCTTTGCCCCCATGTTTTGCGCGCGGGCGTGACACGCAAAATGTAGCGCCACACTGGCGCCCGCATTCAAGCCCGGGGCTAAACCTTCTTTGCCGGCAATATCAACAATGTATTCGCAAATATCGAAGGTGGCGCGCGCCAGGGTGCGGACGTTTTCATCTTCTGACACAATTAGCGGCCATTCGAATTTCATCATCAGCGCACACGATGGAATCAGTGCGATGACATCCTTGCCGGCATCGATATGCGGCTTCAGCGCGGCGGCAACTGTTTTTGCTTTCTCTGCCACGCGCGCCAGATCACCCTGCTCGAGTTGCGGCATCCCGCAGCAGCCCGGATACACCACCTCGGCCTCGACGCCGTTTTTCGCTAACACCGCCAAAGCGGCGTGGCCAATGTCGGGATTGTTATAATTGGCAAAGCATGTGGCGTAGATCACCACTTTGCGCGCTTTGGCGGGCGCGTCTGTGTTCACGCTCGGCGGGTTGGCCTTGGCCTGTGCCATGAATGTCTTGCCGTGAAATTTCGGCAGCTCCACATCACGGCTGACGTCAGCAATTTTCTCCAACAAAGGCCGCGTCAGTGCGTTGTCACGCGCCGACGCCCAATTGGCCACGGCGGGCGCGATGGAAGCCAATGTACCGTTGCGGTCGGTTTCGGTCAGTTGCTTGTCCCAAAACGGCGTCCCGGCGGTTGCGCGCTCGGCAGCGCGGTAACGCAGCATCAGGTGGGGGAAGTCGATATTAAATTCGTGCGGCGGCACATAGGGGCACTTGGTCATGTAGCACATGTCGCACAACGTACAGGCATCCACGACCGGCTTGAAGTCGGTGCTTTTCACACCGTGCAATTCGTCATCGCCCGCCGCGTCGATTAAGTCAAACAGGCGCGGGAACGAATCGCACAAATTGAAACAGCGGCGGCAGCCATGACAAATGTCGAACTGTCGGCGGACTTCAATATCAAGCTTCGCCGCGTCAATAAAATCGGGGTTTTGCCAATCAATGACATGGCGTGTGGGTGCTTCAAGGCTGCCTTCACGCATCGAACGGTCTCATCAAAGGGGTGTTGAGAAATAAAAAAGCCGGTCGATGCGCAACGCACCGACCGGCCTTTGAGCGACGTAGGTTAGCCCATCGAGTCCAAGGCTTTCTGGAAGCGACCAGCGTGTGATTTCTCAGCCTTCGCCAATGTCTCAAACCAGTCGGCGATTTCCTCAAAGCCTTCTTCACGCGCGGCTTTGGCCATGCCAGGGTACATATCGGTGTACTCGTGGGTTTCGCCAGCAACCGAGGCTTTCAGGTTCAGTTTGGTCTCGCCAATGGGGTGACCCGTGGCCGGGTCGCCAACCACTTCAAGATATTCCAGATGGCCGAACGCATGGCCAGTTTCGCCTTCCGCCGTTGAGCGGAACAAGGCCGAGACATCATTGTGGCCTTCGACGTCGGCTTTTTGTGCGAAGTAAAGATAGCGGCGGTTGGCTTGGCTTTCGCCAGCAAACGCGGCCTTCAAGTTACCTTCGGTTTTTGATCCTTTAAGATTGGCCATGTGTCTCTCCTAATTTGATTGGGCGATGTGTTCCGGGTGAAATCGTCTGACGCGGATAAGTCATTCTACGTTGCCACGTCCGCATCGTATCAGTAAGGCATATCGCCCGCTGAATTCCGTGTCAATGAATTTTAGAATAATTCTAAACGGATAACGATTCGCAAATCGTCGAGGGGCTGTTTAACGCGCGAGCCGGATGATTACGTCGACGCGCTTGACCTTTTCCCCCGCTGGGGCGTCGGGCAGGCTGGTGATGCGCACGCTATCCAGCGCCACATCCTGCAGCTTTCCGGTGCGCTCGTAGTAAAAGTGGTGATGCTCGCTCGTGTTGGTGTCGAAATAGGACCGACCGGCTTCGATGGAAATTTCGCGCAACAAACCGCGTTCGGTGAAATCGTGCAAGGCGTTGTAAACCGTGGCCAGCGAAAGGTTGACGCGCTTTCCCTTGGCTTCTGTATACAGCGATTCTGGCGTCACATGGCGTGAGCCATTGGCGAACAGTATTTTCGCCAAGGCCAAACGCTGGCGTGTTGGGCGCAAGCCTGCTTTTCGCAGGCGCTCCAAGGCCGTGGCGTCTTTGGGGTGTGCGCTCGGTGATGACATATGGGACCGGCGGCTCGCATGAAGGATTGATGACTATCGTATATCGACACTAATAACTGTTTTTTCCACTGACGCAAGATTGATCCTCGTTGTTCTGGTAACGAATCTGATTACCCAACGCATCTTGCGGCGGCTTGGTTGCATCATGGGCTTTTGCGACACGGCAGGTTTGTCTATAACCAGGAATGTCCTCGCGCCTG
Source organism: Rhodospirillaceae bacterium (assembly GCA_002737725.1). GTDB lineage: Bacteria > Pseudomonadota > Alphaproteobacteria > Rhodospirillales > Rhodospirillaceae. The sequence continues at coordinate 264,350 of NSIP01000001.1, forward strand.
TCCCCCTCGCCCCGTGCAAAATTGATCCGCACTCTTGTCGGCCTCGCGGCCGCTATGGCCATCACGCTCGGGGTTTTTTTGCTGGTTGCGGCCTTCGCGGGCGCGATGAGGGTGATGAATGAGATCACCAATAACATGCCGCTGCGCTGCCCTGACGGGTATGACCTTATCGCGCTTGAAGATGGCTCGCCAGGCTGTACAGCCAAGCCACCACCTCCGGTGATGGGGGTTGTGTCAGTCACGTTGCCGAAGTTGACGGAAAAGCCCGTATCGTCAACGCCCTCTGCCCAAGCTTCGCCAGCCGCTCAGCCAAAATCACCAAAGCCATGACAACGGGCCCAACGTCCCCTCGTGGTCCTCATGATTCTAACATTCGCATCCCGGTTGGGACGGCGATTTGGCGAATGTTAGAATCATGAGGACCACGAGCAAATATAGGTTTTTAGTGGAGCTTTGGATTTGACATTCGCTTCTCAGTTTCGCCGCGGCGAGGGGGACGAACGTCAAATCCGCTCCGCTAACGGTCGGTTGACTGTCGGGGTGCTCACGGCGGCCCAGGCGCTGTCGATGACGGGGGTTTCGATTGTGACCCTGACAACAGGATTGGCCGGAACCTATCTTGCCGCCAGCCCCACCTTGGCCACCGCGCCCTTGGCCGCACAGTTTGTCGCGACCATGTGTGCCACGTTTCCCGCTGCAATGTTTATGCGCAAATACGGTCGCCGCGCAGGCTTTACGATGGGGCAAATCATTGGTTTGCTGGGCGCGTTGTTCTCGGTCTATGCGCTGATGGAACAATCGTTCCTGCTGTTCTTGGCCGCAGGCGCAGTGCTGGGCGTTCATAATGCGTTTTGGGGTTACTATCGTTTTGCCGCCGCCGAAGCCGCTGACCCTGCTTTTAAAACCCGCGCCATTTCGCTGGTGATGGCCGGTGGTGTGTTGGCCGGCGTCGGCGGGCCCGAACTAGCCAAGCACAGCCGCGATGTGTTCGAGCCCGTGGTGTTTGCCGGTTGCTATGCCGCCATCGCGATCATGTGTGCCGTCAATGTTTTGGTTTTGCAGTTCGCGCGCTTGCCCGGCGCTCCGCTCGTTGCGACGCAGCGCACAGGTCGGTCGTGGTTCGAATTGCTCAAAGACCCCAAGTTCTTTGCTGCCGTTGCAGCCGGAATGACGGGTTATGGCGTGATGATTTTGGTCATGGCCGCCACGCCGATCTCGATGGCCGATTGTGGCTTAAGCTTCAACGATGCGGCTTTTGTGATTCAGTGGCATGGCTTGGCCATGTTCGCGCCTAGCTTTTTCAGCGGCACTTTGATTCAGCGCTGGGGTGCGCAACGCATTATTTTTGCAGGCCTTGCACTCAACGTTGTTTGTATGGTCACGAATATGTCTGGCGCCAACATCTCAAATTTCTGGTTTGGTCTGGTGGCCTTGGGGCTGGGGTGGAATTTTATGTACGTCGGCGCCACCGCCCTGTTGACCGAAGCCTATCGCGCTGAGGAGCGCGATACCGCCCAGGCGACCAATGATACGCTGGTTTTTGCTTGTATCTCGGTGGCGACCTTCGCTTCGGGCGCTTTGCAGAACACCTTGGGCTGGATGGCGGTGAATGCGATTATTGCACTGCCGTTGGTTCTGGCATTGATGGTGATGCTCAGCTTGCGCCGGGCATCACTGCAAACGACTTAGCCCCGATAACCGTCTTTTTTGGGTGGCGGGCCAGATAGCACATCAACACGTGTGGCCGTGGGTCCTTTATTTCCAGGGCGAACATACATGCGAACTTTCTGCCCGGACTCAAGCCAGTCGAGGTTTGAACGCTGTAAGGCCCCAACCCCGATGAAAATGTCCGCACCCCCGCCTGTTGGGACGCCAAATCCGTAGCCTTTGTCGGGCGAGAAAAATTTAATATAGCCCTCGACGATGGTTTCATCGCCGCTGCTCGGGGCCATATCGTCGTCCACGGAGCTTTCATCGACACGATGAATCACCGACACCTGCAAGCCGCGCGGCCCATTGCCGAGATCGCATGTAATCGTCGCGCCCTGCCTGAGGGTGCGATGACCTGCGCTTTGAACAACTGAAACATGAAGAAAGGCATCTGGCGACCCGTCCATCGGCGCCAGAAAGCCGAAGCCCTTGGCTGGGTTAAACCACTTTACTTTCGCCGTGACCCCCGATTGAACAGGGGAACCGCCGGACCCTTGCATCGAACCAACATACCCTCGACTAATTACAGCGTGATCCAAATTCTACACGAAAATGAGGTCAGAACCAAATTACGAGGCCGATTTTCACGGCGAGAGGGCCATCCTTAAGCCCTGATTTTCATCAGAAATTTCATGTCGTGGCGTCAAGAATAATCAAGATTTTCAGGGGTTACCTGGGATTGGCCCGCGCACGCGGCGCACCGCGTCTGCCCAGCCGCTCAGAATGTTGGCTCGCTCGGCCTCACCCATGTGCGGCTCAGCCCGAAAGTCGCATTGCCAGGCCGACTCGACCTCGCCAATCGAGCTGAAAATACCTGCATTGAGCCCGGCTAAGAACGCAGCCCCCAGCACTGTTGTTTCGCGGTTGCGGGGCCGCTCAACGACCAAGCCTGAAATGTCGGCCAGAAACTGCATCATCCAATCATTGGCCGACATCCCGCCATCGACGCGCAGAGTTCCTTTTGCAACCACACCATCGGCGCGAAACGTGGCTAGCAAATCTTGTGTTTGTAGGCACACACCTTCCAACGCCGCGCGCACAATCTGGGCCGCCGAGGTGTCGCGCGTCAGTCCCAAAATGGCCCCGCGCGCGTCGGCGTCCCAATAGGGTGCGCCCATCCCTGTAAAAGCCGGCACGAAAAAAGGCCGGCTGGTTCCCGTGCCCAACTTGGCCATGGCCTCGCTTTCACTGGCCGCACCAAACAATTTCAACTGATCGCGTAACCACTGCACAGCCGTGCCAGCGTTGAAAACGCTGCCTTCTAAAGCATAAGTCGTCACGCCCCCCAGTCGATAAGCGATGGTGGTAAGTAATCTATTCTTTGAGGCCAGCGCTTTAGCCCCGGTGTTGATCAACACAAAGCACCCCGTTCCATAGGTGCTTTTGATGGTACCCTCGCGAAATCCCGCCTGCCCCACGAGCGCGGCTTGCTGATCGCCCACCAGGGCTTTGATGGGGATGGGCGCACCGAAATGCTCGGCCAAGCTTGCGCCGAAATCATCCGAGGTGTCTTTGACGCTGGGTAGTATTGCTGCTGGCACATTGAACAGCGCTAACAGATCAGGGTCCCACGCGCTGTCGTGAATATTGAACAACATCGTTCTCGACGCATTGGTGGCATCGGTGGCGTGAACTTTTCCGCCCGTCAGTTGCCACAGCAAGAACGTATCAATGGTTCCGAACGCCAGCGCGCCTTGATCGGCGGCTGTGCGTGCGTTGGGCACATTTTCGAGCAACCACGATATTTTTGTGGCAGAAAAATACGAATCGAGCAGCAAGCCGGTTTTGGCCTGAAGGCGGGGCTCTTCGCCTGCGGTGCGCAACGTTTCGCACATCCCCGCGCCGCGCCGGTCTTGCCAGACGATTGCGTTGGAAATGGCTTTGCCGGTTGCGCGGTCCCAAATCACGCTGGTTTCACGCTGATTAGTGATGCCGATGGCAACCACACCCGCGATGCCACCGGTCGCAGCAATCACGTCGCGGCACACTTTCAGGGTTGCTTGCCAAATCTCTTCCGGGTCGTGCTCGACCCAGCCGTCGCGGGGATAGATTTGCTTCAACGGAACTTGCGCTGTAGCCAGCACGTGGGCCTTGTCGTCAAACATCACCGCGCGGGTTGATGTGGTGCCTTGGTCAATGGCCAAGATCCGGCGCGTTGTCATAGCAACCCTCTTTCTTTCTCAGTATCACTCGACCAATGACTCTCAGCTCGCCTCAAGTCATCGGGGGTATTAATATTGAAGAATGGATCAAAAGGCTTGGTGGGCCAATCGACGAGCTGCACTCGGCATTGATCTTGAAACCGGTGCACGGCCATCGCGCGCCCTGTCCGTAGGTGATCAACCAGGCGCGCGGTGAGGTTTGTGCGCCATAGCGCGGTCAGATGGTGGGCTCGCCCATTCGAGGACGCCACCACAATATCAATATTATCGGTCAGTTTCTCGTCCAGGTGCGCGGCAAGATCGTGCGGAATAAATGGGCTGTCGGTGGGGCACGTCAGCACCGCTGGAACGGCCGGGTCTTTTTTGCGCGCCCACATCAGCGCCGCTGCAACGCCCGCCAGCGGCCCTGCGTGAAGGGCATCATCTGTGATGACCTCATGATGTAGTGAATCTGACCATGCTGCGCGCGCACGAACGCCGATCGCGAGTTGAGACAGTTGTGGCGCTAACCGCGCGATGACGTGGCTCAACAGGGGTTGGCCGGCCAAAGTCACCATGGCTTTTGGGCCTTGGGCCAGCCGCACACCGTCGCCGCCCGCGAGAACAACGCCGAGAAGAACGGGTGGCTTTTTTTTCAGAGAGTAATCAGAACTCGATGACATCTCCGCACGATGACCGCACTATAAGTGACGGTCAATATGCTGCGCTCAAAGTAGAAAAGCCCTTACGCGACACGCGAGATGCCGTCGTCATCGTTAGGGTCGCTCAAGAAGGGTGAGACGATGTCGTCCACGACGGCTTGACCGACGTTGAAACTTTGCGCCGACACAGGCTCGACGACTTGGCGTTCGGCCATGGACTGAACTTGTTTCTCGGCGCGCTGCAAATTGCGCTCGGTCACAATCGCCAATTTGCCAGCGCCTTGGTCTTTATAAACCATCAGCGCATATCGGAAGGCTTCCGAAGATTGGCGCATATACTCCCACTGGCCGTTGTGCTTTGTGAGCAAAAAGAACGCTGAACCTAATGTATTTTGGTATCGTCGCCCATTGCAGGGGCGAGGTGTCGGGTGTGCGCACTTGTAATACAGCGGCGCAGCATTCCACCGCGTATTCTAAAACCGGCACATTGCGCGTATTGTCGCCTTACACCTGTGGAATTTGCGCCAGCGTGTCGGAGATTTCCGACCAGCGGATCGGGTGTGTATAACAATTAAAGACTTGGCGGGCCGACTGACACACACGAATCGCTTCGCGCAGCGAGTTGTCATCGCCCACCGCCATATCAATTTTATACAGCACGCAGCCCAGCCGGTATTTTATCAAACCCCAATCGGCGTGCTGTTTGCGCCGCGACATATGCAGCAGCGCGCGGCGATGCGAATCAGCGGTTTCTTCCAGGCGCGCAATATCGTTGGTGCGCTCCGCAATAATTTGTCATATCATCGATACCGTACTCATTCCGTCATTCGACGAAAACCCTTAATTGTCCCGGTCCGAACTGGTTTCTGACGCTCAGTTCGTGTGTCAATGATCTTCCCGCGAAAGAAAATAAATGTCTGCCTATCTCATCGCCAACAATCATCTGACAGAATTCGAAGGTAAAATTTCTGACTATCGCGCCAAGGTCACCCAAACAGCGGTGTCTTTCGGCGGGCGTTATTTGGCGCGCGGGATTCCGGCCAAAATCCTCGAAGGCCAATGGTTGGCGCGCCAACGCAATGTTGTCTCAGCGTGGCCCGACTCATCCGCGATCGAGAAATTTTGGTTCTCGGACGCCTATCAAAAAGAGATTCGCCCCAATCGGGTCGGCACCTCAGTCAATGACATCGCCATTTTCAATGGCGAGGGTGAACCGCCCAGCCCGCCCGCCCATGAGGAGGTTTATATGCTGGTCTTGGCCCAATTGGCGGGGGCTCCTGATCGCGGATCGGCCTATGCAAAGGCTGTCGCTGCACTCGTTCCACAATACGATGGCAAATATTTGGTGCGGGGCGGCCCAGCCAAGGTCGTTGAAGGGGAATGGCTCAGCCGATTGCGCGTTGTGCTGACGGCGTTTCCCTCAATGCAAGCGGCCACAGATTTTTGGTATTCCGATGCCTACCAGAAAGACACCAAACCTTTGCGCGATGGTACCGGCCTTTACGATGTGGCGCTGTTCACAGCCGATAAGGCTTAAATTTTAACGCGTGAGTCTTGAATAGACATGGGTCTCTTGTCAGCACGGCCTGACATCAACTGGCCCTTGGCCCCATATGTATTGTCAAAGATCGAGAGACTCTGACTCGTAACAACCCACCTGGCGTCGAAAGGCATCGCTTTGCCGGCGTTGGATGTGATCTGACAGCCGCCGCCCAGCAGCGTTCCAACCAGCGTATCGGCCTCTAAGCGCCAATGGAAGGGGCACTTGCCGCCGTAGGTCGAATCAAAGCTCACCTCGCCCCACAGTTCTTTTTTTAAGTGCAAGTCGGTAAAGCGCTCGGCATTGGGCATGTTGCGCAGCCACATGCGGATTCCATTGGCTTCTGTGTCAGGCGCAAACACAGCCAAGCCGCGCGCGATAATCTCGCCGTTGGGCCCGCCTTTGCGCCCTTGCCGGAACAAGACATTTGGCCCGATCTGCGGAGTGTCGATTCGTGCATAAATAACGTGGCGTCGCTCGTGACAGTTGGCTTCAGGTGTGCCTTGCGCAGCCTCAGCAGCCACCTGATCAATCGTGTCATACGTGCCGGGCATGACGGCCATCAGCCGCGCCATCGTCTCGGGCAGGGGGGCTGCCTGGGCACTGACGGCCGCAAGCCCGAACATTGCCGCTATGATCAAGACGCTGTGTCGTTTCACGATCCGCTCCACTAAAATGTTTGAAAGTTCGGCCACACTGCGTACTGAATGCACACCAGGCTTGCGTTCAATCAAAGCGCGCTGCTAAGCCGCCAAGGTAAATGAATTCCGCTTAAGAGGGGAGTGGCCGATGGCCGAGAAAAAACACGATGCACTGGGATACCGCGCCAAGATCGGTATTCTCGTGCCGGCGACCAACACAATTGTCGAGCCTGAAATGGCCGCCATGCAGCCGCCGGGCGTGACCAATCATGTCTCGCGCATGAGCAGGGTGAAAAGGCCCGCGCACGATCTCGAGCTCTATAAAAAATTCCTAGGCAAGTCAGTCGACATGGATGTGGCGATTGATTTGTTGGCTGCGCTTGAGCCCAACATTATTGCGCACGGCCATTCGGTCGATTCTTTTGTTGGTGGCATGGCTGGCGCGCAGGTCATGCGCAAACACATGCAGGCGGTCGCAGGCGGCATTCCCGTCATGCTGCCCTCACTCGCCATCCTCAAGGCGCTTGAAGTGATGGGCAAGCCCGGTAAACTTGCCATTCTCACGCCGTGGATGCCCCCCGCCGACGAGGCTTGTGCCGCGTTCTTTGCTGAATCGGGCTACAAGGTTTTGGCGATCAAGGGCTTAAAGCACCTCACGCCTCTCGATATTGCCACCGCCACGCCTGAGTTGCTGAATGCAGCCGTGGATGAAATCAACGTCCCCGGCGTGGAGTGCATTATTAAGGTCGGCACGAACTCATCCATGGCGCGCTTGGTCGCTGATATGGAGCGCCGACTGGGCAAACCTGTGCTGACCGTCAATACTGTAACCTATTGGGCCGGGCTTCGTGCCATTGGGATCTCTGATCGACTCCCAGGTTACGGGCGCTTAGCGGAATCGTTCTAATCATCCAACACTCAAACAGACGAAAGAACACCTATGGCCGTATACCAAGTCGCCGTCGTGAAAATCACAAGCCGTACGCCGGGCCTGATGGAGTACGTGAAGAAATCCGCCGAGATCGTCGCCAAGTACGGCGCTGAGTATGTGGTGCGTGGGCCAGCCGACACCATTTTGGAGGGTGACTATTTACAAGGGCGCTCCGTCATTGTGTCGAAATGGCCGTCGATGGAAAAGGTCAAGGAATTCTGGAACTCGGATGATTATCAAGCCGCAAAAATCTTGCGCGAGGGCTCTGGCGTATATGATGTCGGCCTGTTTAACGAAGCGCCAAAGTAGAACCGCGCGCGCTTCAAAAGACTTGCCCGGGCTGGCACTTCCCGCCACGTTATAAGAGTTATCTGTGATCACATGAGGAGAACACCATCATGCCGCGGCATTTAGCCGGTGTGACGGGATCGATGCCCGACGGCTCTCAAAACCCTATTTCCACGGCCATCCGGGCCGGTGACTTTGGCTTTATATCTGGCCTTATGCCGAAGGATGATGACGGGCAGCTCGTCACGGGCGATATCACGCACCAAACTGAAGCTGTGATGAAACGTTTGCAAGCAACGGGCGAACGGGCGGGCTGTCGCATGGAAGACGTCGTCAAATGTACCGTCTGGTTGACCCATCCTGAGGACTTCGCCGAATTCAACCGCATCTATGCCAGCTATTTTAGTGAACCGTTACCGGCGCGTTCGGCCGTGCGAGCCGATCTCCTGCTGCCGGGGGTCCGTGTCGAAATTGAAGCGACCTGTCATAAGCCGCGTTCGCGCGTTTACCCCAACACGCATGGCTGATATTGTTATGGCATGTCGGGACCCCATAGGAATAAAGTGCCGCGCGCTTTCGTCCATCAATCAAGGGCGAGTCTATGGATGATCTGAAATTTCTCAGCTACGAACACACGCACGGCATGGCGTTCGGTGCCGTTGTCGGTGAAGAGATTGTCGATTTATCCGATGTCGGGCCCTCGCTCAGGGCTGTGCTCGCGACCGGCCCGCTCGACAACCTCAGGGCCGTTGTCGCCAAGCGCAAACCCACCGTCAGGTTGGATCATGTGGTGCTGCACCAGGTTGTGCCCGATGCCACGCGAATTATATGTGTCGGCAAGAACTACCGCGACCATGCGACCGAAATGGGCGGCGAGGTTCCCAAAAACCCCAATCTCTTTATCCGTACAGCTCAATCTTTGGTCGGTCACAAACAGTCTATCGTTTGCCCTGCAGCGTCGCTGCAATTTGATTACGAGGGCGAGCTTGCGGTGATCATCGGTAAAGGTGGGCGCCATATCTCCAAGGACAAAGCGCTTACGCACGTGGCGGGTTATGCCTGCTTTATGGATGGCAGTCTCAGGGATTTCCAAAAGCACTCGTTCACGGCGGGCAAAAATTTTGATTCATCAGGCGCTTGTGGCCCCTGGCTGGTTCCCGCCTCGATGATCCCCAATCCGCAAGTCCTCAAATTGGTGACGCGGGTGAACGGTATTGTGATGCAAAACGCCAGCACGGCAGAGATGATTTACACAGTGCCCGATATCATTGCGTATATTTCTGCTTTCACGCACCTCGAGCCCGGCGATGTGATTGCCACTGGCACGCCTGCCGGGGTTGCTGCGGGTCGCAATCCGCCACCTTGGCTGAAGCCCGGCGACCGTGTCGAGGTCGAGATTGAGGGCATTGGCACTTTGTCCAACACCGTGATTGCCGAAGTCGTCTAAATCGTTTTCAGTGCGACCATGCGTCGCCTTTTGAACATCGCTGTCTTTTTGATAGGCCTACTCGCGGTGGGGCATGGTCATGCCACATCTGTGTTGCGTATTGGTATTCCGGCTTTGCCCCTCACGCTTGATCCGCACCTTGCCATTACGCGCGCTGATCATATGCTCGCGCGTGAACTGTTTGTCGGCCTGACCACCTTAGATGCGGAAGGCAAAATCGTACCGGGTTTGGCGGAAAGCTGGACGGTGAGCCCTGATGGATTGGTCTACACTTTCTTGCTACGCGATAAACTTGTCTGGTCTGATGGTCAGTCGCTCGATGCTTCGACCATCGTCAAAAGCATTGAGCGCGCACTTGATCCCACGACCATGGCACCGTTTGCGGCACAACTTCTGCTGATTAAGAATGCCGAGAACTTCCGGCTTGGCATTTTGCCGCCGGGCGAGAAACTTGGGATTGTCGCGCGGGATCGGCGCAAGGTTGAATTTAGCTTATTGGCCCCCTCGCAGCGATTTTTGCAACTCCTCGCGCAACCCGTTGCGGTCCCCGTTCCTGTTCGTCGTGCCCGAGACCTTGCGCAGGATTGGGCCGCGCCAGAGACCGTCATTGGCAACGGTGCGTATACCCTGATCTCATCGCCGCAAGGTTACGCGCTGAAAAAGAATCCGAAATTCTTTGCAGCCGACACTGTTGCTATTGAGAGCGTGGGTTTGTCTGTCTTTGCAGCGTCAGACATGGCCATCGATGCGCTGCGCGACGGGGCCACTGATCTCGCCTTGGGGTTTGCGTCTGCCCCCCGCGTGGGCTCGCTCTTAAATCAAGAACTGATCGAAGGGGATGGGGTTGATCTCTATCAACTGGCGATCAATGTCAGCCGCGCACCTTTCGACGAACGTGAATTTCGGCACGCGTTGGGCATGGTCATCGACCGGGCTGAACTGATTAAAACACTAAGCTTGGCCAATGCCGAGCCGGCCTTTAGTGTTGTTTCGGCCCCGCCTTACAAGCCCCTTCGGGCCCCCTATGCCAGACTCGATCGCGCAGACCGCCGTGTTGTGGCCGAGGCCTTGCTGCTTGATGTCGACATCCCGACTTTGAGGCCCATTCGATTTCTCACGCCGCGCAGTGGCTTGCACGAAGCGATCACGAACGCCATCGCGACAACTTGGCGTGAGCTCGGATTTAAGATCGATGTGGTTGCATTAGACGAATCAGCGCTTGAATCAGCAATACTCGCTGGCGATTTTGACATCGCAGTCAATGTGGCGTGGCAACAAGCCAACACTGTCGATGCCGCGTTATTCGTTTTTGGCCAAACCGCAGGCCCTTGGAACACGGCATACTATCGCGAACCCGAATTCGATCAGGTCATGATCAATGCCGATGCTGAACTCGCCCCCGATCTATACGTCAGCCAACTTCGTCAGGCCGAGGGTGTGTTGATCGAAGATCAGGTCAACTGGCCGGTGTTTTTTTATCCGGCAAATGTCGCAACGGGGATGAAGCTGAACGGCTTGATGGCAAATCCCGCCCACATTCATATGCTGCGATACCTCAGTGGGTCCTGACGTGAGCGCCTCAAATCACGACCCCGACAGGATAGTGTATTATATTTATATCAGCAGGCCCTTGGCGCACCATCATCTAATCACTATGGTTTAGGCATCTAAACGCTCAGCAACAGCGATTACATTGGGGGAGGGAAACATGCTGTCATTTGTCGCGCGGCGCTTGCTGATCGCTATTCCCACCTTGTGGGCGATCATCACTGTTTGCTTTTTTCTCATGCGCTTGGCGCCTGGTGGGCCGTTCGATGGCGAAGCGCCGGTGCCGCCTGAAATTCTGGCCAATTTGCGTGCAGCCTATAATCTTGATCAGCCGATCGGGCTGCAATACTTGAACTATATGGCCGATCTTCTTCGTGGCGATTTTGGCCCCTCGTTCAAGTACAAAGATTTCACCGTCAACGAACTCATTGCGCAAGGCTTTGTGGTTTCGGCGCAGAATGGTCTGTCGGCCATTATTCTCGCCATCATCATCGGCATCCCCTTTGGCATTTTGGCCGCGCTTCGCCAAAACTCGGTCGTCGATTACACGGTTAGCGGTCTATCCATGACGGGCATCGTCGTGCCGGGTTTTGTGATGGCGCCTATTCTTATCCTAATTTTTGCGATTGGATTAAAAGACACACCGTTTCAGTTGCCCGCAGGAACCTGGGAGGGCGGTGCCTTGAAACACCGCATCTTGCCGGTGTTCTGTTTGTCGCTGATTTATATTGCCTATCTTGCGCGCATTACCCGTGCCAGCATGATCGAGGCCTTGCGCCAAAATTATGTACTAACGGCGCGCGCTAAAGGCTTGCCCTTCCGCCAAGTTGTCATGCGTCATGCTTTGAAGACGGCGATGATGCCTGTCGTCACCTTCCTGGGGCCGGGCATCGCCTTTCTGCTGACGGGCTCCATGGTTTTCGAGACGATTTTTCAGTTACCAGGGATTGGGCGCTATTTCGTGCAAGGGGCTTTGAACCGCGATTACACGCTGGTGATGGGCGTCACCATTCTTAGCGCCTCGTTGATTATTCTTATGAATATTGTTGTCGATGTGGTTTACGGCCTGTTGGACCCGCGTGTGCGTTATGAGTGAGCAGTTGCCATGACCAGCAGCACCAACCTCACATCACCGCATGGCGCGGCTTTGGCTGCGACTGAGGATATCCAGGGCCGTAGCCTGTGGCAGGATGCGCTGCGCAGATTGCTCGCCAACCGCGCCGCCCTAGCCAGTCTCGTGGTGCTGGTGGTGATCGCGCTGGCGTGTTTCATTTTGCCGTCGTTCTTGCCGTGGACCTATGAGCAAATCGATTGGGATCGGATGGAGGCCAACCCACCCAGCATCGAAACTGGTCATTATCTCGGCACCGATACTTTGGGGCGCGACTTGTTGGCGCGCGTTCTGTTCGGCGGCCAGGTTTCGATGACGGTGGGTATTTTGGCCACGTTTGTGGCGCTGCTGATTGGTGTCAGCGTCGGGGCTGTGGCGGGGTTTCTGGGCGGGCGTGTTGATCAACTGCTCATGCGCTTTGTCGACCTGATGTACACGATTCCGCTGACTTTCTTTGTTATCATTCTCATGGTTTTATTTGGGCGTAATTTCATTCTGATGTTTCTGGCCATCGGGTGCATCGAATGGCTGACCATGGCGCGAATCGTGCGCGGCCAAACGCTCACGTTGAAAAACAAAGAATTCATCGAAGCCGCACGCGCCTCGGGCGGCTCGACATTGTCGATCATCGCGCGCCACATTGTGCCCAATGTTCTGGGCGTGGTGATTGTTTACGTCACACTCACCATTCCGCAAGTGATCTTGATCGAAAGTTTCTTAAGCTTTTTGGGTCTTGGCATCCAAGAGCCCATGACCAGCTGGGGCATGCTGATCAGCGAGGGTGCGGCAGAAATGGAAACCACGCCGCGCGCGCTGTTGGTTCCAGCACTGCTCATGACGACGACTTTGTTTTGTTTCAACTTCCTGGGTGACGGCCTGCGCGATGCACTTGACCCGAAAGACCGTTAGCTCCAGATGTCCATTCTCGATATTCGCAATTTGAATGTTCGCTTTGCCACTCAAGATGGCGAGGTCTCGGCCGTCAATGATGTGTCGTTGTCGCTGGAGAGGGGTGAATGTTTAGGTATTGTGGGCGAATCGGGATCTGGTAAAAGCCAAACCTTCATGGCGGGCATGGGCCTGCTCGCAGCCAACGGTCGGCCCACCGGCAAAGTTTTGTTTGACGGCAAAAATCTCATCGGGGCTGACGAAGACACCTTTAATGCAGTGCGCGGCGACCGCATGAGCATGATTTTCCAAGACCCCATGACCTCGCTGACACCGCACATGAGGGTTGGCCGTCAATTGGGCGAAGTACTGATCCGTCATCGTGGGGTCAGTGAGGCCGAGGCGCGCGCGCAATCCTTGACCATGCTCAAGCGTGTGCAGATCCCCGAGGCCGAACGGCGTTTGGATATGTACCCCCACGAACTTTCGGGCGGATTGCGCCAGCGGGTGATGATTGCCATGGCGTTGATGTGCAGCCCAGAACTAATCATCGCTGACGAGCCTACAACGGCGTTGGATGTCACCGTCCAGGCGCAAATTCTCGATATTCTGCGTGATGTGAAGGAGCGCCTGAATACTGCAGTCATTCTCATCACCCACGATTTGGGTGTGATCGCAGGCTTGGCCGACCGTGTTGCTGTCATGTACGCCGGGCGCATTGTCGAGGTGGGCGACGTACGCAGCATCTTTGCCGACCCTCGCCATCCCTATACGCGCGGGCTGCTGGCCTGCACGCCGCGCCTAGACGAGGCGGGCGCAGGGCTGATGACAACCATTTCAGGCCAACCGCCCAATCTACAACGGCTGCCCAGCGGGTGCTCGTTTCACCCAAGGTGCGCGCATGTCACTGATCGCTGCAAGACCGAACGGCCCTTGTTGGAGGTGGTCGGGCCAAGCCGCGCCAAGGCCTGTTTTGTCGACGTGAAAGCCGCGTGATGGCCCAGTCCTTATTACAAGTCCGCGATTTGAAAGTGTATTTTCCTGTGCGTACCGGTGGCGTGCTGTTTGGCGAGTACACCGCACTCAAGGCTGTCGATGGCATTAGCTTCGATCTGAAATCAGGCGAAACACTCGGTGTTGTCGGGGAATCGGGTTGCGGCAAGTCAACGCTGGGGCGCGCGGTGTTGCAGCTCGTGCCGGTCACTGCCGGCGCAGTGTCGTGGTTGGGCAGTGACCTGACGCAACAGGACAAAGCTGAAATCAAAAAATGCCGCCAAGAGTTGCAGATCGTTTTTCAAGACCCGCTCGCCAGTCTCGATCCGCGCATGACGGCTGGCGATATCATCGCCGAGCCATTGCGCAATTACTTCCCTCAAATGTCGTCTGATGAACGCAAAGCCAAGGTGCAAGACATCATGGCCAAGGTTGGGTTGTTGCCCGCCATGGTCAACCGCTATCCGCACGAATTTTCAGGCGGGCAATGCCAGCGCATCGGCATTGCGCGCGCCATGATTCTGCGGCCCAAGCTGATTGTGTGCGACGAACCGGTGTCGGCTTTGGATGTTTCGATTCGCGCGCAAGTCATCAACCTGCTGATGGATTTGCAAAAAACGTTCAACTTGTCGCTGATCTTTATCAGCCACGATCTTGCCGTCGTGCGCCATATCAGCCATCGCGTTATGGTGATGTATCTCGGTAGAGTGATGGAACTGGCGGAACGTGAGTCTTTGTATCGCACGCCGCGTCACCCCTATACCCAGGCTTTATTGGCGGCTGTGCCAATCCCCGACCCCGATAAAGAGCGCGCAAAAAAGCGGCTGATTCTGACGGGCGATCCGCCGTCGCCGCTGAGCCCGCCATCGGGTTGTGTTTTTCGCACACGCTGTGGCAAGGCCGATGATACATGTACGAGCGCAACGCCGGTGCTTGATGCGGCATCCAGTGGCCACGAGGTTGCCTGCCATCATTGGCGCAACATTTAAAAACCTAACATCAGGAATCGCGATGTCGGCTGATCCAACTCTTTTTTATGATTGCCACGTGTTCTGCTGTACCAATGTCCGCCCGGAAAATCATCCGCGCGGCAGTTGCGCGCGAAAAAACTCCGTCGAATTGCGCGACTATATGAAGAACAAGGCCAAGGCGTTGGGCTTGAAAGGTGTACGCATCAACACCGCCGGGTGCCTTGATCGCTGCGAACTCGGTCCAACCATGGTGATTTACCCGGGCGGCATTTGGTATCGCTATACAAGCCAAGCCGACGTCGATGAAATTTTGGATGTTTATGTGAAGCAGGGTGGTTGGGTTGAACGGCTGATGCTGAAACCCGAAGACGGCCCGGCCAAGAGGGCCGAATAAAATCCGAGCATCCCCCCGACAAGTGGGGACCGGTTGGCGTGGGAAATGCGACCAATTAAAGAATCTTCGCAGCCTCGCGAGCCATATTAATCAGCGCTGAGTTCATCAGAAACGCTTTGTGACGCAACGGGTCGTCAGCTGTGCGGCGCAATTCCTCGAAGCGCAGATTTGCCGCCATCTTATCCTTGGCCTGGAGCGTCTCTTTGTTCTGAATTGACTGAGCCTGTACGTACTTCTGTGCCAGCGGCCTTCGCTGGCGATCATATAAGTCGAACACATCGTCTTGGGCCTCGCCCCGCCAAACCGCCGTTAATTTTTGCGCGAGATTCAGCCCATCGGCGATGCCCGAATTCATACCCATGCCGCCTAAGGGGTTGTTGATGTGCGCGGCATCTCCCGCCAGCATCACGCGACCTTTACGGAACGCCACCGCCACGCGCTGATGCACGCTGTAGAGGTTGCGGTGAATAATCGCGGTGTCGCGCGCATAAGGAAAACAATAGTCATAACGCGCCCGAATCCATTCGTCTGACGTCGCCTCGCTCTCGGGCGCATCGCCGATCACCGGGAATAAATTCCGCCACATGCCTTTGCCGTCGGGGCCAGGAATTTTGAACACCGAGCACCACTGTTCGGGGTCGGCAATGTAGTTGCGATAGCGGTAGTCGTCGGCTTTTTCGAAATCAAACAATGTCGCGACAATGATAAACCGCTCTTCCCAGGTGAAGCCGGGAAAGTCGATGTCTTGGGATTTTCGCACAAAGCTGCGCCCGCCATCACACCCCACCACATAGCGCGCCGTCCAATTTTGTTTTCCCCCATCGGGGGTTTCGGTCACAACGCGCACATGGTCGGCACCATTCTCAACCTCCACAACCCGATATTCGCGGTGAAGCGTGAAGTCGGGGTATGCCCGCAGCATGTCTTGCGCAATGGCGACGGTTTTGTGTTGCTCCAGTTGCACAGCGTAAGGGTGGTTGGTTTCGCCCGCCAATCGCGCGAAATCAAATTCAGCAAAGACCTCGTTGGTCTCGCGGTAGCGGTATTGAAAATATTGCGCCCTCAACCCTTGGGCCAGAATGGTGGGCGTCATGCCAACGCCGTCCAACAGATCGAGCGTTGATGAATGTGTGGTGGCAGCGCGATGCGCGGTAGGCGTTTCCTTCTCGGCATCGAACTGGATGACCGGAATGCCCGCTTGCGATAACGCCAGGGCGGTAATACTGCCCACGGGCCCTGCGCCCGCGATGATGATGCAATCTCGTTCAGACATCAGTTACAACATAATATGAACAGATTTCGCCTGAGTATAGCTCAGCAACTCATCTAGCGATTCTTCGCCGCCAAAGCCAGAATTTTTAACGCCCCCAAAGGGTAGCCCAACGAAATGCATGCCCGAGCCATTGATCGTCACCACGCCCGATTCAATGCGCTTGGCGGTCGTGAGCGCTTGGGTGATGTCATGGGTGAAAATACCCGTGGTTAGGCCGTAGTCCGTGCTGTTCGCGATGCTGATGGCTTCATCCACCGTGGCCCACTTGGCAATCGTCATCACAGGCCCGAACACTTCTTCACGCGCGATGGTCATATGCGGGGTCACATCGGCAAACACCGTGGGCTCGATCCAATAGCCGCGCTTGAACATCTCGCCCTTGGGCCGCCCGCCGCCCAAAATCAGTTTTGCTCCTTCGCTTTTGCCCGCCTCGATCAAGGCCATTATGCGTTTGTAATGCCCGATGGAATTGACAGGCCCCATGTCTGACGCTGGGTCCAGTGGGTCGCCGAGCTTTAAAGCTGCCACCTTGGCCTGCGTCAGCTCGATGGCGCGGGCATACAGTGACTCGTGAACCAACAATCGGCTGGTGGACCCGCAACTCTGCCCGGCCCACGAGAAGTTCATACCCGCCACGGCCGCATCAACAGCTTTGTGGATGTCCGCGTCGGGGAATACGATCAGCGGGTTTTTCCCACCCAGTTCCAAAGTCACGTGTTTGACAGAGGTTTCTGCCGCTGCGCGTTGAATGGCCAGGCCCGTGGCGACCGAGCCGGTAAATCCGATGCGGCGAATTTTGGCGTGGCGAACCAACGCATCGCCCACGGGTAATCCATAACCCGAGACAATATTCACCACGCCTGCGGGCAAAATTTCTTGGCAGACCTCACCCAATAGATGTCCCGACAAAGGGCTGGTCTCGGGGGTTTTGATCACCACCGTATTCCCGGCCATCAACGGTGCGGCCAAGTGCGCGCCTGCGAACATAAACGGATGGTTGAACGGCACAATCCGCGCCACCACACCGTAGGGCTCACGCAAGGTGAAGTGCAGTCCCGTGGCCGAGGCTGGCACCGTGTCGCCCTTCATTTCAGTCCCTAGGCCCGCAAAGTATTCCAAGTATCCAGCCGCGATTTCCACATCGGCGCGCAACTTCGCAATGGTGTTGCCGGTATCGGTGGCTTCCATGGTTAAAATCTCTTGGGCTCGCACGCGAAACCCCGCGGCGACTTTGCGCAGCAAGGCGCCGCGCTCCCAAATCGATTTCTGTTTCCACCCGCTTTGCGCGCGCTCAGCGGCATCGACCGCGCGATTGACGTCATCTTTGGTGCCCGCAGGCACACGGCCAATCTCGGCCTCGGTGGCGGGGTTAAGCGATGTAATCCAGGCATTGTCGCTGGCAACGGCAAAGGCGCCGTCAATCAGCATGGGCCGATCGCAAAATTGGTGAGTCATGGGTAGCGCTTTCTGGTTTTATGCGCCGCCGACCATATTTGTTCAGGTCGGGCCGCCAACACCGCGTTTTATCGCGTCCACATGGCGGAGCCGTGTTACGGTTGGTCCAATAGATTTTGCGGAAACTCGGTGAATTTCATCTTGGTTGGCCCTTTGTCAGCCAGGCCCAACCTTAAAGCTCCCGGGTTCATCAAATTTTTGGGGTCTAACGCCGCTTTTATATTTTTAACAAACGCCAGCGAGGCCGACGATAGGCTATTGGCATAGGGGTAGAACTTACCCACCTGAAAATGTGCCGCGCCGAACGTGCCCCACAACAAAACAAGATCACGTCGCAATGTGGTCACCGCTTCTCGTGCAGTCGGGTTCGGCGAGCTCGCCGCAAAATCGCGGCGCTGATCGTCGGTGATATGGCGCAGGTGGAACGCGTTTAACCGATCTTTCCAAAACAGCATCGGCTCAATCAAAAAAGCGCTACCGACAGCCCCTGTCAAGTACGACACTTTAATATCGTGCTTCTTCATCAGGTCACGGTGGCGGACAAAGTATTCATCGGTCACCGCAACAATTTCAGCCGCGCGCGAATAAGGAAACAGGCCATGTACCGGCAGCCAGTTATCGCCGTCATGGCCGAGTAAGGATTTGATGGCACGGAAGGGTTTGGCGCGCGTAATTTGGGGAATCGTACTTGGCAATTCTTTCAGCGCCAACGGCACCAGAATGCGCCTGGCCTGGCCGATTTTCATCTCAACGTCTTTGGCCGAGGTGCCCTCGACAACCAGATGCAACGCAAAACCGCCTCGCGAAACCGAACGGTGTCCGTCAATCAGCGTGCGGGCAATGGTGGCCATTTTCTGGCCCATGCCGTTCTTCACAGCCGCGACCTCGCGTACAAACGAAAGCCCTTCGAGGAATTTGAACCCACGCGCGGCCAGGTTTTCGTTGCCTTGCGGGTCAATCCCCCATTGCTCGGCGACGATGTTTTCACGCGCTAAGGCCACATGCGCCTCGGCAATGTCTTCGAAGCGCTCGAAGGCGAAGGATAAGTAATCTTCCGCTGCCGGAAAGGGGATCAGCCGCAAGGTCACGTGGGCTTTGATACCAAATGCCCCGCAGTCACCTAAAAATACGCCGGTTAAATCGGGCCCAAAATACCGGAAGAAGGGCGTGCGGCCTTCCGCGCAAGCCGCACCCGTTTCCACCAGCGAGCCATCGGCCAAAACCACATCCACGCCCAGCACGCTATCGGCCATGGCCCCGTACGTGCCCGCGCCATAGAACGAGGCATTGTTGCTAGCTGCGCCACCAACTGTCGAATGCAGGCCTGAGAGTGGGCCGAAGTAGGGCGTGCGCAGGCCCTTGGCCTTCAGGGCGTCGTATAGCGTTGCCCACGTGCAGCCAGACTCGACCGTCACATAGCGATCAGTTTCATTGATTTCGACAATGCGATTCAGATCAGTGGTGTCGATAATCGCCGAAGGTGATTGGGTTGCAAGATATCCGCTCGTGTAGGAAAAGCCCGCACCGCGCGCAATCACCGCAATGTCGGCCCGTGTTAGTAACGCAACAGTACGCGCCAGGTTATCGACGGACTCAGGCTTCACGATCACGCCGGGCCGCGTATCGGCTTCACCAGAAATGTCGGTGGCGTAATACGCTAACTGCGGCGGGTCCGTCATCACGCGCGCATTGCCAACGATATCGCGCAGGTCGGCCAGAACTTGAGTTGGAATTGTAGAGTTAATTGTCATGTCCGTCCTAAATAGGCTTCGCGTACTTTCGGGTCGCGCAACAATTCAGCACTCGTCCCAGTGGCGACAATTCGGCCGGTCTCGAGCACATAGCCGCGCGTGGCAAGTTTAAGTGCGAGCGTAGTGTTTTGCTCCACAACCAGCACCGTAACGCCTTGTGCGGCGATATCTGAGATTCGTGCAAACACATCGTGGGCAATTTTCGGGGCAAGCCCCAAACTCGGTTCGTCCAGCAGCAGCATTTTGGCCCGTGCCATCAGGGCTCGGCCAATGGCCAGCATTTGCTGCTCGCCACCCGACAACGACCAGCCCCGTTGTTCGCGCCGTTCGTTCAGGCGTGGCATAAAGGTGTAGACCTTCTCAAGGTCTGGCGTCAGGTCTGCGGTGGCACCCGCCCAGGCGCTGGCGGCGACCTTGAGGTTTTCTTCAACCGTAAGCCCACCAAAAATTCGCCGACGTTCAGGCACATGGATCAATCCCTGCCGCACACGGGCTTCGGCACTGAATTTTGATAAGTCGTTGTCGGCCAAGGTCATGGACCCAGCCGTGGGTTTTACGAGGCCTGACAGCGTGCGCAGCAGGGTGGTTTTTCCAGCACCATTGGCCCCCAGCAACGCAACGGTTTCACCCGCTGCAATGGTCAGGCTGACGTTACTGATCGCTTGCACAGCACCATAGCGCACATCAAGGGCGTCGATTTTAAGCATCAACAGCCTCGGTGCCTAAATAGGCCTCGATCACTTTGGGGTTGGCGCGAACCTCAGCGGGTGTCCCCTCGGCAATTTTTTCACCAAAATTCAGCACGGCAATGCGCTCGGCCCACGCCATCACCAAGCTCATGTCGTGTTCGATCAGCACAACAGCCAGGCCTTCAGACTTAAGGTCTTTGAGCGCCCTCACCAATGCCACACGCTCGCCGCTGTTCAAGCCCGCTGCTGGTTCATCCAGCAAAATAATGTTGGCCTCAGCCGCCAAGGCCCGCGCAATCTCGACGTTACGTTGCACGCCAAATGGCAGTTGCGAAATTTCCGCATCGCGCATGGCCCATAGGTCAAGTTTTTTCAGCGCGGTTTCAGCGCGCGCTCGCAAAGCGTCTTGCCAGCGATCATAAAATCCACGCCGCAGCACAACATCAATCAGTCGCGCTCCTTCACCGGGGCAGCCGCCCGCCATGACGTTTTCCAAAACTGTTAGGCGTTGAAAAAGTCTTCCGTTTTGGAATGTGCGGGCCATGCCTAAGCGTCGCAGACCATGCGCGGGGCTATTGGTAACGGACGTGTCATTCAAAAAAATCTCTCCGTCGGTCGGTGACATCAATCCTGACAGCAAATTTAAGAATGTGCTTTTACCCGCCCCATTGGGCCCGATCACCGCAAAGGCTTCGCCAGCGTTCACCGACAACGACACGCCGTTCACAGCCACCAGGCCGCCGAAGGTTTTGGTGAGTTTGCGTGTTTCCAGAACCGTGGTCATGGCGAAGCCGCTCTGCCACACCAGCGCTGCAATAGCCCCGCCAAGCCTTTGGGCAGCGCCATTAATACGATTAGCGTAATCAAGCCGTAGAACACCAAGTAGCCGTCTTTCAGCAACCGCGCGATCAGGTCTTTCTCGCTGCCGCCCGCCGCCACGTAACCTGCAGCCAAGTCACGCAGAAGCTCGGGCAGGAACGTTAAGGCAATCGCACCCAAGATCGCGCCGATGACCGAAGCTTCACCCCCCACCACCAGCATCATCAGGAACAGAATCGATTGTGACACGGCAAAATCCGACGGCGAAATAAAGCCGGTGTAGTGTGCGTAGAGCGTACCCGACAACGCGCCGATGACGGCGGACAACGTAAAAGCAATCACCTTGACCCGGCCCACATCAATGCCAATGGTCAGCGCTGCGGTTTCATCGTCGCGCACCGCAATCATGGCCCGGCCCAAGTGCGAGTGGCGCAAGCGCAGCGCAATCCATACGACAACCAACGCGGCAACGCTGACGATGGGGATGAACGCTTTTTCTGGCGCCATACCAGGCATCATGTCGGTCAGGCGCGGAATGCCTGTCACGCCATTATAACCGTTGGTCACCTCAACCCAGTTTTTGGCGATCAACTCCAAGATCACGTTCACGCCCACCGTCGCCAGCGCCAGGTAATGCCCTTTCAGCCTGATCAGCGGCAGGCTAACCAGCAGCGCAAAACTGGCAGCGGCGATCATGGCCACGGGAATACTGATGGCCATGGGCCAGCCGAGCTTTACGGTGGCTAACGCCGTCACATAGGCACCGATGCCAACAAATGCGGCCTGGCCCAGATGAATAATGCCGCAATATCCAAACGCAAGATTAAGGCCAATGACAGTGATGACATTGAGCAGCGCCAAGTTCAGCAGGCGCAAGCTATAGCCTTCCAGCAAAACCCCAGCGCTAGCCAAAAGAAGTGCAGCAACGGCCAGCCAGATCCACTGTTTGCTTTGCGCGCTCATCCGCGATCTCCGCGCGATTCGCCGAACAAGCCTTGTGGGCGCGCCACCAGGAACCCAACCATCAGCAAAAACACCAGCGCGTCTTTATACGTGGACGACACATAGGCAGCACCCAGCGACTCAGCCAGGCCCACAATAATGCCGCCCAACACCGCGCCCGGGACACTGCCAAAGCCGCCGATGATGGTGGCGGCAAAACTTTTCAACGCCAAAGCATCACCCATGCTGCTATCGACAAACCACACGGGCCCCATCAGCAAACCACCCAAGCCTGCCAATCCGCCCGCTAGCGCCCAGGTCAGCGCATAAATACCTGCGACATTGATGCCCATCAGTTTGGCGGCCTCAGCGTCTTGGGCGACAGCACGCATGCGTGCGCCCAGAACCGAGCGATACAGCAGCACATAAAGCCCGGTGACGACGATCATGGTAATGACGATCACGGCCAAAATGTGCGCGGAGACGACAACCCCACCCAACGACAACGGCGCCACACCGAATGGCGAGGGCAAGCGTTGTGGCAATGGCCCCCAAATCATTTGCCCGATATTTTGTACAATAATGCCCACAGCAATGGTGCCGACAATCACGGTCACGACAGGGCTTTGTTGCAGTGGTCGGTAGACCACAAAGAAAAATAAAATGCCCAGACCAATCATGCCGACTAGCGCCAAGATGGTTCCGGGCACCACTGCTCCTAGGCCTGAAATCATCGAAATGCCTAAGAACGCACCGATGACCACAAATTGCCCGGCGGCAAAGTTCACAACCCCCGTGGCCTCGTAGACCAACACAAACCCCAGCGCCAACAACGCATAGATGCAGCCAATCGCTAAGCCATTGAAGATGGTTTGCAGCAGTCCTTTCAATTGAGATGGGCGTTCTTGTGATGCGGATGTCGACACAGGTTGCGCAGCGATTGTCGCTGTCTCTGACGTAATCGCAAAATTGCGGACTAGCGTGAACTCTTTTGTGCCGGGTGTGAATTTGATAATGGCAGCCGAGTTGCCAAGGTTGCCAAAGCGATCAGTCGTATAGGTGCGCGTGATGCCTGGCCGGTCTTTCAGCGCGGCGAGGTAGCCTTGGATCGCTGTGGGTGCAATGCCAACTGTGCGCAAGCCATTGGCCAGAATCATCGCCGTATCATAATAGTTCGTCACGAACGATGCATCAGCAGGAATGCCAAATCGTGTCTGATACCGGCCCAGGAAATCGGTTGGGTCGAAAGCGCGTCGGTCGGGCAAATACGAATCAGTGACAGCGTATGCCCCATCAATGTCCTCGGCTGAAATCAGCGACATGACCGATGGCAATGCAAGTGTGGTGTTGGCAACGATAGGAAGTGTGATGCCGAGCGAGCGTCGCGCGCCTAGCATCAGCCCCATATCGCGCACATAACTGACCGCAACAATGACATCGGCGCCTTGGCCGATGACGCTGAGAAGATGCGAGCCGAAGTCGTTTTCGTCTAAGGGGTAGGATTCGACGATGGGCTCAGCCCCGGCAGCGCGTAACAGGCGCGTCATCTCGGCGGCCATGCCCTGACCATAATCGTTCTGGGCGTAGAGAATCGCTGGCTTGGCGCGCTTCACATCGCGCAGCAGAATATCAACCATCGCCGCGGCCACCACGCTATCGGGTTGCTTGATGCGAAACATCCACGGGTTGCCCAGTTGGTGTAAGGCATCGGCGCCGCCGGCATACAGCGTTGGCAGTGCTGCGCGCCGCACTTCAGGCTCGACGGCAAAATTTTGCGGCGTAAAGCTTGAGACAAACATCGCCACAGGGTTTTGCTCCTGCACCGTTTTCACAAACGCCGAAACGGCAGTGGAGTTCGATGATTGCGCGTCCTCAAAGGCAAAGCGCACCTGAACACCACCAATGCCACCGGCAGCGTTGATATCCTCTTCAGCTATTTTCAGGGCGTTGTAGTACAGCAACCCCGACGTGGCTGATGACCCGGTAATGGGAACGGTGGCACCGATCACGATTTCCTTGAGATCAGCCATGGGCGCGGGCGTCGCTGCTTTCGGGGCATCGGTGAACGCGCGCATGGGAATTTGCGTTTTGTTGTCGCCATAGCGCACGATGACCACACTGTTAGTCATGTTGCCTTTAGCATCGGCGGTATAGCTGCGCGTCAGGGCGTCGAAGTTTTTTAAACTTGCGACAAAGTCGCGCACTTTCTTTGGGTCTTCGCCTACCTGACGAATGGCTGCGGCGATAATCCACACCGCATCGTAGTAGTTGGTAATGAACGACGGATCGGGTTTCAGGTTGTGGCGCTGTTCATAGCGGCGAATAAAATCAGCCTTGTCGTAGGCGCCACGTTCGCTTAGCAACGCATCGACCAGCGCATACACATTCTGAAGTTCGGCCGGTTCCAGCAAGTCGGTGGTCGCCGACACACCCAAGGCCTGCTGACCAACAACGGGCAATGTGATGCCCAAGGCTTTGCGGGCGCGCAGCACCAGGGCTGAATCGCGGTTAAAGCCCGCGGTCAGTAAAACATCGGCGCCTTGGTTCACCAGGCTTTGCAATTGCGCCGACATATCGTTGTCGCTTGGGCCGTAGGATTCTTTGATCAGCGTGATGCCTTGTGCGGCGAACAGCGCGTCTAACTGACGCGCAAAGCCCTGGCCGTAGTCGTTCTGCACATAAATCAGGCCGGGCTTTGATTTTTTCAGATCATCCAGCACAACGCTGGCCACAGCTTTGGTGTTCACCTGATCGGGCGGCTTAATGCGAAACAGCCACGGGTTATTCAAATCCTCGATCTCGGTCGCACCGCCGGCATGCATGGCACCAATCGCGGCGCGAGAAATTTCCGTGGCCTGGGCCAGAATTTGAGGCGAATAACTTGAAATGAGCATAAACGGTGGTTTGTGCTGTTGCACCAGTTTCACATAAGCCGTCACGGCGCTTGAGTTCGACGAGCCCGCGTCTTCGTTGATCAGGCGTAGTTTTTTGCCGTTCACACCCCCCGCGGCATTGATGTCTTCCACAGCCATCTCCAAGGCATGGAAAACCGTTAGCCCCGTAGCGGCGAGTTGCCCGGTCACGGCGCAGGTCGCGCCAATAATAATTTCATCAGATGCTGGTGTTTGCGCGCGTATAGGCCCTATCAAACCCAACAGCACGGCAACTATTGTGCACCAAACTGCACAAAACTGTCTCATGCCATCGCTCGCAATTCGGTTTTCAAAACTTTGCCATTGGCATTGCGGGGCAGGGCGGTCACAACCTGAATATTCTTCGGAATTTTATAAGCCGACAGCTTGCCCTCACAGAATTGAACAAGTCCATCGGTGCTGAGTGTTTTTTCAGGTTTTAAAATCACAAAGGCCTTCAAACGCTCGCCCCATTTGTCGTCAGGAATGCCCACCACTGCCACATCGGCGATGGCCGGGTGGCCGAGCAAAACTTCTTCGATCTCGCGGGGGTAAATATTCACGCCACCCGAAATCACCATGTCCTTCTTGCGGTCGACAATATAGATGAATCCTTCCGCATCGCGCTTGGCAATATCACCCACCGAAACCCAACCCTCTTTGAAGGTTTCGGCGGTGTCTTTCGGGCGGTTCCAATAACCGTTAAAAAGATAAGGCGAAAGGCTTAGCAACTCGCCTGGCACGTCGGGCGGGCATTCGGTGCCATGTTCGTCGACAATCTTGACCAGCGTGCTCAGGAACGGGGTGCCCACGCATTGTTGTTTGCGTAGCTGATCGGGTGGCCGAAGGTTTGTCACCACGCCACCTTCTGTTGAACCATAAGTTTCATGCAGTTTACCCTCACCGAAATAGGTGACGATTTTGTGTTTCATGGCTTGGGGCAGAGGGGCTGCGTTAGAGATAATCGTGCGAATCTGCAAACCTTTGCACTCATGCAAAATATCTGGGGCAAGGCTGAAAAGTTGATGAAACTGTGTTGGCACCATGAACACGCCCGAGAACGCACCGCTTTTTAAACGTCGCAGCAATGTCTCCGCATCAAACTTATCCATAAACTCCATGTATCCGCCGCCAAACAGCGCGGCCATGGGAAAGCAAATACCTGCCCCATGGTTCATCGGCGTGGTGCCCAGGAATTTATCATCGGGCCCGTAACAGCCGTACTCTAAGGCCATGCCCATAAAGGTGAAAAGGCGCGAGCGGTGCGACACCAACACACCTTTGGGTTTGCCGGTGGTGCCCGATGTATAGGGAATCGTCCACACATCCCATTCATCAACAACGGGCCGTGTCGCTGCGGCTTCGCCGTGCGCTAACCACGCCTCATATTCATCACCGATCTCAATAATACGCGTCACGGTTTTGAACGCGCAGCCGCGCACAACGGCTTGATTGCTGGCATCGCAGAACACCACTTTGGCTTCGGCATCATCGCAGATGGCAATCATCTCTGCGGGCATTAGGCGCGGGTTGACGGTGGCCACCGCCACACCGGCTTCGGGCACGCCACATACAATCTCAATATACTCAATGCAGTTGCGGGCAATGATCGCTGCGTTATCGCCCTTCTTCAATTTCAGATTGTTGATGGTTGCGTTGGTGACTAAATCAACGCGGCGCACAAGTTCGCCATAGGTGCGTTGAACATCATTGTACCCCACGGCTACTTTGTTGGGTGAGCGCATCATGGTGGCCCGCAATGCGCTCGCCATGGTCATGGATTGAAATCCAACCGGCAACGTCACAGTTCTGGTCGATGTGGCGGTCATTCAGGATGATCTACCGGGGGATTTTTTTGAAAATGCGCAAGGCGTTTTCGCGCATCATGAGTTTATGCGCTTCAGGCCTTAGGCCCAGCTCAGCCACCTCGGTAACGGCGCGCTCGGGGTCAATCACCGGCCAATCGGTCCCAAACAAAACTTTTTCTTTGCCATAACTATTCGCATAATGAACATAAGACTTGGGCCAGTGCTTGGGCGCATAGGCATCGCCTGCCGTAAACACATTCTCATGTTTCCAGCACATGGAAATCATTTCCTCGGTCCACGGCACGCCGATATGAATGCCGATCAACGCCAACTCGGGAAAATCAATCGCCACCTGATCGAGCAAGATGGGCTTGGCCACGGAAGGCAAACGCCGGTCTTTTTGGTAAACGAGGTTATGCCCCACCTGCATCATGATCGGGATGTCGAGTTCGCAGCACTTGGCATAGTACGGGTAAATTAGTGGTGCGTCGGGCGGCATCGAAAACCAATGGGGGTACCAATGAGCCCCGACAAAACCAAACTCTTTGACGCCGCGTTCAAGGTCGCGCAGACCTTGCATCCCACGCGTAGGGTCGACCCCCGCTAAGCCTGAAAAGCGATCTGGGTACTGGCGGCAAATCTCGGCCACCATTTCATAGGGCACTTCGAACGAGCCCCGTACCCGCAAATCACCCGCACGCACCGCAATCAGCAGCGAGCGTTCAATCCCCGCACGGTCCATCTTTTTCAAATAGTCCGCCATTCTCACACCCGGTCGCATGGCGGGTGGCATGCGCACCTGGACCTTGAAATTTTCATCCACGCCAGTGCGGTTTTCCCGCACGGCTTCAGGTGTGAAGACGTTACAAACGATATCGATAAAACCTGCCACAATTGCCTCGAATTGAAGATGGATTGTTCCTGACGTCTGCATTCTTAGCGACCTGCTGACCAATCATAAAGGGGATCGCTGCCGGTCTGCTCGTGGAGCGGGCTTAATCTGTGTTTTTGGCCGCGTGCACGGGGTATGGTATCGAACAGTTCTGGGCGTGGCTTTATATCTTATCTATTCCCAACTTTAGGCAGGGGTGCGGCATTGATGCGTTACCATCTATGGATATATACCGCGCTAGCGGCGGCAACAGGCCTGAGTGGCTCATTCGCCTCGGCCCAAGACCTTGTCTTTCCTGAAGCGGCCACGGGCCGATATCAAAAATCGGGCGGTGAAGCCAAAAAATTTATGGTGGCCGCCGCAAACCCTTTGGCCGTTAAGGCGGGCGTCGACATCCTCAAGGCGGGCGGCAGCGCAGCCGATGCAGCCGTGGCGGTGCAGACCGTCCTGAACATGGTCGAACCACAATCATCGGGCATCGGTGGCGGCTCGTTTATTCTGTTCTGGGACAACAAAGCCAAAAAACTCACCACCTATGATGGCCGTGAAACTGCTCCGGCAGCGGCAACCGAGCGGCGCTTTTTAACCGCTGAAGGCAAATCCATGGACCGCACCACGGCTATCATTGGGGGGCACTCGGTTGGTGTGCCCGGCACGCTGCGCGTGTTGGAGTTGGCACAAAAGAAACATGGAAAGCTGACCTGGGCCAAATTGTTTAACCCCGCTATTAAAATTGCGACAGATGGCTTTGCGCTGTCACCGCGTGTGCATGAATTGATTGTGGGCGACCGCTCGCTTAATAAATTGGAACCTGCGAAGTCGTTCTTCTATCAAACGGATGGCACCGCCAAAGCTGTTGGCACCATCATCAAAAACCCTGCCTTTGCTGCAACGCTTAAAACCATCGCGACCAAAGGGGCCGATGCATTTTATACCGGCCTCATTGCAGCCGACATTGTGCGCGCAGCAACAACAGCCGCCATCAACCCCAGTGATATCACGCTGGCTGATCTCAAGAGCTACAAGGCGATTGAACGCGCACCGATTTGTTTGCCCTATCGCGATCGCAAGGTATGCGGCATGGCGCCACCCACGTCGGGCGGTGTGGGCGTCCTGCAAACGCTCGCGATGCTCGAGCCCTTTGATCTGGCGCAGATGGGCCCAGACTCTGTGAAGTCTAAGCACGTATATATCGAGGCCAGTCGCCTGACCTTCGCTGATCGTGCCGTTTATATCGCCGACCCTGATCTGTTGCCCATTCCGACAGCAGAACTGTTATCACCCGATTATTTAAAATCTCGCGCCCAATTGATTAAGCTCGATCAACGAATGACCACCGCCGAAGCTGGTCAGTTGCCCAAAAAAGCCGCACTCAACTGGTCGCCCGCCGCGAGCCCCGAAAAAGAGTCGACTAGCCATTTTTCCATCGTTGACGCTGATGGAAATGCGGTGGCCATGACCACGTCAATCGAGGGTGGCTTTGGCTCGCACGTCATGGTGGATGGATTTTTGCTCAATAATACGCTGACGGATTTTTCCTATTCCGACATTGCATCGGGTAAAACGGTGGCCAACGCCGTTGGCCCCAACAAACGCCCGCGCAGTTCCATGGCACCAACGGTTGTGTTCGACAAAGATGGTAAACTGGAAATGGTTGTGGGTTCGCCGGGCGGCCCGGCTATCGTTGGCCTTGTCGCGCAAACACTCATCGGCATGATCGATTGGAACATGACGCCCCAAGATGCCATTGCCTCACCGCATGTGGTGGTGTTCGGCAACGCCGTGAATATTGAACCCGAGTTAGCCCTGATCAAAGCCGAGCTTGAAGCCTTGGGCCATCAGGTGCGTATTGGTGAATTACCATCAGGCATTCACGCCATCCGCATCACCGCCAATAGCTTACTGGGCGGTGCCGACCCAAGGCGCGAAGGCACAGTCGGCGGCGAATAATGATATCGGCTTATTTTTTAGCGTCGGGCTGGGCGATTTCGATCAAACGTCCGTCGGGGTCGTACACAAACATGCGTTGGCCCGCACTTGTGGTGCCGTCGGGTCGATTGACGGTAAACTTGTAGGGCGTGCGGTGGAAGCGCACATCGATTTGCTGCAGCCGGCTGTAGGTGGCCTGAATGTCTGCCACTTCCATCATAATAATCGCATCACCCGTGCCGATGCCCATTAAATTACCACGCGCACTGGCGAGCTTCGGTTTGTCATAACTTAGTAAACCGATCATGCCGATGCGCTCGTCGTTGCCTTTCATAATAACGATACGACCAACTTTCGGATCTTCGGTCAGTGGCAAATCAGCCGCACCGATCACACCATCGGGTGAGTTCGAATCGCTGGCCGCATCGTACCATTTGGTCAGCCCCAGGCGTTGGTAGAAGTCCATGGACTTCTCGAGGTTATCAACCAGCAACGTGGTGCGTCTGACCGCCGTAGCCTGAAGTGCGGTCGAGCGCTCTTGTGCTGCCGCGCTCAGCGCCGATAACGCCATCACAATGGCGGCAACGCCACCAAGGCAACGAAGACTCAGACGCGTCATGGGGGGGGGATCCTTGCGTTTCAAAATACCAACTTGCCACGGCCCACCACTCCAGGGAAAGTGCCGTTTATAGAACCTCAGAAGATATGCTCTTAATAATTCGGTTCGTGGTTGGTTACCGCTGCCATTTTTGTCCATGTGGCATACGGTTCGGGCAAAATGGGGGTGTACGGTGGGGTCCAATCAGGCCCATCGGTTGCAACCCATTCGGTAGCAAACGGCCCGCCCTTGCAACGGCACAAATGGAGCGCGCCGCCCCAAGTTGCAAAGGGGCCATGTTGTATGCCCGGTGGTCGCCAAAAATATCCGCCGTCGCGCATTACACCCAACGGAAAACAGATGTCGCCCAAAATCGCGAATTCTTCCTCGGCTACCGGGTGAACTTCGGCTTTGTTCGACCACCAATAGGGCATCATGCCGATCAGCCATGTGCGCTCGCCGGTGACGGGGTCGACATAAAGAGTTTTATGAACTGTTCCGCTGGGGTCCCAATCGCCACTTTTCATATGTTTGCGTTGGCCAGTGGTGCCTAGCATGGCGCGCGTGTCCAAACGCTCGACAACGCGCCGCCGATCCCACTCTGGATTTTGTATGACGTGTGCTACCGGCAGGCCGGAGAAAAACGTGAGCACCACTGCGCCACTGAAACTCGACATATTTTTGCGCCCGTAACCTTGTGGCAAGTGGCCATAAAAATGTTTGCCGTAAATGTGGTCGTTGATTGTTAAAGACCCATCAAGAACAAAGATTTCCTCATCGACTTCCAGCGCAAAGTGCTGGCTCTCGTGCCATCCCGCCGGATAACGCAGCACCGTGCTGGCCGCACCAGTCTCGTCATCACGACTTAAGGTTCGGCAGAAAATGTCGGGTCGGGCTCCACCAGGAAGGCCAAGCTCGAACGGAATAACTTGTGATTGAACAAATTCGATATGAGGTCGTGTCATATTCCCTCCAAAGTGCCACCTTGCCACATTGGCGCGGCAGAAAAGCGAATGAAACGCCAAGTCTTGTCGGTTTTGTGTCCAATAGTTGTCCGCGGCTGCGAAATAGGGCCCGACGCCCCTGAGTGCCGCCTCTCGTCCTGTTAATGATGGTCCAAGACCCGGATCAAGCGGGCCAAGTCTCTTCTGTATGGCAGATTTTTACTCCAATGACCTCCGATCGTGATCGTTTGTGGCTTTCGCCTTTTGTTGGGCCGACCTTCTGGTCGAGATCGACCAAAGCCGTAAGGTGCTGTTCGCCGTAGGGGCGACAAAGTCCTATTTTGGGGTTTGGTGCTGAAAAGCTACTGGGCCAGAATTTTATGGACTTGGTCTTGCCCAAAGATCGCGTCCTGCTCGATCAACTGCTAGAAGTCACTGCGCGCAAAGGCCGGATCGATGGGTTGAGTGCACGATTGGTCGGCGATAAAGGCGTCACAGTCCCGCTGAATTTGACCGGCTATATGCTGCCCGATCTGAAGGATCATTTTTTCATCGCCATGAGGCTTTCGATCCGCCTCGATGCCAAGGGCATCATCGAAGGAAAACCCCGAGACAAGAACACCGGGCCGATGTCAGATGACTTATTCACTGAGATGGCGGCTAAGAAACTGAAAAATTCTGGGGCAGTTGAAAACGCGACAGAGATTACGCTCTTCAATCTCCCGAATTTTCAAAGCTTCGCCGACTCGCTGCCCGATGCTGATACCTGGTTGCGCAACTTCCTGGCGTTCGAGATTACAGAATCAGCGTGCGTGCCTGATTTGAAAAAAGCCAACATCTTTGTACAAAGCCTGCACTCACGCGGTTTCTATGAGCGCCTCGATGACTTCGGTACGGCTGCGGCCAGCTTCCAATACCTGAGCGTGCTCGAAGTCGACGTGGTGAAGCTCGATGGCAGTGCTGTCAAAAATGCCCAAAGCGCACTCAAGGGCCGCGCGTTCTTGAAGGCGCTGATGATGCCGTGCAAAACCATGGAAGTAGAAACTATCGCCGAGATGGTCGACAGCAAAGAAACGCTGGAATTTGTTCGCGGTTGTGGCGTCGAGTACGTCCAAGGCTTCTTGTTCGGCAACCCCGACCTTGACCCCTGGCAGTTCATCAAAAAACTTGATCGCCGTTTGTTTGCCGATACTAAACGGTAAAGAACTTTCCCCGAGAAGTAGTCTTCCACTTGGCGTGGAAAAGGCGAGCAAACAAAGACTCATTTTTTCGCAGCGTATTTTCTGATTTTCTGCACCATCGCCACCAAGCCGTTGCGTCGGCTGGGTGCTAAATGCTGTTCGAAGCCGAGTTCGCGTAAGGCCGCTTCCGGGTCGATCTGGGCCACGTCGAGCTGCTTCTGACCCGAGAACAAAATACCCAGCACCGCAATCAGTCCTTTGACGATGACGCTGTCACTATCAGCGGCAAAGCTAAACTTTGACGGATCGTCCTTGGCGTGACCGGGGACCAGCCACACTTGGCTCATGCAGCCGCGCACTTTGTGGGCCTCGGTTTGGAGGGCGGCGGGAAAAAGTGGTAGTTTGCGACCCAAGTCGATAATATACTCGTAACGATCTTCCCAATCGTCAAACAGTTCGAAGTTCTCTTTCAGCTCCGCAAAGGTCATCTGAGGGACAATCATGACCGGTTGATCTGGGGCAGTGGGCGAGGGTAATGACATAGGGCGTTGGATGGACCTGGGTTGCAGCTTAAGCTAAGGGTTCATCATATCCGAGCAAGAGCCTAAAAACAAAAAACCTGACCCGTGCCCGACT
This sequence comes from Rhodospirillaceae bacterium, assembly GCA_002737725.1. Taxonomy (GTDB): domain Bacteria; phylum Pseudomonadota; class Alphaproteobacteria; order Rhodospirillales; family Rhodospirillaceae. Next base: position 297,444 of record NSIP01000001.1, read on the forward strand.
CTCACCTTCAGATCACACCGGCGATTTATCTCGATCCCTCCGAGATTGAAATGACTTTTATACGCTCGGGCGGGCCTGGGGGGCAGAACGTCAACAAAGTCTCGACCGCCGCCCAGCTTCGTTTTTCCGCTGCTACGTCGCCCTCATTGCCTGCCGCTGTGCGTAACCGGGTTCTGGTGCTGGCAGGCAAACGGGCGACGAAGGACGGCGTCATTGTGTTTACGGCGCACGAGCACCGCAGCCAAGAGCGTAATCGAGACGAGGCCATTGCCCGCTTGGTTGATCTCATTCAGCGTGCGGCGATTGTGCCCAAACGCCGCGTTCCTACCCGCGCGACCCGTGGCTCGAAAGAGCGCCGCTTGGTGAAGAAAAAGCAACGCGGTGGTGTGAAGTCAACGCGCCGTGTCACGCCTTGGGATGATGATTGAAGTTATTGCGCGGCTTGAGGGATGTCTTTGATCGCGCGCGGCCCGGGGTCGGCTGAGAACTGCAAGGCGGCCAAACGGGCATACAGCGGGTTTGAGATCAGAAGCTGATTGTGGCTTCCGGTATCAATCAATCGCCCATCATCAATCACGGCGATACGGTCAGCTCGCACCACAGTGGCTAACCGATGCGCAATCACCATGGTAGTGCGGCCCACCATCAGCTGCTCCAGCGCCTTTTGCACCAAGCGTTCGTTCTCGGCGTCCAGCGCGCTTGTTGCTTCGTCGAGTAACAACACGGCGGGGTCACGCAAGATCGCACGTGCAATAGCGATGCGTTGCTTTTGGCCGCCCGACAAGCGCACGCCTTTCTCGCCCAAAAAGCTCGTCATGCCCTCGGGCAACTTGGTGATGAACTCCATCGCCTGGGCGGCTTCGGCAGCCGCGCGGACATCGGCGTCTGATGCATCAGGTCGGCTATAGCGAATGTTTTCAAGCGCGCTGGTTCCAAAGATCACCGGATCTTGCGGAACAAGCCCAATGCGCCTGCGGGCATCGCGTGGGTCAACCTCTTTCAGGTTCATCCCGTCGATGCGCACAATCCCCGACTGCGGATCGTAAAAGCGTAGCAGCAACTGAAATACCGTGCTTTTGCCCGCACCCGATGGGCCCACCAGAGCCACATGTTCGCCGGGTTTCACCCTCAAGGATAACCTATTCAAAGCAGCGGTATCGGGCCGGGATGGATAGTTGAAGGTCACATTTTCAAATGAAACTTCGCCGCGCGCAGGGCTTGGCATCGCTTTGGGGGCTGCGGGGGGTTTGATTGCGGGCTCGGTTTCAAGCAATTCGACCAAGCGTTCTGTTGCACCCGCCGCGCGTTGCAAATCGCCCAACACTTCACTCAGCGAACCCACACCACCGGCTACAGTAACGGCGTAAAAAATAAACGCCGACAAATCACCGGGTGTAATGCTGCCCTCAATCACGCTGCGTCCGCCAGCCCATAGCACCACAGCGATAGCGCCGAACACCAGCAGAATGACAACCGAGCCCAACATGCCGCGCGCAAAAATACGGCGCATGGCGACTAAAAACGCATTCTCGACTTCGGTACCGAAGCGCGACTTGTCGTAGTCTTCATGGGTGAAGGCTTGCACCGTACGAATGGCGTTCAAGGTTTCTTCCCCGTACGAGCCCACATCAGCGACGCGATCTTGGCTTTCCCGCGAGAGCGTGCGCACGCGCCGCCCATACCAAATGATGGGCACAATGACAGCGGGCACAACCAACAGCACCAATCCGGTCAGTTGAAAGTTGGTGACGATCATCATGGTCACGCCGCCAACAACACTCAGCATATTTCGTAAGGCAATCGACAGCGATGATCCCACTACGGTTTGCAATAACGTGGTGTCAGACGTCAGGCGCGAAAGGATTTCGCCGGTTTTCGTGACTTCATAAAACCCAGGGCTTTGTTTGATCACTTGGTCAAACACCGCGCGGCGCACATCGGCAACCACGCGCTCGCCCACCCACGAAATATAATAAAATCGGAAATAGGTGCCGCCCGAGATCGCCAGAATGATCGCAACCAAGACTAGGAACCCGAGGTTGAGAAATTCTTGATCACCCGCGCTTAAGCCTCTATCAATCAGGAACTTCAGGCCCACGCCAATGCTAAGCGTTGCCGCTGAGGTGAGAATCAACGCAAGACCTGCCGTAATCAGCTTCAATGTATATGGCTTCATAAAGCCCCAGGTGCGACGCAAATAGGCGTAATTTTTGCTGCGCGGGCGCTCTGGCATATTCCAACGAGTTGGGCCGCCGGCGCGCCCGCCATGAGGATGATCGCTCACTGTTCGCCCCAATATTTTGGGCCTGTTCAGGCCCGTGTCAAAAATCGAATTCCTCTAGATAGCTAAGGTGTCCGCCCGGGTTTGTCACCCCCTACAACAATCAAGAACCCATATAAATCAACACAAATACCGCAGATTTGTCCGCGATACCCCAACCTCGTATTCTTTCGCCATGGCTATCAGCCCATCGCCTACCTCAGTTGTTTCGCTCTGCCGCGATTGTTTGGCCGAATTCGAGCGCGCGCAGCGCACATGCACCATCTGCGGCTCAGATCGCATGGTCTCGCATCCTGAATTGGGTGAACTCACCACCGCCCATATTGATTGCGACGCGTTTTATGCGGCGATTGAAAAGCGCGACAACCCAGAGCTCATCGACAGGCCCGTGCTCATCGGCGGGGGCAAGCGCGGTGTAGTCTCAACCGCATGTTATGTCGCGCGCAAATATGGCCCGCGCTCGGCCATGCCGATGTATAAAGCCTTGCAGATGTGCCCCCAGGCGGTGGTCATCCGGCCCAACATGGCCAAGTACGTCGAGGCTAGTCGCCAGGTGCGGGCCATTTTTGATTCCGTCACACCGATTGTCGAACCCCTCTCGCTGGATGAGGCCTTTCTCGATGTGTCAGGGACAACGACGCTGTTCAAACGTAGCGCTGCTGCAACGCTGGCTTTTGTGGCGCGCGAGGTGGAACGGCAAGTACGGATAAGCGTGTCGATTGGGCTTAGCTACAATAAATTCCTCGCCAAAATCGCCTCCGATCTTGATAAGCCGCGCGGCTTTGCGGTTATCGGCCAGCGCGATGCCATCTCGCAACTGCACGACATGCCGATCACGAAAATTCCTGGCGTTGGTCCATCGCTGGCAGATCGGTTGAAGGTCGATGGCTTTTTTTCCATCGGCGACCTTCAGGCCAAGTCTGAGGAAGACCTGACGCAACGTTACGGCGACACGGGCGCGCAACTGGCGCGACGCGCGCGTGGGCATGATACGCGACGCATTAATACTGAACGCGAATCCAAAAGCGTTTCGGCGGAAACCACATTTGAGAACGACATCTCAGATGTTGCGGAGTTGCGCCGATTGTTGTGGCTTCAGACCGAACGCGTCTCTGAGCGCTTAAAGAAAAATGGACTGGCCGGGCAATCCATTGCCTTAAAACTTAAAACCGCACGCTTTAAACTGGTGTCACGTCATCGTCGTTTGCAGGCCCCAACCCAATTAGCCGAGACGATTTTTCGAGCAGCCGAGGCGCTGTTGATCACAGAGGTCAAGGGCGTGTCATATCGGCTGATTGGTGTGGGGGTTGAGGGCCTGTGCGACGCGGAGCTAGCTGACCATCCCGATTTGTTTTCCGACGCCCCCAAACATGCCGCCGGCGTTGAAAAGGCCATGGACGCGGTGAGGGCGAGGTTTGGGCGCAAGGCCATCGGCAAAGGCCGCGCAGCGCGCACCAAGTAAATTCAGCCTCATATTAGCTTCACCCTTTTTTGCACAGTTGCCGTAACCCTCTGCCCCCTTTACATAAGCCGCATGTCAATTTGCCCCGCCGGAGATGCCTGCTCATGGATATGAAAGGCGAGTATCGAATCCCTGCACCGCGCGCGGCGGTGTGGGCGGCGTTGAATGATGTTGATGTGCTGAAGGCTGCCATCCCCGGCTGCGATAGCATCAATCGTCTCTCAGACACTGAAATTGAAGCCACTGTCACGGCCAAGATCGGCCCGGTGAAAGCCTCATTCAAAGGCTTGGTGACGCTGTCTGATATTGATCCCCCCAATGGCTACACTATTCGCGGCGAAGGCAAGGGCGGTCCGGCTGGGTTTGCGAAGGGCGGCGCGAAGGTGCGACTGGTGGATGTAGGCTCTGAGACGATCCTCAGCTACAAAGTGGATGCCTCGGTCGGCGGCAAAATTGCCCAAATCGGTGCGCGATTGATCGACTCCACGGCAAAAAAACTCGCCGATGAATTTTTTGCAAAGTTTAGTGCGCTGGCTGCTGCCAAAGCATCTGATCACAAGGCTTCCGCGTCCGATGCGCAACCGAAGGCTCACGCTAGTCTTGAAACCAGCATGACTCAAAACCAGGCTTCGGCTACGGTCACGCCCATTCTTGGCAAGAACACTTGGATCATCGGCGCGCTGGTGGTTGTTGTGATCGTGATCGTAGCTGTGGTTTATATTTTTGGATACTAAAATGATAAAAATTTCGCTTTCGGTGAACGGCACGGAACGCAGCGGCGACGTTGAGCCACGCACACTTTTGGTCGATTTCTTGCGCACTCAACTGGGTCTGACGGGTACGCACGTGGGCTGCGACACTAGCCAGTGTGGGGCCTGCACGATTCACCTCAATGGCAAGCCGGTCAAATCGTGCACCATGTTGGCTGTTCAAGCTGACGGGCAAAATGTCAAAACGATTGAGGGTGTGGCGGTTGGCGACGAGATGCACCCCATGCAAGCTGCGTTCAAAGAATGTCATGGGCTGCAATGCGGGTTCTGCACCCCCGGCATGGTGATGAGCGCGCTGGGCATCATCGAGCGCCATAAGGGCGATCACCTCAATGAGGCCATGGTGCGTCATGAACTGGAGGGTAACCTCTGCCGGTGCACCGGCTATCAAGGCATCGTCAACGCCATCTTGATGGGTGCCAAAAACATGGGCGTAAAGGTGATATAGCCATGCATTCCTTCGCCTATCATCGCCCCAAGACAATTGCCGAGGCCACATCCAAGCGTGCCGCCGACCCGGATGCCAGCTACCTTGCTGGCGGCATGACGCTGATCCCCACATTGAAGCAGCGATTGGCCAATCCCACTCAGGTGCTTGATCTCAGCGCAATCACTGAGCTGAAGGGCGTGTCGGTTGCCAATGGAATAGTCTCAGTCGGGGCCATGACCTGTCATGCTGATGTTGCTTTGTCGGCTGATGTTCGTAAAGCGCTTCCGGCATTGGCAGATTTGGCGGGTGCCATTGGCGATCCGCAAGTGCGCAATCGTGGTACCATCGGCGGTTCATTGGCCAATAGTGATCCATCCGCTGATTATCCTGCCGCGGTAGTGGGCTTGGGCGCCACCATTCACACCAATACACGGCAAATTTCGGGCGATGACTTTTTCAAAGGCTTGTTTGAAACAGCACTTGAACCTGGCGAGTTGATCGTGAAGGTCACGCTCCCCATCGCTAAACGTGCGGCGTATATGAAATTTGCCAACCCGGCTTCGGGCTATGCGGTTGTGGGTGTGATGGTCGCCGATACCGCGCAAGGTGTGCGTGTGGCCGTGACCGGCGCAGGCGCTTGCGCGTTTCGCCAGGCCGATATGGAAGCAGCCCTTGCGAAGTCATTCACAGTTGCTGCGATCAAAGAAATCGTTATCTCTGCCGATGACCTCAACGCCGACATGCACGCAACAGCCGAGTACCGCGCCCATTTGGTGGGCGTGATGGCCCGGCGTGCCGTGGCGGCGATGGCTTAGGCGCGCCCTTTCCCCTTTTGTCGTCTTCGGGCTTGACCCGAAGATCCAGGGATTCAAACGCTGATTGCTCCGTTTAGTCTGGATGCTCGTGTCAAGCACGAGCATGAAACGTGGAGTGAGTAAGGGATGTGTGAATCTCGTTGCTTTGAGGTGGAGGTTTGTCGAGCAATCAATTTAAACCGTCTCCACTACAACCTTCGTCTTGACCGAGTTGGCGAGATAACATTGGTCATGGGCCGCGTGGTAAAGCTCCTCAATCTCAACGGCGGTTGGTTGCCTGGGGCCTGAAAAACAATATTCGGTCTCAGGTTTATCCGCGACATCCAACTTTTTCCATCAGGCTCTTTTGTCATCTCGCCGACCGCGGCATCTTCATAGCTATCAATCACGAATGTGCGCTTCGCGGCCAGGTTTAAGAAAAACAGCATGTGGCACGACGAAATTGCTGCCACATAGGCCTCTTCCGGGCCCACGTTGGCGTGGTTCGAAAGGGGAACGGGCACCACATGCGGCGATGACGAGGCAGGCACCGTACGCCGCCATCAAAGCTCCAAGTATGGGCGCGGCTATAGCGATTGTCCGTGTACATCGATTCGCCACGTCGCCACGACACGGTTGCCGTATACTCACTCATACTTGCTGCTCCTGTTGTCCTGGGCCTATTCTGAAACAAATTTTATATGCGGTGTGAGAATGGCTGATCCGATTCGGTTTTATTTCGATTTCAATTCAACATTTTCCTACATTGCCATTCACCGCATTGATGCGTTGGCCGCGCGCCATGGCCGAAACGTCGATTGGCGCGTTCTGTCGCTCGGGCATTTGTTTCATGCGCAAAGCATTGCTCCGCCGCCCACGATTCCAGCTAAACTTAAATACCTGGCGCTTGATTTCGTGCGGTCATGTTCTTTCGTAGGGCTACCATGCGCTTTGCCGAAAGTGTTTCCACCCGATGTGAAATTGGCGCGACTGATGTTTTGCCGATTGCAACGGCATGATGAAACTGCCGCGCGCAGTTTTGCCAAGGCGGTCTCTCTGGCCCTGTTCGGTCATGGGGTCGATGTGGCCACGGCGCAACAATTGGCCGACGCAAGCAAACCAATTCCAGGAATCAGCGTGGCCGAGATTGAGGCCGCTGCCGCCGATCCCAAAGCAAAGAAAGCGGTGATCTCGGCGTTAGACGCTGCAGTGGCCGACGGCATGGTGGGCGCGCCGTTCTTTGTTTTGGACGGCGAACCATTTTGGGGTGCTGATCGTCTCGACCAACTCGAAACCCGTTTGAAGGAAAAGGCATAAGCTATAACGGACCTTTCACGCCGAACACTCATGGCCTGCGCTGTCGGCGATTGTAGCGCGCATGGCCCAGCCGCCGACGTGGTGAAAATCAAACGTTAGTATGTCGACTGCCGCTATGGGCAACTTCATATGCAGGTGGCCCAGCACGTTGAGGCGCGCCATGCCACCAAAACCCCACTGCTGTGCATGCACCCGAGCCCGCCAGCGAGCGTTATTATCTTGATCTCATTGGTGATATAGGCGCCGACCGCATCGCCATGGCGGCAGACACACCTGGCTATGGCGAGTATGACCGCCCACCCAATGCCTCGCCGCCGATGGAAGGATACTCAGGCGCGTTTGCCGACGCCTTGCAGAATCTGGGCTACGGCAAGAACGGAAAAAAGTTGATGTGCTGGGCTATCACACGGGCTGTATCGTGGCTGTGGACCTTGCCATTCGCAGGCCCGACCCGGCGCGCAAACCTTGCCTCGTCGCCGTGCCCTACTACGACACACCCAAACATCAGCAAAAGCTGCTGGCCGGAATTGATCGCTTCTCTTACGGCGAAGAAGCTGATCACGTGGTCGCGATGTGGAACAACACGGTGAAAGAACGCGCCAAGGGCGTAAGCTTGGAACAGGCCGTGGATATTTCCTCGAACGCATGAAGCCCGGCGACAAAGAATGGTGGGCTTATACCGCCATGTTTGCCTATGACAGCAAAACCCAGTTCCCAAAAATCACGAAGCCCACCGCGCCGCTCAATCCTCATGGTGTGCTCTATAAGGAAACGTTGACTGCGGTACCCGTCATCCCCGGGGCTAAGCTTATAGATATCCCCGAACTCGATCACGGCTTATTTTCCGTGGGCTCGCACATCATCGCGCGCGAGGCACGCAAATTTTTGGATACCTAATTGATACATCGCAGCGGTATATACCGACCGCTGTCTGGCCGGTATAACCATTAGAAGTCCAACAGAAGATGGTTATGATGATCGCGGCCCGCACTTTTGTATTTATGTCACTGATGCTTTGTAGCGCGGCCCAGGCATCAACGCTGCGCTTGGCCTCGGCATCCTTGCCACCAGGTTTTGGCAACCCCTATGGTTCGATTGCGCAATCAGCCTCTCATACGCGCACTACGATTTTAGATGCGCTGACGCGTCTCAGCCCCGACGGCATGCTGCAGCCCGCCTTGGCGCTGTCCTGGCAGCCCACAGATGCCCGCACCTGGCGCTTCAAGCTGCGGCCCGATGTGGTGTTCTCAAACGGCGAGCCCTTCAACGGCGCGACCGTGAGAACTGTGATTGACTGGCTGAAAAGTCCCGCGGCGAGTGCTCAATTGTTGGCCTCCGAGGTTCGCGATATTGCCGAGGTTCGGCTGATTGATGAACTCACGGTCGATATTATCACCGCCAAGACCGATGCCGTTTTGCCCAAGCGACTGACCATGATCATGATGGTTCCGCCCGTTGCGTGGGCCAAGTTAGGCGTCGATGGTTTTACCCAAACCCCCATCGGCACTGGGTCTTACGTGTTGAAGGACTGGGGCCAAACCACCGGCAAAACGGTAATCGAGGCCAACCCCACATCGTGGCGAAAACCTCAACAGATCACCCGTGTTGAGTTGTTTCCGCAGAAAGACCCTGTCAGTCGCGTCCAAGCGCTCACCAGTGGGCGCGTCGATCTTACCCAAGGCTTTGGGCCCGAAGATGTGGCCGCGCTGAAAGAGCAGGGCTTTCGCGTTCATACGGAGCAAGAGCCGCAGATTATGGCTTTGGCGCTGCGCAATGTCGGCAACGTAGGAAAGCCCCTCCATGATATACGCGTGCGCCAGGCGCTGAACTACGCCGTCGATAAGTCTGCTATTGCTGATGTCATCTTGCGGGGCACCGCACAAGCGGTCGGCCAAGGTGCCATCCCAGGCGTGACGGGCTATAACCCCGCGATCAAACCCTATGCGCACGATACCGCCAAAGCCAAAGCCTTGCTGGCCGATGCGGGCTATGCCAATGGTTTAGCGCTGACCGCAAGCATTCAGTTGGCTGGTGCAACCGAAGCGGCAGCGATTTATCAAAAGGTCGCCGCTGATCTGGCCGAAGCGGGCGTGAAACTGGAACTGCGCCCAGTTCAGGGCCCAGAATGGGTGCGCAGGTACAGCACCGGCGATTGGGGTGATGCCGATATCATCTCCTCAACCTGGAATGGGGCCTCGTACCACGACACGATTCGCGCCATCGAAACTTATTCGTGCCGCAAGCCTGGCGCTTTTTTCTGTATCCCCGAGATTGAACCGTTGATCGATGCCAGCGGTGTTGAACTCGACACAGTTAAACGCGAGCGCCTGTTGCAAGACATCATGGCGCGTTATCACGATTTGGCGCCGTCGATTTTCCTGGTGAACCTCACTAGCGTTTATGCCCATAGCGCGCGCGTGAAGGGCATTGTGCTGGGGGCCACGGGCCTGTGGTTCGAACAGATGCAGTTAGTCGAGTAGAGCGTCGTGCGGAAAAGTCGGCCCCGGATTATTCACAAACACGACGCGACCGAACAACAATACTTAGCGAACAATCGCGCCGTACACGCCATTGCGCAACACAAGCGGTAACGTGGGCTCATCTCTACCGAGATATTGCGTCATGGCCACGGCAGCAATCTGTTCTTTGGGGTCGATGAAGAACGCGGTATTGGCCAATCCACCCCAGGCGGCATCGCTTTCCGAACCCGGTGCCGCATGTGGTCCTTCGGCGGCACGCACACCTATCGCGAGCCCCCACGCATATCCGCGAAACACCGGCGTCGATTCGTGGTTGTACCAATAAACCAATCCCTGCTGTGGCGTGGTTTGGCGGGTTAGCATCATTTTCACGGTCTCGGGTTTGAGCACCCGCGCGCCATCCAACACGCCACCATTCAGCAACATTTGTAAGAAGCGCAAATAGTCAGGGGCCGTCGACACCAGCCCACCACCTGCCGAGAATAAAGTGCCCGGCTTGGTGTAGCTCGACGACGCTGGGGCTTGTTTTAGGACCATTTTGTTCGTCTCGTCCGGGCCATAGACCTCGGCAAGCATCAATGGGTCTTTGACCCAATAGCCGGTGTCGGTCATGCCGATTTTATAAAACAACCGCTGTTGTAAAAACACGTTCAGCTTTTGACCCGACGCAATTTCAGCAACCCGACCCAGCACGTCAGAGGAAAATCCGTAAACCCAAGTCGCGCCGGGTTGATGAAGCAATGGGTACTTGCTCAGCTTCTTCACGCTGTCTTCAATGGTGCCGTCAAGCGATAAAATATCGCGCTGATTCATACCCAGCGACTTCGGCCAATCACCGGCATAGCCAAGGCCAGACGTGTAGGTAAACAAATGCCGAATGGTCATGGGGGTGGTTTGGGGTTCGGTAGCAATCACCTGACCATTTTTGATCTCTTTGATCACGGGCATCTGGCCGATCTCGGGGATGAACTTAGCCACCTGATCGTCGAGTTTAAATTTGCCCTCCTCCAATAGCGTCAGAATCGCTGCGCCCGTCACTGCACGGCTTTGCGAATAAAGTCGAAAAGCAGTGTCGGCGGTCATGGGAAGTTTTTTCTCAACGTTCCGCAAGCCGTATGACTCAAACGCCACCAACTTTCCGCGCCGCATGACGCCAAACACAACGCCTGCACGGCGGTTTTGGTCGACAAAGGATTTCATGTCGGCGGAGAGTTTGGCGATGCCCGAAGCGCTCATGCCCACGGAAGCAGGGTCGGCTTTTTCTAAATCTTTGGCAAAGGCGGTAAAGGCGAGCAGGCAGGTCACAACGGTTGATGCAACACTCATGCGCATACAAGATGACATGGTGATGTCCTCATGAAGGGTGGTGGGACAATTTAACTTTTCTTCTTCGGTGTCTTGTTGCGTTCAGCTTGTTGCAAAACCAGATAAAAAATCCGATCCGCTAGTGCTTTACGTGCAGCCTCACGTTCAGCTAAGGCCTTTTCGTCAAACTCGTAAGCATCTATATCAGACTTCAGGATCACACCTTTATCAGCGGCGATGCGCTCAATCGTGTCGACGCGATCGCGCATTACCATCAGCTCGGTCGTCAGTGATGTGATCATTGACAGGAACACATCGCTCGACCAATCGGGGAGCATCTTGGGGCGCTTACCGCGCGCCACGCGCGTCATTTTGTTCTTAGGGACGGCCTCGGCCATGGGGTATTGAATCTCAATAATTTACTTAATGCCAACCTGGACGCCCCAGCCAAAACCTGGAGCAGTCTTGGCACCTTGCGCCCGCGAGGTCGTGGTCACCTTGGTATTGGTAAAGCCGCCTTCATTGCCAGCCATGGGGGCCAGATCAACGAAGCACTGATCGGGCGCGAAGCCCGCCGTTTCCATGGCCGCCTTTAAGTTCATCCCGCGAAAGGTGGTCCAGAAGGGCTCGTTGTTGTAGCGCGTTTCATTTCCAAACAAAAACTGGCTGTAGACATCGATATCGGCAAATTGTGGCAAATCGGCATGTACCATGACGCCGCCCGGTTTCAACAAGCGACGGCATTCCGTCAAAATGTTTTGCCAAGCTGTGGTTGAGGTTTCATGGGCCAAGATTGTCGAGACGACGACATCAAATGTACCATCAGAAAAATTTGTATGCTCGGCATTTTGCTGGCTGAAATAAATTTTCTTGCCCAGCGATTCCGCACGCGCATGGCCGTACCGCAGGCACGGCGCTGCCACATCAATAGCGTAAACTTCGGCATCAGGGAATGCATCACAATAGCGTTGTGCGCTCATGCCGATCGTGCATCCTATATCGAGGACTTTTTTTGCCTTCAGGGCGGGGAAGTTTTTTTGCAAGTAAGCGATCACTGACAAACCAAGCGCGCCCTCGGCTCCTCGTTGGTACATGGAAATCCCGCGATCATAAATGGCCCCTGCCGCCACGCTGTCGGGGTGGTCGGCGTCATAGTCATAACCGCCGGGCATACAATGAATATCAACGTTGGCGACGTAGCGCGGAATCTCAAGCTGATCATCCAACACCAGGCTTCCAAGTTTGCGCTCGCAGTCTTTCGCCCGCTGATTCAGTGCGGGTAACTGACGCTCGATGTTTTCGATCACCGTGTTCCACATCACCTCTTGCACGCTGCGTTGCAATGATAAGTGCAACTGGACATAGGGTCGCTCTTGCATCACCTTGCGAACTTCTTGGCGATCCTTCAGCGCGCGGCCGCTGGCCTTCTCAAATTCTGGCGCCACGATATTAGTGAAGTAACCCCGTGTTCCCTGCGAGACTTGACTGTACAAATGAAAGCGCATTGCGCGCACGGCATGCTCACGCGCAATTTCGTCATGATTCATCTCAGGCGTCATACCGTGATCGTAAGCTTTGTTTGTCATCGAGCGGTCATCCGAGTGAATTAGTTATTATCTTCAGCCGCACGCTCGGCGCGCCAAGTTGACAGAGCCAGCCCCAAAGTCTTGACCGCGTCCTTCAATGGTCCGGCGAACGTGTCGGCAGCTTGTTTGAGGCTCATGGCGGTGGGATAGAATGACACGCCCATCACCGAGAAAATTTCACCGTCGACCATCACGGGCGCAGCCACGGCGCAGTGGTTTTGATCGGGCACTTTCAGGCACGCAAATCCATCTGCGCTGATCCGAGAAAGGCCGCGTTGAAAATTCTGGAGCGTGACCCCATGACGCGTGAGAGTTTGCGGGTCCTCAGCCAAAGCCTGATCGATCAAAGCTTGGCGCAAATCTTTGGCACTATACGCCAAGTACACCTGCCCTGCAGCCGTATGTAAAAGCGGAATTTTAAAACCGCCGCGATGACGCCACATGGCGAAAGGGCTGATGTCGTGCGTCGAATCGCGCACCAGCATTTGCGAGCCCATGTTGGTGACCATCGTCAGCGGCCACAGAATTTTCTTGCAGACCTCGACCATGATCGGCCGGGCAATTTTGGGCAGCCATTCTTCTTGGTCATAGCCATGACTGAGGCTGCGAACTTGGGCTGTGAGGCGATATTTTTTGTCGGCATCGTCGCGGAAAATGTAGCCCAAGCGTTCCAAGGTGCGCAGCAAACGAAACGCGGTAGGTCGCGGTAAGCCCACCTGTTGAGAGGTTTCCGTGCACGTCAGCCCATTGTGGCGATTGAGCAGCGAGAGAATATCAAGGCCGCGTTCGAGCGAGCGGACGGAAAAAGAATCGGGGCGTCGGGGTTCAGCCTTGCTCATCTCTCACCGTGCCAAGCCCGACGGTATTCGTCAAGTGAACGCAATGGCTGCAGCCAAAACCCAGGAAAATGAGCAAAAAAGGCCCAGGATGCTCCTCGTGGTCCGATTCTCACATTTACATCCCATTCCAGGTTGCGATCTTGCGAATGTGAGAATCATCAGGACTACGAGCAAATATCGGGTTAGGGAGCTTTGGATTTGAGATCCGCTTCTCAGTCCGCCGCGAACAGGGGTGCGAATGTCAAATCCGCTCCACTGAGCCTGGTTTTGCGCCTATCGATCAAGCCTAGAAGTTATAACGCATTCTGACCCCAAATTCGCGCTTATCGGGCGGTTCAACAATGATGCCTTGGGGGAAGTTCTGCTGCGCCACCGGTGGAGTGCCCGTGGGAGGGAAGAACTGAGCAGGCAACTCGACGAAAATTCCGCCAGCGGTTCCCTGGTAGACGTTGCGGAAACCGTAGTTCCAATTTTTGTCGTTGAACAAGTTGGTTGCAAAAAACTCAATCAAAATATTTTCTTTTTCCAAGCCAACGCGCGCGTTAGTACGGAAGTAGTCGTTCATCTTGACGATGTTGGCTTCGCTATCCCACGCCTTACCAGTGTAGTTTAAATCTCCGCGAACGTACCAATCCCAATCACTTGTAAACTCGGCACGATATGTGCTGGCCAGTGACGCGGTCATATCAGGAACGCGCGCGATATGATTGCCATCGTAGCGCGTTATGTTTTGTGTCAATTGCGCCAGGAACGGTTGTACCAAATTCGTGTAGGTCCCTTCCTGCCAGCCGAACCTAAGATTGACATCCCACGCGTCGGTCACCAGCGCAGTTGATTCAAACTCAATCCCCTTCAGATTTGCATCGCCCGGAATCACGACGCCGGTCAATGTGCGTGCCGTCGAGGGTGCCACAAAGGCGGCGCTGGCTTGGATGTTTTTCCATTTCATCTTATAGGCCGCCAACGTGTACTGCAGCCGCCCATCCATCAGCTGCTGCTTAGAGCCGATTTCGTAGTTATCAACTTTCTCCGACGCCACCACTTCGGCAACACCGGGGAACACCGCTTCTAAATCCCGGCGCTCAGACGCGGTCGCTGTAATGTACTGCGCATTAAATTGTCCTGGCAGAGTGCCTTTCGACCAACTGGCATAAAGTGTCCAATTGTCGTCAGGTTTGTATTCGGCAATGACACGCGGAAGCCAGTCTGTGAACGAGGCCGAAAGCGAGCCTGCGTTCGAGGGCTGCAATTTCGATTCATCTTTTTGGTAGCGAATTTCGCCGTTCAGCGACAATTGGTCGGTGAAGTCGTATTCAACAGCCGCAAATCCGGCCTTGACTGAGGCGCGTTCGCCATCGCGATTAAAAGGTAAGTTCGGTGCCAGTGCCGTATTGAACGGAACATTCTGGCCGCGCGTCGCGCCCACCGTGAAAATGCGGAACGTGCGCGATTGATATTGCACGGAACCATTGAAGTGCGCATCATAATCGCCGTTATAGATTGTTCCCCCCACCAGCCATCGTAGGGGCTGCTCTTGGGCGGATTGGATGCGCGCTTCGTAGGTATAGGTCTCAAAAACCGACGGATTAACGGTATAGACGTTTTCGACGTCACTGCGATCAGGATCGGAAATTGTGTTTGTTCCCGTGTCCTCATAACCGAAGTTAAAGCCAGCCGTGATGCCGTTTGCGAATTCGTACTCTGTTTGTGCCGTCAGGCGCTTCATCTCGCGCGTCAAGCCAAAGCTATCGCGCTTCGGCGCGTCGTTGAGCAAAGGAACGCCGAATTGATTGTTGATAAACGCATTCACCAGGCCATTAGGGTTGCCGAGGCGGGCCAAGAACGGGCTATTCAAGCTTGTGTTCGAGGTGACCACGCGCTCGCCAAGATCCTTAATCGTCGGCACGCGGTTACAAAAATAGGGAAGTGTGACGGCAAACGTCCGCGGTGCGCGCGTCACGGCGTCAAATGCATTAAAGGTCTTGCCTGCGCACGAGGTATCGGCTTGCCCATGGAGCGCGGCTGTGATGTGCGATGAGGTTGGCGGGCCGTCATCGTCTTCTTGGTATTGGCCGCGCAAGCGAACCCAAAAGTTATCTGTGGGCGTGGCGTATAGCGTCGCTGTAATCGACTTGGTGGTTTCTTTGCCAAGAGCACCGCCATCAGTGGCTGTATAGTGGGCCCCTTTTTTGTGCAGCACGGTTGCCATGCGCGCCGCTAACTTTTCTTCAACCAGCGGCCCTTCGAAGCTGAAATTCGTATCATAGGAATTGCGCAGCGATGCGTTCGCGCTGACCTGGCCTTTGAATTCGTTGCCCGGGTTCTTGGTGACAAAATTGACCGCACCACCAAACGTATTGCGCCCGAAGTAGGCGTTCTGCGGTCCTTTGATGACCTCGACGCGTTCAACGTCGACGGTGTTGACGGCATTCGTGCCGCCCAGCACGTAGATGCCATCGACAAATACGGCACCGGTTTGGCGCCGCGGCAGGGTTGAAGACCCAGTCATGCCCCGGAAAATAATGTAAGGCTGGCCACGTCCACCAGGACCGTTACCACCTGTGTTCTGGAAGGTCAGGCCAGGCGAGAACTTCGTGATTTCGCGCATATCAAAAATTTGCGCTTTTTCGATGTCACGTGCGCTGAAGGCCGTGATGGCGACTGGAATATCGAACAGCGCTTCGGCGCGTTTGCGCGCCGTTACAACGATCTCTTCCAGGCCCCCCGTTGATGCCTGTGCAGATTGCGAATTGTTTTGTGCCAATGATGGCGTTTGAGCAGTCAGCATCAGAGCTAACACGCTCACGCTCGTTTGCAGTGGTAGGCGATTTAAGGCTTTCATGAACTTCCCCCGTTGGCGCATTCACGACTTTGATGTGGAGTAGGCACAATGCTCAGCTTGCGCGGTCTCGGGTCAACCCGCGTCAGAATCGTGTTCGCCTGCTGAGCATCAAGGGATTCGTGCCCTACCGGGGCGGAGTTATGCCCGCTCCGGGGATCACAGCTTATGGTATTGACCCGACAACTTATTCCTCAGCTACTTCAGGTCCCGTGCGATCCGAAAGCCAAAAATCTGCGAGGTCAGTGTCACGGGGTCGCGGCCACGGAAAGTTGGGATTTGGCGGTTGATGTCTGCGCTCCAGCTGGCCCCTTTTGACACGCGCCGATTACAACCATCGGGTCCTAAGTAGGCGCTGCCATCGGTCGGCGTGTTGGCCGGATAGGGCATAACATAGCAATCGGCGACCCATTCCCAAAGGCTGCCAATCATGTCGTAGACCCCATACGCGTTGGGCTGCAATGAGCCGGCTGGAGCGATAAATGGAAATCCATCATCGCAATTCACAGGCGGGAATGGCCGTGGAATGATGGGTGGCTTGACCTTCTTCGACGACAGATCGGCCACGTTGGCGGTTTTGCACGCGTCTTCTGCTTTGTCGCCCCACGCGTAAAGCGACGTGCCGCTGGTGCCCGCACGCGCTGTGTACTCCCACTCGGATTCCGTCAGTAACCGATAGGTTTTTCCGGTCTTAGCGCTGAGCCATTTAATATAGGCATCCGCATCATTCCAACTGAGGCATCCGCCCGGTTCATTGTCCGCTGGAGGACGGCCATAGCCGGGGTTGCGCCAGCCCGTGTTGGGTGTTTGCGTTATGCCATTGCCGTTCCAAATGTTGCACGTGTCGTTGGCGACATATCCGGTTGCATCAGCGAATTCTTTAAATTGGCCGGTCGTCACTTCGGTTTTACCTACGGCGAATGAATATCCGATTTTGACCAGATGCGGCGGGCCTTCATAACGAACGGGCTCTGCCACATCGTTGCGCTCACGGCCTTGCGTAAAACTTCCGGGCGGGATCACCACAAGCTCAGGGCAGGTCGGGCAATCTTTTAACACGCTTCCGGGTTTGGGGAGCGTGCCTGCGGCAATTGCAGGAGTTGAAAAAACGGCAAGGTACAGGATTATCGCCGTTATGAAAGCTTTGCTCATTAGAATGGCCCCTGTTTAATCGAGATGAAAATCAACTTTTTGCAACTCAGTCGGAGAGGAATGTTTTCTCCCCTGCATTCGCAGCACATCAGCGATTTGCTCTTGCGCGAAAGCTGCCGTGTCTTTGCCTTGGTATTCCTGATTGAAATGGGACTTCACCGAAGGCCTTTCAAGCGCTTTATTCCACCAGGCCGTCAATTTCGGGCGGCCCTTGCGCCAATCATACTTTGTTGGAACCGGCGGCATCAGGCCCTTGCCCAGTTGCCGATTCAAATAACTCAAAGCATGCAGCGTTGCCGCTTGGCCCACATCGAAACCTTTGAGCCGAGCGGCGTCGTGTTCCATTTGATCAAGTGCGCGCACAACCTTGGGCCAATACCACGTGTAAACGTTCGAGCGCATGGGCTTTTCGGCTTTCTCAAGGGCCATATTCACTGTGACGTCGAACACCGTGTCGGCCAAAGCCATGCGGCGCAAAGCGTCCCACCGTTTCGGCCCGGGCTTTGGAAACAGTTTCTTTTTGCCCGCAGAATCCATGTATTCAACAATGGTCTGGCTGCCGTAAAGCACGGTGCCATCTTTCAGCGCTAATGTCGGCACCTTGTGAAGTGGATTGATGGCTGCGACCGAATAGCCGTCGCGCAGTGGGTAAATCGGCACAAACTCGATCTGGTTCCACAGGCCCGATTCATGGGCCACCACCAGAACTTTATGGATAAAACCATGAATCGGTGAATAAAAAAGCTTCAGCGGTTTTTTCGGTGCTTGTGTCTTTGCTTTCGGTTTTTTGCGCGTAGCCATCTTGTTTTATCCCTCAACTTGAAGCGCGCATCATAATCAAGAAGTCACGCCGATCCATGGCCAGATTTTGCAGGGCGCTCTTCGAAGCTGCGCGGCGTCTTGCAAAACTTGTTGCTTCATCTGTTTTTTGGGATTACGCCCCGCGCCAAGCTTAACGCCGCATCGAGGGCGGTCATGAGAGGGTCGTCATGAAAATTGCGCTGATCGGGAACGGGGCCATCGCCAAGCTGGTCGCTCAGTTTTGTGGTGCGCGCCCGACCAAATATAATGTCACCGCTGCCCTGGTGTTACCAACCGACGTCACCTCTGTCGGCGCCTATCCGGTTGTCCAGACGTTGGCTGAGCTGCTCGCGACCAAGCCTGATTTAGTGGTTGAGTGCGCAGGCCACAGCGCCGTCAAAGCTTATGGCGCGGCCATTCTGAACGCGGGCGTTAATCTGGTCGTGGTTTCAACCGGCAGCTTGGCCGATCAAACCTTGTGGGATGAGATCAGCCACGCCGCCGAGAACTCTACGGCACAATTAAAACTGCCCGCGGGCGCCCTGCCCGGCGTTGATTCTTTAGCTGCGGGGAAGTTGGCCGGGATCGAGCATGTTGAACTGAAATCCTCAAAGCCCCCAAAAGCGTGGGCCGGCACGCCAGCCGAAAAGACACATGATTTGGCAAACATCACTGTTCCGACCGTGATCTTCAGTGGGACAGCGCGTGAAGCCGCTTTGGCGTTTCCCAAAAATGCCAACGTGGCTGCCACAGCAGCATTGGCAGGGATTGGGTTTGAAAAAACCAAAGTCAGTCTCATCGCCGATCCTAGCGTTACCCAAAATGTGCACCGACTTGAGGCCGATGGCGCCTTCGGCTCGTTGCGGCTTGAGATTTACGCAAATCCTTCGCCCGACAATCCCAAGACATCTCATATGGCCGCACTGAGCATTATGAGGTTGCTCGAGCATGAAGCCGCCGCGATTGTGATTTAATACATGTTGCGCTTGTCTTTCGCCGCAGAAGCTTCGACAATTCAATGATGGGCAAGATCGATAACACACTGAGTCATGATCGCGACTGGGCTGCACTGAAGGCGACCTATGACTCTGACGGCGTGGTCTTGCTGCCCGGTCTGATTCAAGGGCCGTGGTTGTCGTCAATGCAGCAGGCCGTGAACGATTATCGCAAGCTCGATCCGGGCAACGGGCAGACGGAGAATTTCAGTCGCAGCCCTGGGCGCGTGGTCATCCGTTGGATGGGCCGCGAGATCGAAGCGGTCCAAAAACTCGTAACCGACTCTGGGGTGGCGCCTGTCGTCGGCAAGCTATGCGGCGCAACGCAGCTCAAGTTTTGGTACGATCTGACTTTAGTTTATACGGTTGGTTCTCCCTACGGCGGCTCGCCCTGGCATCATGACATCCCCGCGTTCCCATTTCGCGGAACGCAAATGCCGTCACTCTGGATTGCACTGTCGCCTGTCGATGAAGATCGCAGCCCGCTGATGTTCATTAAAAGTAGCCACAAATCTGCGACACTCTATCCGCCGTCAGGTGACAAAGCTGCCAGCTTGCCGTCAGGTTATGCGTCCTTGCCCGATTGGGACGGCCTGGTAGCGCGCGGCGAAGTGGAGAAAGTGTGGTGGCCCATGCAGGCGGGCGATGCGCTGTTGATGCATCAGAACGTTGTGCATTCCACGACCAATAATCGCTCTAAAGACGGCGAACGCGTGAGTATCATTACCCGCTGGATTGGCGAGGATGTGCGCTGGCAACGCGACGCATTCAGTATGCAAATCCCCGGCATTGAGTCAGCCAGCATCATTGACGGCACCGCGCCAACCGGCGACGCGTTTATCGACGTTAAACTTTAGTCTCGGATTTTCAGGTCCATCAAATCGTAGGTTTTGTGGCCTTCGGGGAACACCATGCGAATGGGCATGAAATCATCCGTGGTCCACATGCATAAGGTTTTGCCCGCGCGCACCGGCCAATCAAACCGCTGGCAGGTGAAGGTTCCTGCCCCCACCGTAATCGTTTCAATGCCACGATAAATATATGTGTAGTCGCGTATGCCAAGCATCGGGCCAGACTCGCCATGTGCCATCGGTGAAGAATTCATGCAGTTGTTGAGCACCAGGGTTTGGCCGGGCCCTTCAGGTTTCAAGTGCGCAAGCCTGAGAATATCTGAGCAGATGGGGTGCGAGCCAAAGGCCTTCACACGCTCGGACACCTTGATGCGCTGGCTGAATCGCCCTTCTGATGCGGTATAGGCTTCGCCCTCTGCCGTGTCGTCGGTGAACCGGAACCAGCCGCTGCCAACGGGCTTGGTTTCCAACGCCACACGCACGTAGCACTCAATCGGTTTAAAATCACGCCCGACGGTATAGGTCACATCGCGCGTAATGCCCTCGGCGTCGAACTCGCAGACGGCGCGCATGGTGCGCAGGCCATCTTTCTGGATGCTCATGGTAAAAAATTCCCGCCCAAATTCTTTAGGCGTCGGGGTGTCGGTTCCGGCGATGTAGGCGATATAGCCTTGAATAAAACGTGGCATTGAACAATTCCGATCAAACTTTCGTTGATCCTGAAGCATGTCTCATGAACGGTCTAGTATACCTGATGGTCTAGACGTCAGCCCGTTCTCCGGGCACCATAGAAATCATGATCACCCGCCGTAAAATCCTGGCCACAGTAGGTGCCGCAACAATTGTATCGGGCAGGCTTCATGCTGCGCCGAACTCGACGATGCGCATTGCCGTGAGCGGCTTGCCACCCGGCCGCGGCAATCCGTTTACTTCTGTCGGGTTCCCACAAATTTTTGCCTACCTCGGAGCTTTCGATTGCCTGACGGAAGTGGGCCCGAACGGTGACATTGTCCCGGCCTTGGCATCGGGCTGGTCAGTTGAGAATGACCGCTCGTGGCTGTTCCGGCTCAAGCCCAATCTCACATTTTCAAATGGCGAGGTGTGTGATGCCGCCGCCGTGGCGTGGTCCTTGAATTTGATCGCCAGCGACAGCGGAAAAGTATTCGCCGCCTACCGTGACGCCCAGATCATTGCGCGCGCTGAAGCCGTTGACCCTCTGACCGTGCGCATTAAAACCGTTTCAGCCGACCCCATCATTCCAGGTAAAATGGCAGGCCTTCGCATTGTGTCGCCAAAATATTTCGCCGATGTCGGTGCTGGCGCATTTGCCCTCAAGCCCGTAGGGACCGGCGCGTTTGTCGCGTCTGAGTGGAGCGAAAGCCGCATTCGGCTGTCTCGCAATCTCACCGCTTGGCGAAAACCGATTGTCGACAACGTGGAACTGCGCGCCTTGCCCGACAATGCTTCTCGGCTTCAAGCGTTATTGTCGGGGGCGGTTGATGCGGCGCTTAACCTCAACCCCGATGACAAGGCTGTCTTAGAAGACGCGGGCTTTCGAACTATTCTCACACCGCGTGGGGCTGTGCTGGCCATTCAGTTCATCACCGAGCGCGAATCGCCACTGCGTGATAAGCGTGTCCGTCAGGCGTTGAATCTGGCCGTCAACCGCGAGCGCATTGTTCAACTGATTTTGGGGGGCTCGACCGAAATCGCCAGCCAAGCCTCCGTGAAGGCGGCCTTCGGGTTTGATCCGGCGTTGAGCCCGCTGCCATACGATCCCACGCGCGCCAAACAGCTGTTGTCAGAAGCGGGCTATGCAAATGGCTTTCGCATGCCCACTAGTGTGACTATTGGCAACAGCCCCAATGACACAACCGTTTTTCAACAAGTGGCCAGCGATTTAGCCAAAGTCGGCGTCGAAATGGTTGTCAGCGGCATGCCGCTTAGTCAGTTCAGTCGGTTTCTGTATGAGGGCGATTGGGGCAATGCCATTGCCTTCTCGATGCACTACGGTAGCGTGCCAGCCATGGACGCCACGGTCAGCTTGCGGATGCATTCATGTTTATGGCCCAAGCCATGGATTTGCGATCCACAAGTAACCGACCTGATCAAAAAAGCCGACGGCACATTTAATGCCGATCAGCGCCGGATTGTCATCCAAGACATTATGAAATATCTGCACGACGACCCGCCGGGGATTATGTTGCACGAAACGCGCTACCTCGATGCGCTGGCTCCACACGTTGCTACTTACGATGCGCCGTTTGGGTTTTTGCGCTACCACACCCTCGCGTTGAAGTCGGGCTAGGTTTTATTGTTTTGTAATGCACGACGCGCCCGCACCAATTTGCGCAGCCCGCGCCTGAATCGTTTCTGCGCGCGTGCGAACATATGGGCCAGGTTTGGATGCTGACCATCGCCGGGGGCTGGGCAAAACGGCGGCCAACAAAGCAGCCTCATGTGTCGAAAGCGTTGCCGCACTTTTGTTGAAGTGATGCCGGGCGGCAGCTTCGGCTCCGTAAATGCCCGGGCCCCACTCAACCACATTCAAATAGACCTCGATTGTGCGTGCCTTGCTCCAGAGTGCTTCAATGTACAACGTTAGCCAGGCTTCCAGGCCTTTGCGCACAAAATTTCGCCCCGGCCATAGAAAAACATTCTTTGCGGTTTGCATGGTGATGGTGCTGCCGCCCCGAAGCCGACCGCCGCGCTCGTTATTATCCCACGCTTTTTGCAACGCGTCCGGCTCGAAGCCATGGTGAGTGCAAAATGTTGTATCCTCGGCCACGATCACGCTGCGTTGCAAATCGAGGGAGATATTGCTCAGCGGAACCCATTCTTTTTCCATCGTCAGCCCATCAGCGGCACGAATGAGCATGAGCGGCGTTATTGGAATGGGTACGAGTGCATACAGCAACGTGAGAAGCGCCGGAGATATGATGATAACAAGCGCGCCCCGCAGGATGAGGCGTCGCCAGCGTGGTGCAAGTTTGGATTCGGGCGTCATGCGAGCAGATATAAAGAAGGTCCAAAATGTGGCATCCGCCGGAGATACGAAGGCCACCCACTACCTATTGTACGCGCTTGAATCGTTGAACCACAGGCGGCAGTCATCACCGCAAAACCCCAGAAAACCTATGGTTTGCATGGATTCGTAACGATTCTTAGATTATTTATAACTCAAATAAGAACCGGCTCCCATGCAGGGTGCCGATACGAGGGAACGATGAGACAAGAACCTTGGTACAAGCGGTTTGCCGCTTGGCGTCGTCGCCAAGCGTGGTGGCCGACCAAAATGATCACGGAACGGCATAGCTCCGAGCCGTATCTGGAACGCATTTCTCTGATTAAAATTCCAGGCCTTTTCCAGCTTGCCATTCATCGCTTCTGGAAATCAGACGACGACGGTGGCTTGCACGATCATCCCTGGCTGTTCTGGGGCTCGCTCATTCTTGAAGGCGGTTATGACGAGCATTTGCCGGGCGGAAAGATAGCCAAGCGCGCGCCCGGCGCGTTGCGTCTACGTCATGCCTGGACACAGCACCGCATTGTGATTCCCGAAGATGGCTCCGAAGTTTGGACGATCTTTATGATGGGCCCCAAAATCCGCGCCTGGGGCTTTATCCCCGACACCACGCGCATCTGGATGCACTGGAGGCCTTATCTGGAAATGCGCGCTGCCGAAGGCCGCCTGCGCGCCGTACAACCAAGCGCGTCAACCCAGCACAAACTCGCAGCTTAGTGTTTGCTCGACGTTGAGTCTGCATAAGCAACGGCCAAAATAAAGATCACCATCGCGGTAATCACCAGTGCCAAATACGCCACCTCACCGTTCTCCATCGCGCGTTTCCTCGGTTGATTACGACGCGGAGAACAATGAATTAAGTGGTCAAGGCTGACCTTGATCGAGGTCAAAAAATGATTTCGCCCCAGCGTCGTGCGGAAAAGTGGATACCGGTTTTCCGCAAAAAACGACGCGACCAAACAATAACTTCGAGCAAGCAGCCGATCCTAACTTAACGCTGATTGCACTATATTAATTTGCGCGAGAACAACTCGTCTTTCAAATAGGCGTAATAGATGGGTGCTGCGATCAGGCCGGGGATGCCGAAGAAAGCTTCCATCGCCAACATCGCTACCAGAATTTCCCAGGCCTTGGCCCGAATGCGAGTGCCAATGATACGCGCGTTCACGAAGTATTCCAGTTTGTGAATAATCACCAAAAAAGCCAAGGAACTTGCGGCAACTAAAGGTGAAATACTCAAACTCACCACAACGATGACGGTGTTCGAAATCAAATTTCCCAAAACCGGCAACAGGCCCGCAAAGAATGTGACGGCAATGATGGTTTTGATAAAGGGCAGCTCAACGCCAAAGAGTGGTAGAGCCACCACCAAGTAGATCGAGGTCAAAAATGTGTTCAGTGCCGAAATGCGCACTTGCGAAAACACAACACTTCGGAATGCTCCGCTGAGAGTTTGCATGCGCCCCTGCAAGGCTTGCGCCAAGGGGCCGGGCACGCGATCGTCGTTACCAGCCTGGAAGGCAACAATGCCGCCGATGATTAAGCCAATAATGACGTGAAAAAGAAATTTTCCGATATCTTGACTGATGACCCCCAACTGTCCGGCATTCTCACTCAGCCAGCGGGCCGCGACGCCCTGGAGATCTTCGAGATTCGTTGGCAGGTACTCCAGCGCCCAAGGCGGAACCTGGGCCCGTGCTGTACTGATTACCTCGGCCATTTTTTGCAACAAGACGGCAAGGTTATCGAACCCGCGTGTCAACAACGAGACTAGCTCAACAACTCCTAACGTAATGCCCAACCCAATCAGCACAGCGATAACAGTCACCGCCACGGTGGTGCCCAGATTGCGGTTCATGCCAACCCGCAGCAAAACCGGGGCGGCGAACTGGACCAGCTGATAGATTAAAAGCCCCGACAACAGGGCTGACAACAGGCCAAATTTAAGGGTGGCATAGAGCGCCAGCACGGCGAAAAGCAGCGAGACCGTTTCAAACGTTTCTGTCTTGGTAGGATCAATCAAGGGCTTATGCATGGCTCAACATACCGAATCTCGTTACTCTCCGCGAGGCCCCACGGGCGTAATTTAATCTAGTTATGGATGCGCACCCCCTGCGAGTAGGCTATGGTTAAGCGGATCTTAAACAGTGAATCGAGTGCCATGCTTGAAAAAAACAAACCGGACGCCATGCAGCCCCACGCTGTGATTGAAGCCGAGGAGTTTGTCGACGCTCGTGTGACGCCGCAAGGCAGTTTGGAGACGCTGTCTCACGACGAAGTCGCAAAATTGCTTGATCGGGGACAGGGAGGCTTGTATCCGCTGTTTCGTCGCTGTGCGCTGGCGGTGTTGAGCTCGGGCAGCGACAGCGACGATGCCTTTGAGTTATTCGAAAAGCATAAAGATTTTGAAATCCGGATTGTCCAGCAGTCTTGGGGCATCAAGCTTGAGATGACACAAGCTCCCGTCGTGGCTTTTGTCGACGGCAAGATGATCAGGGGCGTGAAGGAACACCTTTTTGCGGTCCTGCGCGATATCGTCTACATCACCAATGAAATTGTCGAGAGTGGGCGGTTTAATCTCGCCGAGCCCGAGAGTATTACGAACGCCGTTTTTTGTATTTTGCGCAATGCGCGATTGCTCGACGCCAAAGGCCGGCCCGACCTTGTTGTCTGTTGGGGTGGGCATTCTATTTCGCGAGACGAATACGACTACACGAAGAGGGTTGGGTACGAGCTTGGTTTGCGTGGCTTGAACGTCTGCACAGGCTGCGGCCCCGGCGCCATGAAGGGCCCCATGAAGGGGGCCACCATCGGTCACTCCAAGCAGCGGGTCAGCACCGGGCGTTATATCGGGCTGACCGAGCCCAGCATCGTTGCGGCGGAATCGCCCAACCCCATTGTCAATCATCTCGTCATCATGCCCGATATTGAAAAGCGGCTTGAGGCGTTTGTGCGACTGGGTCATGGCATCATTGTTTTTCCGGGCGGCGTCGGCACAGCAGAAGAAATTTTGTACCTGTTGGGCGTTCTGCTTGACCCTGCCAATGCGAAGCAACCGATGCCGGTTGTGTTCACCGGCCCTGCGTCGGCAGCGGAATACTTTCAACGGATGGACGAGTTTGTGGGCGTCTCGCTGGGCAAGGAAGCTCAGGCGCGGTACAAAATTATCATCGACGATCCGGCCGAAGTTTCGCGCGTCATGCACGCAGGGTTGGGACACGTCCACAACCATCGCCGCGCGACGGGCGATGCCTATAACTTCAATTGGAATCTCCATATTCCTCGCGACTTTCAGCTTCCTTTCGATGTTACCCACGAAAGCGTGGGTGCCCTTGATCTGCACCTTGATCGCCCCGTTCATGTGCGCGCTGCAAATCTGCGCCGGATGTTCTCGGCCTTGGTGTCGGGAAATATCAAGGAAGCGGGGGTGCGGCAGATCGAAGCCAAAGGGCCTTTCGAGATTCATGGCGATAAGGTTCTGCTGGGGCACTTAGATGATTTGCTGGCTCAATTCGTTGCACAGAAGCGCATGAAGATATCTGGTGAATACAAGCCAGTGTACAAAATCGCCTCTTAAGGGCCTACTGATTGCGATTCGGTGTTTTGGGCCTATTCAGCGGACAATTCATTGACGTTGATCGTTAATGATATTGCGCGTCAGCGCGGGATCGCGCAGATGCTCCCGCCGATTGATCAAGACCTTGAAGCTTGGCTTAGTGCTTTTCAATGCCAACGCCAAGCCCTGCTGACGCCATAAGGCCAAGAAAACCTTGAAGCGTAGCTTCAAGCCGTCGATCTCGAATCGACCAATACTTAAAAAACCACGCATTAGTATTTTATGAGCGTCAGCCGCAGGCTGGCGCTTCTGTATTGAATCTATTTCGCAGGCTCAGCCACAGGTGCGGCTTCCATGGGCGCTGCCACGACGATGGTGGCTATTGGGTTTGCATCGCGCCATTTTTTCACGGCGGCCAATGTATTGGTCACATGCTCTTCGTGTGACAACGCTGAATACGCGTAGATGATCTTCTTATCAGGCGAGATCACATACGATGTGCGATCCGACATTGGCAAAAATTTCATCAACACGGCATCGTAAGCCTTCATGATTTTCTTGTCTTCATCAGAGCCAACGGCGAATTTGCTGCCACAATCTGCTGTGGAAAATCTTTTCAACGTTTCGATGTCATCCTTGGACATGCCAATAATCGTGGCCCCCATGGACTTGAACTGCTCAGAGGCATCGGCGAACGCGCGCGCTTCTAAGCTACAGCCTTTGGTGAAGGCGGCGGGGTAGAAGTACAACACCACCGGGCCGGTTTTCAGTGCTTCATCCAATGAGAAGGTGAACTCATTGCCTGCCAAGGCCGCCTTGGTCGTGAAGGTGGCTGCTGCGTCGCCTTCCTTCAGCGTGGCGTAGGCTGGAATGGTAAGTGCGCTGCTCAGCAAAGCAAGGGTGAAAAGACGTTTCATAATGATTCTCTTTGGTTGTTATGATCGCATCGGTTCAGATGCGATTGAACGTGATTCTTCTTAAGCGGGGGTTTTGGCTTCAAACAATTCGATTTTAAAAATCAACACCGAGCCGCCGGGAATTCCGCCCGTGCCACGGTTGCCGTAACCCAGGTTGGCGGGGATCGCGAACTCCCACACTTCGCGCACGCGCATCATTGGCACACCTTCTTGCCAGCCTTGAATGACCCCGTCCAAGGGGAACGAGATCTTCTCATTGCGCGCATAAGAGCTATCGAAGATTTCGCCGTTAATCAGCCGGCCTTCATAATGCACGGTTACTTCGCTTCCCGGCGCGGGCTTAGGCGTCGTGCCGTCACCCGCCTTCAGAACGATATATTGAATGCCGCTGGGCGTGGCTTGCCAGCCGGGCTTCTTGATGTTCTCGGCCATAAATGCGGCTTGTTGTGAGGGCCAATCCATTGTCTTTTCCTGTTCAACCGGGGTTACGGCCACGGTGCTACCCGATTGTGTGCCGCTCGTCATGAAAAAAGCCACAGCGCCCGCAATAACAAGCGCCAGCGCCGCGACCATCATCCAAGGTTTCATGGGTCTTCCTTTTGAGAACGTAAGTCTGAAGGTGCGTTTACACCAAGGCCGACTTGAATAACGCCGTCAGGCGTTCGTACGCACGGTCGGCTGCCGTGGGGTTATGAACCGGGCTGCCGGGTACACACCAGCCGTGTTTCGTATCGGTGTACACTTCAACCTCGGCCTGCACTTTGTTGGCCGCAAATGCGGCCTTAAGCACATCTTTGGCGTCGAGTTGTTTGGCGTCGTCATCGGTAGCAATCGCAATCAGCATTTTTGCTTTCATCTTGGGAATCATCAGGTGCGGGCTTTCGGGTTTATCGGTCACCAAGCCACCGCCATGGAACGATCCGGCCGCGCCAATGCGCCCGGGCAAACTGGCAGCCGTGCGCATGATTAATGGCCCGCCCATGCAATAGCCCGAGGTGCCAATCTTCGCACTTTTCTTTACTTGTGATTGTGCATCCAGCCACGCCACAAATGCCGCGGCGTCGCGCTCGGCGGCGCCTGGGGCAACGAGCGCACCCATCAACTGCATCATTTTCCCGCGTGCGTCGGGGTCTTGGAAGTTCAGACCCAATCCCGTCGGCGGAACTTTGCCGCTGCGATAGAAAGGGTTGGGCGTCAGCACGGTGTAGCCTTCGCCGGCTAAGCGGCGCGCCATATCGCGGAACGCAGGCCGCAGCCCCATAATGTCGGTCCACACCAATACGCCTGGGTGCGTCCCGGTGGTGGGGTGGGTCAGCACCGCATCAGCCACGCCATCGGGTGTTTTAATTTCCACATCGGTCTCGGTCACAGCCATGGCAGCCTGGGCTGATGTTGATGCGGCCACAGCACCGGCAGCTAAAGTCAGTGTGCCAAACTCGCGACGCGATAAATCGGTGAAACAAACGTCATCGCACATATGAAATCCTCCCAGGGGTTATCTGTGTTGACCCCACTAATATGCCGCAGGGCCGGGCTCTTTGACACTGCAAAACAGAGTTGCAAAACAAAGATGATGAGGCCTTCGAGCGTAGCGCGGGCCCTAGTTTTCCGCACGACGAGGTCAGCATGTCCAGCGCGGGCCGGCCAGCGTCAATCCGCCCGATCTTAATGGGCTCAAAGTACGCCACCGCCGGCTGGAATTAGGAGAATTTCTTGACCTCGTTGCCAGCCCTTCGCATGAACAGGTGTTTAACCCCGTCTGCAGCGAGATCATTAGCGCCATTATAGATGACCAGCGCGAGCCATGGTCGGCGGTTGCGGCAATCATTAGAAGTTGGCAATCAGCGTGGAAGCCAGCGCGCCAGGGCAGAAGATTCCAGCGTGAAATCGCTTCCAATCGTGACCCCTCTGATTCCGCATGAGATCAATGGGCTGAGAGACTTCACGGGTGGGGTCATTGTTGGGCGTGATTTTACAGGTATGGCAAAGCGCCGCAGCTCGGAGGAGCGCTGCCATTAGTTGCGCACCAGTTTCGTACCTTTCGGGGGACAAGCGGGGGACAAATCGGATTTTGGGCCCTTTTCACGAGGCCTAAAGTACAGCTAAGTCATTGGCGTCCCCGGCGGGATTCGAACCCACGACCCCCAGATTAGGAATCTGGTGCTCTATCCAGCTGAGCTACGGGAACTGAACCAACGCCAGCACGCGGTGCGTTTATATCAGGCCCGTGTGCGCCGCACTAGATCGGCGCTCAAGCCCACCTTTTTTGATTAGTCTCATTTTTCACGCCAAGTGGAAGGCCACTTCTCGGGAAAATGCTCCTAGTGCACCCACAATGGCTCGAGGTTGTTTTGCTTTACGGCAACCCAGGCCTGCGCGAAGGTTTCAGCGGAGCCGAGCGTGTCGCCGGTGGCTGCGTGAATGCTCCACATCGGCATATCGTTCACCATGGCCTGGCGTACATAGGCCACTTGGTTGAGGCCAAGCCTTGAGAAATCGACCATGGCGGACGCCACCAAGGGTAACGTGACGTCGGGTTGGGGGGTGGCTACATCTGTCTCGGTTTTTTTCGTCATGGCGCTGTCTTTCATGGAGGTGCGGTAACGGATCACGTATTGGGGTCAACGTCGATAGTTTTGGTGGTTGTTTTCGCTGCTGCGCTTTTGATTTTCACTTGGGTCACTTTAGGCTGTGGCACGGGCCGTTCCAAATCCACATGCAACAAACCATTGCTGATCTCGGCGCCGCGCACTTCAATACCCTCGGCCAACACAAAGCTGCGCGTGAATTGCCGGGCGGCAATGCCGCGGTGCAGATAGATGCGGTTAGTGGTGTCGTTGTGTTGTTTGCCGCGAATGACCAACTGATTGTCTTCAACGTTGACCGACAAGTCCTCGTCGCAGAATCCGGCCACGGCCAAGGTAATGCGCAGCCGATGTTCGCCGGTTTGTTCGATGTTGTAGGGCGGGTAGCCTTCGGCCGCCGTCTTGTTGACGCGGTCGAGGACACGTTCGATATGGTCGAAGCCCAACAGCAGCGGGCTCGAAAAAACTGAAACCCTCGTCATGCTCCGTCTCCTCGGGTGGTGAGCGAGACCGCCAATAGGCCCGTTCAGCATGAACCAGGCTCTTGCACCTCTTATTTTGGGGCCAAATTGCCCCGCGTCAAGGGCCTCATGCCATTGATTTATGTTTTGAAAAACGGGGTCAGCACCTGGTGCCAATCGGCCATGCGCGGGGCTAAGTCAGCGGTGTGGCATTGGGGCGCGATGGCCGCACATTCTCCGTTTTTGGCGTAAATCGGCTCCCAGGTTGGTGCGGCCAACAGGGTCGGCACCTTCACCTTGGGCAGGCGCTCACGCATGGGATAGGTCCACATCGCCCCATAGGCCTTTTGGTACTGGTCGCCGATTTTTAGCATCTCCATGACGCGCAGGTGAATCATCGGCACATCAATGGCGTTCTCGTTCCACAAAATGCCAGCCTTGGTGCGATTGAACCACGGCCAGAACAAACCCTGGTCGCGCATAATTGCCCAGGCCCTGATCAGGTGCGCGCCATCCCAAGTCGGTGCAATCGAGGGCGTGTAATGGTCGAGTAAGCTTTTCTGCTCCTCGCCTTCGTAAATACCCACACCCGCCAGCACCAAATGTTTGACGAGCGCAGGGTTTTGGAAACTCATCTCCATGCCGATGGGTCCGCCCGAGTAGCGCCCGATCACATCAACCTCACGCACGCCGATGGATTTCAAGGCTTCGATCACAATCTCGGCGTAAGCGACCGAGGTGATGTTAGCGGGGTCAATGACGTTATCGGATTCTCCATTGCCCGGTAAATCCAATGCGATGATTGGTCGTTGCCCCACGTATGGCGTCAATATTGATTCGACGAGATGCGCCGAGCCCGCCGGATCATGCAACGCCAGAATGGGCCTGCCTTTGCCCGACAGGTTCCCGCGAATGCGTAACTGTCCGTCGCGGGCTGTGGCGTAAAAATTCTGAACGCGTTTTGATGCGGGCGTGTGGTCGTCGGGCGCAGGGCGCGGCGAGGGCAATGACAGTTGCGATAATTTTTGCTTCGCGGCCTCCACTTGCACTTTGAAGCGCGTCGATGGATCGCAGCGCAAAATCGTGAAGTTTGGCGGCAAGCCCTTGGCAATCAGCGTATCGGTGTGGCTGAGTAAAGCGCTGCCCGAATTTCGGGTCATCAGCACGGGCACGCTCACCTCGCGTGTATTCTCCCAACTCTCCAGCAGCATCGCCGCGTAATAAGCTTTTTGATAGCTAGGCCCTGCGCGCAAATAATCGTTCACGCTGTGCTGAATCGATTCCGGCGGTGCCGTGGCCACCGCCAATCGGCCTTCCTTGCTGGTCGATTGCCAGGGGAAGAACACCGACAGGTGCCTGCACATATCCCAGATGCGAATCAGGTGCGAGCCGTCACGCGTAGGGGTAATATCGTTGAAATAGCCCTTGGCGATTTTCTCGCCCGCCTCGCCGCCAAAATCGCCGTTGGCATCAAGCATCAAGAAAGCGGTCCGCCCCGGATACTTGCGGGCAAATTGAATACCGATTTGCGCGCCCGTCGCCGCGCCATAGACGCACGTTTGTTGAATGCCCAACGCATCGAGAATTTGAATGAGTGCATCGGCGTAACCCCAGAGCTCGGTAGGGTCGTCAACGATGTCGTCCGACAACCCATAGCCTGGCGTATCAAGCGCGATACAGGTAAAAATGTCAGAGAACGCAGTGATCGACGCGGTCATGCTCGCTGATGAGCTGGGCGAAGGATGCATGATGACAAGCGGTGGCCCGGACCCTGCGCGCCGGTAATGCACCTGATGGCCATCGGCCAACGGCAGGAAGTGTTTGGTGATCAACGGTGGTGTCATCGTGTTAGCTCGCAAAGAAAGCTTCAAACGTTGCAGCCCACCGATGCATATCGTCGGGCAAGTCAGCGGTGGTGATGTGGGGTGCCGCCGCCTTAGCCATGGCTAGTCTTGTGTATGTGCCACTGCCGGGCACATCGGCAACCAAGCACGGCACACTTAATTGCTTCAGCTTTTCCGCCATGGGGTAGGTAAACGCCGCCGCATAGGCGTTTTGGTAGGCGTCGCCCATTTTCAGCAAATCCTCAACGCGCGGGTGTAGCGTTGGGCCATCGATAGCCGCATCGCGCGCCACGATGCCTGCTTTGGTGCGGTTGTACCACGGCCAGAACAATGCCATGTCCCGGACAATCGACCAGGCGCGGATCAGGTGCCCGCCATCCCACTGCGGGGCGATGGATGGCGTGTAGTTGGCCAAAAACTCAGATCGCTCGGCATCGGTGAGCATGATCACGCCCAATTGGGCTATGCGTTTCACCAGGCCCGGACGCTGGGTGCTCATCTCCATGGCAACTTGGCCGCCCGAATAACGCCCGATGATATCGACATCTTTAACATTCAACGTATCAAGCGCCGCAATGGCAAACCGTGCGTAGGCCTCGGTTGTGATGTCTTCGCGCTTCAGCAGCTTGTCTGATTCACCCGAAGATGGATTGTCGATGGCAATCACCGGGCGCTTGCCGATGAAAGGCGACAAAATTGATTCCAAGCGTTTTGATGACCCCGCCGGATCATGCAATCCCAAAATCGGTCGCCCCGACCCGGCCATACACACGCGCGCCAGCAACTGCCCGCCCGGAACATCAATCCACATTTTTTGCAGTCTTTTAGACGTGCGGTCGATTTGCGCCGGTTGTGGCGGCGCGGCTTTGCCTGTCGTTCTGTAATGCTTCACCAAATATTCGACACTGGCATCCAGCCGTTGATCCATCGTCGGGCCGGGCCGTAGCACAGTGAAGTTCGCAGGTAAGCCGTAGGCGATCAGTGCATCAATCTCAGCAATGTTTGGTTTGCCTTCCCACCGCGTCAGGGTTGCAGGCACTTTGACGCGGCCGATGAGGTTGCCCTTGGCAGTGTAAAACGCCGCGCGATACGCCTCGGCATAGTTTTGTCCAGCGCGCAGATACTCGATCAACTTATCATGAACTTTATCGGCGGGCGGTTGATCGAACGGCAAACGGTGAGCTTTGTCAGTGAATTGCCACGGCGCGAAGATTGATAAAAATCGCACCATGTCCCAGTAGGTCAGCAAATGGCTGCCATCGCGTCTTGGCGTGGTATCGGGGAAATATCCGTCGGTGAGTTTGTCGACCTCGTCGTCGGGGTTGTGGCCCGCCGTATCAAGCATCGCCACCGCAACCCGTTCGGGGTGGTTATACGCAAAGATGTGGCTGAACTCGGCGCCCGTGGCGTTGCCGTAAAACACAGCTTTTTCAATTCCCAGCGCATCAAGCAATTGCACATAAGGTGCTAGATAAGGGTCGAGGCCATGCTCGCGGCTGAGCCCTTGCGGATAGCCCCCAACAAGTGGATCAGACAGCCCATAACCAGGCAGATCAACCGCGATTGCGGTGAAGCCAGCCGCAGCTAATTTCAGCGCCATAGGAATATTAAACGTGCTCGATTGCGGCGAAGGATGCAGCAAAATCACGGCGGGGCCTTCACCAACACGACGGATGTGAACTTGCGCGCCGTTGATGGGTACGAAGTAGCGTTTGATGATCATGAACTTATGCGTTGTTTTATAGGTTTTTGCTTCATAACGCTAAGGGTCGGCTCCGTTGAAGGCAAGCCTCGACAGCGCACGTCTACGAAAAATTACTTCGCTGCCGCCACCTGCTTTAGTAGAGCTTTGGATCCAGCTTCACGATGATTACCGCAGGCTACTTCTCGGGAAAATGCTTCTAATGCATATGTTCGAGGTAAATGCGCTCCACGTCGGCATGCGAGACTTCATCGGTCGACATTTCCTGCATCAGCAAACCTTCACGCATAATTCCAATGCGCGTGCCTGTTTCTTTGGCGCGGAAAAGATCGTGCGTTGCCATCAAAATGGCGGCCCCGCCTTTTTGTAATTGTTTCAGTAGTTCGGAAAATTCGTTGCTAGCTTTGGGGTCAAGGCCTGAGGTTGGCTCGTCCAACAACAAAGCTTTGGCTTGCTTTGCCAGCGCAATGGCCACGCCGACCTTTTGGCGCATCCCTTTGGAATAGGCGGCCACGCGCTTATCAACGGCATCATCTTGCAAGCCGACATGCTTTAGAAAATTTTTCAGATCGGCAGCGGTGTATTCCTCGTGCCCGCCCAACTTGGCGAAGTACGACAAATTTTCGAGCCCCGTCAGGTTGCTGTACAGCATCACCGTTTCGGGAATATAGGCGAGAAACTTTTTGGTCGCGAGCGGGTGCTGGGTCACGTCCAGCCCATTGACTGTTGCAGTGCCTTCGCTGGGATCGATAAAGTTGAGGAATAAATTGATTGTCGTGCTTTTGCCCGCGCCATTCGCTCCAAGAAGGCAATAAATGTCGCCGGCGTTGATTTTTAAATCGAGACCCTTGAGCGCTTCGAACTCGCCGTATTTCTTTTTCAGCTTGATGGCTTCCAGCACAGCTTTACTCCTCACATGAACATGAACCGCGCGGAGTATCTGCGGGGACATCCCTGACGTCGAGACTGGAATCTTTTGGGGTGCGAGTCAATAAAATTGACTGGTCGGTCAGTATTGTTAGGATGGGGCCATGCCCGCCAAAAAACCCACGCAAAAACCCAAGCCGTCGCCACCCAAAAAACCAGGCCCCGGTCGCCTCAAGCGTCAGGCCACCGAAGCAGCCATTGTTCTCGCCTTTGATCGTCTCGTGCGCCGCGAGGGTCTGCGTGCTGTTGGCGTGAACGCGCTGGTCAAGGAGGCAGGCGTCGGCAAGGGCTTGATCTACCAGTACTTCGGCGGCCTTGGTGGCGTAGTGAAAGTATGGGGCGAGAAGCACAAGCTGTGGCCCTCCACGTCCGAACTGATGGGCATTTCCGATGAAGCCTTCTCGAGCTTAAGTCCGCGTCAGCAAATTCGCACCGTGGTGCGCAACCATATGCAGGGGTTACGCGACAACCCATTGAGTAGCGAAGTGCTGGCCGATGAGCTGATGGCCCCGACCGAGATTACAGCGGCGCTTAAGGCCGCGCGCCAGCGCTTGGGCCAGGAGCACGAGGCTATCCACGCCTATAATCATGCGATGTGCGAATACGACAATCGATCTTTAGTCATGATTTTGCTGGCCGCCGCCAACTACTTCGCTATGCGCGCTGCTCGCGCCCCGCGCTTCATGGGTGAAATGATCGACACTCCCACAGGCTGGGAGGCGCTACACAAGCGATTTGATCGCATTATTGATCTGGCGTTGGATGATGACGCCTCATCTGTCAAAGTCAGTGGCTCTGCCCCGGTGGTCCAGCCCGACATTTTACGCGCAGAGAATTAAGCCGCCTTCGCTTTCTCGCGTTTTGGCAGTGCGATCATCAAGACCAAAGCCGGAACAATCAGTGCTGCCGCCACAATGAACGGTGCAATCGCGCCTACACTTGTGAACACGAGGCCAGAGAACGCAGGGCCGACAATGCGGCTGAGGGCTGTCGCACTTTGATATGCCCCCATGACCGCGCCGCGCTCGGTTTCGGCGGCCTCTTGTGACACGAGGCTTGAAATGCTGGGGTTAAATAACCCCGAGCCAATCGATAGCATTGCGCAGGCCATCAGTGTTGTTGCCAAATCAAATGCGAAAGACAGCCCCACAAAGCCAGCAAACATAAACACCAAACCAGCCAGGGCCAGAACATGCTCGCCATATTTTTTTGTCAGCTTGCCGATGGCGCCACCCTGAACGACGGCCCCAATGACGCCGATGAATGTCAGCAGTAAGCCAATATCACGCGGGCCATATTCAAGCTTTGCATCAGCCCACAGCGCGAAGATGGTTTCAAACTGCGCCCAAGCCGTTACGGCCAGAAATCCACCACTCATCAAAATGATCAATGATCTGCGACCAAGACCCATACGGATTTTGTCGACGAATTTGACTTTGGGCCGCAGCGCTAATTTTGCTCGTGTTTCAGGGCTTAAGCTTTCTTTGAGGAAAAACTGTGTGGCCAGTGCGGCCACAACTGTAATGCCTGCCGAGACCATCGACGGCCAAAAGAAGTCGGCTGTTGCAGCGTCGTTGCCGCCCAGAACGCCGCCAATGGCAGGCCCAAAAATGAAGCCTAAGCCAAAAGCAGCGCCCAGCAAGCCCATGCCTTTAGCCCGCGTTTCTGGCGTTGTAATATCGGACATGTACGCTTGTGCTGCGCCGATATTTGCAGCCATGACGCCGCCGACAACCCGGCTGACGATGAGCATCTCCAAGCTCTCGGAATAGGCGACAATGACGTAGGAAGCCGCCAATCCATAACTGGTCCAAACAAGCACGGGCTTTCGGCCCCAGCGATCGCTGATGTAGCCCCAAAAGGGAGCGGCCACGAGCTGGGCCAAGGAATAGAGTCCGAGCACGATGGTGATGACTTCTACGCCAACACCCGTGCGTTCCACAATAAAGGGCAGCAGCGGAATCAAGAGGCCAAAGCCAACAAGCGAGACGAATGTGATCAGAAATATAGGAATCATGTTCAAACCATTCTTAGCTTAAGAGGATAACCAGGATCGGCAGATCGTCTATGTGCTTGCCGAAGATGCTCGCTGCTGGATATGAATAAACTTGCGCTGCCGCGATGTCCGTTGCAACGCCTGTCTGGAGTCTTGACTATCGCCGCCTTGGAACACTCTGACTCGCCTCTGACCTTTCGTCACGAGGGTGAAGATCGTCCGCTCTATCCACCGCTCGATCCTTTCGAGACGGGCATGTTAGAGGTGGGCGCTGGTCACAGTTTGTATTGGGAGCAAAGCGGCAACCCCAAGGGTGTGCCGGTCGTCTTTTTGCATGGCGGCCCTGGTGCTGGTGTCGCCCCCGCGTACCGTCGATTTTTCGATCCCACCCACTATCGGATTATCTTGTTCGACCAGCGTGGCTCAGGCCGCTCTCAACCCGACGCTGAGGTTCAAGGCAACACCACCGATCATCTCATCGCTGACATCGAGCTTTTGCGCGAGCATTTGAAGATCGGGCACTGGGTGGTTTTCGGTGGCTCGTGGGGTTCGACACTGGCCATTGCGTATGGTCAAGCACATCCCGCCCGATGCATCGGTTTTATTCTGCGGGGCATATTCTTATTCAGCGCTGACGAGGTGGATTGGTTTGTGCATGGCATGGCCCGTATTTTCCCCGAGGCTTGCCGAGCCTATAGCCAGTTCATCCCGGCTGCCGAGCGCGGCGATTTGCTCGCGGCCTATTATCGTCGCCTGACCGATCCAAGCCCTGCGGTTCACCGGCCCGCCGCAGATGCCTGGTGTGCTTACGAAAACGCGTGCTCGCGGCTTGTCCCGGCCCGTCAAGCAACACAAGAGTTACCTGGGCGCCGTCGCCATCGGCAATCGGATGCGGGTTCAAATAATGCTCCATCGGGTTCATTGGCGATGGCCCGGATCGAATGCCACTACATGATCAACCAGGGGTTTCTCAAACCCGGGCAATTGCTCGCAGGTTTAGAGCCGCTCTTGAAGCATCCCGCCATCATCGTTCAGGGCCGCTATGATATGGTCTGCCCGATTATCACGGCCGATCGCTTGGCCCAAGTTTGGTCGGGCGCGCAGTACCGCATCGTTGCCGATGCCGGGCATTCCTCGATGGAACCAGGCATCCGGGCCGCCTTGGTCAAGGCCGCCGACGAGTTCAAAATCTATATTTGATGCCCAAGTTTCATCTGAAGCCTGTAAGAACTGAAAGGTCTTAAATCGACCAACCTGTCAGTTCCAACAGGTCTGCGCCGTCACACAATATGAAAGAAAAATCCGTGTCGACCATCACTACGGAAGACACAATACTGACAGTTCCAAACCGAACTTCACCCTGCCGCTATGGCGGGGTGTTTTTTATGCAAGGCTAAATGGGTGGAGCTTTAAGCCGCGCGCCGGCCGGCGGTGCTCCAGGTCTTTGGTTTGCGCGCACCATGGCAGAACCACAGGCCGCCTTCGCCGCGTTTAATGTATTCTGCAAACAAAGCATCATCAGGAACGCCATGATCGCGCATAATCTGTTTCAGGTTGGCATCAGCCCAACCCATCCAGAAGGGCTCGCCGTTAAAGCGCACTTGCCAATCGTTCATCACCTGATCGGCTAATTTGAGATAGCCCGTCTGGTTGGGCACATCGACGTGGAACGCCGCCCCACCCGGCTTCAAGACGCGCCAAGCTTCGCCCACCCACATGGGCAATCCGCGTTGCGTGGTTTCGTGTCCCATAATGTGTGAAACGACTAGATCGAATGACTCGTTCGGGAAGTCCAGTGCCGTCGCGTCCATTTGATGAAAGTGCACAGCTTGGCCTTCGCTTTCGGCAAAAGCATGGGCCCAGCGCAGCAGGCCCGGGGCAATATCAATGGCATGCACTACGGCGTCAGGCAAAAGCTGCTTGTACGAGGGTGTGTTGCGGCCTGTTCCACATCCAAGTTCGAGGATGCGCATGGGTTTGAAGTCAGGGTAACGCTCAGACAAAACGCTTAAAACAAAATCGCCACCCGATTGTCCGGCCACGGCCTTGCGCCCGCGGCCCGCGCTATACATCAAGCCACCGCCGTTATAACGTGCACCCGCCATGATATCAGTGTCGTGACGCTCGAAGCAAAATCCACCAGGCTGGCGGTGAATCTCGGTTTTAGAAATATTACGTGGCAGTTTGAGGTTCGGGTTCAGCGTCAGCGTGCCTAATTTTCCGGGCCGCGCATTGATCATATCAAATGCTTTCTGTAACCGTGCGAAGTCGTGATTGAGCACGCCGTCGACGATCTCCCACATCATGCCTTGCGAAATATAGGTCAGCGCCGCCCACGCTTTATACAAATGTGTTTCTTCCAGCGCAGCTTTCGCCAATTTACGGTCGGCTTTGTCCGTATCGCTCAGTTTACGGCCAGCTAATTTTTCCAGATCAGGAGCAACGGCGGCCTCGAATAACTGGCGAATTTCACCCCCCATGGTCAGGTTGACGCGCTGCTTAAAAGCGACCAAAAAATTCCTGCGCGCGGTGTCGTCATGGGTCAGATGCAAGTTCATATCGAGATCATTTGAACCGTGAACGTTTGCGGCACTTAACATCTGGGCTGGCATTTCAATCTCCAATATTTGCACCACTGGCAGACCCGAGCTCTGCAAGGGGTGGGACACTGTATCATATATAACCATTGTTTTGGAAACTTTGCCCTTCATCAAATTCCTGTCCGTAATCACTCTACGAAGTCAGGTCATTGTCACTGGGTCATTGTCTATGGGCCTTGAGATTGTCCCTCACTGTCCCTTACTGTGCGTCCATGAATTCGCCCCGCCATTTTGCGCCTTTTTTTGCATGCTTGGTCCTTGTTGTCGGCTTGAATGGATCCTCGGCCTTAGCCCATCCACATGTCTGGGTGACTGGGGCCTCTACACTCTATTTTGAGAATGACCTGCTGACAAAAGTGGGCATGCGCTGGCAGTTTGATGCTTTTTTTAGCCAAGTCCTCACAGGCGACTTTGATACCAACAAAGACGGTCAATTTGACACCGATGAAACCGAGGCCATGAAAGCACAGGTCTTCACCTCTCTGCGCGACTACGGCTACTTCACCCATCTGCGTGTCAACGGCACCGAGACGATTTTTGATCGGGTCGAGAAATTCTCAACCACTGTCGACAAGGGTGAGTTGGTTTTCATTTTCGATTTGATACTGCCCGAGCCCCTCGACCTGAGGTCCACTAAGACCCAGCTCAGTCTTTACGACCCCAGCATCTATGTCGACATTGTGCTGGGCGGAGAGAAGCCCTTGGTGATGCAAGGCATTGATGCCGGAAAATGTAATTGGAGCTTTGCCTCAGGCGAAGATATCGCCAATGAGAACGGTATGCTCACACCGCAGGTTGTGAAGCTATCGTGCGGCTAAATTTAGATCAGCCCGTTCAGTTCAAGCGCGCCGCCCAGCAATAATCCACCCATCGCCATCACACCGAAGGAACCCGCGAGCGTGAGCCCATAGCTGGCCTTAGCCCGCCACGGGGTTGAGTCATGTTCTCCGCCGGTCACAGTACGGCGCATCACAATCGTCGCAATGCCCAGCACCGAGACGGTGATTGCCACGCCAAAAGCAATCGCAAGCGCCGCAGCGATGCCCAGTAAAAAAACGCCATTGGCCAGCGAGAACAGCAAAACTAATATTGATCCCGTGCAGGGCCGTACACCTGAGACGATCCCCACGGCGACGACCTCGCCGTCGCGCCCAACGAGCGTGCGCGCGAATCGCGCCAGCCATGTTTCGCGCACATTGGTTTCACCATGATCATGCCCGTGGTGATGCTGATCGTGGTCATGGTGGTGATGGTCATGATGATCGTGCGATTCTTTTGCGCCATCATCAAAGGTGCTGGCTGCTGGCCCATGGTCATGTGCGAATGCCTCGCGGCCTGTCAGCGCGCAAAATGTCATATATGTGCCAATGCAGAAAATGATGCCGTAGCTCGCCAACTCCAACCAATTGGCGTCACTCATCACCTGCTGCTGACTGCGACCAATCACAATGAAAAGCAGTCCCACAACGCTGATGGCGACCAAGGCCTGCGTCAACGCGATCACGCCACCCATTAAAATGCCAGTTTTCAAGGGTGCTTTCTTGGCCGTGAAGTAAGACGCCACAACCATCTTGCCGTGACCGGGC
This sequence comes from Rhodospirillaceae bacterium, assembly GCA_002737725.1. GTDB lineage: Bacteria > Pseudomonadota > Alphaproteobacteria > Rhodospirillales > Rhodospirillaceae. The sequence goes on from NSIP01000001.1 coordinate 338,545, forward strand.
CCCGCTGCGTGCAGCACGCCATAAAGAAAACTCGCGATCAAAACGGTGAGCGCGGCAAGCCAGCTTCCTTGATCGCTCGATTCTTTGAGTTTGCCACCGAGAAACCGATTGAGCTCGCGCTGCCAATCGGCAATCTGGCGAAACACCGCGCGCACCGGTGCAGGTAAAACAATAAGTGGTTTGGCCGTGGCCTCATCACCCAATGCTGGTCCACCTTGAGCAGGCGCATTCTGAGAAGGCGCGCTCCGTGGACCAAAGGGGTTTTGTTGGGCTTGCGCGTTACTCATTGCGATGAGCGTCAGGGCAACGATGATAAGTGTCGTTTTGAGCATCTTGTCAGGCCTTGGCTGGTAGGGCGGAGTTGGTTCCCGCCTGTGTCGTTGCCATGATACACCTGCTCACCGTACCTCTGTCCAATGTGTTGCCATGATCGTATCTGCAGACGCGCTGCGCCAATTCGTTGCCATCGTACTTGAGGGCGCAGGCAGCCCTGCCGCCGACGCCAGACTGGTGGCTAATCACTTGGTCGAGGCAAATCTTTTGGGCCACGACAGCCATGGGGTGCAATTGGTTCGCCGCTACGTCGAACACATCCAGGCCGGGACCTGCAAGCCCGGCACAGCAGCGGTGTGCGTCAACGATGCGGGGGCGATCTTGCAATTCGATGGTGGACGCGGGTTTGGCATTCGCGTTGGCACCGAGGCCATGCAGGTAGCAATGGCGCGTTGCAAAATAACCGGCGTTGTTTTGATGACGCTGCGTAACGCCCATCATATCGGTCGTGTTGGGGCCTACGCTGATCTGGCGCTGGCTGCAGATCTCATCTCGATTCATTTTGTGAACGTGGTCGATCATGCCCCGATGGTGGCGCCCTTCGGCGGTCGCGATGCGCGCTTTGGCACCAATCCGATTTGTATCGGGATACCGGGGACGGCGAAAACGCCAGCGTTTCTGCTGGACATGGCCACCAGCGCGGTCGCCTTGGGTAAGGTTGTGGTCGCTCGTCAGTCAGGCACGTCTGTGCCCGAGAATGCTGTCATCGATGCGACGGGGAAACCAACAACAGATCCCGCCCAGTACTTCGGGCCGCCTCAGGGGGCCTTGCTGCCCTTTGGTTTGCATAAAGGCTACGGCTTGATGCTGGCCTGCGAGATTTTAGCCGGTGCATTGTCGGGTTATGGAACGATTCAACCCGAAACCCCTCGGCACGGCGCCATCATCAATAATATGTTCTCTTTTGTGATTGACCCCGCGCGCCTGGGTGACCCAGAGGTAATAAAACACGAGTTCGACCAGCTCATGTCCTACCTCAAGGACACGCCTACCGTGGGCGGTCAGCCTATTGCCATCGCCGGTGAGCCTGAAGCAAAAACACGCGCCAAGCGGGCAAAAGACGGCATCGATTTGCCGGCAGGGACCATATCGGAACTCGAGAATGCGGTCGTTTTGGCGAAATTAGATAAAAATGCTCTGAAGATGTTATCTACACCAATAAATTACTCATAATCGCTGGCTGCTCGCCAAAAAATTATCGAATTGTTACAGAGGGTTACACGCCTTTTGTGGCACTGTAACCCAATCGAAGCTAAATAACGTATAAGCTAGACGACGCGAACTTGGGCGCCTTCCAATTGTTTTCGCACGTCAGAAAAATGATTTTAGGTCACATGCGCGTCGTTGTTTTTGCACTCACAGGACTAGTTGCTGTCGCCGCTATTGGCGGCGGCCTTTATTATTATTTCGGGCCGCAATCAGCACCTGCTGAAGCGGCAGCGCAAGCCCGTGGAGCGGGCGGTCCACCCCCAGGAATGGGTCAAGGTGGCATGAGCGGTGCGGGCCGCGGTGGTCCGCCTGGGATGGGTCGTCCGACACCTGTGATTGTGACTAAAGTTGCAACCGAAGTTTTTGATGATCACGTCGAAGCGATTGGGACGTCCTCGGCTAACGAATCAATTACGGTGACGGCGAAAGTGACGGGTGTGATTCGCGCCCTCAATTTCGATGATGGTCAATATGTCGAGAAAGGCGCTGAAATCGCAGCCATCAACGCTGGCGAGCAGGATGGCCGCTTGAGTGCCGAGCTCGCAAATTACGACGAGCAGCGCAAAGAATTACAGCGCATCACGGACCTCGCGAAATCCAACAACGTGTCCCAGGCCCGCATTGATCAGCAAACCTCGGCGGTGCGCAAAGCCGAAGCAAACCTGGCCTCGGCACGTGCACGTGTCGCCGACTACCGCATCACGGCGCCTTTTGCGGGTGTTCTTGGCACACGCAAAGTCAGCATGGGTGCGTTGGTTTCGCCCGGCACGGTGATCACAACGCTTGATGATATTTCGACTATCAAGCTCGATTTCTCTGTTTCTGAGACATTCCTCGCCACGCTGCGACCGGGCCTTGATATTGAAGCGACGTCTAGCGCCTATCAAGGTGAGGTGTTTAAAGGCAAGGTTGTCTCAGTCGACAGCCGTGTCGACACTGTCACAAGGTCGGTTGGGATTCGGGCAATTGTCCCCAACAAAGACGCGCGACTGAAGCCTGGCATGTTGATGGTGATCGATCTCATCAAAGACCGGCGTCAATCGCTGATGATTCCTGAAGAAGCGCTGATCCCTGAAAACAATAAACAGTATGTATTTACGGTTGGTCCCGACAACGTCGCTAGCCGTGTGCAAATCGCCATAGGGCGACGTCGCGTGGGCTCGGTCGAGGTGCTTGAGGGCCTCAATCAGGGTGATCTGGTGGTCACTGAGGGCACCATGGAATTACGCCCGGGGGCCAAGGTTCAAATTTTGAATCAAGATAAAATTGGGGCCAGCCCGCCGTCAGCAGATATGCGCGGGTCTTCCCCGCCACCACCGCGCGGCCCGAGTTGATCTTTAAACGTGAAACTGCGTCCAGGCTTCAAGGATAAAGACAATGGTTATCTCTGATTTTTCAATCAAGCGTCCCGTTGTGGCCATCGTGGCCAGCCTCTTGCTTATCGTCTTTGGCGTTTTTGCGATCATCGATCTGCCAATCCGCGAGACGCCCAATATCGATCGCCCGATTGTCTCTGTGCGCGTGCTTTATCCTGGCGCGTCGTCTGACATCGTCGAAACGAAAATCATCAAGGTCATTGAAGATCAGATCAGCGGAATCGAAGGCATCAAATCAATGACGTCGGCCGCGCGCGACGCGGTGGGCTGGATCACGATTGAATTTAAACTTGGCCGGGACATCGAAGCTGCCGCCAATGATGTGCGCGAGCAAGTTGGCCGCGCCACATCACGCTTGCCGATCGATGCCGAAGCTCCGGTTATTCAAAAGGCCGATCAAGACGCCGAACCTATTTTGTTTATAAATATTTCTTCAACCTCGCGTTCGGCGATGGAGGTTTCAGACTACGTGCGACGAAACATACGTGATCGCATCTCTTCCATCGAAGGAGTTGCAATCACGTGGTTTGGCGGAGAGCGTAAGAAAGCCCTTCGCGTTTGGCTCGACCGGCGCGCTTTAGCCGCCCGCAATATCACAGTCACGGATATCGAAACCGCCCTTCGCCGCGAGAACATTGAGTTGGGGGCTGGGATTCTGGAATCAGCCGAGCGTGATTTCACGTTGCGCACGGCGAGGAATTTTCAAACGCCCGACGACTTCTCTAAATTAGTAATTGCGCGCGGCCCAAACAATTATCTGGTTCGCCTGGCCGAAGTTGCCAAAATCGAAATCGGAGCCGAGAACGAAAACTCGAGCTTCCGTGCGAATGGAAATTCCTCTGTGGCAATCGGCGTCGTGAAGCGTCCTGGGGCCTCGACGCTTGCGGTTTCTCAAGCCGTCAAGGTCGAGCTGCAGCTGATCAAGAAAACATTGCCAGCCGATATGGAAGCGGCGATTTCGATGGATACCTCGACCTATATTTCAGCCGCTTTGCGTGAAGTTGGCTTTACCATGGGTTTTGCAGCCGTGCTGGTGTTGGTCGTGATCTACTTGTTCTTAGGGACGATGCGTGCAGCGATCATTCCCGCTGTCACAGTCCCCATCAGCCTGCTGGCGACCGCCATTGTTCTCGCGCCGCTTGGTTTCTCTCTGAATATTCTCACGTTGTTGGCCATGGTTCTGGCGATTGGTCTCGTGGTCGATGACGCCATTATTGTCATGGAGAACGTGCACCGGCGCATGAAGCGCGGCGAGCCTGCGTTGCTTGCCTCCTATCGCGGTACACGCCAAGTCGGTGTGGCCGTCGTCGCCACCACATTGGTACTCATTGCGGCTTTTGTTCCGATCACGCTGCAATCGGGAACTGTTGGTCGCTTATTCACGGAGTTTGCTGTGGCTATGGCTGCAGCTGTTGCCTTCTCCATGTTTGTTGCGCTGACATTGACCCCGGTGCTGTGCAGCAAACTACTCACCAACAAGCTGGACGAATCGCGCGTCGCGCGCACCTCCATGAGAGCTTTTGAGGCCATGAAGGCTTTCTATCGCAAATCCCTCATCATGGGGCTTGATCGGCCTATGCTGGTCGTCGGCGCGTTCTTTGCAATTGTGGTCGCCAGTGTTGGGCTTTTTATGGTGGTCCCCAAAGAATTTACGCCGGCGGAAGATCGCGGAACCGTCAATGTGATGGTGCGCGCGCCCGAAGGAGCCAGCCTGGAATATACTGATCGTCAGGCCATGGCGGCGACGAACATTCTGAAAGACTACGTGGGCAAAGGCGAAGTCGCACGAATCCTTCAAATGTTGCCCATGGGCGAGAGCGTGGCGGGTGGCGCAGCCAATACCGGAAATCTCATTTTACGCCTCGAGCCTTGGGACCAGCGCCAGCGCTCTTCTGCCGAGATCATGGCCGAGATAGCGCCGAAGTTACGCCAGGTGCCGGGCGCCATGATGGTCACCAGCAGCGGTGGCGGCATGGGGCAAATGCAATGGGGTGGGGGGCTGCAATTAGCGATTGGCGGGCAGACCTATGACGATTTGCGCAAATGGCGCGATATTATGACGGCAGGGATGCGCGAGAATCCGCGTCTCTTTGCTGTGCGCTCGAATTTTAATGAGACCAAGGGCCAGATGCGCATCAAGATCGACCGTAATCGTGCCTCAGATTTGGGTGTGAGCATCGGCGCCATTGGTCAAACGATGTCGATCATGCTGGGCTCGCGTAAGGTCACAACGTTCGTCGATCAGGGCGAGGAATATAACGTGGTCTTGCAAGGTCAGCTCGGCGACCGCCGCACACCGACCGACATCACCAATATTTATGTGCGCTCTGATACGACGCGCGAGCTGATTCCGCTTTCAAGTCTTGTCACCGTCGAGGAAATATCAGGTGCGGATGCTTTGAACCGGCTGGATCGTATGCGCTCGATTACCATGATGGCCACACCTGCGCCTGGGTACCTGCTGGGTGATGCCATCAGGGATATCGATAAGATTGCTAAGGAACGCTTGCCTGAAACGGCGCGCCTGACATGGCGTGGCGAAGCGGCTGAATTGAGTGACGCCAATTCCGAGATGTTCTTGGCCTTTGGGCTGTCTTTATTGGTCGTGTATCTCGTCCTCGCCGCGCAGTTTGAAAGCTTTATTCATCCGTTTGTGATTCTCATCACCGTGCCGCTGGCTGTCGCTGGGGCGTTGTGCGGGCTCGTCGTCTTTGGCGGCAGTTTTAATCTCTACTCGCAAATCGGCATTATTGTGCTGGTGGGGCTGGCTGCCAAAAACGGTATTTTAATCGTCGAGTTTGCCAACCAGCTGCGAGATGCAGGCATGGAATTCCGCGAGGCATTGATTGAGGCCTCCACCATTCGATTGCGGCCCATCGTCATGACCTCGCTTGCCACAGTTATGGGCGCAGTCCCATTAATGTTGGCCACCGGGGCCGGTGCAGAAGGCCGTCAAGCGATTGGCGTGGTGATCGTCTCGGGCGTTACCTTCGCCAGCTTTATTACACTGCTCGTCGTGCCCGTGTTTTATCAACTCTTGGCTAAAAATACCGGCTCGCCAGGTTTGGTCGGCTCAAAGCTGGAAAAATACGAACTGGAATTTCCGACCCGACGCCTTGGACATAACGATCCCGATCAACAGCCAGCAGAGTAGGCTGGGGCGCAGGTCGACTAGAAAAGTAATCCATCACCCCATCCCACGGGGCAAATATCGTATGCTATGATGTATAAAGCGGCGTGGGTATCGCTGGTGTTGGGGTCTATCCGGTGAAAGAAAAAGAACTTCGTTTTGCGCTGGTCTGTTATGGCGGCGTGTCTTTGGCTGTCTACATGCACGGCGTAACCAAAGAGATTCTCAAGCTGGTTCGCGCCTCGCGCGACTATCATGCCTTTGCCAATACCAACGATCCTGATCATGGACATAGCGAGCCTGCACCGCAGCGCGGCGACGCCGTCGACTCAGAGAAAGCTTATTTCGTTCTCTTACGCGAAATCGGCAAAACGCTGGATATGCGCATCGTGGTCGACATCATTGCGGGCGCTTCGGCCGGTGGAATCAATGGCGTCATTTTGGCCAGGGCCTTGGCGCACGATCTTAAAATCGACCCCTTGCGTGATTTCTGGTTGAAGCACTCTGATGTTCTAGAGTTGATGCCCGAGCATGTGAAAGCAGGGCCCTGGCGTAAATGGTACTTCCGCCCTTTTGTGTGGTGGTTTTTGTGGCGTTACCGCAAGGACTTCGGTGGTAACCGTGAGATGCGTCGCAACGTGTCGATGTTCCTGCGCTCGCGGTGGTTCAAGCCACCGTTTGATGGCTATAACTTAACGAAAGTGTTGTTCGACGGCTTTTCAGCGATGGGTGATCCAGCTCAGTTCGGCAGCTCTTTGGTGCCGGCAGGCTTGCCATTAGATCTCTTTGTGACGGTGACCGACTTCTATGGGTATGTGACCGACACGCCGATTCACGATCCACCCATTGTTCATGATCGCGAACATCGCCAAAACTTGAAATTTTCCTATCGTCATTGGCCTCGCAACTACGAGCAATCGAATTTTACCCGCGACGATTTGGCCGGGTTGACGTTTGCCTCGCGCGCGACCTCTTCATTTCCGGGCGTATTTCCGCCCATGCAGTTCAGCGAGATCGACCGCTTGCTGGCCGATCGCGGGTTAGGCTGGCCCACACGCGCCGATTTTCTATCGTCCAATTTTCGGCCCTACATGGCCGCAGGGGCCAATCCAACCGAGGCCTCGTTCATCGATGGCAGCGTGCTCAATAATAAACCCTTCGCACAGGCCATCGCCGCGATCGCCGGACGTCCTGCCTACCGCCATGTCGATCGCCGCTTGCTTTATATCGACCCTCATCCGCGCACGACTGATCGGCGCAGCAGGAAACACCCGCCAGGATGGTTCGAGACGTGGAAGGGCGCACTCTCCGATATTCCGCGCAACGAACCGGTGCACGATGATCTTTCTTGGGTGAATGGTTACAACAAGGAAGTCAAACGCCTACAGATGATCATTGAGAGCGCACGGGTGCATATCCACTCGATCTCGCACACGATTGCAGGTGACGCGCTCGACAAGCCGATCAGCGGCGAACAACTCGGTGTCTTTCGCGAAAAAGCCAACAGTATCGTGCGGGCTGAAACCGGCTTTGCCTATGAAGGCTATCTGCGCTTGAAGCTCGGCGCGGTGCTCGAAGATGTTGCTTACCTTTTGGCAGAAATTTGCGGCTACAGCAGCGAATCAAAAGAAGCAGCCCGCATTCTTGCGCTAGCCCAGCATTGGGCGATCTATACCGGCGCCACACCCAGCAAAAATGACCTGTTAAAGCCCGTCGATCCCAAGGCCGGAACGTTGGCCACCTGGGTGCGATTCCTCCTGCGTTTTGATGTGCGCTATAGGCAACGACGAGTTCGTTTCGTCATCCGCGCTGTCAACCAGTTCTATACCCGACTGAACGAGCCCGAATTCCGTGATATAAAACCCGAGCGGCTTGATCGCGTTAAAGCTGGGCTCTATGACGCGTTGGGTTTTTTGCAACAGATATCAGCGTGCAGCATTGCGGGCTCTGACGGCAAAGACACGCTAAGCTCGGCCACAATCAGTAAAATAAAATTCATGATTGCCGATTTGGCCGCCGCTGACGAGAAAGACCCGGCTTCAGTGCAAGCTCACGCGAAGACGATTACCGAAGGGCTGGCGACCTTGGGCGATGACATGGCGCTTGAAAGCTACAACACGCGCACCGACGATCTGCTGATTGCCTTGATTGATGGGAAGGGCGGGGGGTTGTTGCCTCAGGCCGTGCGACGCGACCTGCTCGAACACTACATCGGTTTTGCGGTGTGGGATGTGCTGACATTCTCGACCACCAACTGGCGAGATTTAAACGAGTTTGATGAGATCCGCGTTGATCGCATGAGCCCGGATGATTCACAAACGCTGCGTCGCGGCGGTGCTGATGCGTCACTCAAGGGTGTGCAGTTCTATCATTTTGGCGCCTTCTTCAGCCTCGCGTATCGTCAAAACGATTATCTTTGGGGTCGCCTCCATGCGGCTGAAAGATTGATGGATATCGTCATTGATGCGGCACGGATCGAGGGCGCAGCCGCTGATGTCGATGTTCTTGCACTCAAGAAGCTCGCATTTCGTCAAATCCTGGACGAGGAATCCAAGCACCTCGACCAAAGCGGTGCCCTGATTGCGGAACTCCGCCAAGAACTCGAGCGAATCTAACGGGCCTCACGCGGCACTTGATATACCCCCAGTGACCCTGAGATGGTGACGTGTAATTCTTTTGAGGTGATGTATGCGTAAAATCATTGCTCTGGCTCTTGTTGCACTCGCTCTCGGGGGCGGGGCCTGGTTTGTCTTGCAAGGCCCTAAATCGGATCAAGCGGTAACCGGGGCACAACTAGCTCCGTCAAAGCCAAAAACGCTGCGCGTTGGGTTGGTCGCATTACCTCCTGATCGGGGTTATCCTTATAACTCCTCGGGTATTCCCACGATCTATACGTATCGCGCGATATTCGACGGGTTGACGTTCGTCACCGACAAGGGCGAGGTTCTGCCCTACCTTGCGACATCGTGGGAACAGCTGGACGAACTCACCTGGCGTTTTAAGTTGCGCGAAGGCGTGAGCTTTTCCAACGGCGCGCCATTTAACGCTGACTCTGTTGTCTTTGCCGTTCGCCATCTCACGCGCCCTGGCGCCATTATTGATGTCATTGCGCGCGAGTTGGTGGGCGTTAAATCGGCTGAAGCCGAGAACCCCTTAAGCGTGCTGATTAAGACGTCACGTCCCGAGCCGTTGTTGCCAGCAGCACTTGAGCAATTATTAATCGTCGAGCCTGGGACATTTGAACGCCTAGGCCAGCAAGGTTTTGCTGACGCTCCCATCGGAACGGGCCCGTTTAGGGTGGTCAATTGGGGTGATGCTAAAATTGAGTTAGTTGCATTCAAGGAATCATGGCGCGCGCCAAAGGTGGACGCGCTTGAGTTGATCGCCTCACCCGAAACATCTTCGCGTGTACAAGGCATTCAATCCAATCAACTCGATATTGCGGTTGCTTTGGCTTACGACAACATTGCCCAGCTTGAGCAAGCTGGCGCGCGCATGAATGTCAGTCAGGTGACCAGCACGTTGGGCGTGACCCTCATCTTGACGCGCTTACCGCCGGGCCATCCGCTTTTGGATAAGCGGGTGCGCCAAGCGCTGAATTATGCACTTGATAAAGAAGGGTACATCAAAGGTTTCTTCGGCGGCATGACGCTGCCCGCGAGCCAACCCACGACAAGAAGTGGCTTTGGCTTTAATCCAGACATCAAGCCTTATCCTTACGACCCGGTAAAAGCTAAGGCGATGTTAGCTGAAGCGGGTTATCCCAATGGCTTTACGTTCACGGCTGAAATTACCAATGGTGGTGGTGCGGCGTTGGCCGAAACATACCAGCAAGTCTCCGCCGACCTTGCGCGCGTGGGCGTGAGTATGGTTTTGCGAACCATCACTGTTCCGCAACTTCTACGCGGCGTACAACAAGGTGAATGGAGTGGCGAAGCATTTGGCATGAACTTCTCGTCCGAACGCATGCTCGATGCCTTGCGCTCGGTGCGACTTCATTCTTGCATCAACCGCATACCCTGGTATTGCGATAAGGCGTTGACTGCTAAAATCGAACGCGCCTATACGATAGGAGATCTAGATGAAAGGCGTAAACTCACGCAGGAAATTATGGCCACGTACCATGACGAGGCGCCTGTCATCTGGCTTCATGAAGTTGCGATGTTTGAAGGCCTTGCCGCGCGCGTCAAAAACTACCAAGTCGCACACACTGTGATTCGGTATGACCAAATCGAACTCGCCGACTAATATGAAAGCAGATGAGACCGAGCCGCTCGAACATATCGTCACGGCCTGGGCATCGGCTTGGCAACATCGCATGTCTGCGCAACTGGTCGCGCTGTGGGACACGGCGGATGTGAAAAGCTGGTTTCTCTCGGCAGGAAGCGTCGAGCCTTATATCGGCCATGCTGTCGTAGGCCACCTTCAGCGTCGCTGCCTGGGGTCGAACGCGATAGGCTACCGCCCAGGCCAGCTTCATCTTCGACGATTGGCGCCTGATATTGGACTCGCTTTCTTCAATCTGGATTGGTCTGAGCGCCTCGCCGCCCAGAATCTTGACGGAAATAAGACACTCGGCGGGCGCGTTCGCGTCACCATGATGATGCGCTTGCAAGCCAGTGTATGGCGCGTCTTTCACTACGCAGAGGCGCCGTTGGCTCCCTTGCTTGAACTCCAGGCGTTCTATGAGGCGATTGCTGCCGACGGATTGGAAAACATTCCAAGCCGCACGTTCGTTCCGGCCACTCAGCCATGACTGATGTCATGCCCGAGATCGCGGCCCTTGTGGCGCAATACGTCGGGTATTCGGAAGGGATGAACTTCGAGGGCAAACGATCGCTGTGGGATCAAGATGATCCGCAGCCATTACTCATGCCTGAAGAGGCGCATGAACCGATCATCGGCTGGGCGGCGATCAACGCCTATTGGTCCAAATCCCGCGTGATCATGGAAAGTCTCAAATCGCGCTCGGCCAATCACCTCGCGCGACAAATTGCTCCTGACCTTGCGATCGCAACCTATGATATGCGCTGGGTGGCGACCCTGGCAGGCCCGGCCAATGTCGTGCGCAAACCGATTGCCGCAGATGTCAGGGTGACAGCATTGCTCCGGCGTAAGCCCGAAGGGTGGCGGTTCTTTCACTTGATGGAAGCCCCGATCGATTTACTCGGCATGGCACGATTGGCTGCTGAACAAACGGCGCGCGAATCAGCGTTGTAATCCTAAATCGGGCTTACATGCCTTGCGGCACTATGGTCCATTCTTGGTTATTTGGATCGTCAGGCTTCGCGCCTTCTATTCGTGCGGTCAACTAACCGTCCGCATTGCGTCGGTAGATAATCTTTTTGGGAAAGTCGTTGGTTGGGTTTTCGAAGACGGCTGATTTTGCCTCTGTCTTTGTCAGCGTAAAAACCGAGAGTGATTTTCCGTTGAAAATCGGTGCGTAAGTGATTATGCCATCTTTCTCTTGAATTGCTGCAAACTCGATTTGCGTTGTCGTGCCGTTCTTGACTGTTTGGCTTGAGCCTTGAATTAATCCGGCATAGGGCGCGGTAAAGCACCCGCGCAATTCCTCTGCAACACCCTTGGGTGTGGTCTAGCACCCACTCATGAAGCTCAGCTCCTTTATCGACATTGCGGCCGTGGTTTGAGCGACAGCCGTTCCCGACAACGCAAGCATCAGAAGCATGATTTTATTCATGGGCCCTGCTTCACATCGGCTAAGTGATACATAAAGTTGTCATTCCATGGCTGCCAAACCGTCACGCGCGCAGCGATTCCATCAAGACTAATGCCTGGATATAAAAACAAACTGGCAGCGACATCGCGGTAATGCTGGCTGGCTTTTTGTGTCAGTTGAATGCGGCGATCAAGGTCAAATGTGCGCTCGGCCTCGGCGATCACGGGTTCGATCGTGGGGTCACAAAACCACGGCGAGGCCCAACCACATGAATGCCTGATAAATGCACGCATGAGATCGAGCGAGGGCGCGGTCGCAAAATCGGTGTACATGGCTAGGCCTTTCCAGTTCCCAAGCGACATATTTCTTACAACCTGCGCGAAATCGATTTCGCGAATGTCCACCTTCACCCCAATTGCGGCCAGATCTGCAGCAATTTGTTGCGCAACGGCGCCATCATTGGCTAACTGCCCGTTGGGAACCTCCATGACGAAGCTGAACCCGTTTGCGTACCCTGCGTCTTTCAAGAGGGCGCGCGCCTTTTGCGGGTCGTAAGGGTAGGGCTTTAAGTCTGGAGCATATCCCACAACAGCCGGGGCTGCAGGTTGACTGGCCAAAACCGTTAGCCCGCCCAGAAGATTGTCAACAATGGATTGCCGGTTCACCGCGTAATTCATGGCTTGGCGGACACGTACATCTCGAAACGGTGAGCCAGCCCTGATAGTTTCGAATGACACCACCATAACACGCGTCGGATTACGGCGATGAAAACGATTGCCGGCAGCTTCAAGTCGACCCTTGTCGTCAGTGCTGATGTTGGTTGCCACATCTACGCGCCCGGTTTCCAGGGCTTGGAGACGAGATGTGGAATCGGGCAAAGCCAGGATTTCGAGCTGATCAACCTTGGGCGCGCGCCAAGACCCTTTGAACGCCGACATCGTGACTTTCTCTGGGCTCCATTCTTCAAGCTTGAAGGGCCCTGTTCCTACGGGCGTTTGCGCAAACGCATCCAATCCAACAGCAGTGAAGTGTTTGGGGGCAACAATATTAATGCCAGCGAGGTAGCGCGGCAGTAAAATATTGGGTGATTTTGTGACGATCTCGATCGTCAACGCATCGATGACCCGCGCACCTGCAATGAACTCGATATCGCGTGCGACAGTTTGTGCCAGCGCAGCATCACTCAGCAAAAAATCGAGGCTCGTCTTCACGGCGCTGGCATCGAAGGGCTCGCCATTGGAGAACGTCACACCTGGCCGCAGCTTGAATCGCCAAGTGGTCTCGTTCTCAGGGGCCCATTCGATCGCCAACCACGGGTGAACCTTGCCCTGGTCATCGATCTGCGTGAGGGGGTCGAACAGCGCGGTAAAGAATGTGTAGGACGTGGTTGCTGTCGATCTAAAAGGATTCCCCTTGGACGTCGGCAATGCAGTGAAACCCAGCCGAAGAACTTTTTCAGCAGCAATCGATGAGTTTGCCGCTGCAATTACAAGCCCCGTCAGAACGGTAATGAATCGCATGGTTTTCATTTTGCGAGCACCAAATCTTGGTAGGGAATAATGCCGTTCATTTGGTTGTAGCCTTGCAGCTTGGGGCTGAGGCCATCGAGGCCGAGCGGCTCCATCAAAATCAAGGCCGCAGCTTTGTCACGGTATTCGCGTAAGATTCTATGGACGAGTTCTAATCGCCGTGCGGGATCAAACGTACTTTTCGCCTCAGCGATCACGGGGGTCAGAGACTCATCGCAATACCAAGGGAATGACCACGTACATGAATGTAGCCGGAATGGACGCAATGTTTCGCCTGTGGGCATGGCCTCGTACTCAAATCCAAAGGCCTGACCTTTCCATTCTCCTTGCGTCACACCACGAAAATACTGTGTCCACGGGATCGGGCGAATTTCCATTTTGACATCAACTTTTGCCAAATCCTCAGCGACTTTTTGAAACATGCTGAAATAGTGACCACCCGTCGTACCGTTACTTAACTCGACCACGAATGAGAATCCTTTGGGGTATCCCGCTTCTGTCAGCAACGCCTTGGCTTTGGCGGGGTCATACGGATAAGCGCTCAACGACTGATTATATTCAGGGTTCGAGCGCGGCGTGGTTTGGCTCCCTGGGGGAACCAGACCATGCATAATCGTGACTGAAATGGTCTGCCTGTCGACGGCGTAATTCAAGGCTTGACGCACGCGCACATCTTTCAGTGGGCTATCAATGATTGTATTCAGCGCGATCACTTCAATGGACGTCGATGGGCGTTGATAAAACTTGAGACCCGCGGCCTCAATCACATCAATATCTTCTGGTCCAATCTCTGATGCCAAATCAATGCGGTTGGACAGCAGCGCTTGAAGGCGCGAGGACGTCTCTGACAACACTACAATCTCAACCCGGTCTGATTTTGGTTTACGCCATGATTGCGGATTTGCTTTCAGCGCTAACTTCGCCTTTCCCCAACTTTCCACCACATAAGATCCCGTTCCGATGGGGGCGAGTGAAAAACCGTCGCGGCCGACCTTTGCCCAATATGTCGGCGGAACAATCGGAAGTGCGGCCATGCTGCGCGCAAACATAGGATCGGGCTGTTTGGTGGTGATTTCTAACGTTAGCGCATCCACAGCCCGCAGGGCCGCGATGTTTTCAGTTTCTCTTGCAAGGGGTTCGATTTGCCCCGGTTTGCTTTGCAGATAGTTGATCGTGAAGATAACAGCCTCGGCATTCAAGGGCTCACCGTTCGAGAAGACGGTGTTAGGCCGCAGGTTGATGATCCACGTTTTGGGGCTGGTGTTTTTCCAACTGACAGCCAGGGCAGGGCCTGGAATCATATTGGGCCCGAGTTGCGTGAGCGTGTCGAGGAATGCGCGCCACGTATACCAAGATGTCCGCGCAGATGAGGTAAAAGGATTGGCATTACCAGGCGGGAGCGACGCTAAGCCAATACGGACTGTTTCAGCCGCACTTTGTGATGCGACAGAACCTAAAGCAGCAGCGAGGAGGAGTACCTGACAAAGCTTGTTTTTCATCACCTCAGCTTATCGGGCTGGCGCATTCCAGGGCAAGACGTAGCGTAGGCCTCAAAAATGAGCGATTCCTGGTTCAGGGCTGTTATAGTGAACTCATGATCTTGATCTCTGCGTTGACCGTACCTTTGGCTGTGATTTTCTCGATTTCGAGCGCCTTCGGACAGGACTCGTTTAACGACTATTTCTGGTCGCCGCGCACCACAACCGGGTTTGACTATAGCGCGGGCAAATTTGGCGATACCCGAATCACTGAAATCGCCTTCGTCCCCTTCAGCGTCCAAACAGCGCGTGGTCCGTTCACATTTAAAGTGGCCAGTGGCTGGCTGTCGGTGGCGGGGCCTGCACTGATTTTGGATGGCGCGGGTGAGGGGGCCGGCGCTTCGGGTGTAAGTCGTCATGCATCTGGGTTTTCCGATACCAGCTTCTCGGCGATGTATAGCTTTCAGCAGCTCTATGATCGCGGTGTTTATCTTGATCTCACCTCGCGCCTTAAACTCCCCTCAGCGAGCTTCAAGAAGGGCTTGGGAACCGGCAAGGTTGATGGCGCGGTTCAAGCCGATCTGGCAGTAGCTGTGGGTGGCCTGATGCCCTTTGTCACGCTCGGATACAAAATCAGCGGCGTGCGCAACGAATTGAAGCTTCGAAACGTGGTGTTTGGCAGTCTTGGTGTGCAATACGCGTGGGATGATAAAGTAGCGACGGGGCTGGTGTTTGATTACCGCCAAAGCTCGCTCAAAACGTCAGCCGACCCACAAGAGGGCTCACTCTATCTCAGCTACCGATTCACGGACGCCTGGTCATTCAACGCTTACGGCGTTGTTGGTTTTTCACGCAATAGCCCCGATGCGGGAGGCGGCCTCACGTTCACCTATCGCTTTGCGCCCAGCGAATCTCCGCTCCCCGTCTTTAAATAGGCCGCTCATGAACAGTGTTCCGATGATCAGTCACGTCTCGGTGGGTGTGCGTGATGTGGCGCGCGCCGCGACGTTTTACGACGCCTTCTTGGCAACACTGGGCTTTAAGCGTGTTTTCATCAATGATTTTGCGAACGCGTGGGGTGTCACCTTTCCCACGTTTTGGGCACAGATGCCGTTCGATGAAAAAGCACCAACGCCTGGCAATGGCGTTCACGTGTGTTTCAATGCGGCAAGCAAAGAGGGCGTGGATGCGTTTTATGCGGCGGGCATAAAACATGGCGGCACGTGCGACGGAGCCCCCGGTCTGAGGCCGCAGTATACACCTAATTACTATGCCGCGTTCTTGAAAGACCCCGATGGAAACAAGATCGAAGCGCTGTGCTTCTTGCCGCCAACAGAAATGTCTCAGCTTGAAGCTTGATTAGACCATCGGAGCGCCTTCGGGGCGCTCACGTTCGGGCCGTTCGCGGTTGGGGCGTTCGGGGGTGCGCTCGGGGCGTGGCGGTGCCAGGCGTTCAGGGCGCGGGTTGTTATCGGGCCGGATGGAAGCTGGGCGTAATGAGCCGCGAGCCTTCAAGATCGTCACAAACGTGCGCACCTTATCAATCGTCGTGGCAGTGATGCGATCGGCACCATTGATCTGACCCGTGATGATCATGCGGTCGTTGGCCATCGTTCCCGTCGGCAAGGTTGCGCCGTCAATGGTGATGCCCTCGATTGTCAGTCCAACGCCGGCAGCGCTCTTGGGTGTATAGGCCTCAATCGACACATCTTTCACGCCAGATCCAAAAGGCAGTGGCGCAGAGCCGACAATCACATCGGCCACGAATTGGCCATTGATCATGCGGCCCGAGACGAACACGCGCCCGCCGTCTTTCACAGGGGTGATCGTGGTTTCTTTACTCAGCGGAACAGTCAGCCCACCCACCGTGATTGATCCGGTGGTGACATTTCTTGCTATGCCACGAACAATCACACGCCCGTCGTCGGGGTGTTGATCGAGGCGTGTGGCAATGATGGTGCCATCGGCTTGGCGTAGGCCTGAGACGCTGACCATGTCGCCCGTGGTCAACGTTTTGAACGACTCAATCGCCGTTTTGTCGCCCGCCATATTTGTGCGGATCGCTTGGCCCAGCACCGTCAATGTGCCCTTGTCATGGTCGATGCTCTCAATAGGTCCGGTGACGGCGTGCTGCATTTCGAGTTTATCGAGATAAAGCGTGTCGCCCTTCATTCGCGCGGTGCCAAGAACAACCTGCCCGATTTTCAATTCTTCCAAGGCGGTGGGGCGGCCATCGGTTTCCACGGTGGTGTCGCGGTCATACTCAAGTTCCAGGCCATTGACGATGATCGAGCCAAAGCCCGTGATGGTCCCCAAAATTCCAGTGCCGCCAATGCCGTCGTCTTTTCTGATATCGCCAGAAACGATTTTCGGTGCGATTCCTGTACCGCCGATTCCGTCCCCGGTCTTGGGGTCAAGGTGTGCTGTTTGTTGCGGTGCGGTGGCGCAAGCTGACAAAACCCCAAGGGCTAGGGCTGCGCAAACCGCGCGCCACATTGTCCGTGAACGTTTGTCAGAGCTTTGAATCATTTAACCGCATCGCCCCCATTAGGCCCATTTAATGTGGTGGGACCGTCATATAAATACAAGCCGATATTGAGGCGGCGAGAGGCGTCCGCCTTGTTCCTATCTTTATCGGCTAAATCTAAGGCCAGGCGGTTAA
Organism: Rhodospirillaceae bacterium; assembly: GCA_002737725.1. Taxonomy (GTDB): domain Bacteria; phylum Pseudomonadota; class Alphaproteobacteria; order Rhodospirillales; family Rhodospirillaceae. The sequence continues at coordinate 355,942 of NSIP01000001.1, forward strand.
CGGCCAGCAAAGACTGCATGCCAAGTCGTTCGGCTGCTTCCATCAAGATTTTGGCCGATTCCTCGGTCAATCCCGTGTAATGAACGCTTCGTTCAAGCGTCGGGTTGCCCAGGCCCAACAGGTTGTTCCCCGCTACGGCTAAATGATCATGGACGTTTCGGCCCAGGTAGAACGCTTTTTCATCAAAGCCCTTTTCCGGAATGAAGGCGGCTTGATTCAGCACGACTCGGCCCTGGCCGTCGAGTCGTGCCACGCCTAAACGGACCCACTCATCGAGCAGCGCGCGTGGGCGGATATCCTTGGAGACGCCCTCAACAAGGCCGTCGAACGAGGCGCTGCCAGCCGACTCGGCTTGCCGCGGCAGTGGCAGTGGCTGGCCGGTGGCGTCGATCATGCTGGCGTTGCTGAGCCAACGCGCGACCACCATGGGACCCAGGCCAATCGAGCGGGGGGCGACAAACTCCTCAAGTTTCAACGTCCTTAAGCGTTTGACGTCTTTGCGATGAACTCCCGTCAAAACGCTGATACGGCTGTCGGTCTGTTTTTTGCTAGCCGTAGGAAATTCTTGTTCGGCGACGCTGACATAGACCTCTTTAAGCAAATCAATGAGGGCAGGCAGCCCCAAACCCTTCGCGATCATCAAACGCACCAATGGTCGGAGCAGCCGTTTAATGGCGGAAATCAAGGAGCTGGGTGTGGTTGGCGGGCTTGCTTCAGCCATGATGAATATCGCAGAGGGAATGGGCAGCAGCTCTCATAAAGAATATCATAGCATATCGTGTGAATAGTTCCCACAAATATATTGACATGGCGGTTTTAATAAGTACTTTATCTTTATTAGTGTGAATAATTCACACGTAACCAAGGAGCTTAGCAACCTTAGTGCAATAGCCAACCCAGAGACCGTGTTCAGGAAGACCAAAGTGACCAGCCTTATCCGTCACCGTCCACAAGTAAGTTCCCACCCCCAGTGACATAAGGCTTTTCTTCCCTCGCCTACTGACGATCCCAAAAAGGGATGCAGCGGCGGGGGAAGTTCCTGGCCCGAATACAAGCTTTTGCTCAAGCTGCGCTTTGAAAAAGTCGAGAACCAAAGACCTAAGATCAGAAAACAGAGGTCAGAGTCGAGATTTCCATGTTGCTAATGCCCGTCGCGTCAATGCGGAATCTTTTCGGCTCTGACCTCTGTTTTTTTTCCAAGCGCTTGCAAAAAAACGCATCCCTCGCATCAATGATGCGGATACTAGGTATGTGAATTCAGCCGACAACAACGCTTGGTTTAGAAGGTGTACATCACACCGAAGCCAGCGAGACCTTGAAAAGAATCTCCGGTCTGACGGGTAATCGAACTAGGCCTGGCATCGCTTAGTAATTCCGCGGCCTGAAGTCGGCCAACAACCATCCAATCCTCGCTTAAGCGATATGTTGCTGTCAGTCGTAAAGACACATCGCGAAGTACGCCCGACGCATTGAATGCGCGAAATCCAGACGCTGCTGCGCCCGTGGGACTCACTGAATAAAACGCGTCCATGAAATCATGGCTTGCCCAGGTTAGCGCGATTTCGGGAATCACCGTGTAGGTTTCGCTTTTATTGCGTAAAACGAGACACAGAGACGGAACAACTGTTGCGTCGCTGTGGCCCCTAGAAACTTCCTACCGTGCGTTTAAACGAAAGGCCAGGGGTCCTGCAAAGTGGCCTTCGAAGACAAAGCCTGTGTTTAACCCTCGGTCCACATCTTTCAGTTTAGCCACGGGGCTATCCATGCTCACGCCCTGGCTTTCAGATAAACCCAAGAACACTCGAGCGCGACAACACTCGCTGCGCCAAACTCGAAACCGAACAACTAAATGGTCGATCCTGAGTTTGTCTTTGTAGCGCAACTGAAACAATGGGAGTGCGATGGCTTTATATTTTTTGCCACCGGCATAAGTCGGGCGTGATACCCACACCGACACCCAGAGAGAACTGAAAATCCTCAGCTTTCATGTTGCCGATTTCGCTGGCCCAGTCGTCAAAACCCTCAAGCCAAGAGTTTGATATTTCGAAAGGCTGTGCCCACGCTATCGAGGCCTGGCTGACCAGAAGCGCAAACGTCGTCACACAGCCAATGAGTTTTTTCTAAATGTCATTTGAGATTAAAGCGCTGGGGGGACAAACAAGCTGTAGAAAAAGACACAGATGAGGGCAAAATATTTTACCAACATGCCACAAGCCCATCAAGCAAGCAAAAGGCCTTAAACTCTGAGGCGTTTTAAATCTCTGATCAAGAAACGCCCCGCATGTAAAGCATTCGAAAGCTCACGTTCCATCGGCCAGGGCTCACCGCTGATATGGCAGGCGAGCATTTCCGCTGCCAACGGTGCCGCCACAAGCCCCCGAGAGCCCAGCCCCGCTAAGACATACAGGCCTGAATGGTAGGTCGCACTTTGATAACGTGCCCAGGGGTAACCATGGCGCAGGTCAGCGAAATCGCGCAAATAAGCAGCATGGTCGGGAATCGGGCCCGCAACAGGTAAATGATCGGGCGTTGTGCAGCGGATTGCGGCGCGCCCCTCGATGATCTCGGGCGGTAATGTTTTCGCAAAACTCGGTAATGCCGCGGCGAGGTCATTATAATTTCGGGTGTGGTCGTCGTCGCTGACAGCCTGTTCGCCAAAGGCGTCATCGGTCCAATCAAAGGTCGCGCCCAAGCAATGACGTTCCTTGTGTGCCGGTGTGATGTAGCCGCCATACCCCAACACGCAACGCAAATTTGCCGCCTGTGCCTTCAGAAAGCTAATTTGTCCGCGACGCGCGGACAAGGGTAACCAATTGAGCTCTGGCATGGTGGTTGCATTCATAGCGTTGGCGAAAACCACGATATTGGCTGTAGTGATCGTTCTGCTTTGATCGTCCAAAACCTCCCACTGCCCGCCCGCGCGTCTCACGCCGTTCACATTTTTGTTCATTTCAAGATGTGAGTTGCGTGCCATTGCTGCGCACAGCAATTTTGGATTCAGCCAACCGCCCTGGGGAAAATAAAGCGCGCTTTGAGCCAGCGCGACCCCGGCGATCTCAGACGCCTCCGTTGCATTGACATGAAAAAGCAATGGTTCAGGGAGCGCACCGCTCTCGGCTATGGCTTTGAGCCGATCATCGTCGCCATCGACAGCAAGCTGCAAAACACCACAGCGATTACGCGATAACGCAATCCCATCATCAGAAAATTCCTCGAGGTGGTCTAGCATCGTACGCCATGCAGCGGCATAAAATCTGCCGTCGACATTGGGCGATGCGGTCAGGCGTGGCATGAGGACGCCGACGCTGTTACCCGACGCCTCATCCGCAATCTCAGGGTGGCGGTCGATGATCGTGGTTTGCCATCCGCGTCGATTCAGCGCATGCGCGGTTGCTGTTCCCGCCAGCCCCGAACCAATAATGGCCGCGTGTCCGGATTTCACATGGCCTGTCGGTGCGCGGGCAAACCATGGAGCGAGCAATTCTTTGGCGGTCTCACTCCCATGAAATGTTGCGCGGGTCATTTCGCTTTTGGCACCAAAGCCTGGCGTTTTGACCACGTTGAATCCAACGGCAGTAAGATTGCGGCGAACCTCACCAGCGGCCGTATAAGTCGCCAGTCGCGCGCCGGGTTTGGAAAGTCGGGCCACTTCGCTGAGCACCTCGGCCGTCCACATCTGCGGATTCTTTTCAGGCGAGAACCCGTCGAGAAACCACGTATCTACGCGTGCCTCCAAAGTGCTGAGCATCTCACGCACCTCACCGAACAGCAGCGTTAGAATCACTCTGCCGCCTTCGAGCACCAAGCGTTGAAAACCCGGTTGAGGGTGCAAATAAACGCGCAACAAGGCTTGGGCGACTTGCCGCAATTCAGGCCAGCGCTCTTGGCACTCGCGCAATTCATCGTGACTGAGCGGAAAACCCTCGACCGCGATGTAGTGCAGCCTGGCTTTGAAATGCCGCGTGCGGCGCCACAAATCCAGCGTAGCGAGGAAGTTCAGTCCCGTTCCGAAGCCGGTCTCAGCCACAACGAACACATCTGCGTCGCGCCAGGCATGGGGCAACCCGCACCCTTCCAGAAAAACATGGCGAGTTTCTGCCAATCCGCCGCTCTGGCTTCGATACACATCGCCAAAGCGCTCAGAATAGGGCTGGCGGTGCGGTAGCCAAGTCAGGGCCGGGGAGGGAAGGGCGCGTTTCATGTTGAATTATGGCAGGGTTTGTTTCACTACAATATTGCCTCACTATAACAACAATTTCAGGCGTCTGCTGTGGGTGTGGGCTTACCATACGTGTGGGCAAGATTTAGTTTTCTCGTCGGAATAGACTTTCGAGGCCTGGTTGGGGATTATTGACATCGTGGCGATTTGCACACTTCAGGGCTTGGTCGATGTCGACGCCGTGACGGTGTCGACCGCGCGCCAAGCCGTTCTCAGCGGCGACGGAACCGTTATGGTCATGGCCGTCGGGGTGGCCCTGATGGTGAATACTCTGGCGAAGGTCGCCTACATTGCATTGATCGCAGGCCGAGCCATGGCCTTAAGGTTAGGAGTGATCGCACTGGCTGCGATATCAGGCTTAGCCCTTGGGCTGATTGTGACGTAAAGCGCTACTTGTTCGCTGCTGCGGGGCCGTTTTCCATGGGCCCTTGTGACTGGCGCATTTTCAACATCGCATCGAAGTCGAGGTTCTTGCCCCACTCAGATTGCACGTCCGAGAAAATGCTTACAGCCTTGCTATTGTATTGGTCCGAATCGACTTGCGTTAATGTGAAGTTCGCGAAATCGACGAACGTGACAATCGGCCCCGCGCCCTTTGGTGCGGTGTTATCCACGGCGATCTTGATGTTGTTGGCGGCTGGTTGATCGAGCATGAATCCGGGCCGAAGAATAATGTACTGCAGGCCCAAGCCCGGCATCATCTTTTCCATAGCCGACATATCTGCATACAGCTTGCGTCCATTCCATAGCCACATGTCACGCAGCTCTGTTCCTTTAGGCTTTTCTGTCACGACATGTTCAGCGCCGATGGAACTGGTGACGATTAGTTTTTTGTTGCCCTTCTTTTTCATTGCAGCGGCAATGTTGGCAGTGCCGACGGTATATAAATCCATCGCCGCTAACTCGACGCGCGGATCGACACGCGGGCCAATCAGCGAGATCACGACCTCGTCGCCCTTCAGTGCCGATTCGATGGTTGCGGGTTCGCGCACATCACCTTTGATGATCTTCAAGTTGGGATGGCCTGCGCTTGTCACGGCCTCGGGGCGTCGTGCGAGCGCAATGACCTTGCGGCCTTGCTCCAATGCTTGTTTGATGATCTCGGGGGCGGATTGCGCGGTCGCGCCAATCACGACGATGTTTTTTTGGGACGCAGCGAATGCAAGCGGGGTGGCCAAAATCAAAGCAGATGCCAAAGCAGATGTAAGCGCCGCGAGAATACGAAATTTGGTCATTGTGAAACTCCCCATATCAAGGCGCAAAGCCTAGGCCGGGCGCAGGCGTGTGGCGAGAGATTCTGTGCTCAGCACCGCACAATGGCCTTAGCCAGCTTAGAATGTGACCGATTGTGCGGCGTCATTGGCCATGAAAATCAGGGTTTGAGTGCGCCCGTTCATAGTGAGGTTCACGGAATTCACTTGGCCCGGGTGGGTCTCGGTCAGGATTTGGCTGTTGATCATCAAACCCCTCAGGCCGCTCATGACTTTGATTTCTTGATAGACGAACAGCGTATCAAGTTGAATTTTCATCCCAACCCATGCTGGCTTCAGCGGGCGGTTATCTGAGGTTTTGATCGAAAATACGTCGAGCAAGTAGCTCTCGATCAGTTCTTCCATCCGCGCTGAATTTTTAAGCGTCACAGCTTTGCCCGCGCGCGCGGTCAGCAGGATTTCAATGTCCTGGGTAAAAGTACGGTGAAACAACTCCAACGCGTTTGTGCGCGGATTGAATTCGATCACACTAAAGCTGGCATGAAAGCCATGGGCTAAAAGCGCGCTGGGTGCCAGCGCAACCATCACTGCGCCCAACAAGCCTCGTCGCGAAATCGTCATCGCATTTCTATCTATGGGGTGAGGCTATCTATAGGGTGGGCGCAGCCGTTGGCGAATCGTCGTCTTTCTTCTCGTCCTTTTTCTCATCTTTCTTCAGGGGCTCATCCATGTCTTTCATCAGGTTGCGCGATGGCGGCATGGTTTGTTTGAAGATTTCCAAGCGTGAGGGCACGATCTTGCGTGGCCACGCGTTGTTTTCTAGGTCCACGTCGGCTGTCTCTAATCTTGGGTCAACCTCGACACTGGAAATCTGTTTTTTGCGAACGATCAATTTTGAGAACTTGCCGGGGTTCTGCCGCCACACGTCTGCAGGAATACGCAACTGTTCGGTGCTGCCATCCTTAAAGGTGATTCCCAAAATAACTGGCGTGACCAGCCCGCCAATATTGCGGAAGTCCAACACATAGGCGAATTCGCCCACGCCCAAAAGTGCCTTCTCCCAAGGCTCAAGACCCTTCACCAGCGTATTAAATTTATTACGATCCGCGTTTGAGACAGTGAAGCGGTCGTTTTGATTGTAGAAATCCTTCAGCTCGGGCTTTTGATCAACCTCCATCTTGAAGAAGTCGTCGGTTTTGGCCGAAGCTTCATTGCGCTCTGCTGTCAACGAGCGTGGTTCTTCATCGCGCTTTTTGCGGGCAATGGGCTGCTCCACATCGGGGTTTTGCGTATTGACGGTGTATTCGTCCAATCCGTCGATGGAGACATCTACATTGTCGGTGCCGTAGAACCAGCCGCGCCAGAACCAATCCAAATCCACCCCACTCGCATCTTCCATGGTGCGGAAAAAATCAGCCGGGTTGGCGCGTTTGAATTTCCAGCGCGTCGCATATTCCTTGAACGCGAAGTCAAACAACTCTCGGCCGAGGATGGTTTCGCGCAAGATGCTGAGCGCCGTGGCGGGTTTGGAGTAAGCATTGGCCCCAACTGCATCGAGCGATTCGCCGTCGGTCATGATCGGGCGAACGGTGGGTGATTTCATATAGTCGACGATGTCTTTCGGCTCACCGCGTTGGGCCGGGTAGTCTTTTTCCCATAACCGCTCGGCTTGGAATTGCAGGAAGGTATTCAAGCCTTCGTCCATCCAGGTCCACCGCCGTTCATCGGAGTTGACGATCATCGGAAACCAATTGTGCCCGGCTTCATGAATGATCACCGAGACAAGCGAATATTTAGTGCGGCTTGAGTAGGTCAGCTTGCCGGTTTTCTTATCCTTTTCGGGACGGCCAGAGTTAAAGGCCAGCATCGGGTATTCCATGCCCCCGACATTGCCGTTGATCGACTGGACAACGGGATACGGATAAGGAAAAGAGAACCGCCCATAAACATCCAATGTGTGAATCAGTGTTGCGGTCGAATATTTTTCCCACAACGGATTACCCTCTTTGGGGTAAAACGACATAGCCAGCACAGTGCGGCCTGGCTCGACCTCATGGCCTTGCGCGTCCCAAATGAACTTGCGGCTTGAAGCAAAAGAAAAATCGCGCACATTCGTCGCTTTAAAGTGCCAAGTCTTTTTCTCCTTGCTGGGCGCACTTTCTTTGGCGGTCGATTCGGCCTGACTGACAATCACGACGGGTTTGGTTGCCGTCTTGGCGTCGTCCAATTTCTGGCGCTGCGCATCTGTCAGAATTTTGTCTGCGTTTCGTAATTCGCCGGTGCTGGCAACGATGTGATCGGCCGGAACTGTGATCTCTACGTCGAAGTCGCCGAATTCAAGCGTGAACTCGCTGTTGGCAAAGAATTGCCGGATATGCCAGCCATCATTATCAGAGTAACTGGCCAGTCGCGGATACCACTGCGACATATAATAGGCGTAGTTTTTGTCATCTTTGAAATATTCATAACCGCCACGCGTGCGGAAGACATCGACCTCGGGGACATCAAGCGTCCACGCCAGCGAAAACGTTACGGTGCTGCTCGGCAGCAAGGGCGCGCGTAGGTCAATTCGCAGCATCGTGCCATTGATGATGTAGGGAAGGGGTTTGCCCGCCTCATCGGTGACTGTGCTGACCATCAGGCCTTGGGTCGATTTCTCGTGGGCCATGGTCAGCCGCATGGACCCAAATGATTCCTTAGCGTCGCCGTCATTGGTCCGCGCGTTGATGGGGTCCGAACCTTTCACCAATTGATTCTGGTCTAAGTTCAGCCACAGGTATTTCAGCGTATCGGGCGAATTGTTGTTGTAGGTGATGGTCTCGGACCCTGTGGCCCTCTGCTTGGCGTCATCCAGCGCTACCTTGATTTTGTAGTCCACCTTCTGTTGCCAATAGCGGTGGCCCGGCGCGCCCGAGGCCGCGCGGTAATCATTGGTCGTGGGCCAGACCTCATCGAGTTGACGGAACTTGTCCTGCCACACCCCCTTGGGCGGCAAGGTTCCCATGGCGGGTTGCGCGGATACACTCGAGGCGAACGCAAGAGTGATGAGAGTAAAAGCAATGGTCAGGGCGCGCAGCATGAAAATTCCCCAAGACGAATTCAATACCAACAATTTAATTCGTTCAAAACCGTAACATGTCAACGTCGGAATAGAAACGCAGCGAACAAATCGTGGGGCGCAGCGCCTTTACAAAAAAATCAACGAGGCTTGCGATTTGCGAATTGCCTTGTTCTGCAATGTCAGTCGGGACGTCGGCAAATAAAGGTTCGCCCGCCAGCCAGAGTGATTCGCTGTCATCGTGGCGCAAGGCCACGGCCACGGCCAGGGCTTGGTTCAATTCCACATGTTGAGGCGCAAGGCAGCTGAGAATCAGGGCAGTTTTCATCATGATGATGATTGTCGCGCGGATGGTCTCACCACATTGTCGGCAAACGGGAACTCTTCGGCTTGATTGTCTTGAAGGATGCGAATGCAGGCCGGCAGTGACGTTGACAACAAATAGCGGCATGACACGGGACGATGGGTATATTCCGAACAGGCGCGATCTTCCAACATCAGGCAGGGGATGCGGCTGGTCTCGCGCAGGTGCTGCGGGGTTTGCTGAGATCTGATCGCAGCGGCTTGAACGCGGGCCACGCTGGCTTTGTTGGCCCGCAGGGACTTAGCCAAGTTCAAAACCTCGAGGATCGTCGCGCCGTAGGTATTGCAGCAATAGCTGTACCCCCTTGCCGCAGGCGATGGGGGCGGTGACATGGGGGTTCATAATGTCGCCAATTAAGGTCTCGGCGAAGGCTGCGGCCCGACTGGCCCGGTATTCCATCTGCGTGTCGAGCAGCGTCAATGCCATGTGCCGGGTATCGGCTTGTAGGGCGCGCGGGCTGACGGCGATATCGAAGGCTTTGCCGACCCAGGTCTGGTCTTCTTTCAGCAGTTTGGATCGCTCCGCAGCGCTGAGCCGATGAACGATAGGAGGGGCGGACATCGAGGGTTACTCTGGAAAATGTTCGCAGAGTGTAAGCGAATCGGGCTGCCAGCCTATTCAATACAGATGGCGGAGGGAGTGGGATTCGAACCCACGATACCCTTTTGGGGTATACACACTTTCCAGGCGTGCGCCTTCAACCGCTCGGCCATCCCTCCCCGGTCTGGGGCGCGGGAACCTAACTGACAGGCCCCCCTACCGCAATCAAAGCCTTGGGTTTCTGGCGGCTTTGCATGGCTTTATATAAGTCTGTGGAGAAATTTGGCCGCTCAATCGTACGGAATAATATTACGTACTTTAGTTTCTTATCGAAACGACACCAAATCATATTGATTTTTTAAGCCCTTAAAAGCTACTACAAAACCTCTGGGATAAATAAATGGCTGACGTTCAGGGGCAGGAACCCGTGTTATTCGGGCGCACATTAGGTTGGGTGATGGTGACACTCGCCATCATTATTCTATCGGCAGAAGCCGTGATGGCCGTTGGGGCTAGCGGTCACGCTGGCCTTGCGACGTCTGATCTCGTCACGTTGTTGACCGGGCAATCTCCTCAATTTTCTGCAGCGCGCTGGCCTGAACTTTTTTCAGCGCTCGGCCAAGGCATCATGGCGATGCCGGCATGGTTGGTGATTGGTGTGATTGGCCTCGTGCTGGCGCATACGTTTCGCTACCGGCGCATTCGCTGTCGCCCATCCACCATTCTTCCGCTCTAATTTTTCTCAGCTCAATTTTCTGGCATCCGCAACGCTGCGATGAAGGCAGATTGCGGAATATCGACGTTGCCAAATTGCCGCATGCGCTTTTTGCCTTCTTTCTGCTTATCAAGCAGTTTGCGCTTTCGCGTGATGTCGCCGCCGTAGCATTTAGCCAGAACGTCTTTGCGCATGGCGGCGATGGTTTCGCGCGCAATCACTTTTCCGCCAATCGCGGCTTGCACCGGAATCTTGAATAAGTGCCGTGGAATCAGGTCTTTTAAGCGTTCGCAAATTTGCCGACCGCGCGATTCGGCTTGGCTACGGTGACACATGAACGACAGCGCATCGACTACATCGCTGTTAACCATGATCGAGACTTTCACCAAGTCGGCGTCGCGATATCCCTCAAGCTCGTAGTCAAAGCTGGCATACCCGCTGGAGATGGATTTCAAACGATCATAGAAGTCGAAAACAATTTCGTTCAGCGGAATATGATAAACCGTCATGGCCCGATTGCCGACGTAGGTCAGGTCAGCCTGCTCGCCGCGTCGATCGTTGCACAACTTCAAGACCGTGCCCAAGAATTCGTCCGGCACTAAAATTGTTGCCTTCACCCAGGGCTCTTCGATTTTCGCAATATGGTTGGGCTCGGGCATATCGGCGGGATTATGCATCTCCATCTTCTCGCCTTTGTGCGTCTCGATGCAATACACCACGCTGGGCGCGGTGGTGATGAGATCAAGATCAAACTCGCGCTCTAAACGTTCCTGCACAATTTCCATATGCAGCAATCCTAAAAACCCACAGCGAAATCCGAAGCCCAGCGCGGCACTACTTTCGGTTTGATAGTGAAAGCTCGAGTCGTTCAAACGCAGCTTGGCCAGGCTTTCACGCAGCAGTTCGAACTGGGAGGCGTCGGTCGGGAATAGGCCGCAGAACACCACCGGGATGGAGGGCTTAAAGCCGGGCAAGGGCTCGGTGGCAGGTTTAACGTCGTCGGTAATTGTGTCGCCCACTTTACAGTCGGCCACGGACTTGATGTTAGCAATAATAAAGCCCAATTCGCCAGGTTTCAGGTCCTGGGTATCAATCATTTTAGGCGTGAAATATCCAATACGATCAACCTGATAGGTTGCGTGATTTGACATAAACTTGATCTTGGAACCCTTTTTAATCGTGCCGTCTTTGATCCGCACCAAGATGACGACGCCGAGATAGGTGTCATACCAACTATCGACCAAAAGCGCTTTATTCAGGGCCCCCAGATCGCCCACCGGCGGCGGCAGCTTGGTCACGATGGCTTCCAGCACCTCCTCGATCCCTAAGCCCGCTTTGGCCGAGCAGGGCACGGCGCCCGAGGCATCTATCCCGATGACATCCTCGATCTGCTGGCGAACCCGTTCGGGGTCAGCGGCGGGCAAATCAATTTTATTGAGCACCGGCACAATCTCGTGGTGCGCCTCAATGGCCTGATAAACGTTGGCCAACGTCTGCGCCTCAACCCCTTGGCTGGCGTCGACTACCAGCAGCGAGCCTTCACAGGCGGCCAGGGACCGACTGACCTCGTAGGCAAAGTCCACGTGACCGGGGGTGTCGAGCAAGTTGAGCTGATAGGTTTTGCCGTCTTTGGCCTTGTAATTTAGCCGCACAGTTTGGGCTTTGATGGTGATGCCGCGCTCGCGCTCGATATCCATCGAGTCGAGCATTTGCTCTTTCATATCGCGATCAGCAATTGCGCCGCAGCGTTGAATTAAACGATCAGCAAGCGTCGACTTACCATGGTCAATATGGGCGATGATCGAGAAATTACGGATGTGTGAGAGATCGGTCATGGGTGCGGGGAATTCGGTTTGCTCTAAGGTTCAGCTATGCGCGCAGTTGCGCGCCAGTGGCTTTCTCAACGGCGGCAACAATTTTCTTGGCTGCTGTTTCAATTTGCTCATCAGTAAGCGTGGCATCTTTGGATTGTAACGTCACAGTGATGGCGATGGATTTTTTGCCTTCTCCAACGTTGGGGCCTTCATAGACATCGAAGAGACCAATGTTTGTGATTAACTCGCGCTCGGCATTCTTCACCGCGCGTAACATCGCCTCGGCCGCCACGCTGGTCTCAACCACAAAGGCGAAATCACGCTCGACAGGTTGGTAAGGCGAGGCTTTTAATAAGGGCCGCGCTGTGCCGGTTTTCTTTTTTGCCTCGGGCAGCCGATCCAAGGTGACTTCGAAGGCAACCATCGGGCCTTTGGCATCCATCATCAAAAGGACGCGGGGATGAATTTCGCCAAACCAAGCCAACACCTGGTTGCCCTGCTTCAGCGCGCCAGACCGACCCGGATGCAACCAATCAGGCACGCCATTCTCAGGTCCTGTTGCGGTCTGAATTCCGCTGGATGAAACCCCAGCCGTCTCTAACACACACAACGCATCGGCCTTGGCATCCATTACGTCGATACTGCGTCGCGTGTTGGCCCAATGGCGCGCCGTGGTGTGGCCTGCGCGAAGGCCTGCAGCCAGAAGCGTTTGTTGGCCAGGCACAAAGCCTTCGAAGCGCGGGCCAATTTCGAACAGGCCGACATCGGCCAACCCGCGCGCTGCATTTCGCGCTGCGCCTGCAATCAGATTTGGAATAATCGATGGGCGAAGCACGTCTAAATCAGCGCTGATGGGGTTGGCAAGGGGCACAGTTGCCGCGCCATTGGCAAACAAGTCTGCATGGGCTTTGGACAAAAAGGCCCAGGTCACGGTTTCATTCAAGCCACGTGCGGCCAGCGCCCTGCGAACAACACCCACTTGGCGTTGTTTAGGGCTCAGCGCAGGCTTGGTCATGGTGGGCCGGGGCATCGGCACGGCGACAATGTTGTCATAACCGTAAATCCGCAGCACATCTTCCACGATGTCTTGCCACAGCGTCACGTCGGCGCGCCACGAGGGCGGGCTGACTATCCATGGCGTTGATGCATTCGAGACTGTGAAACCCAAGCGTTCGAGAATGCTTTTCATCTCGGGTTCTGGCACATGCACGCCGCCGAGCTTGGCCACGCGCGCCGGATCGAATGCAATGGCTAGCCCAGCTTTGGGGGCAGCGCCGCCGATGACAATCAACGCAGCTTCGCCGCCGCAAATATCAAGAATCATGCGCGTGGCAACCGCGGTGCCAGTGAGGGCCGAGGCTGGGTCAACGCCGCGCTCGAAACAATAGCGCGCATCGGAATGAATTTCGAGCTTGCGGCCCGTGGCGGCGATGTTGGAGGTGTCGAACAAAGCCGATTCCAAGAAAATGGTGGTGGTGGCATCGCTCACGCTTGATGGCTCGCCGCCCATAATGCCACCGATCCCCACTGCCGCAGCGCTATCGGCAATCACCACCATCCCGGCATCGAGCGTATATGTTTTGCCGTTCAATGCGGCAACGGTCTCGCCGTCTTTGGCTAGCCGCGGCCCGACATCGCCAGTCAATTTTGTGTCGTCAAAAGCATGCAGGGGCCGTCCCAAATCAATCGTGATGTACTGGGTAATGTCGACCAACGCCGAGATGGGGCGCAAGCCAATCGCCTTCAGGCGATCTTGCAGCCATTTCGGGCTGGGGCCATTTTTCACGCCCTTGATGGTGCGGCCAACAAAGTACGGACACTGGTGTGCATGCGCGATGGGCAGGCGCATCGCAATCTGGCGCGAAGACGAAAACGTGCCGGGCACAGGCGCGTCATTCATGGCTTTCAGTTGACCAAAGCCCGCGGCGGCCAAATCACGCGCTACACCGCGGACCCCCAGCGCATCAACACGATTGGGTGTCAGATTGATTTCAATCACCGGGTCAATGTTCAGAACGCTGGTCACGGCCGCACCAACCACAGCAATGTCGGGCAACTCGATAATGCCATCGTGATCTTCGCCAAGTTTGAGTTCGCGCGTTGAGCACATCATGCCCTGACTTTCGACGCCGCGAATGGCGCCCTTTTTCAGCTTCTCGCCGCTGTCGGGAATCACATCGCCAGGTCGTGCAAGCACAACCTTCAGCCCGGCGCGCGCATTGGGCGCACCGCACACGACCTGCAATGTTTCGGTGCCGGTCGCGACCTTGCACACTTTCAAACGATCCGCGTTAGGGTGTTTGTCGGCTTCCAGCACATGGCCAACAATTAGCGCGCCCAAATTCTTGGCCGGGTTCTCGATGCCTTCGACTTCCAGACCAATCGCCGTCAGTTTGGTGGCGATCTCATCGACGCTGGCGCTCGTATCCAAATGGTCTTTCAACCATGATAATGTGAATTTCATCGGTTGAGCCCTCCAGTTAATGAGGGAACATCAAGGGTTGCGAAACCATAATGCCGCAGCCAGCGCAAATCCGATTCGAAGAACGTGCGCAGATCAGGGATGCCGTATTTCAGCATGGCCAGGCGCTCAACGCCTATGCCGAATGCAAAGCCTTGGTAGATCTCGGGATCAAGCCCGCAAGCGCGCAGCACATTGGGGTGCACCATGCCGCAGCCCAGAATTTCCAGCCAATCACCGAAGTTGCCGATTTTCAGCTCGCCGCCTGCGCGCGAGCAACCAATGTCCATTTCGGCTGATGGCTCGGTGAACGGAAAGTATGATGGGCGGAAACGGATTGTCAGGTCATCGACGCCGAAGAAGGTGCGCACGAATTCCTGCAAGCAGCCCTTCAAGTGGCTCATGTTGGTCTCGGTATCGATCACCAAACCTTCGATTTGGTGAAACATCGGCGTATGCGTTATGTCGTAATCGCAGCGGTAGGTACGTCCTGGAATGATCACGCGGATGGGTGCTTTTTCGCTCATCATGGTGCGGATCTGCACGGGTGATGTATGGGTGCGAAGCAGGTACCGATTTCCATCGGGTGCTGTAGGCAGAAAGAACGTGTCGTGCATTTCGCGCGCCGGGTGGCCGGGCGGGAAATTCAGCGCCGTGAAATTGTGGAAGTCGTCTTCCACGTCGGGCCCCTCGGCCACCATAAAGCCCATGGCCCCGAAGATAGCCGCCATCTCGTCCATGGTTTGGCTGATGGGGTGCAAGCTGCCTTTCGCCTCGGGGCGAATGGGCAACGTCACATCCATTTTTTCGTTGGCGAGTTTGGCATCAAGCGCTGCGGTATCAAGGCTCATGCGGCGGACGTTGATGGCCGCCTCGATTTCGGTTTTCAACGTATTCAGCGCCTGGCCTGCAATCTTACGGGCCTCAGGGTCCATACCGCCCAGATTTTTCATCAGGCCCGTGACGCGGCCCTTTTTCCCAAGCACATCGACACGTGTGGCCTCAAGTGCTGCCACATCGGTTGCGGTGTTCACTGCTACCAGCACATCAGTGCGCAGCTGATCAATCTCGTTCATGTTATCCGTGCTCATCGCGATGAATCACAAAAGCAAAAGGGGCTACCTGTTGGCGGCCCCTTTTGCGATACCCAATCAAAATGGGCGAAGTTCGTTCAATCGAACCAGATCCGCTTTAAAGAGCCGCCTGGGCCTGTTTCACCAAGCCAGCAAAGGTTTCGGGCTCACGCACGGCGAGGTCGGACAAAATTTTACGGTCCAAATCCACACCGGCTTTTTTGAGCCCGTTGATAAATCGCGAATAGGTCATTCCAAACATACGAACGCCAGCATTGATACGCTGAATCCACAGGCCGCGATAATCGCGTTTCTTACGGCGGCGGTCGCGGTACGCGAACTGCAAGCCGTGTTCCAAGCGATGCTTGGCGGTTTTGTAGGTTTTTGAATTGCGGCCGACGTAGCCTTTGGCGGCCTTCAGAACTTTATTGTGGCGGGCGCGTTTGGTTACGCCCCGTTTGACACGAGCCATTATGATTCTCCTGGGATGTGCTGATCAGCCGTAAGGCATGAAACGTTTGAGCGCGGGTGTGTCAGACTTATCCAACACGAAGGTACGGCGCGAGCTGCGCTTCATTTTTTGAGATTTGCATCCCAGGTTGTGGCGTTTTTTCGCCACGCCGGCTTTCACGCGGCCGGATCCGGTCAACTTAAAGCGTTTCTTGACCGAACTCTTGGTCTTCATCTTGGGCATTTTGTGTGTCCTTAACTTTGGATGTGATCGTTCCGTCGGGATGGGCATGCCCAGGGATTTCGTAGCTATCCCTCGCCGTACCGCCGTCGGGACGAACCGGCCGAAGCCTGCTGTCCCTACTCATTCCAGGTAAACCCGGAAGGTGACGGCTTATAAGGGATTTAAGCCGCTTCTGCACGCGGTTTTATGGGTATCGCGCACTTTTCGGTGGCCAAAAGAAAAACAGCGAAGATTGATAAAATCTTCGCTGTTTCAATAGGTTAGGGCTGATCTCGCACTATTTCGGAGCCAGAACCATTATGACCTGGCGGCCTTCCATGCGGGGCTCTTGCTCAACCTTGATGAACTCTTCGTTGTCTTTTTTGATCTTGGCCAGCAGCGCTTGGCCGATTTCCTGGTGAACCATCTCGCGGCCTCTGTAGCGCAGCGTGATCTTCACCTTGTCGCCCTCTTCGATGAAGCGCTTGAGCGCGCGCATCTTTACCTCGTAGTCGTGGGCACCGATGGCGGGGCGGACCTTGAGCTCTTTAACCTCAATGACCTTCTGTTTCTTTTTCGCCTCGTTCTCTTTTTTCTGAATCTCGTATTTGTATTTTCCGAGATCGAGAATTTTGCAAACGGGCGGCGACGCGCCTGGGGAAATTTCCACCAGGTCGTATCCGGCATCGTCGGCTTTTTTAATGGCGATATCGCGGTCGACGACGCCAAGGTTGGCACCGTCAAAGTCGATCAAGCGCACGGTCTTAGCGTCGATCTGATGGTTGACGCGCGGCCCATCGTCTTTGGGCGGCGCTGGTCTATTTTGGTCGGGACGAGCTATGTCAAATTCTCCTGTCGTTGTTAATGCATGTCGCACAATCGAGCCAAGTCGCAAGGCAAGTGGCCTCCCGTTCAAGTTGGCAAAATTTGAAAGGAATGCTGGGCCTAGCCCGGCATGGCACACTCTAACCTGATTCTATCGGTGGCCTCAGTTAAGGCAAGGATTTCTTGGGTATTTCCACCCAAACGCCGCAGCGCGACCGACTTATCCTCAGCTTCTTTTTTGCCCACGACGGCCATGATGGGGACTTTAGCCAAGGAATGCTCGCGCACCTTGTAATTGATCTTCTCGTTGCGCAGATCCGTTTCCACCCGCAAACCCGCCTTTTGCAGTGTTTTTGCCACCTCTTCGGCGTAAGGGTTGGCATCAGATGTAATGGTAGCGACAACCACGTGGACCGGGGCCAACCATAGCGGCAGCTTCCCGGCATAATTTTCAATCAGAATGCCCATAAAGCGTTCGAACGAGCCCAAGATGGCGCGGTGCAGCATGACAGGGCGATGTTTGGCACCGTCTTCGCCTACATACTCAGCGTCGAGTCGCTCGGGCAGCACGAAATCAGCCTGAAGGGTGCCGCATTGCCAATCGCGACCGATGGCATCGCGCAATACAAATTCAAGCTTGGGTCCGTAAAACGCGCCTTCGCCCGGATTCAGGTCCCATTCCAAGCCTGCGGCCGCCGTGGCATCTTTCAGCGCGGTCTCAGCGCGGTCCCAGGTTTCGTCGCTACCCGCACGTACAGCAGGCCGATCCGAGAACTTTACTTTGATCTCGGTGAAACCAAGATCGTGATAAACGGTGCGCAGCAGGTCGATGAATGATTTGGTTTCGGATTTAACTTGAGCCTCGGTACAAAAAATATGCGCGTCATCTTGCACAAACGCTCGCACGCGCATCAAACCGTGCAAGGCACCAGAAGGCTCGTTGCGGTGACACGCGCCAAACTCGGCCATGCGCAAGGGCAAGTCGCGGTAGCTCTTGATGCCCTGGTTGTAGATCTGCACATGGCAAGGACAGTTCATCGGCTTAATCGCTAAGACACGCTCTTCGGATTCTGAAATGAACATGGCATGGCGGAACTTTTCCCAGTGGCCAGATCTTTCCCACAGTGCGCGGTCCACCAGCATGGGGGTGTTGACCTCGACGTAGTTCGCCGCTTCCAAACGCTTGCGGATGTAGGTCTGTAAACCGCGATAGACCGTCCAGCCCTTGGGGTGCCAGAAAACAGCACCTTGGGCTTCTTCTTGCAAATGGAACAAATCCATTTCGCGGCCGAGGCGCCGGTGGTCGCGCTTCTCGGCCTCCTCCAGCATGGTCAGGTAGTCTTTGAGTTGCTTCTCGTCGCCCCAGGCTGTGCCGTAAATACGCTGGAGCATGGCGTTGTTGGAATCGCCGCGCCAATAGGCGCCCGCCAACTTCATCAGCTTGAAGGCTTTGCCCAGCTTGCCCGTCGAGGGCAAATGCGGGCCGCGGCATAAATCTAACCACCCGCCTTGCTTGTAAATGGAAATGGGTTCGGATGCGGGCAAGCCCTCAATCAACTCAGCCTTATAATCTTCGCCGATGCTTTTGAAGTATGCGATGGCTTGATCGCGCGGCCACACTTCGCGGATGATCTTTTCATCGCGGTCCACTATCTCGCGCATCTTCACTTCGATCTTGGGCAGATCATCGAGCGTAAAGGGTTCGGCCCTCGCGAAGTCGTAGTAGAATCCGTTCTCAATGGCCGGGCCGATGGTCACTTGTGTTTTCGGGAACAACTCTTTCACGGCCTCTGCCATCACGTGCGCGGCATCGTGGCGCAGGAGCTCCAGCGCGTCGGGGTCTTTCTTGGTGACAATAGCGACGTTTGAATCCGTTTCGATCGGACGCGACAGATCGCGCATCTCGCCGTTGATCTTCACGGCCAGCGCAGCCTTTGCCAGGCCGGGACCAATATCAGCCGCCAGCTGTTCGCCTGTGATGGCGTTGTCGTAACGCCGGACGCTGCCGTCCGGCAGAGTAATCGCAACCATGGAATGCTCGTATAAATAGCGATCAAAGTGGGTTCAATCTATCGGTCTAAGTTGTTAAGTCAACGCTAGTGCAGCGGATTTGACATTTGCACCCCTTGCCGCGGCAAAACTGAGCAGCGAATGTTAGAATCGGACCACGAGCTTAAACGTCGTCGGGGGTTAAATCGCCCAAAAGTGTCAGGATCTCGTGGGTAGTAATCTCGCTCAGGCGGGGCCGGTTCAGAATCTGTACACGTTGACCACGCGGCCCGCTGACGGCGGGGTCCGAACCGCGAGCTCACAGCACGATGCAGCGGCAATTGGCGATGGCGGCAATATGCATGACCGCGCAGTCCCCGCCGCCGGCCGCCGCCGCCGCCCAGGTCAGGAAAACCGTATCAATCAGCGGCGCTTTGCCGGTGATGTCGATGGCATCCGGGCAGCGTTGGCAAATAAGTTCAGCTAATTCCATTTGCTCGGTAAAGCCAACCAGCAAAGGGGTCAGTTTGTGACTGGCAAACTATTCGGCGAGCGCGCCGAAGCGATCAGTCGGCCACCCCTCGTCAGTTTCGCTGTCCAGGCACAGCATGGCGAAGGGTTGGTTCATACGAAAGGGCGCGCTAAATTCGCGGACCTGACGCGCGGTCCACGACACGTCAGCAGGCAGATGTTCAAACACAACTGCCGCACGTAATTGATCTTGCAGGCGGTCGATCAGGTGCATTTGTTTTTTGCGTGGGTTGTTGTGAAACAACGCCGCACCCGACACATCGCCTGACCATTGAATCTGTTTTAAGGCGTCTGCTGCGATGGGCCAACCCTGCATCAAGTAAAAGTAGAGTCACGAGGTGGGGGATTGCTCAAAATCATAAACGCGCACAATGGTCGCGCTGCGCAGCTCGGCACGTAGCTCCAACATATAATACACGTCCCAAGCCGATGTACGCGGATCGAGCCAGGTGTCGTCAAGGTAGGGCAGCGTTTTGGTGATATAAAGTGTTGCGGGCGTCACCAGGCCAATCAACCAGACATTTTGTGATGGGTGCGCAAGGCCGCAAGCGCGCCCATGGCCAGCATAAAACGCGCCGGCCGGCGCGGGCAGATGACCAGGATTGTCTCACTCATGGGCGTAGATTCATGAGGACTTCGTCGTACACTTTTAATGTCTTCATGCACATTTCGGTTTTATCAAATTTTGCTCGCACGCGTTCAATGGCGCGAATCGATAACCGCGCGCGGTCTTCACGCGAGAGGTTCAATGCGCTTTGAATAGCGTTGGCGAGTGAGACGGGATCGCTTGGTGTAAACAGCCAGCCTGTCATGCCCGGTTCGATAATTTCACCCGCGGCGCCATGTGCAGGGGCGACCACAGGGCGACCCATCGCCTGGGCTTCAGCCACCACACGACCAAAAGCTTCGGGGTCGGTAGAGGCCGATACTGCGACATCTGTAATCATGTAAGCGGCTGGAATGTCGTTACAGTCTTGCACGATTTGCACCCAGCCGCTGACATTGCGCGCTTCGGCATAGGCCGTCAGGGTCTCGACAAGGTGGGTGCTCTCAGTTGGGCCGACCATCATGCAGCGTAGTTGCATATGGGGGTCGCGCTGGCGCAGGATGGCCAAAGCGTCGATCACGAGGTGATGGCCTTTCCAGCTGGTGATTCGCCCCGGTAGCATGACGACAGGCGTGGCTTCTGACAGCCGCCATTTAAGCGCTAACTGAATCAAGCGCTGCGACGACACATTGGCGGGGTCAAACTGTTGCAGGTCGACGCCGCGGTGGATGAGGCGAATTTTCTCGGCGGGCACGGCGTAATTCTGCATCAGATGCGCGCGAATAAACTCTGAAATTGCGATCACGACGTCGCCATCGGCCATGACGCGATTGTAGAATTTTTTTAGACCGAAAGGCCCCAACCCATAAGTGCCGTGGAATGTGGTGACAAACGGAATGCCCAGCCGTCGGGCTGCCGCGCGTGCACTCCAGGCCGGTGCGCGCGAGCGAGCATGGACCACCGAGACGTTGTTTGAACGCATCACCTCGATCAGCACGTCGATATTGCGGCGGATGGCAAGCGGGTTCTTGGTTTTCAAGGGCAACGTGATGTGCTGCGCCCCAACGCGTTCCAGCTCGCGCACCATGGGCCCGCCCGCACTTGCCACCAGCGCCGTCCAGCCCGCTGCCGTCAAGGCCTGGGCCACGTCGACAGTCCCGCGTTCAACCCCGCCCGCCCTCAGCGAGGGCAGCACTTGCAAGCAGATGCGCTTGGATGTCTCTCCCATGTTTTGCCGCAGTCTTCCTGGTATAAGCTCGTAATAGATGCCGTTTGTAACATGTTCAACGCAGATGTCAGGGCTTTCAATGCTTCGCTCTCAGTCTCTTTTTTTTGCCCTTTGTGAAACTTTACTGGTAGCGACGCCGACACTGGGGCAGACGCCTGTGCCCGATCTCATGAAACCCGCCGAGACCTATAAATTTTGCCTCGACATGGCCCGCGCCTACCCCGAGCAAGGCTTCGAATTTGCAGGCAAATGGGTGGGCCTGCGGGGCGGTGAACCATCTAAGCATTGTCGGGCTGTCGCGCTATTGGGCTTGCGCGAATATACCGAAGCCGCCACCGGGCTTGAGGAACTTGCGCAAGAGTCCAAACAAGAAAACGCCATTCGAGCAGGCATGCTCGCCCAAGCGGCGCAAGCTTGGCTGCTGGGGGGCAATACCGAGCGTGCCTATGCCGTGCAAACCTCGGCCCTTCAGCTCATGCCACGTGATGTCGCGATTTTGATGGATCGCGCCACAACGCTGGCCGAGGCCAAGAACTATTGGCAGGCCATTGACGATTTGAATGTTGTACTCGAGATCGAGCCGAAAAACGTCGATGCGCTTGCTTTCCGCGCCAGCGCTTACCGGATGGTCGCCGCTGATGATCTGGCCTTTGATGATGCTGAGCGCGCGCTGACGCTCGACCCGCTGAACATCAGCGCCTTGTTAGAGCGCGGGAACTTACATCGTATGCAAGGCCACAACGATCAGGCCCGCAAAGATTGGATGAAAATTTTAGAACTCACCATGGAGGGCGAGGCGGCCTTAGCCGCGCGCGCCAATATCGAAAAACTTGATGTGAACCCAGATAAATAATGACCTCTTTTTTTGGTCATTTCCGCGCACGCTTGAATCCATTTTTTGTTTGCTGCCTCTTCAACGACCAATGTGGACCTCCGCTTTCGCGGGGGTGACAATGTGTATGTGCCTAAAAATCCAAATCCGTATAAACCGCCGCAGACGGAATCCCCGGCACGATATCACGCAGCAAGCATCGAAAACTGGGCCGCGATTTGATGCGGACATACCATTCTTTCGTCAGCGGGTGCTGATCCCATGGCACATCGCCTGTATAATCGATCAGTGACAGATGCGCTGCCGCGCTGATGTCGGCAATGCTCAGGTGATCGCCCGCCAGCCAACTGCGTCGGTCTGTCAGCCAGGCAATGTATTGCAGATGTGTTTGCAAATTTTCTCGGCCCGCTTTCAGGGCGCGTGAATCGGGCGCGTCGCCCGAGAGCATGCGGCGATTTAACTTCTCACCGGCAACATTCACGGTCACTTCCTCGAAAAATTTTCGGTCAAACCACACCGCTAAACGTCGTGCTTCAATGCGTTCTTTCAGATTGCGGCCAATCAGACGTGGTTCGGGATAAGCCTCGTCCAAGTATTCGGCAATATTGGTGGCATCCGTCAAAATTGTGCCGTCGTCTTCGACGAGGACTGGAATTTCACCCGCCGGGTTGATCGACAAAAACCCGGCGTCGTAGGTCCACGTCTCTTGCACGACCTCATCAAACGGAATGCGCTTTTCGTGCAGCAACACGCGCGCTTTACGTGAGAACGGGCACAGGGTGTGATGATAAAGAGTGGGCAATGGGCGGTCCGCGACCGGCAGGAGTGGCTTTGAAGCGAGGTATATGTATTCGATCCAGCGGCAAAGTTCTAGAGCGCGGTCGCTATTTGCCAGCCATCTTGGAATACATGGATTTAACCAATTCGGTCAGGATGACGCCAACTTTATCACCTGACGTTACCACCACTTCACCGCGTGCGATGAGGACGTCTTTGGCATAAATCTCAACCGGGTCAGAGGTGTGTAGTTCCAGTTCAACCACCGCGCCACGACCAAGCTTCAGAAGCTGGTGAACCCGCAGATTAGACTGCCCCAGAACGACAGAAATTTCGACGTCGACATTATTAATCGCGTCACGGGACTCTTCGTCTTCATCGTCTTTTTTTGGCCATGGCCTACCCCAGGGGGGGGGCTGCATTTTTGTTTTCATTCGCGGATGGACTATGCGCGCGGCAAGCTCAAGCGACAAGTCCGTCAGACACGAACGCCTTGCTGTATCCTGACGGCGAAGGGTTAAAAAGAGATTTATGAAACCGGCTGGGACCAACCCAGGGTCTTGAGCGCTACGGTATGCAGCGTGCGGTCGCCCATCGCCAGCACGTGTCCCGAGGAGGCTTGCGTGAGGGGCTGGCCGGTCCAATCCGTCACAATGCCACCGGCATTTTCGATCACGGGGGCCAAGGGGGCGAAGTCGTGCAACTGCGAGACCCGCTCGCAGGCGATGTCTGTCCAGCCTGAGGCCACCATGGCGTAATGAAAACAATCTGTGCCGCCATAACGCTGGTGGTAGACGGCCTTACTTAAACGCTCGAAGGCTGCGGACTCCTCGGACGTCATATAGCCAGGTGCCGTGGCGTAGATAGTCGCGGACTTCAGGTCCTTGCAGGCACGCACATGGCACGGCTTGCCATTTAGCGTCGTGGCGTGGCCTGCGCCGCCGATCCAGCGCTGGTTTAAGGCCGCATGGTTGATGCAGCCCAACCAGGGCACGCCCTTGTGCATCAGCGCAATCAATGTGCCAAATAACGGCACCCCGTTGATGAACGATTTTGTGCCGTCGATGGGGTCGAGCACCCACACCCACTCGGCGTCGGGACGGTGGCTGCCATGCTCCTCGCCGATGATGCCATGATCTGGGAATGCGGATGCGATCATCTCGCGCATTTTAGATTCGCTGTCGCGATCAGCAACGGTGACCGGAGAATCGTCGAGCTTGGTGTCGACGCTGATATTTTTGCGGAAGTGGCTTAAAATAATTTCGCCGCTTGCATCGGCCAGCCGATGGGCCATATCAACGCAAGCGGCGGAAAATTGATCCGAGCTCATGAGTGCTCGGGCGGTTAGAATTATTGCGCGGGCGCATCAACTGGCGGCGGATTTCCAGTGTTTGCCATCAAGAATTTAATCACGTTGGCGCGCTCTTTAGGCTTCTTCAAGCCCGCGAAAGACATTGTGCCTTTGGGGGCCAGTTTCTTGGGGTTTTCAAGGTACTGATCAAGTTTGTCGTAATCCCAGTTCCCGCCGATGGCTTTCAAAGACTCAGAGGTTTTGAAGCCATTGTGATCACCGATGGTATTTCCCACCATATTATGAAGATTCGGGCCGGTGCCGTTTTTGCCACCGGCCTCGATCGTATGGCAGCTTTGGCATTTGCGGAACACAGACTTACCGTCATCCACGTTGGCCGCGAGAATCAACGGGCGAATGTCAACACGTTCAACCGGGGCACCACTATCTGCGCTTGCGGCCACTTCGGGAACTTCAATGGGGTAGGCAAACGTTTCAAGTGCGGGCTTTTCAGTCGGCATCACAAAGCCACCCACAATGTTCAAGCCGATAATTGCCAAAAAGGCCATCCAGAAGCCGCTGACAATGGTGAAGTAAAGCGGGCTTTGAACGGTTACCAGCGTTTTGTGATCGGACATCGAAAAGTCCCCAAACCAATAATAAAGTGGCGCTGGTCCCCTATCGGCGGCCAAGGCCACTATCCCAGCGAATTAGCGCCCTGAATAAATGGTTTGGCCAGGAATCTCAATACGAAACAAGGACAAAGCCTGCTTCTGGCCAACCAAAGTCCCTTGCGCATTGCGCATTGCGCCTTGGCCACGGCGCGCGGTTCCTTTATGTCTCAAGCTGCCTAAATTGAAGGTTTGCGGCCCAAACAGAGGGTTGCAAATCGCTCGCAACAAGATGGTTCCCAGATTCCCATGTCCTCAGATGCTTTGATCGTTATCCCCTCGCGCCTTAAGGCGACTCGTCTTCCCAACAAGCCGCTGGCCATGATCGGTGACGCACCCATGATTGTGCATGTGTGGCGGCGCGCGGTCGCGGCCCAAGCTGGCCCGGTGATTGTGGCCTGCGGTGACCAAGAGATCGCCGATGTGATTACTAAGGCTGGCGGTCAAGCGGTGCTGACCGACCCGGCACTTCCATCAGGCTCAGACCGGGTCTTTGCGGCGGCTGAAACATTCGATCCCCAAGGCAAATACCAAATCATAGTCAATGTGCAGGGCGACTTGCCAACGCTGGACCCCGCCATCGTTGCGGCTTCGATTCGACCGCTGGCGCGCGCTGAATTTGATATTGGCACGCCCGTTGCGCTGATCACTAAGCCCGAAGAACTCACCGACAATGCCGTGGTGAAGCCTGCCGTCATTTTCAAACCCGGCGAGAAAATCGCCGCAGCGTTGTATTTCAGCCGCAACCTGATTCCGTCGGGCGACGGCGCGCACTATCACCACATCGGTGTCTACTCGTTCCGCCGCGTCGCGCTGAAAAAATTTGTGGCGTTAGCGCCTACCGAACTTGAGTTGCGCGAACGCTTAGAGCAATTGCGTGCCATCGAACATGGTATGCGCATTGGCGCGGTGTTGGTGGATACGATTCCGCTGGGTGTTGATACACCGGCTGATCTTGACCGCGCGCGCAAGTTGTTAGGCATGGCGTAACATGGCCGCGAAAACGCGAACCGGGAAAACCATCGGCGGCCAGATCGCATTCCAAGGCGACATCGGTTCTTACTCGTATCATGCCTGCGGTATGCGCTTTCCAAAACTCAAACCGTTACCATGCACGACGTTTGAGGACGCCATCAATGCCGTCCATGTGGGCAAGGCTCAGCTCGCCATGATTGCGGTCGATAACTCGGTGGCGGGGCGTGTCGCCGACGTACATCATTTGCTGCCGGGCTCTGGCCTTAAAATCGTTGGCGAGCATTATCAACCCATTCACCATCATCTTTTGGCGGTGAAGGGCGCGAGTTTGAAAACCATCAAGCGCGTGGAAAGTCATATTCATGCACTTAGTCAGTGCCGCAAATTCATTCGTAAACATAAACTCAAAGCGGTTGTGGCGCTCGATACGGCCGGGGCGGCTCGCGATATTGCCGCGCGCAATGATGTTTCAGTTGCAGCGATTGCCTCTGCTGCGGCAGGCAAAATTTATGGCTTGACATCGCTGGCCATGAACATTGAGGACGAACAGCACAATACTACGCGTTTTCTGATCATGGCGCGTGAGGCGGCCGCGCCGAAGCCTTCAGCGCGCTGCGTGACCTCAATGATCTTCCGACTGAAAAGCGTGCCCGCCGCACTTTACAAGGCGCTGGGCGGCTTTGCGACCAACGGCATCAATCTGACAAAACTTGAAAGTTATCTGATTGGTGGATTTTTTAAGAAGGCTGAGTTTTATGTGGAGGTGGAAGGGCACCCCGACGCACCTGCTTTCAAAAATGCGCTGCGTGATTTGGCTTTGTATTCCGACCGCGTGAATTTCTTGGGCACCTACCCTGCAGATAAATTTCGGTTCAGGGGTCGGTAAAACTAAGCTTCATCCAACCACGTATTGAGCAAATAGCGCGCAATCGAAAATGTGTTGGGTAAGCGCAAATTTTCATAGGCCGAGCTAGGCTGTGCAAAAGAGCGTAAATCTTCGCGTGTAAACCAGCGGCAGTCTTCCAACTCATCGTCGCCACTGCTGACCTCGGTCGTCACGGCGCGAGCCCTAAACCCCAGCATGATGGACGAGGGGAACGGCCAGGGTTGGCTGGCCATATATTGAACATCTCCAACTCGAATGCCAGTTTCTTCAAAAGTCTCGCGGATCACAGTTTCTTCCAGGCTTTCGCCAGGCTCAACGAATCCTGCGATCACAGAATACATCCCAGACGGCCAGCGCGCTTGGCGACCCAACAATGCGCGTGTGCCGGTGGGATCTTCAATCAGCGTGATCACCGCCGGGTCGGTGCGAGGAAAACTGCGATGGGTGCAGGTGGTGTTGATACATACACGCACATGGCCGCCTTCAGTTGCGGTCGTGGCCGTCCCGCAACGCCCACAATACTGGTGGTTTTCGTGCCAAATGATCATCGCCCGCGCATAGGCCAGAATAGATGCGTCGGTGCTGGGCAGCAGCGTGACCATTTCATTCAGCGTGCGGTATTCACCATCGAGGCCTAAATCTGGCGGCACATCTGATGTCGGAAGACCCAACGCGAACCACGGCACACCGTCGCTATAACCTAAAAACACTGGGCTCAACGCGTCAATGTTCCATCGTGCAGTCATCGCTGTGAACGACAAAAATTGAATCTGTGACGTGGCATCAAATAAATGCTTTTGATTCCATACCGGCACGATTCGCGCCGTGTCACCCGAGAGCACATCGCGTAATTGATCGGCATCCACGCGAAGTAGCGCCCGCCGATCAAGGGGGTTGCCGCTATAGGTGAGGGGCGGATTAGGCACGGTGATAGGGGTGTCCCGTCATGATGCTGTGGGCGCGGTAAAGTTGCTCCATCAGCAAACCACGGACCAGCATATGTGGCCAGGTCATCGCGCCAAGGGAAAGTTTATGGCGTGCTTTTTTTAAAATCACTTCGCCATGTCCGTCCGCACCCCCAATGATAAAGGCCAGCGTTCGCGCACCGCCATCTCGCCACCCAGCCACGCGGGCTGCGAATTTTTCACTGCTCTCGGTGATGCCACCTTCATCCAGTGCGATGATTACGCTACCTTCGGGCACAGCTTTCAACAGCGCATCCGCCTCGCGTGCTTTGCGCACCTCGGCTGATTGATCTTTATTGGGCGAAATCTCTTTCACCTCCACAGTCCAAGGCAGGCGGTCCACATACTGCGCCAGCAAATCTTGCTCCGGTCCGGGCTTGGCCTTGCCGACAGCGAGGATAATGATGCGCATCAGGCCCGTTTATTTGCGTTTGCGCTTTGCAATTTTTTTCTTTGCTGCCGGCGACTTCTTCTTTGTCGCTGGCGCTTTGCGCTTCGGCGTGGGCGCCTTTTTCTTTGGTGCCGCTTTGCGTTTTAGTGGCGTAGGTTTTGCCGCCTTGCGCGCTGCTGGTTTTTTCGCTGCTGGCATGGCCGCTTTGCGTTTTGGTTTTCTCGCTTTTGGCTTTGTGACTTTGGGTTTTGCAACCTTGGACTTTGGCTTCGCGGCTTTGCGGACTAGCGTTTTTTTTGCTGTCTTTTTTGCTACTTTTTTTACAACTGATTTTTCTGCCATCGATGTGGCCACCGGGGCCGTCGATACAGTGATCACGGGTTTCGGTGCAGGCAGGTTCAGGGCCATTGGCGTCTGCCCGGCCCACAGCCGCTCGATATCGTAAAACGCGCGCACTTCGGGGCGGAATAAATGCACCACCACATCGCCTGCATCGACCAGCACCCAATCGCCCTGCTTCTTGCCTTCGCTGCGTGCGAACAGGCCCAGGGCTTTGAGCTTTGAAACCACATGATCAGCCATGGCCGTGACCTGACGGGTCGAGGTGCCCGAGGCAACAATCATGCGGTCAGCCATGGCGGTTTTGCCCGCCAAGTCGAATTGCATAATGTCGCGACCTTTGTCGTCGTCGAGTGAGGTTATAATAGTGTTGACCTTCTTCTCCAGGTCATCGGACGGGGTGGGGGTCGTGATGGTCGTCTCCTATCGGTCAATAATCATCATCTTGGCATCGCGAATCGCACTCGCCGAGGCTGCGTGTCGTCGAATGGCAAGATAACTCCAGGCCGGGGGTTCTTTTGCAAAAATCGCTCGGCTTGGCTTGGTGCGCCGCGCCTTGTAACGCATCGCCACCGCGCCTGCCAGGGCTCGGTAAGCATAAGGACTGCGGTCTATCACCGCAACGCACACCGTATGAAAAATCCGCGTCCAGCGCCACCAGCGCGGAAACTGCTCTAGGTTATCTGCGCCCATCAACCACACAAATTTCAGCCGTGGATAACGCCGTACCAACGCCTGAACCACATTCGCCGTGCGGGTTGTCCCCAGGTCTGATTCGAGATCACCAACCAGAATGTTCGCGTCCGCGGCCAGCGCGCGCGCCGTGGCCAGCCGATCAGCCAACGGGGCCATCCCTTTTAAGGGCTTGAGGGGGTTTTGGGGGCTGACCAGCCACCACACTTCATGCAGCCCCAAACGCTTCATAGCTTCGCGGCTGATATGCACATGGCCGTCGTGCGCGGGGTTGAAAGACCCACCCAGCAGCCCCACACGACGGGTTCGGCGATCACCGAAAACAGGGAAAAGCTTGGCCATCTAACTTTAAGGCCGGGTTTGTCCGGTGCCGCGCACCTTATATTTGAAGGTGGTCAGCTGCTCGACGCCCACAGGCCCGCGCGCATGAAGCTTGCCCGTGGCAATCCCAATCTCAGCGCCCATTCCAAATTCTCCACCATCGGCAAACTGCGTCGACGCGTTGTGCATCACTATGGCGCTGTCGAGGGTATTTAAGAATTGTTCTGCCGCGCCCGCATCTTCGGTGATTATGGATTCGGTGTGCGATGAGCCATAGCGCTGTATGTGGTCGAGCGCTTGATCAATGCCATCGACCACGCGCACCGACAAAATGGCATCCAGATACTCGGTGGACCAATCATCCTTGGTCGCGGCTTTGGCACGCGCATCAAGTTTTTGCACAGTCGCGTCGCCACGAATTTCACACCCGGCCTTGATCAGATCATCTAAAATACCGGGGAGCATGTGGTCAGCCACATCGCGATCAATCAGCAAGGTTTCAGTCGAGCCACAAATTCCCGTGCGGCGCAGTTTTGCGTTCAGCACAATCTTGCGCGCCTTCTCGGCGTCGGCGGCTTTGTGGATATAGGTATGGCATAGTCCACTCAGATGTTGGAATGTGGGCACGCGGCTTTCGCGCATCACCAGGTCCACCAGCGATTGCCCGCCGCGCGGCACGATCACGTCAATATGCGCGGTCATTGTCAGCATTTTGCCCACGGCGGCACGGTCGGTGGTGGGCACCATCTGAATGCAAGTCTCAGGCAGTCCAGCCGCCCGTAATCCGTCGTGTAAACAGGCCAAGATCGCACGGCTGGAATGAAAGCTCTCGGACCCGCCGCGTAAAATGCAAGCGTTGCCTGCTTTCAAGCACAGCGCGCCCGCATCAGCGGTGACATTGGGGCGCGATTCATAGATAATTCCAATCACACCCAAGGGTGTGCGCACGCGCTCGATCTTCAAGCCATTGGGCCGCGTGGTCGACATGATGACCTCGCCCACGGGATCATTCAGCGCGGCGATGTCTTCGAGGCCCTTTGCCATGGCTTCGATACGACTGTCGTTCAACTCCAAACGATCCATCAGCGCGGGCGTTAAATTCTTCTCGCTGCCCACAGCCATGTCTTTGGCATTAGCAGTTTTGATCTCGCCCGCATGGGCCCGCATGGCTTTGGCGGCGGCCAGCAAGGCTTTGTCTTTGGCAGCCCGCGGCGTTTGGGCTAGGTCGCGTGCGGCAATGCGCGCAGCCCTACCGACGCTGTCCATAATGGCGTCAATTTCTTGCGCCGTTTGCTTTTTGAGTTCCGAACCGCCATCCATGGCTGCTCTCCGTTTGCATGCATCATATCATAAATAATAAAGTTAGCTCTCAACCACCATATCGTCGCGATGGATCACCTCTGCCCGACCGCGATAGCCCAGCAACGTTTCGATCTCTTCAGATTTGTGACCCTTGATCGCAGCCACGTCGCTTGATGCGTAGGCGCTCAGGCCCTTGGCCAACAAGCGCCCATCTTTTGATTTCACGGCAATGGTGTCGCCACGTTCAAACGTACCGTCGATGGCCACAACACCTGCGGGCAGCAAGCTCTTGCCGCCTTGCAACGCCTTGGCTGCACCATCATCAACGACGATGGTGCCCGTGGGCTGCACCGCACCGGCAATCCATTGCTTATAGGCGGCACGCGGCTCGGCCTTGGGCGTAAACCAGGTGCATTTTCCGCCGTCTTCCAGCAGCTTCAAAGCATGCATCGGCTTGCCTGGTGCGATGGCCATGCGGCAACCAGCGCCCATGCAAATTTTTGCTGCCATGATTTTGGTGACCATGCCACCCGAGCCATAACCTGTCACCGCCACGCCTGCCATGGCTTCGATCTCGGGGGTTAGTTCTGCGACTTCTGGGATGTGTTTGGCATCGAGGTTGGCGCGCGGATCGGCGGTATACAGCCCGTCGATATCAGACAGCAAAACAAGTGTATCGGCGCTGATCATTTGGGCCACACGCGCGGCCAAGCGGTCGTTGTCGCCAAAGCGGATCTCGGCCGTGGCCACTGTGTCATTTTCGTTGATCACCGGCACGGCCTTGAGTTTCAGCAACGTATCAAGCGTGTTGCGTGCGTTCAAAAAGCGACGGCGGTTCTCTGTATCATCAATCGTCAGCAACACTTGGGCCACAGTAATGCCGTGGCGCTCCAGTGCGTTCTGATAAGCCTGCGTCAGGCGCATTTGCCCTGTTGCGGCAGCTGCTTGTTTTTCCTCAAGCCGCAGTTTCTTGCCGTGCATGCCCAGCGGTCCGCGACCTATTGCAATGGCACCGGATGTGACAATCACAACTTCCTGTCCACGCGCAACGCAGGCGTTTACGTCATCAGCGATGGCCTCTAACCAGGCGCGATGCAGCTCGCCTGTGTTGTCGTCCACCAGTAAGGCCGAGCCGATTTTGATGACAATGCGTTTGGCGGCTAGCAGGGGCGAGGCGGTGCTCATCACATCCCTTGCCCATCTTTATTCCAGGTGTTGTCGATGACAGGGCCTTTTTCCGCTTCACGGCTGGCTTGAACTAGGCGTGCCAGAATCGCGATCATCTCATCGCGACCTTCGCCCGATACACCTGACAAAATATGCACCGTCTTGCGGCTGGCTTTGGTGAGTGCGTCGAAGCGTTTTTTGCGCGTGCCTTCATCCAACGCGTCACATTTATTCAGCGCGACGATTTCTTTCTTGCGCGCCAAGCCGCCGCCATAGGCTTTGAGTTCACGGCGCACAACTTTGTAAGCCGTTGCCACATCCTCTTGGGTGCCATCAACCAAATGCAACAACGCCGCGCAGCGCTCGATATGGCCTAAGAACCGATCACCTAAGCCTACGCCTTCGTGCGCGCCTTCAATCAGTCCGGGAATGTCGGCGATGATGAATTCAAATTCACCTACAGAGGCCACGCCCAAATTCGGGTGAAGTGTCGTGAACGGGTAATCGCCAATCTTGGGGCGCGCGCGTGTGACAACCGACAAGAACGTCGATTTACCTGCGTTGGGCAAGCCTACCAGGCCCACATCAGCAATCAGTTTCAGGCGCAGCCACACCCATAGTTCCTGCGGTGGTTGCCCAGGTTTGGCGTAATCGGGCGCTTGGTTGCTGGGGCCCTTGAAGTGCGTGTTGCCAAAGCCGCCGTTACCGCCTTTCAGCAAGACGAGGCGTTGGCCATCTTCGCTGAGGTCAGCCAATACGCTTTCGCGGTCCTCGGACATGATTTCAGTGCCCACGGGGACTTTGATGATCAGGTCCTTGCCATTACGCCCCGCGCACTGGCGGCCCGAACCGTCGACGCCGCGTTCGGCTTTGAAGTGCTGGCGGTATCTGAAATCAATCAGCGTGTTGAGGTTGCGCGCAGCCTCAAAAATCACGTCGCCGCCATTGCCGCCGTCGCCGCCGTCGGGGCCGCCGAATTCAAGAAACTTCTCACGCCGAAAACCGACGCAGCCGTTTCCCCCGGCACCCGAGGCGAGAAAGATCTTAGCTTGGTCAAGGAACTTCATGGGAACAGCGCCATCTCAGCAATTCAAAAAAGCAAAAAGGGGAATGGTCGTCCCATTCCCCTTCTTAAACTTGAATTCCGGAAACCGGACGAACCGAGTGATGGTATCCTTATGCGGCCGCTGGTGCCGGGTCGACAGACACATGCACACGACCTTTAGCCGAGGTCTTGAAGCTGACCTTGCCTTCGATCAACGCGAAGATGGTGTAATCGCTGCCTAGGCCAACGTTCTTTCCGGGGTGCCACTTGGTGCCGCGTTGACGAACGATGATGTTGCCTGCAATCACGTGTTGGCCGCCGAATTTTTTAATGCCCAAGCGTTTGCCGCGTGTATCGCGACCGTTCCTGGAACTTCCGCCTGATTTCTTATGAGCCATTTCTGTTTCCTCGGTCTAAAGCAGCGCCAGCCCTTAGGCGGCGGCTTTCTTGGTGGCTTTTTTTGCAACGGGTGAGGTGCTGGCAGCAGCAACCGCCGGAGCGGCAGCGATGCCTTTGCCCATGTCGGTGATCTTCACCAAGGTGAGATACTGACGATGACCATTGCGGCGGCGATAGTGCTTGCGGCGGCGCTTTTTGAAGATGATGACCGTGTCGTCGCGGAACTGACGAACAACCGTGCCTGTGACTTGCGCGCCATCAATGCGCGGGGCGCCCACTTCGGCACCCAGCATCAAGACGTGGTCGAACACCACCGTCTCGCCAGCTTCACCAAGGATTTTCTCAACGGCAAATACGTCGTCTTTAGAGACGCGATACTGTTTACCGCCTGTTTTGATAACTGCGAACATGGCCGGAACCTTAAATACTCAAACGAAAGTGCGGGCTTTGGGCCCGCGAATGATGGGGGTGAATATACTGCGGGGGGTGATGAGTCAATGCCCGTAAGATGTCTCAAGACAGGGCGTTAACCCGCTGTAAATAAATATGATTCAGGTGATAAAACAGGTTCAAAAGGGGTGTCGGGTGTTGCCAAGGGGCCTTCACGATGAATGATACGCCGCTTACGTCGGCCTCCGCGCGGCTGTCTGAGCGGGAAATCGAGCGCCTAAAGACAGCCGCCGCCCTGTTGCGTAAGGCTGAAAGGCCGGTGCGGATCCTGCGTGCTGTAACCTGGGGCCCCGAGGTTGAGCCCCGCTTTTTCGAGTCGGGCGGGCGTGAGCTGCCCCAGGTAAGTTACCAGCCGCTCGATGCTGGCCAGTTGCGCGCCAACAACACCCCAATCTAAAGTATAAAATTCTTTGATTGTTCTAACTCGATCAGTTCATAGAAGGTCTGCATGTATCCGGTGCAGTGCGATTTATACATGATGTAGTTGCCGTCGGTGCTGGTCCATAAATGATAGGGCGGATGAATGTCGCTGCCCATATAAGCATCGTCATTGTTTTTGCCGATGCGGAAGTGGTGCGCATCAAACGTGCCTGCGCCGACTGTAATTTTCTCATCGCCCATATAAACCAAGAACATCCCATTGGGTCGTTTCAGCAACATGGGGCCGTCGGCCCCGCGATGGTGAAACGATGTCATCAGGTAAAACGAGCTAGTTTGCTCGCCCGGGCCTTTCGATAAATCATAGTTCCGGCAATGCATGGCATCAGCCTGAATGGGGTGCGAGCCGAATGTGCAGGGGCGGCGGTCATA
Source organism: Rhodospirillaceae bacterium (assembly GCA_002737725.1). Classification (GTDB taxonomy): domain Bacteria; phylum Pseudomonadota; class Alphaproteobacteria; order Rhodospirillales; family Rhodospirillaceae. Next base: position 390,504 of record NSIP01000001.1, read on the forward strand.
CTCCATGCGGTGTGAAATGCGCCCCTCGCGCACGGTGTAGCCTTCGCACTCGGCGTAGGTATCGGTGAAGCGATACCAGGCCGAGCCCACAAACTGTTCATCGACCGTCAGTTGATTGAAGGCCTCGGTTGGCCCCCAGTTTTTGTCATAGGATTGAATACAATCGCGCAGCACGCGCGGGCTATTTTCATCAATGGCGCAATGGGCACGGAGCGTGCGCCGGCCATCGGTATGGACGGTCATCGTGAAGGTCTCGCCACCCCGAACTTTGTCCAAGATCTCCTTCTTTTTGGATGTGTAGCGGATCTTGCCCCGAATTGTTGCGTGTTCCATGCCAACCCCTCCCACAGGATCATCTACATATATATGCCGCCCACACCGATGGACGGTTCAGCCCACGCTAGCCACATTTGCGCGCATGGCTCAACCTCGCATTTTGGTTTCGGTTGCGCGACGATCACCCCAAATGCCCCGCGCGCAAGTGCTAGCCTGGCACCGTGCGGCCGTTTGGCCACAGGCGTTGCGGTTGCGACGTGCATCAGTTACGTTCCGCGCCCTCGAGTCGAACGCCACCCCTTGCGGAGAGGTGCCAGAGTGGTCGATCGGGCCGGTCTCGAAAACCGGTGTGCCAGCAATGGTACCGTGGGTTCGAATCCCACCCTCTCCGCCATACATCTTAACATGTCATATAAACGCCTTAGAAGGCGGCGGTGGCAATGGTCAGAATGTCGGCTTGCTGTCTACACCGCTCACTTTTTTGCGACGACATTCAGGCTAATCGGAAAGCCAAAGGGTTGAAAACAGCTGGTGTCATCAAAAAGATCGAAAGATGGCACTCTGACGCGGCTGGAAAAACCAGCGCCCGTCAACGCATCGAGCAATAGCATCTCGTTCCAGCCAAAATAGTGATAGTCGAACGCATCAACTTGGCCACCGAACATTATCTTTAAAACAAAAACTTTATCCTGAGGGCTTGCAGCGGACATGGAAAAGGCGCCAAACCTGGCGCCTTTTCTGAAGATGAATGTAGCGGATGTGTGCTTAGAACTTCGCGTTTACCCGTACGCCAACGTTGCGCCTTTGAATAACGCCGGTGAATATTTTCCGGTCGGCTAGCGCGCCACGAGTTGGTCCCGTTGTCGTGCTTGATGTGGATGGAAAGCTGAGGTCATTGAAAATATTTGTACCATAGACCTCAAACTTAATTGCTTCCGTGATGTCGATATCAGCGCGCAAGTTCACACGCGTACTATCGGGATTGAGATTAAGCTTGGAATAATCCGTCCACATCGAATCCGTATAGATGATATCGGCGCGGATCGACCAGTTACGGTCCCCCAGGGAACCCGAGACGGTTGGGCTGAAGGAGCCGGTCCATTCGGGATGGCTGCGAATCGGGTTGCCGTCGGCCACCACTGAGAGAGCACCCGAGCCCAGCACGAACTGCTCTTCCGAGCCGCGCGATGAGAAGGTGACCATCTTCGCATGCGAAAAGCCGATTTGCGCGTTCAGGCTTAGCCAATCGGTTGCCTGTAAATTTCCTTCGAAATCAAAGCCCTTGTATCTGGAATGGCCGGGACCGCGGAAAGAAGACGTGCCTGCGCCACCGGGCAGGAAGATCACGGCAGCGAAGGGTTGGTTTTTCCAATCGATGTAGAATGTTGCCAGCGTGACATTCCAGTTGTCGCCCTGCTGTTTCCAACCCAATTCGTACTGCGTATTTTCTTGCGGCGCAGTGTAGTCACCAATTGCCGCCAAAGCACTCGCTGGAATGATACTGGGGTCGATACTGTTGATGAACCGTGCTTGCGTCGCCAACCCGAGCAACGAACTGTAGGAATAGCTGGCGTATACCGTTGTTCCGGTAAAGGGTTTGTATGTCAAAATCGCACGGGGGATAACGTCGTTATATTCGTTGAGCGAGTTACAGATCAGCACCAAACCACATTGCAGGCGCGGATCACCAAATTCGACCGCAAACGACGATTCTTTTGTGTAGCGTGTTTCTAGCGATGCCGTGAGTTGGTCGGTGATGTCGTAATCGAGCGCTACGAACGCGCCAAACGTCTTGTTGACTTGGCGGTCGATCGGCGATGGCCGTGCTGAATCGACAAAATTTCCGTAGTGTTGGTTGTAGTCGCTGACGCCCAACATGTAACGGAACGGCTGGTCTTGCGGCGACGTGATGCGTGTTTCGTAATAGAATTCACGTTGATAGATTTCGAGGCCGGTCACCAGGATCGATGCCGCAATAGGGGCGGACGGGATACCGAAAAATTGGTCGAGGCGTGTCGTTGTGCCGGTGTTGGAGCGTGACCCAAGCACAGACAACGTGTGATCACCGATGTCATATTCTCCGCTGACTTGAATGCGGTAGGTTTGGTGCCAGCCGCCTAAGCCGCCCTTGGGCTTGCGAATGATCCCGTATTTTTCCGAGCGCGGATTGAGCGTCGACAGCGAGTTGAACCCGGGAACGCCGTTCAAAAGCTGTGCGGCCGTGGGGAAGCGCGAGACTGGGAACTCAAGTTTGTCGGCCTCGGGAAAGATGCCGCAGAACGTGGCGATGGTCAGGTTCGCCAAGTTGACATTAAATGGCGTGCGCACGCCGTTTGCCACGTTCAAATATTGGCCCGACTTCTTCAGATTACACTGGCCTGGGGCCGTGGTCGCACGTTGCGATGTTCCCGTTGTTGTGTCGTCCGAAGTTGTATAATAGCCGGTCACCTTCAAGCGCAAACTATCGCTCGGGTTCGCGGTCATCGTGCCGGAGAAAGACGTGTCTTTAAACTGGCCGAAAGGCTGGCCGTCTTTGAAGCTCCAGTCACCACCGCTCTTACTATAGGAACCGGAGACGCGGACGCCGACTTTATCGGTGATCGGGCCACCGATGGCGCCATTAATGTCTTTCTTGTCGTGATAGCTGGGCGAGTAACCAAATCCAATCTTGCCTTCCCATGTGTCGCCGGGAAGGGCTGGAATATAATTCACCGCGCCAGAAAATGTATTGCGACCGAAGTAGGCCGTCTGTGGGCCCTTGATTACTTCAACGCGCTGCAAATCACCGATGGGCATGAATCCGCCACCACCGCCGACGTATGCGCCATCCCAGAACAATGCACCGACTTGAGTTGAGGGCGTGATGATCTGTTGGATCATACCGCGGATGCGGATGTTGGGTGAATTACGGCCACCGAAATCGAAAGTGACGAAATCGAGACCGGAGACAAAGTCGGAAAGTTGGTTCGGATTACTAATGCCAGCTTTTGCGAGCGCGTCGCTCGATAACGCCGAGACAGAGACCGGGATATCGAAGAGTTTTTCGTCGCGTTTGCGCGCCGTGACAATAATTTCTTCGAGCTGTGAACTGGTTTGCTGAGCATACGCTGGAGTTGCCAAGCACGCTGTGGATAGCAATAGCAACGCGTAACCAGATTGTTTCTTAGTCATTCATTCCCTCATATGGCACTGAGCGCCCCCAATGGCGCAATTCATACAGATGAATATGGATTTAGAGGTGAGAATCGTGAATTGATAAACTAAATTTGTCCAGCTACCGAACGTCGCGGCAATAGCGTGACATTTTTGCACTAGTGGCGGTCAGGCAACCGCTGAGAACTCCCGCAGCGCTACAACCAGCCCGCAAGCTTAAAGCGCATATACAGTGCGACACAGACCAGGATGATGGTTACGAGCGCGAAGGGGTAGCCGTAGGCCCATTCCAGTTCGGGCATGTTTTTGAAATTCATGCCCCAGATGCCCGCCATCGATGTGGCGGCGGCAAAAATGCCGCCCCAGGCGGCGAGCTTTTTGGTCACATCATTCTCGTCAATGGTGACAATTGACAGGTTCACCTGCATGGCGATGGCGATGGTATCGCGCAGGCTGTCGATGGAACTGTTGATGCGGGCAAGGTGGTCGCAGACGTCGCGAAAGTATTCTTGCGTGTTGAGGCACATCGCTGGCACGCGCCCGCCGTAAAGCTTGCCTGCGCCCTCCATCAGCGGAAACGCTGCATGCTTCAGCACCACTACCTTGCGTTTGAGGGCGTAGAGCCGTTGGATATTTGAGCGTGCTTTGCCCTTTGAAAAGATTGTTTCCTCAATCTCCTCTAATTCAGTCTCCAACAAATCAATGACGGGGAAGTAACGGTCCACCACCGAATCCATAAGCGCGTAAAGCACAAAGCCCGAGCCTTGCTTCAACAAGTGCGGCTCCCGCTCGCAGCGGTCACGCACACCTATAAAGCTGTGGCTGCTGCGATTGCGCGCCGAGAGGATATAATTGTGGCCTACGAATATGGCGACTTCACCCACGTGTAGGTCTGCGCCATCGGATTCGACCAAATGAATCACGGCGAAGACGCTGTCGCCGTATTCTTCGACCTTGGGGCGTTGATGGCCCATCAATGCGTCTTCGACAGCCAGTTCGTGCAACCCAAACTCGGCTTTCATTTCGGCTAGCTCAGAGGCTGTGGCGTCTTTCATCTCAACCCAAACAAAACAGTCGGGCTGATCAAGATAGGTATGAATCTCACCAACAGGAATATCGGCGATTTTCTTCCCATTCTTGTAGGCAATGCAATTGATCAGCATGACAACTTCCCCAAAAACACCAGCTTCTCAATGATATTCTATTCAAAGCGGGGGCAACAGCGCAGATGAAGGTTCAGCGACAAAGTTTGCGCTGATATCTTTGAGACGCAGGCAATAGTATCTGCTGGCGGTCCGGTTTAGTCTGATAGACAGGATCGGATGACTTGAGGCGAGGGAGTCAACGTGAGCCAAAAAGTATTATGCGGCCTTGCTGCACTCGGGTTGGCGATGTTTGCGTCTAGCCATCTCTTTGCGCAAACCACCGACACGAATGCGCGCCTTGTGGCTTGTCGTGCCATCGGCGATGTAGCTGTACGCGCGGCTTGCTACGACCGGATCGTCAATGGACTCAATTCAGGTGGTGCCGCTCCTCCGACTGCCCCTGCGCCAATTCCTGCAGCAGCACCGACGCGCCCGGCTGCGCCCGCGCCTGTTGCTCCGACCAGTCGGTTTGGAGCAGACGATTTGCCCCTCCCAAAGCGCGACCCCGAGGCGGCGAAACTCTCTGACCAAATGATTGCCAAAGCCACGTCGATTAAAACTGATGGCATGGGGTTGGTGACCGTGACGCTTGATAATGGGCAGACCTGGCGGCAAACCGAAGGCCCGGCTTTGCGGGTGTTGCCGGGGGCAGAGGTCAAAATCCGCTCTGGTTTGATGGGCTCATATTTGATGTCACTCACTTTGGGCAACCGGTCCGTTCGCGCCAAGCGCATTAACTAAGGCGAAGCAAACGTTATGTCTGAATCGTCGACGATTACCAGCCTCGCCAATACCACGGTGAAGTTACTCGCCAGCTTGCGCCTGGAGAAATTTCGCCATGAGAACAACTTGTTCTTAATGGAAGGTGTGCGCACGTTGCGTGATGCACAACAGGCAGGGTCCATCCCTCAGGTCTTGGCTCATCGTGATAATCAAACCACCAGCGCAGATGTGCGCGCATGTGCTGATGCCTGCCGCCAAGCCGGGGGCACGGTCATTGCTGTAACAGAAGACATTCTTTGCAAAATCACGCAGAAGGATAATCCACAGCCAGTCGTGGCCGCCTATGCGATGTCCCGTCGAACTTTTTCTCAGGTTGAGCAGCAGGCGGGCGATCTCTTTATCGCGCTTGATCGTATTCGCGACCCCGGCAATTTAGGCACAGTGATACGCACTGCCGACGCTGCTGGTGCAGCAGGTGTGATGCTGATTGGTCAGTGCTGTGATGCTTATGCACCTGAAACTACACGAGCTAGTACGGGGTCAATTTTCCACGTCCCTATTTTTGAAGGTAACGAGCAAGAGTTTGTAAACCTGGCCCGTAAATGGCCCGGAAGCGTGATCGGAACGACAACCAGCGGCCGCGCCGAGTACCGACAAGCCACATACGAAACGCCAAGCCTGATTGTCATGGGTACGGAACAAAGCGGGCTCTCTGACGCCGTTGCGCAGGCATGCCGCACGCTTGTGAGCATACCCATGCATGGACGGGCCGAGTCGTTAAATTTAGCCGTGGCGTCGGCGTTGATGCTCTATGGCGTGCGCGAAACTTTAAAGTCCTAAAGTCTCGGTTACAAATCGCAGTAAGTTTCCGCCCGGAAAAAGATGACCGCGGATGCCGGCGGCTTTCGCCGCTGCGATATCAGTATCGCGATCACCGATCATAAAGCTCGTCTCGCGCGTCACGGGCCACTCTTTCATCAAGGTCAACAACATCCCGGGGGCGGGTTTGCGGCAGGTGCAAACCTCGCGGTATGCAGCGATCTCTCCCTCAGAATAGTGCGGACAATAGGCAAAAGCATCGATACGCGCCCCTTGTGAAAGTAACTCCGCGGTCATCCACGTATGCAGTCGGTTAACATCCTCTTCGGAATAAAAGCCGCGCGCGATACCCGATTGGTTGGTGACCACAAAGACAAAGAGATTCTGACGATTGAGCAACGTAATGGCCTTAGCCGCACCCTCAACCCACTGAATTTGCTCGGCCCGGTGCGCATAACCAATATCGAGGTTCAAAACCCCATCGCGGTCCAGGAAGGCCGCGCCGCGCATGGGTCGTGTGGCAAGGTCGGGCATGATTGTTTTGTGTGTATGGGTCAATTCTTCAGTTTGCAGCGCTCAGTATCGATGTAAGCTGATCCTTCTTGAAACTCAATCGCGGCCTACTAACGTTATGATCATGCTAAATTTTGGCCTTCGAGGGTGCGCATTCTTCATCGCGATCTTTGTGATCGGCGCGGCCTCGGCAGCTGAAAGTACCATCCGTTTTGCGCTGGCCACCTTGCCCCCGTGCCGACGTTTCACCGCTACGCGGCTGTCGTGTTTGTTCCCGAGCCCGACGCTTTTGAGAAACTCGGGCCCGATGAGTTCGCCCAAGCACCTGTGGGCACGGGCCCCTTTGCGTTAGAGAAATGGGAATCCAACCGAGCGACCTTTAAGGCGTTCACCGGATCGTGGCGCAAGCCCAAAGCCAGCCGTCTTGAAGTGCTCGCCTTGCCCGACGCCACCAGCCGTGTGCAAGCCATCATCGCGGGTCGTGTCGACATTGCGGGCGGACTTGGCCCCGAAGACATCCAAGCCCTTGATGCCGCTGGGCATCAGGGCGTGAGTTGGCAAGACGGCGGCGAAAGCGCCATTTCGTTGGTGACGACACGTCATCTGCCGTTCAATGACGTGCGTGTGCGCCGCGCGCTCAATCATGCGGTCAATCGCAAGCCGATCATCGACGTCATCATGCAGGGTCGTACGGTCGCAGCCAATCAACCGGCCGCGCGTGCTGCTTATGGGTACGTCGCCGAGCTTCCACAATACGCATACGATCCGGCCTTGGCGAAAAAACTGCTTGCGGAGGCTGGGTATGCCAAAGGATTTAAGTTCGTTCTGGAAACGTCGGTAAATTCCGGGGCTTCGCTTTCGGCCTATCAGCAGGTAGCGGCTGATTTAGCAAATGTCGGCGTCACCATGGAGATTCGTTCCATGCCGGCGCTGCAGTACATGAAGAATTTGTTTATCACGTGCGAATACGACGATGCCATTATCGTACCGTGGCAATCAGCGCCGACCATCGACGTCATGCGGGCCATCAATATTCATTCCTGTTTGTCGACGAAGGCTTGGTACTGCGACTCAGAGGCCATGCCCATAATCGCTGCCGCGATGGCCGAGTGGGATGAGGCTAAAGGGTGTGCGCTGCGCCAACAGCTTGGTCGGCGGTACCACGAGCAAGCAGCATCTATCTTCTTGTACGAAATGGTTTACTTCGCGGGGCTGAGTAGAAATACCTCGGGCTTTGCCGATAACTTTGGTTTTGTGGCCTATGAGGATATTGTTGTCAGTGAGAAATAAAGGGGTGGCCATACCGCGTTCTCATTTGCTTTCACTGGCTATTTTTGCGGTTGTACCACCTCTCAGCGCCGAGGCGTTCAACATGCCGTGGACCGGTGTGCCGGTGGGTGATGTCATGCGCGGTGCGGAAATGCACTCGTGCGCCCATAACGTGCCGTGGACATGCGACAAGTCGATCATGCCGTTGATCGCGCGCATCAAGGGCGAATGGGACGAACAAAAGTCAGAGGCGTTGCGCCGTGAGCTGATAGCTTATTATCACGACCAGGTTCCGATGATTTTTATCTACGAAAGTGTCACGTTCTCGGGCGCGCGCAAGAACGTGCTTGGCTATCAGGATATGTAAGGATTTATCCCCTTCGACCGGATGTCGTTCTCGAACTAACGCACTTTAAGAACGCCCGAGACGAAAGCGGCTTCACCCCCAGGGCCAATGCCGTCGTAAAGGCTTTGGTAGAGGCGGCGGGTATAGGTGCCGCGCTCGGCTTTCATTTTCTCGCGGAATTCAGGGCTGGGCTTGAAGGCTTCAATCATCTCTGGCGTGACCTTGCCTTCGGTTGTCAACAGATGCTCGGTCACCATTTGTCGGTCGCGGATAATCCACATCTCTGCACCCAGTTGCAGCACGATCTCGAGCAGATGATCGATCATCGGGTCTTTGAAATAGTGCGGGTGGCCGCGCTCAAACCCTGGCAGGTCTTTCACGTAGTCCAAACCTTCGCTCAGTTTTTTGGCGCGCTCTTCAGGCGTTAAAGTGCTCATCGACAATCTCTTTCCAACACAATGATTAAATGGGTTTATCACCGACGCGGCCGGTGCGGCCCAGCTCTTGTGGATCATGCGAGCGTAACTTAAAGCCCGCCTGTTCCATCAAGGCTTCCACATCACAGTTCACAAAACCGGGCGCAAAGGGTTCGCCGTTGTCAGATGCATCCATGAGGCCCATGAAGTTGGTTGCTCCGCTGCGGTTTTTGGCGCTGAAAAAATCCCACAGCACAAATACACCACCGGGCCGCAGCACGCGCTTGGCCTCGGCCAGAATGCGCTTGATCACAGGCACTGGGATTTCGTGAAACAACAAGTGCGCGGTGACGATGTCAAAATGGTTGTCAGGGAAGTCCAAATCTTCTGCCGGCATTTGGGCGTAGAGCACATCCAAGCCTTGCTGGATCGTGCGCCAGTGCGCATAGCGTACCATCGGTGCGCCGATGTCGGTGCCCCACACCTCGGCATTAGGGAATCGTTTTTTGAGGCCGCACGCCATTTGCCCGATAGAGCAGCCAATTTCCATTACACGTTTCACCACGCCGTCTTTGGGTGCGGATGTTTTCTCTGCCATAGAATGATGCAGCGAATCGGCATCACCCGCGCCGCCAAAAAAAATCTTTGTTCCATAGTCATAGGTCAGCGCCCCCAGTCTTTGGCCGGTATAGCCGCCGGGCTGAACGTGGATATCAATGGTGGCATAGGCCGGGTAGACGAAGTTGGGGTCATACGTGACCGAGCCTGGGCCCATTTGATCGGCCTCGGCCAAAGCTTGCTCGAATTCCCTCTGCTTCAAGCCATAGGATTCGGCAATGCGCCGCCAATAGGATTCTTGCAGCGTGCGCTTGACCCGAAAATACGTTGCCACTTCAGGCACCTTCATCACCAACGCTTTGATAGCATCGGGGCTGTTGGGGCGATGGCCGGTCGCTTTGGCAGCTTGGTCTAGCTCTGCCTCGCCTAATTTTCCGATATTCTGGAATTGCGCGTACATCAGAAGATTCCGCGCACCGGAGACAAAGTCGCAATAGGCCTCGTCGGCGCGATTCAGCAGCTCTGGCGTGTTGCCGTTAAAACCGCGCGTTAGCAATGATTTGGTTTCAATATGACCCATGATCGCGTGTCCTCGTTGGTCGAACGTTAAGGCTATATGAATAGCAGGATTCAGGCCTTTGATTTCTATCAAAAAGCGCGCCGTTCACCGTGCAGGCTGGTCCGCGCCAGTTCGATCCACTAGTCTGCGGCCACTTTTAACGGAACATCCGATGATAACCGCCAAACATCCGCGACTTCGCCTCAAACCCGGTGCACATAAGCGCCTCGCGACTGGCCATCCGTGGATTTATTCCAACGAAGTGGCGATGGACGCGGGCGCCAAGGCCTTACCGCCGGGCGGCGTGGTCACGATCGAAGATGCCGGCGGAAACCCATTGGCCACGGCTCATTTTAACCCCAAGCCCCTGATTAGCTTGCGGATATTGGAAGCAAAGCCTGATGTGGCTATCGATGCCGCGTGGTTTACGCAGCGATTGTTACAAGCCCAGGCCTTACGTCAGAGGCTAATACCCGATCCATTTTATCGCTGGGTTCATGCCGAGGGTGATCATCTGCCGGGGTTAATTGTCGACCGCTGCCGTGATGTGGTGGTGGTACAGCCCAATACCGCAGGCATGGATCGGGCCATGCCAGAAATAACGGTAGCCATTCAATCACTGATGTCACCCAAAGCGATCATCTTGCGGGGCGACTCATCCTATCGCGCGCTCGAAGGTTTAGGCGATGTGACGAATGTGATGGTTGGCGAAGTGACCTCGCCGGTGAAGATCACCGAGAACGGCCGTATATTTTTTGCCGATCCTTTGGGCGGTCAAAAAACCGGCTGGTTTTTCGATCAGCGCGATAACCGCGCGTTTGTTGCCGGCCTTGCGAACGACCACAAGGTTCTCGATCTCTACACCCATACCGGCGGCTTTGCGATTGCATGTGCAGCCAACGGCGCAAAAAGCGCCCTGGGTATCGATGGCTCGGCACTTGCGCTGGAGCTTGCCACCAAAGCGGCGGCCGCAAATAACCTATCGAGCATTTGTAAGTTCGAGCGCGCTGATGTTTTTGATTTCCTAGACGCAGCCAGCAACCGAAAAGATAAATTCGATGTTGTGGTTGCCGATCCGCCCGCTTTTGTAAAATCGCGCAAGGATTTGAAACCGGGGTTACAGGGCTACCGCAAACTCGCGCGGCTGTGTGCTGGGATCACAACAAAGGGTGGTGTTCTATTCATCGCCTCGTGCAGTCATAACGCGCCGCTGGCCGAGTTCACCGAGGCCGTAGCGCGCGGCATTACCGATGCGGGACGATCAGGCCGGATTCTAAAAACCTCGGGCGCCAGTGCTGATCATCCGGTGCACCTGCAACTGCCCGAAAGCGCTTATTTGAAAGCGCTGACCATCGCGCTGGATTAAGTTGGCTTGGCAGCAACGACGAGCAATCCGGGCACGTCAGTGTTGCGCTCTTGTCGGAAAGAGCTGTTGGTAATCTGAATCAGGCTTAGCCTTGCCGAACATAAACTCGCGCGAATATAAGCCTCGCTGTGACTGAAGCGCTGGTCCGGCCCCAGTCGGAAATCCGCATCCCCGGCTTGAACACTGAAAACAAACAGTCCGCTCTTGGTCATGGCGTGCTCTGTGGCTGACATCACGTGCGCAAGATTGCCGACGTAAACCAGCACATCTGCAGCCAGGACAAGATCATAGGTGCTCGCGTGGGCCCTTAAAGCATCCAGTAATGATGCGTGATCGAGATTGTCGTAAACGTTTTTCCGCTTCGCCGCGGTCAACATCCCCGCCGACAGGTCAACGCCCTCTAGTTTTGTTGTGATGTCGCGGATAGCCGCGCCCATCAGTCCAGTGCCGCAGCCCAGATCAAGCGCGCGATCAAACCGGCGTTGTGGGAAGTGCGTGTCGATGGCCGTGCGAATCTGCTGTGGCGCGCTGTACTTCAAGCCGTCCACCAAGGCCTTGTCGAAACGCGGCGCGTACTGATCAAACAAACGTTCCACATAAGCCGAGGGCAGGTCGTGTGTATCTGCCGTTGCGCCCAGAGTTGCGAGCTTCGCGCTCGCCCCCAGGGAGTCGGCGGGGTCCAGCAACAGGTAGGCGCGCAGGGTACCAATGCCGGTCTCGGTTTGGCCGGCCTCAAGCTCCATGTTGGCTAAGATAAATCGACCCTCAGGCCAGTTCGGCACCAATTCCAGGGTTTGTTGCATCAGATCGATGGCGGCTTCCACGTCGCCGCGCGCCCGCAATTGCATGGCCATGTCGGTGCGACGGTCAGCGGTAGAATTGTCCGAGGTGGATGTCATGGGCGCATCTATAACGCGCTGTGCCCAAATTCACATCTCCGACATTGCATTACCGCGCATGAGGCGATAGGGAACGGCACATAAAACAACAATAGCCCGAGGTCCGCCGTGCCCGTCCGTCAACCTGCCGAGTGGGATGCACATAGCGCCGTTTGGTCCGCGTGGCCGAGCGACGGCAATCTGTGGCTGGAGGACTTGGAGCCCGCTCGGTCTGAAGTTGGCGCGTTGTTCAAAGCAATCGCTGATGTTGACCCTGCTACCGGCAAGCCGTGTGGCGAGGCATTGAAAATCCTGGCCTGCGGTAACGAAGCTGTGGCCGCGGCCAAAGCCGCATTAGCAGGAACGGGCGCAGAGGTTTTTCCCGCGACCTTTGGCGATATTTGGTTGCGCGATACTGCGCCGATATTTGTGCGAAATGGTAGCAAAGTTGAAGCGGCCTGCTTTCGCTTCAACGGCTGGGGCGGGAAGTACGTGCTTGAGAGCGATGACGGCGTCGCCGCTTTTGTCGCGGCCTACGCTGGGCTGACGGCGAACCTCAACAACTGGGTGCTGGAAGGCGGCTCGATTGATGTCGATGGTCTGGGCACGGCACTGACCACCCGTCAGTGTTTATTGAATACCAACCGCAATCCAACCCTGACCCAAACTGACATTGAGGCACGATTGAAATCAGGCCTCGGTATCGAGAAATTGATTTGGCTGGGTGATGGGCTGCTCAACGATCATACCGACGGCCATATCGACAACATCGCGCGCTTTATTGCGCCGGGTGTGGTGGCGTGTATGGAGCCCTCTGGCGCAGACGACCCCAACCGCGACGCGCTCAACGCCATCATTGCTGATCTCAAAGTGGCGACCGATGTGACCGGCCGCAAGCTCGACGTTCGCACCATTCCCTCGCCGGGCCTTGTGCCCGACGACAAGGGCGAGCCGATTCCTGCCAGCTATATGAATTTCTATATCGCGAATACCACGGTCGTCGTGCCCGTTTACGGCACGCCCTACGATGCTGCCGCAGGTGCGGCCATTGCCCGGCTGTTTCCGGGTCGTAAGGTCGTTGGCCTGCGCGCCAACCATATTCTCACGGGCGGGGGCTCATTTCATTGCATCACACAGCAGCAACCTTTGGTAAGATAAGCTCATGAGCAACGTCACCGTCGCCGCTTTGCAATGCGCCTACTCAACCGACATGGCCGAGAACATTGCGCGCGTGGGCGAGATGATCTCCGAGGCCGCCAAGAAGGGCGCGCAAATTATTTTGCCGAGCGAACTTTTGCAGGGTCATTATTTTTGCCGCGAAGAAGCCGAGCATCATTTCGATAGCGCGTATGCTGTCGCCGATCACCCGGTGGTGAAAGTCTGTACGGTGCTCGCCAAAAAATTAGGCGTGGTCATTCCCGCATCGATCTTCGAGCGCGACGGCCAGCACTACTATAACAGCCTTGCGATGATTGATGCCGATGGCGCGTTGTTGGGCGTATATCGCAAAAGCCACATTCCCGATGGCCCCGGCTATGAGGAGAAATTCTACTTCAAGCCCGGCAACACCGGCTTCAAAGTTTGGAATACCAAATTTGCCAAGGTCGGCGTTGGCATTTGCTGGGATCAATGGTTCCCCGAATGCGCACGCGCCATGATGCTGATGGGGGCCGAGTTGCTGTTCTATCCGACCGCCATTGGCTCAGAACCCGAGAATCCGATCTTCGACACCAAAGACCTGTGGCAGCGCGCCATGATTGGCCATGCGGTATCCAACGTCGTGCCGGTGATTGCGGCTAATCGTATTGGTAACGAACACGGCCAGATTTTTTACGGCTCGTCGTTTATTGCCAACCATCGCGGCGACAAGGTGGCCGAGTTTGGGCGCACCGAAACGGGCGTGCTCACGGCCAGTTTTGACATCGACGAAATCCGCCGCAACCGCGCCGCGTTTGGGTTCTTCCGCGACCGCCGCCCCGAGCTTTACGGAATCCTGACCGAGAAATAACGCGGGCGTTTTATGCCTTCCCGCGCTTCTGATTGTACTTGGTTTTAGCGGCATATTTTTCAACATCTGCCAAGACGCGCAACAGGTTGCCGCCCCAGATTTTCTCGATTTGTTGCTCGGTGTACCCACGCTTGGCCAACTCTAAGGTCACGTTGAAAGTTTCGCCGGCCCCACTCCATCCCAATATACCGCCACCGCCGTTGAAGTCTGACGCAATACCCACGTGGCCGATGCCAATCAGCTTCACGGTGTAATCAATGTGGTCAGCCAAGTCTTTGATGCCCGCTTTGGGGAATTGTAATTCGATGGCATCGGACTTGGCGCGGTACGACGTGATTTGTTCGGGCGTCAACTTGCCCATATCACCAAAATCTTTAATCCCAAACTCAACCCATAAGGATGCCATGGCATCGGTTTTGCCCTTGGGCACCGCACGCAAGTAAGTGTCAAACGCCACCATTTGCACCACCCCGTTATTTTTTTTGATGGCCAGCAGTTCTTCGTCGCTCAGGTTGCGCGGGTGTTTGAACACGCCGTTGACGCCCGAGTGTGACGCAATCACAGGGGCTTTGGAATTGGCGATGATATCGAGCGAAGTCTGTTTTCCAGCGTGCGACACGTCGTTCATAATTCCCAACTCATTGCAGCGCTTCACCGCCTGCTTGCCCAGCGCGGATAATCCGCCATGCAGTGGCTTGGGCTCGGTCAACTCGCGCGTCAACGACATCGACGAATCGCCCAACTGATTGTGTCCTATATGCGTGTGGCCGAAGTAGCGCGCGCCGTAATCGTAGAACACATCCAGCAAGTCGATTTCCTCGCCCATGGGGTAGCCGTTCTCAATACCAATCAGCGCGACTTTTTTGCCAGCGGCGGTGACGCGGCGAACATCATTGGCGGTGGTGGCGAGCTCCCACTTGTCGGGGTACATTTTCTCGGTAACCTTATGGATCGCGCTGAACTTAATCATCGCGTCAGACAGCGCTTTGGAATAACCCTGAACGCCCAATTCGCCTTGACCCACAAAGACGATTAGGAACGTGGCGTCTAAGCCGCCCTCGACTTGGGTTGGCAAGTGCACTTGCTGGCCGCGCGGTCCTGGCTTCATGGGGTCGTAGGCATCGGTGCCGTAGTTGGCGGGAATGTCGACGTGGGTGTCGACCGCAATGACACGGTCATGGATGGCACGTGCGCGGGCAATTAATTCGGCGTCGGTTTCTGCCCAGACACTGGCGCTCGACAGCGCGATAACGGCCGCTGTGGCAATCAGAAATGTCTTGAAGGTTTTCATGGTGCTGCCCGTTGTTTGTCGCGTGAACTTGTCACACCCCGAAGGCTTTGAACAATTGCTCGACAGCCAAGCTTGGTGTGATGTGACCTTCGGCGATGTTAATTTCGAGCGTCGGAATCAGCGCTTTCACTTTGGCATTGGCTTTCAGTCGTTGGATCAGCCGGTCATCGACCATGGCCCACATCCAGCGAATCTGCTGGGTGCGACGCTTGGTGACCCACTCGCCCGAAGCTGTTGTGGCCTTCTTGTGTGTTGCAATCTGGGTCCACGCGTCATCGAGGCCTCGGTTTTCAAGCGCACTGACGCTGATCACGGGCGGGCTCCATGTGGATGAAGCGGGGGTGATAATTCGCAAAGCGTGGCTGTAATCGGCGGCTGTGGCTTGGGCGCGTTTAATGTTGTCGCCGTCTGCCTTGGTGATCGCGATCATATCGGCGAATTCAAGCACGCCCTTTTTGATTCCTTGCAGTTCGTCGCCGCCGCCTGCGATCATCAGCACCAAGAAAAAATCCACCATCTCCGAAACGGTGATCTCGCTTTGGCCCACGCCAACGGTTTCCACTAAAATCACATCAAAGCCCGCCGCTTCGCAGACCAAAATCGCTTCACGCGTGGCGCGCGCGACGCCACCTAAGTTTCCGCCGGTGGGCGAGGGGCGAATATATGCGCTGGGGTCGACCGATAATTTCGACATGCGCGTTTTGTCGCCCAAGATGGAACCGCCCGTGCGCGAGGATGTGGGGTCCACCGCCAGCACCGCCACTTTGTGGCCTTGTGCGGTTAGCATGGTGCCGAAGGTATCGATAAACGTACTTTTGCCCGCACCCGGCAAGCCACTGATGCCGATGCGCATGGACTTGCCGGTGCGCGGCAGCAATTTCACCAGCATCTCTTGGGTGAGGGTTTGATGCTCGGGCTTACGCGATTCAATGAGGGTAATGGCCCGGGCCAAAACTGAACGCTCGCCACTGGCCACGCCCGAGACATACTCATCGAGCGATAACTGAACAGCGCGCGGTCCGCTCAAAGCCTCAGATGGCACGGGGAATTATGCTCCGTGGGCCAATGTTGCGACAAGTTTGGTCAGCAAATCACTCGCCGCTTCTGAAATCACCGTGCCCGGTGGGAAAATCGCCGCCGCACCAGCTTTATACAGTGCGTCGAAATCTTGCGGCGGAATCACGCCACCCACCACCACCATAATGTCCGCCCGGCCGAGTTTTTTCAGCTCGTTTTTCAGCGCAGGCACCAACGTTAAATGCCCAGCGGCCAGTGAACTAGCGCCGATAATATGCACGTCGTTTTCAACGGCTTGTTTGGCTGCTTCGCCGGGTGTTTGGAACAGGGGCCCAATATCAACGTCGAATCCTAAATCAGCGAAGGCGGTGGCAATCACTTTCTGGCCACGGTCGTGCCCATCTTGACCCATTTTGGCCACAAGAATGCGCGGTCTGCGGCCTTCCTTCTCGGCGAAGGCTGTGATTTGCGCTTGGACTTTTTTCATCTGTTCAGAATTTGCACCCACTTCTTTTCGATAGACCCCCGAGATGGATTTAATTTCTGCAACGTGACGACCATACACCTTTTCCAAGGCACTTGTGATCTCGCCGACGGTGGCTTTCGCGCGCGCGGCATTAACAGAAAGCGCCAGTAAATTTCCTTGGCCCGATTGTGCCGATTGGGTCAGCGCATTCAAACTCTCTTCAACTCTGGCCGGGTCGCGTTCCGCCTTCAGGCGCTTCAGTTTCTCAATCTGTGCGTTGCGCACGGCGGTATTGTCGACAGACCTTACATCAATGTTCTCGGCCCCCGTGGGTCGGAACTTATTCACGCCCACCACGGTTTGGCGACCAGCATCGATGCGCGCTTGGGTGCGGGCCGCAGCTTCTTCAATGCGCAGTTTCGGAATGCCCGCCTCGATGGCCTTGGCCATGCCGCCTAAACCCTCGACTTCTTGGATATGCGCCCAGGCTTTCTTTGCCAAGTCATGGGTCAAGCGTTCGACATAGTAACTGCCACCCCAGGGGTCGACACTGCGGGTGGTGCCGGTTTCCTGCTGAATAAAAAGTTGTGTGTTGCGGGCGATGCGCGCTGAAAAATCTGTCGGCAAGGCCAGCGCTTCATCCAGTGCGTTGGTATGCAGGGATTGTGTATGGCCCTGCGTCGCCGCCATCGCTTCGATGCAGGTGCGTGTGACGTTATTGAACACGTCCTGTGCCGTGAGGCTCCAGCCCGAGGTTTGGCAATGGGTACGCAGGCTGAGTGAGCGATTATCTTTCGGGTTGAATTGCTTGATTAGCTTCGACCACAGCAGGCGCGCGGCGCGCATCTTGGCCACTTCCATGAAGTAGTTCATGCCAATCGCCCAGAAAAAACTCAAGCGCGGCGCAAACGCATCAATGTCCATTCCTGCCGCCATGCCTGCGCGGGCGTATTCCACGCCATCGGCCAGCGTATACGCCAATTCCAGGTCGGCCGTCGCACCGGCTTCCTGCATGTGGTAGCCGGAAATCGAAATCGAATTGTACTTCGGCATTTCTTTGGCAGTGTAGGCGAAGATATCGGAAATCGCCCTCATGCTAGGCGCGGGTGGGAAAATGTAAGTGTTGCGCACCATGAACTCTTTCAGAATGTCGTTCTGAATGGTGCCCGATAATTGCGCAGGCTTGACGCCCTGCTCTTCGGCAGCCGCAATGTAAAGCGCCAGAATGGGAAGCACCGCGCCGTTCATGGTCATCGACACGCTCATTTGATCGAGCGGAATCCCATCGAACAGCGTGCGCATATCGTAAATGGAATCGATGGCTACGCCGGCCATGCCCACATCGCCCATCACGCGCGGATGATCGCTGTCATAACCACGATGCGTTGCCAGATCGAACGCGATGGACAAGCCCTTTTGGCCCGCCGCTAAATTGCGCCGATAAAACGCGTTGGAATCTTCGGCTGTGGAAAAGCCGGCGTACTGGCGAATGGTCCAGGGCTGGGTCACATACATGGCCGCGTAAGGCCCGCGCAAATAAGGCGGCAATCCCGGTCGCGTGTCTAGGAAATCGAGTTTGTTCGTGTCAGCCGCGGTGTACAGCGGCTTCACTGCTATGCCTTCGGGCGTGAGCCAGTGGGCATCGCTGATAGGCTTGGCATTATCGCGCTCGGCTTGGGCTTGCCAGTCAGGCGCCGACAGCGCGCCAGAGTTAGAGGTGGATGCCAGCCCCACATCGGCGAAGTCGGGAATTTTTGCGGGCGCTTGTTTGGTCATGGCCTTATCTCGCTGCCAGTGTGCGATGGGCGCTCGTCAGCATCGCCAACACATCGCAGCCCATATATATAAAGTCAGCCACACCTGCGGCGTGTAAAGCATTCTCTGCCTTACCGCCACGCCCGGCAAGATAGACGGTGGTGGCCCCCGCAGTTTTCAGGGCCTGCGCCATGGTCGCGGCCTTATCGGCATAAATGGCGTCGGTGGAGCAAATCACGGCCAAGCCCGCGCCTGATGCGCCAAATTCTTTGGCAATGGCAACGGGATCATCACCGCCTGCGCCCATCACGGCTTCAATCCCCCCCGCTTCGAAAAAGTTTTTGGCAAAACTTGCGCGCGCTGTGAAATCAGCCGCACGACCAATATTGGCCAGGAGTATTTTGGGCAACGCGCCGTGTTTGGCTTTGTAGGTGTCGGCTTGGTCACGCAGATGTTCGAAAGCGTCTGCCGCACGCACGCGTGGTAACGGTGTCATGCTAATCGGCGTCCCCGCCAAAGCTTGCGCCATGGCCAGCACGTTGACGCCGTCGTTTGAGGCTTTAACCAACATGTCCATCAGTGGGCCATCGGCGGGCTCTGGCAGCTTGCTTAAAGTTCCCACAGCGCTCTGATCGCGCTTTTTCAAAATGCTCGCAACGTCAGGGTGATCGGCAGCGGTGGTTGGTTCGTAAACGTTGGGAAATTCACTCACGCCCGTCAGCGCATCTTTGCGGCGTGCAATATTTTTAGCGCGCTCAGTTTGTACGGTGGCAATTTTCTGTCCGATGAACCCCGACATCAACGCCTTGGCCATACCCCCGGCGCGTTCGATGTCTTGGAAGAAGGCCCAGGCTGCTTCTGACACTTTGTCTGTCAATGTTTCAAATAAATAAGCGCCACCTGCAGCGTCGACCACTTTGTTGGCGCCGGTTTCTTCTTGCAGGATGATCTGCGTATTGCGTGCGATCCGCCGCCCCAACTCGCGCGGGTGGCCCAAAGCGCTGTCGAAAGGTAAAACCGCAACCGCATCGGCACCGGCGATGCCAGCGCCAAAGCAGGCCATGGTGGTGCGCAAAATATTCACCCACGGGTCGCGCTGGCTCATCATACGCGGGGCGGTCAGCGCGGTAATGGGTGCGGTGCGTTTTTCAGGGCTGGCGCCGCAGGCTTCGGCAACGCGACCCCACAATTTTCGGGCAGCTCGAATTTTTGCTACCGTCATGAACAAGTCGGCATCGGCGGCCAGCGTGAAAGCCATTTGTCCGCAGGCCGCATCGATATCCAGGCCCGTTTTAACCACGGCGCGCAAATACTCCACGGCTGTGGCCATGACGCAGCCCAACTCCTGGGCCTCGGCGGCACCGGCTGAGTGATACACAATCGATTTGACGTTCAGCGCTCGGGCATGCGGATACGTTTTGGCCACATACGCCGTTGTGTCGGACATACGCGCCAGCACCACATCCATGGGCACAATCAGTTTGCCCGCTGCTGCAAATGTGCCCAACGGATCAGTGCCCAAATTGAAGCACACCTGATCAGGTTTCAGTCCGCGCGCCGTCATCATGTGCATGAACACCGCCGACAACGGCACCGATGGGCCATTGGGTTCCAGCACGATGGGTGCCAGGTCAAGCAGAACGCCCTTTAGCACGGTTTCAAAATCTTTCAGCGAACGCACAGCTACGCCATTGGCCCCGGAGGGGTCGACCCTCAAGATGATCGAGGTTGCTCCGCCCTCAAGATCTTCCAAAATCTGCTGGTTAGCGATCTCAGGGTCGGGATGGCCATGGACTTGGCGAATGTCCCAGCCGCTTTGCGAGGTGCCCAAAGCCGATGTGCCGCGCGTGTAGGGCGCGCCACCGGGAAACCCATCGTCGGCGTGCCAGTCGGCTTTCGTATAAAGTGGTTTGATGGAAATGCCGTCGTAGGTGCGGCTGACCAGCTTTTTGTCGAAGGGGGCACCGGCCAGCACCTTCTCGATCAGTTTCAGCCAAGCTTCTTCAGACGCGGCGGGAAAATCGGCCGCCAGCGCTAAAATCTCATCGTCAGTGGAGGCTTGAGAACGACCGTCAGCCACGCGCACAAACTCCTGGAAACGTCACCTATTCTATCGTCGTTCTTAGAACCGTGTCGCCGGGCCGTCAAATCTGGAAAATATGAGCAGTGAAGGGGTCTAAACCTTACTTCTCGGCCATTTTTTCGACTGCTTTCCAGGCGCGCAGGAAATTGCCGCTCCAAATTTTGCCGATATCGCGCTCGGAGTAGCCGCGCTTGACCAGTTCTTTGGTCAGGCCCGCCGCTTCGGCAGCGGTTTTGTAGCCGATGACCCCGCCGCTGTGTTCCATATCGGTCGAGACGCCGACATGATCGATCCCAATCAGTTTCACGGCGTAGTCAATGGAATCAGCCAAATCGACCACCGTGGCCCCGGCGTTGGCCCAGCGTTCACGGTAGCCGGTCATGGCCTTCATGAACTCAGGCATTTTTTCTTTGGGCAGTTTCGCTCCTGCATCGGTGAAGGTCTTAAGGTCGAAACTCTTTTCAATCGCGGCCAAGTCATCTTGTTGTTCTTTCGACGCACTCTTGAGGTAGCTCGGGAACGCGACAATGTGCACAACCCCACCTTTGGCAGCGATGGCCTTTATTTCTGCATCCGAGAGGTTGCGCGAGGTGTCTACTTTGGCCTTCACACCGACGTGCGAAGCTACTACGGGGGCTTTGGACAATGTGACCGCCTGCATCAAAGCCTGGCTCGAGATTTGCGACACATCGACGATGATCCCTAAGCGGTTCATCTCGGCCACAGCTTGTTTGCCCAAGGACGTGAGGCCGCTGTGCTCGCCATCCTTGTCGCCGTTTTTCTCTTGGGGCCGGTTACTGTCGGCGAATTGGTTGTTGCCCGCATGATTGAAAGCCACCATACGCAAGCCAAGTTGGTACAACGCACTCAACCATTTTGTATCTTCGCCGTAGGGGTAAGCGTTGACGATGGACAACACGACAAAGTGTTTTCCGCTTTTGACAATTCGCGGCATATCATCTGCGCGTCTCGCCAGCTCAATGCGATCAGGGTATGTGCTCAGCATTTTTTCAATAGCCGCCAGTTTGGTGTCCATTTCTTTACGCGCCTTGGCGTAATTCTCGGGTGTGCGCTTATTTTGCAATGCGAATAACACAAACGCCGCCCCGTCCAGCTTGCCTGCGTCCATCTTGGGCAAGTCCACTTGCATCTTGGTGTCTTTACCAGCGTCCTTATCTCCGGTCATAAAATCCAGCGGGATGTCCATTTCGGCGTCAAACGTGATGACACGCTCGTGAATGGCCATGGCTTTCGCGTCGATATCGATTGCTGTGGGTGGCGCGGGGGCTTTGGTCGCGCAACTGGCCATCAGTATCGACAGCGCCGCGAGCGTCAGGCAGCGAAAAATTGTATTAATGATCATTCCCCATATGTCTTGGCTAAGATCGTAGCGGGAGCTTGATCGGGGGTCGACTCTTTCGCAGAGGCAAAGCCACATAAAGGCAATGCATGGAGAAGGTTCTGCTTTTTGGGTTCCCGTCGAGACGATTTCAGTCTTCAATCCGCCCATGCCCAGTTTTGATCGCCCGACCGATGCCACTCTCGCGCCTTCGCCCTGGGTGTTGCGCTTTGCAGCGCTCATTGCTCCTGGCGGCACCATTCTCGACGTTGCTGCCGGTCATGGGCGCCATACGCGAGCTTTGCGCGCGCTCGGCTTTGGGGTGCTGGCGACAGACATTGATATTTCAGGGCTTGCGGACCTGAAGTCCGATTCGGGCGTACTTATTCAGGCGGTGGATCTGGAAACCGGGACCTGGCCATTCATAGGGCGGACGTTCGATGCCATCATCGTTACCAACTATCTCCATCGCCCACACTTTATGCACTACATCAGCGCACTCAACGAGGAGGGTGTGCTGGTCATCGAAACGTTTGGGCAAGGCAACGAACTTTTGGGTCGTCCGCGCAATCCCGATTTTCTGCTGCGACCTGGTGAATTGCTGGACGCGTTTTCGCCCACGCTCCATATTGTTGCTTACGAACATGGCGCCGAACAGGAGCCACGGCCCGCCGTGCGTCAAAGATTATGCGCCGTCAAAACCCATGCTCCGGTTTTATTACCATGAACCCGATGACGATGATCTTGCGTATTGCTGCTGTCGGCCTACTATCGCTCAGCCTCGGCGATACGGCCTCAGCCAAGACCTTGCGCATCGCCATGATTTCTCCGGCGATTACGTTCGGCGCGCCATATTCCCGAGATGAAGGCGGTATGATCCGTTGGGCGATTTACGACAACCTCACCATCATCACGCCGGGGGGTGATTTAAGCCCGAGCTTGGCAGAATCTTGGACCATCGAAAACGATACGACGTGGATCTTTAAGCTACGCACGGGCGTGGTGTTCTCGAACGGTGAAGTTTTCGATGCTGCTGCTGCTGCTGCTGCGATCAACAGTTTGATCGATCCGACTCGGCGCTTTCCGCGCCTGCTCGATATTCCCGGCATTGTCGGGGCCCGCGCGCGCGATGCCACAACGTTAGAGATTGTCACCGCCAAGCCCGATCCTTTATTGGCCCGGCGACTGAGCCTGGTGCCGATCCCTGCGCCCAAAGCCTGGGCCGAGATGGGGCCAGAGGTTTTTGCGAAAAACCCTATCGGCACCGGCCCTTTTAGGGTCGTAAAATGGGGCGCGGCCGGGTATCGCCTTGAAGCTGTGCCGACCTCGTGGCGCAAATCAAAGCAAATCGATGTCATCGAGACCAACACCATCACTGATGCCACGGCTCGCATTAAAGCGCTGTTGTCGGGCCGGGTTGACGTTGCGCTGGGTTTGGGCCCGGACGATCTCGAAGAAATCAAAGCTGCCGGCTACACCACACGTATTGTGCCCATTCCCAGCGTGCTTGCGGTTGCCTTTCGCACTGTGCGTGATGATGCCGCGCCCTTGAAAGATGTGCGCGTGCGCCTAGCTTTGAATTATGCTGTCGACAAAGAAACCATCGTTGCCACAATTCTGGCGGGGACGACGCGTGTGGCCAGCCAAGGAACGGTGCCCGGTATCCCAGGCTATAATTCGAATCTCAAGCCGTATGCGTACGATCCAGCCAAAGCCAAGGCGTTGTTAAGTGAGGCGGGCTACCCCAACGGCTTCAATCTTTCGATTCTCGTTTACGGCGGCTTGCTTCCCAACGATACGACGATTTTTCAAAAGGTTGCTCAGGACTTAGGCGCGATTGGCGTGAACGTCGAGCTTCGCTCGATGACGTTCCCTGATTATGCGCGGCGGCTTTTCAACGGCGATTGGGAAGGCTTCGATGCGTTCTCCAACGGCTGGCTCAGCATCGGAATCGGTGATCCCATCCGCGCTGTTGATCAATTTTCCTGCGGCTATAACGCGCCCTTCTTTTGCGAACCGGGGATGATGCCATTGATTGATGCCACGCGCACCGAGATGGACCCCATCAAGCGCGACAAACTGATGCAAAACGTTATGGCGGAATTCAATAAAGTGGGTGTGGCTTTGTGGTTGGTGGAGTTTTCGACCATCACCGGCCTTTCGCCGCGCGTCAAAAATTACGCCACGCGGGGCGAAGGCATCTCGATTAATTTTGAGGCCATTGAACTTGAAACAAAGTAGATCGTGGCAAAAAACGGCTCCAAACCGCCTGAAACCGCCATGCCCTCAGAGCGCACACGACGCATTGGCCATCTTGGGTCAGCCGGGGGGCCTATGCTAGGGTCGGCTAATTGGCTCAGCGCACTGTATTTAATCTTTCCGGAGGGACGTCATGAATAAGATCTCCAACCCAAACCTTACCCTTCAGGCACAAAGTCGCCGGGGATTTATGGGAACGACCGCAGGCGGGCTAACGCTGGCCATGACGCTGCCGACCACGCGCTCGGCCGCGGCCAAAGGTGAGGGGGCGGCGTACTTAAGTGCCTATGTGAAAATCACACCCGATGATGTTGTGTCTGTCGTGGTGCCAGGAATCGAGTTTGGTCAAGGCGTCTATACGAGCTTGCCGAAAATCTTGTGCGAAGAGCTCGAAGCAGATTTCAGCCGCGTCGAGATTAATCTGGCCACGGCCAATATGGCCTTTGCGAACCCGGCTAAAAAACGCCAAAGCACGGGCAACTCCGACGCCATTGTTGGCTATATGCCGGTGCTGTTGAAAACCGGCGCCCAAGGCCGTGAAATGCTGGTGTCGGCTGCCGCGAAGCAATGGGGTGTGAAGCCCGACCAATGCCGCGCTGAAAACGGCAAAATTTATCACGACGCGTCGAAGCGCAGCGTGACGTTCGGTGCTGTTGCTGCGGCTGCGGCCAAGTTGCCGGTTCCAGCCGAGCCGAAATTGAAAGACCCCACAACCTGGAAACTCATTGGCAAAGATTTCACGCGCAAAGACACGCCTGCCAAAGTTGATGGCAGCGCTCACTATGGTGCCGATATTGCCGCTGAAGGTTTGTTGGTTGCTACGCTCACCACCTCGCCGGTCTTCGGCGGTCAAGTGAAGTCTTACGACCGCGCCGCTGCACTGGCGGTGAAGGGTGTCGTGGGTGTGGTCGACATCGACAATGGCTCGGGCACGGGTGGGTTGGCGGCGGTGGCTGAAAATTTCTACCAAGCTAAAAAGGCACTTGATGCCGCCAAGATTGAGTGGGATTCCAAGGGCGGTGAGAATTTTAGCTCGGCGCAACACTCGCGTGATTTGCGCGCAGCCCTTGAAGAGACTGGCAAGCCGGTCGCGCCCTTCAAAAAAGGCGATGTGCCTGAAGCTTTCAAGACAGCCGCAAAAACACTTGAGGCGATTTACGAAGTCCCCTTACTGGCCCACGCCTGCATGGAGCCGATGTCGTCGACAGCTTTCGTGACTGACAACTCATGCATGCTGTGGTCGCCTGCCCAAAATCAAACAGCGTCGCATGAATTAGCGGTCAAAATGACCGGGCTGTCGGCCGACAAAGTGACGTTACAAAACACGTTTGCGGGCGGCGGTTTTGGGCGGAAGTGGGAACTCGATTTCACGCGTCAAGTTCTGCAGATCGCGTTAGCGGTCAAAGGGCGGCCGGTTCGCCTGTATTGGACGCGTGAAGAAGATATCCAACACGATTATTATCGCCCGGCCTATGTTTCGCGGGTACGCGGCGCGCTGGATAAAGACGGTAACCTCATTGCGCTCAGCGCCAAGATCGCCGGGCAATCGATGTTGGCGTTTCAGAAACGCCCAGCGCCTGTAGATTTCACCTCCATCGGCGGGGCGATTAATCCGGTGTACGGCGTGCCGAATACGGACATGGAGTATGTCGAGAAAAACCCCAATGTGCCCGTTGGCTTCTGGCGCTCGGTGGCCGGTTCGCAACATGGCTTTACCTCGGAAAGCATGATCGACGAAATGGCGGTGCTGGCGGGTAAAGATGCCTTCGAATTCCGCATGACCATGCTGAAAGACAAGGCACGCGAATTGGCGGTTCTGAAGTTGCTGAAGGAAAAATCTGGCTGGGGCACGAAGTTACCTGCAGGCGAAGGCATGGGCTTGGCGTTCACACCCGGGTTTGGCGCCGTCGTGGCTCAGGTCGCGCATGTGGCCGTCAAGAACGGCGAGTTACGCGTGAAAAAAATTACGTGTGTGGCCGATTGCGGAACGCTGATCGAGCCCAGCAATGTGATTGCTCAGCTCGAAAGCGGCATGGTCTATGGCTATTCGGCCGCATTGTGGGACGAAATCACGATCGAGAAGGGCGCTGTCAAGCAAAGCAACTTTACCGATTACCCCATGCCGATCTTGGCCAATACGCCCGAGATGGAGATTCATCTAATTCCCAGTAGCGGTAAGCCCGGCGGCGTCGGCGAAACCTCGGTTCCAGCGGTGGCGCCTGCCATTGCCAATGCGGTATTTGCGGCCACAGGTCAGCGGATTCGCAAGCTTCCGCTGAAGAGCGCAGGCTTCAGTGTCGCCTGATACACGCCTAAGTCATTGTTTTTAGACCTTTCGCGCCGTTCTTCCTCTGTCTAGACTGAACCAGGGGAAGAGGGCATGGCGCGTTCAATCTTAATCACAACGCTCATGATGGTGTGCGCAAGTGTGGCGTCGATGCAGACGCCTGCGCAGGCCCAAAAAGCGATTCAGGATTGTCCCACCTGCCCCGAGGTGATCGTCATTCCCTCTGGGTCATTCATGTTTGGCACCCATCCAAGTGCCTTCGAGCTCGACAAGGTTGGGCGTGGCCGCGCCGAAGCAGGCCAAATCAAAATCAATATCAGCCAGTCATTTGCCATGGGCCGCACGGAAGTGACCCGCGCCCAATATGCGGCATTTGTGATGGATGCCGGCTACGATCCCGAGACGAAATTCTGCCGGATCTGGGATCAGGTTGGGCGGCGGTTCTCAGACGTGCCCAAACGCAATTGGAACGACCCTGGCTTGCTTTCAACGGCGCGCGATGATCACCCCGTGACATGCGTCAGCTGGGATGATGCCCTGGCCTATACGCAGTGGCTGAGCAAGCAAACGGGAAAGCGTTACCGTTTGCCCAGCGAAGTCGAGTGGGAGTACGCCGCGCGCGCAGGATCGAACAAAAAAAGATTTTGGAGCGATGACGCCTCGGAAGGATGCGCCTACGCCAACACCTATGACCTCACAGCGCGTCGCGCCTATCCGTTGTCATGGACACATGTTGGGTGTGCCGATGGATTTCCCGATGTCGCCCCCGTGGGTTCGTTGTTGCCGAATGCCTTGGGGCTTCAAGACGTCGTGGGCAATGTGTGGGAATGGGTCGCTGATTGCTTCACCACATCAAAAATTGGTCGCCCGAAAGATCAGCGTGCCTGGACGTGGGAGGGGTGTTCTGATCGTGGCTTGCGGGGAGGTGGCTGGATGAGCGCGCCCGACCGCAGTCGTGTTGCTTTCCCCGCTGGCGATCCACCCGATGATCGTTATTCATTCTTGGGCTTTCGCGTGGCACGCGATCTTGAGTCCGGCGAGAATTGAGAAGGAATGATCACGTGATTTTTCGTCTCAGCTCAATCACCCTGATCTTAGTCGCCATGCTTGCGCCACCAACTCTGGCCGCGCCCGCCGCCGGAAGCGTAGTGAAAGATTGCCCCACATGCCCCGATCTGGTCGTTGTCCCCGCAGGAAAATTCCGCATGGGCACACCCAAAAGCCAAGTGGCCAATAACGAAACTGGTGAAGCACCGCCGGTGCCCATGACGATTCCCAAACCGTTTTTCATGGGTAGATATGAAGTCACCCGCGCCGAGTTCGAGGTTTATGCACGCGAAAAGAATTTCGAGTCGGTCGGCTTGTGCCGCGTGTGGAACAAAACCAAAGGTCGTTATGATGACGATCGCAATCGTACCTGGCGCAAGCCGGGCGTGCCTGAACAGCCTCAGCCCAATCATCCCATCAGTTGCGTCAATTGGTTTGAAAGCAAAGATTATATCGCCTGGCTTGCGGCAAAAACCGGCAAACCGTACCGCCTGCCCACGGAAGCCGAATGGGAATACGCCGCGCGCGCCGGATCATCAGGCATTTATCCGTGGGGCCCGGACGAGAATAGCTGCAAAACCGCCAACGTCTACGACATCACCACTCTGAAGAAAACGCCGCTGGCTTGGGCTCATGCGATGTGCATGGACGGCTTTGCCGACGTGGCGCCTGTCGGTTCGCTCAAGCCCAACAAATTCGGCATCTACGATATGATCGGTAACGTGTGGGAATGGGCCGAAGATTGCGCGACAAAAAGCCACATCGGTCGCCCCAGCGACGGCACGGCCTGGGTGTGGGAAGGCGGCTGTAAGCGCGTTATTCAGCGCGGCGGCGGCTGGTTCACCTCGGTTGAACGCGCGCGTCCTGGTTATCACGGGGACGCCGCAGCATTAGATCGGTTCGATTTCGGTGGCTTTCGTATCGCGCGTGACCTGACGGTGGAGGAACAGAAATGAGATCGTTCGCGTTGGGGATTTTGCTTTGTATCGGTGCAGGCAGTGGTGCGCTTGGCGCCGAAGACGCTGCGGTTGTGGCCGTACCAGCAAAAATGATTCGCGACTGCCCAACCTGCCCTGAAATGGTTGTGGTGCCAGCAGGCCAATTCACCATGGGCACGCCAGGGGGCTCGGAGGAAATCGACACCGAGAGCGGCGAATATTTCCAGCTTCCTGTGAAAATTGAAAAGACGTTTGCGATGGGCAAAACGGAAGTCACCACCGCCCAGTACGCTGATTTCACCCGCGAGTCTGGCTATAAACCCGATTCCGGTTGCCGCTTGTGGAACGATCGTTGGATTGTTGATGCCAAAAGCGATTGGCGTGGTGATGGCGTGCGTAAATCCCCCAAGCCCGATTTTCCGGTGACGTGCGTGAGCTGGATTGATGCTAAAGCCTACGCCGCATGGCTGAGTAAAAAAACCGGCAAGTCATATCGCCTGCCGTCTGAGTCCGAGTGGGAATACGCCGCACGCGCTGGCAGCACCGCGCCACGCTATTTCGGAGTTAATTCTTTTGAGGGCGTGTCGATCTCGCTCGCCTGCGAGAACGGCAACGTCTACGATGTGACATCTCAGGTCTCTTACCCATTTCCATGGCCCTATGCGCGCTGCAAAGACGGCGCAGCCGATCTTGCGGTGGTGGCGTCATACAAGCCCAATGCGTTCGGTTTGTATGACATGATTGGTAACGTGACCGAGTGGGTGGAAGATTGCTACACCGCCAGCTACTGGGGCCGCCCGCCCAATCAAAAAGCCTGGGTGTGGCAAGGAGGTTGCGAAACGCGCGGCCTGCGTGGTGGGTCGTGGACCAGCCGTCCGGCTGATGTACGTTCGGCCAAACGCCAAAGTGCAGACGCTAAAACACACACGACCTACATTGGTTTCAGGCTCGCGCGCGATGTCGCCGAAGGAGAAGCGAAATGAAACGGCTGATCATTCTGCTCTGCGTGCTGGCGGCTCCGGTGATAGCGCAAGACAAGCCTGAAGCAGCGTTGAAACCCGGCGCGGTGGTAAAGGATTGCCCCACGTGCCCTGATTTAGTTGCTATCGCGCCTGGCGAATTCATGATCGGCAGCACGCCTGAAACTGACGATGTCGATGTGAGCCGCGGTGAAGCGCCCCAAGCAAAAATCAAAATCGCGCGTGGTTTTCTCATGGGCCGCACTGAAGTCACGTTTGGGCAATACAAAGAATTCGTGCGCGAAACCGGCTATCAGCCGCCGAAAAAAGCCTGTCGTGTGTGGGACAACGAGTTTGTCGATAAAGACGACGCCACTTGGGAAAACCCCTATCAGCCTGCACGCCCACTCCCTGAGCATCCTGTCGGGTGCGTCAGTTGGAATGACGCGCAAGTATTTTTGACGTGGCTGAGCAAAAAAACCGGCAAGGCGTATCGGTTGCCGACGACCGCCGAGTGGGAATACGCCGCGCGCGCGGGCACCAGCACATCGCGCTTCTGGGGCGACGACACCGACCAAGCTTGCGATTACGCCAACACCTTCGACATTACCAGCAAAGAAAAATATCCCTTCGCGTGGAGCTTCTCTCCGTGCAAAGACGGCTATGCCGAGCAAGCGCCCGTGGGCAAATTCAAGCCCAATCAATTTGGTCTCTACGACATGGTTGGCAACGTGTGGGAATGGGCAGCGGACTGTTATGCTGGCTCCCACCAAGGCCGCCCCCGCGACGGTCGGGCATGGAATTGGGAAGGTGGATGCGATGCGCGCGAAACACGCGGCGGCGGATGGATGAGCGCGCCTGAGCGCAATCGCATTGCCTGGCCCGGCAAAGACCCCGCCGAGCGGCGTTTGAATTACTTCGGCTTTCGCGTCGCGCGGGATTTAGATTCCACCTACACCGCCATTTATGACGGCGGACAAATTCACCGTGTGACATTGTTCACGGGCGATGTCGCCAAAGCCAAAGCGTTTTGGGTCGACGCGCTGGGGTACAAAGTGCGCTTTGATAACCCGTCCTTAGGCGGCGAGGAGATGACCAAAACTTTGAAGCTGAAAAAAGATGCGCGGGCTCATTTTGTGATTCTCGAGCCCAGCAAAACCGACGACCCACTGATTGGCCTGATGGGGGCCACCGGCCAACAACTCGCGGCATTAGATCGTTCGCCTGATCAAGCAACAAAATCGGGCGATACGATGATGGTGATTAAGGTCAAAGACATCGTGGCAACTTTTGCCAAGCTGAAGGATTTGCCGGGCGTTCGCATCATCACACCGCCCTCGGCGCTGAATGGCACCGGCGGCACAGGCGTGGTGGGAGATGAGGGTACGGTTCTCTCGCCCGACGGCACGCGCGTTGTGATTCAACAAGCTGGGTCGGGCGGCTAATTTTCGCCCTTGGAGTTTGCGATGACCAAAATAGTTCTTCCCCGCCGCACATCATTGAAACTCATGGGTGCTGCAGCGCTCGCAACCTCGGCCATATCGACGCGCCCCGTGCATGCCGCCACCAAAGAAGCCGACGTGATTATCGTCGGTGCGGGTTTGTCGGGGTTGATCGCCGCATGCATTTTGGAGGAGCAGGGCAAGTCTGTCGTCGTGGCCGAAGCCAAAGACCGTGTCGGCGGGCGCTGCTATACCATGACCGATCTTCCTGGCGCCCCTGAAGCCGGCGGTGGTTCGGTGGGCGCGATGTATGCACGTTTTCTAGATTGGTGCGACCGGTTCGGCATAAAGCGTAGCGGCGAAGTGGGTGGTGGACGGCCTGAGGTGTTCTCATCGGTCTACAACGTCAACAGCCAGAATATTCTGCGCAAAGATTGGGCCGCTCATACGCTCAATCCGTTTCAGGGCGATGATAAAAAAATCACGCCCGATGGTTTTCGCTTTCAAATGCTTGATCGCTACAAAACGTTCGAGGATTTGGAATCATGGCCCGAACCCAAAATCACCAAAGACGACACGTCGCTGTATGATTTGTTTAAATCCAAAGGTCACTCTGACGCCGCCATTGCACTCGGCTTGGGCGGCAATCCTGGCTACGGCCACACACCGTTTGATCTATCGTCGGTGCATATGTTCCACGTTTGGAACTTCGCCAAAAGCCAAGCGCTCGGTGGAAGCCCACAATTTTGGGATATCGAAGGCGGCAATCAAAGCTTGCCTAAGGCTATGGCCAAGTCGCTGAAGGGCGACCTCTTTCTCAAAACGCCGATTGCTGCGGTGCGCAGCGACGCCAAGGGGGCCCAAGTCATTGCCGCCGACGGGCGCACGTTCAAGGGCAAGGCAGTTCTCATGACGTTGCCTTTCTCGGCGCTGCGGTTTGTGGCAATCGAGCCCGGCCTCACAGGGGCTCAAGCCGAAGCGGTGAATACGCTGCCTTATGGCACGTGCTGGCATGCCTTTCTGTCGGTGAAGGGCAAGTTC
The DNA here is from genome assembly GCA_002737725.1 of Rhodospirillaceae bacterium. Taxonomy (GTDB): domain Bacteria; phylum Pseudomonadota; class Alphaproteobacteria; order Rhodospirillales; family Rhodospirillaceae. The sequence goes on from NSIP01000001.1 coordinate 422,457, forward strand.
TGGGAAGCCGATAACATGCCTGCGGGCATGTGGTCCGACGGGCTCGTCGGTCGCGTCTCGGCCATGCGCGAAGGCCAAGATGTCATTGGGCTTTATGCATTTCTCACCGGCAAGCAAGCCATGCGCCTCAGCCGCATGAGCCTTGAGGCGGGCGGTGCGGCTTATATTGAAGAACTCGCGAAACAACGCCCTTCGACCAAGGGCCAAGTGAAAGTCGAGCGCGCCTGGAGTTGGGTGAACGATCCTTATGCGGGCGGTATGTACGCCTATTGGCGTCCGGACATGATCGCAAAATTCAAGGGCGCCATGGCCAAGCCCGCCGGCAACCTACATTTCGCCGGTGAACATACCTCAGATTCAACGCGCGGCCTTGAGGGTGCGTTGGAATCGGGCGAACGCGCGGCCTTCGAGATTCTCGAAAAGATTTGATTGCGACGGCAGCGATTTATTTTGCCAGCGTCTGCGCCACGCGAAAGCCCAGCAACTGGCTGTGATACACTGCCGGGTCTTTGCTTTGGCTGATGGCTTTCAGCCAGTCAGTGCCCGAGGCCCAAGCGCCACCGCGTGGTGTGCGTGCGGTGCAGTCACCGCCGTCCTCGGCCATCCAAGCACTGCCATCGGTCGGCACGTTGCTCATGTCGGCATGAAAGCAGTCTTCGCTCCACTCCCAGGCGTTGCCCAGCATATCGTGCAAACCCCAGGCATTGGGCTTGAAGGACCCTACGGGTGCTAAGCGCTCCCAATTGTCATTGCAAGCAAACACGGGGCCGTAGCTGTAGAGCCGCCGATAGGTATCGTCGCCAACGTTGGCGTACTCGCAGGCCTTGGTGTTGTCTGGGCCCCAGAACCACGGCCCGCGTGTTCCGGCGCGCGTAGCGTACTCAAATTCGGTCGATGAGAGCAGGCGATACGGCTTACCAGTTTTTTTGCCCAGCCATTTCACGAACGCAGTGGCATCTTCCCAACCCACGCATACCACCGGCGCATCATCACGTTGCGCTTGGCCGGGGTTGTCCCAGGTGTATCCCTCGGTCTGGCCAAGAATTTTGTTAAAGCCCCAGGTGTTGCACGATGTTGTTGGGCTGACGTACTTTGTCTCTTTTACAAATTGCCGATACAGCGCGCGCGTGGTTTCTGTTTTTGCCACAGCAAACGAATAGCTGATGCTCACTTCACGCAAGCGCCCCCATCCGGCTTTCATGTCTTGGTCCCAGGGCTCGGCGCCCAACATGGCTTTGCCGATTGGTATCACTACCATCTCGGGGCAGGTTTCACAATCTTTGAACGTATCGCCGGCTTTTTGTTCGGCGGCGTTTGCGTGCCCCGCAAGCATCAAAACCAACGAAAGCAAAACGAATGCGCGCATGTTTGTTCTCCCCCACTGATCAACTCACTTTAATCCATCGTTACTGTAACTCAACAGGTCAACTTGGAATGGTTTTCTCATTATGTTTCACCAAGACCATTGCAAAACTGATGATTATGCATTGTCATCACCTAATATTTTGACGTTCTGGGGAGAACACGCATGCGATCCTTAAAATTAGCGCTTCTGTCGGCCATAGCTTTAGCGCTGGGGGCTTGTGCCGACATGAAGACGAACTCGCCCAACCCCCTGGCGGGCATGACCATGAAACAGCGTATCACTGCTTTGGCGCCGATCATGACGGGCACTGAGTTGTCCAACTACATGATCCCCAATATCCCCGAAGCGGCCGAAGCCTATTACGGCCCGGACTCGAAGCACCTGATTGCACAAACGCGCGATCCCGATGCTAAAAAAACCTCCATGGGCACGGCAGGTGCGCTGACGTGGATTTTCTCTGACGACGGCAAAAAAACCTGGCGCGTGAATGACGACGGCCAAGATGCGTGCTCGTATATTTTCCCCGACAACAAGCGTGTGATCTTTACCTCCACACGCGACCATACCGACATGCTCGTGGGCAATTGGTCGGACTCCAACGACTACCCTCAAGGCTCTGAACTTTATATCGCCGATTTGGATGGCAAGAATCGCAAGCGCCTGACCAACAATAAGAATTACGAAGCCGAAGTGTCCGTCTCACACAACAGCAAGAAAATCGTGTTTGGTCGTCAGATCGACGGCAAAATGGATTTGTGGATTATGAACGCCGATGGCACCGGCGAGCGCCGCCTCACCAATACGCCCGACTGGCAAGAAGGCGCGCCGTTCTTCATGCCCGGCGATGATCGCATTATGTTCCGCGCGTGGCGGGCAAGCGAGTACGGAAAGGTGCGCCCGACGCCCATGACGATGTTCACCATTAAAACCGACGGCACTGATTGGCGCCGCCATACCTACGACCAGGATATGAATTGGGCCCCGTTCCCCGCGCCCGATGGAAGACACTACGTGTTTGTGCGTGTCGCTGACCTGAAAACCAACAACTGGGAAGTATTTTTGGGTGATCTCGCTGGCACGCCACCGAAAAGGCTCACCTTCAATGACAAGTTCGATGGCTTCCCGGCAGTGTCACCCGACGGCAAAAAAATGGTATTTGCGCGCTCGACCGGCGAACGCTTCATGAGCGGGATCAAAACTTTTATTATGGACATTTCGTCGCTGGGGATCGGCACCAAGAACGAGTTCAACCCCAACTGGGGCCTGCCCATGCAAGACGACCCGACGCAAAAAGCGGACGCGTCGAAATAGGGCGAATCAAACATGAGGATACAACGCCGCAGTGCTCTTCTTCTCGGGGGTGTGGCGGCGCTTGCCACCTCTTGTACTTTCGCGGACACACCCTCGCCGGGCGCGGGTGAACTGTTCCCCGACCGATGGGCTGAGACCGTCGCGTACTTGAAACTCCGTGCGCGGGCCAATGACGGCGATGCCTGGTATTGGTTTTCGGGCACGATTGATCTCATGCCCCATGGCGAAAAGGGGCTCACCCTCGTCAATGTCGATTGCCTGAATTTGCGGCGCGTCAAGCAAACGGGCGATAAAAAATTCAGCGTGACCATGTGGGAAGGCGCGGTGTTTACCGACCCAGCCACGGGCAAAATCGCCGAGACAATTCTCAATCCGCTCAATGGCCGTACCGTCGAGCCCATGCACTATCGTGAAGGCCCCACCGAGTTCATCGCTGATGAAACTGGCTTCCGTACTTTGCCCCGCGAGAACGCTTCACCACTGGGTACCTCGTCGTTTGATTTTACGTGGACGATAGGCGGCGGTCATGTGTGGGTCGAACGCGGCCAAAAACTCGACATGGTCAACCCGTTCACGCCCGAGCAATGGCCGTTGGAATCGGCAGGCCCGCGCATCCATGGCGCAAACTCCTCCACACTACATGGGCTGTGGAAAGATGTGATCGACGCCAAGCAACCTATGCCGCCTGCCGATATGGTGTTCACATCCTCTGGTGATTGGTTCCCTTGGATGCTGATGGGCCAAAAGCCCGGTAGCGTTCTCTACCGCGCCAAAGGTCCACGATTCCAAAGCATTGACGAAGCCCCCAGACGCGTGCGTAAGCTGGTGGAAGCAAAACACCCCGAGTTATTCCGCCCCATCCCCTGGATCGAGAAATACGGTGGCGTCATAACCGATCACCTGCGCCAGCGTAAACCCGTGAAGCCATAATCCGTGATGCGCGATTCGCACGGGCTTGAAGTTACAGCTGCAAGTCAGGCGGCGGTCGATGCGTTTGACGCCACCATCATGTCCTATCTCGCATTTGCCAATGATATTGGCCCGCGCCTCAAAGACACCATGACCCTCGATCCTGATTTCGTGCTCGCGCACTGCTTTAAGGGCTACCTGTTTCACTTGATGGGAGCGAAATCTTTGGCTGCGCGTGCGGGAAAAGAACTCGCACTCGCGCAAGCCCACGCTGCCAAGGTTACATCCCGCGAGCGGCTGCACGTGAAGGCGCTGGAATCGTGGTGTCATTTCGATCTTCAAGGGGCCACCAACGCGTGGGAGGCGGCGGCGCGCGACCACCCGCTTGATGTTCTGGCCTTGAAGATGCTGCACTACACACACTTTTACATGGGCAATTCGCATAACTTGCGAAATTCCGTCGGCCGCGTTTGGCCCGCTTGGCATGACAAGCTTCCAGCCTATGGATACATGCTCTCGATGCGCGCCTTCGGGCTGGAAGAAACCGGGGCCTATGATGAAGCCCTCAGTCTCGCTACGCGGGCCTATGAGCTGAACCCTAACGATGCCTGGGCCGTACATGCAGTCGCTCACGTTCATGAGATTCGCGATCAACGTGATGCAGGATTGGCCTGGCTTGAGCGCTGTCTCACGGGCGGCGGCAAGCAATGGAACAATTTTCGCTATCATCTCGTTTGGCATCAAGCACTCGTGCTGCACGAGATGGAGCGTTCCGACCAAGCCCTTGCCCTTTATGATCACGCGATGTGGGATCCAGCTTCGGATGAATATCTTGATCTCGCGAACGATACGTCGCTATTGCTGCGACTTGAAATGGCCGGTGTCAGCGTCGGAGATCGCTGGCAGGTTTTGGCGGAAAAAGTGAAAGGGCGTAAGGACGAGCACTTATTGGCTTTCGTCGACGCTCATTTCATGATGCCTCTGGCGGCCGTTGAGCCCGATCATGCCGAGCAACTTCTCAGTTCCATTGATGCTTATATGGACACCACTGATGATACCTATGCCAGTGTGTCTAAGGCCGTGGCGCGTGATTTGTCTGCGGCGGTGTTCGCCTACCAAACCGGTCAGTTCGAGTCTTGCGTTGAAACGCTCGAGCCGGTTCGTTCCTTGGTACATCTGGTGGGCGGCAGCCATGCGCAACGCGATGTCTTTGCAGAAATGCTGATCGAGGCCGCGGTGAAAGCTGGCGGACTGACGCTCGCCCGCTCTCTTTTATATGAGCGTGTCAGTGCGCGCCCGCGCAACTTTAGGGCTTGGAATCGCCTCACTTATGTTCTGCGCCAGCTCGGCGATGTCGACGGTGCGCTGAGTGCGGCGCGCGCAGCTCAAGATGTGCGTCATAAAATCTAAAGTTGCTTACGTTTGATAGACATTCGGATCGCGGATTTCCATGAAGCGCGATCCATCCACGGGCATAAAGCCAACTTGTGTGCTGTCCTGATACACACCAAAGCAATCCGCCCGGTGATCGATTATTCCCGTGTTGCGCGCGGAATTCCCTCGACCCAATAGGACGTCGCGATAAAGCTGTGCAGAGCATCAATATCCAGCCGTGTTTTCGAATCGTCGATGGTGTAGCCGTTTCGTTCAACCTGCATGGCATCTACTCCTGAATCACAAAGGCCGCTCCTTGTCAGAGCGGCCTTTACAGCTTCATTAAAAATGCGGCGTTAGTTTGTCACGGCCGAGGTTTGTTTAGGCGCAGGCGTGTAATTTCTCAATTTCACAGTAATTATGCCGTCGTCCTGCCAGGGGCTGACGTCGAGATCCACGCCCAAGATTTTGGCATAGGCCATAAAGCGCGGTGTTGTCCAGTTGTCGTGAATCCATTTCTCGGTGATGTCGTGCTGGCTTAGCCGCGTGGTCTGTTCCAGTACATGACCGAAGGGGCTGCGATAACGGCGCATCCCAGGCGCGGTCTCGGTATCGAGCACCAGTTGCCAATGGCAGGTGGTTTGGTCAAATACGGCTTTCAGCGCCAGCTCTTTGTCGCCAGATTTCTCAATCATTTTAGCGACGCGCTTTAGCATCGGCATTTCGGTGTCAACTTCGTGCTGCACGGCTTCGGAAACTAAGCCTTTGTTCTTGGAAAACTGCATGCTGGTCAGGTGATGCTTCACCAGTGCGTCATTCACTTCGTGCTGGTAGGCGTCGTTGTCGTTCATGGTTTTGACAACCATGTTCATCACCAGGCCCAGGTCGCGCTCGCGTCCTTCCCAGCCCGAGTAGCGTCCCATTGTTTTTTGCTTGCTCTCCGCGCCTGCGGGCTTGCCGGGTTTTTCGGTTGCGGCGGGTGCAGGCTCGGCCGCGAAACTGGGCAGGGTTAATGCGGCGCCCACGGATAAGGCGATCACAGCGGTGAATGTTTTAAAGGTCATCTCATAGCTCCCCAGACGTCCATGACAATGGCCACACTCTATATGAAATGACCGTCGCACGGGAGAGGCGCTGTGACGTCATCTCCTACCGACCGCAGCGCGGGCGGCCTTGTCTTTAGCGCCACCGCCGCCCAGAGTATAATCGGCTATTTTAGAAATTCACAGTTTGAAGAAGGACTTGCGGTAATGTCGGGGACGCTCATCGGCGATATCCAGCGCCGCCGGGCGCTAATTTTGTTGTTCTTAGTCTCGCTGTTCAACTACGGCGACCGCAACATGATCGGCGTGTTGGTTCCCTCCATCAAAGCCGACTTGCAACTCAGCGATACGGAAATTGGTTTTATTACGGGCCTCGCGTTTTCCGTCTTCTACGCCCTCATGGGCATTCCCATCGCGCGGCTGGCCGATCGGTTTTCGCGGCGTGGCGTCGTGTCGATTGCCTTAGCGGTCTGGAGCGCCATGACGGTGGCGTGTGGGCTCGCGCAGAATTTCGCACAATTGGCTTTAGCGCGCGTCATGGTGGGTGTGGGCGAAGCAGGCGCCACACCGCCATCCCACGCCATCATTGCTGATATTTTTCCCAAAGCACGCCGCGCGTTTGCATTGTCGGTGTATGCGCTGGGCTCGCCCATGGGTGTGATTATCGCCTACATGGGCGGCGCATGGTTGGCGCAAGAGTACGGCTGGCGTGTCACGCTGTTTGTCTTCGGGCTGCCGGGGATCGCTATTGCCATTATTGTTTTCCTCTTTTTGCCAGAGCCGCTGCGCGGTCATTCTGATGCCGTGGCGGGCGACGCTCCGCTTGTGCCCGTGCGTGTGACTGAGACATTAAAAATACTAATGTCGCGGCCAGCGTTTCGTCACAACGCGATTGCATCTGGATTATTCGCGTTCCTGTGGTTTGGGCTCATGTCATGGGCGCCGTCGTTCTTCACCCGCACGCATAATATGTCTATCGGGCAAGTAGGCGCGTGGCTGTCGCTTGCATTGGGGGTGTCGCAGTTTTTGGGTGTGTGGATTGGCGGCGTGTTGGGTGACCGCCTCGCGCGCAAAGATGTGCGCTGGTACGCGTGGCTGTGTGGCATCGTTATGGTGGCCTCCACGCCGTTCTATTTCCTGGTGTTCCTCACGCCCTTACCATTGCTGGCCATTGGCGCGCTGTTCTTCCCCATTCTCATCGCCATCATGCAAAGCGGGCCGCAGCACTGGATTACGCAAGCCGTGGCTGGCCCGCGCATGCGCACCACAGCCACCGCACTTTATTTGCTGATTGTGAATCTGATTTCGGGATTTGGCGCACAAACCATCGGCATCCTCAGCGACGTGTTGAAAGATCGCTTTGGCGTCAACTCGCTGGGTGTAGCGCTGTTGGGCGTGGCTGTGGTGTTCAGCCTCTGGTCGGCGGTGCACTTCTTCCTGATCGCGCGCACGCTCAAAGACGATATCGCAACGTCTTAGAACGCCGTGCGGAAAAGTGTATGCGGTTTTCCGTAAAAAACGGCGCGACCAAAAAATAACTTAGAGCAAGTGGCTGATTCTAACTTTAAGCGGCTTGCTTTAGAGGCTTAAGTTCCCAACGACCGCGCTAATGCTGCCGCTGCGCGAGCCCGCGCGCCGTTATCATTGGCAATGGGCGTGGCGCGCAGCTTCGGCGGTTCCATAGTCTCCACGCGCTTTTTTAAGGCCGCGTTCATGGCCTCGAAGCCTTCGCGGAACATCGCAAAATAATCGTCTTTCAAGACAGCCGTCATCAGCCCTTCGGCGCGCATGCATTGGTGGAACTTCACGCCGCCTTTGCGTTGGGTAATGCGAAACCAGTGCTCGATGGTCAACATACCCGGAAACCAGGCGCTATGCTCCCAGCGAATTTCGTGGTCGTCCTCGACCTTCACAATCGTCGGGGTGATCACATGGTTGGCTTGGTTGCGGTCATCTTGGATTTTCAGCTTCATGGTCACCGTCAACCGTTCACCCACCATGGGGTGCCCGTCGATGCCGATGATAAAGGGGTTCCAATCGGCGTAATGGCGAAACGCCGCAGCATGATGCCAAACCACGTCTGGCTTGGCGTCGATTTCGATGAAGGTGGCGAGGTCTTTCATGGGTGTCTGAAGTCCTGATTCGCTCTAATTTAGGTGGAGATCGTTTGAGAGTCTTGGTTATATTGATGATCTCGTCGTAATATTTATTTTCTCTCAGGTGCAACTGATGTCAGCGTTTACGTTCGATAACGCCAGTTCGCCCCTCGCCGCCGCCATTCTAGGGGTGTCGCGCATTGATACAGCACTGGCGTTTTACCGCGATGTCATTGGGCTTGATGCCACTGAACCTGTCACGTGGTCGGGTTCGGCTTTTGAAAAGCACTTCGCGCTACCCAAAGGGTCATCGGCCAAAGCCGTGATGTTTGGCTTTCATGCGGCACCGGGAACGGGCCCCAAAGTCGGGCGCGTGCTGGCGCTTGAGTTCAATGCTGCGGATCGTAAGGTGATTCCGACCAAAGGCGACCGTACCTATCGCGGGCTGTGGAATCTCAATTTCTATGTGGATGATATCCGCGCCACAACAAAAGTGCTCCAAGCCAAAGGCTACGATTTCTGGAGCGAGCCCGTGGGCTACGAGGTCAGCGCCAAAGCCGGTGCGCCGGTGGAAGTGCTGTTCGATGGGCCCGATGGCTTGGCCATCAATCTGGTGGAACTCACCGGCGATGAAACCACCACGGTCGGCAAACTCAAAAAAGAAGTCGACCGGCTGAGCAAAACTAAAATGGGCTTTACCCAAGTTGCCACCACATCCCACAGCATTATCCATCGCGACAAAGCGCTGGCGTTTTATACCCGCGTTTTGGCTATGGAAGTGCGCATTGACGATATTTTGGGCAAGCCCGAGACCAATCATTTCCTGGGCCGCCCGCCCGAGGCCAAAACGCGGGCGACCTTCATGGCGGGCGCGCATCAGTTAGGGAAAGTGGCGCTGTCACACCCCGAGAACTATAGCGCCCCGAACAAGGTGCCTTTGGCCGTGCCGCCCAACATTGGTTACTTGGCACAAAGTTTCTGCGTGCCCTCGATTTTGCGCGCGCAAGATGCATGCAATTCGATTGGAGCAGAGTTGTTCTCGCCCATGATGGAAATTGAAATTCCAGGTTTAGGCCTGACGGCGGCGATGATCGTGCGCAATCCCGGCTCCGGCGCGCTGATGCATCTGTTCGAGGACAACGCCGTCAGCTTCCGCGCCAGGGGCATGTTCTGATGACCAGCACGATGCGCGCGATGGTGGCCGATGCGCCCGGTGCGCCGAGCGTTTTGCAACTCAAAACCGTCGCGGTACCGACGCCGGGTGATGGCCAAGCACTGATGCGGGTGGCTTACGTGGGCATGAACCCGCTCGATGCCATGGCGCGCGACGGAAAAATAGATTTTCTGCCGATCACCTGGCCGTTCATTGCGGGCCTTGAGAAAGCCGGCATTATCACGGCCGTGGGCACAGGCGTTGACGCATCATTGATCGGCCAACGCGTGATTGCGCGCTCTGAGTTTGGTGGTTATGGCGAGTACGCACTGGTCAAAGCGAAATTGCTGTTAAAGCTCGACCCGCGCATTGATCTCAAAACCGGGTGTGTTTATCGCGGCTGTTCGTTCACCGCCTGGCACGGCCTTTATAAAGCCGGCCATCTACAAAAAGGCGAAACCGTGCTGGTGCATTCGGCCGCCGGGGCCATCGGCATCATGGCGGTCCAAATCGCAAAAGATGCAGGCTGCACAGTGGTTGGGCTTTGCGGTGGGCCTAAGAAAGTGGCCTATGCCAAATCCTTTGGCGCGGACCATGTGTTCGATTATTTGCAACCCGATTGGGCTGACAACGCAAAGGCGGCCGCGCAAGGCAAAGGCTTCGATGTCATCCTTGATGGCAACGGTGGACCCAATGCAGAAAAAAATATCGGCTTGGCCGCGCCCTTAGGTCGGGTCGTCTATATCGGGGCCACGGCTGGCAGCTACCCAGCGCCCGTTCCAATCCCGACGCTAATTTTCAAAAACATCAGCGTTGTGGGCATGAACTTAGCCCCCATTGAAGATATGCCGGGCAGCGCCACCGACCACACCATCATCGACGCGGCCGCCACCGGGCGTTGGAAAATCCCGATCTCCGAGGTTGTGGATTTAGAAAATGCCTCTGATTTGCACGCCCGGCTTGAGGCCCGCCGCGTCATGGGCCGCGCTGTCATCCGAGTCGGCGGTGATTTGCCCGTGTAAAGGCATACAATAATATAGCAACACCTTGAGAAAAATCAAAAAACGGTGGGCGGCAAACAACGAATGCATTGTGTCGCTAAGGACACTTTGGCTATAGTAATGTCATCGGAACGACGTTTGGGGGTGACCTTCAACGTCTCACCACTAGAGGGGGATGCATCATGAAACATACACTTTTGGCAGCTCTAACGATGAGCATGTCGGCTGTCATCGCGGCGCCAGTTCTTGCCCACGCGGGCGATCACACGCACACGAGCTTTTTGTGGAATGTTGTTCACTTCATGACCAACCCAGATCACCTGCTGCCCTTGGCTGCAGCGGTGGGCGTGATTGCGATTTACGTCATAAAGCCAGCTTTTTTACAGCGTGCGCTCAGCGCTCTGTCGCGCCGTAAGTTGAAGTAATCGATTGATCCATTCTCAGGGAAGGACCCTCCCATGACTCTTGGCAGCACTACCATCAAGGGCAATCTCCGCCCGAAGTTCACGAAAGAAGAAGCGGCCTTTATCAAGCAAGAACTGGCCGAGCAGATTGACCGCTACAAAAAAATTGTCGCCGAGCAGGAAGCGCTTACGCCGCAGCGCGAGAAGTGGGTGAAAGAATTCCTCGAACGTATTCAAAGCCGTGGCTTCCATGTGCACGCAGGTCTGAAGCGCGTGATCCCCAAAAACGAAGTGCGCCCGCGCGACGGTCGCCCGCTTCAAGTTATTTTTTAAGGAGCCGCCCCCATGCCTCGTCCACATATTGAACCGTTTGTTGATCGCGACGTCGGCTTTAAAAAGCTCGGCCTGCCCGGGTTCAGAAAGGGCATTCAATACAAAATGCTCTCGATGGATAAAGAAAACGGCTCGTGCACCATGACGGTGCAATACGACGCCGGGTTCAAGCAGCCGCCGGGCTTTAGCTATTCGGAAATGGAACTCTTCATTATGGAAGGGCACATAATGATCGGCGGCAAAAAATGCGAGAAGGGTACCTACATTTTCGCCCCTGCCGGAACCTCATTGCCCGCGTTTTCCACCAGCGAAGGCGCGCTAGGCTTGGTGTTCTACAACTTCGGTCCGCCGTCGTTCCAAGAATCTGACTCTGATCATCAAAATGCCGACAAGTCACAACAGCGCAAGATGATCAGCTCGTATGACGGGTTGGATTGGCAAGTGCCCACGCTGTTCCCGCAAACGGCCCCTGGCTGCTTGCTGAAAATTCTGCACCTCGACCCCAAAACTTTCGGCATGACGTTCTTGTATTGCATGGTGCCCGGCTTCTGGCAGGACAACATCAGCTATCACGACGTCGCCGAAGAGGCCTACCACATCTGGGGCACCAGCTGGATGATGCAGTTCGGCGATCTGCCCACGGGCGGTTACTTCTATCGCCCGGCGTACATCAACCACGGGTGCTTTAAATCTGATCTAGGCATTCTGGCCATTGGCCGCACCGATGGCGATTTGCACAACTACTTCCATCACGATCCGTTCTCGAGCCCGGAAGAAAACCACCACCGCGCCGCGGCCAAATTGGCCCGCATGAAGCCTGCGTTGTACCAGTGGATTTTGACCAACGAGCACAACCACTTGCCCCACGACTTTGAATTCCCCGACGATACCTATTCGACGGAAGGCTACGATTCAGGCATTCACATGCACGACGACGGCACGTCGCACGCGCACAAAGCCAGCGGTGCCCATAGCCACCTGAACACACCAAAAATCTCGAAGAAGAAAAGTAAGAAGTAACTTTTTCTCTACTGTGCTTTTCACATAAACCGCCCGCTGAAACTCAGCGGGCGGTTTTTTCTGATCTCAAAAATCTGCCGCCATGCTCGCTTCAACGCGGCGCGATTCGAAGGCGTTGATTTGCCCGGACGCGTTAGGCGTGACGCTGAATGTATTTGAAAGATTCAGGCCCTGAAGACGGAACTTCACCGGCGTATTTGCGATCGTGGTCGTGTATCGCACACCGGCATCAAGCGTGACCGCGCCTGAAACGCGGTGCGCATTACTGACCGTGATATAGCGCGATGAGACGCTCTCAACTTTCATATCTAACGCCAAGCCCTGCACCGCTTTTGGGCGATACTGCGCGTTTATGCGGATCAGGCGCGGGATCGGGCCCACCTCGGTTAAGCTACTGGCGCTGGGCCCCGTAGTGCTGCTGATGCGCGGCCGCAGGGCCACCGCACCGGCCACCAGCGTCACTTCATCGGTGATGTTTCCAGCCAATGAGAACTCAACGCCGCTATGCCGAATGTCGCCCAACTGACGGAAAATCCTGGCCTGATCTAACCCATAGTAAGGCTTGTCGATCACAAAAACGTCGGCCACCAATTGCAGCCCGTGTCGAATTGTGTAGCGCACGCCAGCGTCAATCTGACGCGTCAGTTCAGCGGGCACGGCTTCGTCACGATTGATCGCGTTGCCGGGTGCGGTACCCAGTTCCTCAAGCCCGCATGCGTAGCTTGCAAACAGCGCGATGTCCGATGACACATATGCTGCTGCGCCTGCGTTATAAAGCAACGGCGATTTTCGCCCCGTCACGGGCATAGCATTGGCCCGTGTGAGGGTACGTTCATATTCTGATTTTTGCACCGCCACGCTTAACTGCCCAACTTTGCTCCACACCCCTTCATAGGCGAGGCCGCCGGTGACTTGCCGCGTTTCACTTAAGTTCGTGGCGCTAGGGTTGAAGGTCGGCTCTGGCCGATCAGGGATGGCTACGATTGACACCGGACCGAATTGGCGAAGGTCACCCCCGCCCGATGTGCTGCTGCGGTCGCGTGCGCGCGTGGTGATGTAGATGGTGTGGCGACGCACATCTTCGTCGAAAGTTTTCGATAGTCGAATTTCGCCCGAGGTTGATGTCGTTGCGCGGCGCGGTGATTTTTCGATGGCGTAATTCCCGACCCCTTGCGCATTAGTGTTCAGCACAAAGCCGGTGAAGGATTGCGGCGTAATGTTCTCAGAGTGGAAAATTCCGGCTTGCAATTTCCAATCATCGGCCATGTCCCATTGGCTGATGGCGCCATAATTGAAAAGCTGGAATCCAAAAAATAGCCAATCGGGCGCGTACAGATCTTGCTGGCGGTATTTTGGCGCATCATTGTCACCAATAAAAATGCGCGGCCTATCTCCACCGACAGCGCGGGTATCTGTTGCACTCCAAAACGGGGTTAGTGAAAAGTTTTCGTTGGGGGTCCAGTGCGCCGTAAGGCTGCCCGCGAAGTTACGGTCGCGCACCGCAACCAGGTGTGCTGCATTACGCCCAAAACTAAATCCTGCCCCGACGCTTAACACATCCTTGATCACGGGCATCTGCGTATCAATTTCGATCAAGGGGCGTGAATACCCCAACACTGCGCCAAGCCCTACCAAGAGACTGGTGATCGGTTTTTGACCGGGCGTGCGCAGCTCAAAATCGACGACACCGGTGGGTGCTGGAAACGGATAGCCTTGCGCGCTAATGCCCACATGCACGGTCGATCCGCGCAGCAGGCGATTGTTGGGCGCAGTGGCTTGGTCGAAATATAGACCATTGATGCGCAAGTTCCCTGCTTGGCTGGGGTTAAACCCACGCGCGCTGGCCGAGGTGTAGAGCCCAATTACTTCGTTGCCGACAACCGAGCCGAAGGCATCGCCGGCTTGGGCGACCGCATTCTCCGCTGTGCGTTGGGCCAGCGCTGAACCCGCGAAGGCGCAGATGAACGCCTGAACACTCGCGGCCAGAATGAGTCTGGTTAAATGATTCGACAACATGCAGAGCTCCCTCGACCGCCTATCGGCGTTCCCTGTCTTGTCTCTCGTATTTCGGTACGCACGTCAAATAAGTTGTCCACTCGGTGGCCGATATAACCGGTTATTATGCATTAATAACCGGTGGAACCCGTCTGACCGCCATCCGAATCACATCGCTGCGTGGCGTTGACCAACACACGATGACGTCTAAACTTCGTTTCTTGCCGAAGTCGCAGCAGGGCGATCATCTGTTGCGGCCAATAAATAGGAATCCGAGATCATGACTTTCTCGCGCCGCCATCTCATTCGCGCTGCCGCAATAGCCGCCACCGCTGGCCCACTGATTCGCACTGGGCGGGCCAAGGCGGTCGACACCGCCGATGTGGTGGTGATTGGTGCGGGGCTCTCAGGCCTCAACACCGCATGGATTCTCACCGAAGCTGGTTTTGATGTTGTGGTGGTCGAGGGGTCATCGCGTATCGGCGGGCGTGCCTGGACCGCGACGGATTCTGAAACCGCGCCTGATCTGGGTGCCAGCCAAGTGGGCCCGTCCTACGCCCGCGTGCTCGACGTCATTGGACGATTGGGTTTGCCGATGGTGGGTGAAGACCGCCCCATTTTACCGTTCACCTATCACATCGGCGGGCAGGCGGTGCTCGCCAAGGATTGGGCGGATCATCCCGCCAACAAAACCGTTGGTGCCGAGCGCAAAATTGCTCCGGTGGCACTGAGCGGTGGATTGATCGCAAAATTCAATCCCCTGAAAGAACTTGATGATTGGTTGCGCCCCGAGTTCGCGAACAACGATATCTCCGTCAGTCAGTTGTTGGAAAACAATGGCGTATCAAAAGCGGCGCGCGACTTGGTGTCATTGACCACGGAGATGAACAACACGTCCGTTTTGGGACTCATGCATGATGGCGTGCGCGGCGCTTTTGAGGCCAAGTTCGCCCCCGCTCAGTCCGAGCAAATCGGCGGCGCGCTGGTGACAAAATCGACCGACGCAAAAACTGCGGACGGCGCGCCGGTCGAGGCCTGGCCCAAAAATTTCGTGGGTGGCGCCTCGATTTTGCCGATGGTCATGTCCAAGCAACTCAAACGCCCCGTGATGATGAATAAACTTGTTGCGGCGATTCACATGGATGATGGCGGTGTCGATATGCGCTGCCTGGACGGCACCAGCATACGTGCTAAATTTGTGGTGTCGGCGGTGCCGTTCTCTTTGCTGCGATTGATGGAGATCACACCATCTCTTGATCGCGTTCACTTTCAAGCCATCAACGAGATGGGTTACACCGACACAGCGCGCGCGTGGTGCACCGTCAAAGAGCCCTTCTGGCAGCAAGACGGTCTGAATCCATCCGTATACAGTGATTCGGCCCTGCGGATGTTTTGGGTGCATGATAATCATTCGGGCAAGAAAGACGCGCCGACCAAGGGGCCGTTCAAAGCTACATTTGTGCTGACCTGGGGCGCGGCTGATCGTATCGCGCAGATGGATCCGGCGCGCGCGTCGGCGTTTTTACTCTCGGAGCTAGAGCGTCTTCGGCCCGCATCCAAAGGCCAGGTGAAGGTTGATCGATTCCATTCCTGGGGGCAGCAATCCTTACAACGCGGGTGCCGCCACAGCTATAAGCCTGGCCAAATTACCGCCTTTGCCAACGACATGATCAAACCGTGGCAACGGCTTCACTTCGCAGGCGAGCACACCCGGCGCCTCGATTACGGGATGGAGTCGGCCCTGGAGTCGGGCGAGCGTGTTGCCAACGAAATTATGGAGCGGGCTTAAACTCGCTCGGGTTATTTCTTGATGATGCGGCTCAGGAAAGACCCCCACATGGCGGTCTCGGCAACACCGAGATTGTGACCGTCCTCGGACTCGTCACTGCTACCCCTCACTTTGGCCCCTGGGTGACCGGACGCGTACATCCGGCGTCCGGCCCAGGGTGCCAATGCCAAGTCCCTGGAATGAGGGGGAAGGAACTCGGCTTGGGAAGTCTCGTTGGCGCTGTCATTTTCCATGACCCTTCGTAGGCAAAATTTATATATCGGGCAAACGAATTATTTATGTCATTATTATCGTTTTTATCGATACTATGTGACAATTCCGAGACATTTCAGGGGTTAAGTCATGGATATGGGGTTGGTGCGGACATTTCTGGAAGTGGTCGAGATGGGCAGCTTTATTCGCGCTGCCGTCTCGCTGCACGTGACCCAGTCCACCGTTTCGGCGCGCGTTAAAGAACTTGAACTTGAATTAAAACAATCACTCTTCGTGCGCCGCAAATCCGGTGTCGTGCTGACGCCTGCCGGCAAACGGTTTCAGCCCCATGCGCAAACAATGATGCATGTGTTGCGTCAAGCGCGTCAGGATGTGGCGCTGCCGGCTCAGCTTCGCGCCATCATTAACATCGGCGCACAGTATAGTTTATGGCAGCGCATCGCGCTGACGTGGATGGCGGATTATCGCATGGGCCACCCCGAAGTTGCGGTGCGTGCCGAGGCTGGGACACCTGAATCACTGATGAATCACTTGGCCGACGGCTTGTTGGATTTTGTGATCATGTACAGCCCCGAGGCGCGGCCTGGATTTCAAATTGAAAAGCTTATAGAAGAAATGCTGGTGATGGCCGCCAGCCGCCCCGACCATCGCGGGCCTGCAGATGCAGATTATGTGTTCGTCGATTGGGGTCGCGATTTCGCCGCCTGGCATTCCGATCAATTCCCCGATTTTAGCTCGCCGGGTTTACACGTCAGCTTAGGCGCTTTGGGTCTGAGTTATATTCTTGAACGTGGTGGCGCTGGCTATTTCCCGCGCAGGCTGGTGGCCGCCGATGTGGCCGCAGGTCGGCTTCATCTCATTGGCGGGATGCCCGAGTTTTTACGGCCTGCGCATATCATCTATCCGATTGATTCCGGCAACGAAGCCGCCGCGCAAGCTTTAGGGTCGTTGCGTGAGGCCGTGAAGCAAGACCGCGCGGCTATGACGCAATCGGGCGCCCCGTCGGCAATGGCCGAGGCTCAACCGATTCGGCGAGGTCGTGCTCGTTCAGTTGGTAGCCCAGCATAATCACAAAAGATAACGCCGCAAAAATTGTTGGTGCACCGATATACGTGATCATGATTCCACGTATGGTTTCGGGCGATTGCGCGACAAAGCCGCCTGCACTTTCCTGAAAGCCAAAATAACTTAAGCCCAATCCGGCCAGCAGCGCACCAAAAGCAAACGCCGTTTTGTCCATCGCGCTCCAGATCCCCGAGAATACGCCTTCGCGGTTCAGCCCGCTGATTTTGCGATCATAGGCAATAGTGTCGAGCAGCATCGAGAACGCCATGAGGCTGAAGCCGCAATTAAAAGTGCCGATACAAAGAGAGATCACATACAGCGTGATGTCATCGCCCGGCTCAACCCAGGCGAAGGCGAGGAACGAGAGAAAAAAACAAATGATCGACAGAATAAAGGTTGGCTTTTTCCCGATGCACCGCGACAGGGCTGTCCAGACTGGCGGGGTCAGAATGACCATAATCGCCATCAACAAAGTCATCAGGCTGACGAAGGTGATTTCTTTCTTGAGGTTGTAGACCGTAAATAAAATGATGGTGGCATAGGACGCAGCCGAGCCGACCAGCTGTGCAAAGTTCGACCCCAGCAAAATCAAGAAGGGCCGGTTCTTTGCTGCCAGGCACATCTGATCAATCAATCGAACCGCTGGCTGATCGGACTCGATTAATGGAACCGAGCGTGTGCCGATAAAAGTAACAAACATGGTCACGCCGCAGATTAGACCCAAAACGATGGCCATAAATTGGTGGCCGGCCTCACCCCCGCCGCCCTGAACGATCAGCAGTGTTGGCATGACGTTGCTGGCAATAAGTCCGAACCCGAGGCCCACTTGCCGCCAGCTCATTACGATCGTACGCTCGTGCATGTTCGTGGAGAGTTCCGACGCCATCGTCAGATACGGAACGGAATAGATACTAAAAGCTATTGACGCGACGGTATAAATCAACCCGACATAAATGCCTTTTGCCGTTCCAGAGTCGAAGTGCGGGATATTAAAGAGCAGGTTAAAAGTGATGCCGCACAAAATGGATCCGACAAACAGAAACGGGCGTCGACGGCCCCAACGGCTTTTGGTGCGGTCTGACCAAAGGCCCATGAGAGGATCGCAAAACACGATCCAGAGCTTGGGAATAAAAATCGCCGCGCCAGCCACGGCAGGAGGAACGCCAATGGCGGTAATCATGAATGACAGCAAAATCAGCGCCGGAACATCGCGAAAAACCTGTCCGCCAATCCATCCCGTGCCGTAGGCAGCATAGACGGCGTTTGATAATGGTCTTGTGTTTGCGGTGTCGGACATGCATTTCCCCAAATCTCAGCCCCACTTATAACTGCTGATCGGGTAATGCCCATCCAGAAAAGAAAACGCCCAGCTTTTCAGCCGGGCGTTTTCCGTGGTTCATGTTGCTCTGGTGAGGTCCTAACGCTGCGCCGCTGTCACAGCAGCTCGTCAGAACTCATCAGCTCACCTGTGTCCTTATTTCTTGGCCAGCAACAGTTTGGCCTCGGCCTTGTCAATGGTGACGATTTTATCAATCATGCAGGTGGAACCGACAGGCTCGAGCACACGCAAGAGGTCGGATGTGCAAAGCTGATTGATCGACGTGGAATGCGAAAATCCACCCTGGATCTTAAGGCCGCCGCACTTATTGATCAGGTCAATGCGTTTGTATCCGCCCTTGCCTTTCATCTTCACCAAGATCGTTTTGTTATCGATCACCGGCGTTTGGTCGATGTAGTGCAGGCGCACGCACATTTGTGTGTCCCCGATGTTCTCGCCTTCGGCTTTTGCAACGGCGGCGACCAAGACGCCGGTTGCTAATGCGGCAAAGGCGGCGATCAGATATCGGCTTAAATGGTCGGTCATGGCGAACGTCCTTTCTGCTGACCTCGGTTTCACTTAGCGCTGAGTTTGTATCGTACACCTTGTTGTCCGGTTAAGGCCAGCATTGGGCTCAAATGGGGCAAAATCATGATTTTTCAAGGGACCCTATGTCTTTTTTTGAAGCTTTGAAGAGCCCTTGGTCCTGGTTCAAAAACTCCACCATGGCCTTGGCTTTTCCCTCAACCCCACCTTCTGTGCGCACCAGCTTTGACTCAGGCACCAGCTCGGCCATTTGCGCCGCAGCGGATTTCAGGTGTGGTGGCTCGGTATCGGCCTCGAGGACCAGCACCGGTCGCGTGATCAAGGGTAGGCGTTTGGTGGGCTCATAATCAAAGGCCGCGAGATAAGGCTTGTGATAGGTCGTCAGTGCTTTGAGCACATCAACCGTATGAGCATGCAGATGCTCGTTGCTGGGCATTGCCCGATACGTGCGATGCGCGGGGTCGCGCATGAAGTAAGGAAAATGAAAAATCTGATCGCGAATGAAATGAAACGCCCAGACCAAATGCTGCCCCATCTCGTCGGGTTTCATCTCGGGCGCGTAATGGGCAAGAATCTGCTTCTTCAGTTCCCCGTCGTATTCTGAAATTCCGTCGAAAATCACGCTCCCGACGCGGTCGGGAAACAGGATCGCCAGTTCAGCGGCCGTCCTGCAGCCCGTGTGCGCCCCGTAAACATCAACGCGATCGATGTGGAGTGCATCCAGAACACGGCGCACACTATCTGCGAAGTACGCAATATCCGGCCGCTCCGGGTGGGGCGCGGCCGAGTCGCCGTTGCCCAGCGTATCGGGCGCGATCATGCGTTGGGTCAGGCCGCGCGCGCGCAGCGCAACCATCAGCGGCTCAAGCCCTCGCGCCGAAGCAGGCCCTGCATGCATCAGGTAGAGGGGCGGGCTGTTTTGTGCGCCTACCTCGGCGCACTCGCGTACATGGACCAGACCTTCGAAAAGTCGAACAAAGCACCGATCAATCGGATTGGTTGTGTTCATAAGCCTTAATGCTTTTTGGCATTGCACGCGTGCTGCTAGATTGGGCTAGGTTATCGTCTATATGCAAGCATGTCAGTTGCGTCGATCACATTTTGATCGCACAATCTTCATGACACCGAGTGTAAACAAAAAGGTCTACAAAAGTCGTAAAAGATGAGCTTGGGCGCAAGTTTGAGCGTGCGGAGTATAGTTAACTCACGCGGCAAAGCGTTCTTCGATCATTGGCGTGCTTTACTGCGCCGTCCTTGCCTGCTCGCACCCTATTGTGATTACTATCTCGATCATGCTCCTGCGGCTCTGATGCCCGCAACATTTATCCAAGACGTTTCAGATGATGGCCTGCTGATATGGTTCATGGGCACTGAGCTCGTCAATCGGTGGCGGCGCGACGATAAGAGAAAGATTTTTGGCGCGCATCTCAGCGCATCTGATCGTGCGCGAACTGTGCTTGCCGGAAAAACGGTTACAGAGCACCCGTGAGGAATGCTACAGCAAGGGGTCATGGGAACTTCGCTTGGACGCGCAGCTATTTTCGAGGCCATTTTATTACCGCTGTCAACCGAAGCCCATCGACCTAAAGGAATGGTTGTATTTAGCACTTTGATCAACGCGCTCGGTCGTTAGAAACACGGGAGAAATTTTTCTGCTGTCGGAGAGCGATGCTGGATTGATGTTGGCATGGGTGTGCCGTCAACGCCTCCGACAATCCTGATGTAAGGCTGCGCTTTTCTTCTATCACTAAGCGATTTGAGGCAAGCAGCAATGCCTCTTGTTGTCTTGTGACAAATTTCTTTTGCATTGTATGCTGATGCCGTATGACACGCCGTAATCGTGCAACAGGGTGGCATTTTGCGGTGACACATCGACGGCTGCGTCAGAATTTATTTCTGTTCTCTGCGTTCTTTATTCCAGGCGAAGTGCTTGCTCAAAGTGCGTTAGTTGATGAAATTGTTGTCGTGGGATCGCGACTAAAGAGCGATCGCGTCTCCAACCCCTCACCTGTCGTCAGTGTGAGAGCAAAAGATTTTGCTGCCGCCGGATTCACAGCCGCCTCTGACATTGCGCGCGTTCTGCCCATTAATACCGGATCTGAATTCAACGTTGATCCCTTCACGCAGAATTTGTCGGCGGGCACCTCGAACTTCAACCTGCGCGGACTTGGCTTGAATGCGACATTGGTGCTGCTCAATGGGCGTCGACAGACCATTTCGGGTGGCGTGGCCGATGACGGCTCCACCTTTATCGATCTTAACGCCCTGATCCCCCTCATCGCGCTGGAGCGGCTCGACGTTCTGAAGGACGGGGCGGCAGCGCTGTACGGCACCGATGCTGTGGCGGGCGTGGCTGATTTTGTGACGCGCAAATCATTCACGGGGGCCGAAGCCCAAATCGATTACGCCAACATCTCACACTCTGGGCAAGATGACTTTACGGCGTCAGGCATCATCGGGGGGGGCAGCGAGCGCTTTCATGCCATGGGAGCAGTCAGCTATTTGCGTAGATCATGGTTGCCCACAACAGATCGATCTTACACATCGGACAAAGGCTTTTCTTCATTTGGTCAGCCCGGCGCGTTTGTTTTGTTGCAGCGTTCGTCGGTGTTCCCTGATCTGCCTTTTGGTATCGCGACCAACCAACCGGTGATCGACCCCGATTGCGGGGGCGCAAGCGGCGGCGTTGCCAATCCGCGTAACCCACAACCCGTCGGCGTCACAAGTGGCCGCGTTGGCACATGCTTGTTTGACTTCTCACCGTATTATCACCTCGTGCCACGCGAGCGGCGCTGGAATGGATACAGCAGTGCCGATGTGAATCTGAATGACACTGTTTCCATCTATTCCGAAGCGGCCTATGCCTGGAATAGTGTGCTGCGCGGAACGTCTCCGTCGTTTCCCATCCTGAATTCTCCCATCGTTCCTGCGAACAATCCCGGCAATATTTTTGGCGCGCCAGTTCTATTTCTCGGGCGCACCTTGGGTAGGTCCAGTGGCGGGGGCTTGGTTCCGCATCACTCTGAAACTTGGCGCGGCGTTGTTGGGGCCAAGGGCAGCGTCGGGCGCTGGTCGTGGGATGTGGCGGCGACGCAGAGCCAAAACAATTTTCTGGTCCAGATCGAGAATGATCTGACCGATCGCTTTCTAGCCGCGTTGGCGGGCCGGGGCGGGCCCAACAACAACCAATATTTCAATCCGTTTGGCTCAGCGGCGCGCAGCAAGCCCGGCGATGCGACCTACAACGACCCAAAAGTGATCGATGATTTTAGCTCGTTTGTCACATACGACTATCGCACACGCCTCAGCACACTTGATGCGACGCTATCGGGCGATGTCTTTGAAACGAAGTTTGGTCCTTGGGCCCTTGCCCTTGGCAGTCAGTTTCGCCGCGAGCGCGTGGCCGGCGACCTCGATGACCAATTCAATCGCGAAAATTACATCTTCTTTGTCGGTGGGCCAGATTTTGCCGGAACACGCCATGCGCGGGCTGCGTTTGCCGAAGCGCGTGGCCCGCTCTCGCAGACTCTCAATGCACAACTGGCGATACGTCATGAAAGCGCTCGCCAAGGGTTATCTTCAACCGATCCCAAGGTAGGTTTAAGTTGGGCTGTTCAGAACTGGCTTGCGGCGCGTGCAACCTATGGCACATCATTTCGCGCGCCTTCGACGTTTCAGGCCTTCTCCACGCAGATGGTGCAAGAGGATATCTTCGATCCGCTCACGGGCACGCGCGGGTTTCGGGCTATCCGCACGTTGGGCTCGCCAACTTTAAAACCCGAGCAGGCAGAAACAAGCAACCTTGGGCTTACTGTAAAACCAGCGCCTGATTTCAGCATGTCGGCCGATTACTGGCGCTATGACTACACAGACATGATCGTCAAGCTGGGTGCGCAGGCCATTGTCGATACTAACCCCACTGATTCGCGCATTATACGGGCTACGGGGCAAATTTTACGGATCGACACCAGTTACATCAACGCGTCTCAGGCGTTCACCGATGGCGTGGATCTGGGTCTGCAGAAAAACTGGTCAACCTCGACGTTTGGCGACTTCATGGCCAGTGCCGAAGCAACGTGGATCAACCGCTTTGTGATTCAAGACACACCAACGGCTCCGCGTCGTAACGTGGTGGGGAACCGCAACTTCCGGACCTTTGCGCGCTCATTGCCCGCTTGGCGCGCCAACGGCTCATTGGCTTGGCAATATGATGCGCAAACAGTTTCGGCAAACGTGCGATTGATTGGATCATACAACGATGACCAAAACGCCAATCGATTGATCAAGAGTCACGCCACGCTTGATCTTCAATACGGATACGATGTGTTGGTCGCAGAGCGCCAGGTTGGTTTAAGGGTCGGCGCGCTAAATTTGTTCAATGCCCCCCCGCCCAATGTACTCACCAATGCGGGCTATGACTCTAAGGTTCATGACCCGCGTGGTCGTGTTCTCTATGTTCGCGTGAAGACCGCCTGGCCGTAAGCGAGCAGTCCGACGCCTCAGTCTTTGATACCGCTGTGGTATATACCGCCCCGGTATGCCTGTTAATTTTCGACATTAACAGGCGGAACAGGCCCAGCGCAGCAGGATCGGCTGCGTCGAGCGTCGCACACAGCTTGGCGAAGGCGCTCCGGCGCTTTATATCTCACGTATCTTTTTCATAGGCATCATCATGGCCCGCACGCTTTATGACAAACTTTGGGATTCTCACGTCGTTCATCGCTACGACAACGGCGACTGTATTCTTTATATCGACCGTCATTTGGTCCATGAGGTCTCAAGCCCCCAAGCGTTTGAAGGGTTAGCGGCTGCGTCGCGCAAGCTGCGTCGCCCCGATGCCGCGTTGGCCGTGCCCGATCATAACGTGCCGACAACGCCCGAGCGCAACCAACGCATCGATGATCCTGAATCTGTTTTTCAGCTCGATATGCTGATCAAAAACACCAAGGCGTTTGGGATGCCGTATATTCCCATCGCTGATGAGCGCCAAGGCATTGTGCATGTCATCGGCCCGGAACAAGGCATGACGCTGCCGGGGACAACCGTCGTGTGTGGCGACTCTCATACCTCAACACATGGGGCCATGGGCGCGCTGGCGTTCGGCATCGGTACCTCCGAAATCGAGCATGTTCTGGCGACCCAATGCCATGTGATGGCGAAGTCCAAAACCATGCGCATCAATATCGAAGGTGTTCTGGGAACTGGCGTCACCGCGAAAGACATGGCGCTTGAAGTGATCGCACGCATCGGCACGGCGGGCGGCACGGGATATGCGGTCGAGTACACGGGTTCTGCTGTGCAGTCGTTGTCGATGGAAGGGCGGATGACATTGTGCAACCTGACCATCGAAGCGGGAGCCCGCACCGGCATGGTCGCGCCCGACGACACAACATTCGCTTATCTGAAGGGGCGGCCCATGGCCCCGAAAGATGAACACTGGGAGCGTGCTGTTGCCAGTTGGCGCACGTTGGCCAGCGATCCGGGCGCGATCTACGACACGACTGTCAATATCAATGCGGCAGACATTCCGCCGCGCGTTACCTGGGGGACCAGCCCGGAAGATTCACTTCCTATCACAGCCGCTGTGCCGTCGCCCGCCGACTATGCCGATGTGAATAAGCGCGCCGCCGTTGAGCGATCGCTTATCTATATGGGTTTGACGCCCGGCGAAAAACTCAACGGTGTGAAGATCAACCGGGTGTTTATCGGCTCGTGTACCAATAGTCGTATCGAAGATCTGCGTGCGGCTTCTGTTGTGGTGAAGGGCAAGCACCTGGCTGCGCATGTGAAAGCCATGGTCGTGCCAGGCTCAGGCCTCATCAAAAAGCAGGCCGAGCAAGAAGGGCTCGATCGCATTTTCACCGCCGCCGGATTTGAATGGCGCGAACCGGGGTGCTCGATGTGCGTGGGCATGAACCCTGACCGCCTCGAGCCAGGCGAGCGTTGTGCGGCAACGTCGAACCGCAATTTTGAAGGTCGTCAAGGCAAGGGCGGTCGTACGCATCTCATGAGCCCGGCTATGGCGGCCGCTGCTGGCATCGCGGGGCATTTGGTCGACGTGCGCCACTTGGCCTGACGTAGCGGTGTTGCCGATCAAGAAGAAACCTCGCCAATCGGGCGAGGTTTCAGTGGGCGGGGCGTTGGAGCCCCATTTGGGTTCGAAAACGTCGGTGCTGCAACAGCGTCGACGCGAGTTGAGCCGCTCTCACGGCTTCTGATCCGGTGGAGTCATGCTGTTTGGGCACCCTCTTTTCTACACGCTGCCGTCTCGCACACTGCTTACGGCCTTGGGGCACGCGGGCGAAGGCGTTGAGGGAGTTCTCCCTATTGCTCCTATTCGCCGCAGCACCACACAAACCCTCTGCCTCATTGCGGCGCACATGCAACATTGCGATGCAATAACCTGGCTTGACCAAGCCCTTAGCATCAAGCCTGATAGGTCATTGCGGGGTTGCGCAACGGCGACTCCGGCGTCAAAAACAACCTCAAAACAGGGAGCACGAGACAGCGATGGCGCAAGGTTCGATGATTTCACTCACAGCAGCTGATGGGCACACCCTTGGCGCTTACAAAGCCCTGCCCAGTGGCACGCCCAAAGGCGGCATTGTTATTTTGCAGGAGATCTTCGGGGTGAATACGCATGTTCAGCATGTTTGCGATGAATACGCCGCCGATGGGTATGTGGCGGTGGCACCGGCGCTGTTTGATCGCGTCGAGAAAAACTTAATCCTCGGCTACACCGATTTTACCCACGCGCGCGAAGTGGTGGCGCAACTCACCGAGGCCATGCTGGTTGCCGATATGCAAGCCGCCATCAATGCCTGTGCGCCAGCTCGTTTCGTTGTTCCCATTGGCTACTGCTATGGCGGTGCCATGGCCTATCTGGCCGGGTGCAAATGCACGGGCGTTGCGGGTGCTGTGGATTATTATGGAACGCGCACCATCGCTTTTTCTGAAACGATGTCACCCACAGTTCCCGTCATGTATCACTTTGGGGCCAAGGATCAGAGCATCTCCATGGCGGGCATCACAAAAATAAAAACCGCGCATCCGTCAGGTACGTTTTATATTTATGACGACGCTGATCATGGCTTTTCGTGCGATGAGCGCCCGCAGTTCTTTAACGCCGGGGCGACAAAACTTGCCAAGGAACGAACGCTCAAATTTCTCGTCGACGTGATGCAGTAAGGCCGCGCGCGTGCTTCAAAGTGTTTTCGGTTTCGATGACGTCACAACGCTTCTGATCCTGCTGGCGGGGTTTCTGGCGGCCGGATTGGCCAAGGGCACCTTTGGCCTTGGCATGCCGTTTTTCGGCATTCCCGTCATGACCTTGACGATGCCGTTTCAAACGGCGTTGGCGATGTTTGTGGTGCCGAATTTCACCGCAAACCTTCAACAGATGTTGATGGGCGGAAAAATCTTTGTGTACCTGCGCCGTTTTGGGTGGCTGTTATTCACCATGCTCGCCAGCGTGCCCATTTCTGTTCAGTTTTTGCTGAAGATTGACCAGGCCACGTGCCTGATGGTCTTTGGTGTCCTCTCCATCAGCTTCGCTGTTCTGCAAATAATGCCGATGGCTTTCACGGTGACACCGTCGCGCGAGCGTTGGCTCAACCCCGTGATGGGTCTTTTGGCAGGCGCCTTAGCGGGCGTATCAGGATTGTATGGGCCGATTTTGATTGTCTACTTGATGGCTTTGCGCTTGCCCAAGGATGACTTCGTTGCGGCGTTGTCGTTGATGTATTTCGCAGGCTCCATTGCGCTCTATGGCGCGCTGGTCGTGGCTCAGGTTCTGACGCTGCAGGTGTTGGCGATTTCAGCGGTCGGGGCCGTGATCATCGGGGTGATGGTACACTTCGGCCAATTTGTCCGCGCGCACATCAATGAAGCGCGCTATCGCAAGTTGATCCTGGTGTTGCTGATGGCGATTGGTGTTGAAATGGTCTGGCGCGCGAGCAGTCAATAAATCAAACGTCTTCAGCCCCTTGTCGGCGCGCTTCAATTTCATCAAACCGCGGCAGTTGGCCAGCGGGCAACGAACCTAAGTCACGCCCAATCAACAGCCCGATCAACGTTTTCCATAAAATTTTTAGATCGAGTCCGATGCCAAGGTTGTTCACATACCACGTATCGTGCGCGAACATTTCATCCCACGTCAGGCCCTGACGTCCGTTTACTTGCGCCCAGCCTGTCAGGCCGGGCCTCACATCAAGTCGATGTTGCTGGGCTTCGGTATAATACGCGCCATACTCAGCCGGGAGGGGCCGCGGCCCCACCAGACTCATATCCCCCAGCAAAATATTGAAAAACTCTGGCAGGCGATCAAGCGCTGAGCGTCGCAAGATCTTCGCAAAATCTGTGCGCCAGGACGGCACGATCTCGCGTTCGGTTTTGGTCGTGTCGAAGGTCAGGAGGCGAAAGGACTTGCCGCGTCGGCCACTGCGCATACGGCTCGCGAACGGGGCCCAACCGGCGCCTAGAAACCCCAACGCCACACCAAGGACCAGCGGCAAGGTGATCACAATGGCGACGATTGCCACGACGAGATCGAGCGCTCGTTTCACGATCATCGACCGACGACGCAGCACCTCACGTCGGGCGTGAGTCGCCGCAACTTTTTCAAGTGTCAGCCGAATCTCAGATGCGATGCGCTCGGTACTGTGTTTGCCCCGGGCTAAGGCCAGGCCTTGCTCGCCCGCACGGCGCACCAAATCGTCATCGCGCAGAAAGTCGGCCAGCTCGCGTGCGGCAGCCTCTGCATTGTTACCGGGGAGCGCCACGCCAGCTTGACGCCCGTCGATCAGCTCGCGCTGCCATCCTTCACCCAAAACCGCAATAGGTTTGCCTGCGGCCAAGCCGTCGAAAATATGGCTTGCCGCATCTAACCCGCCATCATGTTGCTGCGCGGGGATCGCAAGAACAACGGCTGCCGCGTTAAGAAGGGCTGGCAATTCTGTGCGCGGGACGGCGGGTACGAACCACACATTTTTTTCAAGTACATCAAGCCGCGCGGCATACGCATTCAAATCCAGTCTGTCGGGCCCGTCACCGACAATGGCAAAGCGCACATCAGGGGCGATGGCCTGCATGGCAGCCGCGATCTCTAACACTTCAGCTAAGCGCCGTCCGCGGTGCAGGCCCCCGGCATAAACGCACAAGGGCCCGCGCGTCAGCTGCGGGTACTTTTCAAAAATCGTCTTGTACAAATCCCGCGTTGGCGAAAACAGTGCCGCATCGCTGCCGTCAGAATGAACTGAGATTGCGCCCGGAACAAACCCTTGGGCTTCATACCAGGCCTTGATCTCGGGGCTGGCGACCATCACGTGCGTTGCCGTCTTCAGCAGTGCGCGTGAACACAGCGCGTCAATCGCGCGCTGGAGAATATTTTTACCCGGCTCATCAGCAGCCAGCTCCGGGGCGTCTATCACCAACGGCGCTCCCGACAGCTTGGCAAAACAACTCACGGCGAAACTTCCCGCACGCGGGGGTGTCCGCCAGACTAAAACATCAGGTTTGGTCTTCGACCAAAGTGATAAGAACAACTTTAGCCCATAGCCAAATCCTGGTGCTGCTGAAGGCGGGTGACCAAAGCGTCGGCTCAGCGGTGCCAGCGTCAACATCATCTGCACAGGGCTTGTGTTCGCGCCGTCGTGAACCCGACCCCGCCCGGCCATCAGCGTGACCGTATGCCCGCCCGCAGCAATATTCTGGGCCATCGCCGCCGTCCGGTCTCGACCATGGCCCTGAGGAGAGGTCACCCACGGATCGATGATGACAATATTCAGTTTGCTGCTGAAGGGGCTGGCAGGGGGCGTGAGCTTGGAAGGTGACATGGCGCTTTTATAACGTCGGTCTCAGTGTCAGGCCATCAGCATTGCAGTTCGGAACAAATGATAGTGTCTCAAGCACTTTGATTCGGGTCAAAACCCACAATTAGGGGCCTGTCTTGAGGACTTTTCTCAGCAGGTTGGGCTTCCACGGTCCGCCCCCAATGCTTTTAACTTTAATCCGAAGCCCAACTTCCAACGTATCAACTCTGATAATGCAAAGAGCCTATTCATATTTTATAAAACCCTAAAATTTAAGGGGCTTTAACGCTTAGGCTCTACAACTTGAGGCTGGGCTCAGAACTCAACTTATGTCATAAGTTTGATATCAGGTGGTCTGGGCTTTCAATCTCAAACCTTGGAGAAACTAAGATGCCTGCCTTCCACCATCCCCAAAGTGATACGCTCTGGTCATATGCGTCAGGCTCTTTAGACGAGGCCAGTTCGGTATTGGTTGCAACGCACTTAGCTCTTTGCCCTGAATGCCGCGCAGAAGTGGCGCGCATGGAGGCGCTGGGCGGGGAAATGCTGGAAGACGTTGGGATGGCTGCCGTCTCGGCCTCCAGCCTCGATGACATCATGGCGCGGCTTGATAGTCCGGCGTTGGTGAAAGCCATTCCTCAAGTTGAAAAAATTCCGGCCAATGACTCGGTCTTGCCAAGCCCCTTGCGTGATTATGTGGGCAGTGGTGTCGGTGCAGTGGCGTGGCGCAAGCTGACTAAGGGTGTTGAATATTTTGACTTACCTGTTCGCGCTGAAGGCCATCGTGCGCGCTTACTCAAGATCGCTTCAGGGACGCGCGTGCCCAGCCATGGTCACGGCGGCGAAGAAATAACCATGGTGTTGGCTGGTGGTTATACCGACGAGTTCGGTTCTTATGAACGTGGTGACGTTGCGACCGCTGACGTGACGCAAGTTCACCAGCCTGTTGCTGATGCGGGCGAGCCCTGCATTTGCCTCACGGTCACGCGCGGTGCGCTGATTCCCAGCGCGATTTTCTCACTCACGAGCCGAGTTTTCCGGAGACTGAGCGCCTAAGTCTGGCTTCGGTTCGGCGACACCCATGAATTTCCTTATCGCTCTCGCGGCCGGAAGGCCACGTGTCGTCTTTTCAGTGCTGGCCATGCTTTTAATTGCTGGCACCGTTGCATTCTTGACGATGCCGCGCGAAGCGATGCCCACTGTTCCGATCCCCATCGTCATGGCCAGCGTCGCGCTTGACGGCGTCTCCCCTAGTGATGCCGAGCGCCTTGTGGCGCGGCCCATGGAAGAGCAGTTCCAGAGTCTCGATGGTTTGAAGGAAATGCGCGCCACCGCTTTCCAGGGAGGGGCGAGCATTGTCCTTGAGTTCGATGCCAACGTCGAAACGGAAGATGCGATGAACGATGTTCGCGCAGCGATGGATCGTGTTCGACCCTTATTACCCGATCAAGTCCGCGAACCCATGGTGCGCGAGTTGGACTTTACGCAACGCCCCGTGTTGACCATTTCGCTGGCCGCTGACTTGCCCGAGCGCACTTTGCTCAAATTTGCGCGCGATCTCCGTGATCGTATCACCAGTTTGCCCGCCGTCTTGAATGTTGACATTTCCGGGGTGCGCGAAGAGCAGGTTGAGATTGTCATTGATCCGCTCATCGCTCAGAATTATGGCATTAATCAAGACGAACTTTTCAGGCTCGTCAGTCGCTCGAACCGACTGGTTGCGGCGGGCGAGCTTGAAACCGACCGCGGTCGTTTCTCGGTCACAGTGCCGGGGCTGTTTGAAAGTCTCGACGACATCTACAATTTGCCCGTCAAAAGCTCACTGACCGCCGTCGTAAAGCTCAAGGATATTGCCGAGATCCGCCGAACCTTCAAAGATCGCACTACCTATGTTCGGGTCAACGGCAAGCCTGCTGTTTCGGTCGATGTGACAAGGCGTGCTGATGCGAACGTTGTCGAGATGTCGCAAGGCATTCGAACCATCGTCAACGAGTTTAGTCGGAAATGGCCAGATAATCTTACCATTAGCTATCCCGTCGATGACAGTCTGGGGATTACAGGGCGTGTCACAAGCTTGGTGAATGGGGTCATTACATCCATTGTCATTGTTATGGCTGTGTGCATGGCTTCGATGGGTATTCGCTCTGGTTTGTTGGTTGGGATCGCAATACCGGGATCATTCCTGACGGGCATTCTTGCGATGTCGTTGCTGGGTATCACACTGAACGTGATGGCGTTGTTCGGGCTGATTCTGGCCTGCGGTATGCTGGTCGACGCCGCGATCGTCGTCGTTGAAGCGGCAGACAATTACATGAAGGAAGGCCAGTCGCCGAAGGTCGCCTACGTGCGCGCGGCACAACGTATGGCCTGGCCGATTATCTCCTCGACACTGACGACAATCGCAGCCTTCGTGCCATTACTGCTGTGGCCAGGCTTGACGGGTAAGTTTTTCAGCTACTTGCCGATTACAGTCATCTGCGTGCTCACGGCCTCTCTGGTGATGTCGCTCTACGTTATTCCTTCCATCGCCATGAAGTTTACCCCCGATCGCACTCAGGCTCGCTCGGTTGCTCGCGTCCGGGCTGCGTCCGCACTGCCGATGTCTAGTGTCGCTGATGATGTGGCTATGTTTGCGCAATCACGAGATCGAGGAGCTTTTCGGCGCGTCCTCGAACATTACATGCCGCGGATCAAATCATACTTTATGCGCCTGGGGGCCAGCGACAAAGATGCCGAGGGTTTGGCCTCGCAAAGCATGACCGAGGCCTGGAATACGTCTGATCGTTTTGATCCGGCGCGGCAAACATCAGCAGGCTGGATTTTTTCTCTCGTACGCACGATTCGTCTGCGCGTACTTGGCGGTGTTCACCGTCCCGAGCCCCAAGCCTCGGATCTTTCCGATAACGCCCCGCAAACGGCCCAGATGATGACGGCTGCTGATCGCCGCTCCGATCCCTTTGATCGCGACATGGATCCGATCACGCGCGGATATGCGTCTCTGTTGCGAGCCGCACTCACGCATGCGGGCAAAGTTGTGATGATTTCAGTTGTGTTGCTCGTGGTCGTCCTCATGACCTATATGAAATCGGGTAACGGGATTGTCTTCTTTCCAGCCACTGAGCCTGAGCGCGCGATCATGTTAATCCACGCGCGCGGGAATTTGTCGTTGGAAGAGAAAGATAGCCTCATCCGCGAAATCGAGCGACGCATTCTGGCCGTCAGTGATTTAGAGGCCGTGTACACCCGGACAGGGCGCCCTGCAGGGGCAGGCGATGTTGCGGCTGATGTCATTGGCCAATTTTCGTTAAGTTTGAAGCCCTGGGACCAACGTCGTGTCGCCGACGAAGTGCTGGCCGACATCAACGCCCGAGTTGCGAATATTCCAGGGATCGAAATCATTACCGAGAAAATCGGTGGCGGTCCACCACGCGGCGGGCCACCCGTGGCGCTTGAGGTGAGTTCCAATGATCCCCGTTTGCTTAACGGCACGGTTACACAAATTCGGGCCGCCATGGATATCATTGGCGGCTTTACAAACGTGGAAGACAGCCGCCCGTTGCCTGGCATCGAATGGCAGCTACGCGTCAACCGCGAAGAGGCTGCGAAGTATGGGGCAGATATTGCTCTCATCGGCCAATCGGTACAGCTCGTGACTAATGGACTCAAGCTGGGGGCCTATCGTCCCGACGATTCAACCGAAGAGATCGACATCATCGTTCGCTATCCTCTTGAGCAGCGTTCCATGCGAGCGTTAGACGAGGTGCGCATCGAGACCGCACGCGGGGCCGTTCCCATCTCGAACTTTGTCGAACGAATTCCCGAACAGCAGGCGGGTGAAATTAGCCGCGTCGACGCTCAACGTGTGATGACCATCAACGCCGACGTCGCGCGTGGCAAGTTTGCAGGTGCTCAAATTGGGCGCCTCAAGGCGTGGCTCGCGAAGGGTGAGTTAAACCAGAGTGTCCGCGTCTCCTTTAAGGGCGAACAGCGCGATAGCGAAGAAAGTGGTAGCTTTCTGGGGCAAGCCCTTCTGCTTGCGCTCTTTCTGATCGCGATTGTTTTGCTGATGCAGTTCGACAGCTTTTTTGTCGTTTTCTTGGTTCTCACAGCCGTTGTGATGTCGACGATTGGCGTCTTTCTAGGACTGTTGATTTTTGATCAGCCATTTAGCGTGGTGATGACAGGAATCGGCGTGATTACGCTTGCGGGCATTGTGGTCAATAATAACATTATTCTCATTGATGCCTATCAAGAGATCGCGCACTCTACTTTTACTTCGTTTGATGCAGCGCTGCGCACGGGCATCGAGCGCCTGCGCCCGGTCCTCTTAACCACCGGCACAACGATTGTTGGCCTTCTGCCCATGGCTTTGGGCATGAACATTGACTTCTTCGCGCGGACTTTCTCCATCGGCGATCCTTCCAGTGGCTGGTGGGCGTATCTGGCCCAAGCCATTGTCTACGGCTTGACGTTTTCGACAGTACTGACTTTAATTGTGACACCCTGTGCGCTGTTGGTGCGTGAAAATGCCAGGTTGTGGTGGCGCAAGGTGTGGGCCCGGATCACACGATCAGCGAGCCCTGAGCCGACGACGCGCGCGCCCATGCCCGAGGCGGCAGAGTAGTTTTCTTTAGCGCGTGAGCCGCAAGACCGCCAACAGCGTCTGAAAAATCAAACGAAGATCTGTTGCAAATGTCGCGCTGCGAATATACGCGGCGCAAATCTCCAGCTTTTCCGGCATGATGATGTCAATATATGCAGCTTCGGGATCGGCGTATTGCGCCAGCAGTGCTGTTTGATCACGAAATTTGATCGAGGCTGGGCCTGTCAGTCCTGGCCGTACCGAAAGAACAATCTCGCGCTGCGCAGGCGTCCATTTCTCTACATACTTTGGGACTTCAGGGCGCGGACCGACCAAACTCATATCACCGACTAAAACATTGAACAGTTGAGGTAGCTCATCGATCTTGGACTCACGCAGTAAATGTCCCAAAGGCGTGACCCGTGGGTTGTCGCCAATGGTCAAGACGGGGCCAGCTGTCGGCTCAGCCCCGGTCATGGTGCGGAATTTGAAGATGCGAAACGGCACGCCGTATCGCCCAATGCGTGTTTGCCGAAAGAAAACGGGGCCACGCGAGCCTAGCGCGACGGCCAGACCAACGGCAATGAAGAGCGGCGCGAGAATCAACAGGCCGCACGCAGTACCAAAAAAATCAAAAACGCGTTTAAGCATCATCTAAGCTGAGAGAAATGGCGTGGACGGACAACCCATCAGCTCTTACGCTTATAGAGCGTCAGTGTTGATCCGCGGTATTGGGTGGTGGCTGCGGCTTCGAAGTTTGCCTCAAGCAGCGTCGCTGTTGCTGGTTCAATCGCCACAGCGCCCTCTTGCCACAGGATCAATTCATAGTCGCGCTCGACCCAGCGTCGCAGGGTCTCGGCGGTCCATCCGCCGCTCCGCTCGATGGCCGCTGACGCGGATTCGCGTCGTGCTCCGGTCAGGGACGCTGATACGTTGGCTAAAGATGCCAGGGGCTGAATGCTCAAGGTTGCAAATCGGCGTCCCGCCATGTGCACAGCGTAGGGAAGGGCGGGGAGTTGGTGCATCAGCAAGATCGGCTCGGACCCTGGGGGTACGCTCTGGCCAATAAAGCGCATAAGGGTCGCGATATCTTCTTGCTCTGCGCCCGGGCGCGGCTGCTTCAACATTTCCGCCGGGAATGAAATCAGGTCATCACGCATCGCCAGCGTGGGCGCAAAGGTGTTGAGGGCCAGCGCAAAGAAGACGCCGCCAATCATCACCGGCGTGCTGGCCAAATTCTTCTGCCGCACCAAGCGTGACAGAAACGCAAGTGTCATCGCCGCCCCCAAAGCGCCGACGGCACTGACCTGGCTCGGGGCCGTGGCAACGCAGGCTTCACATCCAGGGACGCGAAACACAACAATCGCAGCAAGTGCAGCAAACAAGTAAATTGGGACGACCCAAAACACGCGCGGACCGCGCAGGGTCAAAGGGATAATTAATGCACACAGTAGAAGGGTTCCGTTGTAAGGTAACAAGACACCTTCAAACGCATCTTCTGCGATGCGACTCATGTTAAAATTTGTCACAGCTGGCGTCATTTGGCCAAGACCGGCAAGATCCAGCAGCGGTGCGATGATCGGGTGATGGAGAAGGAAGACGCTGAACTGATCAGGCAGTGCAAAAACACATACGCCTATGATCATTGCGATCACGGCGATCGCAATCGCCCCGTGGACCCAGCGCGCTGATCCAACGGCCGCCATGAACACGATCAAAAGAAAAAGCGCGGGCAGCGCCATGTCTATATTCAGCATCATGATCGCAGTCAGGATTAGGCCCATCGCGACAGATCGCCACACTTTGGGCCGGCCCACGCTGAAGACCAAAAGCCAAAGCGCAGAGATGACTAACAGCGAGGTCAGCGCAATCGGGCTCACGACTGTGAAGCTGTAGGCGGTGGCGGGCGAGCCGATGAAAATCAACACCGCCGCAGCCGAGGCCAGGGAGTTGGCAGTTAACTTGCGGCAGAGGGAATACAGCAACACGGCATTCAGCAAGCCAATAAGAACCATGGCAATGCGTGCGGCGGGGGCGGTCAGTCCAATTTGGGTTTGTAACGCCCCCAAGCTGAAGGGAAACAGCGGCAGGGTTGGTGCAGCATCAGTGGCACTGAAGGGCATCACCGCGCCGGTGATGTACCACCACGCCTTGATCAGATACCCAACCTCTTCAAATCCCAAGGCCGCGTTCGTGATCGCGTTCGAAGCCACGGCGGTGTATGCCGCCAAGGCAGCTAACAACACAAAGCCGACTGGCAGCCAGATGATCAATTTGTTGGGGGAGGTCGCGGCAGGGGCATTACGGCGTGATGGTCTCATGATGTCCGTAACGCTTTCTCAAAACACTGTTGCATTGGCGGTTTTTGTTCGAGCACTTCACCAGATAGAGGAGGCTACATGACTCAAAGAAAGACATTTCAAGCCGACTGGTCTTATACTGTGGCGCATTCTACCTGCTTCCGCGATCTTGCCAAGGAATCGCGTACGTGACGAGCGCAAAGCCAGCGAACATGGGTGAACGGGTCACAGCTACAGCCGTGTTCGGCGCG
Organism: Rhodospirillaceae bacterium; assembly: GCA_002737725.1. Lineage (GTDB taxonomy): Bacteria > Pseudomonadota > Alphaproteobacteria > Rhodospirillales > Rhodospirillaceae. Next base: position 458,335 of record NSIP01000001.1, read on the forward strand.
GTGATTGTCCTCTTCGCATTCTATGGGGCTTATTTCGTCCGGACTCTGGTGCCCTTGTCGACCGAGATGGCGGCCTTGGCGATAGCAAAACAAGGATGGCTCGAGGCCGATACGGCCTATGCCATTATCCTGGCGGGTTGGGGGATGGTCGCGGGCGATGGCCTCATCGCGGCGCGCACACTTTCATTGCTCGCTGCGGTTGCGGCTATTGTCCTGGTTTTTCGCATTGGGCGAACGTTGACGCGCGACCCTGTCACGGCATCCTTTCTGACTTTAAGTTTTATCCTTTATCCACCCCTGGTCGCGACTTTGGTCTGCGCAACGCCCCATGCATTGGTCATGCTCTCAGCGCTGGCCGCACTCGATCTGATGTTATCAGCCTCGCAACGCCCGCTTCGTGCTGCGCTTTTATACGGGGGATTGGCCGGTATCATTGTGAGCTTGGCGATGCTCATGGTTCCTTTGGGTGGCGTACTGATGCCGCTGTGGTTGGTGCTGTGCACGGCCCTTACTGCTCAGCGGCACGCGGTTGCCGTGGCGCTGGTCGTGACTGTTCTTGCGGCAGCTGCAATGGTGGCGCTGGGAATCAAAGCCACCGTCATCGATATCGATTTGGCCTCCGCCGGACACGCCAATATCCTGAGTGCGTTGATCATGCCCTATGCCATGGTCCCTGTGACAATGCTGTTGGGAGCCCTGACGGTTTTTTCGCCGACTGTGCGTGGGGCGGTTGGTTACGGTCGAGCCATTACCATCTTGAGCGCCCCCCTCGCTCTTTACGCCATACTTTGGGCGGCAGTGGCGGGTGGCGTGCTTGCGTCGGGCCAGCTTGTCACAGCCATGGGCTATGCCATGGTGTTTGTGATTTTTGCGCCGTGGCCGCTCATCTTTTGGGTTCGTCACGTCATGCCCCAGGTCAAATCCTTAGGGGCGTGGATCGTTTTCCCGGTGGTGATGTACAGCTGTTTTTGGGCCATCCTGGGCCCGGTCGACCCCGGGAAATTTCCCTATAGCCACCGACAAGTCCTGCAACCGGCCGTCAGTGACTAGCGTTGGTAGTTTGGTGGGGCATGAAGGCCTAACGTATTGATTTATATGAGAAATTTTTTTTGACCCCCCGCAAACGTGAGGGTCGCTGCGCGTATGGATGTTCAAAAAACTTCTAAGCCTATGATTTATAGCATATTTATTAAGATTCATGGGTCAGGCTCAAAATTTATGCGTTGCTAATGCGGATAGACTGGACTCTGAAATCCCAATGGTCATATACAACTACGAAGCGGTGTCACGGCCCGCTCTTTTGTTCCTGACGGTCACTTCTGGGTCTTTCCTCCAGCGGCAATTTCCGCGTGGATTGTTTTGCTGTCACTAAGTCGGACCCATGACCATGAAAACGCTCATCTCTCAGATTTTAAAATTATACTTGGCGTTGACCTTTGCTTACGTGGCCCCTGCGCGTGCGGAGATCGAAGATATGATGGGCGCCACCCAAGATGGCCAGCGCATTCAGGTCATTGTGAAGTTGCGCCAAGGCATGAGTGTTTTGCGGCGCGAGAACAGCGCCTCGATCTCGGAACAAAAACGTGCCGTCGCCGATGCCGTGCGCGCGGCTGAACCTGTGCTGCGCCAAATGGGCCTTGGGATCGACACTCAATTTGCAACGCTGCCCTTTGTTGGTGTCACGGTTGATCGTGCCCAAATGGTCAAGCTGTTGGAACGCTCCGAGGTGGCGGGGATCTATTTCAATGCCAAAGAACGCAAAGTTCAGACAGTCCCGTTGACACCAAATAATGGAATTGAGCGCGCGCAATTGGCCTCGTCAGTTCCATCGATCGATGTCTCTGAGGCCTGGACAAAAGGGTTCGATGGACGCGACACCACCATCGCCGTCATCGATGGCGGCTTTCGCACATCTCATCCGATGCTCGCAGGCAAGGTTGTGGACGAGGCTTGCTTCTCGGCCGATGACCCAAAGTTCGATACCTATACGCAATGTCCCTCGGGGAAGACACCTGAAATCAGAGCGGGTGCCGCGTCAAAATGTCCGGCGGGCTCGACGCGCTGTGACCACGGAACTCATGTGGCCTCAATTGCCGTGGGAAATGACGGCACAAATTTTGGTGTGGCACGCGCGGCGAAGTTGCTGCCCATTGACGTCTTCTCGGAAGTGCGCTCGATAACCGATTGCAGCCCCGATCCATCACCGTGTGAACTAACGGACGCCCTTACGGTTTTGAAAGGACTTGATTACGTCAATCAAGTTGCGGCTAAGTATAACATTGTCGCAGTGAATTTAAGCCTCGGCGGCAGTTCCAAAGAAGGCTTTTGCGATACTGACCCGCGCCGAGAAGTGATTGAAATGCTGCGCGCCAAAGGCGTTGCGACAACGGCCGCCACGGGCAATGAAAGCCAGACGGGTAAAATTAATCCCCCCTCTTGCGTGGCTTCCGCCGTGGCCGTGGGTGCCAGCAATGACGGCGTCGCTGTTGCGAGTTTCTCCAATGTCTCAAGTGCGACAGATCTCATGGCTCCTGGCGTCAGCATTCGCGCAGCATCCGGGCAAAGCAACGGCTTTGTGACGATCTCAGGAACATCGATGGCTGCACCGCATGCCGCGGGTGCGTTTGCGATCATACGCTCGGCCTTGCCGGCCAAGACCGTTGATGAGATCGAGCAGGCCTTTAAATCGACGGGATTAAAAACCACCCGCACCGACAGCAATATTGTGGTAGCGAAAATTCAGGTGAATAAAGCGATCTTGCGTCTTCAGGGGCGTGACAAACGCAATTTCAACAATGTATTGAGTTCGAACTTTGCAAGCCAGTACCAAGCCTTTTTAAGGTTTCAAAATGATTCGGCACAAGCCGGCAAAGTCACCGTAATTATGCGTGACGCCGGTTCCGGCCAAGCGATCGGCACCTGGACCAGCCCCGATATCCCAGCCCGCGCGTCGTCACAATTTGATATCGGCGAACTCGAGGCCAAATCTCTTGCAACGATTGAGAACACACCTATCCAAAGTTCAGTGCGGCCATTCTATAACCTCGAGGTCGAGAGCACGGTCCCCGGCTACATGCAGCACATCGTGTGGGCAATTAATGCTGGCGTGCTGACCAATCTGACGGCCTGTGCTGATGGTTTGTCCGATGATAGCCGCACGCTGCTGAACGTGCACAGCAGCCAGATAGACGGATACCCGTCGCGAATCCGTATCGTCAACACAGGCACCGCGACGGAACCCGGTGTGCTCAATTTTTACAATGCGGTCAATGGTCGAAGCATTGGCGCGTACACCACACCAGATATCCCGCCCAATGGCTCCCTCGAGATCACGCTAGAGCGTATTGAGGCCCTTGTGCCCGAATTGCAAGACCTAAAGATCACCGACAATACAAGGAGTTATCAATACAATGTGCGCCTCGAAGGCCTCACAGGCTACGCGCAACACATTATTGAGAATACACGCAGCGGCGTATCACTTGATATGTCACCCAAATGCGACCTAGGTGTGCGATAGAGTAAGCTACGCGATATTCGAATCGCTGAGTTTCTCTATCTATTTGTTGTCGAATTATTCTTGCCAAAAACCAATTCTCATTTTTCGGTACGACGCTAATAATTTAACGTGATTTGATCGGCATCAGGTCTTGCGGTTCCGCGAGAGGTAAACTCTGCTCTGCAATAGGAGCAAATGCCGTGACATTGAAACTTATTCGCCTCGAACTCGCGCGAACCAAAGACCACCCTGATGGTGATGCTAGACATGCCTATGAATTTCGGGCGCCACTCGACGCGAGCGGGCATCTGGACCAAGCCGCGTGGCCAATGGTCAAAGAATTGTACCTTGTGCGGCGTTTCGAAAAAAAAAGATCGAGCAAGGGTTGCTGATCCGCACCCAGGGCGAAAAGTGGGTCTTTTCTTATGCTGCGGGCGATGATGGCGACGAGGCCATTTTCAAATTCTCAAACCACGCCCTCAAGCCAGGTGAGCACCTTTCGATTGCCGAGCATGATGGTCAGCAGCGCACCTTTCGGGTGGCCCTGGTCAGCGATTGGTCTCCACCTAAAAAATAGCCGCAGCTGATAACTGACCAAAGGCAGGTTTTAAATTAAGCCATGTTTCTTGAAACGGCGTCGTGGCGCACTCAATACGGTGACAAGCGGCCCCTTGATCAGTTCGTAAAGGCTGAGCCCGATCAGCGCGCCGAGAATAGTAAAAACAATCGACCACACCGAGCGCGGCAGGGCAGGGATGAACGACGCCCACGTGGCGCTACGAATATCGGCGTCGACCCACCTCCAAATCGCGATGGGGTGCAGCAGCGGAGTTGTCTTGGCCAAAGCATCGTGGGCGGCTTGAGCATTTGCTAAGTTTTGTTGAGCTGAGGCCACAATTTCTGTGCGGACTTGATCGGCCATGGTTTGGGCGCGAAGCCCTGACTGGGCATCAGCCAGCCGCGCCTCAGCACGACCCAAATCGGCTCCACTGCGGGCCATATATTGTGCCTCAAAGGGTGCGATTAGCGCCGCCATCAAGGCCAAGGCTGCAATGCACATGCCCGCTAACAGTCGATCAAGTTTGTTGATAAACCAGGTCAATGCTCATCCCTCAATTCCCGTAAAATACAGTGTCATAGGCTCGCGGTTCAATTCTCACATTCGCATTCCGCTCTGCGAGGGTTAATTTTGCAACGCCTGATCGCCTCGACTATAAGCCATCGCTCATACCAACTAGATCGGATCACTGACACCGCCCATGCGCACCGATCTGTTCGATTTTCATCTTCCACCCGACCATATTGCTGAACGGCCAGCACAGCCGCGCGATAGCGCCAAACTGTTGCATGTTGCGGCCGATGGTTGGTTCGATCGTATGGTGTTGGACCTCCCCGGGTTATTGAGACCCAGCGATGTGATGGTTTTTAACGATACGCGCGTTTTACCCGCCCGCCTTTTTGGCCGTCGCGGCGTTGTGGCGATGGAATTGCTTCTGCATCGCCAAGTCGATTCTGACATCTGGGATGTTTTTGCCAAGCCCGGCAAACGGCTCAAGGTGGGGCAGACTATCGATTTCGACAAAGGGCTGATGGCGGAGGTCGTGTCAAAAAGTGATGATGGGTTGGTGCGGGTCAAGTTCAACGTCGGCGGAGCCGCATTGCTGCAAGCACTTCATGCCGTCGGTCACATTCCATTGCCGCCCTACATTCGGCGGCCCGACGATCTGCAAGATCGTTTCGATTATCAAACCGTCTATGCCGCCAAGGATGGATCGGTTGCAGCACCCACGGCGGGGCTTCACTTCACAGAGCGCTTGCTCAAAGCCATCGACGCCACGGGGGTTCAACGGGTGAATGTCACATTACACGTCGGCGCGGGGACATTCTTACCGGTCAAGGTCGACGATACCGATCAACACATTATGCATGCTGAGTTGGGCGAGGTTTCTGCCGATGTCGCCAACGCGGTGACCAAAGCCAAATCAGACGGTGGTCGCGTCATTGCTGTGGGCACGACCTCATTGAGGTTGCTCGAATCGGCGGCTCCTGCGGATGGGCACATCGCCCCTTTTTCGGCTCAGACGGCAATCTTCATCACGCCGGGCTATCGTTTCAAGGCCGTCGATGTGCTGATGACAAATTTTCACCTGCCCAAGTCGACCTTGTTCATGTTGGTCAGTGCATTCTGTGGGTTAGGGCGCATGACATCTGTTTACACTCATGCCATCAAGGAAGGCTATCGCTTCTACTCCTATGGCGATGCGTCATGGTTAGAGCGAGCAGACTTGCAACAGGCGGGCGATCAATGAGTGCGGCAAGATTTGAGTTGATGGCGAGCGAAGGTGCCGCGCGACGCGGCCGCTTGCACACCGCCCATGGCGTGGTTGATACACCGGCTTTTATGCCCGTTGGAACGGCGGCCACTGTGAAAGCGATGTTTACCGATACGGTGGCGGCGACTGGCGCGCAGATGATTCTTGCCAACACGTACCATTTAATGTTGCGCCCCGGGGCCGAGCGCATCGCCAAGTTTGGCGGTGTACGCCAATTCATGGGCTGGACGGGGCCGATACTGACAGATTCGGGCGGGTATCAAGTGATGTCACTGGCCAAGCTGCGAAAAATTGACGACGGTGGTGTGACGTTTCAATCGCATATCGATGGCTCGAAGCATTATTTATCGCCGGAGCGCTCAATCGATATTCAATATCTCTTGGACGCGACTGTGACCATGGCCTTCGACGAATGCACACCTTATCCCGCGACGAAGGATGAGGTGGCCGAGAGCACGCAGCTGTCAATGCGCTGGGCCGAGCGCAGCAAAGTCGCATTCAAGCCGCGCGAAGGCTACGCCCTGTTCGGCATTGTGCAGGGCGGCATTCATGCCGATTTGCGCGCTGAATCGGCGGCCAAGTTGCAAGCCATCGGCTTTGATGGCTACGCCATTGGCGGCTTGGCGGTGGGCGAAGGGCAGGAGCTGATGTTCTCTACCCTTGATGTCACCACGCCACATCTTCCAACCACCCACGCCCGCTATTTGATGGGTGTGGGCAAGCCGCTCGATATTGTCGGCGCGGTGGTCAGGGGCATGGATATGTTTGATTGCGTCTTGCCGACGCGCTCGGGCCGCACCGCCCAAGCCTTTACGAGCCAAGGGCCATTAAATATGCGCAATGCCAAGCATGCGGATGATCCCAGGCCACTGGACGAAGCGGTGAATTGCCCGGCCAGCCGCAATTATAGCCGCGCCTATTTACATCACTTGATCCGCAGCGAAGAAATTCTAGGGCTGATGTTGCTCAGTTGGCATAATGTGGCCTTCTATCAACACCTCATGGCCCAACTGCGTGATGCCATTGCCGCCGGAATACTGCAAAACTTTATCCAGCAGTTCACAGCAGCCCAAGCGGGCGGCGAGCTCAACGACGATGCCGCCGGATAAGGAAACTATCCGCCGCATGGCGTTTGATTTCGGCTTCGATGTGGCGCGCTTTACGGCGGCCGTCACTACTAGCCAAACCCAAGCGCGCCTGCATGCCTTTCTCGACGACGGCTTGCATGGCGACATGGCCTGGATGAGCGAGACAGCGGCGCGTCGGGCTGATCCAAAAGTCTTGTGGCCTGAAGCAAAATCAGTCGTGGTCGTTGGCCTCAACTATGGACCAGATCATGATCCGTGCGAACTGTTGCAGCATTCTGGATGCGGATCCATCAGCGTTTATGCACGCCATAAAGACTATCACGACGTTTTGAAAAAAAAGCTGCGTCGGTTGGCAACGTGGCTGCATCAGGCCTCGGGCGCTGAAGTGAAATTATTTGTTGATACCGCACCGGTGATGGAAAAGCCTTTGGCGCAAACGGCGGGGCTTGGCTGGCAAGGCAAACATACGAATCTTGTCTCACGTGAGTTTGGGTCATGGTTGTTTTTGGGTGAAGTCTTCATAGCGCTTGAGATCGAGCCTGATGTGCCCGAGGGCGATCATTGTGGTGCATGTCGTCGTTGCCTTGATGTGTGCCCAACGAATGCTTTTATCGACGCCTACAAAATCGATGCGCGTCGCTGCATCTCGTACCTCACCATCGAGCACAAAGGTCACATCGCGCGCGAGCTTCGCCCACTCATGGGAAATCGTATCTATGGCTGTGACGATTGTCTGGCCGTGTGCCCGTGGAACAAGTTTGCCTACGTCACGGCCGTGCCAGAACTGACCGCGCGCGCGGATCTGACAGCGCCCCTTTTGGCAGAGTTGGCTGTGCTCGATGATGCGAGTTTCCGCGTTTTGTTCTCAGGCTCGCCGGTTAAGCGCATCGGGCGGGCGCGTTTCATTCGCAATGTTCTGATTGCCATCGGCAACAGCGGTGATGTTGAATTGGCAGTCTGCGCCGAACGTTTGTTAGTCGATGAGTCGCCGTTGGTACGAGTTGCGGCCGTTTGGGCGTTAAAACGGCTTGTGCCTGATGCGCATGCCGCGGCGCTTGGGGCCAAGTATGTGACCAACGAAACGGATGAAGACGTGCGCACGGAATGGGCCAGCTGAAACAAAAACGGCGGATCGCTGGTGCGACCCGCCGGGTATTTTTTATTGGTCTCGGCGTCTCTCAATCACCGCTTATTCTCTTTACTCTTGGCTGGCCAGGGCGCGCGCAAGCTGGCTCAGGGCCTCTTGGTGTTTTTCATTGCCAATCGCTGAGACCTTGCGGGCCAGCTCTAAACACATGCGTTGACGCTGATTGATGTGGTCGTCATCCACGCCCTCAAGGCCATCATGAAAAAAAGTGATCGGGACGTTGAGGACGCGCGAAATTTCATAAAACCGCCGGCCGAGATGCGGTTGATGCCGCGCTCGTACTTGTGCGCTTGCAGATAGGTCACGCCGATCATGTCGGCCATTTGTTGTTGGCTCAGGCCCAGCATCACGCGGCGCTCGCGGATGCGCGTTCCCACATACCGATCAACATTATTGGCCCGATTGGCAGGCTCGGCTCGCAACTTTGGCTCAATCATATTCATTCTGGTCCCCAACCCATGGTGTTCTGATCGCAGGGCCATTCAGCTCTTGATAGAGCCGCGACGTCCCTGGGTGTCGCAGCTATCGGTTGAGAAATAACCTAGGGTTTGCCAAAACCTCTCAGGGAGAATTGTATAAAATTGTTTCAACGCACCGCTTTAAAGTACAGAATAGTTATACTTTTCAATATATTAGAGCGGTTTATTGCAAAGCGACGGGGCCAAGAACACACGGCGATGAAGGTAAAATACGCCTAACACAATTGCTAAAAACGCGAGGGCCCACCATGTGCAAGCCGCTCGTAGCCCGATTCTAACATTCGCTTATCAGTTTCGCCGCAGCGTGGGCAGCGAATGTCAGATCCGCTGCACTAGGATCGGTCCTTGGCGAGTTTGTCTAACCGCGCCTGCATGGCATCAAGTTGTGATTTGAGGGTGTCTAAATTATCAGCGCTCGGCGGCGGCGCGGCGGACACGCTCTGGTTGGTGTCGGGCTTAACCTGATTGGCAAAAGGGTCGAACATTTTGATGGCATTTTCAAACAGCGCCAAATTTTGTTTGCCCATCTCTTCTATGCGCTGCATGGGATACACGCCTTTGAATGCGTTCTGCATCATGTCGCGCATCTGTGTTTCGTTCTGCGAGAAAGAATCCATGCTCTGTTCAAGATAACGCGGCAGTACGCCACCCAGCGTGTCGCCATAAAAGCCGATGACTTGGCGCAGGAATTTAATGGGCAGCAGCGATTGGCCTTTGCCTTCCTGCTCGACGATGATTTGCGTGAGAACGCTGCGGGTAATGTCTTTGTTGGTTTTGGCGTCGGTGACGGTAAAGTCTACGTTTTTGCGGACCATGGCCGCTAAGTCTTCCAGCGTCACGTATTTCGATGTGGCGGTGTTATAGAGTCGCCGATTGGCATACTTTTTGATGTTAATGACGATGCCCTTGTCGCCGCTCGCAGTTGCGTGTTCAGCCATGCCACCCTCATTTTTTGCTGGTTAAAAAGGCCTATGTGATGAAATTGTGCTCTGCACAACGGGCTGTGTCAAAGCCTGGGTTTCGGTGGCTCAAATCAAGAATGCGCCGCCAAAGTGCGCGACGAAAGTGCGATCTCGCCCTATAATTGAAGCATGACAGCGCAACCGACTGATTATGATGCCCTAGCCAAGCGCTACCTCGACCTTTGGCAGCAGGAAATGGCCAAATTGGCGCAAGATCCGCAGGCTGCGGGGGCGTGGGCGAACCTATTTCAGGGTATGATGCAAAACGCCACTGCAGCGTGGGGGCAGGCTTGCGCACCTGGCGCTTCGCCCACCACGTCAGGATTCAATTTTGGGGGTCTGAACCATGAACGTGCCGCCCCGGCCAAGTCCCCTGTCGATGCGACTCGGGCCGCGTCCGCTGCCGCTTCATCTGGCGACGGAGGGGTGGCTTTTGCAGATGTCCTTCGCCGGATTGATGCCCGCCTCGACTCCATCGAGCAACGACTCAGCGCTCTCGAAACCCATCCGCCAGCTCGCCGCCGAACGCGCCAACCAAAGCCCTGACACCTATACGCAAGATTGGCATCACGGATTAGACGTCGTTGCTTTCGTCGATGCGCTGACGCGCGAGGCCAAGGCACGCATGGATCGTTTACTGGACGGTGTGAACCGTTATCAAACACACACCTTCAAACGCACGCGCGTCGCACCGCCTTCAATTTGGTCACATGGTGCTGCAAGCCTGCGCGACTGTGGCGGCCCCACCGAAGGCCCCGCCGTGATGGTCGTGCCCTCGTTGATCAATCGCGCCTATATTCTCGACCTCGCTGAAGATCGCAGCTTGCTGGCGTCGATTGCGCAGTCAGGCATGCGCACGTTTTTGCTTGATTGGGGCGAGCCCTGCGCGCATGAGCGCACGTTCAGCATGGATGACTATATTATACGCGTCATGATCCCGGCGCTCGAACACATTGTGGCGCTGACAAAAACCAAACCGCGCCTGGCGGGCTATTGCATGGGTGGTACATTGACAACAGCTGCGGCCGTCATGTGTCCGGATTTGATCTCAGGCCTCGCGTTGCTGGCCGCCCCTTGGGACTTTCATGCGCGCAGCGACGCCTCGCGCCATTTTCTCACCACGTTTCGCCCGATGATCGAGGGCATGATCACCGCCCAAGGCTGTGCGTCTGTGGATTTTTTGCAAGCGATGTTTGCCTCGCTTGATCCCACGCTGGTGGGCCGCAAGTTTCGCGGTTTCGCGGTGCGTGATATGGCCACCGATGCGGCACAAAAATTTGTCGAGCTGGAAGATTGGTTGAATGACGGCGTGCCATTGGTTGCAGACGTCGCTCGCCAATGTTTGTTTGGCTGGTACAGTGAAAACCAAACACTAAAAAATGCTTGGAAAGTGGGCGACACGATCATTGACCCAGCTCTGATAAAAGCGCCGACGTTGGCCGTGATCCCCTCTCATGATCGTATTGTGCCGCCAGACTCGGCCAAGGCTTTGGCCTCGCGCATTCCTCACGCCAAGATCATGACGGTGGATTTGGGCCACATCGGCATGATGGCAGGCAGCAGCGCGCCAAATATCTTGTACGCTCCATTCGCCAAATGGCTGAAAGAATTGAGGTAACGCCCGGGGCATTTTCCCGAGAAGTGGTCTTCCGCTTGGCGTGGAAAATGCGACCAAACAAAGAGCGCTTGCTGCACCGCAACATAATTCTTGCTCCGCCTCTGTCCCAGGCTTAAAAGCGCGCATTCATTTTCAAACTCCCAACCGGAGCCATATTTATGACCGACATCGTCATCGTTTCTGCCACACGCACGGCCATCGGCTCTTTCGGCGGCTCACTCGCTGGTCTATCGGGCGCAGAGTTGGGCCAAGTGGTGATCACCGAAGCGCTCAAACGCGTAGGCGTTGCAGCAGCGGATGTCTCGGAAGTCATCATGGGCCAAGTGCTCACGGCAGGCACTGGCCAAAACCCCGCGCGCCAAGCCTCCATCAAGGCCGGTGTGCCCAAAGAAGTCTCGGCCATGACCATCAATCAGGTGTGTGGCTCGGGGCTCAAGGCTGTGGCGTTGGGTACGATGTCGATCAAAGCCGGTGATTCGTCCATCGTCGTCGCTGGTGGCCAAGAAAGCATGAGCCAGTCGCCGCATTCCATGGTGCTGCGCAATGGCGTGAAAATGGGCGATGCATCGATGATCGACACCATGATCAAAGACGGCTTGTACGATGCCTTCAACGGCTACCACATGGGCACCACGGCAGAAAACATTGCCGAGAAATGGCAACTGACGCGCGCTAAGCAAGATGAATTCGCCGCCACCTCGCAACAACGCGCCGAAGCCGCCATCAAAGCGGGGCGCTTCAAAGATGAAATCGTGCCGGTGATGATCACCGTGAAAAAAGAACAGAAAACCTTTGACCTTGATGAATACGCCCGCGCGGGTACAACTGCAGACTCGTTGGCTAAGTTGCGCCCAGCTTTCTCAAAAGAAGGCACGGTGACGGCGGGCAATGCTTCGGGCCTCAACGACGGCGCAGCTGCCGTTGTGCTCATGACCGCAGCCGAAGCCGCCAGGCGTGGCCTCACCCCGCTCGCACGGATTGCCAGTTGGGCGCAAGCGGGCGTCGACCCGGCGATCATGGGTACCGGCCCCATTCCCGCCTCAAAAAAAGCATTAGAGAAAGCCGGTTGGAAAATCGGTGATTTGGATTTGATCGAAGCCAACGAAGCTTTCGCCGCGCAGTCACTCGCCGTATGTCAGGATTTGGGCCTCGATCCGGCCCAGGTCAACGTGAATGGCGGCGCCATCGCGCTCGGCCATCCCATCGGCGCGTCGGGTTGTCGTGTCCTCGTCACGCTGCTGCACGAAATGAAAAAACGCAGCGCCAAAAAAGGCCTGGCCACCTTATGCATCGGCGGCGGCATGGGCATCGCGATGTGTATTGAGCGGACTTGATGCTCAATACACATAAGTGTGAGCGCATCGCGCGAGCCAAGATAAAGTGAGTGGAGCGTGCTTAACCCGTAACTTCCGAAATTCTCTGCCCGCTCATCCGCCACAGACGCGCGCCCAGTACAACGGCAGCGGCGGCCAGTGACAAAGCCAGCCCCCACCACAGTCCCACCGCACCCATGTCCATGGGGAAGGCGAGTATCCACGCCATGGGAAAGCCAACGCCCCAATAGCCTACAGTCACCAACATCATCGGCACGCGCGTATCTTTGTAGCCACGCAGCGCACCTGCAGCGATACTTTGGAATCCGTCGAACACCTGGAACAACGCGGTGATCACCAGCAGCTTCGCGATCAACTCAATCACCTCGGCATCGCTGGGAACCGTGGGGTCCAGGCTAAACAACAAGGCAATACTGCGCGGCACGCTGAACATCACCAGCGCGGTTACGGCCATAAACGTCACACCGAGCATCAGCGCCACCACGGCGGCTTGACGTGCCGCCACGGGTGCCTGCGCGCCTAAGTGAAATCCCACGCGCACGTTGACGGCTTGGGCAATGGCCAGCGGTACCATGAACGTCAACGAGGCGATGTTAATAGTCACGTTATGCGCCGCCAGCGCAGTCGTACCAATCAGGCCCATCAACAACGCCGAAGCCATGAACAAAAAAATCTCGACACCGAACGTTACGGCAATGGGCCAGCCCAAATTGGCCAGTTCGCTGGTCAACTTCCAGTCCAGTGGTACACGCCAATTGTGCGCACGCAAATCGGGCGTGATACGAATCGCCACAACCATGGCCGCGCACATGCCCCAAATCGTGATGGCCGACGCCGTGGCCGAGCCCATCAGGCCAAGTTTGGGGAAACCCCATACACCGTGGATCAGCGCGTAATTCAGAATGCCGTTGGTGATCAGTGCACCAAAGCCAATCACCATCACCGCACGCGGATGGTTCATGGCCGTCAAGTAACTGCGTTGAACCGCAAGCAACATCGATGCTGGTGCGCACAGCGTGAGGATTTGCACATAGCCTGACACGTCATGGGCCAGCAATGTAGGCTGCCCCATCGCTAATAAAATGGGTTCTGCGAACCAGAACAGTGGAACCATCCCAGCGGCGATCGTCATCGCCAGCACGAAGCCTGCGCGTAAAATCGGGGCGATTTTTTCCGGCTCTTGGGCGCCGCGCGCATGGGCAATGAGAATGCCAACGCCTACTAGTGCGCCTTGCAGTACAGCACCGGTCGCAAAGAAAAGCCCTGAGCCCAATCCACCTGCCGCCAACGCATCGCGGCCCAGCGCACCAATCATAATTGTATCGGTGATGCCCATGCCCACCTGCGCCAGTTGGGCAACGGCCAAGGGCAACGCCAAGCGCAACATGGCGCGGGTTTCTTGTTTGAATCGAATCGCAGGGTGCGAAGAAGTTAACATAGCGTGTCTTTCGTTCAGGGCCTGAGCGGCTCCTAACGGAAGACCGCGCGAATTAGATGGCTTTGGGCGTGTGTTTGGATGTGGGTGACGCCGGAAGGGAGCTGCAACCGCACATCACGGAGGTGACAAATCGCGTTTTATAAATCGTAATCATCGGTCGCCTCCTAATCTGAACGTTTAAAGGTGGCGTTTCTTATGACCAGCAATTGGCAATGTCAATACGTCAGGTTATGAGATCGCATGTTTGCACCGCTTCAGTGCGCTGCATCCGCGCCCTATCATTGTGCCTGGATCAAATGAACGGGGGCTCTGGCCATAGCGGGCTCACGAGTTGCAATTGTCACCGGCGGAACGCGCGGTATCGGCAAAGCCATCAGCGTGGCGTTGAAAAATGTCTGGCACAAGGTAGCGGCCAATTATGGCGGTAATGACGACGCGGCCAAGGCCTTCACCGCCGAGACTGGCATTGCTGCGTACAAATGGGACGTGGGTGATTTCAAGGCGTGCCAAGAGGGCGTGGTGCTGGTGACCCAGAATTTGGGGCCCGTTGATATTGTGGTCAACAACGCTGGTATCACGCGTGATGGAACCATGCATAAAATGAACTTCGAGCAGTTGTAAGAGGTGATCAACACGAACTTAGGCGCGTGCTTTAATATGTGCCGTGCGGTCATCGACAGTATGCGCCATCGTGGTTTTGGACGCATCGTCAATATCGGCTCCATCAATGGCCAGCCCGGTCCGTACGGCCAAGTGAATTATGCGGCGGCCAAGTCTGGCATTCACGGCTTTAGCAAAGCCTTGGCGCAAGAAGGTACTGGCAAGAACATCACCGTCAACGCTATCGCACCGGGCTATGTGGATACGGATATGGTGCGGGCCGTACCGCCGCCAGTGTTAGAAAAAAAATTATCGCGCACATTCCGGTGGGTCGCTTGGGCCGCGCTGAGGATATCGCGCGCAGCGTGATGTACCTAGTGGCCGATGATGCCGACTTCATTACCGGCTCGACTATGTCGATCAATGGCGGCCAACATATGTATTGGGTGTGTGAGGGCAGAGAAATGAAAAAGCGGAGATCCGAGGATCTCCGCTTTTTTGATCTCGAATGTGATGCTGCTTTAGCCCACCGCGCTGCGGCGCACTTTGCGTTCGATCAGGCCCAAGTTGATGGCCACACTTTCAAAGATGCTTACGACTTTGCGCAGTTGTTCTTCGGTGTGGACCGCGCACAGGCTGCAGCGCAGCAGCGAGTACCCATACGGAGTGGCGGGTGGCAGCGCCAGGTTGACATACACGCCAGCCTCGATCAGACCGCGCCAGAAGGCCACGGCCACTTGCGGATCGGGGGCTACAACGGCGACCACAGGCGACAGATCACTCGCGACCTTCAAGCCGATCTCGGACAAACCGCTGTGCAATACTTTAGCGTTTCTCATGAGTCGCGTCCGCAGCGCACCGCCCGATTTCACCAGGCCCAAATTGACGGTGGCGGATGCGACGACGGAAGGCGGCAACGAGGCGGTAAAAATATACGCGCGGCACACCAAGCGCAGCATGCCGAAATCAGGATAGCTCGACACCACAAAGCCGCCGACCGTTCCGACCGATTTTGAGAACGTGCCGACAATGAAATCGACATCGTCTTCGCAGCCGACTTCTTCCGGCAGGCCACGGCCATAACGACCGAGCACGCCCATGGAGTGTGCTTCGTCGCTGAGCAAGAATGTGTTGGCGTGTTTCTTTTTGACGGCCACGATCTCGGCCATCGGGGCTTTGTCGCCCAACATCGAGTAGATGCCTTCAATCACGATCAGCTTGTTGCCTGGCTTATCGACCAATCGCGCCAAGCGCTTATCTAAATCGGCGGCGTCATTGTGCTTGAAACGGATGATCTCGGCCTGGCTGGCGCGCACGCCGTCGTAAATCGAGGCATGGCAATCGGCATCCATCAAAATGTAATCGCCGGGACCCATCAACGTCGACAGCACGCCCGCATTGGCCAGAAAACCCGTCGAAAACACAATGGCGTGGTCTTTGTTGAAGAACTCGCACAGGGTGTTCTCAAGTTCTTTGTGACCTGAATACGTGCCATTTGCGACGCGTGAGCCTGTCGTGCCGGTCCCAAAAGCATCGAGCGCATCATGCGCAGCTTTCAAGGCTTCGGGCGCGAACGTCAGGCCCAGATAATTGTTGGTGCCGCATAAAATGGTGCGCTTGCCAGCAATGATGGCTTCGGTTTGCGAAATTACGTCGTCCATTCTCACCTGGAACGGGTCGGCGCCATCGCCAGCCAGAATCGCGTCGCGCTGTCCCATGAGGTTCGAAAAACGGTCAAAAATACCAGGCATCGTTTTATTCCTTTGTGTCGTACCCAAGTGAACCCGGCGTTGCAGGGCCGTTAGCCCCGGTCAGCCTTCACGATCTTTTCCACAGCGAGTGCGAGGTGTTTAACGGTGGTGATATCGGGCAAAATATTCATTGGTATCGAGATATCGAAACAGTCCTCGACCGTCGCTACGAACTCCATGACCACCAGGGAATCGAAATTCAGGTCTTCGCTGAACCGAGTCTCTGGCTTGAGATCCACTCCGGTCTTGTTGAGGGGGCCCAGAAGTTCATGAAGTGCGGCGAACGTGTCCGCAGATGGCTCACCGTTCGCAGTCATGACTTGAGGACCAATTCGACAAAACAAATGCGGGCTGGGCGTTTTCTTATTTCGCAAGCGCGAACGCCTCAGCTCCACGGCCCTATTGGGCGGGAATGACAGGAAAATGACAAATCAACTCAGCTGTAACTCTTTAACAAACCTCGTGAAATCGCCCAATTGACGGTGTTTTTGAACCCATCCGGCAGGCTCCAGCGGGGGCTCCAGCCAGGGACTGTGGGGCCATGGGCCACCCAATTCGGGTGTAGAAGCTCAGGGATTTTATCCCAACTTAAAGTAGAGGGATTCCCCGAGATTTGCGCGAAAAGTGACCAAACCCCGCCAGCGAGATAAAGCACAGGGCTGGGCAGGGCAATCAGCCGGGGCGTCACTTTCAGGGCTTGGCCCGCGGCATTGACCACACCGGCCCAGTCGTGACCGCCGGGCTGGCCGTCATCAATCTCCAAGGGTTCGCCCGGGTCATCGCGCAAGGGCAGCAGATTCAAAATGGCCGCCACCAGATCATCAACATGAATCATCGACAGTCGGGCCTGGGCGTCGGGGGGAACAACCGCAAAGCCGCGTGCCGCCATGGTGAAGATGCGCAAGGTCTCCAGATCGCCCGGCCCATAAACCGCAGGGGGTCGAAGGATGCTGATCGACATTTTAGATGCGAAAGGCCGCAGTGCTTTTTCGCTTTCGCGCTTGCTGGCGGCGTAATTGGAAAGCCGCGGTTCACGCGCGGCCAAGGACGAGACATGAATAAAGCGCGGCGGCTCGGGCAATTCAGCAGCCATTCGGGCCAAGCGGCGCGTGCCTTCGGCATTTTGTGCCAGAAATTCATCACGGTTCAGCGCCTTGATTGCGCCCGCCAAATGAATCACGGCGTCACAGCCTTCAACAAGGTGCCGTAACTGCAACTCATCGCTCAAAGATCCGGCCACCCATGTGAGTGAGCCGGGCAGATCATCATCGCCTGGCGTTTGTGCACGGCGTGTCAGGGCCCTCACGTTAGCGCCGTCGCGGCGCAGAGCGCGCACTAAATGCTGACCGATAAAGCCTGTGGCTCCGGTCACGCCAATGGTCGCGGTGGGTTGCTCGGTCATGGTGTGGCTTTAAGTATCGAGGGCAGTGATCTCGCCCGCTTCAAACATGGTTTTGGCTTTGCCGCGCGCAAGTTTACCAGAGGTCGTTTTGGGCAAGCTGCGCGGCGGCACCAACACCACATCGCACAAAATGCCAATGGCCTCTTGCACGCGGGCTTTGATATCGGCAATCAAAGCGCCCCGTTCCTCCACATTAGCGGGTCGGCACTGGACTAAAATGGTTGGCCGCTCGTTGTCTTGGCTATCGACCAGGACAATGGCAGCGGAATCACCCGAGCGCATGCCATCCATGTGCTCGACTGTCCATTCGATGTCTTGTGGCCACACATTGCGCCCGTTGACGATCATCATGTCTTTGGCGCGGCCTACGATGAACAGTTCATAGCCCAGCCAGTAACCCAAATCGCCCGTGTCCAGCCAACCATCGATCAGTGTTTCGGCGGTGGCCCTGGGGTCGTTGTAATATCCGGTCATCACGCTGGGCCCTGAGAAGTAAACACGGCCAATCTCGCGTTGGCCCAGAACGTGCGCGTCGTCGACATCACGAATTTCGACATTGTGATCTTTGATGACTACACCGCACCCCACAAAGGTGCGCCCCATCGGCGAGCCGTCGTTGGGAACGGGCGTCGCTAAATGCGTGGCAAGGCCATCTTTGGCAATGTGGTCGAGTGTCATGCCGGTGAGCGGGCGTGAGAACGATACGCCCAAAACACACTCAGCCAAACCGTAGCTGCCATTGAAGGCTAACTCTCGAAAACCGTATGGTTTGAAAGTCTCGCCGAACATCTGCATCACTTGCGGCTTAATCATTTCGCCGCCGATGCCTGCAATCCGCCAACTCGACAAATCAAGCCCCAGCGAGCCTTCGGGCATGGTTTGGACGCGGCGGGCACATAACTCGTACCCAAACGACGGCGAATAAGACATCGTCGCGCGATTCTCGCTGATCAGTCGTAGCCACGTCAGCGGACGGCGGGCGAAGTCTTCGGTCGCTAAATAATCGGTCGAGGTCTGCGAAGCCAGCACTGCCAGCATGAAGCCCACCAGGCCCATATCGTGAAAGAAAGGCAACCATGATACGGCGCGCTGATCGGCAAAATTCTCAACGGCGTGGCTCATGGCCGAGCAGTTTTTCATCAGCGCACGGTGCGTGACGCACACGCCAGTCGGAAAGCGCGTCGAGCCCGAACTATATTGGATGTAAGACAATTCATCAGCACGCGCTTGATGCAACTGACCACTTGTTTCGGTCCATGTCGCCACATCGGCATAGGTGCTGATGCGCTTGAGCCCCCTGCCTTCTACCGCTTCGGTGATCATGGGCAAGTAATCCGGCAATCCCAGCAACATACTGGGGGTGGCCGAGACGATTTGGTTGCGAATTTGCGCCACATACGCCTCACGCCTGCCAAAGGCTGTCGGCAAGGGCATCGGCACCGGAATAATGCCAGCGTACTGACAGGCAAAGAAGTGGACCAGAAAATCAGGCGTATTTGCGGCCAGCAAGGCCACGCGCTCACCCGGCTTGATGCCTGAGGCTGACAACCGCAAAGCATGGTTGACGGCAGACTCTCGTAAGTCCCGAAACGGCATGACGTGCGACAATTCGCTGCGGGCCGAATAGAAGTTAAAGCCTGTCACACCGCGCGCGGCATAATCCAGCGACGCTGTCAGGGTCTCGAACTCGCCCAGAATTTTGGGCAGACCTGGATTGGCTGTGGGCGTCGGTCGTAGCGGCGGGTAGGCTGACGTAGCAGTTTTCGGCATGGCCGCGTTTCTCTACATTACGTTGTGAGGGGTCAATTCACCGAATGTAACATTTATTGCAAAAATAATCACAACGGCTGCAGGCTTTTATATACAGTCGTCTCTTGCTCATACCAGACCAGGGGGGGGGATCATGCTCATTGATCGCGGGTTCATTCGTCTAGATGAGGGGTTGGTGCATTATCGGATGTGTGGTCAGGCTCAGGCCAGTCGATTGCCGCTTTATATGATCCATGCCTCGCCAGCTTCGGCGGCACCTTTGGTACCACTCATGACCGAGTTTGGACAAACCCGCGTGTGTTATGCGCCCGACACATTGGGCAATGGAGATTCAGCTGGTCCGTCGCCGGATGCACCCGACATGGACTACTACGGCGACAGCGTGGCACGCATTCTCGACAAGCTGAAGCTCGACAAAGTCGATGTCTATGGCAGTCACACGGGCGCGCACATTGCCTGCGAGTTGGCCATCCGCCACCCAAGCCGCGTGCGCAAGGTGGTGTTCGATGGCATTGGCATGTTCACGCCCGAAGATCGCGTCGATTTTTTGAAAAACTATGCTCCGGAAATGAAGCCCGATGTTTTTGGAATGCAGTACACCTGGGCGTGGCACTTTATACGCGACCAGATGTTGCACTTTCCCTACTTCCGCCGCACCCCGGAATTCCGCCGTGGCGAAGCCATGGCCCCGCCCGAGGTCTTGCACGATATTGTTCTCGATGTACTCAAAGGACTAACGACCTATCACAAGGGTTATCGCGCAGCATTTCGACATCAAGACTTTGAGCGCATTTCACTCATTCAATGTCCGGTTTTTTGCGTCGCCAGTACAGACGATCCTCTTCAAGGCGGTGTCGACCGAGCTCATGCCCTTGTGCGCGCAGGCGCTAAAGCCATCCTGCCCAGCGAACGCGTCCCGGGCGGGTTGCAGAAGAAGGCCGCCGCCATCATGCAGTTTATCGACGCCTGAGGGGGGCGGCCAGTTGTCATGACCGACGACATGCGAAAGAAAATTGAAGCCGCAAAGGCCAATGGTTATCGCATTGACCTGACGCCGCACATTGGCTGGGCGCGTGTCTCCTGGCGGGGGCAAGTGATCGCCGAGTCTGATCAGGCTTTGGTTTTGAACGAAACCCGTCACAATCCCGTGATCTACTTTCCCCGGGCAGACGCACAGATGTCGCTGATGCAACGTACGGCCCATCGCTCCCATTGTTCGTTCAAGGGCGATGCCAGCTATTTTAGTTTGGTGGCAGGTGAAAGTCGGGCCGAAAACGCCGTCTGGTCGTACGAAAACCCAATCTCTGAAGTTGCTGGCATCAAAGATCATCTGGCGTTTTATACCAAAGCCATGGGGGCAGACTTTGGGATCGAGGTCGAGGCCTAGTGGTCCGATTCTAACATTCGCTCCACGAGTGTAGTCACACCCCTGTGATTGGCGCTCACCCCCGCAAGGGTGTTTACTCCGTCTCAACACTGACCGTTTCATAAGACGCCTTGCAAGTGGTGCTATTGGTTCTCATGTCCCCGCCCCCGATCCGCCGCGATGTTGTTGTTCGCTTGGTCCTTGCCGCTGCCAGCGCAGCGTGCCTGGCGATGACGTCGGCGCATGCGCAGGATCAGTCCAAGGCCGCGAAAGGCAAAGAGAAGTGCTGCGGCGTTGCGAAGGCTGGTGAAAATGGCTGTCAGTCGTCAAGCGTTGCGCACACGTGTGGTGGATGCTCGTTGGTTGATTACAGTGGCGAGAATTGGAAATGGGTCCCCATGGGCACCTGCGCGCAAATGGGCGGCCAAATGCAATCCTTCGACGGATTTGGGAAACTCGCGTCCATGACGCCTCAGCCTAAGCAGCGCTAATCGCGTTACCTTTCCGTCATCTCTGCTCATCACAAAAGTTTTATTCGAGAAGCGTCCACCATTTCCTGTAACACTGTGTCCGCTGCGTGCTATGATTGTCCTCGACGCAGGACAGTGGGAAAACGCTCGCTGTCAACCTTTCGTTCCAACACAGGAGACTTCGATGTCTGAACTCAATTTGAAAGCACTTGCCGCCGCAGTTGCCGGTGCAGTTGCCGTCGCCTCTTTTGCCGCACCTTCTTTCGCCCAAGGCATGGGTGACAGTAAAGGCAAAGAAAAATGCTATGGTGTATCCAAGGCCGGTGAAAATCAATGCGCGTCAGCCAACGGCTCGCACAGTTGCCAAGCTCAATCCAAAGTCGACCTCGACGGCAACGAATGGAAGTACGTCGAAGCTGGCTCTTGCGCCAAGATGGGCGGCAAGATCCAAGCCTTCCAAGGCAAAGGCACGCCAATGAAGAAAAATGGCGGTTGATCCGCGCTTCTTTCTGAATTGATGACCGGCGCTTTCACAACATTGATCACATGAACGCGTCTGCGACGTTCTCTCTGAAGCAAAGCCCGATTCCCGCTGCGGCAGGGATCGGGCTTCGTCTCCAGCACTTAAATGAAATCGCCTCGCAAGCCGATGACGCGCCGCCTGTCGCTTCGTGGTTGGAAATCCACAGCGAAACTTTCCTCAATGCGGGCGGACCTCGGCTGGTGATGTTGCAGGAGGTGCGTAAACGCCATCCCATCAGTTGTCATGGCGTCGGTTTGTCGCTGGGCTCTGCCCAAGGCCTCGACCCCGCACACCTGAAACGACTGGCAAAGTTATTCGACCGCGTCAAACCAGCACTGTTATCCGAACATCTGGCCTGGTCAGTTGTTGATGGTGCCTATCTGAACGATTTGTTGCCGCTGCCTTATAACGATGAAATGCTCGCTGTTGTCAGCGCCAATGTTTCGCGCGCACAGGATTTTTTTGGTCAGCAATTGTTGGTCGAGAACCCTTCATCGTATCTCAGCTTTAATGCATCGACGATGCCCGAATGGGATTTCTTGGCGCGGTTGGTGCAAAACACCGGCTGCGGCCTTTTGCTTGACGTTAACAATGTCTACGTCAGCGCCGCGAATAATGCATTCAGCGCTGAAGACTATCTGGCGTCCGTCCCTTCGGATGTGGTGGGCGAAATTCATTTGGCGGGCCATAGCATCGAAGTTGAGGGTGACGACCGCGTGCTTGTAGATACTCATAGTACGTATGTTTGTGATCCGGTGTGGGGACTTTATCGCGACGTAATCGCGCGCATCGGGGCCCGACCCACACTCATCGAGTGGGACATGGACATTCCTGCCTTGTCCGAATTGCAACACGAAGCGACCCGCGCTCAAGCGGTGATGGATGCCCGTCAACCACAGGATCAAGCCTGTGTGGCTTGAGACGCAACGGGCCTTTCGCGCCACCGTTACTGGCGTTGATGATGCTATCGCGCCCCAGGCGCACAGCGCGCATGGGACGCTTGCACAACGTGTTGCGGTTTACCGAAACACAGTTCAGCAAAGCCTGATTGATGTTCTCGCCTCAGCATTCCCCGCTGTTCAGCGAATTGTCGGCGTGCGATTCTTTTCTGCCTTAGCCCGTGACTTCGTACGGAGCCACTTACCCGATGTTCCGCAGCTATCCGTTTATGGCGTAAAATTTCCCGACTTCATCGCAACGCACAAGCGTTTATCTGACCTGCAGTATCTCGCTGATGTCGCCCGTTTGGAGTGGGCCCGCGGTGAATCCTACTTTGCAGCGGATGCCGCGCCGCTCGATCTGGCTGGACTGGCCGCGATTGCGCCTGAGCGCCTCGCATCGGTCATCTTTACGCTGCATCCGGCGACGCGACTCGTTGTCTCGCCCCATGCCATTCACCGAGTCTGGATGGTGAATCAACCCGACGTGGTTGATGTCCCTGCGATTGATATCGGAATTGCAGAGCGTGTGATCCTGACGCGCCCACACTACGCGGTGATGGTCCGTTTGATTGCGCCCGCCGATGCCGCATTTGTTGCAGCTTTGAATCGCAAGCTCTCCTTGGGCGCGGCTGCAGGCGAAGCGCTGAGCGTTGATCCTGCATTTAATCTTCAAGCCGTGCTGCAAGACCACTTTATTCACGGCACCTTCTCGACCGTTCAGACAGAATAATTACTCAGCCGCGCGCGATTGTACCACAGCGCGTGGCGCAATTCGCGGCATTTCTGGGAACACCCACCCTGTTGATATTGTACGCCGCGCAGGCGAGGGGATCATCAGCGGTTTATTATCGCGCGCTAAGTCTTGCGCGGCCCTGGCATCAATCTGCCAGCCTTTGTCGCGCATCGTGTGCAAAATTGAATGGAACGCGCCGACGAGGTGATCATGCTCGGTCTGTACTTCCCAATTTCGACCCACCGCCGCTGCTTTTGGATAAATTTCCTCGCAAATTTTACGATCTTCGCGGATCGCCCGTTCATTACGCTTGATATTGGTTTTGTCAAAAAACCGATGTGTCATAAACCCACGGAAGAACAGCAGCCGGTTGAACACGTGCTCATCATCAATCGGTGTGGCAAAATGATAGAATACGAAATTCATCTTCGAGCCTTCGCCGCCGATAAACACCTGCACACGACGACAAAATCCTGGCAGTTTGAAGTTGAGATACGAGGGCACGCCTTTGCCTTTCTTGCGTAACAACCGCCATAAGCCGCGATTGGGCTGTGGCTTTGCGATCAGGTGGCTACCAAAGCCATGCTCGGAATAGTTTTCCACCACATGGTCTAACGGGCGGGCGCGGTGTTCTTCACCAAAGGCTCCATGCACGAAATGAGAGTGGACGTAATCAAGGTCGATCTCCACCGCACGTTCAAAGCTGCAATTCCAAGTCTCATTAAAATCGATCTGGCGATAGCGCGTGTCACCCACCTCGGGAATTTCGAAGGGCGGCGAGGCCAGCTCAGGCTCATCGCCCAAGAACACCCAAATCAATCCGTTTTGTTCCAGCACGGGGTAGGCATCGACCTTGGCAGGCTCCGCGATGTCGTGTGGTTCCATCTGCGCAGGAATACGCACGCATGTACCTGAGCGGTCAAATCGCCAGCCGTGATAGGGGCAGGCCACAGTGCCGTCGTCGCGGCACTTTCCGCCCGCCAGATTCGCTCCACGATGCGGGCACACGTTGCTCAAGCAAGCGGCTTTGCCGTTCTTGTCGCGAAACAGCACGAAGTCGCACCCCAACATGCGCACTTTGATGGGATCGGCGCCCAGGTTTACACTGCGCTCGGCGACGTACCACACATTGGTGAACATGGTTAACCCTCCCGTTTCCTCTGAACTCTCGTTTTCCTAGGTATCGCTTTTGACAGGGAATGCCCAGGCTTTGCTGATCTTGCCGTCTTTGAATTCATAGACGCCCAGTGTGATCTGGGTCTTGCGACCTTGCGGTGTGTCGAAGCTATCCTTTTCCTCAGCGACAATGTAGTTGCCAACCACCATTGTCCGGCCTTCGCCCTTCTCGACCTTTTTCATCTGTTTAAAGACTTCGCTCTCGCGGTGATTGTCGTTACCGAAGACCAACTCTTTGATGATCCGCACGCCTTCGGTGGTCTTTTGGGTCAACAATTCATCGGCTTTGCGGCGGGCAGAATCCTAATTCTGCAGCAGTTCACTGATGTGTCACTTGTTGGCCCTAAAGACCTGAACTTCAAAATTTGCTCGACCGGTATTCATGCCCGCCCGGTACCCCATTCCCCGTGATGAAGCGGACTGTCGTAGAAAATTGTTAAAGATCGGCAAAGAAAACAACGGCCCGGAATCAATTTAAAAATAGGCTATTTTCCAGCGATCACATCCTTGAATTGTTCGCGCAGCTTGGTCTTTTGGATTTTCCCCGTAGGCCCCAGCGGAATAGCATCGACAAAGGCGATGCCATCAGGCAGCCACCACTTTGGCACTTTGGTCTCTAAGTAGGCATTAACCTCTTGAAGACTAGGCTTTTGTGCGCCCCGCGCCACGCAAATCAGATATGGGCGTTCCAGCCATTTGGGGTGGCGAATACCAATCACAGCCGCATGGGCGATCTGGGGATGGTCCAAAGCGGCGTTTTCCAAATCGACGGAGCTGATCCACTCACCCCCGGATTTAATTACGTCTTTGGCGCGGTCGGTGATGTGCATGTAGCCATCGGCGTCAATCGTAGCGATATCGCCCGTGTCGAACCAGCCATCGGTGGTCAGGGCCGCCGAGTCGGACTTGAAGTAGGATTTCGCAATCCACGGCCCGCGCACTTGCAAATGCCCGGGTGTGCGACCGTCGTGGGCGAGAATTGTACCCTCGATATCAACAATGCGCATGTCCACGCCATAGACCACGCGGCCTTGTTTCAGTTTCTGCGGCATTTGCTCGGCACGCGTTTTTTTCAAAAACTTAGGCTTTAGGTTGTTGACCACACCCAAAGGCGACATCTCGGTCATGCCCCAGGCATGGTTTACTTGAATGCCGAACTCGGCCTCGTAAGCCTCGATCAACATTTCAGAAGCCGCCGCCCCGCCAATCAAAATGCGTTTCAATGCCTTTGGTTTTCGGCCCTTCTCGCGCATGGTGGCCAGCAGACTCATCCACACGGTCGGCACGCCCTGGGAACAGGTGACGAACTCGCTGTCCATCAACTCGAACAGACTGGGCCCATCAAGTCCGCGCCCAGGCATAATCAAGGTGGCACCGCTCATCGGGCACGAATAGGGCAATCCCCACGCATTGACGTGAAACATGGGAACGATTGGCAGCACGCGATCATCCACATTCAAGCTCATGGTCGCGGCCATGCAGCAGGCGAAAGAATGCAACACCAACGAGCGGTGACTATACAGAACGCCCTTGGGGTTGCCGGTGGTGCCCGACGTGTAACACAGCGAGGCGGCGGTATTTTCGTCGAACTCGGGCCACGCGTAGTCTTCATCGTGGGCCGCGATCAACTCTTCGTAGGTCAGCACGTCAGAAAGTTCGGCGCGCGCCGGGCGATGGGCCGCATCGCTCAACACCACACGGGCCAGAAGGCTTTTTCTGCCCTTGCAGGTATCCGCAACAGCGTCGGCAAAAGTCAGATCGAAGAACAGCAGCCGGTCTTCGGCGTGGTCGATGATGTAGCGCATCTGTTCGTTCGACAAACGCGGGTTGATGGTGTGGCAAATGGCCCCAATGCCAGATACTGCGAAATACAGCTCCATATGCCGCCAAGTATTCCACGCGAGCGTTGCCACGCGGTCGCCCGGTTTCACACCCAAAGCAATTAGGGCGTGGGCGAGGCGTTGTGTGCGACGCGACATCTCGGCGTAGGTGGTGCGATGGATTGGTCCCTCGACACTGCGCGTAATGATCTCGGTGTCGGAATGAAACTGCGCGGCATAGGTCAGCAGCGGGGCCACCAATAATGGCCGGTCCATCATCAGCCCTGGCAGTGCGCCGGGCATTGCGT
The DNA here is from genome assembly GCA_002737725.1 of Rhodospirillaceae bacterium. Taxonomy (GTDB): domain Bacteria; phylum Pseudomonadota; class Alphaproteobacteria; order Rhodospirillales; family Rhodospirillaceae. Next base: position 485,090 of record NSIP01000001.1, read on the forward strand.
TCATGTCCGCCTGCGACATCTCACCCTTCCCCAAAACAATGCTAACGACAGTGTGTCGGTGCCTCTAGTGGTTCTCGGATTCTATATGGGCTTGGCCAAGGGGCAAAGGAAGGGCGGTGCGGAAACTCACCTGCTTCAAGGCAAAGCTCGACTGAATGCTGGCAATGGCCGGAATGCGGGTCAGGTGTTCTTTCAAGAACCGCTCGTAGGCGGCTAGGTCTGCCGTCACAACGCGCAATAAGTAATCTGCCGTGCCGGTCATGAGGTAGCATTCCATCACTTCCGGCAATGCGCGAATGCGGCCCTCGAATTCATCCAAGGCGCGTTCCGATTGCTCTTTTAACGTCACGGAAATGAACACGCTGACTGGCAAGCCGATCACGTTTTGATCGATCAGCGTCATGTAGCCTTTGATAACGCCGCTGTCTTCCAACTGGCGCATGCGCCGCAAGCACGGCGAGGCCGACAAACCCACACGCTCGGCCAACTCGACGTTACTCAGCCGCGCGTTTTCCTGAAGGATGCGAAGTAGGCGGATATCGGTGTCATCTAGCGTTATTTTAGGCATAAATCACCATTTTATAACCATATTATAAATGTTTATTGCTAAAATAGTATTATACTAGCAATGAATAGCAAGGACCTGCCCTTTAGTCCAACGCTACCATAGCCACGCACATGATCAGAGGGGGCGGTCGATGGTTTCAGCGCAACATTTGGCGAATCTCAAAACGTTAGAGAAAAAGATTCTGTGGCTGGCGACGTGGATGATCCACAACGCCAACAATATTCGTCCTAGCGTCGATGGCATTAAGGTTGGCGGTCATCAGGCTTCGTGCGCGTCTCTCGCCACCGTCATGACGGCGCTTTATTTGCACACGCTGCGCCCGCAGGATCGTGTCGCCGTGAAGCCGCATGCAGGGCCAATTTTTCACGCCATTCAATATCTGCTGGGCAATCAAAAGCTCGAGCACATGCAGAACTTTCGCGCCTTTGGTGGCGTGCAGCCCTATCCGTCGCGCACGAAAGATAAAGCCGATGTGGATTTTTCGACCGGGTCGGTGGGCCTGGGTGTCGCCGAGACGCTGTTTGCATCTTTAGTGCAAGATTACTTGCGCCTGCACGAACTGACACCCGCCACCGCTGCGCAGGGGCGCATGATCGCATTGCTGGGCGATGCCGAATTAGACGAAGGCAACATTTATGAAGCGTTGCTGGAGGGGTGGAAGCACGAGGTCAAGAATGTGTGGTGGATCGTTGACTACAACCGCCAAAGCCTCGATGGCGTGGTCAACGACCAGCTCTTTAAACGCATCACGGGTTTTTTCCAAACCGTAGATTGGAATGTCATTCTTCTCAAATACGGTTTGAAGCTTGAGGCCGCGTTCAAAACACCCATCGGCCCTGCGCTGAAAGCTTGGATCGATGATTGCCCCAACCAACTCTATTCCGCGCTGACATTTCAGGGTGGGGCGGCGTGGCGCGAACACCTCAGCCGCGATCTGAAAGCCGAGAAGGGGCTTGAGGCGTTTCTGAAGTCTCATGACGACGCTGGCTTGCACGCGCTCATGACCAACCTCGGTGGTCACGACATGGAAGCGATTATTCACGGGTTCGAGCAAGCGGCGAAAAGCGACACGCCCACCTGTTTCATAGCCTACACCATCAAAGGGTTTGGGCTGCCGCTGGCGGGCCACAAAGATAACCACGCGGGCATCATGAACGATGACCAAATTGCGAAGCTTCAATCCGAACTCGGCATTGCGGCGGGCCAAGAGTGGCGGCCGTTTGCGGGCATCGAGAAAGACGAGAAGGGCTTGCGCGCGTTTCTGGATGCGGTGCCGTTCAAGTCCCGTGTGCGCAGTGATCAAAAAACCAAGCCCGCTGCGATTGCTGTTCACGAGCTTGTCCCGCCCAAGGCCGAGCGCATGAGCACGCAAGAAGCCTTCGGCAAAATTATGAACGAGTTGGGTCGCGGTCAAACGCCGCTAGCTGCGCGCATCGTCACCACGTCGCCCGATGTCACGGTGTCGACCAATCTTGGCGGCTGGGTGAATCAGCGCAGCCCGTTCCATACCAAACGGCGCGAAGACATTTTCCGCCAGATGCACGTACCTTCGCCACAAAAATGGGCACAAGACCCCAAAGGTCAGCACATTGAACTGGGCATCGCTGAAAATAATTTATTTCTGTTGCTGGGCGCATTGGGTCTTGCGACGGATTTATTTGATGCGCGGCTGTTACCCGTCGGCACGCTTTATGATCCGTTCATCGCGCGTGGCCTCGATGCCATGACCTATGCCGCCTATCAAGACGCGCGCTTTATGTTGGTCTCAACGCCGTCAGGCATCACGCTGGGTGCCGAAGGTGGGGCGCATCAATCGGTGTTCACGCCGCTGATTGGCATTGGTCATGCCAACCTTGCGTATTTCGAGCCGGCCTATGCTGATGAGTTGGCCGCCATCATGACGTGGGGCTTTGATCATATGCAAAGACCAGATGGCTGCTCGATTTATCTGCGTCTGTCGACGCGGCCCCTCAAGCAGCCTGGGCGCGTCATGACGCCCGATCTGCGCGGTGATATTTTGTCAGGCGCTTATTGGGTCAAGCGCCCAGCCCCTGGCTCAGACCTGGTGCTTGCTTATTGCGGTGTGACCGCGCCCGAGGTTCATGCGGCACTTGAGGCCATGGCTGATGATGTTCCGGGGGCGGGTGTGTTGGCGATCACCTCGCCAGATCGACTGTACGCTGGGTTTCGGGCGGCAGCCCAAGCGCGTCGCGCAGGGCAACAAGATGCCGAAAGTTTTATCGAGAAGCTGCTGGCTCCGCTGTCGCCTTCTGCCGCCATTGTCACGGTGCACGATGGCCACCCGGCGGCGCTGGGGTGGCTTGGCAGCGTGCGTGGGCATCGCTGCCAAGCGTTGGGCGTGGATCGCTTTGGTCAGGCTGGCAATATCGCCAGCCTCTTCAAGGAATATGGGATCGATACCGAAACCGTGATCGATGCCGTGGCTGATCTGATTCTGGCCGAATCCCGGACTATGGCTCCACGGCTAGCAGCAGAATAACATTGTTATAGTAAGCATGAATAAAGGAAAATTTCCTTTATTTGGACATTATTAACGGTCGTTCTTCCCTTTCGTGCGCCATTCAGCTATGAGCCCGCCACCCCGCGTGGGGCGACACCTTGAAGGGCTCGCGACTATGGCCATGCGCGCAGAGCCTTTGCGGGCCTTTAATGTCTCAAGTGTGGATTTTTTCATGATTATCTTTTGCCATGTTCCGATAAACAATTCCATGGAGGGCTGATCATGACGAAGTCAGAATCTGAAAAACTCGGCATTCAAGGTTTGGGGTGGATTGTGCGCCGCTCACAACAGCCCGTTCCCGGTCTCACGCCGTTTTATCAAGCCGCAGTGGGTTTAAGGCAACTGCGTCCCGCCGCACCCAGTGGCAATGTGATGTTGTGGTCGGGCGATCTTGTGATGTTCGAGCTGAGCGCGCTGACGGTTGGCCCGGATTCCCTCGCACGCATGGATGATATGAGTTTTATGTTTCGAGCCCGCAACTTTGAAGTCGCGAAGGCCGCCCTGCTCACAGTAGGCGCGATCATTGAACGAGAAGACGCAACCCCGAGCCGTCGTGTATCTGTGAGGGCACCCGACGGAATGATTCTGGGGTTGCGGGAAGCACAACCCGGCGCCAGCTTTCCACCGGATGCGCGTGCCGATGCGATTTGGCGCAGCGGCGCAATCACACTTCCGAACACGCCCGCTTTGCCCGAAGCCTTGCAAGATATCGCCTCGATCAATCTGAGGGTGGCTGATCCGGTTGGCATGGCGGCTTTTTATCATGACGCGCTTGGCCTTGAGTTGCTGGGTGCCCCAAGCGCTGCGGGTGCCAAGCTCTCGTTGGGCCGAACGGTCGTGTTGGAACTGGAGGTCGGTGGCGCGCAACGCCCGATCCTCAAAGATCGTAACGAGTCTCCCGACGTTTGGATTGCACGAGTGTACGATCACGATGGGCTCGCTGAACGCCTCAGGCGCAAAAATGTGACCATCGTCAATCAAATCTCGATCACAGGCGGTAAGCTCACGTACGCGTCCGACCCCGAAGGACACATGTTTGGCCTTCAACAACGCACGCTTGATCTGCTGCCTGCGGGCGCCAAAGACCGGATTGAAGATGTTTTGGCCCGCAAACTCTGGGCTGAGCTGAGCGACTGAGAGTTTTCACTGATAAAAAGAGCAGTCCATGCGCGAGTGCATCCAAGGCCTAGGTTGGTTTGTGCGGCGTACCTCGGAGGCTGCGGCCGTGGGGTAATTTTATATGTCCGCTTTGGGCTTGCCGACCTTGCGCCAGTGGAACAGGCATGAGACTGCGGGCTCGATGCTTTACGGTGGCGATGTCTGCGTCTTTGAAGTCAACCGCAGTGGCCAGCCTCCGGTGTCCGATCCGAGCGTAGCTGAATGTACGCAGATCTTTCGTGTTCGCGATCTCGATGCTGTTGTTGCGCAGGTTTTATCGGTTGGCGCCAGTAGCGCGGTGCAAGAAACCATTCACAACGTGCGCACGGTTTTTCTTCGCGATAGTGTCGGTCACCTTTACGGGCTCCGGCAAGCCCACGATGATTCACCATTGGCCCAAAATCTCGAAGCGGCACGCAGTTGGAACGCAGGCGCGCGAGGGTTGGCGGGTCTCCCGTCATTGCCCTCGAGCATCCAGAATTTAGGTTACGTTCGCCTGCGCGTCGAAGATCCTGATGCGATGGCTACTTTTTATGCTGAGATGCTAGGGCTTGATGTTCTTCCTTCCTCGGCGGACGGGGTCGTGTAGCTGCATATCGGCGGTACAGGGATTGTCGAATTGTGGCCGGGCGGAGCGCGCCATTCGCCGCCCAAAGACCGCGTCGACATCACTGATGTTTGGATTTTGCGGGTTTACGATTATGTCGCCATGAAAGCGCACATGCCCTTCAACCGTGTGCATCAAGTCAACACGCTTGAGATGGCCGGCGGCTGGCTCGATTGCTATGCTGATCCCGAGGGGCACCTGTTCGGGTTTCAAGAGCGCAAAGCCCAGACTCCCAATCTCCCAACTCGAACCTCGTCGAAGATGCGGCCGCGCGTCAGCGCAGGATTGCGACATAACGACTCAAGGCGCTTTCGGAAACATGAGTTTGGTTGCGAACGGGACCAACGTAATCAAGATGGCGATGCGCACAAAGTGATGGACTGCAACGAACGCGGGGTCCACGTCAAAAGCAATCGCAATCAGACACATCTCGGCTACACCCCCAGGGGTGAACGACAGTAGGGCCGTCAGGTAGCGTGTGTCGGTCAGCCAACTGGCCATCAGCGCAAATAATGCAGAGACAGCGATGATCAGGGTGGTCGCGGCAACTGCGTGCTTGCTCACACGAAAAAAAGTTTCCGTTGATACGGTTGAAAATCGCGACCCAATTGCCGAGCCTAAAATCCACAAGGCCGCCCATAACAATGTTTCGGGTGGGCGATAGGTGATAGTGCCGCTGAGATAAAGCGCGGTTGAGGCGATCATCGCTCCGGTCATGGCTGCGGCCGGAAGGTTAAAGACCTTGGCCACCGCATACCCACACAGGCCTGCAGCCAGCAGCCACGCCACTTCGCTCCATTGAAAGGAGCCGCCCTCGGGAAGTACCGCGCCATCATGGGGGGCTGTGGCCAAGACGGCGCTAACCACCATGGGCATCAGAATGACGACAAACACCACGCGCAAACCTTGCGTCAGGGCGATCATGCGTTCATCAGCACCGGACTCACCGCCAATAATCACCATGGCGGTTAAGGTTCCTGGCGCGCCCGAGAAGATCGCGGTGGCGCGGTCGAAGCCGGCTGCGCGGCGAAAGTACTCCGAGGCGATGAATGTAATCAGTGGAACAAACACCAACATCAACGACAAGCTTAGCACCCACTCGCGCGCGCGTGGTAAAAGCTCTGGCGTGAATGATCCGCCCAAGAACACGCCGATCACGCAAAGAATGGCTACACGCACGCCATGCGGTATGAGCACTGGATAGCCCCGCAACGAGGCTGCGATATTGAAAATCATCGGCCCCAACATCCAGGCCAGCGGAATGTGCAGCAGCGCCAACACGCCCCCGCCTACGGCACCGATGCCAAGCGACAGCGCGATGGGTTTTGTCCCGACGCGGGTCAGGGGCGGTTGAGGAGTGGTGGAATCAGACATGTGGGTAAACATAGAGGCTGCGACAAAAAAGGTCGATTGTCGGCTGTAGAGCGGGCAAACTCATGGCCGTGGTATGGCTGGAGCTTAAGGCATGACGATAAATTTGAATCTTGATCGTGGCGGCGGCTGGAAAGAGGCCGTCGTCAGTGTCCATGACCTGAATTTTTGGGTCGCGACGGCTGAACATGAATTTGCCTGGACGTTAGGTCATCGCGGCGCTGTGGGTCGCGAGCAAATGAAAGCCTGGGGCTTGCCCGATCATGTCAGTGCTGATGAGGCGCTTTTTCATTGTGGCGATGAGCCGCAGGGATTTGTGCGCTTCGTCGCCTTCAGGGGCACGCCGCAGGTTCGCATCCGGGTCGGGGCCATGCCCTGGGACACGGGTGGAATTTTTTCATTGATGCTGCGTGCGCGCAGCCTCATGTCTGCGAAAGATGGCCTGCTAAATCGCGGCTTTACCATGGTCGCCGACCCAGTGACCTTCGATTACAACGGCCAAATTTTGACCAACATTATTTTTCGTGGCCCCGACGGTGTGAGTTTCGGTGTCTATGAGCGTGTGAAGCCGTCACTCGCCGGGTGGGGCCATGTGAAACGCTTCAGCCAGCCCTTCAACTGCATGCAGGTTGTTCGCTCTCGTGATGCCACGCGCGACTTTCATCGCGATGTCTTGGGTTTTGGCGCGTTCGTTGACAACGACGCGCGTAACGCCAAGCCCGCTGATAGCAATTTCGGCTTCCCGAAGAATCTCACCACGCAATACGTCACCAAAGCCGCGATCATGCATCCGCGCGGGCGATTCGATGCCAAAGAGCGCGACAACGGTCGCGTCGAACTGATCGAGTGGGATGGTTTTGATGGCCGCGATTTAGCGGACCTGGCGGTAGTTCCGAATTTAGGCGCGTTGATGTTAAGGTGGTGCGTCGCGGATGCTACTGCGTCGTACGCGGCGATCATGGCCAAGGGCATTACGATTTACCGACCACTTGTTATGGTCAACGTCGAGCCTTACGGAACGCTCAATACTTTTTCTGTGCGCACACCCGATGGTGTGATTTACGAACTTTTCTCGGGGCTCCGATAATAGCTTTTATTGCGCTTCCGTCAGGCATTGCACGGCGATACCGCTGATCTTGTCTTGAAGCGCGGACGGCAGTGGTTTGGCAGCTGCATTGAGTCTGTCGTAAGTTTCAATCTCGGTTCGCGACAGCTTACCTTTGACCTCGCGCGCAAAGCACGTGCACAGCTTAGCCGAGCTGCCGCCGATGTTCAGATTGTTTTATTCCAGAAAACCCGAGCAAATATCTTGCAAGGGGTCGCCCGAGTTTTTTGGCAAGCTTTGAGCGTGGGCAGCGCTTACGAGAAAGAGGACAACCATAGCAATCATTGTGCGCATGGCCTGTTTCCTCGCTGATTAAATGAATTAAGCGGCTTGAGCTTCTGACTGCGTCAACAGCATATAAAGCCCATCGGCACCTTTGGCACCGCGCAGCTTCTCGCAGGTGCTGGCGTCGCGTAGCAGGCGCGAAACGCGGGCGAGTGCTTTCAAATGATCGGCCCCAGCGGTCTCGGGCGCCAGCAGAAGAAAAACCAGATCGACAGGCTGTTCATCGATGGCTTCAAAATCGATCGGCTTTTCAAGGCGCGCGAAGTAGCCGCAGAGGCGTTTGAGGTCAGAGAGCTTGCCGTGGGGGATCGCGATTCCATTTCCCACGCCCGTGGTGCCAAGGCGTTCGCGCTCTAACAGTGTTTCAAAAATACGTCGTTCACTGGTGCCAGTCAGTTCGGCGGCGTGCTTGGCGAGTTCCTGCAAGACCTGTTTCTTACTGGTGACCCTCAAGCCCGCCACAACGGACTTGGGCTGTAAGAGATCGCTCATTTCCATCAAATGCTATGCCCAACCGTTCGTGCGGTTTTGTTGTTGTGGTGGTAGGTGTTCATAAAGTCGGAATTCATCATCGGGCGTCGAACGTACGTTGAGCCTTTAATATTTGAGCGATGATCGTGACAATGTCTGTTGTAGGTTTCGTGAGTCTATTCACGACGAGAGGTTTATGTTTTTCCCTCTTGTGGTCGGGGACCCCCAAAAAAGGTGGCGGAACATAGGCGCGACCCCCCCTCAAGTCAAGCAAACCAAAGGCTTAGTTTTCTTAACTTGAGAACCGTAAGGCGCGGGTTCGGCGGCGGTTGACCGACGATGGAATATTTAATAATCCCAGATACTTAGCCACAGTTCGACGGGCCACATCAATACCTTCAGCTTTCAGCAAATCCACCAGCTGATCATCCGACAGCACGCCATCGTCTTTCTCCTGATCGATTAAGGATTTGATCCGGTGGCGAATGGTTTCCGACGACATGGCTTCGCCACCCCTCGGCACTCAGCAAACCTTGAGAGAAGAAATATTTCAGCTCGAAAACCCCGCGTGGGGTTTCCATGAACTTGTTGGTAGTCACGCGGCTCACCGTGCTTTCGTGCATCTCAATGACCGTGGACACGTCGCGTAAAATCAGTGGCCTCAGGTGCGAGACGCCATGACGGAAAAACTCCCCCTGCTGGCGTAAAATTTCACTGGCGACCTTCAGCACGGTCTCGGCGGGCTGCTGCAACGCCCTCACCAACCAGTTGGCAGCTTGCAGGCGTTCGGTCAGGAATTTCTTTTCTTCTTTGGACGAGATCACCTTGGTGACCTCAGCTACATAACTTTGGTTGATCAACATGCGCGGCAGCGTTTGCGGGTTCAATTCGTTGCGCCACCCCCCGTGCGCCAGCGGCGTCATTATAATATCTGGAATCACGGTTTCGTTGGTTTTGCTTTGAAACCGCAGCGCAGATTTAGGGTCGAGTGCTCGGACCTCACCCAGCATGTCTTGCAAGTCCTCCGCCAACACGCCGCACACATCGCGCATTTTCTTCAAGTCGCCCGTGCCCAGAAATTCCAGATTTGTGATGAACTTTTCCATCACCGGGTCAAAGCGATCACGCTCGATCAACTGCAGCCTCATGCACTCTTTCAGGTCGCGTGCGAATATTCCAGGCGGATCAAACCGCTGCATCGTCCCCAGTACTTTTTCGATGCGCGCGATGGGCGCCCCCAACGGCCCGGTCACATCCTGAAGCGGTGTTGTCAGGTAGCCGTTTTCATCAAGCTGTTCGATCAGTGCCAAACCGATCATCCGATTACTGGCGTCGGTCATCGACAAATTGAGCTGCTGAACTAAATAGCTGCGTAAATCCTGGGCGTCGGCGGCGATCCGATCGATGTTGGGGCCTTCGCCCCCGGCCATGGAACCACTGGGCATCGACACCGCCGAGAAAGCGCCCGCGCCTAAGTTATCATCAACCACGCTGCCCATAGTGTCGGTGGTGGGGTCGTCGCTTTCGCCGTATTCCTTGCCGTCGTAGTCGGGCTCAGTGCCGGGCGCTGTGCGGTCGAGCTGCGCGGGATCGCTGGAGGCGCTCGCCCCTTTGTCCTCGGAGGGTTCAGCGCTGAAGGTTTATGCAAAGCTTTCCGGTTCGCCCGACTCATCGCGATCTAACAGTGGGTTAGATTCAAGCTCTTGATCGATATAGGCTGTCAGCTCGATGGAGGACATCTGCAGCAGTTTGATCGCCTGCTGTAGCTGCGGCGTAATAACTAGGCCTTGTGACTGGCGAAGATCAAGCCGTGGGCCGATGGCCATGGTCGATCTTAATCTCCAGGCTCAAAGGCTGAAACGTTCGCCGAGATAAACGCGGCGCACGCCTTCGTGGGCGACAATTTCCGATGGTGTCCCTTCCATCAGAACGGTGCCTTCATGCAGAATGTAGGCGCGGTCGATGATGTCGAGAGTTTCGCGGACGTTATGGTCGGTAATCAACACGCCTAATCCACGGTCTTTAAGGTGTGAAACCATTTCGCGGATTTCGGCCACGGCGATAGGGTCGATGCCTGCTAAGGGCTCGTCGAGCAGAATAAAGCTGGGCCGTGAGGCTAGCGCGCGTGCGATTTCGCAGCGACGCCGTTCACCGCCCGACAGCGACAAGGCTGGTGATTTGCGCAGATGATCGATGGAGAACTCTTTCATCAACGCTTCCACTAGCGCGTCTTGCGCGGCTTTTTCTTCCTCGACGATCTCGGCAACTGCGCGGATGTTGCCTTCCACCGTCATGCCCCGAAAGATCGAGGCCTCTTGCGGCAGATACCCAATGCCAAGCCGCGCGCGGCGGTACATGGGAAGTGCTGTGATATCTTGGCCGTCGAGATAAATCTTGCCCTTGTCGGGGCTGATCAAGCCGGTGACACAATAAAAGGAGGTTGTCTTACCCGCGCCGTTGGGACCGAGCAGCCCAACCGCCTCGCCGCGCTGAACCGACATGCTGACGTCGCGCAGAACCGGGCGACCCTTGTAGGTCTTGCCCAGGTTGGCCACGACCAAGCCCGTCGCTGGAACTGCGCCATTCATCTTGGCACTTGCGGGGGGTGGGGAGTGAAGGGTGGTGGTGTCGGCCATGGATGGGAAAATAACCGGTGAATGTTGCTAAAGCATTGTCGAACTGACGTTTTCCGACGATCTCGCGGTCGGGTCAACGGGCGCGGTCATAGACTCTGAAAAAGTCCTGATATCTTAACGTTTTTCGGCGTCCTTTTTCGCAGGACTTGCCCATTGAGACGGGGTTGGCGTGGCCTGGGGCTTGGGGGCAATTAAGGCTTTTACCCGGGTATTGTTGCCCGGGCTCGAGGTTTTGGCCTCGGCAGCGCTGCCGAACAGGCGGCTTGTTCCGGCCTTCGTGTCGATCACGGCAAACCCGCCTTGAGCCTGGTTCTGGCCCTGGGTCAGGCTGACCTTGCCCTCGATCTTGGCGATCCCTGTTTCGCGGTTGTATTCGCCGCGATCACCGCGCGCGGTTTCTTTCTCGGTTCTCAGCAGCACATTGCCATTGGCCACGACCAAACGGATATCGCCTTGGCGCATGCTTGACTTATCAGCGCCAGGTTTTGCTTCAGCGAAAAACGCCGTCAGCTTGTCGGCCTTGATGTCCCGGGTCTCGTCTTGGGCTTCGGCATCGCCTTCGGCGACCGCCACCTTTTCTTTCGACCAGTACTGAATCGCTTGTTGTGCGGTCACTTTTCCGGTCGGCGTGCTCAGAGTCACAGGGCTACCTTCAATCACCAGCACCTCTTTGTCGAAATCATACACCGCTGCCGCCCCTGAGGCAGTCTCGTCTTTTGATGCGATGGTGACGCGACCAATGGCATCGACGCGATAAACTTCCGTCGCGCCCGATTTGGTTTCGCGGTAGTGCGCAGTCAGTTCATCGGCGGTCACATTTATATCACCTTGGGTGGCTTTGGCGTTGCCGCGCGCAATAAACCGCTTATCGGTTTGTTGCCACTCGATGCCTTGATCGGCCGTGACTTGAATGGGTTTGTTGGGGTCTTTCGAGGTGAAACTCAGAGACTGTCCGAAGGCCGCAAACGGCGCAGCAAATGACAGTGCGACCCCAATGACGAGAATCTGTTTCATGGCTTGCGCCCAGTTTTCGTTGTGCCCTTTAAGGTCAATGTGGCAGGGCCCAGAAACATCACGTTCTCACCTTTGTCGCGCAGCTCAAACCCTTGCGCGACTAATTCACCAAAAGGCCCTTGGCTATCCACGGGCGTACGGCTGGTTGCGCTGCCGTCTTTCAGGCGAATGCTGGCCTCGGCCGTATGCATCTCGTAGCCCTTATCTTGAAATAAACTCACCTGATTGCTGAGATCAAGCGTCTCGGTCTCGCGGTCATACAGTCCGCTTCCCGCCTCAATCGACAACCAATCGCCACTTTTCAACGTGATATCAGCTTGGGGCGAGACTAGATCAACGCGCTGATCTGGGGCGGGGCGTTCTTTCACGCCCTTGGCCGTGACGGAAAAAGGTTGGCCCTTTTGATCGGTGCCGAAATAGCGCGCGTTGACCATACTTAAAGCATCCGCGGCCACGTTCTTGAGGGGGGTGGTCACGTTGCCGACCCGAAATCGATCATCGTCGCCCATGAATTGCGGAATCACGAAGACTAAAAGCACCAGCACGCCCGCTAGCGCAGGCAGGCCGATGCGCATGTAGCCGACAAACTGACTATAGCGCGCAACATCGACAGTGGTTGATGTGGTGCGCGGTCGCCAACCCGGCTCTTGGTCAGGCTGTTTGGGTGGCGTGTTCGCCGGGTGCTCGTTCATGCCGCTCCGGCGCGTAAGATGTCGTGCAGACGAACGATGCCGACGGGCTTGCCGTCTTCGACCACGAACAAGCAGGCGACTTTCCACTCGTTCATCAGTCGCACCGCTTCAGCGGCAAGAATGGATGCTGGGGTCGTGCGTGGGGCTTTGGTCATAATATCGCCCGCCGTTTTTGTCATCAGGTTCGACTGCATGTGACGGCGCAAGTCGCCGTCGGTGACCACGCCCAGTAATTTGCCCTTATCAACCACACCCGCTATGCCGAAGGTTTTTTTCGTCATCACCAAAATTGTATCGGGCATGCCCGCGCTGGGTGCGACAAGGGGCAGCTCATCGCCCGTGTGCATCAAGTCCTGCACCTTCAGCAGTTTGCGCCCCAGCTTGCCGCCAGGATGGAAAACGTTGAAGTCCTCGGATGTGAACCCGCGCCGCTCCAATAACGCTACCGCCAAGGCATCGCCCAGGCTGATCATCAGCGTCGTCGATGTGGTCGGCGCTAAACCCAAGGGGCAGGCTTCCGGTGCGTTGGGCAGTTCCAGCACAATATCGGCGGCACTTCCTAAACTTGATGTGCGCTTGCTGGTGATCGCGACAAGCTTAATTCCAAAGCGGCGCGTGTAGGCAATCAGGTCGGCAAGTTCCGCCGTCTCGCCGCTGTTGGACAACGCCAGAACGGCGTCATCGTTGGTAATCATTCCTAAGTCGCCATGGCTGGCTTCGGCGGCATGAACAAAGAACGCTGGTGTGCCGGTCGAGGCCAAGGTGGCCGCGATCTTGTGACCAACATGACCGCTTTTACCCATACCCGAAACAATCAGGCGGCCTTTGATGTTCAGCAATAACTCCACACAGGCCGCGAAGTCTGCGTCCAAAGATTTGCTCAGAGCCGCAATACCATCAGCCGCCAACGAAAACACACGCCTGGCCGCAGCGATGGATTTATCGCTTTCAGCGGCGGGTTTTTTGGCGGGGGTTGTGTTGGCGGCCATGAACTTGATGTAAGGGCTAATATAACAATACGCTAGTATCGCTTGGCAGGGCCGGGGTGGTCAACGCGAGGCGCTGTGCGAACCCGCGCAAGGCCATGAAAAAGCCGCAAGGCTGGTGGTCGCCTCAGGTGAAATCGCGCTTAGAGCGTTTTAGGGTGATGTGGAATCCGCTCCGCCCGCTAAAATGCGACGAAACAAGAGTCTAGTGCGCGAAGATGTCCTCGTCGGCCCAGCCGGCCAGGTCCAATGCCGCGCGGTCGGGCAAAAATTTAAAGCAGGCCTCGGCTAAGGCCGTGCGGCCTTCGCGGGCAAGCAACTTGTCCATCTCGGCTTTCAGGCCGTGGAGGTACAGCACATCGGCTGCAGCATAGTCGACTTGGTCTTGACTCAGCTGATCAGCCGCCCAATCCGAGGATTGCTGTTGTTTAGATAACTCGACATTCAAAATCTCTTTGCAGAGGTCTTTCAAGCCGTGCTTGTCAGTGTTGGTTCGCGTCAGTCTCGATGCGGTACGGGTGCAATAGGCCGGTGTGCAACGTAAGCCTAAGTTTTTCTGGATCATTGCCAAATCAAACCGCGCAAAGTGGAAAATCTTGAGCACAGATGCATCGGCGAGAATTTTCATCACATGCGTTGCGGGCACACCGGGCACGATCTGCACCACATGGGCATGTCCATCGCCACCCGATAATTGAACCACGCACAATCGATCACGGTGCAGGCGCAGGCCCATGGTTTCGGTGTCGACGGCGACACTGGTCTTGAAGGTGATGTGGGCGGGCAGATCGCCGCGATGAAGATGGTTGGTCACGGGGTCACTTTGTTGATTCAGACTGCATTCGGCGGGTCATTCGTACAAACCGATAAAAGACCCCTCGCGGGATCTCAAAAGAAATGGTGCCCAAGAGAGGACTCGAACCTCCACGACCTTGCGGTCACTGGCACCTGAAGCCAGCGCGTCTACCAGTTCCACCACTTGGGCAGCGGATAGCCGAGACTTGAGCAAAAAGACAACCAAGTCCGGCAGTACGTGGCGACGGATACAGCCCAAGGCCACCAGAGTCAATCGACGGTAGAGGGAAAGAGCCGTTTTCAGGCCATTGATTTCCCTTTGCCGCCCTTGATTTAGCCACGCCCTTGGCGCAAAAAATGGCCCTCCATTCGAACAGCCCGGCGACGGGTCACAGCGCAAGCCCCAGGACCAATCATGGCACAGAAATTGGCGGTCGTTTTCGGCGGTTCAGGCTTTATTGGGCGCTATGTGGTGCGCCACCTTGCTGCCGCCGGGTGGCGGGTGCGCATCGCGGTGCGTGATACCCAACAAGCGCAGTTCCTCAAGCCTGCAGGGGATTTGGGCCAAGTCTCATTCGTGCCGGCCTCGGTCACGAATGCGCAATCGGTCGCCGCTGCGCTCGAGGGTGCCGATGCCGTTGTTAACTTGGTAGGTATTTTGCTCGAGCTGGGTCGTCGCACCTTTAAGTCCATCCATGTTGATGCCGCGGCCAATGTGGCCGCGGCTTGCGCGCGCGCCGGAGTGAAGACGCTGGTTCATATGTCGGCCTTGGGTGCCGATGAAGCCTCGAACTCATCTTATTCGCGTAGCAAAGCGCAGGGTGAAGTGGCCGTGCGTCAGGCGTTTCCCAAAGCCGCGATCATGCGGCCCAGTGTTGTGTTTGGAACCGAAGACGGTTTTTTCAATCTTTTTGGGTTAATGGCTCAAGTGTTCCCGGTGATTCCATATTTTACCAGCACCAATCCACAGTCCCCCGAAGGCGGTGGTGCGTCGTTCCAGCCTGTCTATGTTGGCGATGTGGCCCAGGCTTTCGTTCAGGCCATAACCGACGAGGCCCACGCGGGCACAACATTCGAATTGGGTGGCCCGCGCGTTTATTCCATGCGCGATATCGTCCAGATGGTGAATCAGGCCACCATGCGCCACCGCAAAATCATCGGGATGCCGTATGTGTTCGCGATACCACTGAATGTGCTGGGTGCCTGTGCGCGCTGGGCGCTGCATGCCGTGCTCAAAATTTCGTTTGTGGCGCCGTTGTTACCGACATTCGATCAAATCAAACTTCTCAAAGCGGGAAATGTTCTGTCTGGAAAAATGCCAGGACTCGCGGCGTTCGGCATTGAGCCCACTGCGCCAGATTCGGTGGTGCCAACGTACTTGAAGCGCTTTCGCCCCGTGCAGCAGAATAAAAAAATCCGCACACCGGCGCGCAATCGGTCTTAGTTTGTTTCCAGATTCTCGATCTGCTCGATAATCCCACCAAGCTTCACACCCAAGGGGGTGAGGTGATGCTCGACCCGCGGCGGCATCTCGGCAAAACTGCGCTTATCTAGAAGTCCGTATCTCGTGAGTTTGCGCAGCCGCTCATTGAATACGTTGGCTGAAAGCCCGTCGATTGAATGTTCCATCGCCCCGGGCGATGAACGCCTTAGCGCACGAATGACAGCGCCGTCAAAGACCATTTTCACCCAATAATATCCTCGAGCATTTGCTTGACGCTCGGTTTTTGGGCCGCACATTGATTTGAAAGTTTCGGCGCGAGAATTATTTTTGACTGCGGCATCAACAATTTTGACTAAAAAGTAGCCACCCCACCAGATTGTGCGCGGTTTCTGTTGACCAATTTTGTCGTCAACATGCGGACAGCATTCTTACCTCATCGTTCGGTGGAGACCAACATGCCTCGTATTGCCATATTAATCATCATTTCTGCCCTTACCGCGACAGCTTCGGCTGCCGAGACTCAACCGCCCGAAGTCGCATATCCCGACGGCTATCGCGACTGGCCCCATGTAAAGTCGATGATGATCGATTCTGGTCATCCGCTCTTCGATACATTTGGCGGGCTTCATCACCTTATACGCCAACGCGAAAGCAAAAGCCGGCTACACGTCTGGTCGATTTCCTGATGGCTCAGTCATTGTGTTTGATCTGCTCGGCGCCGAGTCGATGGACAGCACAGTGCAAGAGGAAGAACGCAAACTCATCGGCGTCATGTTCAGGGACGTAAAAAAATATGCGGCGATAGGTGGGTGGGGCTTTGAAGGGTTTAGGGGCGGCACCCACGAGAGGCTTGTCACCCAGGCCAATGCGGCTGGTTGTTTTGGCTGTCATTCGGCCAGGAGAAGACCGGCTTAGTGTTTAGCAAAGCCAGGCCTTAGATCTGGATATACCCGTAGGCCGTGGCTAGCACGATGCTGCCTAAGATCAGGCGATAAATCACAAACGGGGTGAAGCTCGCGCGCTTCAGCCACGCCATCATGAATGCAATCGCAAATAACCCTGCGATAAACGAGAAGGCCATTCCTAAAATGGCGTCTTGGGTCAGCGATTTATTGTGGGCCGCTTCGAGTTTCAAAATCAGCCACGCGCCGCCCGCCATGATGGTGGGCACCGAGAGCAGCATTGAAAAGCGCGCTGCCTCAATCCGCTCATAGCCTAGCAGGCGTGCCATGGTCATGGTAATGCCCGAGCGGCTCGTGCCGGGCACCAGCGCAAGGATTTGCGCGATCCCGATGAGAAGAGCATCGCCGTATGAGGCGTGCTCGACGCGCTTGATCGTCATGCATGCCTTGTCGACGATGAATAGCAAAATCGCGTAACCCACCGTGGTCCACCCAATCACCACCATCTGACGTAAACCGTCGCCGACATATTTATCAAAGGCCCACGCCGCTCCCAAGGTTGGGATAGTTGCGACAATGATTTGTAGTGCCAGTCGTGCGCCGGGGTCACGCTTCCCGCGCACCAGGCGCGTCAGGCCCACGATCATCGCCCACAGGTCACGCCAGAAATAAACGCACACGGCAAACATCGTTCCCACGTGTACAGCCACATCCATCGGCAAGCCCTGATCAGGCCAACCTGTGAACATCGGCAAAAGCGCTAAATGGCCCGAGGAACTGACTGGCAGGAATTCAGTCAGGCCTTGCACAAGCGCCAGAACAATCAATTGCGTCAGTGGCAAGGCTAACCCCGCAGAAGACCCCGGAGAGCGTTTATATCACTGACGAGTCGCCGACCCAAGGGTCGCGATGGACGCGACTACACTCTCGACCGTTTTGCGATCAGCTCGAACAGCGCGCGCTGGCAATACGCTTCGCCACCCTCGGGGCGGCCGGGGCGCGAACTTTTGTTCCAGGCATAAAGGTCGATATGCACCCACGGCGCAGCCTCTCCCACAAACTCTTTCAGGAACAGGGCTGCCGTGATCGCGCCGGCAAGGGGAGATTCTCCAGCATTATTAATATCAGCCACTTTGCTGTCGATCATTTTGCGGTAGGGCGCCCACAACGGCAGCCGCCACAGCGGATCAAATGTATGAGCTGCGGCGGCAATCAGATCGCCGGCAAGGGCTTCATTATCTGTGAACATGGCTGGCAAATCGGGGCCAAGTGCGGTACGTGCCGCCCCTGTCAGGGTTGCACAATCAATCAGGAGGGCAGGGTATTCGCTTGCGGCTTCGGTCAGCGCGTCGCCCAGCACCAATCGGCCCTCGGCATCGGTGTTGCCCACTTCCACTGTTATTCCTTTGCGTGTGGCCAGCACATCGCTGGGGCGAAAGGCATTGCCACTCACGGCATTTTCCACTGCGGGCACGAGTAGGCGCAGGCGCACTGGCAACTTGGCGCTCATCACGGCTTGGGCCACGCCCAGCAAAGTTGCCGCACCGCCCATATCTTTTTTCATCAAAGCCATGCCACTGGCAGGCTTTAAATCTAAGCCACCGGTATCAAAGCACACGCCTTTGCCAACCAGTGTGACCTTCGGGTGATTTTCATGGCCCCACCTCAGATCGATCAGCCGTGGCGCGATCACACTCGCACGGCCCACTGCATGGATCATCGGATAGTTTTGTGTCAGCAAATCATCGCCAACAATTTCGGTGACGCTGGCCCCAAACATTGCGCCGACTGCTTTGATTGCGTCGGACAGATGGGTGGGCATCATGTCGGCTGCGGGCGTGTTGATGAGATCGCGCGCCAGCACAGCCGCGTTGACGGATCGCTCAATGGCCGTGCGGTCGGCATCAACCGGCCAGACTAATTTGGCCAACCCGCGCGTTGCCTCGCCGTTTGGTTTTTTGTAGCGCTTGAACTGATAGGCACCCAAAGCCCACGCCTGCGCCGCCCAGCTTCCAAAAACGGGCAAGAGGTTCGGCGCGCAACCCACGACGTCGCCCATTACATACGTCGCTGGCGGCAGCGTGCGCGCCATATTGCCCATCACCCAAGGGTCATCGCCTTTGCCGATGCCGACAAGGGCCGCGCGGATGGCGCTATTCTCGCCGGGCAAAACTAATGTCGATCCGGCTTCGGCCTTAAAGTTATGGGCGGCAATCCATGCGCGATCATTGGCGTCGCGTTGGGCGGCCCACTCATTCAAAGCGGCCATGCTGATGGCATGTAACGGGACCGCACCCGGCTCGGGTTCGCTTAAAATCAACGCGGTGCTCATCGCTGCGTCGCGCCGGTACTAGTTGCTGAAACTGTCGCGGGTAAGGCGGGCGGAAGTGTTAGCGGGGCGGGTAGTGGTTTGGGTGCGGCCGGGCGCGGCGCGGGTTGCGGGGCCAAAGGCCTTGAAGGTTCGGCGGGCGCAATGCGGGGCGGGGGCTCCATCAGTTTTTTCGAAATGTAATAACGCGCTGCGCCATCTTGAATCGGAACCCCTAAGCTGCGGGCCGCCAATTTTTTATCCATCAGTTTGCCGCGCGGGTGTCCGCTCTCAAACAGTACGGTATTGCGCTCGTGCCAAATGGCGCGCGCAATACCAAAGCCTAGGTCACTATCGAAATCATCACGTGCGATGAGCACCGTGCCTACATCCATCGTGGCGATATCGGGATGCGCGCCATAGGTGTCTGCGGGAATCACGCCCAAGGTATAAAACGGAAATGCATGCGTGAGTTTTTCAGCGGTGGGTCCACTGATCGGGATGAGCGTAAATGGAACCGTGCGGCTCAGGTCTTGCAGCGCTAGAATCGGCGCCCCACTGACGACGAACATGGCATCGATCTTGCCGTCTTTCAGCGCGGTGGCGACGGTGGTGATGTTCATAACGCGCAGACTGACCGATGTCGAGAGCACGCCATAGGCGGCTAGAATAGCTTTGACCGTGAAGCGTGTGCCGGTGCCTTCGCCGTCAACCGCAACGCGCTTGCCCACCAGATCTTTCACCGAAGTGATTTTTGTACCCGGCCGCGCGATCAGATGAATCGTCGATGGATAGAGGCGGGCCAGCACCCGCAAGCGTGTAAATGTCTCTTTCCCTTCGAAATCGCCGATGCCGTAGAACGACCAATTGACGATATCGGCTTGCGACAACGCTAAGTCCACATCGCCGCGCAGCAGCGCTTTTAAATTGTTCCATGTGCCTTCGCTCGATTGCGTATTGGCGATCAAGCCTGGCACGCCGCAGTTCCCACCCCGATCGCATTCGCGCGATCCCGGCGGATTGGAGATCGCATTGCCGACGAGGCCGCCGAACGGAAATTCGGTGGTGTCAATCGGTCCGGTGGCAATGCGCAGCACCTTCACGTCTTGGGCGAAGGCGGCGGTTGGAATCAGTGCAGGCGCGTAGGCGAAGATGAATCCGAAAACTGCCCAGAACCAATAAAGAGTAAAACGGGATGCGGACGAGGTCACGGCGAAGGACTCTGGCTTTTTTTAAGTCTACGGGCAGAACATTCCCCCGCATATTCATTTCAATCAGCAGCAAACATTTGAAAGGCGTTCCTATCACACCCTTGTGAAAGGTGGAGAATTTTGCGCCTCAAATGCGCTTGTAACAATATGTCAGCGTTTTGCGTCAAGCTAGCGCATTGCGGCAACGAAGGCGTGGACTTCTGCCGTGGCCGGTTGGGCGCGCAGCTCATTCACCGACCCTACTTGGGCCAAGCGCCCCTCGTGTAAAACGCACATTCGGGTGGCCATGCGTGCTGCGTCCAAGGGGTCGTGGGTGATCATAATCACGGTTTTGTTGAGGTCTGCCTTCAGCCGCAGCACTTCATCCTGCATCTCGCGTCGGGTCAGGGGG
The DNA here is from genome assembly GCA_002737725.1 of Rhodospirillaceae bacterium. GTDB lineage: Bacteria > Pseudomonadota > Alphaproteobacteria > Rhodospirillales > Rhodospirillaceae. The sequence continues at coordinate 505,555 of NSIP01000001.1, forward strand.
TCGAGCGCGGCAAAGGGCTCATCCATCAGCAAAATCGGCGCTTCGGTGATCAGTGCGCGGGCCAAACCAATCCGCTGACGCATCCCGCTCGAAAGCCTGCCGGGCAGGGCCTCGCCGTAGCCCGTCAACCCGACACGGGCAAGCCAGACTTGCGCACGTTCACGGCGCTCGGGCGCGGGGATGTTTTGAAGGCTTAAGGGGAACGCTATGTTTTCCAGTACTGTTTTGTGGGGCAGCAAGCCAAAATGCTGAAACACCATGCTGATCTGGGTTTTGCGAAGCTGCATCAGCTTGGCATCGTCGAGCTCGCAGATGTTCTGCCCATTCACACGCACCTCGCCTTGCGTCGGTTTAATGAGACGATTGATGGTTCGCAGCAACGTCGACTTGCCCGACCCCGACCGACCCATGATGACAAAAACCCCCCCCGCCGCGATCTCCAGCGTCACATCATGCAGCGCGACGACATGATCGGTGTGCGTTTGAATCTCAGCCTTGCTCGCCCCTTCGGCCAGCAGCGGCCAGGTGATCTCGGGATTGGGGCCGTAGATTTTGCTGACGGCGGAAAACGAAACGGCGTTCATCGCAGGCCAGCAGGTGTGGATTTGGCGGCGGCTTGTGAAATGCGATCCAGCACCACGGCCAGGATGACAATGGTTAGTCCCGCAACCACGCCACGCCCAACATCCAGGCGTTGAATGCCCAGCAAGACTTCTTCGCCCAAGCCGCGTGCACCGATCATCGAGGCTACAACCACCATCGACAACGCCAGCATGGTTGCTTGGTTGATGCCGGCCATGATTGAGGGCAATGCTAAGGGTAATTCCACCTGCCACAGCTTTTGGCGGGGCGACGCGCCAAAAGCCACGGCGGCCTCAACGGCATCTTTATCAGCTGTGCGCAGGCCTAATTCCGTGAGTCTGGCCACCGGCGGCATGGCGTAAATCACCGTGGCCAGCAGGGCAGGCACCTTGCCCAACCCGAACAGCATCATCGCGGGCACCAGATAGACAAAGCTGGGCAATGTTTGCATGGCATCCAACACCGGTCGTGCGATCAGGCTGACGCGGCTTGATCGCGCCAATACGGCGCCCAAGGGAATACCAATCAACGCGCTCAAGCTGGTGGCGACTAACATCAAAGCCAGCGTTTGCATCGCCTGATCCCAAAGGCCCAGCACACCGACGGCGAAGAACGCCAGCGTTGTCAGGCCTGCGAACACCACGCGGCGCGAGGCCGCAAACGCAATGGCCGCGACGATGAGGGTCACCAGCCACCAGGGCATGGCACGCAAGATTTGCTCCACCGTTACGATCAGCCATAAAAAAACGTTGCCGACGCTGCGAAAGCCATCGCCGTAATGGGTCACCAGCGCATCAATGAACGCGTTAATCGCGGGCGCGATAGTGATGGTCAATGAGTCCGGGAACATCGCGGTACTCCTTTATTTCAAGCTGGCCTGTACTTTGGCGGCCACATCGGCGGGCACCCATGTGGTCCATAGTTGCGGTTGTGTTTTGAGGAAGCGCATCGCGGCGTCGGCATCGTTGGTCTTGCTGGTGCGCATGTTGCCCAAGGCTTCGCTCACTAAATTTGCAGACGTTCGATACTTCGCCAGAAACGCCGTGATCTCGGGCGCCGCCGCCACAAACTTGGCATTGGCCCCAATCCACACATCGACCTTGGGGAAATCCACTCCGCGCGGGTAGTCAGCGCTGGCACTGATGCCTTTCCAATCGGCCTCGTTCCATGCGGGCTCTTGTAACTTCATCATGTCATAAGCCCCCAGCACCCAGGTGGGGCCCCAGTAATAAGCCAGGATGGGTTCACGCTTCAGATGTGCCCCGGAAATGGCAGCAGCCAACGCGGTTCCTGTTCCTGGGCGAAAGTTGGTGAGGTGCGCATCAAGCCCATAGGCTTTCAGCTTGTTGGTGTTCACCACCTCGCAAGCCCATCCGGCCACACAGTTATAAAAGCGGCCCTTGCCCGGCTCCTCGGCGTCGGGGAACAGCGCTTTGTATTTGACCAAATCCGTCACCGAGATCAGATCAGGATGGGCCTCGACCACATATCGCGGCACATACCAGCCTTGCGTTGCATCCGGGAAATTCACCCCAATTTCGATGACTTGCTTTTTGGCCAGTGCGCGCAGCCACACCTCGGCGGCGGCGTCTTTCCAAACTTCCATCGCCACATCGATGTCGCCTTGGGCAACACCTTGCAGCATCGGAATGGTTGAGCCCGGCAGCGCATCGGTTTTGCAGCCGTAGCCGGTTTCTAAAATGCGCCGCGCCACAGCGTTGTGAAACCCCACCGAATCCCAATCAAGGCCGGCGAACATAATCGGGCGGCTCAGCTCGCAAGCCTGCACCGCCCGCCCACCCAGAAGACCGCCGACAAGAAAGACCAACACAATGAGATAATTCATGGCAGAACCTTAGCAGCGAGCGTTGCATGCCTCCAGTGGAGCGCTCAATATATGCCGATAGATAAATCGGCTAACCCAGGAACACTCGTGATGCTCGATATTCGTCAAATTCCCGTCCTCGACGATAACTACGTCTATTTGGTGCGCGAGCCCGTCTCGGGCGCTGTGGCGGTGGTCGACCCAGCCCTGTCCGATGAAATCATGGCCGAGGCCGACAAGCTGGGTTGGCGCATCACGCATATTCTCAATACCCATCACCACTCCGACCACATTGGCGGCAACGAGTCGATCAAAGCTGCGACCAAGTGCACGATTGTGGGCCCCGCGCATGATCCTGACCGCATTCCAGGCATGGATATTCAGGTCAAAGACGGCGACGTTTATCAATTTGGCGCAGAATCTGCCCAAGTCTTTTTTGTGCCGGGCCATACGCGCGGGCACATTGCCTATTGGTTCAAGGACTCTGACGCGCTGTTTTGCGGCGACACCATGTTCTCAATCGGTTGCGGGCGGCTGTTCGAGGGTACACCGCAGCAAATGTGGACCAGTTTGTCGCGCTTGCGCGAACTGCCGCCGACCACGCGCATTTATTGTGCGCATGAATATACCGCCAGCAACGTGCGCTTTGCGGTCAGCATCGACCCCAACAATGCGGCACTCCGCGCTTATGAGGCCGAGGTGAAAGCCAAACGCGCGCGCAATGAGCCGACGATTCCCTCAACCTTGAAACTTGAACGCGCTGCTAATCCGTTTCTGCGGGCGGACGCGGCAGACCTGCAAGCGGCCATGTCTATGGGTGGCCAAGACCCGGTGGCGGTGTTTACCGAAGTGCGTCGTCGCAAGGATGTGTTTTAAAATCGGGCTTACCGCACGCCGCGGCGTTTCAGAAGTTGTGGCAATAATCTTAAAGCTGTGAGCAGCGGGCGCTGGCGGTCTTTGTCTGTCAGATCAATTTTCACGCCCGAGTGTCGTTCGATTTTCCACACGGCGTAATCAAGCCCGCCCTGGAACGTAAGGGCCGCTTTGATCAGGCGTAAGATATTCAACACTTTACCCTGCACTCGGCGGATCGCCCAGGCCCGTCCGCCGGCGCTCGCGCGGTCAAAGGTATTGTTCATGTACGTCGCATCAATCGTCGCTTGGCCCAGTACCGCTTCAGTGACGCCGATGTATCGCGCAAACTCACCATCCACTAACTCTGTAGCTTTGGATTGGGATTCCGGTCGCAATTCTGCCCCATAGGTCGCCATCAGCGCGACGATCCAAATGTCACGGGCTGTAAATCGCACTGGCAGCAGCGGTTGGGCGCGTGCCATCATGGTTTGAACGGCCTGGGTTAAAGCGTCTTCGGCGCGTGTGCGGATCGTGTCGTTTCGAACATGCAAGATCCGCGTCGGTTGCGAAAACCGCGCCCAGACGCTTGAGGAGAAGCATCGTGGGCCTGTATCGCGCAAGAAGCGGCTCATGGACATTACGGCCACTTTGGCGCGGACCGTGCGGCCTTCGAAGGCGATCTCGCGATAGTAGACGTTTGGCGATAACACCGCGCCGACAAAAGCCGAGAGCGGATTTTTGATGGCTGCACGCATACTGTCGACCAGCACATAGAAGTCGAGCATCAGTCCGTGATCAGTGGACTGACGCAAGCACGACCCATAAAACAGCACCGCAGCGACGCTTGGCCCAAAGTCGCTCGCAAGGGCACGCGAAAACGCCTCAGCCGCCGGGAAGGTTGGCTGTCGGGTTTCAGCGACGATGATGTCGCGCAGTTTGGTCATGCTAGTGGTCCGATTCTAACATTCGCAGCCCATTGCGTGTTGCGATCTTGCGAATGTCAAATCGGCTCCACTCGTGGGATCTGAATAAAAGGCAGTGTGTCGTTGGCGCTGACGGTCAAGGGGTGCGCACGCGTCGCTTCAAACAATTCCCCATCTAAGGTATAGGCCCCATCAAAGCTGAGCGTCACAGTGTTTGTGCGACGAACCACGCGACCTAATCCCTGCGTCAATTTTTTTGTGATCAATTTGGGCATGGCGGCGAACAGCGCGCCAGGCCCTGCGCGTAAACTTAAGTAGTGCAGGGGGCCGTCACCGTTGTCGGGCTGCGGTGATAATCCAACAACCAATTCATCAAGGGTGGTGGCGCTGACGAAAAAGAATGCGCCGTTTTCGCCAGCACCCTCATTCCAACGCATCTCCATGGGCTTGGCCATCGCACCCGCAAACAAGCCGCGCCACAGCAGCAGCCCGATGGCGAGGCTATGGCTCAGCGCATTGGGCAGTTTCATAGGATAGATGTGCTTGCGGCAAAACAAGATCCCATCCACCACGTCGGCCGCCCCCATGAAAGCTCCGCGCAGCGGCGGACGATCATTGCCCGCCGCGACGGCGAGAATCGGTCTGTGGGTGACATGATCAAGCAGCGTTCCGTCACGCCGTGCGGCAAGGATGCGTTTGATCGCGGCCACTTTGTCGCCGCCAAAGCTCCAGGCCGCCGCGGTCATATTGGTTTTGCCCGCCGACAACAGGGCTACGGCGGGTATTATGGCGAAGAGTTTGTGATTGAGCAGCGCGCCAAATACCAAGTCTGCCGTACCGTCACCACCGTTTACCACAATCACGTCAGATTTGATGGCCGCCGCCTGGCTCAGTGCTGCGTGAATGTCGCCCGGGCCCGAGGTGTAAATCTGCGTGACATCCGGCTCGTCTGCCACATGGGAATCAATCCAGTTCTTCTGCGCCCTGTTTTGGGTGCTGCCAAGGTTGGTAATAATCGCAATCACCAAGCTCCGGGGGCCATCCGGGGTCGAGGTGATTGCAGTTATGGTAGCAGGTGAGCGCGTCATAGGGGCTAAAAACTCTATTATCTCAATGCATTCCAGCTAAATAGTGTTACCACTACTGTAATCGGGGCGGATGTGGTCTGCCGGGTCCGTGACCCCGAAACCATTGCAACTCCATGAAAAGGCTGCAATTTAAGGGCCTCAATGGGGCTTAGGTCGTGGTCTTTAGGGTAGGGCGGCCGCTGGTCATGGGGCGCATTCGCTCGCTGTCGACTAGCGGTACACAAATTCATGAAAGCTATCGATAGTTATCTTCTGCGCCAGATCGTGCCCACCCTCCTGGTGACGATCTTTATCGCCGCCGTCATCTTGATGATGGAGCGGCTGATGCGCTTGCTAGATATCGCGGTGGGCAACGGCGTGTCGACGCTGGTGGTGTTCCAAATGCTCTTTAATTTGATTCCTCATTACATTGGCCTCGCGTTGCCCATGGCGTTGTTTTTGGGCGTCTTGCTGGCGTTCCGCAAGCTCTCCTCGCAATCCGAACTCGATGCCATTCAATCCACCGGCATTGGCTTGTCGCGCTTTATCCGTGCGGCTGTGGGGCTGGCGGTCATTATGGCGGCGCTGAACTTTCTGCTTTCGGGCTACCTCCAACCGTTCACGCGCTACGCCTACCGTGCGATTTTATTCAACATCACCTCGGGCGTGATAGAGCAGGGCATTGGCGAGGGCATCTTCATGAACTTGCCCAATGGCTACACCATGCGTGTCGAGCGCTCCTCCGGTGCTGGCCGTGAACTCTCAGGTGTGTTTGCCCATAAGCAATACCCCGACGGCAAAATTACAACGCTGACGGCCAAGAAGGGCGAGTTGGTGACGGGTGCGGCTGATGGGATTGTAGTGATGCGGTTGTTTTCGGGCAACCGTTCCGAGTGGGATCCCAAGACCGCTGAAAATGCCACGCTGAAGTTTGAAGTCTTTGATTGGCCGCTTGATCTGGCCGAATTGGTACAGTTCCGAGGACGTGGCGGTGACGAGCGCGAGCTGTCCATCACCGAGCTTTATGGGGCGATGGCGGCCAACCGTGCTGCGGGCCGCAGTGGCTTGAACGCGGGCCCCGACGAAAAACTACCGTCCGCACAGAAAATTACGCCGTCGGCCGTGGAATCAGAATTTCACGGGCGCATGGTATTCACGTTCTCGATGCTCTTACTTCCCATTCTGGCTGCGCCGATGGGGATTATGTCGCGGCGTGTGCCGCGTTCCTTTGGGTTGATTTTCGGTTTGCTGGTGTTGGTGAGTTACCAGAAAATATTAGAGTTCGGTGAGGCCTACGCTGCAACCAAGGGCCTCGCGGCAGCGCCCATTTTGTGGGGCATCTTTGCGGCCTTTACCCTACTCACGTTGCTTTTATTCCGCGTCACCGAAACAACTGCGGGCGCGCCGCCCATTCAACGTCTGGAAGCGCGCTGGGCCGGCCTGGTCGACTCCCTCATCGCCATTGTGCGCCCGCGCAAGGCGGCAGCATGAGTGCTGCTGGGGCCCTGATATGATTCTCTCGCGCTATCTCATGCGCGCGTTCCTTGCGCGCTTTGTCGGGCTGCTGTTGGGGCTGGTACTGTTTCTGCAAACGCTTGATTTATTGGCCACGGCCAATGAAGTTTTAGCTGGCGGGGGCGCACCGCTCGACTCGCTCGTGCGCTACGTGATGCTCCGTGTGCCGTCGCTCATTGAAACCGTGGCTCCCTTGGCAGGCCTGCTGGGCGCACTCACCGCACTTGTGACGCTGGCCAAAAATAGCGAAGTGCTGGCCATGCGGGCCGCAGGGCGCTCGGTGCTCAGCCTCGTGGCGGGGCTCGTGGCGGTGGGCACAGCCTTGTCGATCTTGCTGTTTGTGTTTTCCGAAACTGTGGTGGTGCGCACCAATGGCATGCTGGAAGACTGGCGCGATATGGGTTTTCAAACAGATGGCCAAGTTGCTGAAAGCGACAATAGCTGGCTGATGGAAGACAACATGTTCGTGCGTGTCGGTCATGTGCTGAATGGCGGCGCCGAATTGTTGAACGTGCGCCTGTTGCAACGTGGCGGTGATGAGGAAATTCTCGATATTATCGACATTGATCGTGCGGTGTGGGCCGCTGACCATTGGGCGCTGACGGGTGCGCGTCGCGTGGGCGGCACCAACACCATCACCCAGCTGAATGCGGCTGATCGCGAGCCGATAGATTGGAAGACCCAACTGCGCCCCGAACACTTTATGCGCTTTGCCAATCACCCCAACGAGCTCTCGCTCGGAGCTTTGCAGGAGTATGTGGGCAATGTCGCCATTGGCTCGCGGCCTCAATATTTCTATGACACATGGCTACACCAGAAAATCGCTGGCCCCATTGTGCTGGCGTTGATGCCGCTGCTGGCGGCGATTGCGGCGTTTGCGCATCACCGACAAGGGAGTTCCGTGCTGACCATCGTCTGGGGCATCACGTTGGGGTTCTTATTCATCATTGTCGACAACATGATCCTGGCCATGGGGCAGTTTGGCTCGTTGCCGCCGTTCGTGGCGGCGTGGTTGCCGTTGCTGCTATTTTTGACATTAGGATTATGGATCGTGTTCAGCTTCGAGAACACCGGCGCCAGAACTTAAACCCTGCTGACGTTACGCCGGATGCACTACGCGCACCGGCTCTGGGTCGATGGTGATGTGAACCGGCAACCGCGCCAAAATATCGCCGTCAGCTTGAACAGGCTGTCCTGCCTCACCGTCCACAGTGATCTCGCGCCCGACCACCAGCGTCACATCGCGCAGCGTCGACAGTTTGCCCAGCACTAAGGCCACACCGTATCGCAGCACACTCATCCAGCCGCGGCCTTGCATCAGCACGACATGAAATTGATCTCCACCCAGCGCCACGCCGGGTGCGGCAACGAAAGGTCCGCCATAGCGACTGCCTTTGCAAACCAGCACCGATGCGGCGCGATGGGTCGCGCCATCGATGATGACATCACAGTTTGGAAACGAGTCGGTCGCAGCTTGAGCCACCCCCTGCCAAACATATGCGAAAGGTCCAAAGCGTTTCTTCAGCGGCAGCGAGACGTTGGCCACAACGTTGGCGTCAAAGCCCACGCCCGCCATCATGGTGAAGCGCCGCTCGTTGGCGCGGCCCACGCGGATTGGTTTGATCGGGCCGTATGCGAGTGCGTGGGCGATCTCTTTGGGCGTCAACCGAAGACCGATCTCACGGGCCAGCACATTGGCGGTGCCCAACGGTATCAGGCCCACGGGCATATTCTTGCCGACCAAACCGTTGACCACTTCGTTGATGGTGCCATCGCCACCGGCGGCTGCGATGATATCAAAATCCATCGCGGAGGAATCGCGTGCAATGCTCTCTGCATGACGTGGGGCTGTTGTCTCCTTCAGTGTCACAACGCATCTATGCGCCCGCAGCGCTGTCATGACGTGCTCAAAGCGCGCCCGGCGCGCACGCCCTGCGGCGGGGTTGAACACAACCAAAATGCGGCGGGGCGGCACAGCGATGGGCGGGGGCGTATTCATTCGCAACGAAGTTATTCGAAATACTTGGCGAAAACGCCATTCAGTGTCAAACGCGCCGTGTCATCGCAGCGCATGATGTCGTCGATGCAGGTTTTGAAAATGGCGTGCTGATAAATTGAAAAATTATCAAGCGTAAAGCCGAATTTCTGAAGCGCCACTGTGGGTAGCATCACTATATCGAGCGGTACCCCGGCAGGCTCGGGGGTTGGGGCACACGTAAAGTTGACACAACGAATATCGTAAGCGGTGTGATACCACTTGGTGTGGTCCTCAAAGAACCGCGTCATGAATTCGGGCTGATGATCACCGAATGTGAAGACGCCTGCTTTGCGCCCACGTTGGGCTAGCGCGTCCAGAAATCCGCCGTAAGCCTCATCGCTTTGGGCAAACCGAGCGACGTAATCGGTCATCGGGTCTTTGCGGTCATGGGGTCCATGTTGATTGATGGTCAGCAGCATTGCCACCACTGGGGCTTTGCTGTCACCGATGGTTTTCAGCATGGCGTTATACAACGCGGCGTCGGAGGTCTTCCAGTTCCAACCCGAACTTAAGCCTAAATCTTTGGCGTCATAAAACTCATCGACCCCAATCGATCTGTAGAAATTCTCACCGTTCAGAAAACTGCCGGGCGAGGGATAAAACGCCATCGTGCGGTAGCCCAATTTTTTGAGCTCCGTAAACAGCGAGCGTTTGATGCGACCCTCAAGTTGGTGAAACACATATAGCCCGTCGCTGCCGAACTCTTGCGGGCGCATCTGCGTGATCACGGAAAACTCTGATCGCCAAGTGCCGCCGGCGAAGGTGTGAACATGCAGCGGCCCAGAGTCGGGCGCGTCCTTGGCAAAAAGAACGCGCGGGGCGTAGCCGGGGCGCAGCATCTCGGGCGGGAAAGTCGATTCTTGCAGCACCATGAAGATGTCGGGCAACGGCCCACTTGGGGCAGCAAAGTCAGGTGCGATGACGGGGCTGTCGGGTGTTGATGGTGCGAGCTCTGTGGTCGGTAACCGCGCAAGTTGCGCCTCGGGTATTTGCGATGAGCGAACAAAGGCGCGCACCGTCGGCGCACCCAGGTCTTCCTCCCAGTTCCAGATATCGTCGCTCCACCCTTGCATGCTCAAGGTGATCACGACGCAAGCAATGGTTACAGTGGCCAGCGTCCAGCGTTCCGTGCGTGAGAACGAACCGCGACCGGCGAAGAGGTGTTTAATATAAAACACAGCTGCGAGAGTGCCCACAATCAGGGCGGTGGCGATGCGCCAGTCGTTGTAGGCCAGCATCAACACATTATCGCGCAAGAAGTAGTGATCGTATGTCACCAACGGAATGCCGGTGATGGCAAACTTCACCACGCTGCTCGCGATCAGGGCCAGCGCTGGAATTGTGGACAACGCTAACAAGGCCAGGGGGTGTTTGCCGCGCGCACAGCCCAGCGCATAAAACGGCAGCATGATCAGCGCGATGTAGGGGTCGAGAAACGCCACTGCATACAGCGCAGCGACGGAGACAATAATCAGGGCAAGTCTAAGTCTGGGTCTGAGTTGTCGAACAGCATGAAGTGCCGGTTTCAGCACGTGTCTCTCCAATGGGGTGCCTGAGGGGGGGAAGGGCCGATGGACGGCAAGTGATAAGGTTAGTCATAAAACCGTCACGTGACAATCTTAACCCCGATTGTGGCGCGGATATGGCTTAGAAAAGCTAAGTTTTGTTGGTTTTAAAGCCGCGCTTACCCTGCCTGTGGTATAATTCTGTAACACTGTGACGTGATTGTGACTCTCGGTTGCGAGAAAGACTTGCGTCTGGGGGCGGATCGGCGGAAAACGCCGCTTATATAGTATATGCTTTACTCGCGTCGTTCGCGCTTTGAAGGGTGACTGCTGTGGCCAAGGGATCATTCACATTCGGGTTCTGGAGCGAGAAGGAATACTTCCTTGATCGCATGAACTTGCGCGAACTGACAGCGGCTTACTTTCAGTACTACGCCATCGCCGCCTACATCGTTGTCAGCCTTGTTACCGGTGGCATTGTGTTATGGGCGCTCGCCACGGGCGCTGCGACATGGTGGGGTGTGCTCGCCTCCATCGCTGCCACCGTGATCATCTATCCGGCAGTATGGTACGTGCTGCACCGCTATGTGTTGCACAGCAAGTATATGTGGAAACACCCACTCACAGCGGGTGTGTGGAAACGCATTCACTACGATCACCATTGCGATCCCAACAATTTAAAAGTTCTCTTCGGCGCGCTGTACACAACGCTGCCCACAGTTATCGTCGCCACCATGCCGGTGGGTTATGCCTTGGGCGGGACATATGGGGCCGTTGCAGCCTTGTGTGCCGGTGTCGTCACGACCTGCATCTACGAATACTTTCATTGCATTGAACATCTGGGCTACGCGCCCTCATGGGGCTTGGTGCGAGAGATGAAAAAAACCCACATGGCGCATCACTTCCATAACGAGAACGGCAACTACGGCATCACCAACTTCCTTTGGGATAAGGTGCTGGGTACCTTCTATGAAGGCGCCAAGGATAAGCCGAAGTCACTCACGGTGTTCAACCTCGGTTACAACGATGAGGTCGCCAAACAATACCCATACGTGTCCAAGCTCACGCCCAACTGGCCGTATAACACCAACCCGGTGCATCGCAAACGCGAAGAGGCCGCACAAAAACTGGCGGCAGAATAGTTTTTCATGAGCCTGGTCGTCCGCAAGGTTGAAGCTGGCGCTGATTGGGATGCCTTCTATCAGGCTGCGTATGTGTGTCAGGGGCATGATCCCTATTGGGTGCCGCCCTTGCGCTACATGCAAAGCGCACAACTCAATCCGAAAGAAAACCCGTGGTTCGATCACGGCGAAGCGGCCTTTTGGGTCGCGCTGAAAAATGGCCAACCTGTCGGGCGGATTTCCGCGCAAGTTGATCGCGCACATTTAGCTTTGCGCAAAGACGATACCGGCTTCTTTGGTTTCTTCGAGACCATCGATGATCAAGACACAACCAATGCACTTTTTGACGAGGCGCTTCTCTGGCTTAAAAATAAAGGCATGAAACGCGCGCTTGGGCCATTCAGCCTCAACATCAACGAAGAGGCCGGCTTGCTGATTTACGGGTTTGGCTGTTCCCCCCGCATGATGATGGGCCACGCTCAGCCCTATTATCAAACGCGCGTTGAAGGCGCGGGGTTTGTTAAGTCTGTCGATATGGATGCTTATCTGACGGCCATGGATACGGCACTGCCGTTCAAGCAAATGGCCTGGCTGCAAAAGACGCTTGACCGCGACAAGCGGCTAACTCTGCGCCACCTCAATCCGAAAAAGTTTGATGAAGATATCGCTACGGTGGTGCGCATCTGGAATGTGGCGTGGGTCGATAACTGGAACTCGCTACCGCTGACCGAACGCGAAGTGCGCCACATGGCCAGCGAATTGAAAATGCTACTGATCCCCGAGTTGGTGTGGTTTGCCGAAGTGTCGGGCGTTCCAGCCGCCATGTGCGTGGCCTTTCCCGACCTGAACGAAATGGTCAAAGATATGAAGGGCACACTGCTGCCCTTTAATTGGGCCAAGCTGGGTTGGCGATTGCTCACGCGCAAATCTTTCGTCTCGGGCACCCGTGTGCCGCTGATGGGCGTGATGCCCGAATACAAAAACAAAACTATGGGCTCCGTGCTGGCGCTGTTGACCGTGGGCGCAGTGCGGCGCGAAAGCCTGCGCTTGGGCTTTCCCGTCTGCGAGATGAGTTGGGTTTTGGATTCCAACCACCAAACCCGCCATTCCATTGAAGGCATCGGCGGTAAGATTTATAAAACCTACCGCATGTTTGAGCGGGCGATAGTTTAACAGCGCCTGTCCGGCAGCCGCACTTGGGTGTTGATCCGCTTTGCAGAACACTCAAAACTCTCCTAGCCTGCATTGTCAGATCAGGAGTTCACCATGCCCACATCACGTCGCCAGCTTCTTACCACTGCTGCCACCCTTGGCGTAGCCACAAGCGTTCTCGGTGCCTTCAGCCCCCGCGCCCTGCGCGCAGTGGAGAAAACCGATGTGATTATCATCGGTGCGGGGCTGTCGGGCCTCAAAGCCGCCATTGAACTGAAAGAACAAGGTGCCAAAGTCATCGTACTGGAAGCCAACAGCCGTATTGGTGGGCGCGCCTTCACCGCCGATCACGTGCCTGGTCGTCCTGAATTTGGGGCCAGCCAAATTGGGCCTGACTACGCGCGTGTGCTTGATATGTGCAACCGGCTGAAGGTGAAGTTAGGCCCTGGCTCGAACATCAATGCTCCCTTTGCATTTTATGTGGGCGGCAAGCTGATGAAAAAGGAAGACTGGACGTCGGCCCCCCAAAATAAAACCGTCGGCGAAGAACGCGGCGTGCTGCCTGCCGCATTGTTCTCATATTACTTGCGCAAACACATGCCGTTGAAGGCTGCCGAAGATTGGCTGGAACCCGCAGCCGCGCAATTCGATGTGGCGCCGGGTCCGTGGCTGAAAAGCAAAGGCGTGTCGGATGAAGCGCTGCGCCTGATGGAAGGCGGCCTTGCGCCCGACGCCTGGAACACGTCGCTGCTGACCTTGATGCAGGAAGAAGCGCGCGGCATGACGATTTTTGGGTCTTCGACTGACAGCAGCAAAGATCGTTTTGCACAGTACGCCGAAACCTCGCAGCATGTGGTGGGCGGCACCTCGCGCTTGCCCGAAGCCATGGCCAAGGCGCTCGATGGCGCGGTGCTGACCAACAAAGCTGTCACCGACATCGACATGACCAAAACTAATCTGAAGGTGCGCTGTTTGGATGGCACCACGTATCAGGCCGATTTCGCCATTTCGGCGATTCCCTTCAAGCCGCTCAATCGCATCAGCATCAATCAGCCGTTGCAGGGGATGCAGGCCGAAGCCGTGAGGGGCATGCCCTACAACAACAATACGCAAATTCACTTCGTTCTGAAGGGCACGCCCTATTGGGAACAAGACGGCCTGGATGCCTCGCTGTGGTCTGACGGGCCGGTCACTAACTTGCGCCAGGCCATTGGCTACGATGGCAGCCGCACACGGGCTGCGGCCTTTTGCGTCGGCAAAAAAGGTGATCGCATTGATCAGCTGGTGCCAAAAGATCGCGGTGTGTTTGTGCTGGCCGAGTTGGAGCGCATACGCCCGTCATTGAAAGGCAAACTCGAGGTGGTCGGCGTGCATTCGTGGCCGCAGTATATGTTTGTGGAAGGTTGCCGCCATTCCTACGGCCCCGGGCAAGTCACGCGCTGGGCCGCCGATATGATCAAGCCCCACGGTCAAATTCACTTTGCCGGCGAACACACACGGCGTTTAGATGTGGGCATGGAATCAGCGATGGAATCGGGCGAACGTGCGGCGATTGAAATCATCACGCGTATGGCAGGGTAGGAAATCATCATGCGCCTGTCTGTAAGTTTAGCGATCGGATTGGCGTTGCTAGTCTCAAGTGCCGAGGGCAAAACACTACGCGTTGCCATCATGGGTTGGCCGCCAGGTATGGGAAATCCGTATGCGCAGCAAATTCAAGGCTCGGTTCATCCGTTCATCGGGCTGTACGATGCCCTGACGTTCATGGACACCAACGGGGCGATACTTCCCAGCCTTGCGCTGTCATGGACCAATGATGGCGCGAAGACATGGACGTTCAAACTGCGCACCGACGTGTCGTTCAGTAATGGCGAACGGTTTAATGCGGCTGCCGTGGTTGCCATGATCGAATGGCTGAAGCTACCCGACTCTGCGCGCGCGCTCTTTGCTGCCGAAGTCAAAAATATTGCCAGTGTGCGCGCGGTCGGTGAAGACACGGTGGTCTTCACAACCGTGCAGCCCGATGTGATTTTGCCCAAGCGGTTGAGTTTGCTGCAATTGGTGCCACCCGCGTTATGGAAGCAAATGGGGGCTGACGCTTTTTCGCAACAACCGCGCGGCACGGGCGCGTTTGTCATCGACAGCTGGGGCCGCGACAAAGGCTACTTTATGCTTGAAGCAAAGCCCGGCGCGTGGCGGCCCAGCAAAAATATTGATCGTATCGAGTACCGCGTTTTGCTCGATCAGGCCGCCCGCGTTCAGGCGCTGAAAACCGGCAAAGTCGACATTGCTTACAATATTGGCTTCGAGGATTTTGATGACCTTAAGACCGATGGCTTTAACATTGTGGTTAAGCCCGTGGCCACCACCACGGCGCTGGCGCTGTCCAACATGAGAAAAGACTCTCCGGTTGCCGACAAGCGCGTGCGTCAAGCCATCAACACGGCGGTGGATCGTGCTGCCATAGCGGCTACAATCATGCGGAGCACGGTCAAGCCCACCAGCCATGGCATCGAACCAGGCGTGTTTGGCTATAACCCAGCCATCGTGCCTTATCCCTATGAACCGGCCAAAGCGCGCGCACTATTGGCCGACGCCGGGTACGCCAAGGGCCTAAAACTTAAAGCCAGTGTGCTCAGCGCAGGTGCGCCCGACATGGCCACGATCTACCAGAAAGTGGCGCAAGATTTGGCGGCGGTGGGAATCACGCTGGAGCTGAACAGCGTGCAAGGCACTGAATGGGTGCAAATGTGGGCTTCGGGCGACTGGCGTGGGGCCGATGTGCTGTCATCAAGTTGGAATGGTGCGACGTATATGGATGCCGGGCGCGCGGTCGAAGCCTATACCTGCGCCAAGCCGGGGCCGTTCTTCTGCGCGCCTGAGGTGGAGAAAATTTTTGCACAAAGTAATGTGGAGTTCGACGAGAAGAAACGCGAAGCGCAACTGCAACAAGCTTTAGCCATGCTGCATGATTTGGCCCCGGCGCTTTATCTATTCCCCCAAGCCGAGATTTTGGCCGCTTCACCGAAAGTCAAAAACATCGTCTATCGCGGGCGCTATGTGGATTTGACGCAAATCGATATCACGCCATGACGATCAAAAAATAAACGAGTGAGGTGTTGTTATGCCCGAGCAACTCTTGTGGGGCTACGTCCACATTCTACTGCTGTTGTTTTAGCTGGGCGGCGACATCGGGGTATTCATCGCAGCCAACATTGCTCGCACGACGAAATACAGTATTGAAACGCGCGCCGCGCTGCTGAGTGTTGCGGGCATCGTCGATTTATTTCCACGCCATTGCTTCGCGCTGATGCTGCCGTCGGGGCTGACATTGGTGCATGCATCCGGGCTTTATGCGCCACCGTTGTGGGCTATGTTGCTGGCGTGGGCTGTGGGCGGCGCGTGGGTGTTGATGATTTGGCTGTCGCACAAAAACCCCAAAGCAGGGTTCGTCAAATTTTTGCGCGCTTTCAATTTTAGGGGCAGGGCGTTTTTGGCCTTGGCCTTCTGGCCGTAGCATTTATGTCATTTGCCAAGGGCACGCCCGTATCTGAACCTTGGCTGTCCACCAAGATCTTGCTGCTGGGCCAGATGTGTTTTGTCGCTATGACGTTGGAGGTTGTCTCGCGACCTTTTGGTGCGGCCTTTGGCGAGATCGTGGCCTCGGGCTCGACACCCGAGCGTGAAGCGTGTGCTTATGCCAGCACGGGCAGTACCTTGGGCGTGGTGCTAGTGATTTATGCGATTCTTTTTATTTGCCGCATTTGTAGGTAAGGTTAAGCCGTTCACACTGCACTGGGGGTCAACCGATGCGCAGATTGATCATGATGAGCTGCATTATCATTGCGATGGCGATTGGAACGTGGGTCTATATGGACTCGTGGATTGGAGCACTTTGTTTTGCTGTTGCCGTGGGGGTCTTTTTCACCATCATCAGGCATGGGCTTGAGCTGATGGGGGGTCGCTCTTTCCAGCAAGATGAAGCGACCCATACAGTTGGTATCATCAAGTCTGATATCTCTCCTCACGACGCTGGTCGTAAACCCGAGTAGAAAAACCGAATGCTCGCTTCTTATCTTCGCATCGCGCTTATTATCCTCGGGCTTGTTGGCGCTGCGATTCTGTTCGCCTTTGCCTTCAGCGTCGCGGCGGTAGTGGTGCTGGTGTTGTTACTCGTTGGATTGATCTTTGGCCGTCGGCCCGGAACCAAGGTCTGGGTGTGGCGAGGCGAGTCAAAATCTGTCGCGCCCGCACCCCTGACCATCGAGCATGACCCCAACGACCTGCCGCCCAAATCATGATACGATTTAAAGTTGTTGGATATCATGCCGCTGGGGTATAAGGGCTGCTCAGGCAACCACTTTGAGCCCTGTATAGCCAATATATTTTGTATTAATTGGCTGCGGCGGTGCCGCTACGCATCACTTCAGGTGGTGTGACCACACCATCACGTTGCGCCGAGTTGGATGCTGTCGCATGGCATATCTCCCCAGGCTGATCTTATCATGCCGATCCCTTGACAGCCGAGACACAAACCGCTGCGATAAGATAATCATTTATGGAGGTCCGTATGATAAAACCAGCTCTCACCGCGATTGCTTTTGGCGTCGCCCTCATCGCAGGTGTTGCGACCGCGCAGCAGCCCTACACAACCCAAGCGCCATCCTTGGATGGTATTGGTAAGGTCTACATGGGCCGCGAAATCGCCCAAGTGATGGGGCACTTAGGTGCGTCGTGGTTGGAGCGTAGCGAACGCGCCCAGGAAGAAGGCACTGAACTACTGATTAAAAACCTTCCGCTCAAACCCACGGATGCAGTGGCTGATATTGGCGCCGGTACGGGGTATTTCAGCTTTCGGCTGGCTGCCAAAGTGCCGCAGGGCAAAGTCTATGCCGTTGATATCCAGCAAGAGATGCTCGACATCATTGCCGCCCGACAATCCAAGAACACAGTTGGAAATGTGATCGGGGTGTTGGGCACCGAGAGCGATCCCAGGCTACCTGAAAACGCACTCGATTTGATTCTCATGGTCGATGCCTATCACGAGTTCAACTATCCGCGCGAAATGGGCGAGGCCATGGTGCGAGCACTGAAAGTCGGTGGCCGCATTGCGCTGGTCGAATATCGTGCCGAGGACGATAATGTACCCATCAAACGACTTCATAAAATGAGCCAAGCCCAGGCCAAAAAGGAAATGGCGGCGTTGGGCCTCAGATGGGCGCAGACGATCGATGCCTTACCGTGGCAACATCTGATGTTCTTTGAGAAACCCCAATAGTCCGAAAAATAGGCTGAAATCTGAGGTCCACATGACGCTTCATCGCTTTGTGGTTACCGCTGTTGTTGCTGCGCTGGCAATGCCGGCGTACGGGCAAGATGCGAAGACCACGTTCGAACAAGACGCCGCTCGATTGGCGCCCTGTGGGACGGGGCCTACGACAATGCCAATCAAGTCAATGAGCAGGGGCGACTAAAGATTCCCGAAGCCGCATGGGAATCACGGCGCTTAAAGATTTTCAAGAAAGTCGATGCGACGGCCTTTGGGCCGAACGTGACTTATGTCGAACAATATTTGGGCGAGCCGCCCACCTCGGTGTATCGCCAACGCATTTATGTCCATCGCGCCGATCCGGCCAGCAGCCGGATCATCACCGACATCTATGCCTTCCGCGGCAAAGACGCCGAGAAAGTTTTGGGCGCGCATAAAGACTCATCGAAGCTCAAAGGCTTCTCGCCAGCCAGCATGGACAAATTGTCCAATGGATGTGCCATGCTCTGGAAAGCCGTCGGCGATAGTTTCGAAGGCGTGCAGAATGCAGAAAGTTGCCATTACATACCGTCCGGCATAAGCGAGAAGATTAGGTTATCCGACCGTATCGTGCTCAGCCCGGCGGCGCTGTCGACCTAGACTAAAATGATGCGCGATGACGGTTCCATGATGTAAGGCAATCCGCAAGGGTTGCCCGAAGTGTCTTACAAAGCCCGCGCATTTAGCTGTTTCTTGATTGTGCGCAACCACGACCAACCCAATGGTTATAAACGCTACAACGACCTTTCCATCAATGATCAAGGCGGTGAAGTGACGGTCACGACCAAACACAAAGAGCCGCTGAAGATCAATGTGTGGATACTCAACTTGGTGCCGCGTGTGCCCGGCGTTCGCCCAACGTTGATGATGTAAACCAAAGAAGATAAAATAAGTTCGAACGCGTCGGCGGGTTTGGGTCGGCCGATGCCACGCGCTTGGCCGTGGTGGCAGGCTTTAGCTAGGCCAACTGCACATTGACGAAGTAAAGTCGCTTAACCGTTCGGGAGAATAATGATCTTGCCCTGACGGTCATCGCCGGTCTTGGCTTGATGTGCCAATGCAACCTGGATTTGATCCAGCGTGTAGGTCGCGGCGATTTTTGCTTTCAAGTCACCCTTGGCGATCATGGCGGCAAGTTTGGCATACACCACTTTGCGTTGGTCTTTGGTGCGGGGGCTTTGCATGCTCATGCCCACCAGTTTCACGTGCTTGCGGAATAAATCTTGGAAAGAGACCTCGCAGTTTTTGCCGGTCATGTAGCCGTAATTCACGATGGTTCCATCGCGTACCAGGCAGCGACCAATGGTTTCGGTTCCGGTTGAAGCCACACAATCAAATCCAATGCTAAGCTCGACACCACCGGTGGCGGCTTTCACCAATTCTGCTGTTTTGTCGGGATCCCCGGTCTCGACAATTACTTGGTCAGCATCCAAGGCTTTCAGCTCAGGGATCAGCGAAGCGCGCCGCACGATGTTGCAGGTACGCAGGCCCTTATCGTGCGCCAGCTTAATAATGTATCTACCGCAGCTCGAGTTCGCACCGTTTTGCAAAATCCAATCGCCCGGCTTCAAGGCAGCTGCATAGTCGTCGACCAAAATCACGGCGGTCATGCCGTTAATGACAGTCAGCGCCAGTTGCTTAGCATCGCCTGCGGTGGCGGGTGGGCAATCGGCTGCGGGGACCGCCAAGCGTTGACGGAATGTGCCCGAGCCAATGGGCAGGAACACACGGTCACCCACCTTGTAGTCCGTGACGCCATCGCCAAGTTTGATGACGTAACCGATACCCTCGTGGCCGCAGATGCGCGGGAACGTGAAATAGCGAAAGCCTGCATCGCCGTTGATAAATTTGAGGTCGGCTAGGTGCATCGCCGCCGCTTCCACTTCCACCAGGATCTCTCCGGCTTTTGCAACGGGTTCAGGCAAATCAACCAGAGCCGTAACGTCGGCCGGCGCGCCGTAAGCATTTTGTTGAAGT
This sequence comes from Rhodospirillaceae bacterium, assembly GCA_002737725.1. Taxonomy (GTDB): domain Bacteria; phylum Pseudomonadota; class Alphaproteobacteria; order Rhodospirillales; family Rhodospirillaceae. The sequence goes on from NSIP01000001.1 coordinate 525,423, forward strand.
GCTTTCATGTCGTGAGCCCCATGTCTTAAGCGTTCGGCAGCAGAATAACTTTGCCGTCACGTTCTGCGCCAGTACTGGCCGCATGGCGAAAGGCGTCAGCTGCGCGATCAAGCGGATAGGTGCCAGCAATAGCTGTGCGCATGTCACCTTTGGCAATCATCGCAGCAAGCTTGGTATAGATGGCGCGTAATTCGTTCATATTCCGCTTAGCCATTCCGCGTCCAGCGCTCATGCCGACAAAGGTGATCTCCTTCTGGAACATGTCGTGGAAAGGGATTTGGCTGGGCTGTCCCGACATAAAGCCATAGTTGACCACGATGCCCCCATCCGACACGCAGCGTGCCATGCGTCCCGATGCCGCCCCCGCCACCATGTCTAGGCCGAGCTTGAGGGTGGCGCCATGGGTGGCGGCACGCACACGCTCAGCCAGTTCGAACGGATCGTCGCTATCCAGTATCACCGCATCAGCGCCGAGTGCTTTAAGATCATCAACCACCTCGGGGCGCCTGACGATGTTGCAGGTGCGTACCCCGCGTTCGCGCGCGAGCACGATGATATAACGTGCGCAGTTAGAATTCGCGCCATTCTGAACCAGCCAGTCGCCCGGTTGAAGCTCCGCAAAGTCTTCCAGTAAAATCACCGACGTCATGCCGTTGACCAGCATCAGCGATAATTGAACAGCATCGCCTTCGGGTGCAGGCATCACTTTGTTGGCGGGCGTGCACACCAGTTCAGCAAATGTGCCAGCGCCCCACCATGGAAACACGCGATCACCGACTTTAAACTGCGTGACTCCGGCGCCAACTTGAGTGACGCGGCCAATGCCCTCATATCCAGGAATGCGGGGCAAGGCTTTCACCCTAAAATCGCGCTCACCCGTAAAGTTTTTAATGTCAGCCAAATGAATGGCGGCGGCCTCCATCCGAATCACGATCTCGCCCGCTTGCGGGGTCGGGTCAGGAAGCGTCACCAGCGCGACGACGTCTGCCGGATTCCCATATCCAATTTGTTGCAACGCGCGCATTTAACCATCCTTGCCTATGCACACTATTATCGCGACCCAGATCGTGCTGCGCGATATCATTAAAAATCATGCCCAAGGAGCGAAGGCGCCCTAACCTTCGATGTCCAAGTCGGCAAGCAACTCCTGAAAAAAATCTCTGGCGCTGATTATGCCTACTGGAACGCAGGCCTCACATACTCGTTCCCCTTTTCTGATGTTGGCATTCGCTATCATGGCACTGATGTGGCGGTTTGCGCTGGCCTGTGTGGCGCGCGCGCCGTGCTGACGTTGTCGAAGGCCTTCTAAGTTAACCTTAGCTCATCGATATTCTATGACGGCTTCCGTGCCTCGACTGCTACGGAAGCCGTTCTATTTCCAATACCTTTTCCCACACGCCAGGGTGGTTCTTATGCGATTTTGGGCTTGTTTTTTGCCCAATGACACATAAGATTCGCGGTTGATTATGAATCTCACCGCCCTGGCGAGCCCTATTTTTGGAAGACCCTTTCAAATGCTGTCCAATCTATCGATTAAGGCCAAAATCACACTCATGGGCGCTGCCGCCGCGTTAGGCATGGGGGTTATTTCGTGATTGCCCTCTTGGCGGCGAACCGAATTGATCGTGCAACGACGGCCTCTGAAATTGCTAGCGCCATCGAAGAGCAAGCCTCAGCGACCATTGAGATCTCGCGCAACGTCCAGCAAGCGTCATCTGGCACCGCTGAAGTCAGATCGAGCGTTCGTACTGTTAGCGACGCCGCTGGGCAAACCGGCAAAGCTTCGCAGAACGTGCTGGGGGCTTCGCAAGCACTGGCTGAACAGGCCCAGCGTATGCGCGAAAGCGTCGCCCAATTCCTTCAAGGTATTCGTGGTGCTTAAAGAATCCGCATTTGTGCGGTGAGGCCAGGCCTTCAATGTCGCAGTTTCTCCGCTTTGGACTCGTTGGTATCGGCGGATTGATCGTCGATACAATTACACTATACGCGGCGATGAGCCTTCTCGGACTCGGCCTATATGCGGGCCGCATTGTATCGTATCTCGTCGCTGCGACGTTCACGTGGGGCGCCAACCGTCGCTTCACATTTACCCAACTCGACGTCAGCCACCCTGCGCGTCAGTGGCTCAAGTTCTTATCCGCCAATGGCCTGGGCGCATGTGTCAATTATGGTATCTACGCCGCGCTGGTCACCTTTGTGCCGATTGCCGCGAGTTATCCGGTCTTTGGGATCGCTGCCGGGTCCATCGCCGGGCTCGCGTTTAACTTCAACGCCAGCAAGCGCTGGGTGTTCAAAGCCTGAGCCTGCAGATTACTCTGCCGCTGCCATTTCCATCTCGCGTGCGTGCGGCGATTTGGCTGCCGCGCGGTGATCGGTCGCGAGCCAAGTATAAACCGTCGGCAGAACGAACAGCGTGAACAATGTGCCGATAGACATGCCCGAGACGACAACCAAGCCCAGCGAGAAACGGCTGGCCGCACCTGCGCCACTGGCAAACAGCAGTGGGAATAGTCCCGACACCATTGCCGCAGTCGTCATCAAGATCGGCCGCAAACGAACCTGAGCGGCATGTTCGATGGCGGTGCGACGGTCGCATTGTTCTTTGACTTGCATCTCGTTGGCGAAGGATACCATGAGAATGCCGTGCTTCGAGATCAGGCCAATCAGTGTGACAAGGCCGACTTGCGTATAGATGTTGATGGTCGACACGCCGAAGAATAACGGCAACAGCGCGCCACAAATCGACATGGGCACGCTGACCAAAATCACCAGCGGATCGCGCAGGCTTTCGAACTGCGCGGCCAATACCAGATAAATAATGATCAGACCAAAACCGAAAGTGTACAGAAGCTGATTGCCTTCCTCGACGTATTGGCGGCTTTCAGCCAAGAAATTGCTGGTATAGCCGCGCGGTAGGTCCTTTGCTTGCTGGTTTAAGAATGCCACAGCCTCGCCCATGGACACGCCCGGCATGGGGACGGCCCGGAAGATGGCCGCGTTCAATTGGTTATAGCGATTGAGGCTGTTGGGTTCGACCTCTTGCTTGTAACTCACCACCGTTGAAAGTGGGATTTGCTCGCCAGAGGATGTATTGACGTAGAATTGAGTCAAGCGCTCGGCCGAAAAGCGATCTGCGCGCGCGACTTGTGGAATGACTTCGTAAGACCGGCCTTGGAGGCTGAAGCGATTGATGTAGTTCTCGCCCACCAGCGTCGCCAAGGTATCACCAATGGCTTGCATTGAAATGCCGATATCGCTGGCTTTGACGCGATCAATGTTCAATCGAATGACAGGGCTACTGAACGTGAGGTCACTATCGACGATCATAAAGAGCCCGCTTTTGCGCGCCTTGTTCTTCAACTCTTCCATTGTGGTGTAAAGGGTTTCGTAAGGTCCGGCCGTGGAGACAACAAACTGCACCGGCAAGCCTCCGAAGGGGCCAGGCAGCGCGGGGAGCATAAAAGCAAACCCCTTCACCCCATCGAGCGTGTTGAGTTTTTTTTGTAAATCTGGCGCCATCTGCATGGCCGAGCGGTCGCGTTCGCTCCAGGGTTTTAAGTCCATGGCCGCGATGCCACTGTTGGCTCCACCCATCCCGAACATCACGAAGCGAGATCGCGCCTCGGGATATGTACCCAGGATGTCGTCGAGTTTTTTCCCATAGGCGGTGGTGTAGTCGAGGTTGGCGTACTCGGGGGCCTGGATTTGTGCCAGCACAACGCCTTGGTCTTCGGCAGGCGCCAGTTCTTGGCGCGTATTCAAGAACAAGAAAACAACGCTAAACATAACGCCCAAGGCGAACAATCCCACGACCGGGCGGAAATCGAGGCTGCGCGCCAAATGGTGCGCATACCACGCATTGATTTTTCTAAAGGTCCGGTCGACAGCGGCGGCGAACTTGCCTTCATTCATGTGCGGCTTGAGCAACAGTGAACACATCATGGGCGAAAGTGTTAGCGCAATGACACCGGAAATAATTACAGCACCAGCCAGCGTGAACGCGAACTCGCGGAATAAAGCGCCGGTCAAGCCACCCAAAAATCCGATAGGGGCATAGACAGCGGCTAGTGTGATGGTCATGGCAATCACCGGCCCGACAATTTCGCGCGCGCCCGTAAGCGCAGCCTGAACTGGCGTATAGCCTTCTTCAATGTGTCGGTAAACGTTCTCTACAACCACAATGGCGTCATCGACCACGAGGCCAATGGCCAGCACCATTGCCAATAATGTGAGCAGATTGAGGCTAAACCCAAGCGCCAGCATCAAAACCGCCACGCCGATTATCGACAAGGGGATGGTGATCACGGGGATCAATACTGATCGCACGGTTCCCAAAAACAAGAAGATGACCACGATCACAATCAGCATAGCTTCGATCAGGGTTATTGCCACTTCATCGATCGAGGCTTGAATGAACTGCGCCACATCGTATGGAATGGCGTACTTCAAGGTCGGTGGCATGGTGCGCTCAAGATCGGGTAGAACACGATGAATGCCTTCGGACACTGTCAGTGGATTGCCCGATGGTGTGGGAGAGATGCCGATGATGACGGCGTTCTCACCACTCAGCATGGCGGCCGTGTTGCTGTTTTGTGGGCCGAGATCGACGGTGGCGATGTCACGCAGGCGCACGATAGCCCCACCTTCAGCTTTCACCACAAGGTCGCGGAATTGCTCGACATCTGTTAAAGCCGTGTTGGCTGTGACATTGGTTACAATGAAAAAGCCCTTCGTTTGGCCAGGCGCAGATTGAAAATTGTTGGCGCGAACCACGCGCGCGACATCGTCAGCGCTGACACCCCGCGCGGCCATGCGCGAGGGGTCAAGCCACAGGCGCATAGCAAAGATTTGCCCGCCGATGATGTCGACGGAGGCCACGCCCTCGACCGTTGAAATGAGGGGCCGGACGACGCGAGTAATGTAGTCTGAGATTGCAGCGCCCTGTAATTCAGGGCTCGAGAAACTCAAGTACATCGACTGCACGCTCTGCCCAACTGATTTTGTAATAATCGGGTCGTTGGCCTCGCGCGGCAGTTGGAATTTCACCTGCTGAACCTTTGACATTGTCTCCGTCATGGCATCGCCAGGGTTGTGATTCAGCTTGATGTAGGCCGTCACAGTGCTGACGCTTTGCGTCGAACTTGATGTCACATACTCGACGCCGTCCACGGCAGCCACAGCCTGTTCGATTGGCGTGGTGATGAAGCCCTGCATCAACTCTGATGGCGCACCAGGATAAGCGGTCGTCACAGTGATGACCGTGTTGGTGAGTTCCGGGAACTGCCGCAACGGGAGGTCGATGACAGCC
>NSIP01000010.1 GCA_002737725.1 Rhodospirillaceae bacterium
ACGAGCGCGACATTCGTCGTGCGACCTGCAAGAAGTGTTAGGCGGAGTAGAAGATCAGAATTGTGCTGGCCGGGCTGCGCGGCGAGCATTCGATCTCTGAGCTTTGTCGCCGTGAGGGTCTGGCCGAGAGTTTGTATTACAGCTGGTCGAAAGACTTTCTTGAGGCTGGCAAGCGGCGCTTGGCTGGCGACACGGCGTTCAGCGGATGATTTGTACCCATGTGGCTTGATGTTGTTGATTTACGCGACTTCTACGCGGGGCCTTTGGGGCGGCTCGCGCGTCGGCTTATCGGTCGGCAGTTGCGCGAGATTTGGCCCGATGCGCAGGGCCAGTGCGTCTTAGGACTGGGCTTTGCGGTGCCCTATCTGCCGCTGTTTCGCGATGAGGCCGAACGCGTTTTAGCCGTCATGCCGCCGGGCCAAGGCGTGACGCACTGGCCTGAAGATGTACCCAGCCTTGTGTGCCTTGCTGAAGAATTCACCTTGCCGTTGCCTGATCGCTCGATTGATCGCTTGCTGATTGTGCATTGCCTCGAGGGCAGTGCCGAGTTGAGACTGCTGATGCGCGAGTGTTGGCGAGTGTTGGCTGATGGCGGGCGTGTGGTGGTGGTTGTTGCCAACCGCAGCAGTTTATGGGCGCGCTTCGAGCCCTCGCCCTTCGCCCATGGTCGGCCCTATTCGCTTAGTCAAATCACCAAGCTTTTGCGTCATAGCATGTTTGCACCACGTCAAACCGCCAAGGCGTTGTTTATGCCGCCGGTGCTGTGGCAGTTGTTTGGTGGTTGGGCGGCTGCGCTTGATCGCGTTGGCAGCCGCTGGTTCCCCACGCTGGCAGGTGTACATATTGTTGAAGCCGAGAAGCAAATCTACGCTATGCCGTGGGATGCAGCGCCTGCGGTTTCAAGAAACCGCGCGATGACCACCAAGCCTGCAACAGACAGGCTCGGGCGTTCGCGGAACGAAGCCCTTAACTCTAACGCGTCAGAACAAACACCGATTGTTCGCTGAACAGGTTGGCAAACCATCCCGTGGCACTGAAGTTCTGTTTCAGCCCATCAGCGCTGAGTGCGAAGCCTTTCTCGATATGGATGTTCATCGCTTTGCAGAGATCAACAAAATCTAAAATCGTGCACAGGTGAATGTTTGGTGTGTTGTACCATTGATCGGGTAAGTTTGACGTCATGGGCATACGCCCACCGACCAATAACGCCCAGCGCACGCGCCAGTGTCCGAAATTGGGCAACGACACGATGGCGCGTTTAGCAATGCGCAGCAGATCGCCCAGAACCTCTTGCGGATGCACGGTAGCTTGTAGCGTTTGGCTGAGGATCGCGTAATCAAACGCACCATCTGGATAATCTTTCAAGTCGGTTTCCAAGTTACCTTGGATCACCGATAAGCCTTGGCTGACAGCCGAGCGCACCCGCGACATGGAAATTTCCAGCCCACGCGCGTCGACCTTTTTGAACCCCATCAGGTAAGACAACAGCGTGCCATCACCGCAGCCCACATCGAGCACGCGTGTGTTCGGGCTCACCAAATCGGCGACCAATTGCAAATCGATACGCATACGTTTACTTGGTTTGTTGATCATTTTCGGCGGTGTTGCGATTTGGTTCATGATGTGTGTCTAGGCCTTGGCCACGCCGTGGGCATCGGCGCAGCCATTAATAAATCCGCTTAGCGTTTGATGAAAATCGGGTTCATCGAGCAAAAATGCGTCGTGACCCTTGTCGGATTCGATCTCGACGAAACTCACGTTGGCCGCCACGGCATTCAGCGCATGCACGATGGCGCGGCTTTCGGCGGTGGGAAAAAGCCAGTCGGACGTAAATGAAACCAAGCAAAACCGGACCGACGAGCCTTTAAAGGCATTGGCCAGCACGCCGCCGTTCTCGCTGGCCAGGTCGAAATAATCCATGGCGCGTGTGATGTAGAGGTATGAATTCGCATCAAAGCGATCAACAAATGTATACCCCTGATGGCGCAAATAACTTTCAACTTGAAAGTCAGCGTCGAAGCCATAGGTCAGCGCGCTGCGGTCTTGCAGCTTACGCCCGAATTTCCGATGCAGCGCCGTTTCGGAAAGGTATGTGATGTGCGCGGCCATGCGGGCCACAGCTAATCCACGTTTAGGTACGCGACCCTCTTCCAAATAATTGCCGTGCGACCACTCGGGGTCAGCCATGATGGCTTGCCGCCCCACTTCGTGGAACGCGATGTTCTGAGCCGAATGACGATAAGACCCTGCAATAGGCACGGCGGCAAACACGCGGCTCGGATACCGGTGCGCCCACTCCAATGCTTGCATCGCGCCCATGGATCCACCAACCACGCATAAAATTTTATCAATGCCCAACTGATCGAGCAGTTTGGCTTGCGCGGCCACTATGTCGCGGATGGTGATCACCGGAAACTGCAGGCCCCATGCGCGCCCCGTGGCCGGGTTAATTTCCTTGGGGCCGGTGGAGCCCAAGCACCCGCCCAGCACATTGGCGCAAATCACAAAGTAGCGGTTGGTATCGATCACTTTGCCGAGTCCAACACTATCATCCCACCAGCCGCGTTTGCCTGTGATCGGATGTTGGCCGCAGACAAACTGATCACCCGTCAGTGCGTGGCAGAGAACAATCACATTGGACTTGTCGGCGTTGAGCGCCCCGTACGTTTGGTACGCCATGGTCACGTCCGCCAGCGTCTCGCCTGACTGCAGCACCAAGGGCTCGGCCAAAACGACCATCGGCCCTAGGATCGGATCGGTGGCAGTGGTCTGTGGAATGGGGGCGCTGGTCGGGGTCATCGCAACGGTTCGCTTTCGGGCGCGTCTAAACAGGCTTGAAATGAAGCCCGGAACCCCACGAAAACAGCCCCTTAAGCCCTCGCTGTCAACGATTTCTTTCGATTTTGGCTTTGCTTTCTGACGCTTGAGAAACTAAGACTTCCGCGCCAAGCACCGCAGTGAAAGCCTTACGCCATGACGTTGCCCCAACCGCGACCCGGGGTGATGGATATTCCCCTGTATGAGGGCGGAAAGTCCCGCATTCAGGGGGTCAGCCGGGTCATTAAGCTCTCGTCCAATGAAGCAGCTTTAGGGCCAAGCCCCAAGGCGGTTGCGGCCTATGCCGAGCGTCAGGCGAGCTTGCATCGTTATCCGCCGGGCGATTCGGGCGAACTGCGCGCAGCCATCGCAGAAGTTCATGGCCTCGACCCGGCGCAGGTGATTTGTGGGGCGGGATCGGACGAGGTTCTCTCGTTGCTATGCCGGGCTTATGCCGGACCGGGCGATGAGGTGATTCGCACCGCTCATGGTTTTTTGATGTATGCCATCTATGCACTCAGCGTGGGGGCCACGCCTGTCTCGGTGCCCGAGCGCAATCTCACGGCCGATGTGTCGGCGATTTTGTCAGCGGTCACGCCGCGCACCAAAATTGTGTTTTTGGCCAACCCCAATAACCCCACGGGCACATACCTGCCCAAGGCTGCGATTGAAGCGCTGCGAGCCGGACTGCGCGAAGACATCGTGCTGGTGCTCGATGCGGCCTATGCCGAATTTATGGATGCGCCCGACTACGACGACGGCACATCCTTGGCGGCCTCCACGCCCAACACCGTGATCACCCGCACGTTCTCGAAAATCTATGGTTTGGGCGGGTTGCGCCTGGGCTGGGGTTTTGGGCCCAAAGCGATCATTGACACGATGGAGCGTCTCCGTAGCCCCTTCAATGTGTCGAGCGCTGCTCAGGTCGCCGGTGCCGCGGCAGTGCGCGACAGCACTCATATCGCCAAAGCCAAAGCGCACAATAGCAAGTGGATGAAAATCCTTCAGCAACGTTTGCGCGGCATGGGTTTTGGCATTGTTGGTGAGGCCGGCAATTTCGTATTGCTGCCTTTTGATGGCAAGAATGGAAAAACCGCCACGGCGGCTGATCAATTCCTGCAGTCGCGTGGCATTATCGCGCGGTTGGTGGAAAATTACGATTTGCCCCATCACTTGCGCATTACGATTGGGGCCAATGACGAAATGGAATTGGTTTTAACCGCGCTCGACGAATTTATGGGGGCTCGTCATGGCTGAGCAGCCCTTATTCAATCGCGTCGCTTTTATTGGCATTGGGCTCATTGGTTCGTCCATGGCGCGCGTCATGCGGCGTGACAAATTGGCGGGCTCCATTGTCGCCTGTGCCCGGCGTCAAGAAACGCTCGATGCGTGCCTCAAACTCGGCATCGCCGACGAGGTGACGTCTGATTACGCTCTGGCTGTGAAAAACGCCGACTTGGTGGTGATTGCCTCGCCCATCAGCACCAACAAAGCCATTGCCAAAGCCATTGCGCCACACCTCAAGGCCGGTGCGATTATTACAGACGTCGGCTCGGTGAAGCAGGCGGTCATCGCCGCCATTGCCCCTCATCTGCCGGCCAACGTGCATTTCGTGCCGGCCCATCCGCTGGCGGGCACTGAGTACTCAGGGCCTGAAGCGGGCTTTGCCGAATTGTTTGAAGGCCGCTGGTGCATTCTCACGCCGGTGCCGGGTGGTGATGCGGCTGCCGTGGCCAAGGTGACGGAATTTTGGCGCAAGGCGGGCTCGAAGATCGAGACCATGCAGGCCGATCACCATGACAAGGTGCTGGCCATTACCTCGCATCTGCCGCACCTGATTGCCTTTACCATTGTCGGCACGGCGGATGACCTGGCCGAAGACCTGAAGCAAGAGGTGATTCAGTACTCTGCCACGGGCTTTCGCGATTTCACGCGCATCGCTGCGTCCGACCCCGTCATGTGGCGCGATATTTTCATGAACAATCGTGATGCAACGCTCGAGGTTCTCCAGCGCTTCACCGAAGACCTGACTGCTTTGCAGCGCGCCATCCGTCGCGGTGACGGAGAATCTTTAGAGAAACTGTTTGCGCGTACCCGCGCCATCCGCCGCAGTGTGATCGACGCAAAGCAAGCGTAAACGGGTGTATTTTCCCGAGAAGTGGTCTTCCACTTGGCGTAGAAAATACACCATATAAAAACGCTATGGCAGAAAATGACGGTTGATTGTCATTTTCACCGGCCCCGACTTTGATAGAAACACGCCTCACACACCTTCTCAGAGGTTTCCATGTCCACCGAACTCCATCTGATTATCGGCAACAAAGCTTATTCATCTTGGTCCATGCGCCCCTGGGTTGCCATGACAGCGCAGGACTTAAAGTTCCGTGAAACAGTGCTTCCATTGTTCGCGCCCGAGACGTCGCCGACCATCAAAAAATTCTCAGATGCAGCCAAGGTGCCTATCTTGGTCCATGGCGGAATCACGGTGTGGGAATCGTTGGCCATTCTCGAATACTTAGCCGATGCCTTTTACGACAAACCCTTCTGGCCCACCGATCCGCATGCTCGTGCTGTGGCGCGAGCCATTTCGTCCGAGATGCACGCAGGCTTTCAGCCCCTGCGCCAGGCGATGTCGATGAATTTGCGCAAAACATTTCCGGCCAGACCCATTGCCCCCGATGTGCAAGAAAACATCACGCGTATCCAAGCCATGTGGAACGACTGCCGGGTAAAGTTCGGTGCGGGCGGGCCATTTTTGTTCGGCGCGTTTAGCAATGCTGACGCCATGTATGCACCCATCGTGACACGCTTTAAAACCTATAGCGTGGACCTCGATCCCGTCAGCCGTGCTTATAGCGATGCGATTTTAACTCACGCTTCCATCAAGCAATGGTATGCCGATGCTGCCCAGGAGAAATGGGTCATCGAGAAGTATGAAGCGCCGCTTTAAGGTAAGACGATATCTTCCGGCCAGACCACCTCGGGCATGGTCATCAGCGAAATCGGCCCGGTATAGAGTTTGCGGTTTTGCACTGTGACAGCAAGATTGAGTTCTGGTGTGCCGCCGCCCACTGGTTCGCGCGCCATGAGGCCCAGAACAATGCGCGCCATGCTGGCATCTGACGCGCGCACAACGCCGTGCGTTGTCATGGCATCAACGGTCTCGAAGAAGCCTTGGAATTTTGCGCTTAGCGCACCGATGGGCTGAAGGTTTTCATCGAGTGCCAGGGTTCCCGATGCCGCCACCGACAGCGGCGGCCAATCGAGCGCCAGTTCGCGCAGTTCCACCGTGCCCCCGCCTTCGCGCCAAGCGGCCAAGGCCGTTAGCAATGGGTTTGCATTTAATGCGCCCACCAGATCGAGTGTGAAGCGTATCGTTTCAATGGCAGGCGCAAGTACACCGAAGTGCTCCATGCCGATGACCGAGGCTTTGGCGGCGTTGAAACTCAGTCGCCAGATCGGCGCGTCGTTGCTTTTCGCAGGGTCGACCTGATGAATTGAGAGCGCGCCAGACTCGATTGCAGCCAGCGACGGCGCATCGTTTGCGCCGCCGACACTCAGTTTGTTGATGTTCACGTCAAATGTGTCGATCTGCCCATCCAAGCTCAGCGCGGGTTGCAGATCAGCGCGATCAGCGGTGATGGTGAAGGGCAAATCGGACCACGCCCCAGAGAGCGTATGCGACCCGGCCAGATCAACGGTGAAACGACCGAGAGTCCAAGGTTGCGTCCACAGCCGCAACGATGATGTGCGCCACGTCCAGCCACCATCCGTGATGGGGGTGCTCATGGACCAATCAGACAAAGCAATTTGAACGCTACCCGGAAATCCGCTGATCTTTAGTTCACCATGCGTAACGTTACGGCCCGCTTGCTGCTGTGCGGCAATCCACCGCTCGGCTTGAGATTGCAGCACGTATGCGCCGCCACCCCAGGCCGCCCCATAGAAACCAACCCCGACCACCAGAGCTGCGAAAGGGGAGGTCAGCAGTTTGTGGCGTGATGGTGGTTTAGGTTTTGTGATCATGCTTGAATCTTAACACGGATTGAACTGATCGCGACGGTGATTGACGCCACCCTCGACCCATGAGACATGCGAATGATGGACAAAGCTTTCCCATCTGTACCGCCGAGCGACCCTGCCATGGACCCCGAGAATGTCTGGGTATTCGGCTATGGCTCGCTGATGTGGCGTCCGGTGTTTGAGTACACTGATCGCAAACCTGTGCGTCTGGAAGGTTTCAGCCGCGACATGTGCCTGACCTCAATCCACTATCGCGGCACGCGCGATCAGCCAGGCATGGTGTGCGGACTTAGCCCCGGCGGCTCGTGTCTTGGTCGGGCGTTTCGCATCGCACCTGAGAACGTCAAGGGCGTCATTGCCTATCTCGATGAGCGCGAATTAATTTCCTATATTTATATCCCGCGCCATCTCCCCATCACATTTCATGATGGAACGACAGCCATTGCACGGGCCTATGTGCCCGATACGTCTCACGTACAGTTCGCCGGACATTGGTCGGTGGATGATAAGGCGCGTCATATTGCGCAAGGTGTTGGCAGCGAGGGCACAAGCCTCAATTACCTCGCCAATATCGTCACTTATTTGCAAGAGCTGGGCATCAGCGATGCCAAAATGGAATCGTTGTTGGAGAAAGCGCGGATACTTTCTTAATGAGTCACGGCCTTAGCGGCTGCCACTTGGCGTTTTAACAGCTCTGCGTCGGGCGAAGAAATCGCGCCGAATAATATTTTCCCATAGGCCACGCCGTTTACGTCCCAATTCAACGCGCGGTGTGATGCTCCCGCCATCGTGTCTGCAAATGCGATGGCGACGGGGTTGGAATCCGACACGCCATTGGCGCCCATGGCTTCGATCAATCGCGAAGCCGCACGTTTGGCCAGGGTCACCACATAGGCGCAGTTGCGTTTAATGCGCCCGATCTCGGCTGACGTCAGGTCGCCATTAGCTTGGGCTGTGGCGCGTAAGAAGGCCATGTCGGTATCATATAGTGTCTGTGCGGCATCGATCTCGGCAGAGGATTCGGCCACTCGCGCTTGCAGTGTTGGGTGGTCAGTGACTTTAGAGCCGTCCAACCCTGAGCGGCCCGTCATGCTCGCGATAAATCCCTCAAGCGCGCCGCGTGCGCAGCCCAATGTGGGGCCAGCGACCGAATAACCAAACACATCAAGCATCGGTAATTTATAGATCCAGCTTTCGTTCAGCTTCTGGCCGGGCGAGGCCTTGTTGTTCAGCTCGGCCACGCGCGTGGCGCGATACTTGGGCACAAAGAGGTCATCGACGATCACGTTGTTGCTGCCGGTGGCTTTCATGCCCGGCACATTCCAGACATCGTGTACCGTGTAGTCGCCACGCTTGAGCAGCACCATCACCAAGTCCGGCGGGCCGCTAGCTTGCGGGACTGGCGTCATTAACGAGCACCAGTCGCAATGATCAATGCCGCTGCACCACATCCATTCGCCGCTGACGCGGTATCCGCCGTCGACCGCCACGGCTTTGGTGCCGGGTTTGGAGGCAAAGGCGGCAGCCACCAGCGCATCGGCGTTGTTGTCCCACACCTCGTGCTGAGATTCGATTTGGTATTTGCCCAGCCACCAATTATGGCTGCCGATGATGCCCGCCACCCAGCCCGTGGAGCCGCAGGTTTTGGCCAGCTCCATAGCAACATCTGTATGTGTGCCGAAAGGCAACTCGTGGCCACCAAAGCGCGCGGGCATGCACGCCCTGAGGGCTGTGGTTGCGACTAGATCGGCCATGGTTTCATCGGGCAAGCGGCGCAAGCTTGCACCCTTGGCGCGGCGCTCAATCAGTTTGGGGGCCAATGTGCCAACGCGTTTGATTAAGTCGGCAGCAGTGACGGTATGAAGTTTCTCGGGGGTGGCTGCCATATCATCTCTCCAAAACCTAGATCAAACCTTGATGCTCGATGCCGAGCAAAAATTTTCCGTACGGGACGCAGTTGGCGTCCCAGCCCATCGTCAGGTGCGCGCTCGCACCCTTCATATATGCTTGATTTAAATTTACTGCGCTATCCTTATTCAAGCCACCGGCGCCTGAGGCATCTACCAGGCGAGCAACAGCAGATTGGCAGATCTGACTGATATAGGCGTAGTCGCGTTGCAGTTTCAACAAGCTGGCCCGGTCTGAGCTCAGACCCGAGATCGCAGCGCCCTGCAACCCGGCGATATGATAATCGGCCACTAGTTGGGCGGCATCGATCTCGGCTGAAGATTCCGAAGCGCGCATCTGGATGTTTTGCAACTCGGGGATCTTCGATCCGAAGACGTTTCGTTGGTGCTTCATGCCATCGGTGAATGACGCTAACGCAGCGCCCTCAACGTTGGGACCAAAGCACCCGCGCGCCTGATCATCTCGGCCAGGTCAGGTGTTGTCTGTGGCGTGCCGCCCTCGGGCATGGGTTTCTCCGTTTCGGAGTATATCGTGCATCACCCTGTGGCTGGACGGAAAGCAAAAGCGATTTCACCGAGCGATGCGTAGGTTTGTTTTTAAGGGTTTCAGGTCGACTCAGGGCTTGCTGAGGCCTGCCAAAGTGCCGCCGTGAGCGTCCCAGTTCTGGCCATCGAAGGGCTCGATAGTGACGGTTTCGAATTGGCTGCGATCTAGAACCCGCAGATTGACGCTGTAACCGTCGGGGTTCGAGCGCGGCACATAAAACGATTTTACGCCGCAGACCTTACAGAATAGATGACGCGCAGCACCTGTATTGAATCGATACTCCGTCAGGCTGTCCGCGCCCGATAAGAGGCGAAAACGCGCAGCCGGAACAATCAGGTGAAGAAACCCGGTGGTCGCACACATCGAGCAGTTACAGTCTTGCACGGTGACGCGCGCCGGGGCCACGACCTCAAACCGCACCGCTCCACAATGGCAGCCACCACGATAGGTGCGTAAATCCGCCTCGGCCATCATTAGCCGGTGATGTTTTTTTCAAAAGCTTTGACGTCGTCGAGACCCAGCTTCGTGTTGGTTTCGGACAGCGAGGCCATGCGGTCGAGCCAGGGCCGTGAGTCACCCGTGGTTTTCAGGTGTTTCAGAAAGTCTGACACCTGCCGCACGGCAATGCGCGACGTGGTCGAGGGCCAGATCGTCAATTTAAAACCGATCTCTTCCAGTTCCTTCGCCGACAAAATCGGGGTCAGGCCGGTTTCGGACATGTTGGCCATTTGCGGGCCGATGTTGGCTTTACAGATTTGCTGCAATTCATCGAGCGATTTAGGCCCGTCGAAGAAAATCATGTCTGCGCCCTCATCCATGAACATCTTGGCCCGTACCATGGCTTCGTCCATGCCGTGGGGCCCGCGCGCATCGGTGCGCGCGATAATCAGCATGTCTTTATCGGTGCGCGCCGCCACCGCCGCTTTAATTTTGCGCACCGCGACGTCACGCGGCTCAACAAACTTGCCTTCCATGTGGCCGCATTTTTTAGGCCACACCTGGTCCTCAAGCTGAATGCCCGCAACACCCAATGACTCCATGCCTTGAACGACGCGTTTCACATTGGCGATGTCGCCATAGCCGGTGTCGCAATCAACAATCAGGGGAATGTCGCTCACCTGGCGCATGGCGCGTACGGTGTCTTCCAGCTCGCCGTTGCCCAGAAGGCCGATGTCGGGCACACCGTAGCGCACACACGCCGCGCCGTAGCCCGTCATATAGGCCACATCAAAGCCCGCCTGTTCGATCAGGCGAATATCAAGCGGTGTGCCGCCGCCGGGGGCCACGATCATGCCGGGCTTGGCCATCAGTTCGCGAAGTTTCTTGCGGTGTTTGTTCATGGCACTCTCCTAAGCGCTGATAACCAGCAGTTTTTCCATGGCGGCACGCAGGCGCGCTGGAATCGGTGTGGGGCGATTCTCGGGACGCTGCACAAACACATGCACAAAATGCCCGTGCGCGGCGCATATCGGATCGCCCGAAATAAAAATACCAACCTCGTAGCGGACCGAGGAGTTGCCCAGCTTGCCGATCCGCAAGCCGGCATCGACCACTTGTGGGAATTTGATCGGCTTATGGAACTTACATTGTGTCTCGATCGCTAAGCCTATAATGGCCCCGTTTTCGTAATCTAAGCCGCCTTCGCGGATCAGGTACTCATTAATCACGGTGTCGAAGTACGAGTAATATGCGGTGTTGTTAACGTGGCTGTAGACATCGTTGTCTTTCCAGCGCGTGGGAATGGCTAGGAAGTGTTTGTACGCAGCGCGGGCTTCGGTCGGGTCAGCCATGATTCTCTCAATTTAAGGGCGTGTGACCGTATAGCCAGCGTGGTCGTGTCCTGCAAGCCGATCTACTGATGCGCCCGAATATCGGTGCAGCCGTCACAGCCCCATGATAAGATAAGCACGTTCCGGACCCGTTTATTGTTCATCATTCAGCTCGCCCCGCATGCCTGACCCCAGGCCCATCCTTCATATCAACGGACTGTTCCTCACGGCCTTGGCCGTGTTGATGTTGATCCCGGCCGCCGTTGACCTCAGCATCGGCAATGATGATTGGCTGGTGTTCTGGGCTTCGGCGGTTGTCACGGGCTTTTCTGGTATTGCCTTAGTGCTGGCCAATCGCCGCCCGAACATGGCGCTCGACGTCAAACAGGCTTTTTTGTTGACCACGGTTGCGTGGGTGTTGCTCAGCGTCTTCGCCGCGCTGCCATTCAAATTTGCCAAAGTCAGCCTCAGTTACGCGGGCAGCTTTTTTGAAGCTGCCTCGGGTTTAACCACGACGGGCTCAACGGTGCTGGTCGGGCTTGATACCATGGCGCCGGGCATTTTGCTGTGGCGCGGGCTGCTGCAATACGTCGGGGGTATCGGTATCGTCGTTGTGGCCATCGCGATCTTGCCGTTTCTGCGTGTTGGCGGCATGCAATTGCTGCGCACCGAATCCTCGGATCGAACTGACAAATTGTTGCCGCGCGCCCGTGAAATTTCAGTGGCCACAGGTTTGATTTATTTTGCCCTCAGCGTTTTGTGTGCCTTCGGCTATTGGTTCGGGGGGATGTCGGGGTTTGATGCCATCATCCACTCGATGGCCACGATCTCCACAGGCGGATTCTCGAATTCTGATGCCTCGATCTCGAAGTGGCCGAGCGAGATTGTGCTATGGAATGGCATTATTTTCATGAGCCTCGGCGGGTTGCCGTTCACGCTCTATCTGCGCGGGCTGAAGGGGAGTTGGGGCGAGCTGTGGCACGATGATCAGGTTCGGCTCTTCTGCGGCATCGTCATGGCGTTATCACTCGCCAGCGCCGTCTGGCTGGCGGCGCAACAGGGCTTTGCGTTCTGGGACGGGTTTCAACATTCCATGTTCAATATCGTCTCGGTGATCACGACGACCGGGTTCATGAGTAAGGACTACGCGTTGTGGGGTTCGTTTCCGGTGGTGATGTTTGCCGTGATACTTTCTTTTGGCGGCTGCACGGGTTCGACGGCAGGCGGCATTAAAATGCTGCGCTTCGTTGTGCTGTGGGAAATGCTCAAAAGTTATATTCGCCAACTGGTCACACCCCACGGCGTCTTTCAGCAACGATTCAATGGCAGACCCGTTCCGGCTGATGTGCCGCTCTCGGTTGTTGCGTTTGTCGCAGCCTATCTGCTGGCGTTATTCGGCATGACCCTGATCTTGTCGGCCTATGGCCTTGACCCCATGACCAGTTATTCGGCCGTTGCTGCGTGCTTGGGTAACGTGGGGCCGGGGTTAGGCGCAATCGTGGGCCCCGCCGGTAATTTTCGGTCCCTGCCCGATGGGGCTATCTGGGTTTTATCGTTTGCAATGATCCTCGGTCGTTTAGAACTATTCACCGTGTTGGTGCTGTTTACACGCCATTTCTGGCGCGCATAATTAAGTCGGGGGCACATCAATCACGTGCCGTTGGATTACGTATCTGGGCCAGCCCATCTATCTCGAGAAGCTCATTTATGAGCCCACCAACTCCCTCGTGCTCCAAAGCTTGTCAGCGCAATGCGCCCGCGTGCCCACCAACGGCGATGGCTCGGGCGTGGGGTGGTATGGTGCGCGGAACTTGCCGGGTCTGTACCGGGAAACGCCCCCCCCTGGAGCGACCCCAACTTGCTCAGCCTGGCGCACCAAATCCAGTCGCGGCTGTTCTTCGCCCATGTGCGCGCCTCCACCGGCACGGCCACATCGGTTGCCAATTGCCATCCCTTTACGTTCAAAAAATGGATGTTCATGCATAACGGCCAGATTGGCGGCTATGAGAAAGTGCGCCGTCGCTTAGACGCCATGATTGGTGACGATGTCTATGGCGTGTGTGTTGGCACAACCGACAGCGAAGCGTTCTTCTATTTGCTGTTCGGCCATGGCCTTGAGACCGATCCGGTTGGCGCATTAGCAAGAACCATTGGCACCGTGCTGAAGACGATGTCCGAGGCCAAGGTCGACGAGCCGTTCCGTATGACTGCCGCATTGACCGATGGCGAGACGCTTTATGCGTTGCGCTATGCCACCGACCCTGAACCCCCCTCACTCTATTTCTCGAGAAGTGATGTGCAGATGATGGTGGTGTCCGAGCCGCTTGACGCCGAGGAAGGTTGGAACGCGGTCGAGAATGCTCACATTCTCGTCTCCAAGCCCGGCGTGAACCCTGTCGTGACGTCGTTTAATCCGAACTGAACTTGGATTAGGGCGCCAGGTCGACGTTCATGCCGTCGCCTTGTTGTTGAAGCGCGTCTAGCTCGTCTTGCACGCTTTTCAGAACACGCGCGATGTAGGCGGCGCGCCGTTCGGTGCGGATTTTATTGACCTCTTCGCTGAGCTCATAATTCTCAACGTCACCGATTTTGAACACGCCCTTTTTCTCGGCGAGGCGCTCGACGGTATCCAGACGGTCACGCATCACCGACAACTCACCCATCAACGTTAGCACCATCGACAGAAGTTTGTCTGTCGTGCTGTCAAAATAGATCGGCTTTTTGCCCTTAGCCGTGCGGGGCAGCTTTACGGGTTTCTTGTCGTCTTTTTTTTCTGCGGCCATGTGCGTCGGTCCTTATATCTTGGTGGCTACTTTTAGCGCTATTTCACAGCCACATAAACCGGGAAGGTGAAGTTTTCATTGGAATAGGGGGTCTGACCATCTTCCCACGAACTTGCGACCTGGTGAATTTTGAACTTCGCCGGATCAAAGCCCGCTTTCTTCGCGACTTCGGCAAGGTCAAGCTCGCGAAGCTGGCCATAGAAGTGTTCGTTATTATTGTAAATTTCCCATTCCCACAAAAAACCTTCGAGCGGGTTTTGCCCAAACACTTGCGGCAAGTCGAGGTGCATCATCACCCCACCTGGTTTCAACAGGCGATAGCATTCGTTGAAAATGCTTTGAATCGCTTGCACCGATGTTTCGTGAAGTAGGATGTGCGATGTCACGATGTCGAAACTGGCGTCTGGGAAATTGGTTTTCTCGGCGTTCTGCTGGCTGAAGTTCACATTGCCGCCCACTGCTTTGGCGCGTGCATGGCCGTAGCGCAGGCAGGGCGCACCCACGTCAATAGCGTGAAACTCTGTGCCGGTTTCTTTTGTCGACCAATATGTGACCGAGCCCCCGATGGTGCAGCCCATATCGAGCGCGCGCTCGACTTTTTTGTCGGGAAACTGCTTGCGGAAGAACTCGCGCAAGATTCGGCCCAAACCATCGTTGGCCGGCCCTAAGCCGCCCATGGAATAGATGTACGTGCCGCGATCATAAACCGCGCCCGCCGCCAAATCGTCGGTGATTGAGTCCGTATGATAAGCGCCGGGTTGCAAGTGAATGTCAGCGGCGTCGTGATATTTCGGAACTATGACGTTGGGGTTCAACGTCAACGACCCCTTGCCATTGAGGTCTTTTGCTTTTTCCAACAGGTCAGGAAGTTGCCGCTCAACGCTGTCGATGACCGAATCCCAAATCATCTCTTGGCTGTTGCGCTGCATGGCGCTCCACAGCTGATAATAGGAATCCTTGGTCATAACCTTGCGCACCTCGTGCCGGTCTTTGGGCTCGCGGCCTTGGGCTTTGATGAACGAGGGCAGCACGCGGTTGAAGTACGCTGGAAAAGCCCCTGGAAAAACCTTCGCAGCTAAGTGCACCCGGAAATCGTTGACGAAATCTTGGCGCGAGGCCTCGTCGTGATTGGGCTTGGCGAACATCGTGTGCATGTTTTGCGGTATCATGGCGATCTCCTAGAATTAGGCTCAAGGACTCCAGCGCTCGGATACATAGAGAGTTCAGTTCATTCATTCTACTTGGTCATCGGCCCCAACCCCTGTGTGGTCTGTTGGGGTTGCGCGCTGTGGTAACCGATCCTCTGTTGGTCAGATATGATCGAGGTCAGATTATCTACGACGCTTTTTAGCTTTTGGTTTGGTCTTTGGTTTTGCTTTCGCTTTGCCAGCCGCTTTTGGTGCTTTGCTGACCACTGTTTTAGCGGGCTTTGTCGGCGCGGTGTTCTGATGCATGCGAAACACCCGTTTCAGGTAGGCATCCCGGCGCGCCATGCGCTCGGCTTCCACCGCATCGGGCGCGCGATAAGCCTCGATATCGGCCCGCGAGATGGTGCCTTTGGTATCGAGTAAGCGTTCAACCGTGTCGAGGCGGTCATAAACTACCGAGACCTCAGCCGATAACTCGATGATAAAGGTCATCATCTGGTCGATGGCGGGGTCGTCAAAGAATTGCGGGCGCTTGCCCTTGGATACGCGGGGCAGGCGAACTTGGGTCTCGGGCATGGCATATCCTTTTCTCTTACTTTGTGACTGTAGAGCTAAGGCTCTGCTATGCTCAAGAAAAGTTTAAACTGCGCCCGCTTCAAACGGCAACCGTGGCCGGGTTATAATTGAATAGCCCCAAGAATTCTTCGTTCTTATGCTCTGTCTTGGTGTATGTGTCGGCTTTGCCGCCTTGCAGGCGTGCTTGGGCCTCGCGGGACGCCAGTTGTATAAAGGTCGCTCGCTCACGCCGCGCGCCCTCGTAGCGCTTGAGGGCCTCGTCAATCGATTGCGCGGCCTGAAATGCGCGCGCCAGCACGACGGCGTCCTCAATCCCACTGGCCGCCCCCATGCCCAAGAAGGGCAGCATCGGGTGCGCGGCGTCGCCGAGTAGCGTCACGCGGCCTTTGGTCCACTGTGGCAAGGGGTCGCGGTCATGGATCGCCCATTTGAAACACAACTCTGGTGGCGTCGCGGCAAGGAAGGCGTGAAACGACTCATGCCAGTCGGCGAATTCGGCCAACAGTTCCGAGACTTCCGAGCGTACCGCCCAGCTTTCCACCTCCCAGCCTGTTTTCTCGGCGAAGGCCACGTAATTGAGCATCGTGCCGTTGCGAACCAGGTAACGCGCCATGCTGTGTTTCACTCCCACGGCGGCGGCCGACGGAGGGTTAAGCTTGAACCCTTTGGGCAATCGCTCGACGGGCACAAGCCCGCGCCATGCGATGTTGCCCGTAAAGCGCGGCGCTACCTTGCCCCACAATATATCGCGCACCGCCGATTTAATGCCGTCGCAACCAATCACCACATCGGCTGTAATGGCGACGCCATTGGCAAACGTCACATCGACGGCGTTCGCGTTTTGGCTCAATCCCACGAAAGCATGATGGAGTTTGATGGCGTCGGGATCATTCGCGCGCACCGCATCCGCCAGCATGGTGTGCAAATCAGCGCGGTGAATTTGATAATAATCCGCCCCGTATTTTTTCTTGGGTAAATCACCCCGCTCGAGGTCAACGAGGACTTGGCCCGTGCGATAGTGCAACACGGCTTGGCGCTCGGGGCGCGAGGCGACGCGGGCCAAGGTTGGGCCAAGACCGACCGATTCCAGCGCATGGGTGGCGTTGGGGCTCAGCGTTAAACCTGCGCCGACTTCGGCCAATTGCGGCGCCTGTTCGTAGACAGCAACTTTAAACCCGCGGGCCTGCAACGCCAACGCAGCTGTCAAGCCGCCGATCCCAGCGCCGATTAAAACAATTTTGACATCACGCATCAGTTTGCGAAACCCCAGTTTCAATTCTTCAGGCAGTGCCCCCACACCGCATCCGAAGATGATTTAAACCAGCACATAGTGACGCTTGACGACAACGCCAAGGGCGGGCGCAAACCAATGGGTGAACAGCCGTGTTTGGCCGCGGTAAAGGTGGCGAACCTAGTTCACGCGCCGCAAATTGCGCAGATAAGCTATGACTTCGTCCTTGCTTTTGACCTCGGCATACTTCGCCTGCAGGTCAAAAAGGTTGGCATCGTGCGGGGCTTGATGTCGATCTCCGACCGCTTCGCGGATAACAATGGGTATAAATCCGCTTTGGCAGCTATCAAGGGCCGAGGCTCGAACGCAGCCCGAGGTACTCCAACCGGCGTGCAAAACTGTATCGATGCCTGCCGCTGTCAGCGTCGAGGCCAGATTGGTACCGAAATAGGCGCTGGCATATTGCTTGGTGATCACAACTTCATTCGGTAAAGGCTCAAGGCCTGCAACAAACTCACCGAAGGGGCTGCCGCGCTCGAAGTTTTTAAGCGCAGGCACTTTGCGAAAAAAGATGCCACCGTCTGCCCCACCCGGCGTGAACTCGACGCGCGTATGCACAATCATGATGCCGGCCTTGCGCGCTTCGGCCAGAACCTCTTTGGCCGCTTCAGCCGACGCCTCCACACCCGCATACAGCCCGCACGATTTGTCGATGTAGGCGCGCGCAAAATCGATGTGTAACAGACAGGGAGTTTTACCGAAATCCAAGCGCCCGCCAAACCCGGCCTTGCCGTAATCTTGATTCAAGGCTTTATCGCTCATGGCTGATCTCCCGATGATCTCACCTCGGTTTTCGGCTAGCCACAGGCCAGAGTCAAGAAACGGTCTTAGGCGGTGCTCGGAAAGCCCGCACCAATATCGATCCATTCGGATGAGATAATTTCGCGCACAACAGACATGGAATTTCCTGCGGCAATCGATTCGCGAGACTGCGTGAAAGCCGCCAAGCAGCCCTGTCCGCTTTTGCAAAGCACGGGCAGGGTGACGGTACTGGCGGGGACGACCAGACCCGAGGTGGTCTTGACCAACCGCTCGGTCATTTGGCCGCAGGGCCTTTTCACCATCGTCACGCAGGCTTGGCCCACTTTTTTCCGAGATTCAGGCGCGTAGATGTCTAGCGCATTCGTTTTGGTTAATTCACGCCCCGTGAGTTGCACCAATCCTGTTCCCATGAGACGGATGCGCACATCGTCGATGGATATGACATCGAGCAGGACAACAAGTGGCTGAGTCTCAAGGGTGGGGGGATCGAGGAATTCTGAAAGGTTGGGAACCAACCCTTTTTTAATGAGAGCCAATGAGAGATAGAATTCTGGATTGCGACGGAAGGACTCATTGCGCTGCTCGACCTTAAACATTCTGAAGGGCCGTGCGCTGAACCTGCGGCGGCGGAACCTTAAGGAACCGATAGAGACTGCTTCGAGATAAAAGAAAAGGCCTGGTTAATAAAACCAGGCCTTTTCACGATCACATGTAGAAACGCGATTAGATAATCCCGCGCTCCTGGTACTCTTTCATGGTTTTTGAATCCATGCCGAGGATGCCGCCAAAAATCTCTTCGTTGTGCTCGCCAAGGTCAGGCCCAGTCCAACGCACCTTGCCCGGGGTTGCCGACAACTTGGGGAAGGTGTTTTGCATCTTCAGTTTACCAAGTGTTTTATCAGCCACTTCAACGATTGCCTCTCGCGCCTTGAAGTGCGCATCAGCCAACATTTCGGGTGCGCGGTAGATCAAGCCCGAAGGCACGCTGGCCTTGTCCATCAGACCTTCAAGTTCTTTGACGGTTTTGGTTTTGGTCCAAGCCGCAATCACATCATCGAGTTCTTTTTGGCGTTGGCCGCGTGCGGCGTGGGTTGCATACCTCGCATCGGTCCCTAACTCAGGCTGGCCCATGGCCTCAGCGAGGCGACGAAACACGGTGTCTTGATTTGCAGCGATCAGGAAGTTGCCATCTTTAGCTGGATACACGTTCGAGGGTGCGACGTTGGGCAAGATCGAGCCCGTGCGTTCGCGGATGAAACCTACTTTGTCGTACTCGCTGATCAGCGATTCCATCAGTTGCAAAACGGATTCATAAATTGCCGAATCTACAACCTGCCCGCGGCCCGTCAGATGCCGGTGATGCAGCGCCATCAAAGCACCCATACACGCATATGTAGCAGCCGTTGTGTCGCCCAGCGAAATGCCAACACGGCTGGGTGGTGTCGAAGGATCACCCACGACGTAGCGCAATCCGCCCATCGCCTCTCCCACGGCCGCGTAACCGGCCTTATGCGAGTAAGGGCCTGTCTGTCCGTAACCCGAGACGCGTATCATAATGATGCCCGGATTAATTTTGGCCAGTTCCTCGTAGCCGAGGTTCCATTTCTCCATGGTCGTCGGCTTGAAGTTCTCCAGCAGGAAGTCGGACTTCTTCACCAATTGCTTGATGATCTCTTGGCCCTCAGGCACGCGGGCATTGAGTGTGATGGACTTCTTGTTGCGCGCCACGATGGGCCACCACAACGATTTCCCCTCTGATTTCTCGCGACCCCATTCGCGCAAAGGGTCGCCGACCTTGGGCTGTTCAATTTTGATGACCTCGGCACCGAAGTCCGCCATCAACTGACCGCAGAACGGTCCGGCCAATAACTGGCCCATTTCGATCAAGCGCAAGCCCGTCAACGGGCCGTTTTCTCCAGCCATATCACTCTCCCTGTCTGCCCGAGTCCTCTTGCCGGGGCGCTTTGCCCCGCAACAAGTCCACCCTATATAAGCCCCTGATAAAGGCCAGCTTCGCCTCGGCCTATAGCGGGGCCGAAGTGCCCTGGCAAGCCGATGAAGATGATTTGATGTCTAGATGGGCAGGTCTACAATTCCACTCTACAGTCTGGTCTGCGACGATCACATCCACAGGCCAGTTTTGAGCAAGAATGGGAACGCGATCATGATCAAGAAAGTAACACTCGTTGAAGTGGGGCCCCGCGATGGTCTGCAAAGCGAACCCAAGATTATGCCCACCGAGGAAAAGGTCGAGTTTATTAAGCGCGCCATAGATGCTGGGATCACGCGCATTGAGGTCGCTAGTTTCGTCAATCCCAAGCGCGTGCCCCAGATGGCCGATGCCGAAGCTGTGTTGGCTCAAGTGCCGCGCGATGGTCGTGCCAGCTACATTGGCTTGATCCTCAACATGAAGGGCTTTGAACGCGCGCGCGATGCCAAGGTCGATGAGATGGGCTACGCAGTGGTCGCCACCGATACCTTCGCTATGAAAAACCAGGGCATGACTTCAGCCGAGACCGTGACCGCCTGGCAAGAGGTCGGTCGCGTGGCCAAAAGTGAAGGCTTTAAAACATCGGTGACAATTGGCGCTTCGTTTGGCTGCCCCTTCGAAGGTGAAGTGCCCATCCAGCGTGTGGTTGATATCGCCAAACGTTGCGCCGAGGTAAACCCCAATGAAGTCGCATTGGCCGATACCATTGGCTGCGCTGATCCCGTACGCGTGACCGAACTGATCACCCGTGTGAAAGCAGCTATTCCCGGTGTTCCAATCCGTGTTCACTTGCACAATACCCGCAACACGGGCCTCGCCAATGCCTATGCTGCTGTGATGGCAGGCGTAGATTTCCTGGATGCCTCGACGGGTGGCATCGGCGGTTGTCCCTTTGCACCACGTGCAACCGGCAATATCCCCTTGGAAGATTTGATTTACATGCTGAACCGGATGGGCGTGGAGACGGGTGTGGATATCAACAAAGTCATCGCCACCGCACAATGGGTCGAAGAGCGACTCGGCAAGCCGATCCCGGCCATGTTAGGCCGGGCGGGGGTATTCCCATCTGTGGCGAAGGCGGCATAAGAAAAGCCATTAGCGACCAGAAGTGCTGGCAAGGCCATAATAATTAAGCTACCTGGACGGCGCTTAGGGATGGGGCGGTCGATCACTGCATTTCTGATTCGCCTTTACCGAACTGTTTGACTAGGTTTGCGGCGACTGGTGCGGCGAGGGCGGGCCACCCGCTTAAACGCTTCACCGCAATGCGGCGTAAGCCCATTTCATAAAATGCATAGCGAGGACGCGCGAAGCCATGACGTATCGTTTGGGATGTGACGTTGGAGGAACTTTTACGGACCTCCTTTTGATTAACGAAGCCACGGGAGAAACCTATCGCGCCAAAACCCCCTCAACGCCGCAAGATCAATCGATCGGTGTCATGACCGGGATCGAGCGCATTTGCAAAGATGCGGGCATTACGCCAGCGGAAATTAGCGAATTCATGCACGGCACGACGGTCGCCACCAACGCCGTGCTGGAAGGCAAAGGCGCTGTCGTCGGCTTGATTGTGACGGATGGCTATAAACAAGTGCTGCAAATTGCGCGCTCGTTTGTGCCCGGCGGTCTGGCGGGCTGGATCATCTGGAACAAACCACTTCCGCTGGCCTTGCTGGAAAACACCTGCGAAGTCAAAGAACGCATTGGCGCGCGCGGCGACGTGGTTCGACCCGTCAATGAAGAGTCGGTGCGCGAGGCCGTTCGCAAGCTGAAGGCAAACAAGGTCCAAGCCATCACCGTGTCGTTGATGAACTCTTTTGCCAACGGCGATCACGAAAAGAAAATTCGCGACATCATCAAGCAAGAGTTCCCCGAAGTGCCGGTGAGCTTGAGCCACGAAGTGCTGCCCGAAATGTATGAGTACGAGCGCACCCTCACGGCGGTTGCGAACTCTTACGTTCGCCCGACGGTTAGCCGCTATCTCAAAAATCTTGAAACTACATTTGCCAGCCGCAACATGAAGGCGAAGTGCAAAGTGTTGCGCTCTGACGGCGGCCTGATGGCCTTCGGAAATGCTGCCGACAAGCCTGTCGCCCTGATGATGTCTGGCCCTGCCGGTGGCGTGGCCGGTGCGTTATGGGTGTCGCGTCAATCGGGTTTCAAAAATCTGCTGACCTTCGACATGGGCGGAACGTCAACCGACGTCGCGCTGATCGAAAACGGCGAACCGCAGTTGCGTCGTGAAACCAAAGTCGGTGATGTGACGGTGCGTGCGTCCTCGTTAGACGTTCGTACAGTTGGTGCGGGCGGTGGGTCCATCGCGCGCGTTCCTGAGCTGACGGGCGCCTTGCGTGTCGGCCCCGAAAGCGCTGGTGCCGTGCCAGGCCCCGCTTGTTATGGCAAAGGCGGAACTGAACCCGCCGTGACCGATGCCAACGTCGTGCTGGGTCACTTGCCACCGTCATTGATCGGCGGCGAAATGAAACTTGATGTGGCGGCCTCGAAGGCCGCGTGCAAAAAAGTCGGCGATGCGCTGAAGATCTCGGTCGAAACTGCGGCCGAAGGTATTGTGAAGATCGTCAACGAAAATATGTTCGGCGCGCTGCGCCTGGTGTCGATTGAACAAGGCTATGATCCGCGCGATTTCGCCCTGGTGGCCTTCGGGGGCGCAGGCCCCTTGCATGCCAACGCGCTCGGCAAATTGTCGGGTTCATGGCCGGTCATCATTCCGCCCGGCCCCGGCGTGTTGTGCGCTTATGGTGATGCCACCACGCGCGCACGTAACGAAGCCTCACAAACCTTCGTGCGCCGTTACTCAGAAACGTCCAACAAAGACGTGACGGCCATCCTCAAGTCTCTGAGCAAACAAGCACAAGACAGTTTGATCAAAGAAGGCATCCCGGTCAAAGAACAGACCGTCATCTGGGAAGTTGACTTGCGTTACACCGGCCAAGGCTTCTCGGTGCCTATCGCTTGCAAGCCCGAAGGGTTTGAGAAAAACGGCCTGGCGCAAGCCGGTAAGGATTTCGACACCTTCCACACCCGTCAGTTCACCTTCGCGCTCGACGCCGAACATGAAATTGTCAACTTGCGTGCGGTCGTTGTCGGCGAATACCCGAACGTCAAAGCCATTCGCGTTGGCAAAGGCGGCACCGATCCATCCAAGGCCGTGGTCAATGCCAACCACGAGTTCTGGGACGAAGGCAAAAAGTACAAAGCCAAAATCTATGATCGTGCAAAATTAAAGGCTGGAAACATCGTGCAAGGCCCAGCGATTGTCACCGAGTTTGACTCGACCACCGTCATCTTGGCCGACTGCATGGGCACGATTGATCACGTCGGCTGCATCTTAATTACGCCCAAGGGCATGAAGCCCAAGGCGGGGATGTCGGCGCCACCTGCTGGCGGTAAAGCGAAGGCCAAAGCGAAGCCAGCAGCCAAAGCTAAGGCGAAAGCCAAGCCGGCTGCTAAAGCCAAGGCGAAAGCGAAGCCAGTAGCCAAAGCCAAAGCTAAATCAAAGAAAAAGCGTTAACGGTTGAGCAGGAGGGTTGAATCATGACGAGCAAAGCGCAAATCATCGAAACCAATAAGAAGCCTTTTAAAAAGGTCACTATTGATCCCATTACGCTCGACATCATCGAAAGCGCGTTGCGTAACGCGCGCTTCGAGATGGACGCCACGGTGTTCCGCACCGCAATGTCCTCGGGCATTCGCGAACAGCACGACGCCTTCCCGCTGATTGCCAACAAAGACGGCAAAATGGTGGTGGGTCAGTTCGGCTCATTCATCGGCGGGTTCCTGAATAACTACGACGGCACCATCGAAGAAGGCGATGTCTTCTTCACCAACGATCCGTACAAAACCGAAGGCGCCATCAGCCACGCCAACGATTGGCTGATCTTGCTGCCGATTTTCTTCAGCGGCCGTTTGGTCGGCTGGTCATGCCACTTCGGTCATATGACCGACAACGGCGGCAAAGTGCCAGGCTCGATGCCTACCGATGCCACCACGATTTTCGAAGAAGGTCTCGTGACGCCGCCCACCAAGCTTTACAAAAAAGGCGTGCTGCAATCGACATTGCTGGAAGTCATGCTGAACCAGGTCCGCTTGCCGACCTGGAACCGCTCGGACCTCAATGCCGTGTTGGCTGCCTGCCGCGTTGCTGAAAAGCGCGTGAAGGAAATGTGCGTTCGTTTCGGCGATGACGTGTTTGTGTCGGCCTGCCAAGCCGCCCTTGATCGGAACAAGCGCGCCATGTCGATCTTGATCGACAAGAACGTCAGCGAAGCTCCGGTGTCATTCGAAGATTACGTCGATGACGACGGCCGCGGTTACGGCCCCTACAAAATCAAGTGCACCATGTGGCGCGAAGGCAGCAAGGTGATCCTCGATTGGAAAGGCACCGATCCACAGGCCATCGGCTCCATCAACTTTTACCTCAACGAAAACATGCTCAAGATGTTCTGGGGCATCTACATGATCATGGTGTTCGACCCCGCCATTCTGTTCAACGACGGGTTCTATGACCTGGTGGATGTGCGCATCCCGCAAGGCACGTTGTTGAAGCCAAACTTCCCCGCCGCCTTGTCGTGCCGCACGCACGCTTTGGGCCGCATCTTCGACACGTTTGCTGCGCTGCTCGGTCAAAAAACACCTGACTTCCTGTGCGCCGCGGGATTCTCGTCCTCGCCGCACTTTATGTATTCGGGCACCAACTCGAAGGGTGAATGGTACCAGCTGTATCAAATCGGCTTCGGTGGCATCCCGGCCAAACCGTTTGGCGACGGCCCCGATGGTCACTCGATGTGGCCCAGCTTCACCAACGTGCCGCAAGAATACTTGGAAGCCTACTTCCCGCTGCGCATTGATCGTCATGAAACGACGCCCGATTCCGGTGGCGCAGGACGCTTCCGTGGTGGTAACGCGCTGCGCGTTGACTACTGCTTCTTGGAAGACGGCGAAATCTCCATCCATGACGACCGTTGGCTCACCTATCCGTGGGGTGTGAACGGTGGCACGCCGGGCAAGCGCTCGGAGAAGATTTTGTACCGCACCAATGGTTCGATTGAGTACCACCATTCCAAGTGCGACAACGTCAAAGTGAAGAAGGGCGATGTCTTGGCCTTCATCACCTGGGGTGGCGGCGGTTGGGGCAACCCGATCGAACGCGAAGCGACCTTGGTTGCCACCGACGTCCGTCGTGGCTTGGTGACACCGGAAGGAGCTAAGCGCTACGGTGTTGTTGTCAATGCTGACGGCGTGATCAATGAGGAAGAGACTAGGAAACTCCGCGCCGACATCAAATCCAAACAGCCTGCTAAAATGCCTGTGTTCGATTTGGGCCCACCGCTGGCGCAAACGTTGGCCAATTGCGAAAAAGAAACGCATTTGCCAGCGCCACGTCCGCCAGTCTTCCGTCCAGATTTCCACGCGGCCAAAGCGGCAGAGTAAGTTTTTCTCTCCTCAGTGCAAGAAAGGCGACCCGCAAAGGTCGCCTTTTTTATTTTTCCTCCCCCTCGCCCTCCGGGAGAGGGGCGGGGTGAGGCCGTGTTGTTTGCAGATTTTCAAGAGCACGATATGCTGTTAAACAACTCACGCTCACACGCCGCTTTGCGACGACCTCTCCCAGGGGGAGAGGTTAAGTTACAGCTTGCTGTTTCTTCTCTCACGCCTTCCAGTGATCTTGCCCGGGTTGGCGTTTCAAGGTGCCCACCGTTTTGGGACGAAACCCCTTTTTGCCAAGTGCTCCAAAACGCTGCTTGCGGGTTCGGCGCACGCGGGGCGTCGTCCATGGGTGCATAGGGTGGGTGGGGCATGGCCGATGCGTTTGAGTCTGAGGATACGGGTTATATCGCCCATGCTCTGGGTATCGTTGCGCGCGCGAAGGGCATGTCGCACATCGCTAGCCAGACAGGCCTTTCGCGCGAACAGCTTTACCGCTCTTTTAGTCAGAACGGTAATCCGACGCTCAAAACCATGTGGCTGTCATGAAGGCGCTTGGCATCGAGTTGACGATTGGCGTCTTAAGCCACGCTCGCCATCCAGTCGGCGACTAATTTCGCGAACTGAATTTTCTGCTCTTTGCCCGCCACCACGTGCGCGAAGTCGAGTAGGTCGATACCCTTGGCCCCCGGAATCGCGTGCTCGATGGGTTTGGTCAGGCGCGGGCCGGTCACAATATCCAAGTGGCTATGTACGACTAAGGTCTTGCATGTCACGTTCTTCAACTGCGCGGTGACATTATGGGCCAAACACGCATTGAGGAAGCGGTCGTGCGCGCCAAAGCGGCCATTGAGTTCGCGCCATGGGCCGTTAGGCCCCAGCAACTTTTGCTGGTTGGCGTTGTAGAAATCCTCACGGAAGCTCATGACACACACCAAGCGCTGAAACGTCGCCCAGCCCGCGTCGCGATGAATCACGCGGAATAATTCCATCTGCTCGTGAAAGAACGCGTCGGTAGTTTCACACCAGGCCCCCATGTTCATCATCGACTTTACCATGTCGGGCCGCTTAAGGGCGATGACTTGGCTAATGCACGCGCCCATGCCGACCAAGCCAATCAGGTGCGCGTTGCTTTTGAAGCCCAAATGTTCCAGGAGCTGTATGCCGTCATCGGCGTACATATCAATCGAGGAAGGTTTCGACAGGTCATCATCTGAATCGCCAATGCCGCGATAATCAATAATCACAACGCGGTGGTTTTCGCTTAAGCCGCGCGGCAAATGTCCCTCGCCGCCATGGCAGAAGGTGCCCCACCCGCCCATCAGTAAAACCGGCTCGCCCGTCGTGCCGTGAACTTCGTAATACATGTTGTGGTCGTTAATGCGCGCGATGGGCATGGATGGGCTCTTTACGATGAATGATGAAAGTACGCGTATTTTTTGCCCGGATTTTATGGGTGGGGCAAGGGGCGATGGTGTGGCTTCGTCCATTCAATCGTTTGAAATATTACCAATAATTCTCCGGAAATTGAAATTCTCTGTGGCACACGTATCTCTAGTTCAACACCCGCTCCGGGCCTCTCTGGCGAGAGAATGCTGGCACTCTCGCGATGTCGGATTGCTTCAGACATCGCGTGCCAGTGCGACCAAAGGGGTTCTTTCTGTGGAATTTGCATTTCTCTATGCCGACTTACTCGGCAAACCGACCTGGATGTGGTTGGCATTTCTCGGCATCGTCATCGCGCTGCTGACTTTCGATCTCGGCGTTCTGCACAAGAAAACCCGCGAGATCGAGGTAAAAGAAAGCCTCATCCTCTCTGTCGTCTACATCACCCTGGGCTTGGCCTTCGGGGTGTGGGTGTGGTGGTACTTAGGCGCTGAGCTGGGGATGGCCCACATGACCACGTTCGTGGTCGAGAAGATGCTAGGCATAGACAACGTCTTTGTCATCGCCATTATTTTCTCATTCATCGCTGTGCCGCGCCCGTACCAGCACCGCGTATTGTTCTGGGGCATCTTGGGCGTCATCGTATTGCGCGCCATCATGATCGGCCTTGGCGCAACGCTGGTCGCGCAGTTCGGCTGGGTGCTTTACATTTTAGCTGCGTTCCTGATCGCCACAGGCGTGAAAATGTTGGTGCTCGCCGATAAGGAATATTCGATCGCGAACAACCCTATCGTTGCGTTCATGCGCAAGCACTTCAACGTGACGAACAAACCGCACGGCGAAAAATTCTTCGTCCAAAAGCCACATCCGGCCAGTGGCAAGGCAGTGTGGTTTATGACGCCGCCGTTCATGGCCTTGGTTTTGATCGAGGTGGCCGACGTAATCTTTGCGGTCGATAGTGTACCTGCTATCTTCGCGCTGACCACAGATCCTTTCATTGTGTATACCTCCAACATCTTCGCCATCTTGGGCTTGCGGGCGCTGTACTTTGTACTGGCGGCGATGATCACCCGCTTCACCTACCTCAAGACGGCGCTTGCCGTGGTGCTGATCTCCATCGGCTCGAAAATCTTTATCGCCGATCTGTTGGGGATCGTGAAGTTCCCGCCAGCGGTATCACTCTCCATCACCTTCGCCATTCTGGCTTTTGGCGTGGTCTACAGCTTGTGGAAGATGCGCGGATAGCCGGTCGTTTCATCCATCCCAACCGGAGGCGCGTCATGATCCAAGATTCTCTCATATCGTTGTTCACCGATCTGATTGTTCCCCCAATGCAGGCTGATATCATTGCGAAATTTGCGACCGCGCGCGCCATGGCCGACCCCATGTGGGGCGCATCTATGGCGTTTCGGGTGTGGTCGGAAGCCGTCACACCCGAGGGCATGTTACATGAGGTCGTGCCGGGTTACGAACCGGCGCGGAGTTAGCCAAACCCTATCTGTCGCAGCTCGGGGTTTAGCTTACTCCGCTGTTTTTCAAGCAGTTCCGCCGCATGTTTGTTTAAGCGGCTCCGCTGCGATGCGCATCGTCCGCCAGCAGCATGCCTTCCATGGTTTTGCTGTAAAGCCTCTTGAAGTCGGGATCGGTGCGGTACACGCGCACCACGTCGATGGCACAACGCGCCATCAAGCGCTGGGTATAGGGCGATGATCCGTTGCGCAGAATACCAGCCGCTTCGACGCCACTGAACAGTTGGTCGATCATCATCACGTATTGATTGTGCGTTTTCTCGATCAGCTTGAATTCGTCGTGGCCAATACGCAGGAACAGCGCCTCGCCAAAGCGTTCCCATAACATCGGGTACATATCGATCACGCCGTACACCATTTCGGTGGGCGACTTGCCCTTCAGTCTCTCCATGTGCGTGACGCCGGTTTGAAAAATCGGGTCGAGAATATGGAACAACAAATCGCGCTTACTAGTGAAGATGCTATAGAAGGTGCTGCGCGCCAAGTTGGCATCGGCCAGAATTTCTTCCACGCTCACATTCTCAATGCCACGCCCCAGAAACATTTTGGCCCCCATGCGCAGCACGTTTTGGCGCATGCGCTCGCGGCGCTGCGCCACGCGGGGGCTGCGGGGTGTGTGGTTGCGCGCCGAGGCGGTGTCGGCGGTGTTGCTGTTTGCGCTTGTCATCATTGCCGGTGCTGCATGGGAAAAGCTCTTAAATACACAGATGTCTGAAATCAGACGTTTATGTATGTCTCCATGCCCAGAGCGTCAAGCTTTGCTAAGGTGCGTACTGCACTGCAGCAAAATTATACCTGCCAGGGGGCAAAACATCCACCAAGTGTCTGGTATATCCAGTAAATAGCTTTCAATAACCGCTGGAACCGGTCCCCGCACTGCAACACAAACTGCCGCTTTAATCTGCTGCCGCAGCCAGCCCTTTTTGCGCCGCGAGCCGCTTGAAGTAGGCCAGCACCTCGGTCGAGGTCATCACGTCGCAATAGCGTCGTCCGCAATCGGTCAGGTTTGATTGGTGGGGTCCGATGTCCACATCGCCGCAGCAGTCCTCGGGCACAATCACCCGGTAGCCATACGAGAAGCCATCAACGATCGAGGCACGCACGCAGCCCGACGTATTGCAGCCGGTGATGATCACGGTGTCCACGCACTGCTTGATCAGAAAGCTCATCAAGGGCGTGCCGAAGAAGATGCTAGGGGCGTTCTTCCAGAAGTTGAAGTCGTAGGTGGGGTCGTAGACGCGCTCGTCCATCTCGGTGGTCGGGTCGCCGTAAAGCCAGCCCGTGTGCAGGCAGGCGATCTTCCAATAGCCGATGTCTTTCTCACTGCCCCAGCCCACGCGGCAACTGGCCACAGGTACGTTGATGGCGCGGGCCGCTTTCAGAAGTTTGGAGGTTTGTTCGACGGCTTTGTGAACATAGGGGCTGCGGCCCAATTCATATTGCGGCTCGGTGAAGCCTTTTTGGAAGTCCACCACCACTACGGCGGGGCGTTCGCCAAAGCCGACGGTACGCGCACCGAAGGTCGCCTCGGAATATTTATCAGCCATCTGGCCTGCTCCCTGATTGGAGCGAGCAGTTTAGCCAAGCTGAAAGGCCGCCGCTACCCTAGGCTTGGTTAAGTTCAGAGGACTTGATGGGGAATAGCTGCGAGAGCTGACGCGAGGCGCGCTGCTCGATTCGCCTACACACCGCAATGGGGTCAGGCCCGCTGTGGCTCGCGCGCGGCACACGCTTGATGTCAGGAAAACTCGGTTGGCTATTCTCGTTTTTGTCATGGTGCATCCCCACTCGCGGCTCTTAAAATGGCTGTAGAGGGTTAGTATTCGCTTGAGGGGTAAACATTCAGCTAATGCGCCACTGGCTTGCCCGCATTTATCGCGTGATTCCACGCCCACTGATGCGTTTGGCGCTCTGGGCCTTCAACCCTAAGTTCAATGTGGGTGCGGTTGGGCTGTTCCTCACGCCCGATCAGCGCGTGCTCGTCCTCAAGCATGTGTATCGGCACGCCTATCCGTGGGGCTTGCCCGGCGGTTACTTGCAACGTGGCGAAAGCGCAGAGGTGGGAATCCTTCGTGAGTTGTTCGAAGAAACCGGCCTCAAGGCTGTGATTGATCGCGTTCTCTGTGTTGAGGACGTTGATCGATGGCAACGCGAAGTCGTGTTTGTCGGACACATCGATCCGGCGCAAATGCAGCACCTCAATCATGAAACTTTCGAGGCGACGTTTATTGCGCTGAACCAACTTCCAGCCGATATGCTGCCGCGCCATGCCCGCTTGGTTGCGCGCGTTGCTAGTTCAGCTTCGGCACAGTAACACAGGCGGTGTAGTCAACCGCGCTGTCAGTCTCGCCGAAGAATGGAAAATCTGCAGCGACGACATCAATGGCTGATGTGTTAGATGGGCGCACGGTAGTAGTTGTTACTTGTATATTGTTGAGGTCCGCGGCCGTGCGGGAGCGACTGACCCAATCCATGTCGCCGAGAATCGAGTTGGCAATAATCACCTATCGCGCGTGAAGTTCGCCATCGGTCAAAGCGGTGACGGCCGAGCCAACAAACACCACATCGTAAGCGCGCTCGCTGCGGCATTTGAATACCGCGAGGTAGGCCAGCGCATCGGCCACTTCGATCATGTCGAACTACGGCCAGCGCGGTGTTGCGCCGTCGGCCAGACTCAGCCAATGCTGGGTGAAGGCAATCATCGGCGGCGGCAGCAATGGATAGCGTGGCTGGCCTAGGTTCCGCTCACGGGCCAAGCACCTAATTTCATCCGTACCACAAAATGGTCAAAGACCAACCCTGCGCCGGGCTTCCCCGCATCAGATTCCCACTCAAGCGTGAAGACTACGCCTGGACAAGACCTGTATTCGCTTACCCTGATGTGGCAACTTACAAAGGCAAAGGCGACTGGCAAGACCCTGCCGCCTGGGTCAAATCAAGACCGAAGAAATAAAGGATACGATTTTGAAACAATTGATTTATGCGCTCGTGATGTTGCCAACAATAGCCTGGGCGCAAGGCTCCAAGCCCATGACGCTCGAGGACATCAAAAAGAAACTCGAATGGGTGAGGGAGGTGGAAGCGCAAGACTTCGCCTTCTGGCAACGCTACGCCAACATGCCCGACCAGTCAGCCTTCCGTCAGGGTCAAGAGTGGTACAACCCCATGGCGTTGGTGGACGGCGGTTTGAGTCCTTATTTACCTGTCGCCAAGACTTCAGAGTCGGCGACCATTGACCCAGCCGCTCTCGAGAAGGCCGCGGCCTATGCCACCGCGCGCGAGACGCAGGCCTTTATCGTCTACCACAAAGGCAAAATTCGCTATCAGCGTTACATGGACGGCTACACCGACACATCGGCCATCAGCTCGCATTCATGGGTCAAAACGCTGCATGGAATTTTATTCGGCTTCGCATTGTCTGATGGCA
The DNA here is from genome assembly GCA_002737725.1 of Rhodospirillaceae bacterium. Classification (GTDB taxonomy): domain Bacteria; phylum Pseudomonadota; class Alphaproteobacteria; order Rhodospirillales; family Rhodospirillaceae. The sequence goes on from NSIP01000010.1 coordinate 31,398, forward strand.
AAATCAAAAGCCTCGACGAACCCGTCGACACCCACATCACCGAGTGGAAGGGCGATCCGCGTGGCAAAATCACCATTCGTCAGATGCTGCACAACACGTCGGGTATCGAAGACGCCGATTTGCGCAATATCGATCCCCTTACCAACCTCGGCTTACAGATGGTGGAAGGCAGCAATGTCACCGCCGCCGTGCTGGGGCACAAATTGAAAGATCAGCCCGGCACGGCGTTTAGCCATAACAACGTCACGACGCAAATCCTCGGGTTGATCCTGACGCGCGCGACAGGTGTGCGCTTTGATAAATATTTGTCCGATAAACTTTGGCGTCCTGTCGGTGCCCAGCGCGGCGCTTTGCGCATGGACAAAACTTACAACGGCAACGTCATTTCGTATTGCTGCTTTCTGTCTGCCCCGTCCGATTGGATGCGGGTGGCGCACCTGCTGTTGAAAGACGGAAAGCTCGCTGACGGCACGCAACTTCTGCCGGTTGGCTGGGTTGCGGAGATGAAGAAGGGGTCAGTCCCAAACCCCAACTATGGGCTTCACATTTGGGTTGATGCCAAATTCGAGAAACTGCGGCCCTATATTCCCACAATGCCTGCTGCATTTCACAATACACACTCGGAACCGTTTGCGGTGGATGACATGTTTTACTTCGATGGTGGGGGCAAGGTACGCATTTGGATGAGCCCCAAGCTTGATCTCATAGTGTTGCGCATGGGCTTCCCGCCCCCCAAGGGCATGGACTTTGATGAAGCCTTCATGCCCAACACCATCATTCGCGGCATCAAAAAGCGCTAACACAAGGAGCACGACGATGAACATCGGTCGACGGGAAACGCTTGCAGCGGCAGCCGGGTTGGCGCTTGTTGTTGGCAGCAAGGCGCAGGCGACAAAATCGCTCAATCTCGACCTGACAAAAACCGTCGATAGCTACCGCGCCTATACAAAAATGCGCGGCGCGGGTGAAGGGAAGCTGGCTTTATGGTGGTACACGGGTACGGTCTGGCTCAAGGTCGAAGACAAAATCCCAGAACAAGTGCTCACGATCGACGGGTTCAGTTTCCAGCGCTTGTCGATCAAGCCCGATGGCTCTCTGGTCCAGTTGATGGCCGAAGCGGGGTACTTCAAGGATGCCGAGGGCAGGGCGATTGCCGATACGTGGGTCAATCCGTTTAACAACGAAACATGCAAGCCTCGCCACTATAAATCGAACCAAACGATTATCGCCAAGCCCGATACCTCGTTGACGGGCGAGGAGGGCGGACGCATGGACGGGCGCAACATGAAGGGACGTATTGGCCCTGTGTCGGTCAATGGTGATCAGGTGTGGATCCCCGAAAACTTCGGGGCGCGCTTTGTGCTGCCAACGCGCGATAACATTGACCCTAAAGAAGATGTTGGCGGTGTTTTAGCTAATGCGTCGTTGGCATCGTTCACGGCGAAGCTATCTGATATCCAAAACGCAGAACCTGAATCCGCGCCCAGCAGCATGCATTTCCAAAGTCTGGGTGGTTTCCTGCCGTGGATGCGGATGGGCAAAACACTCGGTGCTATGAACTGGCAATTGTTTGGCCACAAAGTTGCAAGCGTTGATGCAATTGCAGCCCCGCTTCGTGCACGCCTCGAGAAAGACTATCCGGGCTGGCTGAAAGATCCGGGGATTTAACGGGACCTCACCTCTCCCAAAGGAGAGGGCTTTTTATTTAAGCCAATGATGGCAGGCGATCTGGTGGCCGTTCTCTAATACTTCCACTGTAGGCACTTCTTTAATGCACTTTGGAGTTGCCTTTAGGCAGCGGGTGCGGAACACACAGCCCGAGGGCGGATTCAGCGGCGAGGGTAAGTCGCCCGATAGAATCAGTGTGCCTTTGGCGCGTTCTTTCGCGGGGTCGGGGATCGGCACTGCCGAAATCAAGGCTTGCGTATAAGGGTGTAGCGGCTTGGCAAACAAGCTGTCGCGGTCTGCCAACTCCATCATGCGGCCCAAGTACAGCACCATCACGCGATGACACAAATGACGCACCACACTGAGATCGTGGCTGATGAAGATCAGCGAGAGCCCATATTCTTTTTGCAGACGCCGCAGCAGGTTGATGATCTGCGCTTGGATTGACACATCCAACGAACTGACCGGCTCGTCGCAGATAATCAGCTTGGGTTTCAGCACCATCGCACGTGCAATGGCAATGCGTTGGCATTGACCGCCCGAGAATTCATGCGGATAGCGGTTGCGCATTTCTGGCAACAGACCCACAGCCTTCATGATTTCGTCAATGCGCTGGTCTGCGTCCTCGCGGCCTATCGTCGGGTCTGTGGCATACAGCGGCTCGCGGATGATCTCGGCAACGGTCAAGCGCGGATTGAGGCTCGAGAGCGGATCTTGAAACACCAACTGCAAGTTGCTGCGCTTCTGGCGCATTTGCTCGCGAGGCAAATCGCATAAATTTTCGCCCAGCCACAAAACTTTTCCATCGGTAGGTTTGATGAGCTGCAAAACGGCGCGGCCTAGCGTGGACTTACCGCAGCCTGATTCGCCCACAACTCCTAAGCATTCGCCCGCACCGACCTCGAAGCTCACACCATCGACGGCCCTGAGTGGGATGATTTTTGAATTCAAAAAGCCGCCGGCTTTGATGGGAAAATGGACCTTGAGGTTCTCGACTTTCAGAACAGTCTTCATGCCGCATCCAACAGATGACATGCCGCACGGCGTGTGGGCGAGAGTTGACGCAAAATCGGACGCTCGGTGTGGCAGCGTTCGATGGCCTGGGTACACCGCTCAGCAAACGCGCAGCCTTTGGGCAGCTTCTGCAAATTGGGGGGTTGGCCGGGGATGGCTTCTAAATCCGTATCCAGTAGTTGGTCCAGGCGTGGCATACAGCGCAAGAGACCTTGCGTGTAGGGGTGCTTCGGCGAGGCAAAGATATCGGCCACCGGGGCTTCTTCCACCATACGCCCGCCGTACATCACCACCACACGATCACACAAACCGGCCACAACGCCCAGATCGTGCGTAATCAAAACAATCGAGCTTTTTGTATGAGCCTTTAGGGCGCGAAACAAATTGAGAATTTGCGCTTGCACCGTGACATCGAGCGCCGTGGTTGGTTCGTCGGCGATGAGCAGGTCGGGCTGGCAGACCAAGGCCATCGCGATCATGACGCGTTGGCGCATGCCGCCTGAGAATTCATGCGGATACTGCGTCAGTCGCTTTTCGATATCGGGGATGCGCATGGACTCCATCACCTCGAGTACCCGTTTGCGGGCGACATCAGGCGCATGGCCTTTGTGAGCGACAAGCACTTCCATCAACTGCTCGCCAATGCGCATGTGTGGAGTCAGGGACGTGCCAGAGTCTTGGAAGATCATGGTCACGCGGTCACCGCGCAGCTTGTCTAGTTCATCGCGATTCATTTTCAGCAGGTCTTGCCCGCGAAACAAGGCGCGCCCCATCGTTTTTCCATTACCGGCCAAAAGACCCAGCGATGCCAGAAAGGTTTGGCTTTTGCCAGACCCAGACTCGCCGACAATCCCAATGCATTCGCCGCGCTGAATGGTCAGGTTCAGGTCCGTGACAGCCGAAACGTTGCCAGCCTTGGTGTCAAAACGCACCGTCAGGTGCTCAAGCTCGAGGACCGTGTCCATCTCTCAACGGTCCTTGGGGTCGAGCGCGTCGCGTAACCCATCGCCAATAAAATTAAAACAGAACATGGTGATCGCGAGACAAATCGCCGGGATGATCAGCAACCAAGGCGCTGTTTCCAGCGAATTTGCTCCGCGCGAGATCAGCACGCCCCAGCTTGTGAGCGGCTCTTGCACGCCCAACCCTAAAAAGCTGAGATAGCTTTCTACCAGAATGTTAGTGGGCACGAGCAAGGTCACATAAACAATCACTGGGCCGATGACGTTGGGAATAACGTGACGGCGAATGACGGTACCTGTTTTTACACCCGAGGCCAGGGCGGCCTCGATGTATTCTTTGCGCTTAATAGACAATGTTTGCCCGCGAACAATGCGGGCCATGGTCAGCCATTCCACGCAGCCAATCGCAACGAACACGAGGTAAATATTGCGGCCAAAGACCGTGACCAGAATGATGATGAAAAATAACAACGGCAGGGCGTACAGCACATCAACGAAGCGCATCATGAAATTGTCGGTGCGCCCGCCGACATAGCCTGCGGTTGCGCCGTAAGCCACGCCGATCAACAGCGCGATAATCGTCGTCATAATGCCGATGGTTAGCGAGACGCGTGCGCCCATCCAGGTCAGCACCCACATATCACGCCCTGTATCGTCGGTGCCAAGCCAGTGGCTATTGTCCATGGTCGGCGCAATGCTGATGGCTTCCCACGACAGATCTTCCAGCCTGTAGGGGCTCATCATCGGGCCGACCACAGACATGAACCCAATCAAGCACAGCACGATGACACCGCCCATGGCGGCCTTGTTGCTTTTGAAGCGCTCTAGTGCATCTTGCCACAGCGAGCGCCCTTGAAGACGTGCTGCTGCATCCATCAACGCAAGTTGTGCGTCACTCTGGGCTTGGAAAAGGGCCATCAGTTATCGACCTTCACGCGCGGATCAAGCAAACCATAAAGCATATCCACGATCAAATTCATCACGATGACGGCTGCTGCAAAGATGATGACGATACCCAGCACCAGTGGGTAATCGCGATTGATCGCACCTTGAATGAAAAAGCGCCCCATGCCCGGCAGTTGGAAGATGCTCTCAACGACGACAGCCCCGGTCACGATTCCCGCAATCGCTGGGCCGAGGTAGCTCACCACCGGCAACATTCCGGCTTGCAGAGCGTGACGCCAGACCACGCGCTTTTCGGGCAAGCCTTTGGCGCGTGCGGTGCGAATGTAGTTTTGGCGCAGCACCTCAATCATCGCCCCGCGCGTCAGCCGCGCGATAATGGCGACCTGCGGAATTGCTAACGCAATGACAGGAAGAATGTAGGGGACGTAAGGGCCCAGTGCCGGAACCGCGCGTGCCAACCCACCGCTGGGTTCTAGCGTTGCAATCGGCAATAATTTCAGAACCACACCAAATAGCAGCGTCATCAGCGGGGCTAACACAAAACTGGGCACGGCAATGCCCGTCATGGCTACGCCCATCACCACGTAGTCCGAGCGTGAGTTCTGATGAAGAGCTGAATAAATTCCCATGCTGATGCCGATCATGGCTGCCATGAGGATCGCGCTCAGGCCGATCCGCAGGCTGACAGGCAATCCCGTCGCAATGAGTTGGGCGACCGAGCGATCTTGATAGATAATCGAGGGCCCGAAATCACCTTGCAGTGCTTTGCCCAGATAGCGCACGTATTGTTCGATCAGGGGTTTATCCAGATCGTAGGCGGCCTTGAGGTTTTTAATGACTTGGGGTTCTAAGTTCGCTTCTGCGTCAAAGGGCCCGCCCGGTGCAAGGTGCATTAGGAAAAAGGAAAGCGAGACGACGAAAAATAACGTCGGCACGGCGATGGCTAAGCGTTTGAGCGCAAAGCTTAGCATTCCATATCGTCCTTATTCCGCTGCCGCTGACAAGGATCGCGCAGGTTTCAGTATGATGGGATTGAGCACCCAGTTTTTAGGGTCCGCTCCGCGTGTGGGTGAGGGGATGGCGCGAGCGACCTCGTCCTCAGCGGCCATGGCCTTGGTGTCGATGCGCCAGCCGCGGGCTTCGTACTCTTTAATCATCTTGCGGAAGGCAAAGCTCATGGCGTCGGGGTGAATGGTCAGCTCGGTGCTCAGTGATGGCGGCACATGCACCGGCTTGATGTGATTGACGATGTTGCCGTCTTCTTGGAACACGGTCAGAACGCGTTTGCGTGAATCGGCGTCGTACTTTTCTTCGGTGAAGAAGTTGTGCCCCTGAATCCACCAACTCAGTGTTTGCTTGTCGTTGATTGGGGTGTAGGCCGAGATGATAATCTGGCTCATGGGCGGGCGGAGGTGCATTTGAATACGCACAGATGGGCCTGAGGCGTGGAATTGCAATTCGGTCTTCACATCGGGGCGGTCATTGGTGATTTTCTCGGCCCACAAACCGTTTTTATCGACGGGCTTTTGCGTGCGCGTCATGTAAGACCCGAAATCGCGCGGCTCAATGTCGACGGTGTCGACGCGCGGGTGATCGGGATTGCCGAAATCTTTGTGCACAAAAAACGGATGGGCGTTGTCCAGGCCGTTTTCGACCACGCGCGTCCACGCAGCATCGAACATGTAGGTTCCGCGCACAAACCGCCAATCGGTCGCACCGGCCTCGAAGGCTGCGTACTCGGGGAAGAAGCTGAGAAGGGGCGGGAGTTGGGCTTCAGGAAGATCACCCAGAAACACCCACACCCAGCCCCATTGTTCCTGCACAGGGTACGAATCAACACGGGCGCGCTTGGGTATGGCTGCTTCGGGGCCAAGCGATGGAATGGCGACACACGCCCCCGCCGCATCAAACCGCCAGCGGTGATAAGGGGACTGCACCGTTCCTTCAGCCACCTTGCCCCGGCACAACGATCCGCCGCGATGAATGCAGGTGTCAGACAGGCAGTGGGCTTTGCCGTCTTTGTCGCGGAACACAACAAAGTCTTGGCCCAGCATGGTGACGCCCACGGGCGCATCCGTGACGCTGGCCGATTGGGCGGCGACGTACCAAGTGTTGATCAGCATACGAAAGCTCCCGTCCGAATCCCGTCGTCTACTTCGGCTTCTCAATCCGCAAGTAGCGCGCCAGGTTGGCGTTGCGCGGATTGTCGGTCCAATTTTTCACATACGTGTGGACCAATCGGCGGCCTGCGTAGTGATAGATCGGCATAATGGCTTGCGTATCGAGCAAGATCTTTTCTGCCTGCTGCATCACCTCGGCGCGGCGTTTCATATCGGCGATGCTATTGGCCTCGGCCATGAGTTTGTCGAACTCGGGGCTCGCAAAACCAGAATAGTTGCTGGCGTCATCCGAACGCATCAAGTTCAGGTACGATGACGCATCGGCAAAGGGCGAGAAGTAGGCCCAGCGCATAATATCGTAATCGCCGGTACGCGCCCGGCGCGTCAGATCGCGGAACTCACTGTTGGCAAGCTCCACCTCAACGCCGAGCGGTTTCCACATCGAGGTCATAGCCACCGCCATTTTGCGGTTCTCTTCCAACGTGTCGAACTGCAACACAACCTTCAGGGGTTTGCCTGGTCCGAACCCTGCTTCGGTCAGCAGCTTCTTGGCCTCAGTCATGCGATCTTTCATCGGCTTGCCCGCGTAGGCCGCTTGGTAGACCTTATAGTTCGGCACGACCGGTGAGACGAGGCTGCTGGCCGGTGTAACGCCGGTGTTGAACAACTTCGATACCATTCCATCGCGATCAATCGCCATGGACAACGCCTGTCGCACACGGGGGTCGCTGAAGGGCGGTTTTTTATTATTCACCAGGAAGTAATAGACCCCCAAGTTGGGCGAGATGTGCAATTCCTTGGGCATGTTCTCGCGCAACCAATCAATTTGGTCTGGCGGAAAATTCAGCGTGGTGTCGAGTTCGCCTGCCCGAAAACGGTTCATCGCTGTGCCAAGGTTTTCTGTTGGGAAATAACTGACTTCTTCAATCTGCACATTCGCGACGTCGTAGAAATGCGTATTTTTAGTCGCCGTGATGCGTGTTTGCGGCACACGCTCGGTCACGTAATAAGCGCCATTGGACACAAAATTCCCAGGCGCGGTCCATTCGCGACCAAATTTCTCAACCACATGGCGCGGGACGGGCGCTGACGTAAATGTCGACATGACTTCCAGAAAAATCGGCGACGGCGCTTCGAGCGTGTACTGCAAGGTACGCGCATCTAAGGCCTTTACGCCCATATCTTCGGGCTTGGCTTCTTTCTTGTTCACTTTCTGGGCGTTTTTGATGGCCCAGAACCACTGTGCGTAGCGGCTGCCAGTCTCGGGGTTCTGCACCCGGCGTGCGGAATAGACGAAATCTTCCGCAGCTAAAGCCACGCCGTCTGACCACTTCATGTTCGGGCGCAGCTTAAAGGTGAAGGTCAGGCCATCTGCGCTCATGGTGTAGCTTTCCGCCGCTCCAATGGTGATCTCACCTTTGGCGTCCAGCGTCATCAGGGGTAGGAAAAAGTCATAAATGAGTATGGCTGAGGAGTTGCCGCTGGACACATGCGGATCAAGCGTGTCGGGGTCGCTGCCGGTGCCGCGCGTAAACGTCACTTTTGCCCATGCAGACATGGGTGCGCCGACAACAAGCAGCACCAAAAGCAGGCGAGACAAGACTTTGAACATTTTGCAATCCCTCTATGACGCTCGGTCTACCAATAGTGAGTCCAGCGCGCATTTTCTTTGAACACGCGGAAAGCATCAGCCCCATCCTTCGGGATGTATTTTTCGTACAGCGCTCGGTCATAGCGCTCGCGGTATTGATCGAACACGGGCTTGTACAGCGCCATGTGGACATCAGGAATACGATGCTTGGCGCGGAAGTCTTTTATGTTGAGCGCAACCATGCGCTTGGTTTCAAACTCACCGGCTTTGGCCAGCTCGATGCCGCGCGGCCCGTAAATGGCTGAACGCCCTGGCCCACCGTAGTTGGTATCTTCCAAAAATCCTGTGCCGCGATGACCAACACCAATCGAGTTGTTGCAGATTAGCGTGTACAGGCTGTTGTGATACGACGTCAGCTTCATATCGTCGGTCTCGAAACCGCCGGTGGCAACGCGTGCGATAATCTCCGCACCCTTCATGGCCATGCAGCGAAACAGCTCGGGCTCAAATTGCACGGCGGACATGGCGATGTTGCCGATGTCGGTTTGCTCGACCGGGATGACGGCATCTTGGCCATACATTTCCACGAACCGATCATACACATCATAGATCGCACTGGTGTATTGCTCGGAGCCGGGGAACATGCCGCGTACGTTGCGTTGCTTCCAATGCGTGGCGCGCACTTTGCCATCGGGGCCCATCAACACCATCAGGTGTAAAATGTGGCCTGGCCAGTTGACCGGGTCCTTGGCGTAGGTTCCAAAGACGATGTAGCAGTTATATTGTTTGGCGCGTTGACCAACCCGCTCGATCTCGGGGCCATTGACCTCCAAAGCTAAGTTGTAGTGCTGCTCGCGCGTCCAGCGGCGAAAGCCGGTGATCGGGAATTCGTGAAAGCACAACAGATCGGCCCTGCCGCCATAACCTTGCGCGGCGTCGATGCACTCGATGAAGTAATCGAGATTGTCCTTGATGCCCGGTGCCGGGTTGGTGCCGTCGACGCCATGGACGCGCGTTTGCACGACGGCGACGTTGATATTGTCAGAGCGCAGCGCCGCTGTAGGATAAGTCCCATCGTGGCGTACCATTGCAGCGGGGGTCTCAGACATCGGCGTCTCTCCATCGGCAGAAACTGTTCTTGCACGCAGCCAAGGTGGAGCCGGTTCTCTGGTCGGTCAAGGTAAAAGGTTATATAAATATGATGACAACAATCAGCGGAGGGATTAGGGCATGAAACGGCGCGATGTCATGATAACGGCTGGGGTAATGGCGATGGCGGCAGGCTCACAAACCACACGTGCTCAGACAAAAGCCAAGACGTATGTTCTCGTCCATGGCGCTTGGCACGGGGGTTGGTGTTGGCGCGATATCGCCACGGGTTTGCGCGCGGCAGGGCACGCGGTGTTTGTGCCAACGCTCACGGGTCTAGGTGAGCGTGTGAACCTGATGTCCAAATCCGTCAATCTCACCACGCATGTCACGGATGTCGTGAACCTCATTGAATTTGAAGAGCTGAGCGATGTGATCCTGGTGGGCCACAGTTATGCAGGGCATGTGATTCCGCAGGTCGCCGACCGCATGAAAGGCTGGTTGAAGCATTTGGTGTTTCTCGACGCGGTGGTGGCGCAAGACGGCAAACCGTTTCTGCCGCAAGCCGTTGGCGAAGAACGCGCGAAGACCGCGATTGATGGCTATTTGCAACCACCCCCGGATGTGGATTGGTTCGGTGTGCCAACCGATCATCCCTTGGCGCCATGGGTGAGGCGACGGCTGACCAACCATCCGCTGACGACGTTGATGGAAACTGTGCATTACAAGAATGGCGGCCCCAACGGCGTACCCAAAACCTACATTCGCTGCTTGAAGCGCCGCGATATGAGCCAGCCGGACCCCGTCGAAGCGATGCTGAAGGGAAAGCCCGAATGGACGTGGCTCACGCTCGATACGGGTCATGACGCCATGATCACCGCACCCGCCGAGTTAACATCGATGTTGTCAAAAATAGTGTAGCTTTAACAGTGTCCACGATTCCCGATTCATTGCGTGCCATTGATCTGGGCCCGCAAGCATTCGCGCCGGGCGTTATTTTTCTCGGGGCAACCGATGTTTGCCAGCAAGCTTTAAACGCAAATCGCCATCACGTCACCGTTCATTGCAGGGATCGGTGGGCTCGCGATCTGCTTTATACTTGCTTTGATGCTGGGTCGAGAATTGTCGGGTAGAGATAGCTAACCGGCGAGATTGCGATCTGCTAAATCTTTCGAACTGACATTCAAGCTCTCGTCTTCCAGGGCCTGTAATTCCTGACGAACGATGCGCAATATGCGCGCCACATAGGCCGCATGCCACTCTTGACGTTGGCGTGCTGCATCGTCATCGGGCTTAAATGCGTCAATGCTGGCTTTCGTCATGGGCTGACCCGCTTCCATCAGCCGTTCGATGGTATCCATCCGCTCGCGCAACACTGCAACTTCACTGGCGACCGCCATGGTAATCGACAGGACCCGCTCGACGGCGGGATCGTCAAAGAAATAAGGGCGCTCACCTTTGGCTTTGCTATTGGCCAGCGCGTTCACATCGATCTTGCTCATGTCCGACTTCTTCAATAACGGGGCTCTAAACTCATATCATTGCGATGGCGGCCTGTCGTGACTTGGTGCCGTAGCATGATGGGCGTCCGCCTTGCGGACGAGCGCGGGCTCTGCTGCCGCTGCCTTTTGCCCAAAAAGGCCAAAGCCGCAAAATCCCTTGCTCGCTCGGACCGCCTGCGATACGAGCGGCGTAGGCTTCGTCAAACCCGGATTCCCCATGCCCAAAATTAACGTCGTCAACCGCGCCGGAAAGCAGCACGTCATCGAGGCCAAAGCTGGTCAAACCTTGATGGAAATCCTGCGCGATCAAAATATGGACGTGGAGGCCATCTGTGGCGGCTGCTGCAGTTGTGCCACCTGCCATGTGTTCATCGACGACGCCTGGGCCTCCAAGCTGCCCGCGCGCTCTGCCGACGAACAAGAGTTGGTCGAAGAAACCGAATCCTACAAACCGGCCAATTCCCGGCTGTCGTGCCAGATAAAGATGACCGACGCGCTCGACGGCATTTCTGTGACGGTTGCGCCTGAAGAATAAGCGGCTCGTTCAAGGCCGCTCATGTAATCCCTTGCTGGTTAAGTGAGCCTTCGATGATGACAAAAAAACCAGCACTCTACCAATTGATCTGCAGTTCCTTATTGGTATGCGTGTGCATATCCGCGGCCTCTGCGTCTGAATTGCGCTATGGCTCAAAGGGTGTGCCCGTCCATTTCGGCAACCCCTACATGGCCAATGGCTCACCCTCGAATTATGTCTGGGCGGCGATGTTCGATGCGCTGACGCAAATCGACGCCCAAGGACAATTGAAACCCGCGCTGGCGCTGTCGTGGGAAAATATCGAACCCAAGGCCTGGCGATTCAGGTTAAGGCCGAACGTGATCTTCAGCAATGGCGAGCCGTTGACGGCCGATGCCGTGATCACAGCGATTGCCTGGTTGAAAACGCCCGAAGGTCAACGGTCTGTGATCGGCAATGAAATTCGCGACGTCTTATCCGCAGAACGCGTTGACGATTTGACTGTCATCATTCGCAGTGAACGGCCCGATGCGATCTTGCCGCAGCGCTTATCGGCGGTGCTGTTGGTTGCCCCTCAGGCGTGGACGGCGCTGGGGCCGGATGGTTTTGCCAAAACCCCAGCCACCACGGGCTCGTATGAATTGAAAGACTGGGGCGAAAGCACTGGGCGTGTTGTGTTAAATGCCTTCAAGCAATCGTGGCGCCCGCCTGTGATCGAAAAACTCACGGTGATGAATTTGCCCGACAACGCATCGCGCCTTCAGGCGTTGCAATCCAAACAAATCGACATCGCCGGTAATATTAATATCGATGATCTCGAAGCCGTAGAACTGTTTGGAGCACGCGTCGTCACGGGTGCTGCGGCGTCGGTAATGTCCATTGCGTTTCGCGTCACAGACGGACCATCAACGGCACTGAAAGATGTGCGCGTTCGCCAAGCCATTAACTACGCCGTCGACAAAACTCTGCTCAATGAATCTTTGCTGCGTGGACTTACATCTCCGTCAGGCCAGCCGGCGGCGCGCGGTGTGATGGGGTATGATCCGACAATTCTGCCGTATCCCTATGACGTGGCCAAAGCAAAAGCCCTGATGAAAGCGGCCGGTTATGAACAGGGCTTTCGGTTAAAAATCGACGTTATCGTGGACCGCACGCCTGGCGATGCAGCGATCTATCAGGCCGTCGCCGAGATGCTTTCGAAAATCGGGATCAAGGTTGAGTTGCGCACACTCCCGTTTCCCACTTGGCTCAGCAAATATTTGACCGGGACGTGGGACAAAGACACGGACGCGTTTTCCCAAGCTTGGAATGCAGGTTCTTACAATGATGTGGCCCGGCCGATGGAAATTTTTTCCTGCCGCAAGCCATTTCCATATTTTTGCGATCAATCGCTGACGGACCGCTTGGTCGCCGCCAATGAGGAAATGAACCTTGAGAAGCGCGAAACGCTGTTGAAAGACCTGGGTCTCGGTTACCATGACGCGGCGGCGGCTTTGTATTTGCTCGATTTGAATGATTTTTTCGCGGTGCGCGCTGGGATTGAGAATGTGGAGGTCGTCAATCGCGTTCCCGCGTATCACAAAATAAATATCTCAAAGACGCGTTAGCGGACGTCATCGGCCTCTTCTTGCGCCCATCGAAATTTCCCGACGTCATCGGGGCGGCGCACCAAATGGATGCGATGCTGGTAGAAGTCGGCCAAGTAGGTTGCCATGTGTTTCTCGACCGGGCGGTATGACGCATCGAACACCACCAGGCGATTGCGCACCAGCGGGGTTCCGACCGCGCACTCCAAAGCATGGGCATCTTGCAGGTCGGCCAAGGTCGCGCCGATTAATTGGTCGGCACTCAGGATATCGATGCCCTTTTTCTCTAAGATCGAGAACATAGACAAGGACGCAAGCTCGTCGGGTTTAATTTCAATGTTGAGGTCAGCGGGAATGTAAGACACCGAGCACCCCACGCGCCGTCCGCGCAAAATTCGCACCATCGAGATACGCTGCACCATGGCCCCCATGGCGAGGTTCAGGTCTGCGCGCGTTTCGTCATCGGCAGCCACGGTTTCAAATTTCAGCTCCTTGATCTCAGAGCGCTTGGTCATAGCGTCCAGGCGCTTGAGCAACTGATCCATGTCGCCGGTCAGTGGCGGGGGGCTGGCGTTGGTCGCGCCCGTGACAAAAGTTCCACGCCCTTGTTCGCGCAAGATCAGCTTGTCATCGGACAACAAGTCCACGGCTTTGCGCACGGTAATGCGCGACACCCCAAAAGTGTCGCACAACTCGGTCTCGGTCGGCAGTTGCGCACCGCGGCTATAGTTTCCGTTGTAAATCCAGTCGCGGACCGTCAGGTAAACTTGGTAGTAGCGCGGAAGCTTTGTGCCATCTCCCAAAGCTTCTGTGGGCAGTTTATTCATTCATCCTCCGCCTCATTTGGGGGAGGCAATTTTCTAGTTCAAAATAGTGGAATGCGAGCCATCTGTATACTGATCAAACTTTATCAAGCACTTCCATGGCTGCGCGTTCACCCGACTCCATCGCGCCTTCAAGACCGCTTTGAAGAACGGCGGTATGCTCGCCTGCAAAGTGTAGGCGAGCATGCGTAGCGGCGGCGATATTTCCATACTTGGCGATTTGACCGGGGCGGCGATAAGCAAAGGTCCCGCGCGACCAGGGATTGGTGGACCAATTGACCACTGCAATGGGCTCGATCCGCCCTTTGGTGCTGGGTCGCGCTTGATGAAGGGCGTTGATTGCATATTGAAGGGCCTCGGAATCCGATGCCTTTCGCAGTTTTTGGTTCACGGTGCCCGTCAAATACATCCAGATGTAATTGCCGTTTGGCACCAACCAATTGTATGCGCGACCCGCCACGCCGTCGGTCCACAATGACGAGCCCAGGCCATCAATGTCCCAGAACTTTTCCTTGATGGCGAAGAAGATGCTGGTCGATTGACCATAAGGAAGTGATGCCACGGCTTCGGACTGTAAGGTGGGAAGCCCTGGCGTCAGTTTGATTGTCCGCAACACCGATGCGGGCAATGTGCAGACCACAAACCGCCCGCGGAATTTCTTGCCCCTAGCACAACTCACCGTCGCGCCTGTATCATCGACAGCGATACCTTCGACGGGCATGTTCAGCACAACATTGCCTTTGAGTGAGCCCGCCATGGCGAGCGGCACTTTGCTCATGCCTCCGACGACGTGACTGAAGGGGCCCGACCCGCGTCCCCACTCCAGCATCTTCTGTCCGCGCAACGCCCAGAAGAGTGATTCGTCTTTGAGAGAGTCGGCTTGGTTGCTGAGGCTCAAGTATTTCATCGTGGCTTCGTCTGCGCCCTTGGATGTGTAGAAGTCGTACAAAGACGGGTCAGGTGTGTTACGCGCCTCTTCGAGCCAACTATCGAGTTCTTTCAGGCCGCTTTCTTTGGGCAGAAACGCCGTGTTCACGGCCATCGGTGGAAATTTTCGCATGGCTTCAGGCAGCGTGTTCTTGGGCGACGAGGGCCAATCTTTGGGGCTGATTAATTCGCCGCCGATATTCAGCGCGAACTCAAGCCGCTCGACCTGCCAGGGCCGCAGTTCCAAATTAAAGCGCTGAGCCTGATCGCGCACGCGTGCATACAGCGCACCCACTTCCGAGCCGCCACTTTCGGGCTTTTCGGGTTTGTCGCTCAGCGTGCGCACCCGACCGCCGATCCGATTGTCGGCTTCGATGACGGTGACACTCAGGCCTGACGCTTCCAAGATCTGCGCCGCATGCAGGCCTGAAAGCCCTGCACCGATGACGATGACATCCGTATCATCGGCAGCTTTGACGCGCCCGATCGATGTTAGGGCAATCGTCGCTGCGCCGACGGAAAGAAGAGTGCGTCGAGAAGATCGGATTGTCATGAGGTGACCTCGCACAGGAAAACCAAGAGGTCATGAACATATAACCACTGAGCCCGCAGGCAAAGCCTGAGTTTGCTTATGCTGCCGTTGACTTTGCAGCAAACAGCCGGTCGAGAATATCACGAGCGACTGTAGGGTTACCCAAAGACACCAGCATTTGCCGCTCGCGCCAAGGCCGCACCGCATTACCCCAGATGCGTTTAAAGGCCATGCCCGACACGACATGAGCAATCTCGGTATGGCGTTTGAAATGCGCCGCAACGTCGGACGTCGCATTGCGACAGCTCGGCGATTCCGTTGGCGATGTTTGCTCTCGTGCGACGATGTTCAGGTGCGCTGTGCCTGGTGTGATGTAAAGGCTCTCGACCTTGAACCCTGTGGCCGTGAAGATATCTTCCAAACCGGCGTGGTTGAAAGTGTGCAGATGTGCATCATGAAAGCGGCGGCGCGGCGCGTGGAACCACGACATCACATTAGGCACTTCAACCACCATCAACCCGCCCGGCTTCAGCCAGCAGGCCAATCTTTTCAGCGCGGCGGATGGGTCGGCGATGTGTTCCAAAACGTGATGCATGGTGATGGCGTCAAAAGTAGCTGCCGGAAAATCGATCAACTCCAAGGTCGTCGCGCGGATATCCAGGCCGTAGGACTGACTTGCGAAGCTTGCGTATCCCGCATTGGGCTCAACGCCGACAACATCGTATCCGGTGCACGACAGAAGGTAGGCAAATTCACCGCCGCCCGCGCCGACATCTAAAACTTTTGCCGGAGGTGTGAGAAAGCCGCGAAGACGGCTCAACCGTTCAAGCGCACGATACCCAGCGCGCAGCACGTGTTTGCGTTTCGGCGTCAGCACACCCTTGTATGTGCTGCGGTAATACTCGGTGTAGTAGGTTTTGAGGTCGTCTTCATTAGGGGCAGGGTTGGTAAACACATGACCGCAGGCCTGGCACATGACCGTGCGCAAATCACGACCATCGCGATCACGCGTTCCGACAACATCGTGCTCAGTCCTGCCGCATAAAGGGCAGGGCTTGAGGTGGCGCGCAAGTTGAACTGATCTGGCTTCTAATCGGGCCATCGTTTGTGCATCCACATCCATTGGCCTGGCGTTGCGCGCACCCAATCTTCAATTTTGGTATTCAGGCGAACCAGTGTGTCATTCACGTCATCGTTACTTGATGCGTTACCTTCGACACTCCAGGGCGATTCAAATGTAATACGAAAGCGCGCGCCCTCTACGCGCTCGCAGCGTGCGGGGATCAGCTTACAGCCATACTTCATCGCCAATCGCGCGATTGCTTTGCCCGTGCGCGCGCCGTGTCCAAAAAAAGGAATCTCAGGTCCGGTGTTGGTTTTTTGATCGACCACCATGAACACAGTTCCGCCTGACTGGATGTGTTCGACGATTAAGCGCAAACCATCGGCTCCTTTGGGTGCCAGGGCCGCAGCGTACTCGTTGCGTACTTTCGCGATCATCGCATCGACCAACTTATTGTTCGGCGCACGGTAGACGATCATCGCTGGCTTGCCCTTAGCCGCTAGCACCATAGGCAGCAATTCCCAATTGCCAATGTGCGCGGTAAAAACAATTGCCGCTTTGTTATCTTGCGTCGCCCACCCGAGGCCGTTGCCCTCCACATCAATCACGCCATCCCACCGGCGATGCCAAAGCTTCGAGAGATGCGCATACTCGAACATCACACGGCCAAAGTTATCGAACGTGTTGCGCACAATTTTGCGCTGCTCGGCACGACTGAGGTCGGGCATGGTGCGGGCCACGTTGCGTTTGGCGATACGCCAGGGCTTAGAGATCGGCCCTAAAAAGCGTGCCAACCATCCCCCCATGCCTGAAACGGCGCGCAAGGGCAGGCGCTTTAAGCCCGCAAGCACAATAAAGGCAAAGGCAGCCTCGATATAATGGCGGGCTTTGGTGCGCTGTGGTGGGCGCGATGTGTCGGCGGATTGATCTTTCTCAGCCATATTTTCTGCCTAAGCTACCGTGGCGCCGCTGGCAAGGCGCAATCAAAGCCTAAAATCAAGCGCCGCTATGAATTTACGGCAGGCAGGGAAACTGGCATCGTCGATCTTATGAATGCGGCCCCTTCCTCAGACGCTGCCCTGGCTTCGCCCACGCAGCCACTCTCGGCGGTCGAGGTGAAAGACCACTCAGCTTGATCGCTGAAATGACGCTGGTGTCTAGCGAATCGCGCAGCTTTGAGACGGTCGCTAAATCGGCACCCGAACGCATCATAAGGCATGTTGGCGCGGAAGCCGCCTCGCTTTTTATGCTGGATGATCAAGCTCAGGCGTTAGTATGCACGGCGTGCTATGGGCCGGTTGACATCATGGGGCTGCAAATTCCCAGTACGGCGGGGAACGTCGGGCGCGCGGTCCAACAGTAAGAGGCGCAGATCGTCCGCGATGTCCGCGCCGACGTCGATTTTGGTTCAATGGTGGATGCTAAAACCGGATTTATCACCAAGTCGATTCTTGTCGCCCCGCTGACGGTCGGCCGTCAACGCCTAGGCGCAATTGAGGTCATTAACAAACTTGTGGGCGCAGCGATTCTCAGCCGACGACTTAGCTTTGCTTCATACGCTCTCTCGCGCTGCCGCGTTGGCGATTCATAATTTGCGTCTGGCCGAACGCTTAGTCGAGCAAGAGCGCGAGCGCCATGAGTTGGAATTAGCCTCGGAGATTCAGCACGATTTTCTGCCGCAGCCGTCAGCCAAAGATTTCCCAATTCACGGCATCAACATTCTGGCGCGCGCTGTGTCTGGTGATTTCTACGACATCATGACGCTGCCCGACGGACGTATTTGGTTTAATATCGCCGATGTGTCGGGCAAGGGCATGAATGCGGCCCTGCTGATGGCGAAAACATCGAGCTTGTTTCGCTGTCTGGCCAAAAGCAGTGAACATCCCGGCCAACTCCTGAATGCTATCAACAACGAACTATGCGAGACGATCTCTCACGGGATGTTTGTGACCATGGTCGGCGGGCTGTTTGATCCATCCACGGGTGTTGTTAACTTAACCAACGCGGGGCACGAGCCTCTGCTGCTCTTCGATATTAAGCGTGAATCATTTATGCCGATCCCAGCAGATGCGCCCCCGTTGGGCATCGCCGCGGGAATTGCCGGGCCAGGCGGGTTTCCTGTGTCCGATCTCGGTCAGATCCAGGGCTAACAGCGGGCTTGCTCGGGCTTGGTAACAAACCTAGTATCAGCTGCTTCAGAACGTGGCTAAATTAGCCATAACTTATTGATATATAAGGAAAATAGGTGCGGTACATTAGCACCAGAGGTCGCGCGCCAGAGCTTGGGTTCGACGACGCTTTATTGGCCGGGCTGGCAACCGACGGCGGGCTTTATGTGCCGTCGTCTTGGCCGCGCTTTTCACAAACGGAGTGGGCGGCGTTCGCCGCTCTCGATTATGCCGGGCTCGCCACCAAGGTGATCGCGCCTTATGTGCGTGGCTCCGTCGCGGAATCATCCCTGCTTTCCATCGCAAAGCAGGCCTACGGCGGGTTTGCGCATCAAGCTGTCGCCCCGCTCGTGCAGCTCGACTCGCAGCTTTGGCTGATGGAACTTTTTCATGGGCCCACGTTAGCTTTCAAAGATTATGCGCTGCAAATGGTCGGGTTGTTGTTCGATCATGTGCTGAAAGCGCGCGGCAGCCGGATCACGATTGTTGGTGCCACGTCGGGCGATACCGGATCGGCAGCCATCGAAGCCTGCAAAGATCGCGCAGCGGTCGATATTTTTATTCTGCATCCTGCTGGCCGGGTATCGGAAGTGCAACGCCGCCAAATGACGACCGTGCAGTCAAGCAACGTACATAATGTCGCAGTGCAAGGCAGCTTCGATGATTGCCAGAATATCGTCAAAGCGATGTTTGCTGACGTGGAGTTGCGCGCGGATCTAAATCTTTCAGCGGTCAACTCCATCAACTGGGCGCGGATCATGGCCCAGATCGTCTATTACGCCTGGGCGTCGCTGCGCTTAGGTTCAGAGTACAAGCCCGTTGCCTTTGCGGTGCCGACCGGAAATTTCGGCAACGTCTTTGCTGGGTATGTTGCCAAGCAAATGGGCCTGCCCATCGCCAAGTTTGCGGTCGGGTCTAATCGCAACGATATTCTCACGCGCTATTTTGAAACCGGGTTAATGACGGCCGCCGATGTCGTGCCCTCGCTCAGCCCTTCGATGGATATTCAAATTTCGTCGAATTTTGAACGGTTGTTGTTTTCGGCTTACAACAACGACGGTGTTGCTGTGGCCAATCTGATGGAGCGCTTTAAACAAAGCGGCGAGTACGCCGTCGATCCCGCCTCCCACGCTCGCATCATGGCGCTGTTTGCGGGTGATCGTTCCAAGGACGACGTCACCAAAGCCACCATTAAATCTGTCTTTGCCGCAACGGGGCAGGTTGTCGATCCGCACACCGCCATTGGCATTCATGCGGCCCGCGTGCTTAAAGGCTCGCCAGATATGCCCATCATTGCTTTGGGGACGGCGCATCCGGCGAAGTTCCCGGATGCGATAGAGGCCGCCATTGGCCAACGCCCCGCGTTGCCAGCTCACTTGGCCGACCTCCTGCAACGCCACGAGCGCTTCACGACACTCGCCAACGATCTCGATCAAATCAAAGCCTATGTGCGCCAACACGCGCGGCAGATTTAGTTTTTAGGAATTCATGTCCGTTCAAGTCTCAACGCTCTCAAATGGTTTACGTGTGATCACCGACCGCATGGATTCGGTTGAAACTGTGGCGTTGGGGGCGTGGGTGAATGTCGGCACCCGGCACGAAACCGCCGAGGTGAACGGTATCTCGCACCTCCTTGAGCACATGGCGTTCAAGGGTACGGCGCGCCGTACGGCCCTGCAAATCGCTGAGGAAATGGACAATGTCGGCGGGCATCTCAATGCCTACACCAGCCGCGACCACACAGCGTATTTTGCCAAGGTGCTGAAGGATGATTCCGATTTGGCTGTTGATATCATCTCCGACATTCTTCTGAATTCGACGATGGATGCCGAAGAGCTGGAGCGCGAGAAGCACGTGATCGTCCAGGAAATCTCGCAAGTCAACGATACACCCGACGATATAATTTTCGATCGATTCCAAGCCAAGGCTTATCCCGACCAACCCATGGGCTGGCCGGTCCTGGGTTCGGAGGCGCTGGTGCGCTCGGTCACGCCAGAGCGCTTAAAAGCGTATCTCGGCAATCATTACGCCGCCGAGCACACCATCGTTGCTGCGTCGGGCAATATTGATCATGACAAGTTTATAAAGACCGTGGAGCAGGCCTTTGGTGCACTGCGCCCAACCGCGACGGTGAATTCTGTCGCCAGTGCATACAGTGGCGGTGAATACCGCGAAACGCGCGACCTCGAACAAGTTCACTTTGTTCTGGGTTTCCCGGGGGTGGCCTATCACGACCCGGATTTCTATAATCTGGCAGCGCTGTCGGTATTGATGGGCGAGGGGATGTCATCGCGCCTGTTTCAAGAAATCCGCGAGAAGCGCGGCTTAGCATATTCAATTTTTTCGTCGACCCAATCGTTCTCCGATACCGGATTGTTCCAAATCTATACGGGCACCTCGCCTGAAGATTTACCGACCCTGGTGCCGATTTTGTGTGAGGAGATTCGCAAAGCCGCCGGCACGATTACGCCCGACGAAACCAAGCGCGCCAAAGCGCAGATTAAGTCGGGCCTGCTGATGTCGCTGGAAAGCCCATCAAGCCGGTGCAGCGCTCGGGCGCGTCAATTGGTGGTTTATGGCCGCCCACTGACCACCCAAGAGGTCATCGAACGCCTTGATGCCGTCGATAGCACGAGTATTGGCACGACGGCTGCCCGCATTTTTGCAGGCGCGCCAACCTTGGCCGCTATCGGCCCGCTTGAGACTCTGGCCCCGTTGGCTGAAATTCAGCAGAAACTTCAATAACTTAACCGAGTGGAGCGGGTTTGACATTCGCGACCTATGCGCGGCGAAACTGAGAATCGGACCACGAGCTTGCCACCCTGTGAGCAGGCCCCTGATAAAGTTAGCCTTCAGCGCGTCGTCGAAGTAAGTCTGCGCATCTTTCGTTCTGCATCAAAGGACAACTCATGCTCCGTTATCTGAAAAAAGGTTCTGCCGCCGCAACCAAGGCTGCCGACGATGCCAAGGTGCGCGAAACCGTGACGGGCATTTTGGCCGATATAGTGGCGCGGGGTGATGTGGCCGTGCGGGAATTGGCCAAAAAATTCGACGGCTTTGAGGCCAAAACTTTTCGGATGACCGCGCAAGAGGTTGAGGAGTGCGTCAAAGCGTGCTCACCGCAAATCATCAGCGACATCAAATTTGCCCAAACCCAAATCCGCCGCTTTGCCGAAGCGCAAAAAGCGGCGCTGAAGGATATCGAGATTGAAACGCTTCCGGGCGTCAAGCTCGGCCACAAGAACGTGCCGGTGAACAACGTCGGGTGTTACATCCCCGGCGGGCGCTATCCCATGGTGGCCTCGGCCCACATGAGCGTGCTGACGGCGCGCGTGGCAGGCTGCAAGCGCGTCATTGCTTGCACACCGCCCACCAAAGGCAAAGCACACCCTGCTACCATTGCCGCCATGCATTTGGCGGGCGCAGACGAGATTTATTTGCTGGGTGGCATTCAGGCCGTTGCAGCCATGGCGCTGGGCACCGAGACCATCAAACCAGTGGATATGCTAGTGGGCCCAGGGAACGCATACGTGGCTGAAGCTAAGCGTCAGCTCTATGGCCGTGTCGGCATCGATCTGTTCGCAGGCCCCACCGAGATTTTGGTGATCGCTGATGACACCGCTGACGGTGAAATGTGCGCCACCGACTTGTTGGGCCAAGCCGAGCATGGCCCCACATCACCTGCCGTGCTGCTGACAACATCCGAGCGTGTGGCGCGTGAGACGATGAAGGAAATTGATCGCCAGCTTACGATTCTGCAAACTGCCGATATCGCAGGCCAGGCTTGGCGCGACTATGGCGAAATTATTTTGTGCGACACCGTTGATGAAATGGTAGCCGAGGCTGACCGGATCGCCTCGGAACACGTCGAGGTGCTGACTTCAAATCCGCGCTATTTCTTGGAAAAGATGACCAACTACGGCGCGTTATTCTTGGGCAAAGAAACCAACGTGGCATACGGCGACAAAGTGATTGGCACCAACCACACGCTACCCACCAACGGCGCGTCGCGCTACACGGGCGGACTGTGGGTTGGCAAGTTCATGAAAACCTGCACCTACCAGGAAGTAACCGAAGAAGCCTCAGCGCTGGTCGGCGAGTATTGCTCGCGCCTGTGCGCCATCGAGAACTTCTGGGGTCACAAAGAGCAGGCCGACTTGCGCGTGCGCCGCTATGGTAGCGCGAAGGCAGCTGAGTAGGGTTTCATATTACCATGGCTGACCCCGCGCCGCCCATCGCCGTCGTCGGTGCAGGCCTCGTCGGTGCAGGCTGGGCGATTGTGTTTGCTCGCGCGGGCTATGCGGTCCGCATTCACGACGACTCTGCGCGTGTGCGTGATGGTGTGATGACGTTGATCGCGGGTAATGTTCGCGACCTTAAATCTTTTGCGCTGATTGACGAGGAGGTTGAGTCTGTTCTGGCGCGGATCAGCACTCAATCTTCGCTTGAAACCGCCGTGAGCAATGTTGGCTATGTTCAGGAGTCGGCATTCGAGTCCATCGATGTCAAAACCAAACTGTATGCGGCACTCGATAAATGCGTGCCAGCCAGCGCGCCGATTGGCAGCTCGTCATCGGGCATCCCGGCTTCGGCGTTCACGCAACATAGCGCCACGCGCCATCGCATGCTCATCGCGCATCCCGTCAACCCACCTTACTTGGTTCCTCTCGTTGAGTTGGTTCCAGCGCCCTGGACTGATCCTGCCGCCATGGACAAGGTGTTTGAGTTGATGCGCACTGTCGGCCAAGAGCCCATTCGCATTCGCCGCGAGGTCGAAGGTTTTGTGCTCAATCGCTTGCAAGGTGCGTTACTGAACGAGGCGTGGGCTTTGTTCGATGAAGGCTACGCCAGCGCTGAAGATATCGATAAAACTGTGGCCGTGGGATTGGGCCTGCGCTGGTCATTCATGGGCCCATTTGAAACCATTGATTTGAATGCTCCGGCCGGTGTGGCTGACTATGCCAAGCGTCTCGGGCCGCTTTATCATTCTGTTGCTGCTTCGCGCACCGCGCCCAAAGCATGGGGTGTGGAGTTGACCAGCAAGGTCGAAGCCGAGCGCCGCGAGCACCTCTCAGTCGACGATTTAGACAAGCGCCGGGCCTGGCGTGATCGTCGGCTGATGGCGTTGGCGGCGCATAAAAAGAAGGCGGCCATGGATTTTGGATCATGAGTGAAAACACAGTCGCGGCTTTGTTCAACCTGAAGGGCCAGCGCGCACTGATTACCGGCGCATCAAAAGGTCTTGGTTTAAGTTGCGCGGAACTGCTGGCCGACGCAGGGGCTGAAGTTGTGCTGGTGGGGCGTGGGGCGCAGGATTTAGACAAGGCTGTGACCTCGATTGTTGCGCGGGGCGGCAAGGCCGGCGCGGTGATCTGCGATGTGACCAAGACCGATCAGGTTGCCGAGATGATCACGGGCTTGCCCGACATTCATATCCTGGTGAACAACGCTGGTACTAATATTCCTGAACCATTCGCCGCCGTGACCGAAGAGCACTACGACACCATCTTCAACATTAACGTGCGGGCTGCCTTCTTTGTCGCGCAAGGAATCGCTGCGCAGATGATCAAGCGTGGCCTCAAGGGCAGCATCATCAACATGTCTTCGCAAATGGGGCATGTGGGCTCGGTCAACCGCACAGTTTACTGTGCCTCCAAGCACGCCCTTGAAGGCCTGACCAAAGCCATGGCGCTTGATCTGGCGGCCCATGGTATTCGGGTCAATACCGTTGCGCCCACATTCATTGAAACGCCGATGACCGCGTCCATGCTGGACAAGCCCGAATTTAAATCATTCGTTCTTGATCGTATTCCGCTGGGCCATATGGGCGCGATGAAAGACGTTGCTGCTGCGGTATTGTATCTCTCAGCGCCCGCATCAGCCTTGGTGACCGGCACAAGCTTGAAGGTCGACGGCGGCTGGACGGCGCAATAGGCCCGGAGCGTTCTCAGGCGAAGTGGGCTTCCGGTTCGCCGCCCGGAGAACGCGCAAATCAAAAAGACTACGCGTGACCAGCAATGCCCGAGAGCAGCGCGGGGCTGACGCCGATTTTGGCCAACACCCGTTCCCATTTTTTCTCGAAGTCTTCCGAGAACAATAACTCATCATCCCCCGGAATATTCAGCCAGGCGTTTTGTTTGATCTCATCATCCAATTGACCACTACCCCAACCTGAATATCCCAGGGCCATGAGGCTACGTTGTGGGCCTTCGCCCGAGGCAATGGCATACAGAATATCAGTGGTGGCGCTGAGGCAAATCTCGGAATTCACTTTGAGGGTGCCATCGCGCTCGTAATCGGCAGAATGCAGCACAAAGCCGCGCGCGGTTTCCACTGGGCCGCCGCGATGAATATGAATTTTCTCGCACCCCGTTTTGGTCTCAATGCCCAGCTGGCTAAAAATTTCTGGCAATTTCACGTCTTTGAGCGGCTTGTTGACGATGAGACCCATGGCGCCTTCGGCCGAATGCGCGCAAATGTAGATCACGCTGCGCTCGAAGCGCGGATCGGACATTGCGGGCATGGCCGCCAGGAATTGGCCGACCATATATCCAGAGCTGATTGATTTTTTTGAAGCTGCCATGATTAAAAAATGATCTTATCTTGGCAGCAACGCAAGACTTGACTTCACGGAAGGCGGGCGAAAGCCATGGTTATTAAAGTCGGGGATTCCCTCCCCAATGCTTCGCTCAAAGCGCTTGGTCGCGATGGCCTTTTCGATGTCGCGATCACAGAGATTTGCGCAACGGGAACGACTGTCATATTCGCTCTGCCCGGGGCTTACACGCCACAATGCTCAGCGCGCCATCTGCCGGGGTTCCTTGAGCTGGCTGAAGACTTCAAAGCCAGGGGCGTTGCCCGAATCATTTGCATGTCAGTGAATGATGCTTTCGTCATGGAAGCCTGGGCTCGGCATAATCATGTGCATGATAAGATCATCATGTTGGCCGATGGCAATGGCGTGTTCGCCCGCGCGACGGGGCAGGATCTCAATGCGCGCGCTTATGGAATGGGGGTGCGTTCGCAACGCTATGCCATGGTGGTTAAGTCCGGCATCATCACCCATTTTTTTGTAGAAGAGCCCGGTGCGTTCGAAGTGTCTGCCGCCGCTCACGTTCTCAGCAAGCTTTAGGAAAACCCCGATCCGGGTATTTGATGTTCTCAGCTGCAGTGCGCGCCAGTAAATCGACGCGCTCGTTTTCCACATGGCCGTCGTGGCCGCGCACCCAGGTCCATTTTACGGTGTGGGGTTCGCACAACGCTTCAAGTTCCTGCCACAGGTCGACATTCTTCACGGGTTTCTTGTCGGCGGTGCGCCAGTTCTTGCGCTTCCAACCCGCAATCCATTCGGTCATGCCTTTGAGAACATATTGGCTATCGGTTGCGATGATGACTGAGCAAGGCCGACTGAGCGCCCGCAGGCCCTCCATCACGGCTTTCATTTCCATGCGGTTGTTTGTCGTATCAGCTTCGCCGCCCGAAAGTTCTCGCTCGCTGCTGTTAAAGCGCAGAAGCGCTGCCCAGCCGCCGGGCCCAGGATTGCCAAGACATGCGCCATCAGTGAACAACTCAACAGCTTTCGACGTTTCTGCCTCAGGCAAGGCCATAAGCAAAGCTTCCAGTTACGCCGCGGTGAAATTTCAATTTGCGCAAATACTCGCGCGGGTCCTTGGGCTTTACAAGCGCGCCTGCGGGCGTGTTCACCCAATCATACAGGCGCGTGAGTAAGAAGCGCATAGCTCCACCACGCGCAAGCACGGGCAGCGCTTGCTTCTCGATCGCTTCAAGGGGACGCACACTTTCATATCCAGCGAACAGACGACTTGCTTTGGTGATGTTCAGTGCGCCGTCCACTTCAAAGCACCACGCGTTCATGCAGATTGCTAAGTCGTAAGCCAAAAAATCGGTGCAAGCGAAAGTAAAGTCGATGAGCCCAGAACATTTTTGGGACATGAAGAAGATATTGTCAGGAAATAGATCGGCATGAATCACCCCGCTCGGCAATTTTTGCGGCCAACTCTTGGCAAGGTCATCCAACTCGTGTTTGATCAAGCCGTGCAGCCCTTGTTCAACCTGCTCGGTCGTGTTGCCCACTTTTTCAAATAGTTCGTGCCACCCTGCCAATGAGAGATTGTTTTTACGCGTATGTGGGAATGACCGCCCAGCCACGTGCAGTTCGGCCAAGGCGACGCCAAGCTCGTAGCAGTGCCAAGCTTCGGCGCGGCGCGGCCACATGCCGTTCAAGAAGGTAATAATCGCCGCAGGCCGCCCACACAGTGTGCGTAAAGTTTTGCCGTCTTTGGCGTGAATCGGTACCGGGCACTTTATGCCAGAGCGCGCTAAGTGCTCCATCAGGTCCATGAAAAACGGCAGGTCGGCAGGGTTTACGCGCCGCTCGTAGAGCGTGAGGATGTAAGGGCCCGTCGCGGTCTGCAGCAGGTAGTTGGAATTCTCCACGCCTTCAGCAATGCCCTTGCAACCCACGACCTCGCCGAGGTCGTAGCCTGCCATGAAGGCTTTTAGGTCGTCGTCGGAAACCTCGGTATAGACCGCCATCTGTAATCCTCAGGCGTTCAAGACGCGGGGCAAACTAAACTTCACGGTTTCTTCCGTCACGGTAATTTGCTCGACCGTCACATTGAATTTTTTCCGGGCCATCGCAATCACCTCGTCGACTAGAACTTCGGGAGCCGAAGCGCCCGCCGTCACACCCAGAACCGAGTTGGGCTTGATCCGCTCCCATGGAATAGACGCGGCCTGTTCGACTAAAAGTGCATCGGGGCACCCTGACCGCCGCGCCACCTCCACCAGACGATTGGAGTTCGATGATGTGGGTGCGCCAATGACGATGAATGAATCGCATTGGGCGGCCATCGCCTTGACCGCATTTTGGCGGTTGGTTGTGGCGTAGCAGATGTCTTCTTTGCGCGGCGGGGTGATACTTGGAAAGCGTTTCTGCAAGTCGGCAATGATCTCGGCGGTGTCGTCTACGGACAAGGTGGTTTGCGTCACATAAGCGAGGGCCTTGCCAGGCGGTGGCGTCACGCGCTGTACATCGGCCACCGTTTCGATCAACGTCATCGTGCCCGGTGCGACTTGCCCCATGGTACCGATGACTTCGGGGTGATTGGTGTGCCCGATCAGCAAAATATGTCGACCTTCGCGGGAGTGGCGCTCTGCCTCCACATGCACCTTGCTGACCAGCGGGCAGGTGGCGTCGACATAGGTGAGTTTGCGCGATTGGGCCTCGGCGGGGACGGATTTGGGTACGCCGTGCGCTGAAAAAATCACCGGCACGCCGTCAGGCACATCACTCAACTCATCGACGAAAATAGCCCCCTTGGCTTTGAGGGCGTCGACGACATGGCGGTTGTGGACAATCTCGTGGCGCACGTAGACCGGCGCGCCGTATTTTTCCAGTGCGCGCTCAACCACCAAAATGGCCCGATCCACGCCCGCGCAAAATCCGCGGGGTGCAGCCATGAGGATTTTTAAGGTCGGGCGGGGTTGGATGTTCACGGGGTCCGATTTCAGCCTTAATTTCTGCACGCCGAGGTGTTGCGAGATCGGCTGAAAACATACTAGTGACTTGGCGCATCAGTAGATAAGCTGAGGCATACCATAGCCTTAAACGAGGCAGACATAGCAAATCTAACCTGGCCCCGAAAGCCACGCTCGCACGCTTATCTCAGACCTAGGATTCTCACATGTCAGATCAAACGCCGGCCACACCCATTGTTGCCCAAAAAGCCCCCTATGGGGTCGAAGTCGAGGCCGGAAAAACCTATTATTGGTGCACCTGTGGCCGCAGCGCCAAACAGCCCTTTTGCGACGGCACGCATAAAGGCACGGGGCTGGCCCCGATGGCTTACACCCCCGAGCAGACAGCGAAGGTCTGGTTTTGTGGCTGCAAGGCCACTACAAAATCCCCATTGTGTGACGGTACGCACAAAAACCTATAAACGATCCCACGATCCAGCCGACGGTTATTGACGCCCATGACACTTGTTTCGTTCGCTCGCTTATCAGCATTGATCGTTCTTGGTGCGGCGCTTTCAGGATGCGTCAATAACCAACTACCCCCTTGTCCGTCGGTGCGCATCGACAACACCACGGCGCGATTGGTCCAGTTCAAAGAGGGTGCAGGTCGCGATATCACCGATGTCGATTACCAGGCTGAAATCGTTGCCTATCATGGCGACTGTAAGTTTTCCGACGAGGGCGTTGAAGTACAGATGGACTTTGACTTTGCGATTGCGTCGGGCGCGGCTGTGAAAAAAGGCCCGGCGTCAATTTACTACTTCGTGGCCGTGCCCCAGCTGTTTCCTAACCCCATTGGCAAGCGGGTTTTTCAACTGCGTCACGATCTTCCCGCCAGCCCGGGCGTGAAAGAAAAGGTGCGCGAAAACGATATTCGGGTCTTTATTCCTCTCAAGAAGGACGAACCCGCAGCCGCCTACGACGTTTATGTGGGCCTGCAACTCACCAACGAGCAGTTGGACTACAATCGCGCACAGCGCCAGAAATAGAGGCATTTTATACCGCTGCGGTATATACCGCGCCGGTATGCCTGTTAATTATCGACATTGACCGGCGGAACAGGCCCCGCAGTGCAGATCCGCTCCGTGAGGGCGTCTGACTTATCCACATATTTTCTTAGATTCCATGCTGTTCGGGCGTTGACCCGCTAGGCCAACTTCGCCAAAGTACGCTTCTACCGTGTAACCCCACGGAAGAGACCGCTCGTCGATTAAATTCGATATTGAGCGGCGCCGAAGGAGAAACCGCCCTCGGAAACTCTCAGGCCAAAGGACCGTGGGGTAAGTGGTGCTCTGGAAAGTAGCCGTTTGAGTTAGGCCTCAATCGTCTCACCGAAGATGTAAGCCGGGCTGTCTCAACGCCATGAGTGCCCGGTGAATCTTTCAGGTTCTCCGACAGAGGGGGGCGCTCGATAGCCGGACTCTGTGTCCTTATCGGGTGAACTCAAGATTACCGGAGAGCCCCTTGGCCGATCCCGCCGGCGCTGATCTCAAAACTACGCCATTGAATGCCCTGCACATCTCATTGGGCGGCAAGATGGTGCCATTCGCTGGCTACAGCATGCCGGTGCAATATCCTTTGGGCGTGCTGAAGGAGCATTTGCACACCCGCGCCCACGCGGGCTTGTTCGATGTGTCGCATATGGGGCAAGCCGAACTGACCGGCGATGATGTGATTGGGGCGTTGGAAAGCCTCATCCCCGGCGACCTCAAAGGATTGGCGGCGGGGCGGATTCGGTACTCAACGCTGCTGACTGAAACGGGCGGCATCATTGACGATTTGATGATCACCAAACCGGCCGAGCCTGGCTCTGAGAAAAAATTATTCTTGATCGTCAACGCAGGCTGCAAAGAAGGCGACTTCGATCATATCTTGCGCCGCCTTGGCAGCCGCATAAAACTCACGCGCTTTGAAGATCGAGCCCTTCTGGCCCTGCAAGGCCCAAGCGCTGCAAAGGTGCTGGTGCGCTTTGCTGCGGGCTGCGATGCGATGGCCTTTATGTCGAGCCGCGTTGCAAAGTTCGCGCTCGCCAGCGGGCATGACGTGGACGTGCGTTTGTTCCGCTCGGGCTATACGGGCGAAGATGGATACGAAATCTCAATTCCAGGCGATCGCGCCGAGGCGGTTGCTAACGCCCTGTTAGCTCAACCCGAAATTCAACCCATTGGGCTTGGAGCCCGCGATTCACTGCGCCTTGAGGCGGGCTTGTGCCTCTATGGCAGCGACATCGATACGACGACGACGCCTGTGGAAGCCAATCTGTCATGGATCATTGGCAAGCGCCGCAAACTCGAAGGCGGATTTCCGGGCGCGAACAAGATTATCGAACAGATCAATATGGGCGCACAAAAAATGCGCGTGGGTATCCAGCCGATAGGAAAAGCGCCCGCCCGCGCGCATACCGAAATACTTGATGAAATCGGCAAGACGATTGGCGAAATCACCAGTGGTGGCTTTGGTCCCAGCGTCAACAAGCCCGTCGCCATGGGCTACATACAAACGGCATTCGCGACACCAGGAACTAAAGTTCAACTCATGGTGCGCGGACAGACCTTGCCTGCTGAGGTCGTGGCGCTTCCATTCGCGCCGCATCGCTACTTCAAATCAAAATCTTAAGACAGAGGATACAGACCATGAGCCAGCTACGTTTTACCAAAGATCACGAATGGGTCCGCGTCGAAGGAACCACAGCTACTGTAGGCATTACCGAATTTGCCCAAGGCCAGTTAGGCGACGTCGTGTTCGTCGAAGTGCCGACGAAGGGCAAAGCGCTGAACGCAGGAGGTGAAGCTGCGGTGGTGGAATCGGTGAAGGCTGCCAGCGAAGTTTACGCGCCTGTTTCCGGCAGCGTGACGGAAGGGAATGCGGCGTTGCCTGACGCGCCCGACACCGTGAACAAAGATCCACAAGGTGCGGGCTGGTTTTTCAAGATGACGATCAGCAATCCGTCCGAGCTTGATGCCCTGATGGATCAGGCGGCGTACGACAAATTTGTTGCTGACGCTTCGTAATCGGAGAGACTCATGCGTTATCTGCCCCTCAGCGATCAAAACCGCGCCGAAATGTTGGGCTCGGTTGGTGTGGCCAGCGTTGATGATTTATTCGCTGATATCCCTGCTGCGGCTAAAGCCAAAGCGAAATTCGATCTGTCGAACACCATGAGTGAAATGGAGGTCGAGCGCGTCTTGTCGGCCGTTGCCGCCAAGAACCTGAACGCATCGCAGGCGCCTAGCTTTTTAGGCGCGGGTAACTATCGTCACCACACACCGGCGTCGCTGGATTACATCATTCAGCGCGGCGAGTTTTTGACCGCCTATACGCCCTATCAGCCGGAAATCAGTCAGGGCACGTTGCAGGCGATTTACGAATTTCAAACGCAGGTCGCGCTGATCACCGGCATGGAAGTGGCCAATGCGTCGATGTACGACGGTGCGACGGCCTGTGCTGAAGCGGCCACCATGGCCTGTCGCGTGACCAAGCGCGCGAAGGTGTTGGTGTCGGGCAGCGTGCATCCGCATTACCGCGATGTCACCGCGACTGCATTGCGGTTTATGGATATGAACATCGAGTGCTTGGCACCAGACCCCGTCGGAATCGAAGACTTGATTGGTCGTGTTGGGCCAGACCTTGCGTGCGTGATTGTGCAAACGCCAGGTTTCTTTGGCCACCTGAATGATTACACCGCGCTGGCCGAGGCCTGCCACGCCGCTGGCGCGTTGTTGGTGATCTGTGTCGCCGAGCCCGTCTCGTTGGGTTTATTGAAGTCGCCCGGTGCCATGGGCGCTGATATCGTGGTGGGCGATGGACAATCCATCGCTACGCCCACGTGTTTCGGCGGGCCGGGCGTGGGCTTGTTCACCACGCGCGAGAAATTCATTCGTCAAATGCCCGGGCGTTTGGCGGGCGAAACGGTAGACGAGAACGGCCGCCGCGGCTGGGTGCTCACCTTGTCAACCCGCGAGCAACACATTCGCCGTGAAAAAGCGACATCGAACATCTGCACCAACTCTGGCCTCATTGCGTTGGCGTTCTCGGTGCATATGACGCTGCTGGGCGAGGCAGGCTTCCGTCGTTTAGCTGAACTGAACCATGCCCATGCTGCGCTGTTGGCCGACAAACTTGAAGCACTTAAGGGCGTGAAAATCTTACCAACCGCATTTTTCAATGAATTCGCGGTGCAACTTTCAAAGCCTGCCGCGCCGGTTGTCGAGGCTTTGGCAAAGCGCAACATTCTCGGTGGCATTCCGGTGTCGCGCTTTTACCCAACCTACCCCGAGCTTGAAAATATTCTGCTGTTGACCGCGACCGAAATGAATACCGAGGCCGACATCGATATACTTGTTAATGCATTGAAGGAGGTGCTGTCATGATCAACACCATTACCACCAGCGGCCATCGTGCCCTGCAAATTGAACAACCGCTGATTTTTGAATTAGATACCGGCGGTTCAACGGCGGTTGATTTGCCCGCAGCGCCCAAGGTACGCACGCGGCTGGGCGACTTGCGCAGCGACAAGCCGATTGGCTTGCCGGGCTTGTCCGAGCCCGAAGTGGTGCGCCATTACACGCGCCTGTCGCAGAAGAACTATTCTATCGACACCGGGTTCTATCCGCTGGGCTCGTGCACCATGAAGCACAACCCGCGCCTGAACGAGAAAATGGCACGCCTACCGGGCTTTGCCGACATCCACCCCTACCAGCCACAAAGCACGGCCCAAGGTGCGTATGAATTGATCGACACCCTGGCCCATTGGCTCAAAACGCTCACCGGTATGCCTGCTGTGGCCATGAGCCCTGCAGCTGGTGCACACGGTGAATTATGCGGCCTCATGTGCATACGCACAGCGCACGAGGCCAATGGTCAAGGTGCGCGTAAACTCGTGCTGGTTCCTGAATCAGCACACGGCACCAACCCAGCCACGGCGGCGCTGTGTGGATACCGCGTTGAATCCATCCCCGCCACTGCGTTGGGCCGCGTCGATATCAATGCGATGAGGGCAAAACTCAGCTCAGATGTGGCGGCGGTGATGATCACCAATCCCAACACGTGTGGTTTATTCGAAACCGAGTGCATTGAAATCGCCCAAGCCGTTCATGCGGCGGGTGCCTACTTCTATATGGATGGTGCCAACTTCAACGCGCTGGTGGGCCGCGTGCGCATTGCCGACCTCGGCGTCGATGCCATGCACATCAACTTGCATAAAACCTTCTCCACGCCCCACGGCGGCGGCGGGCCCGGTGCAGGTCCCACGGTACTTAGTGCTGCGTTGGCAGCGTTCGTGCCGGTGCCGTTTGTGGTGAGGGGTGCCAATGGATTCAGCGTTGTGGAACATGCAGGCACTGGTGCGGCTCAAAAATCATTTGGCCGCATGAAAGGCTTTCAGGGTCAGTTCGGCGTGTTCGTGCGTGCGCTGAGTTACATTCTCGCCATGGGCGTCGATGGCTTGCGGCAAGCTTCAGGCGACGCGGTGCTGAACGCCAACTATTTGCGCGTCAAATTGTCGGCGGAACTCACCCCCGCATTTGATGGCATCTGTATGCACGAAGTGGTGTTTGACGACAGCTTCCTCAAAAACACCGGCGTGTCGACGCTCGATGTTGCCAAAGCCCTCATCGACGAGGGCTTCCACCCCATGACCATGTATTTCCCGTTGGTCGTGCACGGAGCGCTGCTGATGGAGCCGACCGAAACAGAAAGCAAAGCCACGCTCGACCAGTTCATCGCATCGCTACTGGCCTTGGCGCGCAAGGCCAAGCAGGGCGATCAGGCCGAGTGGTTCAAAGGCTCGCCACGTTTGGCCCCACGTCGTAGGCTGGATGAAATCCAAGCTGCTAGGAAGCCTGTGTTGCGCTGGCGCAAAGCTGATGTGAATGTGGCGGTGACAAAGCAGGCAGCTGAGTAGGATCAAGCCGCCGCTAATCCGTGCTGCACAACCGGGTTGGTCTCGATGCTATCGACCTTGCCGTCGATGATGGTGATTTTGCGCTGACAGCGGCTGGCGATTTCTGAGTCGTGGGTGCTGATCAGGAACGTGGTGCCGCTCTCGGCGTTGATCTCGGTCAGCAATTCCATCACCTGATGGGCTGATTCACGGTCCAAATTGCCTGTGGGTTCGTCGGTCAGAACGAGTGCTGGGTTATTCATCAGTGCGCGCGCCAACGCCACGCGCTGTTTCTGCCCGCCAGATAGTTTTGTCGCTTTGTAATTCAGTCGATGACTCAGGCCGACGCGGCCGAGCAGCATGGTGGCGCGCAACTCCGCTTCGACGTCATCCATCAGGCCTGAGGCCACTGCCGGGAACATCACGTTCTCGAGTGCGCTAAAGTCGGGCAGCAAGTGGTGATACTGAAACACAAAGCCGATGTTGCGATTACGGAACTTGGTTAACTCTCGCTCGCCCACCTTGGTCAGGTCATTCCCCAGCATAAAAAAGTGCCCGGCGGTGGGTTTCAGCAACGTGCCCAAAATCGACAGCAACGTGCTTTTGCCGCTGCCGCTGGGGCCCAGCATGGCGACGAACTCGCCGGTATAAATATCGAAGCTGATGCCTTTGAGGACCGGCGTGACAAGGTCGCCGACAATGTAATCTTTCGTCAGGCCTGCGACCGAGAGCAACGCTGTCATTGTCGCGTCGGAGGTCATTGGCTGATGGCCTCTAACGGATCGACGCGCGAGGCCGCGCGCGCGGGCAATATGGCCGCAACTGTACTGGCCACAGTTGCCAACATAATGCCCGCCAAGTAGGCCCCCTGTGACGGGTCGATAGGAAATACGAGAGTGCCATCAGCGCGCACAGCCAATTCCAGCACCAACGTCGTGAAGCCAAATGCGCCGCTGGCGCCGACCATCGCCCCGAGTAAGCCAATCAGAACGCCCTGGATGACGAAGACGCGGTTGATGAAGCCTTTGGTCATGCCCATGCTGCGCATAATCCCAATCTCTGACTTACGTCGAACCGTAGTCAGCAACAACGCACTCGATACACCGATAATGATGGTGACAATCGAGAAAAATTTGATGAGCGAACCGGTCGAGCGCTGGCCCTGGATGGCATTGAACAAACGCTTGTTTTTTTCAACCCAGCTGGTGACTTTCAAGCCCGTTGATGCCGCGAAGTTGCTAGCCAAAGCTGGAGCCATGTCGAGATCGTAGAGCTTCACTTCAATACGTGAAATGCCGTTGTCGAGGTTCAAGAGGGCCTTAGCGGCTTTGAAGTTCATGTAGGCCACGCGTTCATCGAGCGATTCAATGCCGATGGAGAAAATCCCGCGCACTTTCACGTCACGCTGCCCGCCGCGATCGGACCTAATCACTAAAGTTTGTCCCACATCAATGGACAAGTTACGCGCCAAGCGGGCACCAATAATAATGCCATTGAGGTCAAGATCAGCCGCGCCCTTGATGATGGCAGGTCCGATAGCGGCCACTTCCGACAGTTGCTCGGGGTTTACGCCCGTAATCGACACGGGCTGTATCGCTTGCCCGCGCGCGATGAAGCCGTTGCTCGCAACCACCGGAACCGCCACGCGCACTTTCTCGTCTGCATGAAGGCTATCAAGCACGGTTTGCCAGGCGCGGATTTGCGCGCGCTGGGTGTTGTCACGCAGGATCGCGGGCAGCACGACAACGCCGTCGGCGGCTCCCAACACCTTGGGCGTTTGTTCGCGTGGTTCAATTGTGACGTGGGGAATACTACCAACAGTCTGTTCGATTTGGTCCGACGTTAGGCCATTGATGAGTGCGCTCATGAAGCAGAAAACCAAAACGCCCACGCCCACGCCGCCAATGAGCAAGCCGGTTTGCATCTTACTCGACAGCAAATAGCGCAGGGCGACTTTGGCCTCGTAGCGCATGGGGCTAGCCTTGAGCTTTCACCTTAGACCCGATAGCCGGGGCTTGCTGGTCGAGCACCACGAGGTCACCAATTTTCAAGCCAGATGTCACAATCACCGACTGAGCAGGCCAATCGATAAACTTGATGGCTTGGGAAACAAGTATTCCATCTCGCACCACGAACACATGAGGCTGTGTGGCAATGTCGCGGATGGCCTGGCGCGGCACGGTGATGGCGTTAGGTGTGCGATCCACGACGACGTTCACATCGACTGATAAGCCCACGGGCAGCTCGTCCCCAGTTGCACCATTCGGGGCTGCAAACGAAAGGCGCATCAAGCGTCCGCCAGTGCTGGTTTGAATTTCGGGGGCCAAGTAGCTCACGCGACCTTCGGCCGGGGTGGGCAGACCGGCAAACGCCAAGCGCGCCTCCTGGCCCAATTTAATGGCCATACTGTAGGCTTCGTCGACCTCGGACTCAATTTCTTGAGCACCGGTGGGGGCAATGCTGAACAAAGCCGTACGGATGTCGACAACCTGGCCGGGATCAACCGGGCGATTGAGGATGCGGCCCGAGAACGGGGCAACGATGGTGTATTCTTCCAGGCGCAGCTTGGTTTCGTCGCGAGCGGCTTCGAGGCGTCGCAGGTCTTCGCGGCCTTTGGTAACAGCCAGTGTTGCAGATTCAACGCCCGCCACCGTGGCCGAGCCGCGCTCGAGTAATGTCCGCGCCCGTTCCAAGTCGCGTTCAGCTTGGCTTAAAATGCGGCGCTGAGCATCAAGCGAGGCGGTGGATTGGGCCAAAGCCGATTTTGCGCGGGCTGGGTCAACTTGTCCCAGTTCCTCGCCAGCTTGCACCAAATCCCCCTTGTCTTTGGTCAGACGCACAATCTGACCAGCGGCTTTTGGGTACACCTGGATGCTTTCGCGCGGTTTGACGCGGCCCGTGACGGCCAACACACGTTCGGTTGTCTGGGCCTTGATGGTCGTGACACGCACTTCTGGGTCAGGCTTCAACAGCATAAATCCGGCGATGACGGCCACAATGATGGCAACCACTCCACCCCCGATCAGTAACTGGCGGCGCTGACGAGCCGCCCGCAAAGTCGCCAGGCCCAATTTTTGAGCTTCTTCGGTTGTGGCCGGGTGTGTGTCGGGCATGGGTGGATTAGTAATATGCATTGTCAGGGCTCGACTAAGGAAAAGATACTCTAGTTACGACCCTAACGCTTGATTGGATTGGTGCGTTGACCGAGATCAAGTGCCTGTTTTCAATTAGTTTTCAGCAAATCAGCCTCTCTACAGCAATAAAAAACCCCCACCGCTTCAGGAGGGGTTTTTGAGGCCGTTGTGAGATTTAGATTAATTCAGACGCTTCGACAGCTCAGCGATCGATTTGTCGACCATGGTTTGGGCTTGGCCGGCGGCGATGTTGTCGCGCAGTAAGGCTTCTGCAGCATTCAAGGCCACATCCACTGCGGTGTTGCGCACCTGGGCGATCGCTTGCGCCTCGGTCTGTGCGATGCGCTCCAGCGCCTGCTGTTTACGCCGCTCGATGGAGCGGGTGAGATCCTGCTCGGCATCGGCGCGCATGCGGGTGGCGTCTTCCTTGGCTTGTTGGATGATTCTTTCCGCTTCCGCCATGGCATCGCGCTGCTTGCGTTGATAGTCAGCCAAAAGCGCTTGGGCGTCTTCGCGAAGTTTGCGGGCTTCCTCAATCTGCGTGCGAATCAATGCCGCCCGGCCGTCCAGCGACGCACTGATCGATTTCATCGCGGGCTTGTAGATGAGGGCGATGACAAGAAGGAAGGCGAGGCCAACCCAAAATGCTGGATCTTGCAACATGGGGTGCTCCTAACGCGCGTCTTTGAGGGCGGCGCCAACAGCGGCGTCGATCTTGGCGGCGTCAAGCGAAAGGCCAGAGATGCGCGCCACGGCTTCGCGGGCCGTGTCAGCGGCGATGGATTTGATCGAACCCACGGCTTCAGACTTGGCCTTCTCGATGCGTGTCTCGGCATCCGTGATTTGCTTGCCAACCTCGGCCGTCACAACCGCGGTCTTCTCGTCAGCGACTTTCTTCAACTCAATTGTCGCCGCCAGCATCACGTCGCGGGCCTGGTTGCGGGCCGCTGCCATGGCCTTCTCGTAGGTGGCAATGGCCGTGTCGGTGTCCGCCTTCAACGCGGCAGCACGGTCGAGATCTTCTTGGACAAAGCGGGCGCGCTGCTCCAAAATTTCTTCGATACGTGGAATGGCAAACTTCGCAATGACCGCATAGAGGGCCAAGAAAGTGACTACCAACCAGAAGATCTGCGACGCAAACGTCGCCGGATCAAATTGCGGCATGGTCGAACGCCTTTAGTCGAACCCGCCGAGGACCAGGCACGCAGGCCCGGCCGCGGCGGAATTTCGATCAGGTGAAGAGGATGATGAGCGCGATGACGAGCGCGAACAATGCGGTGGCTTCAGACAGGGCGAAACCCAAAAACGCGGGGGTGCGCAGTTTGTCTTCCATCGCGGGGTTGCGGGCCACGGCCGTCATGTAGTTGGCCCAAACGGTGCCGACGCCGACACCGCCGCCGATGACGCCGATTGCCGCAAGACCAGCACCGATCATCTTTGCTGCTTCTGTTTCCATAGTGAAGTTCCTTCCTTCGTTTCGAGATAAGTTAAGGGTTAGTGGAGATTGATCGCGTCGTTGAGGTAGATGCACGACAACAGCGCGAAGACGTAGGCTTGAATAACGGCGACCATAATTTCCAGCAATGTCACGCCGAACACAGCGGCGAAGGGCACAATGCCAAATCCCAGACCCAGCGAAATCACGAAGCCCGCCAGAACTTTCAGCAGAACGTGTCCTGCTAACATATTTGCAAACAAGCGCAGGCTGAGCGAGACCGGGCGGATGAAGTAAGACATGATTTCAATCGGCACCAGTACGAAAGCCACGGGCAGCGGCGTTCCGGGCGGGCAGAACAGGCTGAAATAGTGCAGGCCATGGCGCGAGAAGCCGATAATGGTCACGGCGACAAAGATAAACAGCGCCAAAACAGCATTGACGACGATGTGCGAGGTGAATGTGAAGCTGTAGGGCAGCAAGCCCAGCACGTTGCCAAACAGGATGAACATGAAAAGAGTGAAGATGAACGGGAAGTAGGCCATGCCAGCATGGCCGACGTTATCTTTCACCATGCCGCCCACGAACTCGTACATTAGCTCAGCGACCGACTGCCAACGCGACGGCACCATGGTGCGGTGGCGGGTGGCAACCCAGAAGAGCGAGAAGGTTGCCAGGACGGCCAACGTCATGAACAACGCTGAGTTTGTGTAAGAGATATCCAGTCCGC
This sequence comes from Rhodospirillaceae bacterium, assembly GCA_002737725.1. GTDB lineage: Bacteria > Pseudomonadota > Alphaproteobacteria > Rhodospirillales > Rhodospirillaceae. The sequence continues at coordinate 70,584 of NSIP01000010.1, forward strand.
CGACGTCGAGCGGAATCCAGCGCTGAAGCTCGAATTGATGCATCGGACCATGAGATTCAGCAGCCACTTCGCACTCCTTCGATCATCGCGAACGGTTCAGCCGTCGCTTAGGGTTTCGTCTTGTCTTGAGGAGCTGCAGGCTTCTGATCTGCTTCGCGGATCGCCCGGCCAAGGCCGACTGCCTGATCGAGGCCTTTGACGATCCGAAAGATATTCATTAGCGCCGCGCCAAACCCCAAGAGCACCATTAGCACCAGAAACAAGGGCTTTGTTCCCAGCCATTGATCTAGAAAGTAACCAAGTCCCGCACCGACCAAGACGGACGCCACAAGTTCAGCGGCGATCTTAAAGCCTACGCCATGAGCCACGCCCGAGGCTCGTCGACTTTCAGTTTTCTCCCGCTCTTGATCTTGATGAGCCCGAACCGCAGCAAGCCGCGCTTCGATGTCCTCAAGGGATGGCGGTTTTTCTTGGTCCGTCATGGGCGTGTTCAGACCGTTTGACCCTTGGATCGGGATCGTGTCGGCGAGGGCCGACAGCGGCAGGTCCCGGTTCAAAAATCGCGCGCAACATAGGCACGAGGGTTGGGGGTGTCAAGAATGATTCCCGCGCTGCACAACACCCTGAAAGCCTTGAAAAATCAGGTATTTGATCGACCCAAGACGAAACGAACTTAGGCGCTTTCCTGGAGTTGTTCCGCCGCCTTCAAATCGACTGAAACCAACCGCGAAACCCCGCGCTCGGCCATGGTCACGCCAAACAGCCGGTCCATCCGAGCCATGGTCATACGATGGTGAGTGACCACCAAGGCCCTGGTGCCCGTCTGCTTGGTGATTTCGGTCAAAAGCGAGCAGAAACGATCGACGTTGGCATCGTCCAAGGGCGCGTCCACTTCGTCCAGCACGCAGATGGGGGCTGGGTTGGTCATGAACACCGCAAACAAAAGGGCCAGCGCTGTGAGGGCCTGCTCACCGCCCGACAACAAGCCCAAGTTTTGCATGCGCTTGCCGGGCGGGCTGGCCATAATTTCCAAGCCAGCATCCAACGGATCGTCCGCTTCGGTCAGCGCCAGGTGCGCTCGACCGCCGCCAAACAAGCGGCTGAACAGGCTGCGGAAGTGGCCATCGACCTCGTTGAATGACTTCAGCAATCTTTCGCGGCCTTCGCTATTGAGCTTTTGAATCCCCTCACGCAGCCGGGCAATGGCCGCGATCAAGTCGTCACGCTCGGCCGTCATGCCCGTGATCTGTTGGGTCAGTTCCTCGGCTTCTTGCTCTGCGCGCAGGTTCACGGCGCCTAAGTTTTCACGCTCACTCAAAAGCCGCTGCAAGCGCTTCTCGGACTGATCAAGCGCAATCATGGGCTCGTCGTCGCGTAGCTTGGTTTGCGCGCGGACATCCTCGGGCTCGCACGACAGGCGCTCGCGGATGGCGCTATCAACCACACCCATCGTTTGCTCACCTTGCGCCACCGTGGCTTCACGACGAATGCGCTCTTCACGAACTTCGGCCAAAGCGTGCTCAGCGGCTTTCAGTGCGCGGTCGGCTTCGGCCAAACGTGATTCGCCTTCGGCCAAAGTGTCGGCGGCTTTGCGGCGCTCGGCTTCGGCGAGGTCGAACTGCTCGCTCAACGCATTGCGTTGCAGGGCGATGTTTTCGGGCTTGCCCGCTAAGACCGCGATCTCGGCTTCTTCACCTTCGCGGCGAGTTTGCAGGGCCACATCTTGCGCGGTCGATGACTCTTTGCGCCCACGCCAAGATGTTTCCTCGGTTGAGAGAGTTTGCAGACGCCGTGCGCGTTCATCGGCCTGCCGCGCAAGCGCATCATACTGCGCGCGCGCATCCATCAGGCTTTGGCGCAGGTTTGAAAGCCGACCCTGCTTGGTCTCGATCTCTTGGCGCATGGCCGCGCCATCGCCCAATTCAGTCAGCCGCGCCTCAGCAGCAGAAAATTGCTCGCGGGATTCCTGAATTTCGGATTCCAACTGAACGCGGTTCTCATTCAACGCTGCCAGGCGCATCTGCACGGCAGCCTGCTTTTGCTTGAGCTCGCCAAGAATATCTTTTGCTTTATTTCGCGCGTCTTCGACCGACCGCATGGCTGTGCGGGATGATTGCTCGGCGGCCTGTGCTGCAATAAAAGCTGATTTTGCTGCAGTATTTGCGTCTTCTGCAATGCGGACAACGCCTGATGACGTGTCCAAAGACACACGCAGTTCACGCAGTCGATTGCGTTGCTTCAATCGGGTTGCTGATGCGCTGGGTGCGCCTGCGGCGGCAAAGAAACCGTCCCAACGCCATAAATCGCCAGCTGCCGTCACCAAACGCTGGCCGGGCCTCAACGAGGACTGCAATTGTGAGCCAAGCGCGACATCACCGACCATGCCAACTTGAGACAAACGCCGCGAAAGCCGATCGGGTGCTTTAATCACATCACTTAAGGGTCGCGCTCCCTCGGGCAGGTTTTGTTGTTCCGTCAGCGGTGGCAAGAACATCCAGCGCATGGGGGCGACGTCGTCGCCCGCTGCCGTCAGGTCATCCCCTAAAGCCGCACCAAGGGCAGCTTCAAAGCCAGGCTCGACCGACACAGCATCGACAATCGGGCTCCAGCCACCCGCCGTATTGGGCTCGGCCAGCACCTCTTCCAAGGCCATCGCCTCGACTTGTATCCGAGTGTGCTCTGACGCGCGGGTTTGCAGCTCGTTGCGCGCAGTATCTGCCGCACTCTGAGTCGACAGGCGGGTTTGCTCGGCTTGCTCCCAGGTTTGTCGCGAGGACAGCACGTTTGCTTCTGCTTCTGCGGCACGATTTTCTTCTTCCGCGATGATTTCGGGCGCGAGGGCAGATTGTTGGGCGACCTCAAGCTGCTGTAAAATATCACCGTGACGCCGTTCAGCACGCTGGCGTCGAAGCTCGGCTTCGCTGGCTTGTTGCCGGGCTGTGGCGCGCGCCGAATCGCTTTCGGCCATGCGCTTGGACAGCAGGGCTAGCTCCGCTTCCACATCTTCCACGGCCTTGGCAGCGGCCATCAAAGCATCGCGCACGCGCGCGCGTTCTGAAACTTCAGCCTCGGTTTGCGCATTCAGCGTTGCTTGTTCATTCGTGACACGAGCCAGATTAGCCTCAGCATCCGAAAGCCGCTCGGCTTCGCGCAGCAAGTCTTCTTTGATTTGTGCCAAGCGCATTTCGGCTGCAGCGCGGGCTTGGGCAATGCGCTCAAGCTCTTCATCAAGCTTATCGCGGGCGATCAAAATAGCTTGACGTTTTGCAGCCGCTTGGGCCTCGGCTTTTCGTAGGTCTGGCATGATAACGGCGGCTGTGGCTTGCTCGGTCGCGGCTGCTGCTGCTGTTGTGGTTCTGCCCACGACATCGCCTTCGATTTCTTTCAAAGCCGCGTGAGCGGCTTCAAGGGCGGCTAGTGTTTCAGTGCGCCTGATGAGCAACACCAACGCTTCTGCCGAGCGAATACTTTCGCTAATAGTTCTGTAACGCACGGCCTGACGGGCCTGCTTTTTTAAGCCCTCAAGCTGCACGTCGAGCGCGGTGATCACGTCGTTGAGGCGCGCAAGGTTTCCTTCGGCGGCTTGAAGGCGCAACTCGGCCTCGTGACGCCGGCTGTGAAGGCCGGTGATGTTGGCAGCTTCTTCTAGCAGGTGGCGGCGCTGCTGTGGTTTGGCGCTGATGATGGCGCTGATACGCCCCTGGCTGACAAGGGCGGTTGAGCGCGCACCCGTAGAAACATCGGCGAACAGCAGTTGCACATCGCGCGCTCTGACTTCGCGCCCGTTGACCTTATACTGCGAGCCCTTATCGCGCTCGATGCGGCGCGTGATTTCAAGATCATCGTTGTCGTTGAACTGTGCGGTGGCTTTGCGTTGCGCATTGTCTAAAAACACCGACACTTCAGCGATGTTACGCGCGGGGCGGTCACGGGTGCCGCCGAAAATGACTTCGTCCATGTCGCCGCCGCGCATTTGCTTAGCCGAGGTTTCCCCCATGACCCAGCGTAACGCTTCCACCAGATTGGACTTGCCGCAGCCGTTGGGGCCCACAACTCCAGTTAAGCCTGGCTGGACCACCAACTCGGTGGCTTCGACAAAGGATTTGAATCCGGATAGCCGGAGCTTCGTAAACTGAACCAAAGACGTATTCTCCGCAGGAACTGGGCCGAAAACGAAACGAGCAGGGCTTGTTTCAGCTGTCTTATTTCTTTTTTGCTTTGAGCTTCTTATCGATCAGTGCGGCCATGAATTCATAGCCCCTATCACCATCGACTTTTTCATCATCGACGAAGAATGTTGGCGTGGATTGAATTTTATAAAGCGTGGTTCCGGTGTTTTGCACTTCACGAACAGCCTTAATAATGGCTTCGTTTTTCAAGCATGCATCAACATCTGCCGAGCTCATGCCCGCCAGTTGTGCATAGCCTTTCAAAGGTTCGATGGGCTTTTCTGACCGGATCCAGGTGTCTTGGTTCTTGAATATCAGGTCGATCATCTTCATGCCACGGTCACCGGGCGCGCAACGGGCCAGCACGGCGCCAGCTGTACCGAGGCCGTCCAAAGGGTAATCACGAAAGACAAAGCGAACTTTGCCTGTGTCCACGTAATTTTTCTTGATCTCTTGGTAGGCTGTTTGGTGGAAATTAGCGCAGTGCGAACAGGTGAGCGAAGCATACTCAATGATCGTTACAGGGGCCTTGGCATCACCGATCACGAACTCGCGGTATTGTGGGCCAGCCGCCGCCGGGGCTGTGGCAGCCGGAGCCGCTGAAGGCTTTGTTGTCTCCTGAGCCAGAGTCGTGGTGATGGCCCCCCATAAGCTAATTGTGGCGATCACTGTGCCTGCAAGTCCGCGACTAAATTTCACGACTTATTCTCCCGCATAAACGCGCCCAACATCATTTGGCTCAAAATCATGGGCTCACAAAATCATGTGCTCAATAGCAACATCTGTACCATTTGTGGAGATATTTGGGCCGCCTGTCAGGGCCCTATCTCAACTTATGGCCTGGTTATCCACAGATAACTTTAATTGCCTCTCAGAATAGAATTTTTTTGCTTGTTTCACGGGAATTAAGAATCCCCTCGTCATTAAGGCCATAACTTTGCTAGATTATTGTTTCACGAAATGACGGGGGAGGAAAAACGTGATCATGTCACCTGATTTCAAAATCATTCGCAATGTTGCTTGTGCGGCATTGTTCGTTGGGGCGGGCCTGTCGGCTTGCGATCAAATGGGCGCTCCAAAATCGGCAGCGCCGCAAAACATGGGCGCGCAAGGGCCGATGGATGCCACCAAGCCCGGCAAGCTTGACCCTGCAGACGCGAACGATGCCATCCGGATTGACCAGAAGATGAATTGCTCGCTCAAGCAGGGCGATGTGATCGTCTACTGGTGGAAGGGTGGGGCGTTCAGCCGCGTTCCTGGCGAGCGTGATCGGCATTTATTCAATGTCGAAGGCATGAACATCCGCCATTGCAAGAATTTCCAAGACGAGAAGCGTGGTTACGGTTTCCGTTCGGTCTCGCGCGAAATCCTGCTTTATAAGGACCCGACCACCAACGAAATTCTGAAAACCTGGAAAAATCCGTGGACCAATAAAGACGTCGACGTGATTCACGTTGCCAACGATCCGGTCAACATGCGCCGCCCGATGTATGCCATGAGCGAAGATGGCAAGCCTCACACGGCTGACATTCGTATTGTCGGCGCCCGCGCCTGGAGTTCGGGCGAAGTGCCACTGTTTTATAAGAACCCCTTGGCGGGGGAATATCAGGAGCTCATCGGCAACGATTACCACGCCATGGAGGCCTTGAACGGCTACGTCTACACAGACGATCTGTTGGATGGCAGCAAAGCGAAGCTCAACAGTTACACGCTGTCATGGGCTCGGTTTTCTGAATGGCTGCCCTGGATGCAAATGGGCAGCCGAACCGGCATGATGATTTTCTCGACGGTTGGCGGCCGGGTGAACAGCTTTGCTGATTTACCAGACTCGATCCGCAAGGAGATTGAAGCCAACTACCCAGCCTATAAAGAGCCACCGCCGCTTGATGATGCCCGGCCAAACGAGACCAGCTGGAGTTATCTCAAGAAGCAGATCGATGCCAAGCGTGCGGCGTCAGCCACCAAAGCCAAGGCAGGGGAGTAACAACCATGTTGCGTCATATCCTCATCTCGTCTGTCGCTTTCGTGGGCCTGACACTGAGCAGCTTCGCTTCGGCTCAGACCAAGCTCGACATCAACAATCCTTCGGATGTCTTCAAGACGTCGCGTAAACAAACCTGCTCGCTGGTTGAGGGCACGCCGGTTCTTCATTGGTGGGAAGGCAAGATTTATGGCCGCCGCCCTGGGGAGAAAGATCGTCACTTGTTTAATGTGCAGGGCATGAACGTGCGCTCATGCAAGTTCTACAACGATCCTAAGCGCGGCATGGGCTATAAGTCAGGATCGCGCGAAGTGATGTTGCATCTCGATCCCGAAACCAACCAAGTTCTCCCAACATGGAAGAACCCGTGGACGGGCGAAGAGGTTGACATCATCAACGTTGCCAATGACCCGGTCAGCATGAGCAAGCCGGTCTATGAGAAAGACGAAGAGGGCAAGCCGACGGCGGTGTTCCGCTACAGCGCGCTCAATGGATCTTTCCTCAGCGGCGGTGGTGCTGCGCGACTTTTCTATAAAAACCCACTGGCAGGTGATTACCAGGAATATGTGGGTGGTGATTACCACGCCATGGAATTCGGCACCGATGCCATCAGCGTCGAGCAGATGCTTAATCCTGAAGCTGAAATTACCGATGCTGTTATTTCTTGGGGCCGCGTTTCAAAGTGGTTGCCCTGGATGAAAATGGGTGATCGCGATGGCGTGGTGATTTACCACACCGCCGGAAAACGGGCCTCGAATGGCTATGCTGAACTGCCCGAACCATTGGCGAGCGAGTTGAAGAAGAACTATCCCATCTATCTGGCGCCACCGCCGCTTGACGACACCCGTCCGAACGAAACCACCTGGACGGTGGTAAAAAAAGCGGTCGATAAAAAACGCGCCGCTAAAGCCGCGAAGAAATAAGGCCTGAGGTCTAAGAGTGATGAAGGGCGGTCGTTCATACGACCGCCCTTTTTATTTGTGGGGAATATGTCTTAAGGCACCGTGGCCGTAACGCCACGGCGCTCGAGGAAACGATATACGCGCTTGAAAGCATTTTGTGGGTCGCGGTGGAAATTAATGATTTGTCTTATTTTAAATTTAAATAATCCTATTTGAATAGAAATTAAAAGAATTTTTTAATAGAAATAGAATATCCAAGTAATAAGAAGTTCTTTTCTAGATTGTATTTATTGCGTTTTTGTTATAATGAATGATAGTTCGTAGGCGCCTGTCGTTCCCACAATCCAAAAGAAAATAATCAAGAGGGCTTCATGACACGTAATCGGCTTTTAGCGACTGTAGCTGCCGTTGCTCTCGCAGCCGGGGTGCAAGTTTCGCACTCGCTACCGACGCTGGCGCAAGATCAAAGCGCACAGTCCGGCGGGCTAGAGGAAATCATCGTCACAGCGCGTAAACGCACTGAGAATCTGATGGAGGTTCCACTCTCAATCTCCGCCTTTACCGCTGAATCAATCGAGAAAATTGGCATCGATAATTTCACTGACTTGGCAAACCAAACGCCGGGCTTGTCATTCCGCCAAGCATATGGCCGCGTGGGAAGTGGTCAGGGCGGCAGCGCATCAAACCGCCCCGCAATGCGTGGTCAGTCCAACATCGTCGGCGTTCCGAACGTCGGCTTTTTTGTCGATGGCGTATATGTATCGGGCAACATCACCAGCTACCAACTTGATGACGTCGAGCGCATCGAAGTAATCCGCGGCCCACAATCGGCGCTGTTTGGTCGCGGCACGTTTGCCGGCGCAGTGAACTTCGTCACACGCAAACCGAGCGAGGAATTTCAAGGTAAAATCGAAGTTACTGCTGGCAAAGATGATCGTTACGAAGCCACGGGTTACCTGAGCGGTCCGGTTATCGAAGGAAAATTGGCTGCTGAAGTCAACGCTCGCTATTACACGTTCGGCGGTGACTGGTACAACCGCGCGACAAAAAAGCGAGATGGCGGGAAAGAAAGCTCGCGCAACGTCGGAAACAAACTGTTTTTCACCCCAAGTGATAACTTCAGCATCGAGACCAATCTTGGCTGGTCGAAGGATGTCGACGGTTTCTTTGCTGCTGCGTATTCCGGTATCAACTGCGACTTCCCGAATATTGTCGCAACTGTGCCCTTCCCCCGCTCATCAACCCGCCGCCGCGGCTATTATTGTGGCGAGATCGAATCTCCCAATACATTTTTTTCGCGTGACGATGTTTTGGAGCAACTGGGTATTGATGGCGTGAACCGCACAACGTGGCGGGCAAGTGCCAAGGCGACTTACGAATTTAACGATTGGTCGGTGACTGCGATTGGCGCAGCAAATAAACTCAGAAATGCCAATGCTTTCGACAGCAGCTTTGAACAAGAAGAGGTGTCTTTGCGTTCGCAAGGTTTCTCGGCCAATGAAGACCGCCGCAAAGATTGGTCATTTGAAGCGCGTATTGATAGTCCACGTGATCGACGTTTTCACGGGCTGGCCGGCGTCTATGTCTACAATGAAGACGACGGTCGCGGTTATCGTGGCGCCTTTACGCAAGGCGGCACGGGTGCCGTTCCTTTTTTCCCCACCGTGCAAACAATCACGGTTCGCAATAACATCCGTGATGCCATCCCAGTGCTTCCAGCGATCGCCGCAGGAACCGTCCGCCTTGCGTTGAACCCAACCGAGAACGATAGCGCAGTACGCAATCGTTCGGTGTTCGGTTTGTTGGAGTTTGAAGCCACCGATGCTTTAAAGTTTACAGCCGAGGGGCGGTACCAGTCTGATCAGATTATCAACGATCCGCTGACTGAGGTTGCTTTCGGAGTTACGCCACCACCACCAGGCATTAGCGAGCTCAAGGCCAAGTTCAAGAAGTTCTTGCCGCGCGCGACCGCGCTTTACTCTGTGAACGACCAATGGAACGTTTACGCCAACGTGGCTAATGGTAACAAGCCAGGCGGATTTAATACGCTTGCTAGCGATGCCGCTGCGGCCTCACGCGCTTTCTTCGTGGAAAATTACCAGACGTTCGGTGAAGAATCGGCGTGGACCTATGAGCTAGGCCTTAAAGGTGCGACCGAGGATCGTAAAATCTCGGTCAATTCATCGGTCTATTGGATTGATTGGTCGGACCAGCAACTGACAACCACATTCTTGTATACGCGCCCAAGCCCGCCAGCGTCAACGCCGACGAATACATCAACGGCGATCACGAATGCCGGCCAAACCCGTATTCGCGGGCTTGAGATCGACATCAATGCGAAGCCGGTTGAATCGGTGACGTTGCGTTTGGCCTATTCTTTGACCAACGCAAAGCTTCGCAACTTCCTTGATGCGGAAACTGAAGATATTTACGACACCGATGGCCGCGTTGGTGCTTTTGATCGCGCAGGTGATCCGAATGGCCAAGCTGCAGGCCAGCGCTTGCCGCAGGTTCCCCAGCACCAGATCATTCTGTCAGCAGCGTTTACGCAGCCCGTATCGGCTGACTGGAGTGCGTTTATTCGCAGTGACTTAACGTATGAATCGCGTCGATTCGACCAAGTCCATAACTTGGCCCACACCGGCGATTCCTATATCTCAAACCTGCGCACGGGCGTCGAGAATGATTCAATGTCGGTCACGTTCTTCGTCAATAACTTGTTTGATGATCGCACACCGACGGCAATTACCCGGATCCTGAACTTTGGTAAGTTTATCCAAGTGCCAAGCCGCGGTAACCCGGCTGTTCTGCAAACCACGTTCTTCCGCGACATGCAATTCGGGCTGCCGCGCAAGCGCACGTTCGGTGTGACGGCGAACTACAAATTCTAAGACCCTTACTTTTCAAACAAAAACGCCCGGCTTCATAGCCGGGTGTTTTTCGTTGTGGTGGGTTTGTCAGCTTCAATTCTTGGGCGCGCTGTTCTTGGCCTTTTTGCCTTGCGAGCTGCGCCCTGGGGCTTGGGCCAGCAGCGACTTGAGCGATTCTTCTGTCAGCTCGGTGATAGACCCAATCGGGCAACGGTCGGGTCGTCCACCGCCGCTTTTCACCAGCACTGAATCGCCGCTGTGACGCCGGGAATTAAAGTATCCATCAGTTCCCCAGCGACGTCCGTGGCGTCGGAAAAGATATTGTCAGAAAAATGTTACTGAGGTTCTGGGCGTGCGCAGTGCTTGCAAAAAAACAGAAAGCCGTAACGGTGCTGAGTAATTTGCGTTTCATGATCATTCCTTCACTTTCCCCCAACCGCGCGCGTTTGCGATCAAACGCCTCGGGCTTTTCGTGACGGGTCTTTCGCCCTGTTCGCGTATGATTGTTCGTGGGCACGTCGCGCGATGGCAAAGCCGAGCTCGGTAAGTGCCGATCGGATATCGGGTGAGGCGACGTGTTGCGTTGCCTGGGTCACTTGGGCTTCCTCTTCGGCGCTCAAAACCACCTGGGGCGTTGGCTCCCGCATACGTTTTCTGGGAAGCGGGCCTTGCTGGGCTTGAATACGGCTGATGGCAGCATAACCCAGAAAAGCATTCACACGCTCAATGACCAGGGGCGCTTTCATTTGCAGCAAGGTCGCGGCGGCCCCACTGGCCACTTGTAAGACCAACGTCGCCTGGTCATTGCGCTGGCGTTGAAATTTTACCTCAAGCGGAGCGGCATAGCTGGCCAAATCGTCGCCAACAATGGCGGCCCATCGGGTGATGATTGCTCCTCCGGCAAATCCGCGCTGGTCCAGGGCTGCGGCCGTAGCTTTGGGTATAAGCGCGCCCAGAGTTGATGGGCGGCCGTAGCGGCGCGGCACATCGGGGGTTTTGGGTGGGGCTCGGGTGGGGCTCGGCACTGTTCGCCGCTCGCTTTCAGTCTGATAGTGTCAGCATGATATACCCTAAATTCTGTGTAAGCCACTTTCGACTGTTTTGCCGTGCCCCATCACCCAAAGCCCAATGTTTCAGCCGCAAGAATATTAAGCTGGTATGACAGGCGCCGCCGCGTGATGCCATGGCGCGCATTGCCTGGTGCCGATGTTGATCCCTATGCGGTATGGCTGAGCGAAATTATGTTGCAACAAACAACAGTCGCCGCCGTAAAGCCGTACTTTGAAAAGTTCCTTGCCCGCTGGCCCACGGTTCAGGAGTTGGCCGCTGCTCCGACCGATGATGTGATGGCCGCCTGGGCAGGGCTTGGCTACTACGCGCGGGCGCGCAACTTGCATCGGTGTGCTCAAGTTGTGGCCACCGTCCACCACGGGGGCTTTCCCGAGGCCGAGGCTCAGTTGCTCACATTGCCAGGCGTTGGGCCATACACGGCGGCCGCCATCGCTGCGATTGCTTTTGATCAGCGCGCTGTGGTGGTCGACGGCAATGTCGAGCGTGTCATGGCGCGGGTTCATGCACTCACTGAACCTTTACCACGCGCGAAAGCAAAATTGCGTGAACTCGCCGATGCACTGACGCCCCATCGGCGCTGCGGAGACTATGCCCAAGCGGTGATGGATTTGGGTGCAACTGTTTGCACACCAAAATCGCCTGCGTGCCATTTATGCCCCTGGTCTAAAGACTGTGGCGCCTACAAACTGGGTCTTGCATCAGAACTCCCGCGCAAATTGGCGAAGAAAGCCACCCCCACACGCTATGGCATCGCATTTTGGATCAAAGCGCCCAATGGCAGTGTTTTTCTGCAGCGCCGTCCGCCCAAGGGACTGCTGGGCGGCATGTTGGGCTTTCCTGGCACCGATTGGCGCGCGCAGCCTTGGGCCAAGGTTGACGTAGCCAAAGCCACGCCGCTGAAAGCGAAATGGTCGCCCCTTCAGGGTGTGGTCGAGCATGCCTTTACTCATTTTCACCTCAAACTCGCTGTCTGGGTTGGTCAATCCGCTCAGGTCACGGCCGCAAAACAATCCGATGCGATTTGGGTTTCGCCCGCTCAACTCGGGAAGGTCGGCCTGCCGAATGTCATGCAAAAGGTCGCTGACTTTGTGATGAGCCGCTCACCCCAAAAAACCAAGCCTTTGCAAAACCGGCTACGGACAACGCGCGGAACCTGACATACCCACCGTGGCATTGTAACGTAATCCCGTGGCCAGAAATCGCATCTACCTGCGGTTCAGCCTCGACAACAAAGCGAGTATTCATGCCCGAATCTGCCACCACATCTCAGACCGCCGACCTGAAGCAAGCCGCGCTGGACTATCACCGCTTTCCGACGCCGGGAAAGCTCGAGGTTGTGGCGACCAAGTCGCTTGCCAACCAGCGCGACTTGGCGTTGGCCTATTCGCCAGGTGTTGCTGCCGCGTGCGAAGCTATCGTTGCAGATCCGGCTGAAGTGGCCACTGTCACCGCACGGGCTAACCTCGTCGCAGTTGTCAACAATGGAACGGCGGTGCTGGGTCTTGGGCCCCATCCTGTTAGGGGTTGCCAAGCCCGTGCACATCACGACGCCGTCTGTGACAGCGCGGGGGCTGGTGAACCTCGCGGCCTTGGCAGTCATTGATGCTCAGGTTGAATCTGAAAGTCATAAAAAATTATGCGCGTGGTTATTATTCTATGGCGTGCATGAAATTGGCCAATGGCCTCCTGACATTTCAAAGGGTTCGCGAATCTATTTCTCTCGTATTCACTGGGCTGGCTCTTGCCCTGATGATGTCGCAGGCTGCGTTAGCCGAGAGTGTCTTGAAGCGCGGCAATCGCTTCGAGCCTGCCACGCTTGATCCGCAGAAATACCAAACCCATTACGAGCAAAACATTGTCCTCGATCTGTTCGAAGGGTTGGTGACCTATGATCCCACATCCCGTCCAGCGCCGGGGGTTGCTGAGTCGTGGACCGTCAGTGGTGACGGCTTAGTGTGGACATTCAAGCTGAGGCCAAATCTTGTGTGGTCCGACGGTGCCCCGCTGAGCGCTGAGGATGTTGTCTTCTCGTTTCGCCGATTGATGGACCCGGCCACAGCGGCGCAGTACGCACAGCTGTTCTATATTCTTCAGAACGGTCGAGAAACAAATACCGGTGCGTTACCACCAGATCGTATCGGGGTGTCCGCGCCTGCAAAAGACACCGTGATGCTGCGTCTGAATGCTCCTGCGCCGTATTTGCCCGAGCTGCTTGCCAACGCTTTTGCGGCTGTGCTGCCGCAGCATGCGATTGCCAAAAACGGTGCCGACTGGGTCAAGCCCGGCAACATGGTGTCCAATGGCGCTTACGCCCTGAAGCTTTGGGAATCACAAGAGCGCATTGAGCTTGCGCGCAACCCACGCTTTCATGATGCCGCACGCGTCGCGCTTGATCGCGTCATCTACTACCCGACCGAAAACCTCAGCTCGGCCCTCTCACGCTTTCGCGCTGGCGAACTCGAGATGCAGCTCGAGTTTCCGGCGTCGCAGATCGAGATCTTGCGCACCAACTTCCCTATCGAAACGAAGGTGGTGCCCTCGTTGCTGACCTATTACCTTGCGCTCAACACGACCAATCCAAAACTCAGCGACCCACGTGTCCGCAAAGCGCTGTCCTTGGCCATTGATCGCGATGTGATTACCGCGCGGGTCAACAGGCTGGGTGAAATTCCTGCCGAGACATTCGTTCCGCCCGGCATCGCAAGTTACTCAGCGTGGCAACCGCCCGACGCACGTCTAAGCACGGAGCAAAGATTAACCCAAGCCATGCAGTTGCTGGCTGATGCTGGCTATGGATCGGCCAAGCCGCTGAAAATTTCCTACAGCTTTTCCGCCACTGAGGATTTCAAAAGAATTGGCGTTGCGATTGCGAGCATGTGGAAACGCGTTGGCATCGAGACAGAGTTACTCAACCGCGAAGGTAAAGTGCATTTCGCGTCCCTCAAGCAAGGCGATTTCGAAGTAGGGTTCGTCGGGTGGTCGGCAGATTTCAATGACGCCGCCACATTCTTATATGTCTTGCAGTCGAGTAGCGTGAACTCGAACTATAGCCGCTATCGCAACCCAGTTTTTGATGACTTGATGAGCCGGGCGGCTCAGACACGCGACGTCGTGTCGCGCGCGGCATTGTTACGGGAAGCAGAGATGGCGGCCCTTAAGGATCAGCCGATTATCCCACTTTACACCGGCGTGGCGCGCAATCTGGTTGCGCAACGTGTCGTAGGCTGGCAGCCCAATCCCCTCGATTTTTATCTGACGCGTTATCTGTCATTGAAATAGAACGTCGTGCGAATGTGCATTGACTGCGTCTCTTTCATTCTTCAATAGTCGCGCAGCTACATCCTATTTTAGGGAAAACTATGACCAGCTTCCGTGCCTTTGTCGTCGATGAGATCGATGGAAAATATACGCCTGGTTTCAAAACGCTTACGCTCGCCGATCTACCCAAAGAAACTGTTCTCGTGGACGTGGCCTTTTCGACGCTGAACTACAAAGATGGGCTGGCGGTTACGGGCAAAGGCAAAATCGCACGCAAGTTTCCCATGGTGTGCGGTATTGATCTGGCTGGCACCGTAGCTGAGTCTGCCGATCCTGCTTTCAAGCCGGGGGACAAGGTGCTCGTTAACGGCTGGGGGTTGTCGGAGACTTTTTGGGGCGGGTACAGCCCAAAGCAACGCGTTAATCCGCAGTTTCTGACTCGTCTGCCGCCCGCCTTTGACTTCAGACAGGCCATGGCAATTGGCACGGCGGGCTACACTGCCATGCTGTCTGTGCTAGCTTTGGAAGACGCAGGCGTGAAACCCGGCAACGGCGATATATTGGTGACGGGTGCTGTTGGTGGTGTTGGCTCAGTAGCTGTGGCGTTGCTTGCGAAGCTTGGCTACCGCGTCGTGGCCTCGACGGGGCGACCTAAGGCTGCAGATTATCTTACCCTGTTGGGTGCGACCGAGATCATCGCCAGAGCCGATTTGGATAAAATCGGGCGGCCTTTGGAAAAAGCACGCTGGGCCGGCGTCGTTGATTCTGTCGGCAGCAAGACCTTAGGCATGGCCATCGCCCAAACGCATGAAGAAGGGGCGGTGACGGCATGTGGGCTCGCCGGTGGCACAGACCTTCCGACCACCGTCATGCCTTTTATTCTACGTGGCGTGAAATTGCTGGGGATTAACTCCGTCACATGCCCAGTAGCACGCCGCGACCAAGCCTGGGCGCGGTTGGCCACAGATCTAGATCTACCTAAGCTCGAGGCCATGACGACTGTAGAACCTTTGTCGAATATCCAGGCTTTGGGCGAGCAAATCCTCAAGGGCGAAACGCGCGGACGGGTCGTGATTGACGTGAATGCGTAAGGGCTGCGGAAGTTTTGACACCGTTCGTCAAAGATATCTTTCCCGGTCTGTTGTGTATTTTCTTGCTTGATATGGGTTTGATCGCTGGCCGCTGCTTGCTCAGGCTCACCAACTCAAGGGTGGCCTGATTGTCTTTGGCTTGGTCATCCCTGTTATCGGGGCCTGTTTCGGATTTGCTGCAGGAATGCTCTGCAGACTGTCGGCAGGCGTCGTGGCTCTTTTCACAGTCCTGGGCGCCAGCGCGTCCTACATTGCTGTTCCGGCCGTCATGCGCGTGGCATTGCCCGAGGCCAATCCGGCCGTTTATATGACCCTGTCCTTGGGGATTACCTTTCCGTTTAACATTATCCTCGGAATTCCGATTTAGACGGCGCTTGCGCAGCGCGCGCAGCGCTTTGCAGGGATATAGGGGGCGGGTCATGAGCGAGACTGGATTCAAACGCATCGAAATCGTCACCGAGGAGCTTCGTGCACGCCAAGTCACAGATATTTTAGACAAGGCGGGTGCAACAGGCTGGACGATGCCGCCTGTGCTCTCGGGCAAAGGGCATCGTGGTGTTCGGCAAGGCGGCGACCCCAGTGGCATCAGCGACACAGTCATGATCGTTGTGATCGCCTCGGCCGCGCCCGCCGAGAATATTATGGCGAAGTCAGAAGCGATTTTGTCTGGCCGGACGGCGATTTTTGCAATGTCCGACGTGACCGTGATCCGCAAGGACCGATTCTAAGTCGATTTGCCTTCGCTAGCTTCCAGGATGCTGGTGACCAAGGCGTAATCCTTGGCGTTATCAACATCGATTGGCCCCTCAGCCCAAGGAATCAGCGTGGCTTCGACGTTGAGTTTCAGTACGCGCGAGATCTGACGCATGACGCCCTTCAGCGAGACAAGACGAAGTTTATAAAGAATGAAAGAGAGAATGCCAAAAGCTGTGATGATCCGATAAGGCTTCTTGCCGAACTGGCCACCGGTAGCAAATGCCTCAGTAGCTTTCAGGCCATGTTGATTTTTGATGCAATAAAGATTGCAACTTGAATAGGCGTCGTCCTTCAGGCGGTGAAAAGCGCGCTGTCCACCAGGATATTTGTCTAAGATGAGCTGCGCTCGGGTCATGCCGACAAAGACTTCGCTTGATCCCTTATTAATCTCATCGCAGAAGTAATCCACCAATTCCGGCGTGTGCAGCGCATTGTCAGCTGTCGAGATCACCAGCGGAAACGGGTCATTGATGACGCCGACGGCCCGATAAACACTCTGTGCTAAGTTGCCTTCGCTCTGTACGGCTGTGATTTCGCCTTTGTCGAGCAGCGCGGCCAATGCAGGCACCGTGCGCAAGATATCTGCGTTTTCGATGGATACAAAAATGCGCCCGACATTCTTGGCGCCGCGCAGGCCATCAATCACCCGCTGGACCATGGGCACGCCATTCAAGGTGACAAGGCACTTGTGAGACAACCCTTGCATCTGAGCAACGGGGTCTTGTGCGCCACGACGACTGGCGGCCAAAACGAGTGCTGTGAACTTTTTGCCCGGCATATGATCGCTATTTCAAATTCACCCGTGTCGGGTTGTTTGTATTTTAACGCAGCAAGGCCATCAAGGTCGCAATTGGTTGCGGGCCGTCTATTTGGCCTAACGCCTCTGCGAGGCGCTCAGTCGCTGTGCTGTCAAGAATTCCACGACAGCATTGGCGAAGTTTGTCCCACAACTCCATATCACTCAGCGGGTTGTCGGCGCGGCCTTTCGGGGCATCGACACTCACAGAGTGCTGGGCTCCCGATTTCAGTGTGATTTCGACACGGGTGGCAAATTCCGACTCTGATTTGGCCACTGGATGACGATGCACGTGGGGCATGAGTGAGCGGTAGCTGCTGCTTGCTACAGCGTCTGGAGTAAAATCGTTCAACCCAACGCTGTTGTTTTGTAACGCGACGGCCACGCAAAATTCCATCGAGAACTTGGCCTGCAAGCCATCTTTCGGATCGCGATACATTAAGTTGTTGAAGTGAGAGACGGGAGCATAGACGTCGACGTGCGTCACATCATTCGCCTTGATGCCATGGGCCGCTATCAGTTGTAGCACGCCATCCAGTGCGCGGTGCGTTGAGGCGCAGGTCGGATAGCGTTTAACCTTTAAGCCGTGTGCAAGAATCGCGAGTGGTTCCCCAATGCTGTCGGTCTCGAAGCGCATGGTCTGGCCATGCTCGCGCTTGAACTCAGCCTTGGTTCGCAGCTCCTCAAGGTCGGGGCCGACCATCAGTTGCGCCATGCCAGTCGGGCCATCCAAAGTTTCGTGCCCTGCTGTCATGCCGGCCTCAGCCAGCAGCGCACACACGACGCCAGCCTCAGCGGCTTTGCCTGCGTGTAAGGGTTTGGTCATCGAGCCGAACTGACTCATGAATCCACCGGCATAGCTGGTGGACATATTTAAGCAGTGGCTCATCTTTATATGATTGAGGCCCACCAACCGTCCGCAGGCCACGGCCGCACCAATTGCTCCAACGGTCGAGGTCGCATGCCAGCCCCGGTTGCGATGAAAAGGATTGAGGCCCTGACCAACGCGTGTGGCGATTTGTAACCCGACAATGTAAGCCTCCAAAATGTCGGCGCCAGATTTCACACGAGCCTCTCCAAGCGACAGCAAGGCCGGGGCCATAACAGCAGTAATGTGTGCTTTGGCGGGATCAAAATTATCATCGAAGTCCAAGGCATGGGCGGCTGTCCCGTTTGCCAACGCCGCGAGGGGGGCTGACTGCCCACGCTGTTGGCCAACGACGGTGCTGGGCCCTTCGCCCCACTGGCTGCTCACGGCCCTGAGCGTGAGTGCGGCCTCATCTAAGGCGCCAGGCACCATGCACGCGATCACGTCCATGAAAGCGCGCTTGGCGCGGTGGGTTGCCTCAGAGCCAAAATGACGCGGTGCACTTACAGCCCACATGGCATAAGCCGCCGACACATTTTGTACGTTGGCAATGCCAGACTCGATGGATGACTTATGATAGTCAGGAGACATCGTCGTCCCAGAGCAAGGTCAGTCAACAAAAACAAGAGTTGTGCGAGCGCTTCATAGGGCATTACACCTATCTCTGCAAATCGACGGACCCTATTATTTGTCATGAAATGAAGAATTTCTTGCTCTTTGCCATGATCAAGCATTGGTTTTCGGATGGCGTGTTTCGGCGCATTTTCAAGAATGCCGGGCTCATGCTCACGGGTCGGGCCGCCAATGGCGTCATGGGCCTGATCACGCTCAGCATTATGGCGCGGGGCCTGGGGGCTGAAGTCTTCGGTATCGTGGTGCTGGTTCAGACTTACGTTTTGGTGATCTCTGGCCTCACCACATTTCAGTCATGGCAAGCACTCATTCGCTATGGCGCGATCAGCCTGAAAAGCGAAGATCCGTGCGAATTCCAAAACCTTCTCAAATTCACCATGGTGCTGGACGTGATCGGCATCGTCATCGGCGTGGCCGTTGGTTATCTCGCCGCTCCTCTGATCGGTCCTTTTCTCAAATGGAATAGCGATGTTGTTGTTTATGCTCAGGCCTATAGTTTTCTAACCCTCTTTACCGTCATCGCCACGCCCATCGGCGTGCTCAGGCTCTTTGACCGTTTCGACCTCCTCACGTTTCAAGCCAGTATCGCTCCGTTATGTCGCATGATCGGCGTCAGTATCGCCCTGGCGCTTGAAGCTCCGCTCTGGGGCTATCTGGTGGCCTGGTTTGTTGCGGGGAGCGTGGGTGGAATTGCTTTGATTGTTTTGGGTTGGCTTGAAGTCTCGCGCCGCGGCCGCCTGGTCAACATGTCGTGGTCTTTTCGGGGGCTGTCTCGCGGCCACGACAGCATCTGGCGATTTTCAATTGTCTCGAACTTTCACTCGTCATTGCAACTCGTGACCGGGCACATGGCGGTGTTCCTGGTTGGATTTGTTGCAGGGCCTACGGCGGCAGGCCTGTATAAAATCGCGAAAGATGTTTCCACCACACTCACCAAGCCAGCGGAAATGCTCAATCAATCGATCTATCCCGAATTCGCGCGCCTCGGGTCGGAGGCACATTGGCATGCGTTCCCGCGACTTATCTTGCGTAGTGGTGCGCTCGGCGGTGGGGCGGGCCTGACCTTGCTCGCGATTTGTTATGTCGCCGGTGAAGCTTTTCTTTCGCTTATTTTCGGGGCTGATTTTACGGCCGCGAGCGGTGTGTTGACGTTACTGGTGGCTGCCGCAACGCTAACGATCGCTGGTTTTTCCATGGATCCAGCACTCTATGCCATGGGCCGTCCGGGGATACCTTTGCAGGTCAACATCGTTGCTGTTCTTGGGGTATTCCTGCCGTTGCTCATTTTTCTAGGCGATCGTCGCGGTGCTGACGGGGCGGGCATTGCGGCTCTTGCGTCGAGTGCCTTTATTTTTCTGGCTATGAGTCTTTTCACCACACTCGAACTTCGCAAAAGGATCGCTACTCCTTTGTCGGGCGTTTGACGCCGAGCAGTCCCCGGCCAAGCGTGAGAGCGCCCAGCGAACCACTTTTTTGCTCGGCAGGATCCCAAAGCGCGGATCGCCGTTTAGCCATGGGCGCAGGTGGTGCATTTTGCTCGACTGGTGGTTTGGCAGTTCCTACGTTGAGGATGTCATAGCGTGCGCGGCGCAACAGTGCTTCATCTAAGCCCCAATCGCGATAACCCACCGTGAGCTCACGATAGTAATCCATACTGGGTGGTGCCAGCGCGCTGGTCGTTCCCATTGCATAGGCCGTCGCTGTGACACTTTGGCCAGCGTATAGCACGGTCACTTTTAAATGCTGATAGTCAGAGCCTTCATAGCTATCGAGAGCACGGACACAAGCGGGGGTTACTTTCCACAGCGCTCCCATGACTTGTCCGCCAAGCATGGGAGCAATATCGGCGAAGCGCTTGAAACAGAGCTTGTAGTCTCGCAGCGTCGCAACCCCAAGCGGCTCGGCTACTGGGCAACGTCGCAGCATGTTGCGTTTATTCAGGTTTGCGCCGTATGCGAAATAATACATGCGCTTTGCATAACTCGATTGTGCGCTTTTTGCCACGGTATAGAAAAAACGGCGGGCTCAATAAAGAGCCAGCCGTGGTCTTGTCACGGATTAGTTCCGCATCTTTGAATGATTTATCATGCATCAAGGAGTGTTATTATGGGACGCATACATACCGAAGAATTTAGACGAGAAGCTGTGCGGATGGCACTGACAAGTGGGCTGGCGACATCAGCTATATCTGGACG
>NSIP01000011.1 GCA_002737725.1 Rhodospirillaceae bacterium
GGATATAATTGCGGTGAGTTGAAAATTAGCGGTCGTCAAATCAGCCAAAATTTGGAAGCCCTTCGGACGGGCGTGACCGTCCTCGCCGTTAACCTGACACCTGTCATTACGTCTCAGGCTAACCCGGCAACCTTTGGTACGGCAAACCCCGCCTTCGGGACATTGTTGTTGCAAGGCGGACAGCCGATCACCATCTACGGCGCGCCGGCTAAACCAGGCCAATTCCGCGAGACCGGCAATTTCGTGGGCGACATTCAGTTTAACTACAGTGACTGGGATATCCTGGCCCAGGCCACGTACAACGCCGATAAGGCCGAGTTTAATCTTGATTCAGACCGCTTGGCCGCCAACGGGCCAAGCCCAGGCCTTAACACTGTGATTGAGGGTGCGGCCATCGGCAGCCAGTCCCATGACGTCACCTTCGACTACTCGGGTGAATTCCGTGTGACGTCACCACAAGAAGATCGCTTGCGCGGCATCGCGGGCGCTTACTATTTTAACCGAGACGCCAGAAGCCGCGCCCGCAGCATCGGTGGAAATAATTTGTCGGCCAACTTCTGGGGTGTCGGCGGACAGAATTATTCTCTCAGCTACGTCACTTATAAAGCTGTGTTTGGTTCAGCCGAGTTTGACATCAACGATCAATTGACCATCGGTGCCGAAGCACGCTACGGCCAAGACAAACGCAGCATTCCATTCAACATCGCGACGACACGCCCGGTGCAGTCGTCGATCAAGAAATTTACGCCGCGCCTTCATATTGATTACAAAGTCACCCCTGAGACTTTGCTCTATGCCAGTTATGCCGTTGGCACATTGCCCGGTGGCTTCAATGCTAATGCCTTTACGCGGTCCAACGTGACCGATGCGGACTTCGCCCGGTTGGAAAGCGAAGGCAAGACTCTGATCGATAGCGAAAAGAATGTCAGTTATGAACTGGGCGTAAAGTCACAGTTACTAGATAGACGGGCGTCGATCAATGCCGATGTCTTTTACATCGATTGGACGAAGCAGAAACTCAATCAAATTGAGCCTGTGATTCTGCCAGGGCCTGTCGTGAACGGTGTTGCTACTACGCTTGCGACCACCATCAACATTCAGCGCAACTCCGGTGTGAGCCGCGTCCAAGGTGTTGAGTTTTCAGGCCAGCTCCTCGCCACCGACAATCTCACCTTAACCGCTGGATACGGCATGGCCGATCACGTCTTCAAGAAGGCCAACGATGACATGATCGAAGCCAATGGCGGACCCAAGCAAGACTTTACGTTTGCCACCGGAAACGGAAATGCAGCAGGTAAACACAACCTTGCTGTACCCAAACACTCAGCCACGGCTGGGTTTGCTTGGCGCGACGACCTGACGGCCGATGCCCAATGGTTGTTCCGCACCGATTTGTCGTACCAATCGAAGAAATACAGCGAAATTGCCAACATCTCGTGGGTTGGGGCCCGGACCTTGGTGAACTCGAAAATCGGCGTCGAGACCAAGACCTGGAACCTGACACTCTATGCCAACAACCTGTTCGATGATCGCACACCCGGCGCTGCGTTCCGTGGCGCTGATTCAAGTGTCGCCCGTTATGCAGGCAACCCCTTTGCCAACCGCCGCGCCTTGGAATTATCGATGCCGCGCGGTCGTGAGTTTGGGTTGACCGGCGAGTACAACTTCTAAACTTATAAATTCGTTTTACTCAAAAGGGCCGGGGAAACACCCCGGCCCTTTTTCTATGGCGAGGGAGTTGACTGCTGCACCAACAACCCCAGGTTCATGAAGTGGCGGACTGACAGCACAAAACAGACGGCGCGCTATGCGCAGGATCAGGAACGAAGACCTGAGGGGAAACTCAGTGCAACCTGCCGTGCCCACAAAGCGTTGGTTTGATAGATTGTCAAATGCGAGAAATTGAGAAAATTTTACACTTTTTCTTGATGCTTCAAGGCAAATCCTTCGCGAGAAGCCGTATTAAATTTTAACGATTCTGCCATATTTGTAGTACATTGAAGTTAAAGTTTTTGAGAGTACTGTAGCTGTAAGACTTGATCGGTTCAGGAGCCAAAGATGACGCTGTCACGCCGCGAGCTTCTTCGTACCGCCTCTGCAGGCACTGCCATGGCCGCTATCACGCCCGGCCTAAAGGTGGCCTTCGCTGCAGATGGTGCGGCAGATAAAAATTTACTGGTCGTCCTTTATCTGCGCTTTGGGTCTGACGGCCTGCAAATGATCGCACCGGCTGGCGATGCCAACTATATCAGCAATCGCCCCACCATCCGTGTTCGCACCGATGGCAACACACCCGGCTTAGGCGTTGGCACTTTGCAGGGCGTAGACTTCTTCCTGCATCCGGCCACAAGCGAATTGAAATCACTTTATGATGCTAAAAAATTAGCCATTGTCCATGCGGCGGGCCTGCGCATGCCCGAACGCAGTCACTTCGAGTGCCAAGAATTTACGGAATTAGGAGTCACCAGCAGCGAAAAAATGCCGTCAGACGGCTGGCTTGCGCGCCACACGAAAGCGTTAGCTGGAGCGCCCACCTCGTTGGCCACGGTCGCATTATCATCGAATAATCCAGAATCGTTTCTAGGCTTAAAAGACGCCGTCGCAATCTCGAATGCCTCTTCGTTCAATGTCTCGGGCGGCGCTCCAAACGCCACAGTCATACGTGCACTTAACGGCGGCGTTACGCCTTATGCGCAAGAAGTTATTCAAACACTCGATGCGATCAGTTCAGTGCAAACTGGGTTAAGTAAGCTCTCTGTCGACAATACGAATTACGGATACCCTGGCGGCAGCTTGACCACCTCATTACGCTCGTTGGCGTCACTAGTGCGCATGAACGTCGGCATCGAAGTTGCCCACATCGACATGGGCGGCTGGGACCACCACCAAAATCTTATTAATGACTTCAACTCGCGGGCCTCAGATCTTGCCCGTTCGCTTGGGGCGTTCTGGCGCGAAATGGCGAACTACCAAAATCGCCTCACGCTCGTGACGATGACCGAGTTCGGTCGCCGGTTCAGAGAAAACGCCAGCCAAGGAACCGATCATGGCTCTGGCGGCTACATGTTTGTGCTGGGCGGTAACGTCAATGGCGGAAAAATCTATGGAACGTGGCCGGGGCTAGCGCAAAATCAGCTCTTCAATGGCGATCTTGATGTGACGACTGATTATCGTCGCGTCGTTGGCGAAATCTTGGCCAAGCGCCAAGGGGCCCGCCGATTGGATTTAGTGTTCCCGACCGTGAAGTACGACCCGATGGGCATTGTCACCGGTAACGACACCGGGACCATTGGTGGAAAATCAGCCTAGCGACTCTGAAACCGAAGAAACCGCAAACCAGCGAACCGAGGCGACATGTTGCCCGAAAAACCAACCCCCAAATTCATTGCGCTCAATCGCGTCACTTTCGGTGCGCGCGACAGCGATGTTGCAAAAGTAAGCGCCATAGGCTGGGAAGCATGGGTCGACGAGCAACTCAATCCACCGAACGGCGACGACTCTCTGACAGCGCGGGCCCTGAAGGATGCCACCTTAAGAATTACATATGGCGAACGCAACGATAGCCAGGGGACATGGCCAGCCGTCGATGAAGACCGCCCACTCGATACGCTGGCGATGACGGCTGATGAACTCAACAATATTTATAACGATGTCAACCGCACGCGCACGCTTCCTCAAAACGAAATCAATCGCATTGCCGAAGAAGTTACGGCGTCAACCTGGATTCGCAACACCCAAAGCCCGTTCCAGGTCCGCGAATTCATGACGGATTTTTGGCATAACCACTTCAATATTTCGAGCGCCAAAGGTTCGCTGGTGATGTTCATGCTGCCGATTTATGACCAGGGCGTCATGCGTAAACACGCGTTGGGAAACTTCACCGATTTGGTGAATGCCAATGCTCGTTCGACGGCGATGCTGTTTTATCTCGATAATGCCGTCAGTCGCGCCACGACACCCAACGAGAACTATGCGCGCGAATTGCTCGAACTTCACACGATGGGAGCGGACGCCTACCTGGGCGTCACGACACCAACCGGGGCAGGCGCAGGCGCCGTCGGGACGAAGTCGGCCGGATTTTCGGACCAAGACATTTTGCAAGCAAGTCGCGCTTTGTCAGGCTGGACAGTTGGCATGGGGCAGCGCATTTCCAACACTAGGTCATTACCAACGAGTGGTAACTTCGTGTACGAGCCCACCTACCATAATCGAAATGCGACTTCGTTTTTGGGCGTCGATCTGGCCAGCTTGCAACCCGCTGCAACGTCTGAAAACCAAACAGGCGGCATTATGCAGGGCAACAAAGTACTTGAGATCGCTTCTCAGCACGAAAAAACAGCCAAGTTTATTGTTACCAAGATCGCTCGGCGTATTTTTGGTGACAACCCGCCAAAGGCCGTCATTGATTCAGCAATTAAAACCTGGCTGGATAATCGTCAAAGCCCAGAGCAGATCAAACTGGTCATGGAGACATTCCTCATGTCCAACGAGATCATGCAAGGGACCGCCACCAAAGTCCGCCGTCCCTACGAGAAAATTATTGCCTTTGCGCGCGCCACGAACTCGCGCATTCGCCCTAGCCGCCTGTTATCGACAGCCTTTGCTGGAACCAAAGATTCAGTGTTCCTCTGGGGTACACCAGACGGGTGGGCCGACGACAATGATTACTGGCTGAGCACTACGGGGTTGATGACACAATGGAATACGTGCCTGACCGCCATGGCGAACGGTGCCTTAAGCGTTAATTTGCGTACTGAATCTATCGCAACAACTTCGGTTGCGGCCCTTCTCGACGATTGGATCAGCCGCATGGTTGGCTATCAAATCTCATCGGCGGGATATGCCGCACTCCGCACCATGGCAGCGCAAAGCACTGGCATCTCGACATATCTAGGCAGCGGAACAGCCAGCGTTCAAACTCAGGAAAACGAATTACGCCGACTGGTCGCATTGATCTCGACCTCGCCAGAGTTTGCGTACCGTTAGTTCTTTGATTGGCGAACGAGCTGCGCGTGGTGCGGGTCAGCGCAGCCGTTGATCCCGACCCATTCGTAAATATCCGTAATAGACGACTCGCACTTCCCGCACGTTCCGCAGGGCAGATGGTCTTTCAATCGACGAATACGGCCCTTGGCCATCCACGTCGCCAGCAGCCCTTCCATGGCTGGGATTTCGATACTGAAGTGCCCAGCGAGATCGGCAATCGAGGCCCGCTTGCGCGAAGTGAGGTAGTCCCGAAGATCTATGAGCACCATTGGGGCTTACTCCGCCGCAGCCAGTTGAACAGCACGATCACGACGCCCCGTGACAACGAGGGCGATCACGCCGACGGCAATCAAACCTAAAATAATACTGATCCACATGGTTGCTGTTTTAGGGTCGCGCTCAAATGTGCCGATCTGGTAGGTGAGCACCGCAAAACCATAGCCCAACGCAGTTGAGTACAGCGCGACAAAGGCCGTCCATCCGGCTGATAGCTCGCGGTAGTAGGCCGACAAGGCCGACATGCAGGGCGAGTACAAAAGAATGGCAATGAGATAGGCGAACGCCCCAATTCCGCCATCGAACTTCGATGCAATCACATCGAACGTGCCGCGTTTAACATCCTGCTTTTCTGCTGCTTGATCCAGATTTTCTGCTATGGTGACGTCGAAACCCAAGGGGTCTAACAAGCGATCCGTGAGCGTCGCGAGATTTGCCGGAATTGTCGCGAACGCCTCGGAAACACCCGCCACCAAATCAAACGCCTCCTCTTTAGCTGGTGCGCCGTCTGCCTCTGCTCCCATTTGGCTGTAAAGAGCATCGAGCGTTCCGACAACGACTTCCTTGGCAAATAGGCCTGTGAACAAGCCAACAGCAGCCGGCCAGTTATCTTCACGAATGCCCATGGGTTTAAACACAGGAATGAGGCTTTCACCAACGGCGGCCAGAACCGAGTTTTGGGTATTCTCATTGCCGAACGATCCATCGCGCCCCCAAGAATTCAGGAACGTTAAAACAACCGCCACCATGACGATGAATTTTCCGGCTTTGACGACGAACGATTTGAGTCGTTCCCACGTGCGGATCAACACGCCGCGCAGGGTCGGGCGATGATACAGCGGCAGCTCCATTAGAAACGGCGCAGACTGCCCCGAAAGAATGGTGTTCTTCAGCAGCAAGCCAGTGGCAACGGCAAAAAAGAGGCCGATGAGATACAGCAGAAAGACAATATTTTGCCCGCCCACCGGGAAAAAGACAGCAGCGAACAGTGCATAGACCGGCAGCCGCGCGCCGCACGACATGAAATGCGACATGACGGCTGTGAGCACACGATCACGATGATTATCGAGTGTTCGGGTGGACATAACGGCAGGCACCGTACAGCCAAACCCAACCATCATGGGGACGAACGATTTCCCCGGCAGGCCCAAGGCGCGCATAAAGCGGTCCATCACAAACGCCGCGCGGGCCATATATCCGCTGTCTTCCAGCACAGATAAAAACAAAAAGAGACAGCCAATAATAGGAATGAATGTTCCGACGGTTTGAATGCCGCCGCCCACGCCGCCAGCCAAGATCGTCACCAGCCAGTCAGGCGATCCGACAGACTTAAGAACATGCCCAAAGCCATCGACCAGAAGCGTTCCACCTAGGATGTCGAAGAAATCAATGAATGCGCTACCCACATCAATGGTGAACAGGAACATCAGATACATCACGGCCAGAAAGATCGGGATGCCGAGAACGCGATTGAGAACCACGCTGTCGATACGATCTGTAATCGAACGGCTGGCAATACCACGCCGAGAGACTGCGCTTTGAACGAGATCATGCGCGAGGGAAAACCGGCGATCTGCGATCAAGATATCGGTATCTTCTTTCGTCGCATCACTGATTCGCGCTTGCGCCGCAACGACGGCTTGTTTGATCGAATCGTCAAATTTCTCCGCTACGCTGGTATCATCCTCGAGAAGCTTGATCGCGGTCCAGCGTGCATAAGTGGGGTTTGAGTTGCTTTTTTGCGGCAAAAGAGCTGCGAGCTGCACGATCTCGGCTTCAAGTGCTGTTCCAAACTCAACGCTGAGCTTTGGTTTGTATTGACGGACTGCAGAAGCCGCCATCGCCGCCTTCAGCAGATCCAACCCCTCGCCTGTCGGCGCAACGACACCGCGCACAGGAAGCCCTAAGCGATCTTGGAAACTCTGTGTGTCGATCACTAATCCCTTGGACCGCGCCGCGTCCATCATGTTGAGTGCCAGAATCATTGGCACGCCCATCTCGAGCAGTTGGGTTGTCAGATAAAAATTCCGCTCAAGGTTGGAGGCATCCAGAATATTGACGATAACATCGGCTGCTTGCGACAGGATGTAGTCACGCGCAATGCGCTCGTCGATGGAACTGGCCCCAGCAACGGCCAGCGAATAAACACCCGGAAGATCAATGACCCGCACCTGGCGACCGTCATACTGGAATGTGCCTTCCTTGCGATCTACCGTTACGCCTGGCCAGTTGCCCACTTTCTGACGCGCGCCGGTCAGGGCATTAAACAGCGAGGTCTTTCCGCAATTGGGATTGCCGACGATGGCAACCGTAACAACCTTGTCGCTCATGCGCGCACCACCATCACCGTATCTGCCTCACCACGGCGCAGGCTCAATGCAAAACCCCGCACGCGCAGTTCCATCGGGTCCCCCATGGGCGCAACACGTTCGACTGCAACTAAAGTTCCGGGGGTGAGGCCAAAGGCCAAGAGTTTTTCCCGATAGCTGCGATTGGTGCGACCCAGGCTGACAATCCGGGCCATCTGGCCAACTTGGAGGCTACCCAGAGGGATATGTTGTGCAGAGGACATGTAGACCTTTGTGGTGACCGAAACAGGCCGCTGAGCCTGCCTCATGAGCGCGGGTATACTGCAATTGATAATTGTTCGCAATTGAGAAGATCGCCATGCCGGGGATCAATTTTATCCCGCAAAATTCTAAAATATATATTTATAGCAATAGCTTAATATACGGTCCGGGCATTGAAAGCCTAAACGGGGGTTGGCGATGACACCTACCGGCCAGTTCCGGAAACGTCTGCGACCTCACCCAAAATGAGATACCGCGTTAAGGCGCGGGAGCCCCGGAACTCATAAGCAGCCAGAATCGCTCGCGCAAGCTGATGATCGCTGGTGTGGGATTAGTCTCGGGTGTTAACCGCGCGAACTCACCGAGATCTGGATAAATACGGGGGTCGTCTTTGATGTCTTGACGAATATAAAGCTGTGATGCTGGCAAAGCATTCGCAAGCCAGTAGGAATTCGTCATCCGCGCGCTAATTTCAGGCCTGAAGAGATAGTCGATTAAGGCTGCGCTGCGTGCAGGGTTTTGCGCACCACGGGGTTGCGCCAGCATATAGAGTCGCAAGACAGAGCCTTCACGCGGCACAATAAATTCGAGATTGGAGTTCTGCCCAGCGTCACGCGCTAGCGCCCGGGCACGATAGACATCACTTGCAAGGGCCAGCGACAAACAAGCCTTGCCACTCGCCAAAGCTTCACTGAGGGCTCGCGTGTTGAATTTCGTAATGTGCTGGCGGATCGACTCCCACGCCGCCGAGGCACGCTCGACATCATTGGGCGTGTTCGAAAAGAGCGGCAAATTGAGAGAGACCAATGCGCTTGGAAAGGCCAGCGATGGCGCATCGACGCTATACACACCGCAGCTTGTCAGCTGAGCAACAAGCGCAGGGTCAAAGAGCAAGCTCCAACTATCTATATCTTCAGATCCCTTCAAACGAAACATAAGCTCTTGACGATGGATGCCAAGCCCAACCGACGTCCAGGCATAGGGCACGGCGTAGAGGCCCGCGGGGTCGTAAGTCTTGGCGATAGTTCGCAGTCCAGGATCAACCCGACCGAGATGGGAAATGGCGCGCGCTGGCAGGACGCTCAAACCAGCATTGCGCATGAGTTGCAGCTGCTGGATGGTTGTCCCCGCTGCTAGAATAACGTCGGCATTCAAGGCTGTGTCCGCTGCGATGCTGAGTAAAGATTCCTCATTATCGTAGGAGATCAGCTCAACACTGTTGCCAGATTCAGATTCAAAATCACGCAAGAGATCAGCATCGATCACGCCCCGTGGGGCAATCAGTGCGATCGTATTTTCGGGTCGCTGCGGGGTCTGAGCCACGGATGGGATCGAAAAGGGTTGTACAATCGGATCAGGAGCCGAAAGCAAGTAAACAGCCGCGCCGACAAGCAGAAGCGTACTCAGCACCGCTGCCAACAAAAATGTTGCGAGCGCTTTTGAGCGCCGAGCCACAGCTTCAACACTGGTTTTCGTCGGGGCGACGTCAGGGCCTTGATCTTGAGGAGGAGATGTCATTGACTTGTCTTTTGCATCTAATGCCGCTACCAGCAACACCAAATCAGGGGCCGATGAATGGGCAATCCAGCACTATCGACCACGCCGAAGACTGTTCTGATTACAGGGGCCGCGCGCCGAATCGGCCGCGCCATAGCCGAATCTTTAGCCGCGGACGGGTGGACCGTCGCCGTTCATTTTCATGGCTCGTCGCAAGCCGCCGACGAGGTCTTGGCCAGCATCGCTTCAAAGGGCGGCAGGGCTGTGGCCTGCGATGCTGATTTGTCAGACCCGCAAGCCCTAGAAGCTTTAATCCCCCATGCAACGCGTCAGATCGGGCCCTTGGGCTGCTTGATTAATAATGCCTCGATTTTCGAACGCGACGATATCGAAACCGCGACGCTGGCCTCGTGGGATAGCCATATGGCGATCAATCTCCGCGCGCCCTTTTTCCTGACGCAAGCTTTCACAAGTCAGCTTCCCGCAAGCATGACCGGCAGCGTGATCAACATCATTGATGAAAGGGTGTGGCATCTCACGCCTCATTTTGCCTCGTATACGCTCAGCAAAGCTGGCCTTTGGGCCATGACCCAAACCCTGGCCATGGCACTGGCCCCGCGAATCAGGGTCAATGGCATTGGTCCAGGACCGACATTGCCAAGCCCCAGGCAAACCCAGGCCCAATTCGACGCCCAAAGCCTCAGCATGCCGCTGGGACGGGGCACAACCCCTGCTGAAATCTGCGACGCCGTGCGCTTTGTTCTTGCGGCCCCCGCCATGACGGGGCAAATGATCGCACTCGATGGCGGTCAACACATGGGATGGGGCCAAGTCCACCAAAACGCCCAACCGGAAGATTGAATCGACATGACCAAAAATCAGGTGATTGAGCCTCTCAAAATCGCCGATGCCAGCCTGGGCATACGCCATGTTTTCGTGCGGGACCTGGAACTCACATGCATTATCGGCGTCCATGCCCATGAAAAGCGTGGGCCACAGCGCATTCGAATTAACCTCGATGTCGGCGCACTGGAAAGCGAGTCGCCACATTCTGATCAACTGGAAAACGTCCTGTGTTACGAGGACTTGGTCGTCCGCATTCGCGCCATTGTGGCTGACGGAACCATTAATCTCATTGAGACCCTGGCCGAGCGTGTCGCCGAGATTTGCCTTCAGCATAGCCTGGCCAAAACCGCACGAGTGCGGGTCGAAAAACTCGATGTCTTTTCTGATGCTGCCAGTGTGGGCGTCGAAATCGAGCGCTATGCCACGCCGAGAACGCGCATGGCGCGTTAGCATTTTTGATCTTTTTGCGCGCTTCTTCTCGGATTCTGAAACAAAACCTTAGGAAATCCGCCATTTTCGGTGATGTTCAGAATGATCGAGGGTGAGACTGGCAAAAGTTGTTCACATGGCTGGGTTTCAGCTCAAGGCCCTGTTTTGAGTGCCAAAAACTTGGCCCGGCTGGTGTGAATGCCGGAATATACAAAGCAAAGTGAATGGTCGATCAGGGCTTTTCTGGTTCAGCACAAAAAACAGGCGAAGCGATTGTTACCAAGGCCCTGTGACATGCGAACCGGCCCTTCTCCGAGATATCGACAGACTTATCCACAGATTTTGAGGATATCATTAACGCCTGAACTCTGTGACAGTCTTGAGACACTGAGATTGACGTCTCTGAGCACTGCCCTCAGATAGCACCATGACCAGCGCGCCGCAGCCCCCCGACAAAACATCAGCAGACGCGCCTCATGCGTTAGAGCCGGGGGCTGACATTGCCGACCGCGCGGGCAAAGGCCTCGCGGTATTGACGAAAGTCGCCGCGACACTCCCCGGCACACCTGGCGTCTACCGCATGCTCAATACAAATGGTGATGCTTTGTATGTCGGCAAAGCCAAGAATCTAAGGAAACGCGTGTCATCCTATATGCGGATTAAACGCATGCCGATGCGATTACAGCGCATGGTTTTCGAAACGCACCACGTCGAGATTGTTGTGACGCACACCGAGGCGGAAGCCTTGCTGCTGGAAAGCAACCTAATCAAGCGGCTCAAGCCGCGTTACAACATCTTGCTGCGCGATGATAAATCTTTTCCCTACATCATGGTGACCGGCGGCCATTCTTTCCCCCGCATTCTGAAACACCGGGGCGGGTGCGTGAAGGGCAACGAATACTTCGGCCCCTTCGCTTCAACCACCGCGGTCAATCGGACGCTCACCACGCTACAGAAAGTTTTTTTGCTTCGCAGTTGTACCGATGCGGTCTTTACAAATCGCACACGGCCCTGCCTGCTTCATCAGATCAAGCGATGCTCGGCGCCTTGCGTGGGTAAACTGCAAGAAGCCGCGTACAACGATCTTGTACGACAAGCGCGTGAGTTTTTGCATGGCGATAGCCGCGCGATTCAAAACGAGCTAGCCAAGAAAATGGATACAGCCAGCGCTGCGCGCGAATACGAAAAAGCCGCGCAGTTTCGCGACCGCATCCGCGCACTCACCGTTGTTCAATCGCATCAGGACATCAATGTCTCTGGGATGGCTGAAACTGACGTGATTGCGCTACACCGTGCGGGCGGGCAAAGCTGTGTGCAAATTTTCTTCTTTCGCGGCGGGCAGAATTTTGGCAATCGCGCTTATTTTCCGTCCCACGTGGCGGAAGACAGTGATGGCGCCATTCTCGAGGCGTTTGTGGGCCAGTTCTATGCCGCCTACCCGCCGCCGAAAGAAATCCTTCTCAGCGCACTGATCCCGAATCGAGCACTCGTTGCTGATGCATTGGCCATCCGAGCTGATCGCAAAGTCATCATCGGCACGCCAGAAAGAGGAGATCGCAAAAAGATCGTTGATCATGCCACCACAAATGCGCGCGAGGCTTTGTTACGGCGCGTCGCTGAGAATAGCGCGCAACGTGAATTGCTGGAGGGGACGGCGGAGATTTTCAAACTGGCAGCCACGCCCGAGCGCATTGAGGTTTACGACAATTCTCATATCTCGGGGACAAACATGGTGGGTGCCATGATCGTCGCCGGGCCCGCCGGCCCCATCAAAAATGCCTACCGGAAATTCAACATCAAAACTCAAGGCCTGGCACCCGGCGATGATTACGGCGCCATGCGCGAAGTCTTACACCGGCGCTTTTCACGTGCCCAAACGGAAGATCCAGAGCGATCGCAAGGCCAGTGGCCGGATCTGGTGTTGCTTGATGGCGGGCAAGGCCAACTCAGTGTCGGGTTACAAGTTCTGGCCGATCTGGGAATTGACGACGTTACAATTGCGGCGATCTCTAAAGGTCCCGAGCGCAATGCGGGGCGCGAGCAATTCCATGTCCCCGGTCAATCGCCTTTCATGCTGCCCCCCAACCATCCCGTTCTCTACTTTTTGCAGCGTTTGCGCGATGAGGCCCACAGGTTTGCCATTACAACCCATAGGGCTAAGCGCGCGAAGGGGATGGGACAGTCGACCTTGGACGATGTCAGCGGAATCGGGGCCTCGCGAAAGAAGGCTCTCCTGCGACATTTCGGCTCTGCCCGTGCCGTGGCCGATGCGGGGATCGACGATCTACGGTCTGTGTCTGGAATTAGTGCCGCTATGGCAAAAAAAATCTATGACCATTTCCACGCGGAAGGTTAGATTTAGCATTGCCGCAGACACACGCGGGTGGAGAAACGATCTTGTGGAATTTGCCCAATATTCTGACGCTGTTGCGGATTGCCGTGATTCCGGTGGTCGTGGCGTTGTTTTTTTTCGATAGCCCGACGATACGCTGGACGGCCTGCGCTTTATTTACGCTGGCGGGCATTACAGATTTTTTCGACGGCTACTTGGCACGGCGTGAGAAATTAGTTTCGCGCCTCGGCCGCTTTCTCGACCCCATCGCCGACAAACTGCTGGTTGCGTCTGTTCTGCTCATGATTGTGGCCTTCGACCGCGTCGGGCCGTGGTCCTACCTGCCCGCGCTTGTCATTCTTTTACGGGAAATCATGGTCTCGGGCTTGCGCGAGTTTTTAGCCGAACTTCGCGTTAGTGTGCCCGTAACTAAGCTGGCCAAGGCAAAAACCACCGTGCAAATGGTTGCCTTGGGTTTTCTGATTGTCGGCAGCGACGCACCGTCATGGATTCCCGCAGAGTTAATTGGCGAAATTGGAATCTGGATCGCCGCTGCGATCACCTTGATTACGGGCCATGACTACCTGCGTTCCGGGCTGGCGTATGTGGCAGAGGGCAGCACGCCCTTACCCCCTGAAACGAGCGATACACCTTCGGCAAAGTCATCAGGATAAATTTGTGAACATTCTCTACTTTGCGTGGCTACGAGAACGCATTGGCATTGGTGAGGAAGCTGTGAGCCCGCCAGACACGATTCAAACTGTGAATCAATTAATGGACTGGCTGTCGCAACGCAGCGCTGGCCATGCGGCTGCTTTTGCAGATCGCAAGCTGATCCGCGCCGCCATCGATCAAATCCATAGCAATCATTCTTTGCCCATTACCGGGGCCAAGGAAATTGCATTTTTCCCTCCCGTCACGGGTGGTCTGGCGTGATGACACCCGATATTCGTGTTCAACGCGAGGACTTTGACCAAGGCCATGAACTTTCAAAGTTCAGCGCACGCAATCCATTGTCAGGTGCCATCTGCTCATTCACGGGGCAAATGCGCGATTTTCAAGGCCATGACCGTGCAACAGGGAAAATCATCACAGCCATGGAACTTGACCATTACCCTGGCATGGCCGAACGCCAACTGCAGGATTTGACACGCGAGGCTCAACAGCGATGGCCGCTTGACGATATCTGCATCGTTCATCGCTTTGGCGTGTTGAAGCCAACCGAGGCTATTGTGTTTGTCGCCACCGCCAGTGCCCATCGCGGCGATGCCTTTGCGGCATGCGAATTTCTGATGGATTGGTTAAAGACCAAAGCCCCATTTTGGAAAAAAGAAACAGGGCCCGGCGGCACGCAGTGGGTCGAAGCCAAAGAGTCTGACGAGTCTCGCGCCGAGCGTTGGCAGAGCCGCAGTTAGGCGACGGAGGACTTCCCTGCCTCAACCTTTCCTACGGCTAGGTCAAAGTCGGCCATCAAATTGCGGCACACATCTGCTGGCGTAAATTTATACTGCCCAATCTCGCGCACAGGCGTCACTTCGGCTGCGGTGCCCGTCAAGAAGCACTCGGTCGCCTTCGACATGTCCTCGGGCATGATCACCCGCTCGATGACCTTGAGGCCGCGTGCCTTGGCCAGCGCGATCACACTACGCCGCGTGATGCCGTCGAGGAAACAATCCGGCGTCGGCGTATGTATGTCGCCATCGATAACGAAGAAAATATTCGCGCCCGTTGCTTCAGCAACTTGGCCGCGCCAATCGAGCATCAACGCATCGTCATAGCCTTTGCGCTCGGCGGCGTGCTTGTTCAGCGTGCAAATCATGTACAGGCCCGCCGCCTTCGCCTTCACCGGGGCGGTGTCGGGGTGCGGGCGACGCCAGGTCGCCATATCAAGGCGGATACCCTTGAGGCGCTCGGCGGGCGAGAAGTAGGACGGCCACTGCCACACGGCGATGGCGACATTGGTCTTGGTGGTTTGCGCAGCCACGCCCATCATTTCGCTGCCGCGCCAGGCCATAGGGCGCACGTAGCAATCGGTCAGGCCATTGGCGCGAATGGTCTCGTAGGTGGCATCGTTGATTTGTTGGTGTGTGAAAGGCATTTTCATGTCCAGCACGCCCGCAGAATAGAATAGCCGCTCGGTATGTTCTTCCAATTTAAACACCTT
The DNA here is from genome assembly GCA_002737725.1 of Rhodospirillaceae bacterium. Taxonomy (GTDB): domain Bacteria; phylum Pseudomonadota; class Alphaproteobacteria; order Rhodospirillales; family Rhodospirillaceae. The sequence continues at coordinate 15,101 of NSIP01000011.1, forward strand.
CCCGCGGTAGGCGCGCTCGCCTTCAAACACACAACTGGCATAATGAAGGGCGTGAGTGAGGACATGCACCTTCGCGTCGCGCCAGGGTATCAAAGCGCCGTTGAACCAAATGTAGCCATCACGGTCGTCAAAGGTCGGGGTGGTCATTGCCGCTCTCTCCAATCTGTCGCCAAAGCAGTCTTGTGGGCCGGGATCATCGAAAGTAATTTAATTACGCTTAATAGAGGCAAATCGTAACTTCCATACGCTATCGCTGACCGATTAATATGTCAATAATACTGACATATTATCGAAGCCATCTCCTTGTAAAGGCTGACCCTAATGGCTGCAAACCCTAGAAAATCACAGCCCATCTTGCAAAAAGACGAAAGCGTGCGCCAAGCCATCGAGCTCCTGTTCTTTGCATATCGCGACTTCACCGCCCGTGCCGATGCCATTCTGGCCAAACAGAGCTTTGGGCGCGCCCACCACCGCGTAGTCTATTTTGTGGGACGGCGAATGAGCATCACGGTGAGTGAACTCTTGGACATTCTTGGCATTACGAAGCAAAGCTTATCGAGGGTCCTGGGCCAGCTTGTGCGTGAAGGATACATTCTCCAAAAAACTGGGGCGCGCGACCGCCGGCAGCGCCTGTTGCAATTGACCCCCAAAGGGCATGAACTGGAACGGCTCCTGACTACAGAACAGCGTGCGCGGATTACCACGGCGTACAAAGCTGTCGATGCCACTTCGATTGCTGGTTTTCGTGACGTCATGCTGGGCATCATGAATGACGATACCCGCCGACGTTTCACAGACGCGACAACCAAAAGATAAGCAAAAAGAAACTTAGCAAAATCGCGACCAGAAATGGGATGCGAATGTTAGAATAGGGCCACTCGGATATGGGCGTGCTCTCGATATCCAGCTACTATAAAGCATGACCTCAGACGCGAACACACAGGGCACTGATTTAGAGATATCGAAAAACCATATTTTGGTGGTCGATGACGATCCGCGGCTGTGCAGGTTACTCGTTCGATACTTGAAAGAGAATGGGTTCATGGTGAGCGCTGCCCAAAGCGCGGCTGAGGCGCGGCGGAACATGAGCGGTTTGAGATTCGATATGTTGGTTATCGACCGTATGATGCCCGGCGAAGATGGGATTTCATTCATTAAAACGGTGCGCAAATCGTCAGAGGTTCCCATCCTCATGCTGACCGCCATGGGCGAAGCCGAGCAGCGTATTCAAGGCTTAGAGCATGGCGCAGACGATTACATGTCAAAGCCATTTGAACCACGCGAACTGTTGCTTCGCGTGAACTCCATCCTGCGTCGCACACCACAACATGAGGAACCCACGCGGCTGGAATTGAAGTTCGGCACCTGCCGCTACGATTTGGCCCGCCATCAACTGAGTAATGAGGGCCAGCCTGTACACCTGACGGTAAGTGAAGCGGCGCTGTTGCGCATTTTGGTCGACCACATTAACGAGCCCGTTGATCGAATGGTATTGGCCGCAGCCGCCGAGGAGGGCTCGAATCCGCGAACCATCGACGTTCAAATTACACGGCTCCGGCGCAAGCTCGAAGCTGACCCCCGCCAGCCGCGCTATCTTCAAACCGTGCGCGGTACAGGCTACTTGCTGCGTGCAGATTAAGCCCATGACCAAATCATGACCGAGCAAACGGACACCAGCACGAAATCCATAGCCAACAAGTCAGGCCGCATGCGTATCGATTGGGACCGGTGGGCTCCACGAACACTGAAAGCACGCGCAAGCTTGATTATTGTTGTTCCGCTGATCGTTGTTCAGATCATATCGACTTACATTTTTTACGAAAATCACTGGGACACACTGTCGCGACGCATGGCCGCAAGCCTTGCTGGCGATGTCGCGGCCTTAGCCAATTTCATTCGTGACTATCCAGGTGAAGAAAATTTTAACTGGCTCAAGCAGAACACAAAAAACACGCTTAAGTTCGACCTGAGCTACAAAGCCAATGCTCAAATAACGGGTGATCATGCTCTTGATTCAGACCCGGAAGACAATAGCATTGTGGCCGGAGACGTTTTGGCAGAGGCGATCACAGAATCTCTGCAACGGCCGTTCCGAATAGATTTCGTCACTCATCGCGCCGACAAAATGATCTTGATCGACGTTCAGCTAGAAAGCGGAGTCCTGAACGTCTTAGCCCCACGGCGCCGGCTTTTTAGTTCGACAACATATGTTTTTGTCATTTGGATGGTCGGATCGTCGATTTTGCTGTTCGGAGTGGCCACCGCTTTTTTGCACCACCAGGTGAAATCCGTTCGTAAGCTCGCCCACGCCGTCGATGAGTTCGGCAAAGGTCGAGACATCGCAGACTTCCCCGCCGAGGGTGCTTTTGAAGTCCGTCAAGCTGCACGTGCATTCAACGTCATGCGCAGCCGCATTAAAAGGCAAATCACGCAAAGGACTGAGATGCTCGCTGGCGTGTCGCACGATTTGCGCACCCCACTCACGCGCATGAAGCTCCAACTTGAAATGTTCAAGCCGGGCGTGGAGTCCGGTGAAATTGCTGCGCTGAAGGGCGATGCCGCAGAAATGGAACGCATGCTCGACGCCTATCTGTCATTTGCGCGCGGCGAAGGTGACGAAGAAAGCGTTGCGACGAATGCCGGAAAACTTCTGGAAAGCATCGCCACAAAATATCGGCGCGATGGTGCAAGCGTCACTTTGGATATTGAACAGGCGAAACAGAGTGTCCCCTTGCGCCCGGTTGCCTTTGAGCGCTGTCTCAACAACCTGATTGGCAACGCCGTGCGTTACGCTCAGAACGTATGGGTTATCGCTAAAATCAAAAACCTGACTCTTGAGATTATCGTTGACGACGATGGCCCCGGAATTCCGCCTGATCGACGTGAAGACGTGTTTCGCCCTTTCACCCGTTTGGAAGAATCTCGTAACCCAACAACAGGTGGCGTTGGCCTCGGCCTGACGATTGCACGTGACACCGTTCGCGGTATGAGCGGAGAAATTTCACTGAGCGACAGCGCCCATAGCGGATTGCGCGTCTACGTTCGCATCCCACTTTAGTTTCTTGGCGGCGCCTTTTCAGGGGCGGCACGGCTCTGGGCAAAACGACTGAGCGAGAACTGAGCCGCGCGCTCGGCATAACCAAGACTGCGATCCAACGCAGCCATGACCTTGGCCATGTCAGCAGACTCATCTTTTTGCCAAACCCGTAGCGCTGAAAGATACACCGCCTTAAGCCCCATGATTTGAGCGAGACCACGCAGACCATACGGCGCAAGCCCTGCGGCCGACAATGTTGCCGTCATAGAGCGCGACAATCGGGCCATCAGCATCGCGAGATCCCCTGGCTCGCGCATCACGCCCGTCATCAACGCGACAACCCCTGAACGGTGAGCCTGCAGGGCATCGAACCGGCGCATTAAAAGATCAAACAGCCGATCTCTGACAGATTGCGAGTGATCGACATCTTTCACATTCGACAACGCTGCACGATCCAGGTGGTCAGCAAACCGCGCCAAGATGTGCGCCGTGGTGGGAACGTGAATTAAAACATCACCAAGGCTCATCTCTGCGCGGCGCGCAACAGCCTCGAGCGAAAGATGCTGCCAGCCCTTGGCCGCCACTTCATGAAGCGCGGCATCGAGAATGCGCGCCATGGGATTGGCATCTTGTTTCGGGCTTGGTTTTTGAGTGCTCGGTTTACGTGCCATCGTAATCCTAAATGCAATATCTTGTAGGCTTTCACACGCTTTGGGCAAAATTGTGTCAGCGCAGCTCGTTTAGCCTGATAGCTCGCGTGAGCGCTGCGTCGCCGCAGCAACAGCGTCGATCATCAATTTCTCAAGGCCCGGATTCTTCATCAGCACGGCCAGCGCCGCAGCTGTTGTTCCATTGGGGCTTGTCACATTTTGCCGTAACACGGCTGCAGAGTCTGTGGAATGATCGAGTAGCGCGCCGGAGCCCGCAACAGTGGCGCGCGCAAGCTGCTCGGCCAATTCGGGGGCAAGCCCCGCTGCGCGCCCTGCGTCGGCCAGTGCCTCAGCAAGCAAAAAGACATAGGCCGGGCCACTGCCCGAAACTGCCGTCACCGCATCCATCAGTGTTTCATCAGTAACCCAAGTTACCTGCCCTACCGCCTTCATCAGCACATCGCAGACACGACGTTGCTCAGGGCTCACTTCGGGGGCGGCCATTAAGACGCTGATGCCTTTACCAATCGCAGCAGGCGTATTGGGCATGGCGCGAACCACCGCCGCATCGGCACCAAGATGTGTCTTAAAAAAGTCGATGGTTTTGCCCGCGAGAATAGACAGTAAGACCGGGTGCTGGCGGACGAACGGCGCGTAGTCGGGAATAACACTTGCCGCCACTTGGGGCTTGATCGCAAAGATCACAACATCGGGCCTAAAATCGCGAGGAATGTCCGAGGCTTTTGCCAAAACGCTCAGCGCGCGATGCTGCTCACAGACCGGGATCGAGGCGCGCCCTGCAGGCTCGACGATCATAACATCCACCGGACTGAGGCCGTCCTTGAACCAACCCTGAAGCAGAGCCTGGCCCATCTTGCCGCAACCCACGAGGAGAATTGTGCCTTCGATCATGCTAGTGGTCCGATTCTAACATTCGCATGCCATTCCGGATTGCGACCTTGCGAATGTCAAACCCTCTCCACTAGTAGTTTACCACAACTTCTGGCGTCAAAGGCGAGCAGAAAAAAGAGCGGCGGGCCTAAGCTTGGCCGACAGTATCGAGCAAGGAGCTCGCAATGGCGTCCTCAGCCGTGCGGCCACCCCAAATGACAAACTGGAACGAGGGGTAGTAGCGCTCACATTCGGTCATAGCCAATTCCATCATGTCGGTAATAGTTTCGGTATCGACCGGGCCTTGGAGACGGATGGTATGGCGGAACATGGGGATGCCCTCTTCCACCCAAATGGCGAAGTGGCCCATCCAGAGCCGCTCGTTCAACTTGGCAAGGAGTTCGTATATTTGCCCCATTAGCTTGGGCTGGACGCGCATATCGAAGGCGCACGAGAAATGCAGGGCGCTTAAGTCCTCGGACCAGGCAAAGAACATGCCGTAGTCACACCAGGTGCCCGGCGCTTCAACAGCCAACTCCGTTTCGCAACGGCGGTCATAAACCCATTCTTTGTCAGCGATGATGTCTTCAATGATGTCGACGGGGTGCGCAACCTTCACGGCCTGGCGGCGCGGTGTAACAGACTGCATGCAACTCCCCTCGAAAGCCCCTGCGAACCGGGTCTGGACTTCCCAACGCATTCCGTTCCCGGACTTAACGAACTTGAATCAAGATATAGGAGGGGTGTGGGGGCCGCAACACAAAATCTAGCCGTTTCCTGCGGAGGCGTGGGGCTTGTGGATAACGCCTAAAAAAGAGTCGAATGAATCAGTTGCGGCTTTCTCAGCCTGTGAATGAACGCCTGATCAGGACTCACTGGGCCGTTTTTTCTTTAGTGCAGGTGCATTTTCCAGCGCGGCAAGGCGTGCATCAAGCTTCTCTTGTTCGCTGCGCGCCAGTGCGGCCATGGCTTTGACCACTTCAAATTCGTCGCGGCGTACAAAATTTGCATCTGTCATGGTGCGCTCGAGACGATCACGGATCATGGCCTCGATCTCTTCTTTCAGCGACGACAGTGCGCTGAGCGCCCCGCCCGCCATTTTGGCGAGGTCATCGAAAATTCTATTTTGTGTTTGCATGATCGTCTCCGGTGTCTAGTGGTACCTGCCCCATTCATATGGGGTGCGGGGTGGACGCGGGCAACAATACCAGCGAAAATCAAACCATCCAATTCATCTCAGAGAAGATTACACCGTGTTTGCCATTGCCTTCCCCAATATCGACCCTGTCATCTTCGCCGTCGGACCATTCGCGATCCGTTGGTATGCGCTCGCTTACGTGGCGGGCCTGTTCGGCGGCCTCTGGTATATGCGCCGTCTCGTTCAGAAGCCGCCGGCCTTGATGACACCTGAGCATGTCGATGATTTCTTCCTGTGGGCGATGCTGGGCGTGATCTTGGGCGGTCGCTTGGGTTATGTGCTTTTCTACAAGCCCGCAGAATACTTCGCGGACCCCATCACCATCTTGCAAACATGGAATGGCGGCATGTCATTCCATGGCGGGCTCTTGGGCGTGATTTTGGCCATCATGCTCTTCGCGCGAAAATACAAGATCGAGCAATGGTACATCTCAGATGGCGTAGCTTGCGTCATGCCGATTGGACTGTGCTTCGGGCGGATCGCGAACTTCATCAATGGTGAGCTATGGGGCCGCGTTGCCCCTGACCTACCCTGGGCGATGGTGTTTCCCAGTGGCGGCGACATCCCGCGCCACCCCAGCCAACTTTATCAGGCGTTCCTGGAAGGGCCGGTTTTGTTCGGCATAATCTGGCTTCTCTCACGCAACGAGGGTATCCGCCGCAAGCCAGGCATCCTGACGGGCGTATTTTTGATCGGCTATGGCGCGTTTCGAATCGCCGATGAGTTTTTCCGCGAACCCGACGCACACATCGGCTTTCTCGCCATGGGCTTTACTATGGGGCAACTCCTGTCGGTACCCATGGTGCTGTTTGGTATCTATTGCATCTGGCGGGCCCACAACGCCGCACGCAAGGCATGAGCTCGGAACACATCTCGTTGACGACCAAGACCATCCGAGAGCAGATCCAACGTCACGGATACATCTCGGTTGCCGATTACATGAACGCTGTGGCCACGGACTACTACGCACGCGGTGACGTCTTCGGTCGCGGCGGCGATTTCGTGACCGCACCCGAGATCAGCCAAGCCTTTGGCGAGATCGTGGGCCTGTGGGCCGCGGTGACGTGGCAACAGATGGGCTCACCCCGCCACGTTCACCTTGTCGAATGTGGACCAGGGCGAGGAACCTTGATGGCCGATGCCCTGCGCGCCACTAAGGGAGCACACGGCTTTGTCGCTGCGGCGAAGATTCATCTGGTTGAACGCAGCCCTGCGCTACGTGCGCTTCAAAAGAAAACCCTGAGCAACCACGACATCACCTGGCACGACGATCTGGCGACCGTGCCCGATGGCCCTGTCATTATAATCGGTAACGAATTTTTAGATGCCCTGCCCGTCCGGCAGTATCAAAGGACCAACGACGGTTGGGCCGAACGGGTGATCACGCTTGATGGCCGTGGCGAGCTTACTTTTTCGACACGACCTGCCGACAATATTCCCATCCCCATTCCACTCGCGGTGACAGCAGAGGTGGGTGCAATTTTTGAATTCTCTGAGGCGATTACAGCGCTGGTCAAACACATCGCCAACCGCATTGCGCGCAACTCTGGGGCTGCGCTGTTAATCGACTATGGTCACAGCGCTTCAGGATTAGGCGATACCCTACAAGCTGTGAAAGGCCATAGTTACCACAACGTCCTAACAAGCCCGGGTGAAGCCGACATGACGGCGCATGTGGACTTTGCGCATGTCAAAGCAATGGCCAAGAGCGCCGGTGTTTGTGTTTTTGGGCCCATCGAGCAAGGCATTTGGTTGCGACAACTGGGCATCGGCCTGCGGCAAGTTCAACTGGCACGGGGCAAACCTGCTGATGTTGCCCAAACAATTGAGCAAGGTGTGCGCCGCCTGACCGAGCCCCACGGCATGGGCGTGCTGTTTAAAGTCATCACGCTGGCTGATCCGTCATTACCTCGGCTTGAGGGCTTTCCATGATAAAGTTCGGATCATGATCTCCATTGAAGCGCTCGCGCGCATTCCTAGAATCCAGCACGGTTTTTTTACGCGCAATGGTCCAGGTGAGACATTGGGCCAGCGCAATTGCGCTTATCGAACGGGTGACGACAAGGCGCAGATTGATCGCAACCGCGAAGCTTGCGCCTTGGCCGTCGGCACAGCGCTGCAACATCTGGTCACGGTGAAACAGCGCCACACGCCCGATGTGATGGTCGTCGACGCACCCATTTCATGGTCAGACGCCCCCGTGGCCGATGCCATGGTGACGCGCACACCGGGGCTCAGCCTTGGCATTCTGACCGCCGATTGCGTGCCTGTCTTATTTGGCGACTCCTCGGGCAGCGTAGTTGCAGCGGCTCATGCGGGCTGGCGCGGAGCTTTCGAGGGCGTCTTGGAAAACACGGTGCAGCAAATGGAGTTGCTGGGTGCCGCGCGCGGTCAAATCATCGCTGCGGTCGGCCCTTGTATTGGCAAAGAGTCATATGAGGTGGGACCTGAATTCTCGGCGCACTTCCTAGCCCGAGATGCAACCTATGCGCGTTACTTCAGCAATCAAAAGCCCAATGGCCACAGCCATTTCGATTTGGCTACCTTCGCCGCTGATCGTCTGAAGGCTGCGGGCGTGGGACAAGTGGTTGTAAGCGGACACGATACCTGCACCGAAGAGGCGCAATTCTTTAGCTATCGGCGCTCGGTGCTGCGCAGCGAGGCCGATTATGGTCGCCAGTTGTCAGCCATTGCCATTGTTGCGAGATAAAAGATGAAGCGTGTCTGCCTTGCGTTGGTCTTAGCTGTCATGAGCGCGGGGTGCGGGCCGATTCCCCAGCCGTTTCAAGGCACCCAGAAGGTCTCGTCCGATATTGCCATGTTGGACGTTCCCTCAGCAGTCGGCATCGCCATTGTGCCGATCAGCGGCCTGCCTCAACCCCTCAACGACGCCTTCACCAAAGCCATTGCCGGAGAGTTGAAAAAATATGAGATCCCCGCGGAGGCTACCGCCATCAACACCGGCTTGGGCTTTACACTGCAAGGCAGCATCATCGACCCCAAACGGCAAGATGGCCTGGTTAACGCCGATGTGCTGTGGAGGCTAAAGTCCCGGCGTGGACAAGACGCAGGCGTGTACCTCCAGGCCATCTCCGTGCCAGCGCAAGACTGGGACACCGGAAGTGCGGCCACGGCGGCAGCTTTGGGTCGCGATGCAGCGGCTGCTATTGCGGGCATTATTGATGGCAGCACCAACCAGGCCGCAGGCGGAGTGAGCGCGGCCCCCTCAGCCGTCACTTCAACTGAGGCGCCAAAGCCACTGCGCATTACGGTCAAACCCGTTGAGGGGGCACCGGGCGATGGCCAGAAAGCCTTACAACTGGCAACCCTTGAAGTCTTGCTGACCAACGGGGCCAAACGTGACGACATCAATCCCGAGGTCGTTCTCATGAGCCGTGTCGAGATCGAGCCCTCGATCAATGGTCAAGACTTTGTCACGATAATCTGGCGGGCCATATCACAAGACGGCACCGACCTGGGCGAGGTGAAGCTGACCAATACCATTCCGCGAGGAGCTTTGGAGGCGAGATGGGGGCCAACCGCGTTCGCCATTGCCGACGCCGGGCTGCCCCAATTACTGCAGTTATTGACGACCGCACCCCGATTTTGACGCGCTGGGATTTTGAGTTGCAAAAACCTATGCATTCTGTGCGTTTCCACTGGTTTACAGGGCCGTGACAGGTTGTTAGTTTGCGCCGCGCTGAAGACGGTGTGGGGCCGTTTTTTGAGGCGCTTGAGCGTAACGGGGCAGTGTCGATGAAACTCATCGCGGGGAATAGTAATCGACCACTCGCTGAGGCCATTGCCTCGTATCTGCACCTGCCGCTAACCAATGCCAGTATCAAGCGCTTCTCGGACATGGAGATCTTCGTCGAGATCCATGAGAACGTGCGCGGCGAGGATGTGTTTGTCATCCAGCCCACCTCCTACCCCGCCAATGACAACCTGATGGAACTGCTGATCACGCTGGACGCTCTGCGCCGCGCCTCGGCCCGACGCGCGACTGCTGTGATCCCTTACTACGGCTATGCCCGCCAAGACCGCAAAACCGGTGGCCGCACGCCCATTACGGCCAAGATGGTGGCCAACCTGATTACCCGGTCTGGTGCAGGCCGTGTGCTGACGCTCGACCTTCACTCGGGCCAAATTCAAGGCTTCTTCGACATCCCGCTCGATAACCTCTACGCCGCGCCGGTGTTCACAGCCGATATTCAGCAACGTTACAAGGGCGAGCAGCTGGTGATCGTCTCGCCCGATGTCGGCGGTGTGGGACGTGCGCGCGCCATCGCCAAACGCATCCATGCGGACTTGGCCATCATCGACAAACGCCGCGAGAAGGCCGGTCAGTCCGAGGTCATGAACATCATTGGTGACATCAAAGATCGGCCCTGCATTTTGGTGGACGATATCGTCGACTCTGCCGGCACACTGTGCAACGCCGCCGTGGCATTGATGAAAGAAGGCGCCAAGTCGGTATCGGCCTACGTCACCCATGGCGTTTTGTCAGGCGGCGCTGTGGGCCGCATCACGTCCTCGCCGCTCAAAGAGTTGGTGATCACCGACAGCATTCAGGGCACCGAAGCCGTGCGCCTGGCCGACAACATCCGCCAGCTTTCGATTGCCTCACTGATGGCCGAAGCCATTAAGCGCACCAGCCAGGAAGCCTCGGTCTCGAGCTTGTTCGAGTAAAAGCTGCTCGCCGCGCCCTGTTAATATAAAAAATACAGGTCATACCGACCACAGTGTGGTCGGTATTCAGCAATAAACATGCGTGCTGCTAATTTTTGCACCCAATGCCGAATCGCTCAAGGCGGCTACAGCAGAGATACGCTGACGTGAGTCGTACCCATACCACGGCATGCGTGCGCGGGTCGGCACACGTCCCAAAACTGTCATCGCGCAGTCACGCGCATGTCAAAGAAAAAGCTTAAACACTGGGTCCAAGTTCTTCTGCAACCTGCGCAGAAAAAAGTTGGCCCTGGCCTTTGATCGAATCTCGTTGTCTTCTTTGCGCTGAACAGACCCGCAAGCTTCGCGCCGTCATGCTCTCAAAGCACGTCACCCCTTACACACTGTGCTGGCCTTCCTGGCATTGGCGTGCGGACTGATTTTAGAAACCGTTACCCGCGGACGCCGCGAGATGAAACGGTTGCGCTATCTTGAAATGACGGCTCCAGATTTCGCCGAGACTTCCGTGAACTGGCGAGCGCCACGGTTTTGGCAATCAGATCTGATGCCAGGCGATGACACCAAAGCCGCAAGCGACTTTCCAACTGAACCGCAAGGTGCTTATGGCTGAGTCCAAGCCTCGAAGGCTATGCCTCGCTGCGCGGTCATTCATTAGAGAAGAAGCGGAGCCTAAATCACGACTAGCGGGCCATCAGCGGTGGCCAGCGGCTCGGCACCGCTATTGGTCACAACGATCAAATCCTCGCAATGGAGTGAGCCCCAACCCAGCAGGTTCGTCGGCAGGTCAACAGTGAGGGTCATGTTCTCCTCGAATGTAAGATCGTCCGAAACCACGAATGGCAGGCCGTCACGATAGGGCTGATCGGTATGTTGCAGGCCGACCGAATGGGGCCCTGCCGCAAACCGGATGACCGATGTGCCTGTGTAGGCTTTTTGCTGGGCCTCTCTGACGACCTTGCTGAGCTCGGAATACTTCATGCCAGGCTTTAGCTTTTCCAACACAGTCTCCCAGCCTACGCGCATTGCTTTCATGCAGGCCTGGAGCTCTTTCGACGGTTCACCCAGCACGAATGTGCGTCCAAAGTCTCCGTGATAGAAATTCCGCTGGCACACGGCATCAACCATCATTGGCTCGCCTTCGACGACGTAGCCCTCGGTGAACCCGCCAATGGTACCGGATGCGATCCACATTGCCTTGGCACCGCGCTTGGCGGCTTCCACCATAAACATATTATCGATTTCGGCTTTGGTCGTGCCTTTGCGGACCTGCTTCAACATGGCCATGCACGCGTCTTGATTGATGCGCGCAATGGTTCGCATATGCTTGAGCTCAACCTCGGATTTGATGATGCGGATTTTGCGGAATGTATTGTCGCCCGGCACGCAGGTCACCGACGAGCGCCCGATCGTGGATAAAATGTGCGCAATGCGCATATCGTCGACAGCGATCTTGCCCTTGCCGAGACCCGCCAGCTCGAGCGCACGCACCAGGCCCCATTCCGGCGTCGCGGCCCGGCGTTCATTAATGCGCTTTCCGAACTCGACCCACTGCTTCTCTTTAGGCTGTAAGGGCTCGTTGGACATCGCAAAATTGCCCACGAGAGAGGCTTCCGGTTCCTTCGACCAATCGCCGCGTTTCACGTACTCATCAAGCGCAAGGGGAAAGCTGTAAGGGACGATCTCGGGGTATTCCCGATCACCGTTGGCGAGAAACTGGGTGTCGCTGCCCGAGGTTACCAGGAACGTAGGCTTGTCCTCGGCGCGAGGCATCACGACGAAGCTTGGAATCGCGCGCAACTTTTGCAGCTCGTAGCCGAAGTAATTGCCGAGATAAAAAACGTTGACAGGATTGAGCCCGACGATGCCGTCGAGACCCTCGCGATCCATGACTTCGTAGGCGCGCGCCTTGTTGACTAGCAATCGCCCATCGAACTCGGGCCCGGGCACCGGGCCAGGCGCGATCATGCCCCAATTGGCATTAGCCTCACTGCCCGCGATCATGGTTGTGCCTAGCGCCAGACCTGCTCCGGTCGCTATCGAAGAGAAAAAGTCGCGCCTGTCCATGGCATCTGCTCCCTTAGATCGTGCCACCAGTTTATTTTGCTGTGGGCGGTGCCGATTGAATAAAGTTGATAATGACGCCGTCGCGATCAAAAAACATCATTTCATAGGACGAGTTATGACCGGGGTTGGATAGAGCTTGAGCGACACATCGAGGTCGCGGACGAAAATCGTAGCCCGGGTCATGGGTGACACTTGATAGCCCGCTGGCACCTCTTGGGCATGAGCGGTAGCTAGCATGGCAAGAGAGGCCATCAAAACACTGACTAGGGGCGCTCCAACATTCACTGCGATCGCCTTCCAAAACAGGACCTCGCGCACACTCAGTTCGGTATGCCCGCTTGCACCAGATTTACCAGCACGCCGTCGGCATCGCGGAACATCATTTCCAGCGGCTGTTGTTTCATACCTGGCCGCTCAATTAAGGCCACCGGTGGCGAGACAATGACATAGCCAGCATCCTTGATCTTTTTCGTCATGCCCCAAATATCATTGGTGGGAAAGATCACGGCAACGTCGCCAATTCGCGTGTCGGGGGTTTTGATTGGCGGCGGCGGTGTGCCTTTTTCGTTGTAAAGCTGATAGATGCCAATATTACCGACAGTCGACTCTCCGGCCATCAACACCGTGGCGCGCAGGTCCTTGCCCGTCGTACCCATGATGTCGTTGATGCCCTTGCCCTTCCAAATGTTATCGAACATGGGCTTGAGACCAAGAATGTCGCGATAGAGTTTCAGCGAGGCCTCGATATCGCGTACAAAAATCGTCGCACGCGCCATCGGGGCCAAGGCCTGCCCCGGTTGGAACACCGCAGGACTTCGTGACACCACGGGTGCCATCGGGAGTAAGTTTCTTACCTCGGTATCAGCAGATGTCTGCGCCCAAACAGGCGTGGCAATCACCATCAGAATTGCCGCCCCCATCGCGATGACGCTGTTCATTTAGCGTTCCCCGATCAGTACTTCAGCTTGGCGGTCAAGCCGAAGGTCAACCGCTCACCCAGGTAGGCATTGTACTGAACGTTGGGTGAGCCCTCGATCACGCTTGAGACGTATTTCTTGTCCAGCAGGTTGCGCGACCATAATTGCAACTCATACTTTTCGTTCTGCACACCCATGCTGGCATTGACCACGGTCCGCGACGGGATCCAGGAAATGTTGATGGTGTTGACATACTGCTTAGACTGGTAGGAAGCATCGGCCCGTATGAAATAGTTGAGGTCTAACGTTCCGGGCAGAGCATCTGCCCATTCGGCGCCGACGGTGCTTTGCCATTTGGACTGACGCGCACCCTGATTGCCGCTAACGTCGCCGTTGGTCGGACACGCTTTATTGTCGCAAACTAACGGTACGCGTGACCACGTCAGATCCTTGGTGCCGTTGGCAAACGTCGCATCGCCGTAATACAGCGTTCCGTTGAACGTCAAATGATCGACAGGAACAAAGGCCCCCTCAAGCTCGACGCCCTTGGAGTTCATCGTGCCAAGATTGCGTATGATCGGAAGGGGCAACGTGGCGGGATTTCCGGGATCAGGCGCAGAGATATGCAAGCCGGTCCAATGCACGTAAAACAGCGTGCCATTCAACTGAACACGACCATTGTCGAGTGTATTTCTTGAGCCGAGTTCGTAAGTCCAATTGTAGTCTTGGCCGTAGAGGCGATTTTCCGGAAGCGTGGCGGTCGCGTTAAAGCCTCCGGACTTCACGCCTTTGGCCGCCGAGGCATAAATCTTGCTGTCATCAGTTAATTGATAATCGAACGTGATGCGCGGCGTGAAAGCCTTGAAGACGCCATTGAGTTGCAGGCCGGTGAAACTGCCAAGGCCGGCGGTAGCGGTTGTTGGCAAGCTGCCCTGGAACTTCTTCTCATGTGACCACCGCGCTTCGACGCCTAGCGTGGCGCGGTCATCCATGAATTTCCAGGTGAGTTCGCCGAACGGCGACCAGACCTCGGGCTTGGTGACCGTGCGGCCCAACACCGCGAACACCAAGAACTTGGTTGGGTCATTGATATCAATAGGAGCAGTGGGAACCGCCGTGAGCAAGGGCAAGGTCGTGAAGTTTTGGGTCACGAAATCGCGATTGTTCGTATAAAACACGCCAGCCGAGGCGGTGATTGGGCCGCCATCATCGAACGACACGCGGGCTTCGTGCGAACTCGTTGCGAACGCGCCAATGGGGCCGTTTTCGAATACGCATTGACCGGGAATAAAGAACGAGCAGCCCGGGAGCGTGTCTTTGTAGCCCAACGATTTGGTGTCAGCTTCAACGTAGCCGAACAAATAGTCGAACGTCAGAGCATCGTTGATACGCCAGTTGACCGAGGCGCGCATAAACTCGGCATTGAGTTGGCGCGCATAGCCACGTGGATCGATGGGGATATTGCGCAGCGGAATCTCACCGCAGTACAAGCGAAACCACTGACCGCCGCCGCCCAAACCCGAACCCGCCGGACGGACGTTGGGATTGAACTGGCCACAGTTGAGGATTTGGCTATCGGCACCTAATTCGGCGAACCAATTTTCGGCGCGATGCTCTTCGTTGAAGTTGTAATCATAGTAGGCGACGTCAATCGTCAGATCGTCCGTTGGCAATATTTGCACCGCGCCGCTCAATATCGTTTTCTTGTGGCCACCCAGCCAATCGTCGCTACCGGGACTGAAGCTTATGTCTGCAAACGGATGGGTATTACGCCAACTGCCATCAAATTTACTGTAATCGGCGCTGGCACGCACGCGTAGCCGCTCGGGCACGACGGCCCCCGACACCGAACCCGCCGCATCCCAACGGCGATGATTGCCCGCTGTTAAAGTGCCTTCCGCGCCCCATTCTTCCGTTGGGCGCTTCGAGACATAATTGACCGCGCCCATGAACGCGTTGCGGCCATAACGCGCGCTTTGTGGCCCCTTGACCACCTCGACACGCTCAATATTACTGAAGCCCAGATTGGTGACATAATTGCGCGGCAGATAGATGCCATCGAAGAAAAATGAAACGTTTTGTTCCAGATTGCCCGTGACCTGTGTGGCACCCCGGATCACTGGCGTGGTTGTCCCGCTTCCACCGAAATCCGTAAAACTGAACCCAGGCGTAAATCGCGCAATGTCCTTCATGTCTTGCAGGCTGCGCTTGGAAATATCACTGGCCGTGAAGGCCGTAACCGAGAGTGGAATCTCCTGTAGAGATTCTGCTCGCTTGCGAGCCGTGACAATAATCTCTTCAAGCCCCCCGGCTTGGGCCTGCTGCTGAGCATGCGCCCCCACAGAAGCTGACATCATGATGGCCGTGCTCAATGCTGTGAGCTGCCAGTTCAGTGTCCTTGTGATTTGCTTCATTTTCCCCGTCCCCTAATTTAATTGAAATCGGATTTAACCATATTGTGTGTATTGATATATATATTAGGAAGTGGACTTGTCCACCATCCAGACATAACGGAACAATTGTTGCCTTCGGTCTCACGGACTGCCTAGAAAAAAGTTGACTTTAATGGTTTTGCTGGCCTTTTTCTCGCCCTTGGCCCACCTTGCCTTCGCGGGCCCAGCCGTGTACACCACGCGCGCTTTTGGACATCCAAAAGCTAGTCTGGGCACCCCTGGAGGCCTGGCTAACATATTGATATATATGGAGACTACCCATGCCGCAGGTCGCCTCGTTGAAGGTGCAACCGCGCGAGCGGGCAGGTAAGGGGGCAGCCCGTGCCACACGTCGTGCCGATCTCGTTCCTGGGGTCGTGTATGGCGGGAAGGCCGAGCCTGTCCTTATTTCTGTCGAGCCGCGCACGCTTGTTACGCTGATGCACAACCCGAATTTCCGCATCACGATTTTTGATATGGAAGTCGCGGGCGCAAAGGCTGAACGGACGATGGCCATGGACGTGCAATTGCATCCCGTAACCGACCGCCCGATCCATGTCGATTTCCGCCGCATCGATAAAAACACATCTGTCAAAGTTCCCGTGCCCGTCCGCTTCCTGAACGAAGCCGCCTCGCCCGGCATTAAGGTCGGCGGCGTGCTGAACATCGTGCTTCACGATATTGAAGTGCGTGTGAAGCCCGACGAGATCCCCGACCATATTGATGTAGACCTGACGGGATTGAAGATTGGCGATTCGATTCACATTAACGCCATCACATTGCCCAAAGGCGTAAAGCCCACAGTGGCGCGTAACTTCACCATTTGCTCGATTGCACCGCCCACAGTGTACGTCGAACCCGAAGTGGCAACCGCAACAGCGACGCCTGCCGAAGGCGAAGCCGCAGCAGTCGCAGCAGCGGGTGCAACGCCAGGCGCCGCACCAGGTGCAGCACCTGGTGGCGCAAAAGCAGTCGCTCCAGCAGCGGGTGGCAAAGCAGCCGCTCCGGCTGCCGCCGCCAAAGCCCCTGCGAAGAAGAAGTAACATCAGATCCCCAGCGGCGATCATTTTTGGTCGCCGCTGGGTCTTCCTTTGTTGGTGGCATTTTCCACGCCAACTGCCAGGGCGCGAAGCGCCCAGGTTTAAGGGCTAGGCAGTATCACCGCCGGGCACTTCTCAGGAAAATGCTCCAGACGCACCGAGGGACCTATGCGTTTACTGGTGGGACTGGGCAATCCCGGTTCAAGCTACGTACACAATCGCCACAACATTGGCTTCATGGCCGTGGAGCGCATCGCCAAGGCGTTTTCATTCGGTCCGTGGCGTGCGCGCTTTCAAGGCCATGTCTGCGAAGGCAGCGTCGGCGAAACCAAAGTCCTTGCCCTGAAGCCAGGCACGTTCATGAATTTGTCTGGCCAAGCGGTGGGCGAAGCCAGCCGTTTTTATAAGATTGAGCCTGCTGATATTTTTGTGATGCACGACGAACTGGAACTTGAACCCGGCCGCCTCAAAGTAAAACAAGGCGGCGGCAATGCCGGTCACAATGGGCTCAAGAGTATTGATGCACATGTCGGCCTGAACACATGGCGCATGCGCATGGGCATTGGCCATCCGGGAGACAAAAATCTTGTCTCGGGCTACGTGCTACAAGATTTCGCCAAATCCGACGGGGCTTGGCTTGATCCGTTTCTTGATGCCGTCACCACAGCCTTGCCGCTGATGATGGAAGGTGATGCCAATAAATTCATGACCAAGGTCTCGCTGCTGACCAAGGACACGACCCCCAAACCGCCT
Organism: Rhodospirillaceae bacterium; assembly: GCA_002737725.1. Taxonomy (GTDB): domain Bacteria; phylum Pseudomonadota; class Alphaproteobacteria; order Rhodospirillales; family Rhodospirillaceae. The sequence goes on from NSIP01000011.1 coordinate 32,772, forward strand.
GCGCCAATTGTGCAAATAGATTAGGAATCGAGATGGGTTTTAATTGTGGAATTGTTGGGCTGCCTAACGTTGGTAAGTCCACTCTGTTTAACGCGCTAACCGCCACGGCTGCAGCCCAAGCCGCGAACTTTCCGTTTTGCACCATCGAGCCCAACGTGGGCCGCGTGGCCCTGCCCGATACGCGCATTGATGCGCTGGTGGCCATTGCTAAACCACAAAAGATCATCCCCACGCAGTTGGAATTTGTCGATATCGCAGGCCTGGTGCGAGGCGCTTCAAAAGGGGAAGGGCTGGGCAATAAGTTCCTGGCCAACATCCGCGAAGTCGACGCCATCGTGCATGTGCTGCGTTGTTTTGAGGACCCTAACGTCACGCACGTGGAAGGCTCGGTCGATCCCGTACGCGACGCCGAAACTGTTGAAACGGAACTGATGATCGCTGACCTGGAAAGCCTAGAACGCCGCATTGACCAGGCCGCCAAAAAAGCCAAAGGCGGCGACAAGGAGTCTAAAGACCTGATTGCGGTCATCGAGCCTGCGCTGGTGGCCTTGCGTGCGGGCAAACCCGCACGCGTTGCAAAACCAGATGACCCCGTGGCTGAGAAAATCTTTCACGGTTTACAGTTGCTGACCTCAAAGCCCGTTCTCTATGCCTGCAATGTGGATGAAAGCTCAGCCGCCACGGGCAATGCGTTTTCGGCCAAGGTTGCGGAAAAAGCCAAAGCCGAGGGCGCTGCCATGGTGGTGGTATCTGCCGCCATTGAGGCCGAGGTTTCTATGCTGGGGGACGCGGCGGCACAGAGAGAGTTTTTAGAAAGTCTGGGCTTGTCAGAAACGGGCCTGAGCCGCGTGATTCGTGAAGGTTACAAACTGCTGGAACTGATTACCTATTTCACCGTCGGCCCCAAAGAAGTGCGCGCCTGGACCATCAAGCGCGGCACCAAAGCGCCGCAAGCCGCAGGCGTGATTCACACCGATTTCGAAAAAGGCTTCATCCGCTCTGAAACCATTGCTTATAACGATTTCATCGCTTGCAAAGGCGAGCAAGGCGCCAAAGACACCGGCAAGATGCGCTCGGAAGGCAAAGAGTACGTTGTGCAAGACGGTGATGTGTTGATGTTCTTGTTTAACGTTTAGACTCAAGCATTGGAATTTCGCGCACAACCGGTTTGGGTTTGCGATTATCATCGTACAGCCCCCAGTGCGCTTCCTCGGGGTGATAGCCCGGCACAGGATGAACATCATTCACCCGCCACGGTGCATCGAAAGCCGAGAAGTAGGCAAACGCGCGCGTGGCGTTGGGGCGAAACTGCTTAAACAACTCTCGATAAAACCCAGCCTGACGGACTGGCGTAAAGCCTTGATCCATGGGTGCCGTAGGTACGCCCGTTTCCTTCACCAAGATAGGGCCGCAATAAACCTTGCCAAGGTCAGCCACGACATTGCTGACAAACTCGGCCGCATTGGCATCGGGTGCTGCACGAAACCAGGGCTCGAAGGCCGGATGCACATTGGCCAGCAGGATATCGCTTGTGCGTAAAACTGGTGCGGCGTCAGCCTGAACCAGCAGATGAAAAGGCTCGGTTGTGGCGATGGCCAACTGCGGCGTTTGTTGACGCACCTTTGCGATGGCCGCAGCCACGTCACTAAACGTGCCGCGCGCTCCAAACACCACTTCGTTGCCCACCGACACGCCCGCGACAATCTGCGGCTGACGCCGCGCTGCGGCTGTCACATTGGCTCGCTCGGTTATGTTGTTTGGGTCATGGATACCCATGATGACGGCACGATAACCAAGTTTAGCTGCGACATCAGGAATGCGCTCAGCCCCGTTCAGTGCGCTATACGTGACCAGGCCATCGAAGTGGGCACGAAGAACTTTCAGGTCTTCGGCGATGCTGGCATCGTTGGCTTGCGTGGGTTGCCCGTTGATGACCTGCAGCGATGTGGGCGAATAGGCGATAAAACGCCCCGTCGCCATGACCTGGCTGATGCGAAGCAGCCCTGCGAGTGGCGCGCGGTTCGGACAAATCGGGGCCGCCGACACAGTTGGGCTCAGTGTCAGAAAATATAGAAGCAGAACCGCACAAAAGAAAAAACCGCCAACTTGTGGCCGGCGGTTTTGAAATTTCAGCATGCGGGGCTGACTATTTCTTCTCGAGCCGCGCCCAAATGCGCTGCTTGAGGAAGAACGCCAGGATGGTGAAGATCACCATATAGATCATGACCCGGAAGCCGGTTGAGTTACGGGCTTCCAAATTCGGCTCGGCCGCCCAGTGCAAGAACACCGTGATGTCGCGTGCGATTTGATCCGTCGACGCCTTGGTCCCATCGGCGTAGGTCACTTGGTCGTCGTTGAGTTGCCTGGCCATGGCAATTTGGAAATTGCCGTCGGCGAAGTACTTATTATAGTGCATCCCGTCCATGACGGTCATGCCTTGCGGCGGATCTTCGTAGCCCGTCAGAAGATGGAACAAATAATCAGGGCCACCTTCGCGTGCCTTCGTGATGAGCGACAGATCTGGAGGCAAGGCGCCGTTGTTAGATGCCCGCGCGAACTTTTCGTTGGGATAGGGCTTCGGAAAATAATCGGACGTCAAACCTTTGCGGGTTATGTCGCTGCCTTCGTCATCTAAGGTCGGGAATTCGTACTCGGCTGCGAACGCCTTGACTTGCTCTTCGCTGTAGCCGAGCGCTTCGAGATTGCGAAAAGCAACCTGCTTCAGTCCGTGACACGACGCGCAGACCTCTTTGTAAACCTGAAGGCCACGCTGCAACTGCATGCGGTCGAACTTGCCGAACACGCCGCTGAAACCCCATTGTTCCTTGGGAATATGAACTTCCGTAGCAGCGAACGCGCTGATGGAAGCGGGAACCAACGCCAATACCGCAGCCGCGGCCAGAATGATCTTTTTCATGGCGTTACTCCGCAGCCTTTAAGACAGATGAGCCGATGGAGGCCGGCAAGGGCCGTGGTGTTTCCATCCACCCCACCACCGGCACGATCACGAAGAAGTGGAAGAAATACCAGAAGGTGCAGATGCGGCCGATGATCAGGGGCAAGCCCTCGGCCAATTGAGATCCGCACCAGCCGAGCACGAGGCCGTTGGCAAAGAACAACCAGAAGAACAGCTTGAACACTGGACGAAACGTGGCTGAGCGCACGCGGCTCGTGTCGAGCCAAGGCAACACAAACAAGATGAGGATCGAGCCGAACATGGCCACAACGCCCAAAAGCTTGTCAGGGATCGCACGCAAGATCGCGTAGAACGGCAAATAGTACCATTCGGGAACAATGTGCGGCGGCGTGACTAAAGGATTGGCTTCAACATAATTGAGCGGATGGCCTAACGAGTTGGGCAACCAGAACACAATGGCGAAGAAGACAATCAGAAACACGCCAAGCCCAAACACATCTTTGATCGTGTAATAGGGATGGAACGGAATCTTATCAGCAGGTGCGGCCTCAATGCCCAAGGGGTTGTTCGAGCCAGGAATGTGAAGTGCCCAGATGTGCAAGACCACGAGGCCGATGATCACGAACGGCAACAGGTAGTGCAGCGCGAAGAAACGATTGAGCGTTGGGTTATCAACACCAAATCCGCCCCACAGCCAGGTGACGATCGGCTCTCCGATCAGCGGGATAGCCGAGAACATGTTGGTGATCACGGTCGCACCCCAGAAGCTCATTTGGCCCCAGGGCAATACATAACCCATGAAGGCGGTGGCCATCATCGCCAGATAGATAATGATGCCCATCCACCACAACACTTCGCGCGGAGCCTTGTATGAGCCGTAGTACATGCCGCGGAAAATATGGATGTAGATGACGATAAAGAAAAAGCTGGCGCCGTTGGCGTGCATGTAGCGAATCAGCCAGCCGTAATTCACGTCGCGCATAATACGTTCGACGCTATCAAACGCCATGTCTTTGTGCGGAACATAGTTCATGGCCAGCACGATGCCGGTCATGATCATCAGCACCAGGACGAACCCGGCGAGAAAGCCGAAATTCCAGAAATAGTTCAGGTTCTTCGGGGCGGGATATTTGGAGCCAACCGCGTTGTCTACGAAACTGACTAGCGGCAGACGGGCTTCATGCCACTCGAACGCTTTTTGCCAAACGCTTTTTTCCGTGCTCATGGACTATGCTCCTAACCGACGCGCACGGTTGTATCATCGAGGAATGTATATGGCGGAACCTTCAGGTTCGCCGGTGCAGGCCCTTTGCGAATGCGCCCCGCCATATCGTAATGCGAGCCGTGGCACGGGCAGAACCAACCGCCGAAATCACCGCGCTGGTCCATCGGCTTGGTGCCGAGTGGGATGCAACCTAAGTGCGTACAGACGCCTTCGAGAATCAGGTACTGCTCCTTGCCCTTTTTCACTCGCACGTCATCAGCCTGCGGATCGGTCAACTCACTCATCGGGACGGCGCGCGCAGCTTCAATTTCTTCTTTGGTGCGGAAACGCACAAACACCGGCTTGCCGCGCCAGACGATCGTGATGGCTTGACCTTCTTGCAGGGTTGCCAAACTAAATTCTGTCGTCGACAGGGCCAGCGTGTCAGCGGCGGGGTTCATGCTGTGAATCAGCGGCCACACGGCCATGCCTGCCCCGACAGCGCCAAATGCAACGGTGGTATGGAGTAAGAAATCACGGCGGGTTTCGCCGTCTGCTCCCGAAGGTGCAGGTGAGTGGGCCGGTGCCATATTGGCCATGAAAAGATCTCCTTGTACTCGTCTCGCGGCTTTTTGAACTGGCCGTGTGGCTCAGCCCAAATCTGCTTCAAAGCAAACAGCAACTGGAGTGATCCCTTCCCCCACCCATGCTAGCGTTTGCCTCTAAAACATGAGGAACTTCAAGGAATTCCAGCGCGCGCGGGGGTATAGAATAATTCATGAGGCTTGAAAAGGCCTCGCAGAGGGCTTGTTTTTCCAATATTTCAAAGACTTGGCCAATCGAGAACAGTTCGCAGAAAACCTGAGTTTCCAGCCCGAGTTTTGCAGACCATGCGTTTAGCTTTGTACCAGCCCGATATCCCCCAAAATATGGGGGCCATTATCCGAATTGCGGCCTGTTTTCGCGTGCCCGTCGATGTGATCGAGCCTTGCGGATTCCCATTCGATGAAAGGCGCCTGCTGCGCACCGCGATGGATTACGGCGAGGCCTGCGAGCTGGTGCGCCATCAATCGTGGAGCAACTACATCACCGCTTTCCGGCAAAGCTCCAACCGGCTTGTCTTAATGACCACCGCATCAGACGTGAGCCATGCGGACTTTATATTCCAACCGACTGATACTTTGATGTTGGGTCGGGAAAGCCATGGCGTGCCCTCGGACGTTCACCAGACTGCCGACCATCGCATTCGGATTCCCATCGCCAAGGGCCTGCGGTCGCTCAATGTATCGGTCGCAGGGGCCATTGCGTTGGCCGAGGCCACTCGCCAATTCGGTGAATTCACTGGAAAAACAGAGCTTTAGCCGCATGGCTATGGCATTTTAGTGACAGAGAATTCATCAACTCCCCATCATCCTGTAAGGCAGCCAGGGGTAGTTTCTCCTCATACAAAGCAAGTCGCCGTCCTGAACACGGCTTGCCGTTTGGAGGATCCCCCAAGGTCCAGCCCCCTCTGGACCCTCTCCGACATAACCAGACGGCCCCGGACCCCCTCCGGGGCCGTTTTGGTTTTTAAGCCTGGCGAATCGCCTGCAAGGCGCGCGCGATCAATTCCTCTCGCGTCGCCGAGAAGCCGCCCGTAACCCAAAGTTCTTCTGCGGCTTGAAGTGCTGCGCCAATGGCAGGTCCGGGTTGATGGCCTAAACTTAAAAGATCATCACCACGAATGGGCATGGCGCGCGGCGACCAGGCTGCGGCGCGCGTAAGTATTGTCCTCCAATGTGGAGATGGCGCGCGCGCAGCGGCAACCAGACACCGATTCAAAACAATATCGCGGCCCTGCCGATATAAAGCCAAATCGAGAGCAGACAGGGCCATTGACGCATCGAGCACAGGATGATCGGCCAGAAGCGTGCGTAAAAAATCTGCGTCGTGGTTGGATAGTCGTAACCGCACAGCCAATGCGCGCGCGTCGGTGTTGCCCAGCAAAGCAGTCAAACGCCTACGCCAATCGCGCGGCAACGGCAGCTTTTCTTCAAGAGTAATGAGGTCGTTGAGAGCTGAAAGTTGGGTCGCCTCGGGCAACACTGCAAACAACACACCACAGGCCCGCATCATCAGAATGCTCGGCAGCGGGTTTGCGGCGCTGAGCAGTTTTGAGACCTCTCGCGTCACGCGCTCAGCTGAGAGTGCTTTGAGCCCCTCTTTGTGCTGCGCACAAGCGTGCAATGTCTCGTCGTCAATGGGCATGAGACCGAAGTGAGCGTGAAACCGAAACAGTCTGAGAATGCGCAAATAGTCTTCTTGGATTCGATCAGCAGGCGTTCCAACAAATTGAATGCGCCCGGCTTTCACGTCATCTGCGCCGCCGAAGAAATCGAACAGTTCGCCTGTGGGGCGCAATGACATGGCGTTGATTGTGAAATCGCGGCGGCTGGCATCTTCACGCCAGTCGGAGGTGAATTCGACAACGGCATGTCGTCCATCGCATGATGTATCGCGACGCAGCGATGTGATTTCGAAGTGCGCTCCGTCGATCAGCGCGGTGACGGTGCCGTGCGCAAGGCCTGTGGGAATAACCTTGATGCCAGCGCCATCCAGACGCTTGATCACTGTATCGGGAATCTCAGGCGTTCCGATGTCGATATCGCCCATCGGCCGACCGGCTAAGGCATCACGCACACACCCGCCAACACAGCGCACGTCGACGGTGGGAAAACCCAACGCCTCAAAGATGCGCTGAAGCGGAGCATCAGCCAGCCACGCAAAGCTTGGCAGGGCTGTGACATTTAAAACAGTCGGGCTCATTGAGGGCGCGTGTGGCCGGGCACGACTTTCCCATTTTCAAGATGGGGCGGTACATAAACGTCGCCGGGCACGCCGCCCGTGGTCAGCGCACCAACCGCTAGCACGCCTAAACTAAGGACCGCGCCCAAAAACAGCATCAGCGGCCACGGGCCTTGTTCGAATTTGGGGGCCTCACCGCCGTGACGTTCTGCGTGCCACGCCCGATACCAAATCCATGCCGCGTATCCGGCGATCGGCAACAAAAACGGCAGCAGATATGTAATCAAAATACGAATCATTGCGCCCCAACCCCAAGAGGCTGTTCGGCGTATAAAACCTCGAACAGATTTAAAATCATGCCTGCAGTCGCGCCCCAAATATATCGCTCTTCATATACCATGGCGTAATAGGCCCGGGTCAGCCCTTTATAGTCGCGCTGCTCACGGCGATGGTTGGCGGGATCCATCACAAACGCCAGTGGTACCTCAAACGTATCGGCGACCTCAACCGGATCGGGGGTCACGGCAAAGGGTGGCGTCAGGACGCCAACCACTGGCGTCACCTCATAGCCGGTGATCGTCAGATAAGGATCGAGCAACCCTAAAACATCAACCGAGTCACGGGGCAAGCCCACTTCCTCTTCGGTTTCGCGCAAAGCGCAGGCGATCATGTCAGCGTCATCGGGCTCGCGCCGCCCTCCTGGAAAAGCCACCTGGCCTGGGTGATGCTTCAAATCACTGGTGCGCTTGGTCAGTAGCAGCGTGAACCCTTCGGGCCGCTCGATCAGGGGCACCAAAACCGCAGCAGGGGTGAGCTTGACCCGCGCGCCTGGCGTTCCGGCCCCTTGAGTGTAGGGGATTGCCGTCGTGGGCAGCGGGCCAAAGGCAGCACTGTCGTAGGGCTGGAGTTGGCCGTGCGCCAACAACGCTATGGCTGTTGCAACATCGCCCCGCAAGCGGGGCGTGCGCGGACGCTCGAGGTGGGCCTTGATGGACAGACGTGAAAACGCCAAGGGCACCGTCAAATCCGGCCCATCGGGAAAAAATGGCCGCTACTCCAAATCCCAAAAACCTGATCATCGTCGTCGGCAGGCTCGCCGATGTCGACGAGATGGTAGTAGACCGAGCGGGCAATCCGCGCCTCAAGGTTGGCGCGCACATATATATAAGGTCGCGGCTCTTGGTGGTCGGGGTCGTGCGATACGCGTAAGGAGTGCGCGGCATCCAACGTCACCACATCCTCGACATTAGTTCTGAATTTCACAATCTGATCACGCCCCGACCCTTCGACTATAGCCTCAATGGCCATAAACGGAACATCCTCAACTTGAATGCGGCCATTCTCGACCGGTGTTGTCAACCAGTAATCCCCCACTTCATCGCGCCGCAGAACAGTGGAGAACAGCTTGACCAAGGCTAAGCGCCCAATGGGCGAGCCTTGATAGAACCACGTGCCATAGCGGTCGATGCGCATATTGAAATCACCGCAGATCGGCGGCAGCCGTTCCGGCCCACCAGCTAGCGGTGATGTAATGGGCAGTGGTGGAAATTTTGCTTCATTCACAGGGGTTTCAGGTCCCATACTGCGGCCTTGACGCCACGTAATCCGGCCGGCCGAACCAACGAGTATTTGGAGCATCCCAAGCGTGAGTACAACGATAACACAAGACGCGCCGCACGCGAGCACAACCTCGGACATTGCCATTGCCGATGTTGAGCGCGTGGCAGCCCAGGTGGCGAACGCCGCACAAGCCGTCGAAGAGGTGATTTATGGCCAGCGACAGGTCGTCGAAGAATGCCTTATCACGGTGCTGGCCGGTGGTCATGGCTTGCTCATTGGCGTGCCAGGCCTGGCCAAAACAAAACTGGTGCAAACCTTGGGGACCGTTCTGGGCCTGGACGATAAGCGCGTGCAATTTACGCCCGACCTGATGCCCGCCGATATTTTAGGATCGGAAGTGTTGGACCAAGCTGGCGATGGCCGCCGCTCGTTTCGGTTTATCCAAGGGCCTGTCTTTTGCCAATTGCTAATGGCTGACGAAATCAACCGCGCCAGCCCGCGCACACAGTCGGCATTACTGCAAGCCATGCAAGAACACCGTGTTTCGGTGGCGGGCGCCTACCATCTTTTGCCACAGCCTTTTCATGTGCTCGCCACCCAAAACCCGATTGAACAAGAGGGCACATATCCGCTTCCAGAAGCGCAGCTCGACCGCTTTTTAATGCAGATCGATATTGGCTACCCCGATGAGCGCGCCGAGCGTGACATTGTTTTGCGCACCACCGGCGCAGAATCGAGCGAGCCGCGCCAGGTGATGACCGCCAAAGATTTGATGGCCGCGCAAAAACTCGTGCGTCAAATTCCGGTCGGAGAAAGCGTAGTGAACGCAATTTTGCGCCTGGTGCGCGCTGGGCGGCCCGACACCAGCCCCATCCCCGAAGTAAAGCAAAACGTGTTGTGGGGCCCCGGCCCGCGCGCCAGCCAGGCGTTGATGTTAGCCAGCCGCGCGCGTGCGTTGTTGCAGGGCCGCCTCGCGCCATCAGTCGATGATGTGCTAACGCTGGCCAAACCCGTGTTGCAGCATCGCATGGCGTTGACGTTCTCGGCGCGCGCCGATGGCCAGTCGGTGCATGACATTATTGATAAACTTTGCGCCTACGCCAACGACGTCTAAAAAAGTTCGGATCATCGCTTTGTCATGACCAGCGCAACCGCCACCCGGCGCAGCGACCTTGAGCACCGCGCGGAATCGGCTTCCGCGCGATTGCCCGGCCTGCTCGTGGCTGCGCGCCACATCGCTGCAACCGTGGCGTTGGGTTCGCATGGGCGACGGCGTCCGGGTATGGGCGAAAGCTTTTGGCAGTTTCGACCCTACTCTTCCGATGACGCCCCGCACGCGATTGATTGGCGGCAGTCGGCAAAATCAGATTCTGTGTTCGTGCGCGAGCGCGAATGGATTTCGGCGCAGACGGTGACATTGTGGTGCGACCTCTCCGCCTCGATGCACTTTCGCTCGCACAAGGATTGGCCTTTAAAGGCCGAACGCGCCGCGACCTTAAGTCTCGCGCTGGCGATTCTTCTGATTGAAGGTGGCGAAAAAATTATCCGCTTGGGCGCTGATGGATCGCCCGTTCATGGCGCATCCGCCGGCCGCCTGGCCCTGACACATATGGCCGAACGCCTGGCTATCGACTTAGCGCATCCCGGCATAGGCGGACAGCCGTCATTCAGCTCGGCCATGGCGCGGCATGGCACGACCATTTTGATGAGCGATTTTCTGCTACCTATCGCCGACATCGCGCAAATGCTGACATCGTTTGCACAGCGCTCACAGACTTTACATCTCGTGCAAATCTTAGACCCTGCCGAAGAGACGCTGCCCTACGCGGGCCGCGTACGGTTCGAGGGGTTGGAAGACGACGGTGAATTCGTCATCGACCGGGTGGAGGAAGCGCGCACCGCCTACATCGAAAAGCTCACCACACATCGCGAAGCCTTGCGCGCGTTGTGTGTTGCACACGGCTGGTCGTTTGCTGTGCACCGCACGGACATGCCTCCACATCTGACGTTGGTGGCATTGCACCGTGCCATCGGCGAGCGAGATCGGTAAGCGCCGTCACATGATCGACTTCGGACTTATTTCTTTCGCCTCACCCTGGATTTTAAGTGCTGCCATCGCCTTGCCCGCGATTTGGCTGATGTTGCGCATAACGCCGCCGGCCATCACGCGCGTTGTTTTTCCTGCCGTCGTATTGATGTTCGGCTTGAAGCCGACCGAGCGAACACCGGCGCGGACTCCATGGTGGTTGGTTGCGTTACGAATGCTGATTGCAGCCTTGGTGATCTCAGGTCTTGCCGAACCAGTGTTGAACGCCCAACGCCTGAACCAGAGCGGCCCAGTTGTTGTTGTGCTCGACGACACCTGGGCAGCAGCACAACGCTGGCCCGAACGCTTAGTATCGGCGCGCGATATTATTGAGAGTGCCGATGTGCGTCGTCGGCCGGTGATGCTGATCACAACCGCGGATCAAGCAAAGGGCGCGGAGCCAAGCCCGCCAGCTATGACTGACGCACGTGAAGCGCTTGGCCGATTGGCTCGGGTTGAACCGCGGCCTTGGGGTAAAAATTTAAGTGTTGTATCAAGCAGCCTTCAGAAGCTGACGCTCGAGCAAAGCGAAGTGTTTTGGATCAGCGATGGCATTGAAGATGCGAAAGCTGATGATTTCATCACGACTCTGCAGCGCCTTGGTGCGCTGACAGTTGTGACTCCACCGCGCACAGAAAGCCCGGTCGCCCTCGCCCAACCTCTGCGCAGCGCGGGCGAAGGCGGTACCAGCAAAATCGAGATTCAGACGCGCCGCATGGCCATCGCCTCAAACCGGCCACCCCAAGCCATGACCCTGCAAGCCTTTGACGCAATCGGTGCGGCGTTGGCCGAAACCAGAGTGACCTTTGACAGCAGTCGTGACACTGCCCTTGCAACGCTTGTTCTGCCCAATGAACTGGCCAATCGCATTGCGCGTTTTGACATCGCCGGCACGGCCAATGCAGCGTCAACTGCATTAGCTGATGATCGCTGGCAACAGCGCCCGGTGGGGATTTTTAGTGCCACGGTTGAAGGAACCACCGCCCCGTTGCTGGAGGACGGGTTTTATCTTTCGCAGGCGTTAGGTCAGTCGGCCGACGTGCGCGTGGGGACCGTCCGTGATTTGTTGGCACGCCCGCTGTCGATGCTGGTTGTGTCTGGCGGGCAGCGACTGAGCGAAGATGAGGCGAGCGCCACCACCACGTGGGTCGAGAGCGGCGGCTTGCTTGTGCGCTTTGCCGGGCCGCGCCTTGATCCGGCAGGGGACAAACTATTGCCCGTGAAAGTTCGGATGGCAGGCCGCAACTTAGGCGGCGCGCTGTCATGGGGCGAGCCTGCGGGTTTAGGGTCTTTTCCTGAGAAGTCGCCGTTCGCTGGCTTAACAATCCCTAGCGACATTAAAATTAATACGCAAATCCTGGCCGAACCGAGCCCGGAGTTGCCCGATAAAACTTGGGCGAAGCTGAATGACGGAACGCCATTAATTACAGCCGAGCGACGCGGGTCGGGTTGGGTGGTGCTGTTCCATGTGACGGCAACGCCCGAGTGGTCAAACTTACCGTTGTCGGGTTTGTTCGTCGACATGCTGAAAACGATGTTGAACCTCAGTCAAGGCGTCACCAACGACGAGTTGCAGACACCGCCCATCTTACCGCCGGTCGTCTTGCTCGATGGGTTTGGTCGCGCTGTCCCACCCGGCCCGACCAGCATCTCGATGGCGGCAGAAGCCCTTGCCACGACAACTGCGGGCGTTGACGCGCCCCCCGGACTCTATGGAACCGAGCGTGCAAAGTTTGCACTGAACCTGGGGCCGGCCGTTTGGCAGGCCAAGGCCATCGAAGCGTGGCCCCAAGGGGTACGCACAATTGCACTCGAGAGCCTAAAGGGTGAGCGCGATTTGAAGCCTTGGATTTTACTGTCGGCGCTGATTCTGCTGGTGGCCGACTTCATCCTGAGTTTCGTGCTGCGTGGATTGACCCCGCCCCTTCCTCGTTTGTCACTGAAGCGTTCAGCGGTGTCGATCATCTTGATGTGTCTGGTGACGGGGCTTGTGTCGCCCGCAGTGGCACAAACACCACCCACACAGCGTGCCTCAAACAAGTCCTTAGACCCATCGGTCGTCGATGCCGTGTTGAAGACGCGGCTCGCCTACGTTGCGACAGGTTCGACCGACCTTGATCGGATGACACAGAGTGGGCTGAGTGCATTGAGCCGTGTGCTCGCCGACCGCACCTCGTCTGAAATGGCGATGCCTGCGGCCTTGGAGATGACAGCCAACACCATCGATGCCGATCAGTTGATGCCATATCCACTAATTTATTGGCGTGTCAGCCCAAGCCAACCTGCGCCGTCGAGCGCGGCGATCAGCGCTATCAATGAGTACTTTCGCCACGGCGGCGTGATTGTCTTCGACGCGCCCAACAATATCGGCGCATTGGGCGCAAGCGAAGGTGGAGGCGCTGGCGGCAAATTGCGTGAGATTTTAGCGCGCATCGATATGCCACCCTTGGCACTACTCAGCGAGGACCACGTTCTGACGCGCAGCTTTTACCTCCTGCCGGGATTACCAGGCCGCTATACAAACGGAACGGTTTATGTCGAGCGCGGATCAACGGCCAACGACGGCGTTTCGTCCGTCATCATCGGCGGTCATGATTGGGCCGCTGCGTGGGCGCGCGATGACTCTGGTTCGCCCTTGTATCCTGTCGTTCCGGGTGGCGAACAACAGCGCGAGTTTGCCTATCGCGCGGGCGTGAACATGGTGATGTACGCACTAACGGGCAACTACAAGGCTGATCAAGTTCACCTGCCCGCCATCATGCAGCGGTTGACCCAATGACCGGGCTCAGTCTTGCGTTTTCTCCGCTAGTGCCGAGTTGGATCTTTGTTGCAATTCTTGGCGTGGCGATGATCTTGCTGGCCTACGGCGTGTGGCGCGGGGCGAAAGGAACGGCGCTTCGGGCAATTCCCATTCTGGCGCTGATCGTCGCCATTGCTGACCCACGCCTTGTCAGTGAGGAGCGCGCGCCGTTGAGCGATGTCGCTGTGGTCGTGGTCGATGATAGTTCGAGCCAACGGCTGGGCACACGCCCCGAGCGCACGGAAAAGACACTGCGCGAATTGAGTGCTCAATTGGGGACGAGGCCAAATCTTGAAGTGCGAACCCTCAGAATTGGAAAAGACGCACAGGGCGACGGCACACGGCTGTTTGGGCCGCTCGCAGTCACCATGGCTGACATTCCGCCCAGTCGGTTGGCGGGCACCATCTTCATTAGTGATGGGTTGGTCCATGACGTGCCTGCGGTGGACACCTTCACGGCAACGCAAAGCCCGCTCCATTTGATTCTTACCGGCGATCAAGACGAAACGGATCGCCGCATTCGGATTGAGCGCGCACCCGACTTTGCCGTGGTTGGCGGCCAAGCGATGATTCGCTTTACGGCGGAGGACGCGGGCGGCGTTGATCAGGCGACAAAATTGCCCATCACCGTCCGGCGCAACGGTAAACAGATTCAAAGACTCGATTTTACCAGCGGCGAAACCGCCGATATTGCCGTGAGCGTCGATACACCGGGCGCTAATATTTTTGAAGTCGAAGTCGAGGGTGCTCCAGGTGAGTTGTCGCGTCTCAATAACCGGGCCTTGATTTCAATCAATGGCATTCGAGATCGTTTACGTGTGTTGCTGATTTCAGGCGAGCCGCATGTGGGCGAGCGCGCCTGGCGCAATCTGTTGAAGTCAGACCCCAACGTTGATCTGGTTCACTTCACGATTCTGAGGCCACTGACGAAAGATGACGGCACACCCTTAAGCGAACTGGCCCTGATTGCTTTTCCGATCCGTGAGCTTTTCGAGGAGCAACTATATGGCTTCGATCTGATTGTCTTCGATCGCTATAGTCGAAAAGGGTTAGTGCCCTATCAGTTCATGACCAACGTCGCCAAGTATGTGCGCGACGGCGGGGCCATGATGCTGGCCGTGGGGCCGGAATACGCGGACAATTACAGCCTGTACGACAGCCCGCTGCAAAGCATTTTGCCCGCCGCTCCCACGGGCAAGGTCGACAGCGAATCCTATCGCCCGACACTTTCGGATGTGGGGCGACGTCATCCGGTGACATCAGATCTGAGCGGCGCAGTGGGAAGCGATGGTCAACCCACGTGGGGGCGCTGGCTGCGCAATGTGCAAGTGTCCACAAAATCGGGCCAGCGTGTGTTAAACGGTTTTGATGGCGAGCCGCTCCTGTTGCTTGATCATGTCGAGAAAGGACGCGTCGCGTTGCTGCTCAGCGATACCATGTGGCTCTGGGGCAAGGGCGTGGACGGTGGCGGGCCGCAGACGGAATTCTTACGCCGCGTGGCGCATTGGTTGATGAAAGAGCCGCAACTGGAAGAAGAGGCCTTGTCGGCAGAAGTTCGCGGCGATGATTTGGTCGTCAGCCGCCGCAGTTTGGATGCGACGGAACGCGCGGTCGCAGTTGAAGGACCAGATGGCACCACCACATCGATCACGCCGCGCGAAACCGGGCAAGGCCGCGCGGTTGCCGGGATGCCTGTGGCTGAGCCCGGACTGTACCGCCTGAGTGACGGCAAATCCACCGCAGTGGCCGCCGTGGGAGCCACCAATCCGCTGGAAATTTTCGACGTCATCACCACATCGTCGCGCCTTGATCCGATCATCGAAAGAACCGGAGGTGGTGTGTATTGGGCTGGCACGGGCGGCACACCAGCCATACGGCGCACCGCACCAGGGCGCACATCCCACGGCTCGACATGGTTGGGCCTGAAGGCAAACGAGCAATACGTCGTCACCGGTGTGCGCGAAACGACCCTGTTGCCCATCTTGTTGGTGTTACTGCTCTCGGTGGGTGGCGCTATGGCGGCCTGGTGGCGCGAAGGGCGATAAAGAATCAGAACGATGGCAACGCAACTCGAGCTTGAAAAAATTCCCGTAACGATTCTAACGGGCTTTCTCGGCAGCGGGAAAACCACTGCCTTGAGCCATCTGATTCGCCAACCCGCCATGGCCAATGCGGCTGTCATTATCAATGAGTTTGGCGAAATCAGCCTTGATCACGAGTTGATCGAGAAAATCGACGGTGATGTGATCGAGATTCAGGGCGGATGCCTGTGCTGCACCGTGCGCGGAGACCTAATTGAAGCCTTGCATAATCTTTTACTCAAACGCAGCAAGGGCGAAATTAAAGCGTTTGATCGCGTCGTGCTGGAAACCACCGGCTTGGCCGACCCGGCCCCCATTCTTCATACGCTGATGAGCGACCCGCTCGCTTTCAATAAATTCCGTCTCGACGGCCTGATTTCTACGGTCGATGCCGTCAACGGACTTGCCACACTCGATGCCCATGCCGAAGCTGTGAAACAAGCCGTAATGGCAGATCGAATTTTGCTGACAAAATGCGACCTTATCGAGCACGGTGCACGCGTAGGGCTTGAGACACGACTTTTAAAACTAAATCCCGGCCAGGTGATCATTCCTGTCGATCACGGTCGGGTTGATCCGACATTGATCCTTGATCTTGGTCCCTTTACAACCAGCACAAAATCGGCGGACGTTGATGCGTGGTTAAGGACCGAGAGCTATGCCAGCAACCATGCGCACGATCATGACCACCATCACGATCATGGCGTTGATGTGAACCGGCACGACGCGCTGGTGCGCGCCTTTAGTTTTATGGTTGATCAGCCCATTCCCCAAGCGAAGTTGCAATTCTTTCTGCAACTTCTGGGCATGATGCGCGGGCCTGATTTGCTGCGCGTGAAGGGGATTGTCCATGTCGCTGAGCGCCCCGGCCAGCCTGCCGTTGTCCATGGCGTTCAACATATTTTCCATCCCCTCACATGGTTGCAAGCCTGGCCTAGCGCCGAGCGACGCTCGCGGTTCGTTTTTATCGTGCGTGATATCGAGCCAAATCAAATTCACGACTTGATGGCCTCACTCATAGCGACATAAAGTGGGGGCATGACGGACACTGTCACCACAATCTCAGCCGTCGAAGAATCTTCAGCGCGCACCTCGTGGGCCACATGGCGCAATCTGCACAAGCTCGCGGGTCTCATTGCGCTGAGTTGGTTGACGGTTCTGGGGCTGACGGGATGGATTCTCGATCACCACGAATGGCGCTGGACCCACCAATGGACGGTCCCGAACTCGGTTACTTCCACCACTATCAATCGGCTGGTACGCGGCACCGTGATGCGCCAGCTCATGGCCGATCCATATGATGCTAATCGCTACCTCGGCGCATCGGAGCGCGGCCTGTGGATCACAACCGATAACGGTGCGACTTGGGCTGACGTGGTTTGGGAGGGCGCGAAGGGATTGCCGCAAACCTATGATTTTGTGCACGGCCCTACGGGCGAGCTGAACCATGTGTATATCGGAACCGATGATGGCATTTGGATCGTCAAAGACAATGGAACACGCGCGGTTCCCTTTGCGTTGCGCGGGCATGACATCACCAGCCTAACGGAGGGTTCGGAACCAAACGAACTAGTTGGCAATGAACATTACGGGCGCATTTTTCGCCTCAACACGCAATCTCCCACTCAAGTGAGCTGGACCAACGTTGACGATGTCCACGTCTCAGGCTTGCCCGAGACGTTATCTTTGCCAACGTTCACGCTCGATTTGCACGTGGGCACCGGCACCTTGCCGCAACCTTGGTCACAGATCATCAATGACTACAGTGGGATTTCGATTTTTGTTTTGTCAGTCACAGGTTTATTTTTTTGGTGGCTACCCCGCCGTTGGCGCGAGCAAAGCCCCAAAGGCCATCTCAAGACCCGCCAGAAAATATTGCGCTGGCTTTATCGTGGGCACGCGCCGGTCATCGGTATACTGGCGATCGTCCCCATTTTATATGTCAGTATTACTGGAATGATGGTCGACCACATCGATGTATTGCTTGAGCATAGCCGAGATATTGAGTTGCCGCGTGAGGCCCTGCCGCCCATTTATGATTTCAAAAGCCTGATTGGCGAGGTCAACGATGTCATTGCTTATCCCGGGGCCGCTGAAAAATTCACCATCGCCACGCGGCTTGGCGTTTTCAATTCCAATGACGGCGGCAAAAACTGGATCGCAGAGCGCTCGGTCGGTGAGGGCGATGGCACAGACGCCAGCAACGTGAATTTGATCCGGCGTGGCGACACTGTATTTATTGGCGCTGGCAGTATCGGCCAATTTTATCGGCGCGACAGTGAAGACCGCTTCACCGCGCTCAAGGTGAACGGCCCGAAGCTCGCCGTGACAGACGTCACGCAGCGCGGAGAAACATGGTTCATCAAAATGAGCCGCTCAATCTATGCATCAAACTCGCTCGAGGGCACATTCGAGGATACGAAGATTGCTTATCCACCCATCACGGGGACGACGGCTTTCTTGTTCTTAGCCGACATCCACACCGGCAACATCATCCATGGCCAGTGGAAATGGGTGAACAACCTCGTCGCCGTCTTGGCGATTTTTCTGACGATCTCGGGGCCGGTGCTATGGTGGCGTCGGAAGTGGGCGTAGCGACCCAGCGCTATTATTGAAGCGCTTCGCCCAATTCGGCCCGCACTTTCTGGCGCAGCACATCAATCGCCACCAAACCAGCACCCATTTTCATGTGCCAGAAGGTCCAGCCATTACACGCTGGCGCGCCCATCACGGCCGCGCCAACTTGGTGGATGGAGCCGCGATGGTCAGACGAGATCAGCGTGCCATCGGCACGCACCTTAGCCGTATGTTGCCCAGAGGCATCGCAGAGCACTGTTCCCGGGGTCAGTAATCCACGCTCGACCACGGAGCCGAATGGAACGCGCGGTTCGCTGCGCTTTGACAATGTCGTTAAAAGCTTCTCGTCGTCGACAGGCTTGGCCTTCGCCAAGCGGCGTTTGGCACCGGCAATGTAGTCAGCATCACGCTCGATGCCGATATATTTGCGGCCCAATGTTTTGGCCACGGCACCCGTGGTGCCCGTGCCGAAGAAGGGATCAAGCACCACATCGCCTGGATGGCTGGACGCCATGATGACGCGATAAAGGAGTGACTCTGGTTTTTGGGTGGGATGCAGCTTGTCGCCGCCGCCTTTTTTCAGGCGCTCCTCGCCGGTACATAGTGGCAAGGTCCAGTCGCTGCGCATTTGAAGGCCTTCGTTGAGGCTCTTCATGGCGTCATAGTTAAAAGTATAGCGCGCATCCTTATTCTTGGCGCACCAAATCATGGTCTCGTGGGCATTGGTGAACCGCGTGCCACGAAAATTCGGCATGGGGTTTGATTTACGCCACATCACGTCGTTCAAGATCCAGAACCCGAGGTCCTGTAAAATCGAGCCCACGCGGAAAATATTATGATACGAACCGATGACCCACAGCGAGCCGGTGTCTTTCATAGCGCGCTGCGCGGCGGCCAGCCATTCGCGGGTAAATTTATCGTAGGTGCTGAAATCGGCGAAACGATCCCACTCGTCATCGACACCGTCGACACGCGAATTGTCGGGGCGCCGCAAATCACCACCGAGCTGTAAATTGTATGGCGGATCGGCAAACACAAGATCGACAGAGCCTTCCGGTAGCCGTTTCATAATCTCGATACAATCGCCTTGATGAATAATGTCGGTCTGGATCGACTCAGGCTTGATCACAGCCGACGATTTCTTGCTCGACATATTCCGGTCCCTCGGTTGTGCTTTTTCTTGTTTTTACCTTTGCAGCGCCCGGCCTCGGGGGCCCTCCGCAAGTGACCGACCCAACAGCTCGTTTTCGAGCAGGGCGTCGCCGCTTGCGAATGGTGTGCGTCCCCGAAACATGGAGCCGTTATGCTGAGCCCTCCCCACCCCACTTATTGTTTTTAGGAGAGAAATCCCAGCAGTGTGGTTCCCAGTACGTGCGCGCCAACAACTCAGGTCAGCGTGGGTTCCGACTATTCAGACAATAGAATCAAAGCGTTAGGGATGGGTTAAGAGCCAATGAATCACAGCGACTCGACCTACTATATGTAGAGTCCCGTGCGACTCGAGGACTCTATGAATAGACCCCACAAAATAATTGCAGGGGCTGAGCATTTATTTTTTGTCAGGGTCAGGAGAGTAGGTTGCGTATTGGCGCAAACGAGCGGCGATGATGCGCAGTGACGCCTAAGCGCTGTAATGCATCGTGATGGGCTGCGGTGCCATAGCCCATATTTGTTTCCCAACGATAACCCGGGTGCTGGGCCGCCAGTGCCGTCATGATGCGATCACGCGTTACCTTCGCAGCGATCGACGCCGCTGCAATGGATAGTGATAAACTATCGCCCTTCACAACCGCCTGGACTGCGCAAGGCAATGGCGGTGCGCGATTGCCATCGACCAGCGCAACATCAACGTGCCGCCCAAGATTTGCCAGCGCCCGGCCCATGGCAAGATAAGTTGCCTGCAAAATATTCACTGAATCAATTTCAGTCACACTGGCCTGACCGACACCGATCACAATGCACCGCTCGGCTTGCAGCAGATCAAAGAGGCGCTCGCGCGTGGTGGCCGTGAGTTTTTTTGAATCATCAAGTTCGCGCACTAGCACCTCAGGCAACTGGGTGGGATCGAGAATCGCTGCGCCCGCCACCACCGGCCCGGCCCAGGGACCGCGACCGGCCTCATCAATGCCAGCGATCACGGCCGCCGGGTTGGCTTTGAGAATCGCACGCTCGAGACGAAACGTCGGCATTCAAAATCAGGCTTTATATCTTTGGCTTGGGCCAAAGATGCTCTTTCAGGCGCGGCATCAGTTCGACAAAGTTGCAGGGCTTGTGCCGTACATCGAGCTGGAATTTGAGAATTTCATCCCAGCCATCTTTCACAGCACCATTCGAGCCCGGCAACGCAAAGAGATAAGTACCATTTGCCACGCCCGCCGTGGCCCGAGATTGAACGGTTGATGTTCCGATATGCTTCCAACTGATCCACCGGAACAATTCGCCAAAACCGGGAATTTCTTTCTCACAAACTTGCTTGAACGCTTCCGGTGTGACGTCGCGGCCCGTGACGCCGGTGCCGCCGCTGGTGATGATGCAGTCGACAGCAGGATCATCAATCCAACGCTTCAACTGAGCAACAATCATCGGCACATCGTCTTTCAACAACACGCGCTCGGCGATTTTATGACCCAGCGCTAAAATCCGCTCGACGAGAATTTGCCCCGATGTATCTGTGTCCAATGTCCGCGTGTCAGAGACGGTCATGACCGCGATGTTAATGGGTAGAAATACTTTTGATTCGTCGATACCGGGCATTCGAGGTGTCCATTCAGCGATGTCAGGCGCGCTTAAGTGATGGGCGTGCTGTCGAGCTTTTTCTTGAAAAGAAGAAGATCACGCCACGCCAGTCTTTTCTGATTGGGAGAGCGCAATAAATAGGCAGGGTGAAATGTCGCCATGGTCGGCACGGGCCGCGAGAGGCCCGGGCTTTCATACTCAAACCACTTTCCGCGCAGCTTGGTAATGCCTTGGGGGTTAGCCAAAATGGTGGAGGCCGATGGCCCGCCGACCAGAAGCAAAACGGCAGGGTCGAGCAACTCGATCTGACGTTGGACAAATGGCATACACAAAACAATTTCTTCTGCAGTCGGCTTACGATTTCCGGGCGGGCGCCAAAAAACGATATTTGTAATATAAGTGTTTGTGGCGCGATCAAGGCCAACCGAGCCCAGCATACGGTCCAACAGTTTGCCCGAAACGCCCACGAACGGCAGTCCTTGGCGATCTTCATCTTCCCCGGGCGCCTCGCCAATCACCATGACGCGCGCATTGGGCTGGCCATCGGCAAACACGGTGCGGGTTGCAAAGGCCTTGAGCGCGCAGCCATCATAACTTTCAACCGCAGCCTTCAGTTCGGCAAGCGTTTTGCAATTCTGTGCAATGTGCGCCGAGGATTGGTGAGTGACTGCCGGAGTAGCTACAGTGGTCTGCACTGATCGGGCAGCAACGGGTGGCGACATGGTTTGAAGAGGAGGGGCGACAACGGGCGCATAACTATCAACAGGGACATCACCAATCGTCTCGTCAACCCCCGCATCCAAATGCCAGCGCAAGAGGCTCGGGAGATCTGCGCTCAACTGTGGGGTGGGGGCGTGATCCATCGCCGTCAAGTTTGACGCGCTGTTAGATGAAACTCAAGACGCGGGGCTATAGCTTGCCAGCGTGTTTCTGGGGTTCTGGCGGCGAATAGCGGTAGTCCTTCAAGTTGTTCTCAGCCGTCACCGCTTTTTTGTAGAACCAAATCACAAACCAAATGACAACTGGAATGGCAGAAATGGCTGAAATCGCGAGCAAGGTGTCGGGATTGTTTTCAGCCCAGCGCGGCGGGGTGATGCCAAGGCCCTCACCCATTTGCTCCATGAGTCGCATAAACCCGAAGGATGCCACAACGATCAAGACACCCAGAGTGCTGGCAAATAGCACCGATGCAATAACTGCGGCAGATTTGGGTGGTAATTGCATATCGCAATCCTGATGGTCGATGAGAAGGCTCTGCCCGCAAGGGCGAGCAGTAAGGCCGCAGCTTATAGCCAGTCTGAGGCCAGGGAACTAGTGGTTCGATTCTAACATTCGCATACCATTTCGGATCGCGTTCCTGCGAAAGTTAGAATCATAAGAACCACTAGCAAATATAAGGTCTTAGTGGAGCTTTGGATTTGCCATTCGCTTCTCCGTTTCGACGCGAATAGGGGGGCAAATGTCAAATCCGCTTCACGAGCCCTGGAATCGGGGGCTGCCATCTTAAGAACCCCCATATTATAAGACCGCGGGCCCTTGGAGGGCTGAGATTCGAGCGTTATACCTTAAGTAGCAAGGACTTGGGGGCAAGACTAGTCGCCCCGGGCGCAGGATATGGCGCTGGCGATAAAATGAAGGATCGCACATGGACCGCGAAGTAATGGAATTTGATGTACTGATCGTCGGCGCTGGGCCTGCGGGCTTAGCGGCGGCCATCAGGGTCAAGCAACGGGCCACAGCTGCCAATCAGGACATTTCGGTCTGCGTTATTGAAAAAGGCTCCGAGGTCGGGGCCCATATTTTATCGGGCGCCGTCATCGACCCAATCGCGCTCAACGAGTTGATTCCAGATTGGAAAGAAAAAGGCGCGCCCCTTCATACGGCTGTCAGCGATGACCAGTTTATATTCTTGACTGAATCAGGGTCGTGGCGTATTCCCAATTTCCTGATGCCGCCGTTGATGAGCAACCATGGCAATTATGCAATCAGTTTGGGGAATTTATGCCGCTGGCTCGGCCAGCAAGCCGAGACGTTGGGCGTGGAAGTGTTCCCCGGGTTTGCCGCCACCGAAGTGTTGTACGACGCCGATCAGCGCGTGATTGGTGTTGCAACCGGCGACATGGGAATCGGACGAGATGGTGAGAAAACCGAGAATTACGAGCCCGGTATTGAGCTGCGTGCAAAATATACGCTGATTGCAGAAGGCGTTCGCGGCTCACTTGCTAAACAACTCATCACGAAATTTAAGCTTGATGCAAATTCAGACCTGGCGAAATTCGGTATCGGGATCAAAGAACTTTGGGAGATCGACCCCGCCAAACATAAGCCGGGCTTAGTTGTGCATACGATGGGCTGGCCACTCGATACGTCGACCGGTGGTGGATCTTTCATGTACCACCTAGAGAATAACAAAGTGGCCATTGGGTTTGTGGTTCACCTGAATTACAGCAACCCTTATCTCTCGCCGTTTGATGAGTTCCAGCGCTACAAACATCACCCCGCTGTGAGGCCCACCCTAGAAGGCGGGCGGCGCATTTCCTACGGCGCACGCGCCATCACCGAAGGTGGGTTGCAATCGATTCCCAAATTGACGTTCCCGGGTGGTGTTTTGATTGGCTGCGCAGCCGGGTTTGTAAACCTCCCGCGCATCAAAGGCAGTCATAACGCCATGAAGAGTGGCATGTTGGCCGCAGAGGCTGCTGTCGATGCGCTCATCGCAGGGCGCGCTCACGACGAGTTGGCGACCTACCCTGTCGCGCTATCGAAAAGCTGGGTTTACGCGGACCTGAAGAAGGTGCGCAACGTGAAGCCCCTGTGGAGCAAGCTTGGTTTTTTGGGCGGGCTCGGGCTCGGCGGCCTCGACATGTGGATGAACAATTTAGGCATCGGCTTGCCGTTCACGCTGAGACACGGAAAGCCTGATCACGCCACCCTGAAATTAGCAGCCGACTGCAAGCCCATTGCCTACCCTAAACCCGATGGGAAAATTTCCTTCGACAAACTATCGTCGGTCTTTATCTCGAATACGAATCATAAGGAGAATCAGCCGGTTCATCTCAAGCTGCGCGATGCTTCAATCCCCATTTCCAAGAATTTGCCACTTTGGGCTGAGCCCGCGCAACGCTATTGCCCAGCAGGCGTATATGAAGTGATTGAGGCCGAGGGGGGCGATAAGAAGTTCCAGATCAACGCCCAGAATTGCGTCCATTGCAAAACCTGCGACATCAAGGACCCCAGTCAGAATATCGACTGGGCCGTGCCCCAAGGGGGCGGCGGGCCCAATTATCCAAATATGTAAAAGGGTTTTGTGATTATCTAGGGGCTGGCGGCACCTCACATCAAATTAACTGATTCACATTCTATGCATCGGCTATGATCTGAACATGAAAATCGCAATCAAAACTGGGCTTCTCTTCACTACGGCCCTCATTCTCTCGACTGGCGTATTACCGGTTGAACGTGCAACTGCGGCACCGACCACTGCAGCAGCCAAAAGTGGCGAAGGCACTGGCCTCGCCGCCGCTTTGCTGGCTGCACGCCATGCCCGCACACGCTCCGATACCGCATCAGCCACCGACTACTACGCCAAGGCCTTGTCGCTAGACCCTGCCAATACCTCGCTTTTGCAACGCTCGTATTCGGCTGCGGCCACAGGCGGGAAAATGGCTGCTGCCATTGCGGCGGCAAAGCGATACTACGAAACCGAAGACCAACCCCTTCCCCTTGCCGGGCTGCTTCTGGCCACGGGCCATGTGTCAGCCAAGGAATACGATCAGGCGTGGACTTATATTGATCGCATCAAGAGCGACAGCTATCTAGGCTTTGCTATGCCCATGATTCGGGCTTGGGGGCAGGCGGCGCGCAACACACCGGACGCGGCGCTGGCTGAATTGGCGCCGCTACAGTCAACACAGGGCCTGGGTGATCTTTTTCACATCATGAGTGGGATGCTGAATGAGTATGTGGGGCGAAAAGAAGACGCGCTGATTCATTATGATCTGCTGGCCGCCAACATTGAGCGCCAACCGCTGTCGGTCATTCGGCTGGTTGCAGCGGGCTATCAACGCCTTGGCAAAAGCGACACCGCGAAGCAGGTTGTTGAAAAATTTAACCAAGGACGGGGCACAGGCATCGGGCTGCGGGCCATCGCCGACTCTTTGTTAGAGGCCGAGCTTTACCGCAAAAAAATCACGCCTGCAGAGGGCATGGCGGAAACATATTTCGCGATCTCGCAGCTTCTCTCTCAAAGCCCTGCCAATGGCCTCAGTGACGTTGCCGTCGCTTTTGGGCAGATGGCGATTTACCTCAATCCCGACTTGCCCATGGGACGATGGATTTTAGGATCCACCTTGTCTGCGCGCCAGCGCTTTGATGAATCGAACGCACTTCTCAGTCAGATCCGCAAATCTGATGTGACTTATCTGAGCTCGCAAATGCAGATTGTTGATAACTACGAGGGGCTTGGACAACGTGGCGATTCGCTCGCACGACTTCAGGCCATTGCAAAAGATTTCCCGACCGTTGCCGAGGTTCAAGCCGCGATTGGAAATTTGTTACGCCGCGACCAGAAGTTTGCCGAATCTGTTGTGGCCTATGATAAAGCCCTGCAGCTTTCGACGGACGCCGCGGCTCAAGATTGGACCATTTATTATGGGCGCGGGATTGCGCTGGAGCGCACCAAGCAATGGGTGCGCGCCGAAGCTGACTTTAAACGTGCACTGGCGATCAACCCCGACCAGCCCGACGTTCTCAACTACCTTGGATATTCTTGGATAGATCGCGGCGAAAACCAAAACGAAGCCCGTCGCTTGATCGAACTCGCCTACAGCAAAAGCACCGAAAACGGTTTCATTGTCGACAGCCTTGGGTGGGCGATGTACCTCGCCGGAGACTATAGTGGTGCGGTCACATACCTCGAGAAGGCCGTTGAATTAGAGCCTGGTGATCCAACACTCAACGATCATCTGGGTGATGCTTATTGGAAGATCGGGCGCAAAAACGAGGCGCGGTTTCAATGGCGCCATGCCTTGACAATGAAGCCCGAAGATAAAGAGAAGACGAAAATTCAAGCCAAGATCGAACAAGGCTTGGCCCGGAACTAGAACGCCAGGTGCTCACGCCAGAGACGGCTGGAAGGATCGGCCCGCATGGCGACCATCGATATTTTTGCTCCGGCGAAAATCAATCTCTTTCTGCATGTGACGGGGCGGCAGAATGACGGCTATCACCTTCTCGACTCGTTGGTGGTCTTCGCTGATATCGGCGATGACATTGTGATCACCGAAGCGACCGATTACAGCCTCAGCATTCAGGGGCTGTTTAGGAAGGCCCTTGATCCGACCTATCAGAATTCCATTACGGATGCGGTTCACTTAGCCGCAAAGGCCGCCCATCGCGAGCCACATCTACACATCAAGCTGACGAAGAATTTGCCGGTGGCCTCAGGAATTGGTGGAGGGTCAAGTGATGCTGCTGCAACTTTGCTCGCTTGCCAGCGATTGTGGAAAACATCTCATTTGCCGACGACAGCCGAGATTGTGTCGACGCTGGGCGCAGACGTTCCGGTTTGTTTGCATCGCCGACCCACGCGTGTCGGCGGCATTGGCGACGTGCTGAACGACGTCGGCCCAATCCCTGCCTGCGATCTTGTTTTGGTCAACCCTGGCTTTGAATTACCCACGGCGGCCGTCTTCAAATCATTCAACCAACCCTTCTCAACGCCCGTGCGCGCGATGCCAAAAGCAGGGTGGCGCGATGTAGATGACCTCGCACACTTCATCGACACAACGCGCAATGACCTTGAGCAACCCGCCACGACCATTGTCCCAGCCATCGGTAAGGTCTTGCGGGGGTTATCCTCGCAGGCCGGATGCCGGGCTGCGCGCATGTCAGGATCAGGGGCCACATGCTTTGGTCTTTTCGCGACCCCCGCCGATGCACAGCTGGCCACGATTAACATCTTACGGCTCAATGCGGGATGGTGGGTCAAAGCGGGACGTTTGTTGCCATCAGGGCCACCCCTCACCTAATTTCTTCGCGTCCAATCCCTTATCTGTGAATTGAAACGACTGATAACGAGGTTATTGTAGACCCATGACATCATATTCTTGGACTTTGCGCGCCTTCGGCGCTTTAGTTTTTGCCGCAGTTTTGACACCCCCTGTAATGGGTCGGGCACAAAGTGACCCAACCCCAAGCGTACGCGTTGTCACCGAGCACGCCCGCGCCAGTTTAATTCTCTCGGCCGACCGGGTGCGTCCGGGTGATAAAATATGGGCCGCGCTGAGACTGGAATTAGACCCAGGCTGGCACACCTATTGGCGCAACCCAGGAGACTCGGGGCTGCCCGGTTCAATCACGTGGACCATGCCCGAGGGGCTCAGCGCCGGAGAGATTTCCTGGCCGACACCACAGCGTATTCCCTATGGGCCCTTGGTCAATTTTGGCTATGACGACCTTGTGATGTTGCCAGTTCCCATCACCATTACCGAAACGCTGACCACTGCCCAAACACTAACGATTGATGCCGCCGCGAACTGGTTGGTCTGCGCTGAAATTTGCATTCCTGATGAAGGGACGTTCCGCGTCTCTTTACAGGTTGATCCGTCACAGCCATCGACACCCTCTGCCGACGCCTCACAAATTCAATCCGCGCTGGCGCAACATCCAAAGCCAGCGCCATGGCCAGTCGCCCTTCTGCGTCAGGGGCAAGACGTGATTGTTCAAGCAGGGCCAGGAGCAATTATCGCATCCGCGGCAAACGTGAGTTTCTTTCCGTTCGACGGAGGCCTGATTGATAACGCCGCACCTCAAACCGCAAAAATATCGCCCGCCGAGTTTACGGTTTCAATAACGGCCGCAGCACCGGGGCTTGATCTGCCGTCAACCACCGGAGGATTGATTATCGTTACTGATGGAAGTCAGCAAACCTCATATTCATTTAGTACAAATGCGCCTGGCGGTTCATCAACCGCCGCGACGCCAACACATGCAGAAGTAGCAGACATCGGCTTATGGCTGGCGATCATTCTCGCGTTTGGTGGCGGACTCATCTTAAATCTGATGCCGTGTGTGCTGCCAGTGCTGGCGATGAAGGCCTTTGCCTTTGCAGCCCACGGCGATGACACCAGCGGCGCACGCCAGCGAGATGGTTTAGCTTATACACTGGGGGTGATGACAACCTTCGGCATCCTGGCAACCGTGTTGATTGCACTGCGCAGTGCTGGCAGCGAGATCGGCTGGGGCTTTCAACTTCAAGCACCGGCCTTCGTCGCCGTCATCGCATACGTCTTGCTGGCGCTAGGCTTGAACTTATCAGGCGTGTTCGCCATTGGCGGCGGTATCATGGGGGCCGGTGAAAGCTTGACCCAGCGTAGCGGGGCTTCAGGTGCGTTCTTTACCGGCGCACTTGCTGTGATTGTCGCAACCCCTTGCACTGCGCCCTTCATGGGTGCGGCCGTGGGTTATGCCATGACACAGCCGCCACTCGTGACGTTGTTGGTGTTTCAAAGCCTGGCGCTAGGCTTAGCCGCGCCGTTCTTGCTGCTGAGCTTGAGTCCGCAGGTTGCCAAAATTCTGCCTCGTCCTGGGCTTTGGATGGCGCGACTGAAGGAGATTTTAGCGTTCCCCATGTACGCCTCTGCCGCATGGATGATTTGGGTTCTGGCGCAACAAGTGGGGCCTGAAGGATTGGCCGCTGCGTTGGCTGGACTCATCTTTATTGGCCTTGCGGCGTGGCTGCTAGGGCTTGCTCAAAATGCTTCAAAGCCCGGGTTAAGCTCTGCCTTCGCAGTCTTGGCGTTGGTGGCAGTGGTGACACTTCTTACCAGCGTGGCAAACGCACCGACCGCTGTGTCTGGCGACAGCGCCTCGGGCGGCGAAAGCGAAGTCTATTCGCCCGAACGGGTCAGCCAGCTACGCGCCGAAGGGCGCACCGTTTTCGTGAACTTTACGGCCGCGTGGTGCATTACGTGCCTCATGAACGAACGCGTCGCATTGTCCACCGACGAAGTGAAACGTGCCTTTGCTGATGAAAGGGTCGTATATCTGAAAGCCGACTGGACGAACCGCGATGCTGGCATCGCCCGAACTTTGGCGGGATTTGGCCGCTCGGGCGTGCCGCTTTATGTCGTGTATGGAAAAGGCGGCGGCGAACCCCAGGTTTTGCCCCAATTGCTCACCCCCGGCGCGGTTCTTGCTGCCATCAAGGCCCCCTAAAAACTCCCCGATCCAAGGGTTGCGGGGGTCGAACTGTCTGGGTATGGTGCCGCGCGTTCTGACGGCCCAGCCCAAGCGGCTTGGTGCCCAGGCCATGGTGGGGCGTCGCCAAGCGGTAAGGCACCGGTTTTTGGTACCGGCATCCCAGGTTCGAATCCTGGCGCCCCAGCCAACCATCCTAGCTCGAATAAACTCTCTCCTGAGCTTCTCCGGATTGTCCTGACATTTCAGAGGGTTGCGACCCATCTCTGGCCGGATTGCGCATCCCGATAGGGCCAAGTTGAGCTGAATATCCGGCTTTGGCCGCAATTGCGTCCTTGTGGTTTTCGATAAACGTTTTCCAAGTCTGCCCCGTTGGCCGGGAGTGTTGACCCAGGTACTTACTCACGGTCGACTGAGCTACCCTAAATCCAAGCTTAAGCAACTCGCCGTGAATGCGAGGAGCACCCCATAATGGGTTCTCGAACGCCATCCGGCGAATCAAGCCTCTAAGTTCCTGATGAACTGGCGGTCGCCCCACCGTGGCACCAGACTTCCAGCGCCAGAAGGCGCGGAAACCTTTCCGGTGCCAGCCCGGTAAAGTTTCGGGTTGGACGATCACAATTGCGCTGCGAACCACGGGTATTGCACGGGACAGCCAGGTCAATATCACCCGATCCAGCCCGTTCAACTTGATCCGACCGCGATGTTTGAGCTTAAGAACTAAGACCTGATGCCGGAGCACCACGATCTCAGCCGCAAGCCGCCGCTGCGACCTGAACAGCGACACAAAAACAAAAAGCATTAAACGGAGATAACTGCTCATCCCCATCCGCACTACCTGTGATTCAAAGCCAAATCAAGCCGGATGGAGTTTTCGGAAGGCACAGCTGACGGCGCACATGCGACCATAACCAACTATCCATAAGCTTCGTTATCCGACAACTTTCGGTAAATCCAATTTAGTAATGTCACACTTCCACCAATTAGAAATTGTCTCACCTTGAGGCTGGGCCACTCTGTGCCCGTTGAATCTGCGTGAGCACTGCAAGCCGGTCGAAAATCGTACATTCTGCAGCAATGCGACCAGCCACAATCTTCCAATGACTCACGCCTAAGATTAGAATCTCAGCACCGCTAGCGGGCATGCCCCAAATCGGACCAATATGTCGGGCAGTCAGCGTCCAGCGGACTGCCACCTGGATGCCGCCATCAGCACCACCGTTAGAGCAGACATGATCTACAGTAAGGGCCTCAACGTTAAGCGCTCTGCGCAGTTCAGCGTAGTGGACAGCGATTAACCCACGCCCGGAAGCGACTGGTGCAGAATCATACAAGACGGCGTAACTGGCATAATGTGCGCTGTATGTCGCGTCATTCCCGGTTTGCCACGTGTTTCGTAAAACAGCCTGCGCAAACGTCACAGTATCCGTAGCCGAAAATGTCAGCTGCTTTTCTATTTTGCCGCGCCCTAACGACTTCAACCTTTGCTGCTCGGTACCCAGCCACGCCGCATGATCCGCGGTAAGAGGCGTTTCGGCTTGCTTGCACGCGACGGCGATTGGATCGAAGCCAAGCTGCTGAACAAGGCTATAGTTGTCTCTTACTAACCACTCCAATGTAATTACGCCATTTTCAATCACACAGTCAGCGATCGTTCGAACCAGAACGGCGCGGCCCGTGGCCGTACCAAAGGCGCTGTCCCCATGATTAGTCATGGGGCTCAAGATTCGATGAGAACTGTAAAAGCGCCCCCGGCCTTCGCGTGACCAAACGACGGCCTCACCCAGCAAGAGCCGATCGGGGAAAGCAGCCAAAGTGTCCCATGTATTTTTGACGATGGTGGCCGTGCCAGTCAGTAATCCGCCTAGGGCATACACCGGGGTTTGGGCCGCGTAATATGTATCGATCTTATCGACTTTGCGTGACTCCCAGATTTCGTGAGTAATGCCCAGGATGTAGTCGACGACGTCGCGATACGGACCTGATGTCCCTTCAAGAAATGGACCGCTTGATGTCATTTAATTGCTTCAATCAGGTTGCGGGCGCCCGACAGAAGGAACCCGTGATCTGAGGCTAAAATAAACAATGAAGCGCCGCGCGGCACCCATGTCTTTGCTTCGGCAGGGTTAGCTAAAAACATTCCGACGGGAATGCCTGCACCCAGACCAGCTGCGCAAACAGTTTCAACGGCGGCAATGACGTCGGGATGGTCAGGGCTTGTCTTTCCCAACGATACGGTCAAGTCGATCCGACCGACAAATAGAGCATCGATACCCTTCACGGCAGCTATGTCATTGATACATTCCAATGCCTCGGCGTCCTCAATCTGAGCGATGACCGTCGTATGCATTTCACTGCGCGCTATTTGCTCGGAGATCGGGCGGCCGGCAAAACCCGCTGCGCGTGTTGATCCGGCATACCCACGTCCACCGCGCCCATAGTGGCTCGCACGAACGATAGCTTTAGCCGCATCGGGCGTTGTAATATGGGGAACTAATACTCCTGTGGCTCCGCAATCGAGTGCGTTGAGGATGTGAGATGGATTGGATGAAGAAACACGAACCAACGTTGGTTTGCCGAGCGCAAAACACATGGCAAGGCAGCCGTCGAGTTCAGCTCGACCAAATGGTGCATGCTCGGCATCAAGAGCCAGCACATCCAATTCCGTTCGCGACAGGACTTCGCAAACGGTTGCAGAGGGTGTCTTGATCCAGGTTCCCACCATTGTCTCGCGGCGCTGAAGACGAGCTCGAAAATTATCATAACCCGCTTGACCTGCCATCTCAGCCCCGACCATTAAACATGACAGACCGAAACAGCGCCACATCACGATCCGCCGCCTGGTCGCGAAACTCCGAGCGAAAGAAATGATCATCGCTAGAATAGGTATAGAAGCGATACGTCTTATGCACCTGTGAAAGCTCCGCGACCAACTCCTCCGACCATCCAAGCAATGTTGATTGATCGTCGACAGCGTGATGAATGTTGAGAACCGCACTCAGGTCAGCCAGATCGATTTTATTTGCGATAAGCGGTTGATCAAGCGCGTCCGATTCCTTACGCAATCTCTGCACTAAGCGGGAGCTGTTACGTTTTTCACAATATTCTGCCCGCTTACAAATATCGATGCGTATCGTGGACCAGAGGGACGCGGCGCGAATGGCAGGAGACGCCAGCAATGCCCGCAAAGAAACTTCACAGCCCATTGAATGACCCCACATGAAGACATTGCAGACATCGGCGTTTTCGATCTGCGGTAAGGTAGCAAGCAATGCAACGACGTCTTCGGCGTAATATGCAGGGGACAAGCGCCCGCCAACATACTCCGCACCTGCCGAGATATTATGACCTCGATAATCGGGCATGACGACAATGAAACCACGTGTAGAAAAAAGTAAAGGTATGGAGCGATAATAATCGCCCGGTCGCAAATCACGTCCGTCTTCTGAATAGCCATAGCGGGGCGGGTTTGAATGGGTACCGTGGTTGGCAACAACGACAGGAAATCCCCGCTGAGGCCGATTACCCGTCGGAATGGAGATCATAGCGTAGAGCTTTAGACCCTCCGATACGTAGGATACGAGGTAAGCGGTAAATCCCTCGCCAGCGGCGAGATCCCGCTCACGAATCAAGAGCGGAGTAGGCACGCTCGTACGTAGGCCATCAATCGACTTCGGAGGCTTCATTTCATATGCGAGCGCTGGGCGGATACCGAGGCAGAATGCAACCGTCTGCGCGAGAAAAAGGCGAAGCGTGAAATCAGGCGCACCCCGTGGAGAAGTTGCGTCTCGCGATAATCGGCTGATCATTGTTAGCCTCGCATCGAAGCCAGGCGGCTTGGCAACGTTTCAGGAAGCGACCACCAGAGTAAACCCGCCAGCGCAAATGTCGCGGCGCCCACATACATAATAGTTTGCAGCCCGAAAGTTTCGGCGATAGCGCCAGCTACCAGAGCGCCAAATAGGGAAACTACTCTGCCCCAATTAAAGATCGATGCAGCCGTCGCGCGCAGATACTCCGGATATAATTCAGCAAAGTATGGACCCCATACTCCGCTACAGACGTAGCCGAAGCCATAGACAAACCCGGTGAGACCGTAAACAAGCGTGCTCGGCGGCAGATTGAGGTAGAGAACGATGAAAACTGCCGACACCATGAAGCCAGCGGCGCTCGCCCGGCGACCCATGCGATCGGCGAGCACTCCCCAAACTAAGGCCCCAGTCATCGATCCGACATGCATCACGGTCATGAGGCGGCCAACAAGATCGGGTGAGTACCCCTGCAGATCGCGGAGATAAGTGGTCGCCCAACCACTGAAAGCCTGAAACGCGAAGAAATTGAGCCCGCACATCAGCGCCAATCGAATCGTGAGCCGCCAGCGCCCTTCGATAAAAAGATCACGAGCGACGAAAACGCTGGCTCCTATTGGCCTGGAGTGAGCTGCGTTAATTCCCCAAGGCGTTAATGTGCGGTCACTCGGAACGACCAAAACCAGGCAGATTGCAGCACACACCGCACCCACACCGCCGATCTGCAATACAACCTGCCAATTACTTTCGTCGTAATGACGCCCGAACCACGCCAGTAACGCATCGCCGCCGTTGTAGACCAACTGGACAATTCCGGCGAGCAATCCGCGAAAATGAGGCGGAAACAATCCGACATAGAGACTGACGGCGCAACCGAACACCCCACCCATGAAAAAACCCATGACGAATCTTTGGACCAATGCGGCTATGAAACTGTCGACAAAAATAATGCCAAGCGCCGCAAGTCCGAATCCGAATGAAACGACAGCGAACGTGTTGCGGCGACTATATCGGTCAGCGATCTGTGACAGCGTAATGGCGCCAATCAGAGCACCTAAGGCTTGCAGCGTGTAGAATGAAGCAACTTCTGTCTTAGAAAGGCCAAGAGCCTCGGCAATATAGGGGCGAAGAAAGTTTTCAGTGTTCCAACAAAAGGCGTAGAAAACATAAGGAAGCATTATAGCAGTAAAGATGATCCAACGCCGTGGCGCCGATAGCTCCTCTGCCGACCTGGCAAGGGCCATCATACTCCTAAACCGCCGACATCGACTTCATTCAAGACGCCTGCCGTTCGCATCCGATCAAAAACATCCAGACCCATCTGTAATAAAAGATCGAGTAAATCGATAAAAACCCAGTTTTCGCGTAAGTGCTGATCTTCACGCCGCCAAAAATCCATCACGCGCATCGTCACAGGACGCCCGGTGGCTGGCAGTCCCATAAAGCCCGAACCAAGATGGCTTGCACGAATACTGGGCCAACCAGTAGAGGCGACATATACGCCCTCTCCGATCCGACATTTATGATCGCCGCCGACTCGATCAGGGAATGCGTTGAGAAATGGAAGCTGATGGACACGGCGGTAATCTGTCTGACCGCTGCATGTCCCAATTCCGGCGGGACCGTACCACATGAAGCCCGGGTGCCAGAACCTAGATTGATCCATGCTATCCAAAGATTTCCCATCGTAGCGCATCAGTCCGGCAATCATGGCTTCAACGAGCTTCAGACTGGCCACAGAATCTTGGTCACTTTGTAATGCGTTTAGCACACCGTCACAGGTGGCCGGACCCAGCACATGCTCTACGCTTCCAAGAGGCGGCGCGAGCGGCCATAAATCGACCTGACGCATAACGTCCAAAATATCTAGGATAAGGTAACTCTCGTTAATCTGACTGCCGGCTAGGCTGTGAAATTCGCCATACCGGATGTTGATGACTTTCTTGCTTGGAGGAATGCCAAGCCAGGT
Source organism: Rhodospirillaceae bacterium (assembly GCA_002737725.1). Taxonomy (GTDB): domain Bacteria; phylum Pseudomonadota; class Alphaproteobacteria; order Rhodospirillales; family Rhodospirillaceae. The sequence goes on from NSIP01000011.1 coordinate 67,494, forward strand.
GCGCTCGAAAAGACCTGTAAAATGTCCTGTTGAGGCAACCCAGAGCCTGTCCCTCCATGTCCCCGATAATAAAATGTCTTCTCGACGTTCGAGATCGGGCACCGCATTTAGCAGTGGTCGCCAAAATGAATTAACGACTGCGTCGGCTCCGACGCAGTCGTTAAGTGGATGGGGCCCGTGCCAAGCTATGGCCGGATCGTAAAGTGCTTCCAGACTCTTTAATGACCGGCTAGACCGGGCTTCAGCCTGTTCTCGGCGCTCACGGAACTTGACCCGATGCTGATGAATGCTCTGGGCAGACATAAGGCATACAGACCTAGAGCCGGGCGCCGACCTTAACTCCCCACATACGCGGTGCGTCGAAGCTGCTGTTAAGACCCCGCGAGCCAAATGTAGCTCGGTTCAAAGTAATCTGATTAGTCACGTTATTTATAAACCCTGAGACGGAGTATTTCTCATCAGGTGATTGCCATTGCACCCGCAAATCAAGCTTCGCAAAAGACGACTGCCGGTCGAGCGCGGTATTGAAGTCCGTCAGTTGATAGCTACCAGAGTACAGAGCCGTAGCCTGAGGAGTCACTGTGCCAATATCACCTACATGGAAATCGTAAGAAAGTGTTCCCGTCAACTTAAAGTGCGGTGAATATGGGATGTTGTTACCGCTGAGGTCATAGAATCCCGAATAGCGGGCCGGTGCCGGCGTATTTTTATAGGCATCGAACTTGGCTTTCATGATCGTGGCCGACATGCCGAGCGTAAGGTCGTCGACCGGGCGCGCCTGAAGTTCTGCTTCAAGGCCCATTGAGTGTGCTTGGGCAGCATTGAGAATAACAGATGTTGTGGTCGTGCCGTTCGCAGTCACGATGATGAATTGATTCTGAACCTGCAGATCTTTGAACTCGTTCCTGTAAGCGGAGAGGTTCAGGGTCAACCGATTGCCCATCAGCGTGTTTTTTGAGCCGACTTCATACGCCGTTACGTTTTCGGGGCGAAACGAGGCTGGCAAACGCGGGTCTGTGAGGCTGCCGCCGTTAAAGCCTCCCGAACGGAAGCCAGTCGATACCGTTCCGTAAAGCATGTTGTCTTGGGTGAGATGATACTCGCCATTTACCCTCCAAGTTGTCTTTTCAAACTTGAAAGCGATCTGCTGGCCTGTCGGCGTAATCGTCACTATGCGCTGGCGCGCATTCGTCGTCGCTGAAAAGCGCGTTACGTCTTTCTTATCCTCAGTATATCGGATGCCCGCGGTTATGCGGAATTGGTCCGGGACAATCCAGTAAGAGGCTTGCCCAAAACCAGCATTGGACTTTGTATCGGGAAAGCCTGTTGTGGATACACATCCAGCTGTGTCTCGAGCAACAGAAGGACAACTCGAAAATACCGAGTATTTGATGTTCTCTTTGAAGTAAAAAAAGCCAAGCAGCCATTCGAGATTGCCCGCGTTATTAGAAGCGAGCTGAACTTCCTGACTTGTGCTGGATAACTTGTCGTCTTGCGCATCGACGTTACGACGAACCGCCGTAAAATCGTTGTCGGCATTACGGAATACACGGTAGTCCACATAACCCGTAATGGAGCGCAGGACGACAGGTCCGAAATCATAGGACATATTGAGTGAACCGACCTTTTCATTCAGGTCTTGCTCGAGAATCGTATCCCCCGGGTAGAACAGCTTCCGCGGATCGATCGGACGTCCCAGATCAATGCCATTAACGTCGCGAATTCCGTCGCCCTCTGTGGCCCCGATATTGAGTCTGATTGGCGTTCCCTTGATGTCGAGTGCCCCGGTGGTTGGGTTAATAAAAGCGCCGCCAACACGGTAGCCGAACGCCGCACCTCCAGTTCCGCCTTCATCCCATAATGCGAAGCGGGCGACAGCTTCGAATGCATCATTAGGTGCAAGGCGCGCTGAGGCGCGAACATAGGTCGTGTCGCGCGAAAAAATATCGTGGCTACTATCTATTCCCTTGACGTAACCATCCATTTTCTCACGCAAAGCCGCGACGCGGAATTGCAAGACATCGCTGAGCGGAAAATTGACGTAGCCGCTTGCCGCAATCCGATCAAACCGACCTCCGGTCAAGTCGACCCCGGCTTCCAACTTATCGGTTGGCGGAGCCGACGTAAGCGCAACGTTTCCGCCAAAGGTATTCCGGCCATAAAGAGTCCCTTGAGGGCCACGCTGAACTTCGACGCGGGCGATGTCGACAAATGGTTCGTTCGCCTGCGAGGCGCGACTGCGATATACGTTGTCAACGAAAAACCCGATCGATGGGTCGCCGCTCACCGAAACGTTCTCGGTCCTCACCCCGCGGATGGCGGGGCGGGCATCAGATCCAGATTTGCCCCACGAAAATCCCGGCGTGAGAACTTCGACACGCGATAGGTCGCGAATATCGTTGCGAGCCAATGTCTCGGCCGTCAGAGCTGTCACCGCAACAGGGACCGTTTGCAGCCTTTCTTCGCGGCGTTGAGCTGTTACGACGATTTCCTCAAGCCGCCCTACCTCTGCCGCCTGTTGTGCAAGCGAGACCGATGCCATTGCCCCCAATGAAGACATAGCGAGTAGTGATGTACGAATTGACCGATTGATCATTGATGAAACTCCACCCTGGGCTTGTGTTGCAAAACCATTCCCGTAACCGCATCTATATTTAATACCGATTTGTACTTCGTTTGCAACAAAACTGCATAGATTCTGGCGATTCTGGCGATTCCGATAATAGAGTGGATACCACACCACACAAGCGGCCTTAGAAATTTAATCTGGTAGCTATTATATAGATCATTGAAAATGCTACATTATATTGTTTTTTGCCTGCGTAATGTTATTAATTTATTATGGGAATCCATGTGCCGTCCAAGGCTCAAAAGTGATGCATACGAAGTCATTATTAACCCTAGTCCAAAGTGTAAGCCCTATAGCCGCAGGCTTGATAGGGCTTGGTGTCATAGGCAGCCGGAAGGCCAACCTGAAGTTTGTCGCGAATTTTGCCCTTAGCCCTGCCTATGATGGAATAGGCGATACCGCGCGACGCCATAGCGCTCGGAACGCAATCCATCGCACCGGTGGACATGATCGTTGGACCAGGTAACGCATTTGTGGCTGAAGCCAGGCGCTAATAGTTCTGACGCGTCGGGTCTCACCTTTTTTTAGGTCCGATAGAAGCCTTGATCATCGCCGACGATTCCGTCGTCGCAGAGTTGTGCGCAGCCGATCTGCTTGGCCAACCCGAGCACAGACCTAACTCACGCGCAATTTTACTGACGAACTCCCATACTCTCGCAAAGGATACAATGGCGGAAGTGGAGCGGCAGGTTAAGGCATTGCCGACAACAGACATTACAGGCAAGGCGTGGGCCGACGATGGCAAGTGATAGCTGCTGACTCGTACGAGAAGATGATTAGGATGGGCGACCGATTGCTTCAGAACATTTTCAGGTCATGACAAAGGACCCGGATTACTTCCTAAAACACATGCCCAACTACGGAGCGTTTTTTTATCGGCTCCGAGACAAATGTTTCCTATGGCGACAAGGTTATAGACACTAATCACGCGCTGCCCACCAAGAAGGCTGCGCGTTACAAATGTGGGCTGTGGGTTGGAATGCTCATTAAGACCTGCGCCACACCAGCGAGTCTCGAAAGTTGCTTCGTTAATGATTGGCGAATATTGCTCGCGTCTTTGCGCACTTGAAGGCTTTGCGGAGCACATAGAGCAGGCCGACATTCGCGACCGGCGCTACAGCAAGCAAGTCGCGGCTTGAGAATATTGCTTCGTCGAAATAGTCATAAAATCGGTCCGAAACACGGAGATCTTTATTCCGGCAAAAGCTTGACTTGCCGATGCAAAAGGAGCCGCCTATACCGGTGGCGGAGTTTTGCATCATGCCCCAAAAGCAGCCCTCGAAAAAAAGCCGCTCGCGACCGGCGCCGCCAAAAGTGAATGGCTCTGTATCTCTAGAGTCCAGCGGGCTGGTTACTTCCTACGATGTCGCAACACGTGCAGGCGTTTCGCAATCTGCCGTATCTCGATGCTTCATGCCAGGATCCAGTGCCTCAAAGAAGATGCGCGAACGCGTCATGAAGGCCGCCGGTGACTTGGGTTATATGCCCAACGCTATCGCACGTAGCCTGATTACACGTCGCTCCGGAATGGTTGCAGTCATCGTATCGAACCTCACGAATCTTTACTATCCGGAAGTGCTTTCGGAATTGACACAGCGTCTGTCGCAACGCGGAACTCGCGTTCTGCTTTTCACGCTCCAGCGCGAGAGTGAAATCGATGAAGTTCTGGAACAAGTTTGGCGCTACCGTGTCGACGGTGTCATTGCGGCGGCGCGGCTTTCCCGCGACCAAGTACAGGATTTCGAGCGTCACCGGGTACCGTTCGTATTCTATAACCGTTATTTTCATGATTATCCCGTCAATGCCGTTTGCTGCGACCAGGATGGCGGCGCTAAGCTGTTGGTGGATAGACTGTACGCGGCAGACCATCGTCGTTTTGCAATTATTGGTGGCCCGCCCGATTCGGTCGTCGGCATCGAGCGTGTCCAGGGCGCGCAGACGCGGCTTACAGAACTGGGAGTTTCGAATACACCCGTCGTCGCAGGCGATTACGGCTACGAACGCGGCGCGCAGGCCTTGCGCGATCTGCTCAAATGCGGCCGCTTCGACGCCATCGTCAGCGCCAACGATGTGACGGCCATTGGCGCAATGGATGCTGCCCGATTTGAGTTTGGACTAAAAGTACCAGACGAGATGTCAGTTGTCGGGTTTGATGGCGTTGGACCTGCATCGTGGTCGAGCTATCGCCTCACTACTGTCCGCCAACCTGTTCGCCGCATGGCTGAGGCGGCTGTCTCAATGTTAGTGGATCGTATCGAACAAGCTGGGTTACCGCCCGAAAAACGCGTGTTCACCGGGGAACTGATTGAAGGAGGGTCGGCGCGGCTAAAATAAGCCGTTTTGTGCTTTTGCATTCGAAGTACAAAATGCTATACTGTTGGCATGCAATCGTTGCTACTTTTGCCTGGGATGATGTGCGATCAGCGTCAGTGGGCCCCGCAAATTGCGGCTCTCTCCGACATCTGCGACCCGATCCTGGTCGGAAATCTTACGCAGGGCCATTCCGTCAAAGAGATGGCTGCGGCGGTGCTGAGCACCGCCCCGCCTCGCTTCGCGCTTGCGGGGCTGTCGATGGGCGGTATCGTCGCCTTCGAACTTTGGCGTCAAGCCCCGAAACGAATCACTCACCTGGCCCTGCTTGACACCACTGCGCGGCCAGACAGTGCGGCGCGCCAACAACTCCGTATGCAGCAGATTGGAGCCGTCTTGGATGGACGATTGCGAAATGTCGTCACAGAAGAGTTGAAGCCATCGTATCTAGGGTTAAGCAATCGCGGCAACCACAGCCTACTGGACGTGATTGTTGCGATGGCGACCGATCTCGGCCCTGCGGTATTCGAGCGTCAAAGCCTCGCATTGAAAAATCGCCCCGACAGCCGGCCAATGATCAAAGCGATCTCCTGCCCTACACTCGTATTATATGGCGACGAGGATAGTCTGTGTGACCACGACGATCATCTCTTTTTGGCGCAAAACATCAGAGGTGCGATACTAGTTGTGGTTCCGGCTTGCGGGCATCTTTCCACGCTAGAAAGCCCCGATGCCGTGAATGCCGCTCTACGCATGCTACTGAAGTCTGGGCCAAACACTGTGTTCTCACCCGCAATGGAAACCACGACATGAAAATCAGCCGTGACCGCATTCTGACAACACATGTCGGCAGTCTACCACGGAGCAAGGCAGTCACAGACGCTGTGTTCGCCAAGGAGCAAGGACAAACGATTAATCAGGCTGCTTATGAAAAAACTATCGCCACAGCAGTCAGGGACGTGGTGACGCGGCAGGCAAAAACCGGGATCGATATCGTGAGCGACGGCGAGATGAGCAAAATCAGCTACGCCACTTACATCAAAGATCGCATCACGGGATTCGCTGGGGACAGCGCCCGCACACCACCCAAGGATTTAGAGGATTTTCCGGGGTTCCTGAAACGCCAAGCCACTTCGGGCGGTACTCCTAGCTACCAACGACCGTGTTGCATCGCCGAGATTAAGGTCAAAAGCATGAAGCCGCTTGAGACAGACCTTGAAAATTTTCGCATGGCTGTGACCGGAAGCGAGGTCGCGGAAGGGTTTATGAATGCGGCTTCGCCGGGTGTCATCGCTTTGTTCCAACCCAACACGTACTATCCATCTCATGAAAGCTATCTGCGCGCGCTTTCTGAAGCGATGCGTCCTGAGTATGAGGGAATTGTGGCGGCCGGATTTATTTTGCAGATCGACTCTCCCGATCTCGGCCTTGGGCGCCACATGATGTTCAAAGATAAGACCGATGATGAATATATCAAACTTGCGACACTGCATGTCGATGTTCTAAACGACGCCTTGCGCAACATTCCACCGGACCGCATGCGCCTTCATGTGTGCTGGGGCAACTATGAAGGGCCGCATCACCACGATGCACCCCTCGATATGGTACTTCCCATCGCGCTTCGCGCGCGTCCTCAGGCTTTACTGTTCGAGGCGGCTAATCCTCGCCATGCCCATGAGTGGACTGTGATTAGGGACGGGAATATCCCAGAAGATAAAATTCTCGTCCCAGGCGTCCTCGATTCAACGACAAACTTCATCGAACACCCGCAGCTGATCGCAGAAAGAATATGCCGTTATGCTGATCTTGTGGGCAGGGAAAGGGTCATTGCTGGTACGGATTGCGGTTTCTCGACTTTTGCCGGTTTTGGGAATGTCGACGAAGATATCGTCTATGCCAAGTTCGCAGCCATGGCAGACGGCGCGCAGATCGCGTCCGAGCGGCTATGGAGATAAATTCCGGTTGTTATTTGTACTTCGAATGCATATAGCCTTTAGCAGGCTAAACATGATCTTTAGTGGCATGGGCTCGCCGGTCTATTGCGCCTGATTTGCATCCGAAGTATACGATTTGCCATGTCACTAATTCGACCTCAATACACCGAAAATCTGACGGACAGGTTTGTGCGTTACGGGGATCTTAAGCCCTGCACCACGGCGTTTATTGATGCCCGGACACCTGGCAGCGACCGCAAGGAAAACTTTACAATCATTGGCCCTGGTGTAGCCGAAAACCCCGACCAGCATATTCATATTTCACTTCCACACGGATTTAATATCGGTGGTGCACGCCAACCCCCGCACTGTGTTAACTCTCAGCATAGTCACACCACAGCCGAAGTATTCGTAGTTCATACCGGGACCTGGGAATTCCGTTTGGGCGAGCACGGCGAGGACGCCGAGATTATACTAACGCCAGGTGATACAATATCAGTCCCGACGGGCGTATTTCGGGGCTTTGAAAACGTTGGTGCCACAACAGGATTTTTATTTGCAGTGCTTGGAGGTGATGACCCAGGGCATGTAACTTGGGCGCCCGATGTCTTTGACTTGGCTCGCGAGCATGGGTTAGTGCTGTTGGAAAACGGACGCTTGGTTGATATGCGAGCAGGCGAAAGAGTTCCCGTAAATATTAAGCCTCAAATGCCGACCACGCGTGAGCAAGCAGACCGCATGAGACGCATGACCACGGCTGAGATCGCGGACTGTGTTGCGCGTGACTGCGAGCTTTCATCTGTCATGGTCGGCGGCCTTAACGGCCCAGGCGTAACTGAAGCAGCAATTATCGGACCGACTTCACTAGCTGAGAGCTTGGAGGCTGGAAAAATGAAACGGCTGCATGGATTTCACCTTCGACGCCTGTCTTTTAGACCTCAGGCACAAACAAAATTGCATTCGCGCACCGAAGAGGAAGTCTTTTTTCTCCAAACCGGAACGCTGGAAATTTCGTCACCGAGTGAAAAGATTGTAATGAATCCTGGAGATATATTTACCATACCGATCGGATTGCCAAGGATGTTCACCAACTCTAGCGAAAGTGAAACAATTGCTTACGTCGTCCGTGGCAGCGATGCGCCAGCAATGGCTCAAGAATTTCCAAAATAATTTCAGAAACGAAAATATCCGCAAAATAGATTAGACCGAGTCTAGTTGGCGTAATCGTATAATCTACCGCCGTCAAAACGGCTGTCCCTTGTCCTTTCCAGAAACCTCATCCGGTAATTTAAGTTCCCTGCTCAGAAAAATTGGTTCCCTGCTCAGCGAAAATAATTCCCTGTTCTATAAAGCAACGGCGTCGGCCGGCTGCCGCGCGGAACGCGCGTTCGCAAGGTCCACACAAAACGCTACAACAAACAGGTGCCTGGACATCACATCCAGATGGATGTCAAATTCCTCAGCTTTATTGACGAGCACGGCGAGAAAATCCGTCGCCTCCAATATACCGCCATTGACGATGCAACCCGCGTCCGGGCGCTCAAAATTTATGAGAAACATACGCAAGCCAGCGCGATCGACTTCGTCGATCACATCATCGGGAAATTCCCATTCCGAATTAAGGAAATCAGAACCGATAACGGTCTCGAATTCCTGGCTAAGTTCCACTAGCATGTCGAGGATAAAGGCATCCGACACGCTTACATAAAGCGCGGAACGCCGCGGCTCAACGGCAAGGTAGAGCTATCATATCGCTCGGATCAGGAAGAGTTTTACCAGCCCCTGTCCTACAAAGATGATGTCGATCTCGGTGCCAAACTCAACGAATGGGAGAGCTTCTACAACTTCAACCGACCGCAACGCCTTCAATGGAAAAACTCCTTACGAATCTCTCAGAGTAAAGCTATAATCCCAAAACCCAAGCGTCTCGCAAGTTCGTCGACCTGACATTCGCCAAAATTCATCATCCGGGAGATTGATTTGCGCAGGAGAGATGGGCGGGCTTGCTCAATGAAAGCTCGCTAAGGCGACCTCAGCCGCAAGTTCTCGAACGTCACCCCACTTGGTCGCATTTCGAAGTGCGCGACCTTGGGTTGATATCCAATCAAGTACACCGAGTTACTGATCCATATCGCCGGGGCCGCATCATGGATGCGACCCATTAAATCGTGCAACAGGCCCTCACGCTTAGGGGCATTGATCTCGGCGTTAACCTGCAGAATGTCGGGTACAAGATTCGGTTCGCAAAAGAACGGATTGGTTTTCAAGCAGGAAAAATACTCGATGGCACGAATCGGGTCTTGAAAAGCAGCATTATTCCAGAGCTGTGAAAACCCATCGATCATGCCCCAATTTCCAGTCGTATACCTACTTTGGTAGTCGGCGAAGGTCATGGACTGAAGGCTTATTTTCACTCCGACTGCGGCCAAGTCTTGGGCGATTTTCTGGTAAGTCAGCGCATCAGGCGTCCCCGTCGTCGTGACAACCGAGAATGAGAACTCCAAGCCACGGGCATAGCCGGCTTGCCGCAACAAAGCTCGAGCTTTATCGGGATCATAGGGGTAGGGTTTGACCTCTGGATTATGACCGGTAATGCCTGCAGGGGCCGGCTGGCCCACCGAAGTGACATACCCCAGCATCATCACATTGGCGATGGCGTCTTTGTCGACAGCGTAGTTGAGAGCGCGACGCACGCGCTCGTCCTTCAAAGGGCTTGGCCCCTCCCTCAAGTTACGTAAAGCAAGAGACTTTACCTGCGGATTTTGCTGCACCGCGACTTGAAAACCTTGCACTCTCAAGTCGTCAATATCTTCGACCTGGAGACCGGAGACCATATCGACTTGACCCGAGACCAGAGCCTGGATGCGCGCTGTATGCTCAACGATGACCCGATACTGTAAATGCCGTAAGCTTTGGGCAGGTCGCCATGAGGCTTCAAAGGCTTCAAGCGAGGCATCTTTGCCACCTGCACCCCAATCTACAAGGCGGTAAGGGCCCGTTCCGATGGGCTTTCGTCCGTAGACATCGCGCCCCACAGCTTGCCAGTGATCGGGCTCGATCATCATCATGATCGACAGGCGCTTGGGCAGAATAGCGTCGGGGACACGAGTATGAACTTCAAGTGTCAGCGGATCACGGGCGCGCACGCCGAGAATATTCTGCATCTCTCGGGCGACTAAATATCCCGCGCCATCTGGCCCTTTGAGCAGCGCGAGGACCTTTACAACGTCATCGGCGGTGAACATTTTGCCGTTATGAAATAACACGCCTGGGCGGAGATGAAACACCCATGTGGTCGGTGTGGTGTTCTCCCACGACAACGCTAACGCCGGCTTCGCATCTTTTCCCCAGTCTAGGTAGGTCAACGCATCATAGACTGATAACCATAATTCGCTCGAAGGCTGACTGACACCCGTATAAGGCACGCCCAAGCTTGTCGGAAACGCTGCCACAGCCATTCGCAAATCTTGGGCGCGCGCAGTTGGGCCGAAGCACACCGCGACCACGAGCAGGCGCAAAATCAAGAGCTTAGGCCAAATCGGGCGAAGCATGAGCTTTGTGGCTCGCGGGCAAATCTTCAAATGTGATCATCTGCAACCGTGGGTCTTGTTTGCGCATCAGCCCAGCTTTGGGGTCGGTAATCACATTCAGCACAGTGGTGCGATCAGCGCTCAAGGCCCGTTGCAGAGCTGGCTTAACATCATCGATCTTCTCCACGCGCTCACCCGCGCAACCATAAGCATGGCCAATGAGGTGATAATCGCAAAAACCAAGATCACAATTGATGTTGCGTCCAGATGAGTGGAGTTGACCATTGCGCTCCGTGCCCCAGCCGCCGTCATTGCCAATAATGATCGCAATATTTAACCCGGCCAGAGTCATCGCATTAAGCTCGCTACTGTAAAAGCCGAATGCGCCATCGCCCGTCACCAGCACCACGCGTCGAGTTGGCCGACCCGCTTCCGCAGCTAGTTCGCGCTCACCGGCGGCTGCGCCCAGTGCCAACGGGGTACCAATACCCATGGAGCCGAGTGGGTAGTGATCGAGATAGCTGCGCGGTGTTTTAACTTTGGTGACACCAAGCATCCAATTCAAAATATCCGCTCCATCACCAATAAAGATGGCATCTTCCGGCATAACGTCCATCAGATCACGGCCCAAGCGATAGGGGTGGATCGGTCCCGAGGATTGGCGACCTAAACTATCGATCCGTGAAAGACGTTCGGCCATGGCTTCCATCACCCACAAGGGCTTGGCACGCTTGCTGTCGCCGAGCGCTGTGAACAGTTTCATCACAGCGAGCTTGGCATCACCATGCAGCGCCACATCAACAGGCCGATTACGCGCAAATTCTTCTGCGGCAATATCGATTTGAATGATCTTGGCGTTCACCTTAAAGCGCGGCGCAAGGCCATAGCCCAAACGTTGCGTCAGACGCGCGCCAACCGCGAGCACCACATCAGCTTTCTTGGCCGCCACCTGTGCCAGTGACCATGAAAACCCAAGATCCATATCCTCGGGGACTAAGCCACGCCCTAGGGCATGACCAAAAACGGGAATATTTTGTGCCGATGCCAGTTGACGCAGCGGTTCCCCCGCGTCAGACCATGCTGCGCCGCTCCCTGCGATGATGAGGGGCCGCTTTGCATTTTGCAAAAGCATGGCTGCTTGTGCAATGCCGGCATGAGAGGGCTCAGAACCGGCAGGTCTAAGCTGTCGCGCAGCCAAATCAAACATGCCCTCGATGATGGTAGATTCAAAACTTTGCGGAATACCCAACACAGCCACGCCAGGCCGCCCCGACATTGCATGAAACAAGGCTGCGTGAATAAACTCTGGCAGACGCGCAGCATCGGGTACCACCTTTGCCCACTTAGCAAAGGGCTTGACCATATCGAGGCCATCATTGGTTTCTTCGCCTGCGGACTCGCGTGTGTTGGCCGCATGCAGCGAGAGAATCAGTACCACAGGTGAACAAGCTAGCTGAGCGGTGCGAACACCGCCCATCGCGTTGGGTAAGCCTTGGAAGCCCGCAATCATCGCGATACCCGGCCGACCGGTGATACGCGCATAGCCATCGGCAGCCCCAACCGAGCCGGTTTCGTGGCGGCCGGAAATCACGGAAATCCCATCGTCCGCGAAAGCATACAACGCGTGAGCATGAGCAGCGCCCGCCAAGCAAAACACCGTGCGAATGCTGTAATTTTGAAGGATGCGGCTCATCACTTGGCCGCCGGTCAGAGTATTAGAAGCGGGCAGCTGAGAGCGTGACATCAAGCTTCCTAATTCTTCAGAGCAACCTGAGTGATACGGTCGCCAAACGCCGCACCAAGCCCTAAAGGGGCTGCGCTACTGATGTTCCCTTAGACTTCACGATTCCACGCATCAGCGTGTTGGGCAGAACGACATTGTCCCATTCCTTATCCGCCGACTTTGGCGGGTTGCTTCCTGTGCGAAGAACGATCAGCTGCTCCGACGGCACGATGTAAACAACTTGATTGGCATTGCCATCGAACAGGTAAAGGTCTGATGCGAGGTAAGGTTCGCTGTGCCACGTTTTAGGGACTTTACGATCTGGGTTAGCCGCCCCTCGGCGATCTGTGTATTTGCCCGCCACGTATACGCCCGCCCCATAGTGCGGGTTTTGTTTTGTCGCTTTGGTCATTTGTTTCACGTAACTAACGGGGAGCAAGCGCTTGTTATCCCACATTCCATCTTGAAGCATCAGAATCGCAAGGCGTAGGAAGCTTTCAGCGGGTATCATTAAGCAGCATCCTGAATGCGCCGTGCCGCCTTCGCGGTTGATCCAGACAGTCCCGCCGAGGGCTCCAATTTTCTGCCAAATTTCTGTTGAGATAAATTCGGCATATCGTCGACCCGTCGCGCGCTCAATCAGCACAGCGACCATTTCACTGGTGGCATTATTGTATTCGTAGCTCGTACCAGGGGCATCAACCACAGGGTACTCTTTGACGATTATTTCATCGTGACGTGGATGGAGATAAGAGCGATTGAGAATGTCAGCCGCTTGAGGGGCCAAGGCTTGCGGTAAAAACCCGGTGCGCATATCAAGCAAATGACGAACCAGAATTTTCGATCGTCGCACATCTTTTTTCCATTCCGTCACAAAATCTGCAACAGGTTGATCCAATGATGTAATTTTACCCAACGTAATCGCGCGACCGACAGCGACCGCGGTGACCGGCTTAGCGAGCGAGCGAGAAATAATAGATCCTTGGCGACTGTTGCCGCCATAATATGATTCAGCTTCTACTTTGCCGCGACGCCAGACAATGAATGCATCAGAGTTGTTGGCTGCGGCGTAATCTGCAGCCGCATTCAAGGCTTCATCAGAAATGGTGCGCTCGCTAGCCACGGCGGCGGGAAGCGGCTCCCAATCTTTTGCGCCAGGCACAGCCTCTTGGGGATCGTAAGATTCTGCGGCCGTCGTACGTTGGCCGGCCTGACCTTTTTGGAAGCGCTCGAGGTATATGGCTTCTTCAGCAGGCGAGAACATCAGTTTGCCCGGAACATAGAGGCCCGGCGTGGTCGGAAGTGTACTCACGCTTGACTGCGCATAAACATCAGCAGCCAATGTCAACACCATCCATCCTGTGAGCACGCAAAAGGTCAATCGTGTGGCTGCGAATGATACCATCTTAAATTCCCCTGATCCCCAACATCGATAGAGCCGATGCGATGCGCGCTATTCTTCGTCTTCGCACGACAGGCCAAATTCGCTGAGGCCCTCCTCAAGATAGTCTGCCAGTAATGGCATGGCCATGAGGTAACGTATGGCGGTGCGGCTGTGTTCGTCTCGTGCAGTATCGAGTGCCTCGTCCCAATCCTCGGCCGTAAACGTGCCGCGTCCGATCCAAGCGATCGCGATCAATTCAAATTGTTCGTCTTCGTTGAGACCATTGATAAACTCTTTCAGCTCCTCGTACTCGGGCGAGCCTGCGTGCTCGGGAAGATCGTCCTCGGGCAGTTCGTCCTTCATCACGTCATCGCTAGCATGCCCGCCCGGCTCGTCTTGTAACTCGTCCATGTCGGCCAGCAACTCGCGCGACTTCGAGATAACGAAACAAACGTTTTCGAGAGCGATATCCAAGGGCTTTCCTTCCGACTGACGGCCAGGTCACTCAGACCTAACGACTAATGTTACTTTACGGGAGGGATTGGACAAGATGTGTCGCGCGCTTTCAATGCCGTGTCAGCAAAATCGCTGAACAGGCCATCTATTCCCAATGCAAAGAACGCACAATACTCGGCCACCGGGTCCCCATTGTACGACTTAGCTAAATACCGCGACTCATTGCGAAATGTATAGGGGTGGACCTTCAGCCCCGCCTTATGCGCACGTTGGACAAAGTCTGTTGGCGAACCCGAAACCCCCTCACGATCAACGGGGACGAGATAGGCTTTATAGGGACCGACCCCCGCAGCATAGGTGGCGATTCCCGCCAATCCCTGATCGCTTGCCATATCACCATAAGTAAGGGGGTTGCTTGCGGTCTCTTGGTCGTAGGGGCGCTCATCAGCCTCGCCCAAAAGCTGGACCAGGGGGACAGCCGTCAGTGTTTTGAGGCGCTTCAGATTGGAGATCTCGAAGGACTGGATAAACACACGCTGAAGTGCCTGATCCAGCTTGGCCGCCTTGAGGTTTTTGAGCAGCGGCACTTCAAGGTCGAGCCCGAGGCCAGAGAAGTATGTTGGGTGCTTGGTCTCGATGTAAACGCCCACAGCACGGCCGCGTTTCTGCCCCTCAGATTCGGCCAACGCCAGCACTTCAGCAAGGGTGGGAATGAGGAACTTGCCGTTGTTGGTCTGGTCACGGAAAACCAATCGTTCTTTGGCGCGCAGGGTCTTGATTTCATTCAAGGTGAAATCTTCACTGAACCAACCCTCGACCATACGACCATCTATGGTTTTCTTGGTCTTGGCTTCGGGAAAGACCGTGGCAACATCTGTGGTATCGGATATTTCGTTTTCATGGCGCGCGATGAGGACCCCATCCTTTGTGCTGACCACGTCAGGCTCGATGAAATCAGAGCCCATAGTGATCGCGCGTACATAAGCTTCAAGAGTGTGCTCGGGCAAATAGCCGCTGGCGCCACGGTGAGCGATCACCAAAGGCTTACCAAAAACGACGCCGCTTGAAAAAAATGCCAAAGCAAGAATGCTCGTGAGAACTCTCAATCGCATCAAATCGGCCTCCCATCTGAGATGAAAGGATACTCGCATGCTTTAGCTATGGTCATACTGAACCAGTTAAGGTTCTCATCCAAAATTCATCCGACAGCAGGCTGTGTCGTGAACGGTCTATTGAATAATCACGCCGCCTTCGGTCGTAGCCTTACGGCTTTTGGCGATTTTATCAAAGTGGCTCCAGACGCCCTCGGCGCCATGCCATTGACCACGCGTGGCTGACTTTGAGTATTCCGTCGCGCGCGCCTCAAAGAAGTTCGCATGCTCAACGCCGTTGAGAATTTGTGTGAGCCACGGCAAGGGGTGTTCTTTGACATTGTAAACTGCAGGCAATCCCAGTTGGCTCAGGCGCCAATCTGCGATGTAGCGAATGTAGGCCTTAATTTCCTCAGGTGTCATGCCATTGACGGGACCGAGTTCAAAGGCCAACTCGATGAACTTGTCTTCCAGACTCACAACCGTCTTGCAGCAGTCGATGATGTCATCCTTCACCGATTGCGTGAGGCAGCCCGTCTCGTGGCAGAAGGTATGAAACACGCGGATCATCGCTTCACAATGCAAGCTTTCGTCACGCACAGACCACGATACGATTTGGCCCATGCCCTTCATTTTGTTTTGCCGCGGGAAATTCAGCAGCATCGCAAAGCTAGCGAACAATTGTAAGCCTTCAGTAAACGCACCGAACATGGCCAGCGTACGTGCAATATCGGCATGACTCTCAACGCCGAATTTCTGCATGTAGCTGTGTTTATCAGCCATCTCGCGGTACTGCATGAATGCGCCGAACTCTGACTCGGGCATTCCGATTGTTTCGAGCAGCAAGGCATAAGCAGCAATATGGATCGTTTCCATGTTGGAGAACGACGCCAGCATCATTTTGATTTCGGTTGGCTTGAAGACGCGCGCGTAGCGCTCCATGTAGTTGTCGTTCACTTCCACGTCGGATTGCGTGAAGAAGCGAAAAATTTGCGACAACAAATTACGTTCATTGTCGGTCAGCCGACTAGCCCAATCTTTACAGTCTTCACCGAGCGGGACTTCCTCGGGCATCCAGTGGATCTGTTGCTGGAGCTTCCAATAATCGTGCGCCCACGGATAGCGAAACGGTTTATAGCCGATACTCGAGGTCATTAGGCCAGGCAGTGACTGGGCAGAAACGATAGGGGGAACGATCAGGTTCATGGCGGACTTGGAATCCCAGGAGCTAGATATCAAAAATCAGAGAGAACGAAAGGCCAGCCGCTATTGGCAGGCCAAGCATTCCTCGTAGTCCGTCTTATTATCAGTTATGCGCCGTTCGGGCCACGCACGAGTATTATCAGCGTCAACACCTGCGAAGGCGGCACGTTGGAGCGACTTAGAGCGCAGATAATAAAGACTTTTTACGCCCGACTCCCATGCTTTCCAGTGCAACATCATCAGATCCCACTTATCCACATCCGACGGGATAAAGAGGTTGATCGATTGTCCTTGGCAGATGAAGGGCGAGCGATCGGCGGCAAAATCAACGATCCAACGCTGATCGATTTCAAATGCCGTTTTGTATACGGCCTTTTCCTCATCGCTGAGGCCGTTCAAGTGCTGCACGGAACCTTCGTGCTCGAGAATCGAGTTCCACGTGGCCGGATTGTCCAGGCCTTTCTCAGCCAAAATTTTCGTCAGGTACGGGTTTTTGACAGCGAAAGAACCCGACAGTGTCTTGTGCGTGTAGATATTGGCTGGAATCGGTTCAACGCAGGGGCTGGTACCGCCGCAGATGATCGAGATCGAAGCGGTCGGCGCAATTGCAAGCTTATGCGAGAAACGCGCCATCACGCCCGTTTCGGCAGCGTCGGGGCAAGGTCCACGCTCTTCAGCGAGCTTAACAGAGGCGGCATCGGCAGCACGGCGGATATGCTTGAACATGTTAATGTTCCAGCTTTTGGCCATGGCGCTTTCAAAGGGAAGCCCCTTCATTTGCAAAAACGAGTGATAGCCCATGATCCCTAAGCCGACCGAGCGTTCACGCATGGCCGAGTACTTGGCGCGATCCATCGACGCCGGCGCGCGATCAATAAAGTCTTGCAACACGTTATCGAGGAACCGCATCACGTCTTCGATGAAGACCTCGTCATTGCACCATTCATCCCACGTCTCAACGTTGAGCGAAGACAAGCAGCACACGGCGGTGCGGTCGACGCCCATATGATCGGTACCGGTGTGCAGCATGATCTCGCTGCAGAGGTTCGAGGTTGTCACTTTTAAGCCCAGGTCACGCTGATGCTTGGGCATCTGGCGGTTCACGGTGTCACCAAAGATCAGGTAGGGCTCGCCCGTGTTCAGGCGGTTTTCAAGAATCTTCTGCCACAGCCCGCGCGCATTCACAGTCTTACGAATTTCGCCGCTCTTGGGGCTGACAAGATTGAAGAGTGCATCTTCACGCACCGCTTCCATGAAGGCATCGGTGATGTTGATGCCATGGTGGAGATTGAGACTTTTACGGTTGAAGTCGCCCGAGGGTTTGCGGATTTCAAGGAACTCTTCGATCTCCGGATGATGGACATCAAGGTACACGGCAGCCGAGCCGCGGCGCAGAGAGCCTTGGGAGATGGCTAGCGTAAGACTGTCCATGACGCGCACGAACGGGATAATGCCCGAGGTATGCCCGCAATTGCGGACCTTCTCGCCAATCGAGCGCACGTTGCCCCAGTAGGTGCCTATTCCCCCGCCATTGGAGGCCAACCAGACATTCTCGGTCCAGGTGCCGACGATGCCATCGAGGTCGTCGTTGACGGCGTTGAGAAAGCACGAGATCGGCAAGCCACGATCCGAACCGCCATTGGATAGCACCGGTGTGGCAGGCATGAACCAAAGGCGTGACATGTAGTCATAGATGCGCTGGGCGTGCTCGATATCATCGCTGTAAGCCTTGGCGACGCGGGCAAACATGTCTTGGTATGATTCGCCGGGGAGCAAATAACGGTCTTCGAGTGTCGCCTTGCCGAAATCGGTCAGCAGCGAATCGCGCGACCGATCGATACGAATCGACGGCACAACGTCCAAAGCAGCAGACGCGCGGCTCGGGCGCGGTGCGGGGCTCGAAACAGACTGCGGAGCGGCAACGGCCACGGATCCAACGTCGACTGCATAATTCATAGAGTCCCCTCGTATTCTGCCCTAGCGACCGACCGAAACGGCCAGCGCTCATCCACGTCTACAGCGGGGGAAATCGGAGTTTTCTCGCGGCTACACCCCATTTTCTGCCAGAAAGGGCACAGTCCGCAATAAATCGGCTCTTAACCGACCGTCCTAGCTAGATTTAGGTGGGTGAGCCCCTGTCGCCTGGGCGTTCCCAATCAGCTTCCTCAAGATCCCTTCCCACCCCAAATATAGTCATCCGAGGCAGAACCGCCGCTACATATGGTGTATGTGATGAGGAGTCCCGTCAACTAGATTTTGGGGCTTATTTCAGATTTTCGTGATATTTCTTATTTGTGCAATGCAACATTAGAATTCTCGCATAGTGCATTGTAAATGTTCGATTATTTGCTCATAAAAAATAACGCGACCGCGTATCGTTTTCGCTTTTTTTTGTATACCCCATACACCCGACAAGCCCGCGAAAATGAGCATCGAAAGCGCCTTTAGTGGTCTAGTTTCGAGCTATTCAAAGAACTAAATGCTGCATTGCACAATATTTCGTTGCAATCCACACCGCATTGCAGCATCTTAACCTTAGACACTCGCTCGAGACAAAAAGGGACACGCCATGCTGACGCACGATCGAAAAGACTTACTGGTTTTCCTCGCAGACTCCGCCAATGAACTTGCAACCCAGGCTCACTGGAGCGAGGGGGCAAAAGGTGCTGATCTGCGTAATGAAGCCGAGGAGTTGATGGCGATTCGCGCGAAGTTGCTCAACCATCATTGGGATAGCGCACGGACCAACCAATTCGGGTTTTCCTTCGAGCTCAAGCAGGCCACCTAACTCTTTTATCAAAGATTTTTTAATTTGCTGAAGGGCTCGAGTCGCTGACTCGGGCCCGTTATCGTCTTGCGAAACACCAAGCATTCTGCGGCTTTCACAACGATTCAAGATTCCTTAAGCAACACATCGTTCTCTTCGAACCGTGAGCTCTGGTCCCCCAGCGGAGTCTTGCGATGAGATCGAGATCTCGTATTTTTGTTTCGCTGTTATGGCCTCGCAAGAACGACGAGAACTATCCTCACCCTCGCTTCGGCAATCGCCGCAAGCATTCTCCGTTGGATAATCAGAGCTCGAGAGTTTCGAGTGAGAGCGTTCTCGCAAAAGTCAGTGTGACTTTGCTGGCCACGCCCTCCCTCACAAGAGTAACGCTGGGGCTTCTCTTCTCTTCTCTTCTCTTCTCTTCTCTTCTCTTCCCTCCCCAGCACACTCAAGCTGGTCTTGTCACGGATTAGCTCCGCATCCTGTTCTCATTTAGGCTGTTTTTCGTTCGAATGTCATGGGTGATACGCCTCCTGTTGCTGAATGTCTTCGTCGGGTGTTGTAAAAGCCGTTGATGTACTAAAACAGTGCCTGCGTGACTTGGCTACGCGTTGCCAGGTGTGCCGCCAGATGAGCTCAGCTTTAAGTGTTTTGAACGCGCCTTCGACGGCGGCATTGTCGTAGCAATTGCCTTTGCCACTCATGGACACTTGGGAGCCCAATTCCCGCAATCGCTTTTGATAGTCGTGCGCGCAATATTGGCCACCC
>NSIP01000012.1 GCA_002737725.1 Rhodospirillaceae bacterium
CCAGTGAAAAACTCGAGATTATTCGGATGGTCGAGCAATCGAGCCTGTCGGCGCGCAAAACGCTGGAACAGATCGGGGTGCCACGAGCGACGTTTTACCGTTGGTACGATCAGTACCAGGCCGTCTGCGAAGAACAATCCCCAATCCAAATTTTGGGAAATTTTTGACACACATCGGAGCGAGCGGGTAACCGCAATTAGCCTGAGCGGGGTCAGCGAATAAAGTGCCTGGGTGGGGGGTCGGGGAATGACCGGTTTTGGGGGGCTTGGAGCAGCATTGTTCATGGTAACATCAGATGTGCTGGTGTGCATCGCACACGGTGATTGCCCCGCGCATTTGATGCAATCTGACTGTTATGAGGAAATGGGTCTAACCCATTGATAAGTAATGGTGCCGGATAAGTGATTCGAACACTTGACCTACCGCTTACAAGGCGGTTGCTCTACCCCTGAGCTAATCCGGCGTTTCGCTGACGATTCGAGCCAAAGACGGCGGGACCATTAAGCCGCTCCGCATCAAAGAGCAAGGGTCAGCCACCATCGATTTGACGGCGACGTTCATACAACGCCACAGCCGCGGCATTGGACACATTAAGGCTTTCGGCCGCGGCTGTAATGGGCAGGCGCGCGATCAGGTCGCAGCTTTCCCGTACCAAGCGGCGCAGGCCTTCGCCTTCGGTCCCTAGCACGAATGCAATCCGGCCCTTGAGGTCAATGTTTGAAAGTGTTTTCTCGCCATCGGCTTCCAGGCCCACGACCCAAAAGTTGTGCTCTTTCAGAACCGCAATCGTGCGGGCCAGGTTGGTGATCTGTACAAATGCAATGCGATCAAGTGCGCCCGATGCTGATTTGGCCAAGGCTCCCGTTTCTGCTGCAGCGCGCCGATCAAGTGTGATGACAGCCGACGCATCTAAGGCTGCAGCCGAGCGGATGATGGCGCCCACGTTATGCGGATCACTGACTTGATCGAGCATCACCACGCAGCAACTCTCGCGTGCTTCGGCAATCGCCAGCACGTCCTCAAGATGATGGTCGATGGGCCGTGTAAACATCGCAACGCCTTGGTGCACCGCATGTTCGCCAACGGCTTTGTCAATCTCGGGGCGCCCAACCACGGTAGCCCGTGTCAGAACGCCTTGGGGCACAGTTGCATCGGCGCGTAATTTTTCCATCGCTTCAGGGGTTGCCAACAAGCGCAGCACGCGCCGTTCCTGGTTTGCCAAAGCTGCAACAACAGCGTGATGGCCATAAAGCCAAACTTCGGTGGGGGTGAAATGCCCACCGCGCCCCGATGGGCGCCCCGGTGGGCGGGCGTCGGGCAATGGTGCTGATTCAGGTCCCGGTGTTGGCGCAACCGACACGGGCTTTGCTGCGACAGGCCGCGCACGCAAGGGCGATTCGTAGACCTTGTTGGGAACAGATTTGTGGCTGGCTTGGAACCCCGGCTTCAAAGGCTTCTCGGGGCGCTTAAATTTCTCGGGCCGTTTATGACCCTCGGGCCGGGTGCGATTTTCTGGGCGTTTATGCCCCCCCGCGCGCTTTGCACTTTTGTCGAAGCTTTGGGCACTACGATCATTCCGCGTGCCTTTTCGATCTTGGCGGTCGCGACCACGGCCCGGCGGGTGGTTTGATCTCATGTCGAGGTGCTCCAATATAAAAGAGGGGCGTAAACTGCCTGTTAGACGTTGACAAGCCATGCTATCCCTCCTATCCCCCTTGCCGCGCGAGAAAGCCTGCACGCCCTTGGTTTTCCTGGGTTTTGTCCAGTACCAGTCGGGGGTTTATGGAGGGGTGGCCGAGCGGTCAATGGCACCAGACTGTAAATCTGGCGGGTTCGCCCTACGAAGGTTCAAATCCTTCCCCCTCCACCACTCTACGGCTTCGGGTGGCAGGATTTTATTTCGAGGCTCATAATGCGTCTGGTTATGCGCTGCGGGTGTAGCTCAATGGTAGAGCAGAAGCCTTCCAAGCTTACGACGAGGGTTCGATTCCCTTCACCCGCTCCACGCCTCGCTTTTGTTAGCGATAGTCTTGCGAGCTTACAAAAGCTGGCGCCCTGCCGAAGCGATAGCGAAGGCCGTTGTGAGCCTTGCTCGAACGCGGTCTTGGTATCGAATAGACCGAGGTCAGAAACACATTCTGGAACAGGGGTTTGCCCCCCTTTTTAAGTATTGTCTTAAAGGGCTTGATTCAGTTAACCAGCACGGGGTATAGACCCTGCGCCGGTCGAGAGTCCGTTTTCGACCGGTACTTTTGTGTTGCCTAACGGCAACGCATCGGCGGGCGGCGCTGGCAGAAAGCAAAACAATCGGTCGATGAATTGGTCGTTCGATTTTTTTGTTATTAAAAACATAGACTTAAGGCAGGTTCTAGGGGTGTAGCTCAACTGGTAGAGCACCGGTCTCCAAAACCGGGGGTTGTAGGTTCGATCCCTATCGCCCCTGCCAACTTGGGTCATCGGTGCTTCAACCGGGACAAGCGAGTAGCCCTAGAAGATATAGACGTGTCTGTTGTGTCGTCCGGATTCGGTGTTGCGTGGCGCGCTTTGTATTTGAGTTGTGGCGAAAGTAATCGATGGCTTCAGTAAGTCCCGGCCTATTTGTCCGCCAAGTCCGTCAGGAATTGGCCAAGGTCACCTGGCCTAGTCGCCGGGAAACGACGACGTCGCTGATTCTCGTCTTTGTGTTTTGTACCTTTATTGGTCTCTATTTCTTGGTGGTCGATAAAGTTCTCACGTTTGGCGTGTCCTTGATTTTCGGGGTTTGAGAGACGATGGCTGCGAAGTGGTACGTGCTGCACGTTTACTCGGGCTTTGAGAATAAGGTCGCCCAGTCGATCCGCGAGCAAGCGGTTCAGCAGGGGATGGCCGATAAGATTCAAGAAGTTCTGGTGCCGATGGAAGAAGTTGTGGAAGTGCGTCGCGGGGCGAAAGTCAACGCCGAGCGCAAGTTCTTCCCTGGCTATGTGTTGTTGAAAATGGACCTGACGGACGGCGCTTGGCACTTGGTCAAGAACACTCCGAAAGTCACGGGCTTTTTAGGGACTCAGAATAAACCGCTGCCGATCACTGAAGCTGAGGCCCTGCGTATTATGAAGCAGGTGCAAGAAGGCATCGAGCGTCCGAAGCCCAGCGTGGTGTTCGAAATTGGCGAGCAGGTGCGTGTCAGCGACGGTCCGTTTACGTCGTTCAATGGCACCGTTGAAGAAGTTGATGAAGAGAAGGCGCGCATTAAAGTTTCTGTTACGATCTTCGGCCGGGCGACCCCGGTGGAGCTTGAATATAGCCAGGTCGAAAAGCTTTGATCTGACTGTCAACGTCGTTCCGAACCGGGTTCGGAGTGACGCTAACGCGGGAGGCTCTGTTCCAAAGGCCAGGGGCAGCCGTACCGCGGACCCGGCCCGCCAGTGGTTCACTGGTAACGAAACTGAGGGAATGCGATGGCTAAGAAAATCGATGGCTACGTCAAGCTGGAGATCCCAGCAGGCAAGGCCAACCCGTCACCACCGGTTGGTCCTGCCTTGGGCCAACGTGGCGTCAATATTATGGAGTTCTGCAAGCAGTTTAATGCTGCCACGCAGAAGAGCGACCCCGGCGTGCCCACGCCTGTGGTCATCACGGTTTACTCTGACCGCACATTTACATTCGTCACCAAAACGCCCCCGACCAGCTACTTCTTGAAGAAGGCTGCCAAGATCGAGAAGGGGTCTGGAACCACTGGTCGCGGCTTTGTTGGCAAAGTAACGCAGGCTCAGTTGCGTGAAATCGCTGAAAAGAAAATGCCAGATCTGAACTGCGCAACTGTTGAATCAGCCATTGCTCAAGTCGCAGGCTCGGCCCGCGCGATGGGCCTGGAAGTGGTGGGGTAGGTCATGGCTCATCTTGCAAAACGTATGAAGGCTGCCCTCGCTGGCTTAGACCGTGAGCAGACCTATTCCGTCGTCGACGCGGTGAAGTTCGTCAAGAGCGGCGCCAAAGCGAAGTTCAACGAAACTATCGAAATTGCGATGAACTTGGGCGTTGACCCCAAGCACGCAGATCAGATGGTGCGTGGTGTTGTGGCGTTGCCCCATGGCAGCGGCAAAACAATGCGCGTGGCTGTGTTCGCGAAAGGCGACAAAGCCAAGGAAGCGCAAGACGCGGGCGCCGACCTGGTCGGTGCCGAAGACTTGGCCGACAAAATCACTGCCGGTGAAATGGGTTTTGATCGCGTGATCGCCACTCCTGACATGATGGGCGTGGTCGGCAAGCTGGGTAAGGTGCTGGGCCCGCGCGGCCTGATGCCCAACCCAAAGCTTGGAACAGTGACCGCCGACGTCAAGACGGCGATTAAGAACGCCAAAGCGGGTGAAGTGCAGTTCCGTGTCGAGAAGGCGGGCATTGTGCACGCCGGCATCGGCAAGGCGAGCTTCACCGAGGCTCAGATCGCCGACAACGTGAAAGCGTTCGTTGATGCGATTTTGAAAGCCAAGCCCGCGGGCGCTAAAGGCAACTACCTCAAAAGAATTTCGCTTAGCTCGACGATGGGGCCGGGCGTGAAGATCAATCTCGGCGAAGCGAGTTCACGCTAACGGGATGATGAGTTTTGACAGCGCAGCGTAAGCCGTGCGGTCAAATCGATCTCAATGCGCAGTGATGTGTGACGAGATCGAACCCTGTCCGAGACCGGTGGTGCCGATCCCATGCTTGGGGTGACGCATAAAGGGGAAACCCACCGCCACAGACGGGAGTTGCAAGACGTTAGGGTTTGAAGACATCAAACCACGGCGGATTGAGCTTCTGGGGCAGGACTAAGTACCGAGGGACGTAACGGTGTTGCGTTCAGCGGAGTTTGTAACCGGTCCGATTTCGCGGCGGAAAATTTTCCGACGTCGATGCGGTCCTCAGAAGCGGAGATACCCGTGAACCGAGAGCAAAAGAAGGAGCTGATCAGCTCGCTCAACGCTCTCTTAACGCAGCAAACGCTCCTCACCGTGACAGTCAATAAGGGTTTGACGGTCGCTGAGGTGCAGGAACTGCGCAAGAGAATGAGAGCTGCTGGTGCTGGCTTCAAAGTTGCGAAAAACCGGCTCGCGCGTTTGGCTCTGGCTGGAACGAAGTTCGAGGGACTGAGTCATCTGCTGAAAGGCCCAACGGGAATTGCATTCTCGAAGGATCCAGTCGCAGCGGCAAAAGTCTGTGCGAAGTTCGCGAAAGAAAACAACAAACTGATCATTGTCGGCGGCTCGCTCGACGGTCAGACGATGGATCCTGCTGGGATTAATGTCCTGGCGGTTCTGCCGTCTCTCAATGAGCTCCGTGGCAAGATCGTCGGATTGGTTCAGGCTCCTGCGACGAAAATCGCTGGCGTTTTGGCCGCCCCGGCTGGTCAGCTTGCTCGTGTTCTTTCAGCCCGCGCTAAGCAAAGCGAAGCTGCGTAACGCGTTGTTGATGTCATTCAAATCAAAGATAAATCAGGAGAACTATCATGGCTGATTTGGCCAAACTCGTAGACGATCTTTCGAAATTGACGGTCCTTGAGGCCGCCGAACTGTCCAAGATGTTGGAAGAAAAGTGGGGCGTGTCTGCTGCTGCACCGGTTGCCGCCGCTGCTGCTCCGGCTGGCCCAGCCGCCGAAGTCAAAGACACGTTCGACGTGATCTTGAAGGACGCCGGCGCGAACAAGATCAACGTGATCAAAGAAGTTCGTGCAATCACCAACCTCGGCTTGAAAGAAGCCAAGGACCTCGTCGAAGCTGCGCCCAAAGCCGTTAAGGAAGGCGTGAATAAAGACGAAGCCGCGACCATCAAGAAGAAGTTGGAAGACGCTGGCGCCAAAGTCGAAGTGAAGTAATTCACCACACGATGCATTCGGTGGCGGCAAATTTGTCGCCACCGAAACGCATCGCGGTGCCTTGCCGAGAGAAGCTTCGCGTTTGTTGACGCTTCTCTCGCCAAAGCATTGCAAAGATGCCGAGGGTTTTTTTTCAGTCCGGTTTGCGCGCCAGCAGGCAGGACCATGTATCGATGAAAGAGCGAGGATTCGTAATGGCCAAATCCTTGAGCGGTCGTAAGCGCGTACGTAAAGATTTTGGGCGGATTCATATTGTCGCCCCAATGCCCAACTTGATCGAGGTTCAGAAAAGTTCCTACGACAAGTTCTTGCAACCCGGTGCTCCACTTGATGTGCGCCAAAAGTCCGGCTTGTGGGAAGTGTTTAAGGGCGTGTTCCCGATTAAAGACTTCAGCGGGAAGGGCGAGCTGGAATTTGTCGGCTACGACCTTGAAGCACCGAAGTATGACGTGGAAGAGTGCCGCCAACGCGACATGACATTCTCGGCACCTTTGAAGGTGACGCTGCGTCTCGTCGTGTGGGATATCGACGAAATTACCGGTGCCCGCTCGATCCGCGATATCAAAGAACAAGATGTCTACATGGGCGATATGCCGCTCATGACAGATACCGGCACGTTCATTATTAACGGCACCGAGCGCGTGATTGTGTCGCAGATGCACCGTTCACCCGGCGCCTTCTTCGATCACGACAAGGGCAAAACCCATTCTTCGGGCAAGTACCTGTTTGCCGCGCGAGTTATTCCGTATCGCGGGTCATGGCTCGATTTTGAATTCGATGCCAAAGACCTGGTGTATGCGCGTATCGATCGCCGCCGCAAGTTGCCAGTCACAACGCTGCTGTATGCGCTTGAAAGCCGTGAAACTGAAGAATTGCGCGCCAAGCGCACCAAGCAAGGTAAAACGGTCGATATCACCGAAGTTCGTGGGATGTCGTCGGAAGAAATCTTGAACTATTTCTATGAAGCGCAAAGCTTCAAGCGCGACAAAAAAGGCTGGGTCACAGCCTTCGATGCCCAAAAGATGAAGGGCATGAAGATGACGTTCCCGCTGATCGACGCCTACACAGGCCGCGTCAAAATCGAGGCAGGCGAGAAGCTTTCGCCGCGCGTGGCTGCGAAACTTGAGAAAGAAGGTTTGAAGGAGCTGCGCCTGCAGCCCGAAGAACTCATTGGCAAGTTCGCCGCCGAAGACGTGGTGAACACCAAGACCGGTGAGATTTACATCGAAGCGGGCGAGGAAATCACCGTCGAGACGGTCACGGTGTTTGATGACAATAACGTCGACAGCTTCAAAACGTTGTTCATCGATTCTGTGAACGTCGGCCCCTACATCCGCAATACCTTGGCGCTGGATAAAAACACCAATCGCGACGAAGCCTTGGTGGACATCTACCGCGTGATGCGCCCCGGTGAACCGCCCACATTGGAAACCGCTGAGGCGTTGTTCCAAGGCTTGTTCTTCGACTCCGAGCGTTATGATCTCTCGGCAGTGGGCCGCGTGAAAATGAACGCGCGCCTGAACCTCACCAACGACGATGTGCCCGATACCGTGCGTGTTCTTCGCAAGGACGACGTGCTGCGCATCGTGAAGGTGTTGACCGACCTGAAAGACGGGAAGGGCGACATCGACGACATCGACCATCTTGGTAATCGCCGCGTTCGTTCTGTTGGCGAGCTGATGGAAAACCAATACCGCGTTGGCTTGCTGCGTATGGAACGTGCCATTCGCGAACGCATGAGCTCGGTCGACATCGATACTGTGATGCCGCACGACCTCATTAACGCCAAACCAGCAGCCGCCGCTGTGCGCGAGTTCTTTGGATCGTCGCAGCTCTCGCAGTTTATGGATCAAACCAATCCGTTGTCAGAAGTTACGCACAAGCGTCGCCTCTCGGCTTTAGGACCAGGTGGTTTGACGCGTGAGCGCGCGGGCTTCGAAGTCCGCGACGTCCACCAAACGCATTATGGACGCATCTGCCCGATTGAAACGCCTGAAGGTCCGAATATCGGGCTGATCAACTCATTGGCGACCTACGCCCGCGTCAACCAGTACGGCTTTATTGAAGCGCCGTATCGTAAAGTTGAAGGCGGTCGTGCCACGTCTGATGTCGTCTATCTCTCGGCGATGGAAGAAGGCCGTTATAACGTTGCTCAAGCGAATGAGCCGCTCGATCCGCGCGGTAAATTTATGAACGACTTAGTCCAATGCCGTCATTCTGGCGACTTGGTCATTATTCCTGGCGCAGATGTTCATTATATGGACGTCTCACCCAAGCAGTTGGTCTCGGTGGCTGCGGCGTTGATTCCGTTCTTGGAAAACGATGACGCCAATCGCGCACTCATGGGCTCGAACATGCAACGTCAAGCGGTGCCGTTGATCCGCTCGGAAGCGCCTTTGGTGGGAACGGGCGTCGAAGAAGCCGTTGCCCGCGATTCGGGTGCCACTGTTGTGGCGCGTCGAACCGGCGTGATTCAGCAGATCGATGCCACGCGTATTGTGGTGCGCGCCACGGCCGATACCTCGACCACCACGCCTGGTGTCGATATTTATCGTCTGCAAAAATTCCAACGCTCGAACCAGAACACCTGCATCAATCAACGTCCGTTGGTCAAAGTGGGCGATCTCGTCTCGAAGGGCGACATTCTCGCCGATGGCCCGTCCACGGAATTGGGCGAACTGGCCTTGGGTCGTAACGTGCTCGTCGCGTTCATGCCCTGGAATGGCTACAACTTCGAAGATTCGATTTTGATCTCGGAACGCATCGTCCGTGATGATGTGTTCACGTCGATCCACATCGAAGAATTCGAAGTCATGGCTCGCGATACCAAGCTTGGCCAAGAAGAAATCACGCGTGACATCCCGAACGTCGGTGAGGAAGCGCTGAAAAATCTTGACGAAGCAGGCATTGTTTATGTCGGCGCCGAAGTGAAAGCTGGCGATATTCTGGTCGGTAAGGTCACGCCAAAAGGCGAGTCCCCAGTCACGCCAGAAGAAAAACTGCTGCGCGCGATCTTCGGCGAAAAAGCCTCGGATGTTCGCGAAACCAGCTTGCGTGTGCCGCCAGGCGCCCAAGGAACGATCGTTGAAGTTCGCGTCTTCAATCGACGCGGCGTCGATAAGGATGAGCGCGCGCTCGCCATCGAACGCGCCGAGATCGAAAAGCTTGCGAAAGATCGCGACGACGAAAAGGCGATCCTCGAGCGCAGCTTCTATGATCGCCTCAAAGAACTGTTGATGGGCCGCAAGATTGTCTCAGGCCCCAAAGGCCTGAAGGGCGGCGGTAAAGTCACCGATGAGTTACTGGCCGAATACACCCAAGGCCAGTGGAAGCAGTTCGTCATTGCGCACGATGGCGCGATGGAAGAAATCGAAGAGATGAAGAGATCTGTCGATTATTCTGTCAGCCTGATCGAAAAGCGCTTCGAAGATCGCGTCGAGAAATTGCAACGCGGCGATGAATTGCCCCCGGGCGTGCTGAAGATGGTCAAAGTGTTCGTCGCGGTGAAGCGCAAGCTGCAGCCCGGCGATAAAATGGCTGGTCGTCACGGCAACAAGGGTGTGATCTCGAAAATCGTGCCCATCGAAGATATTCCGTATCTGGAAGACGGCACACCGGTGGACATCGTGCTCAATCCGTTAGGCGTGCCCTCGCGCATGAACGTCGGCCAAATTCTGGAAACGCACTTGGGTTGGGCGTGTCGTGCGCTGGGCTTGCAAGTCGGGGCGATGATTGATGCGACTAGTGGCGGTCGTTCTGATCGCAATCTGCGGTCGACCTTGAAGAAAATCTACGGCGAAAAAGCCTATAAAGATGAGTTCCAAGAACTTGACGACAAAACGCTGATTGAGGTGGCCGAGAACCTGCGCCCTGGAATTCCGATTGCCACGCACGTGTTCGACGGTGCTCATGAAGCCGACATCGTTGAAATGCTGGACAAGGCCGGCCTCGACTCCTCAGGTCAGGTCACGCTGTACGATGGCATGAGCGGCGAAGCGTTCGTCCGCAAAGTCACCGTCGGCTACATCTACATGCTGAAACTGCACCACCTGGTCGACGACAAAATCCACGCGCGTTCGATCGGTCCTTACTCGCTTGTCACCCAACAGCCGTTGGGCGGAAAAGCGCAGTTCGGTGGTCAACGTTTCGGCGAGATGGAAGTGTGGGCTTTGGAAGCTTACGGTGCAGCTTACACTCTGCAAGAAATGTTGACGGTGAAATCAGACGACGTCTCGGGCCGTACTAAAGTTTACGAAGCCATCGTTCGTGGCGAAGACAACTTCGAAGCCGGCATCCCAGAATCCTTCAACGTGTTGGTGAAGGAAATGCGCTCGCTAGGTCTCGATGTTGAGCTGACCCATGCTGGCGAAGCTTCGACGTAAATTGAACGAACAGTTGCGCGGTGCCTTTCGGGGCGCCGCGCCAGTACAAAGCGAACTCCATTAGGAGACTGGCGACATGAACGAACTTACCAAAATATTCGGGACAGTGCAGACTAGTGCGGAATCTTTCAATCAGATCCGCATTTCTTTAGCCAGCCCGGAGAAAATCCGGTCGTGGTCATACGGCGAGATCAAGAAGCCAGAAACCATTAACTACCGCACCTTTAAGCCCGAGCGCGATGGCTTGTTCTGCGCACGCATCTTTGGACCCATCAAGGATTACGAATGCTTGTGCGGCAAATACAAGCGGATGAAATATAAAGGCATCATCTGCGAAAAGTGCGGCGTTGAAGTAACGTTGTCGAAGGTGCGCCGCGAGCGCATGGGACACATTGAACTTGCTGCCCCCGTTGCTCACATTTGGTTCATGAAGTCGCTGCCCAGCCGTATCGGCCTCTTGCTGGATATGACGCTGAAGGACCTTGAGCGCGTTCTGTATTTTGAAAACCACATCGTGCTTGAGCCCGGCATGACACCGCTGCAGCAATTCGAGCTGCTCAATGACGATCAATACGAAAAGGCACAAGCCGAGTTCGGCGATGACAGCTTCCGCGCCGGTATCGGCGCCGAAGCCATCCGCGAAGCATTGACCGCGATTAAGCTTGAAGAGCTTCGCGACGCGATGCGCATTCACCTTAAGGAAACCGGGTCCGAAGCAAAACGCAAAAAGCTCGTGAAGCGTTTGAAGTTGGTCGAGGCCTTCATGGCCTCTGGCGCGCGGCCTGAGTGGATGATCTTGGAAGTGATTCCTGTGATTCCGCCAGAACTGCGTCCGTTGGTTCCGCTCGATGGTGGCCGTTTTGCCACGTCGGATTTGAACGACCTGTATCGCCGCGTGATTAACCGTAATAATCGTCTGAAGCGTTTGATCGAGTTGCGCGCGCCCGACATCATCATCCGCAACGAAAAGCGGATGTTGCAAGAGTCGGTTGACGCCTTGTTCGATAACGGTCGTCGTGGCCGTGCGATCACAGGTGCGAATAAGCGCCCGTTGAAGTCGCTCTCGGACATGCTGAAGGGCAAACAAGGCCGCTTCCGCCAGAACTTGCTCGGCAAGCGTGTCGACTACTCAGGCCGTTCAGTCATCGTCGTCGGCCCCGAGTTGAAACTGCATCAATGCGGGTTGCCGAAAAAGATGGCGCTCGAACTGTTCAAGCCTTTCGTTTACTCGAAACTTGAACTGTATGGTATGTCGACCACCATTAAAGCTGCCAAGCGCATGGTGGAAAAAGAACGGCCTGAAGTTTGGGATATCTTGGAAGAGGTCATCCGCGAACACCCCGTTCTGCTGAACCGCGCGCCGACGTTGCACCGTTTGGGCATTCAAGCCTTTGAGCCTGTACTCATTGAAGGCAAGGCCATTCAGTTGCATCCCCTGGTTTGCACAGCGTTCAATGCCGACTTCGACGGCGATCAAATGGCAGTTCACGTGCCATTGTCGCTTGAAGCTCAGTTGGAAGCGCGCGTGTTGATGATGTCGACGAACAACATCCTTAGCCCTGCGAACGGCAAGCCCATCATCGTGCCCACCCAAGATATGATCTTGGGCATTTACTACATGACGATTGAGCGTCCAGGTGAGCCAGGCGAAGGCATGGCGTTTAGTAACGTTGCTGAAATTGAGCACGCGATGCAAGCCGGCGTTCTTTCGATCCAGGCTAAAATTAAGTGTCGCTACAAGACCGTGGACGAGAAGGGCAATCCCAAGACGATGATCGTCGACACGACTCCTGGCCGCATGATCATGTCGCAGGAACTGCCGCGTCATCCGATGCTGCCGTTCTCGGTGATCAATCGTGTTCTGCGTAAGAAAGAAATCACCGAGGTTATCGACTCGGTCTACCGTCACTGTGGCCAGAAAGAGACCGTAATCTTCTGCGATCACATCATGGCGCTCGGGTTCAAAAACTCTACCCGTGCTGGCCTGTCGTTCGGTAAGGACGACATGGTGATTCCGAAATCCAAGATCAAAATGGTCAAGGATACAGAATCTCAGGTCAAAGAATTTGAGCAGCAGTATCAAGACGGATTGATTACGCGTGGCGAGAAATACAACAAGGTTGTTGATGCTTGGTCGCATTGCACCGAGTTGGTCGCCGACGCCATGATGGCTGAAATTTCTAAAATTGAAGTCGGCAAGCCCATCAACTCGGTCTACATGATGGCGCACTCGGGCGCGCGTGGTTCGGCGGCTCAGATGAAGCAGTTGGCCGGTATGCGTGGCTTGATGGCCAAACCGTCAGGCGAAATTATCGAGACGCCGATCATCTCGAATTTCAAAGAAGGCTTGTCGGTTCTTGAATACTTCAACTCGACGCACGGAGCACGTAAAGGCTTGGCCGATACCGCTCTGAAGACCGCAAACTCTGGTTACTTGACCCGTCGTCTCGTTGACGTGGCGCAGGACGCAATTATCACCGAGGAAGATTGCGGCACAAATGAAGGCATTACCGCTCAGGCCTTGGTTGAAGGCGGCGATGTGATCGTGTCCTTGGCCGAGCGTGTGCTTGGACGTGTGACAGGTGAAGACATCCTGCATCCTGAGACCAACAAACTGGTTCTCAAAAAGGGCCACCTGATCGCCGAAGCCGACGCAGAAGTTATTGATAAGCTTGGCATCACGAAGATGAAGGTTCGCTCGGCGTTGACATGCGAAACCTTGAACGGCATCTGCGCCCTTTGCTACGGCCGTGACTTGGCTCGTGGTACCAGCGTCAATATTGGTGAAGCCGTTGGTGTGATTGCAGCTCAATCGATCGGTGAGCCTGGCACACAATTAACCATGCGTACGTTCCACATCGGTGGCGCGGTCCAGCGTGGTGCGGAACAATCAAGCGTCGAAGCGGTTTTTGATGCCAAGATTAAGTTGCTCAGCAAAAGCATCGTTCGCAACAGCGACAAGATCCAAATCGTCATGTCACGCAACTTCGAATTTGTTCTCGAAGATGCAAATGGCCGCGAGAAAGCGCGTCATCGTATTCCATACGGCGCGAAACTGTTAGTCGACGACAAGGTGATGGTAACCAAAGGTCAGCGTATCGCTGAATGGGATCCGTACACTTTGCCCATTATAACCGAGCAGAGCGGCTTGGCGCACTATGTCGATCTCGTTGACGGGCTTTCGATCCGCGAGACCACCGACGAATCTACCGGGATTTCCTCGAAAGTTGTCACCGAGTGGAAGCAGTTGCGCGGTGGTGCTGACTTGAAGCCTCGCATTGAAGTGCGTGGTGCTGATGGCAAAGTGCTGAAGCTCGAGAACGGTGCGGAAGCACGCTACTACCTCAGCGTTGATTCAATTCTCTCGGTCGAGAATGGTCAGAAAGTTCACGCTGGTGATATGCTGTCGCGTATTCCACGTGAAAGCTCTAAAACCCGCGACATCACGGGTGGTTTGCCCCGCGTTGCGGAATTGTTCGAAGCGCGTAAGCCCAAAGATCACTCGGTCATCGCCGAGATCGAGGGCCGCGTTGAATTCGGCAAGGATTACAAGAATAAGCGTCGTATTATTGTTCGGCAGGAAGAGGGCGAAGCGTCGGAGTATCTTATTCCGAAGGGCAAGCACTTGGCCGTGCAAGAAGGTGACTTTGTTCGCCGTGGCGATGCGCTGATGGATGGAAACCCTGTGCCGCATGACATCTTGCGCGTCATGGGCGTAGAGGCCTTGGCCGATTACCTGATCAAGGAAATCCAAGACGTTTATCGTCTGCAAGGCGTGAAGATCAACGACAAACACATTGAAGTGATCGTGCGCCAGATGTTGCAGAAAGTTGAAGTCATTGAGCCAGGCGAGACGACCTTCTTGGTGGGCGAACTCTGCGACCGCTTAGAGTTTGATGCTGAGAATGCCAAAGTGAAAACCGAAGGCGGCAAACCCGCTCGTGCGTTGCCCGTCTTGCAAGGCATCACGAAAGCCAGCTTGCAGACCCAGTCCTTTGTTTCGGCCGCGTCGTTCCAAGAGACGACTCGCGTCCTGACCGAGGCTGCCGTCACCGGTAAGAACGACCGACTCGTTGGTTTGAAAGAGAACGTCATCGTTGGCCGCCTGATCCCGGCGGGTACGGGTGCGCTTATGAACCGCCTGAAAGTCATCGCTGGCAACCGCGATAAGGAACTCCAGCAGAAAGTCCCTCAGGAAACGGTGGCTCTTCCTACCGCTGAATAGGGTTGGCGAAATTATATTTCTTAAAAAGGGGGCCTTTGGCCCCCTTTTATTTCGTCAAGGCTGCAGGGGGTATGTGCAAAGGCCTTAAAAACTGTCAAAAAACGGCGTTAACCGCGCTTGACGCATCCTACCCCCCTGACTATAACACCCACATTCGAAGGTGTCCGGTGGTAGAGCCAACTTTGCGCTCTAGACGAGGAACGCAGTCGATTAGCTGAGAAAAAACTAGGTCTTCGTGACCTGCTGGTACCGGGAATGGGCCCGGAGTTGTGGCCCGTGTGTTCCGGTTTTTTTTGCGTCCGCTATTTACGCGTCGCTAAGCTTGGCGCGTGTGCGGATGTGAGGGCCAGCGCGCGAGGTGATTGAAACGAACAAAAGGGTTGGACGTCGATGCCGACAATTAACCAGCTGGTCCGCAAGGGCCGTCAAGCTCCGGTCAGTCAGGATAAAGTTCCTGCGTTGCAACGCTCACCGCAAAAGCGCGGTGTTTGCACGCGCGTCTATACGACCACACCGAAGAAGCCAAACTCAGCGCTGCGTAAGGTCGCGCGCGTGCGTTTGACCAACCAATTTGAAGTCACCAGCTATATTCCCGGCGAAGGTCACAACCTTCAAGAACACTCTGTCGTCATGATCCGTGGCGGCCGCGTCAAAGATTTGCCGGGCGTTCGCTATCACATCATTCGCGGGACCCTCGATACCCAAGGTGTTACCGCCCGCCGCCAGCGCCGTTCGAAGTACGGCGCAAAGCGTCCTAAATAAGACGCGAGAAGGGAGCAAGTCACCAACATGTCACGTCGTCGTCAAGCCGATAAACGCCCGCAGTTACCAGACGCCAAGTTTGGTGATTTCGTCATCGCAAAGTTCATTAGCACCGTAATGATGCATGGCAAAAAAGGCGTGGCAGAGACCATCGTCTATGGTGCCCTCGAGAAGATCAGCAAGAAAGCTGGTGCCGATGCGCTGAAAACATTTCATGACGCGCTTGAGAACATTAAGCCGACCGTTGAAGTACGCTCACGCCGCGTTGGTGGTGCGACCTATCAGGTGCCCGTTGAAGTGCGCACCGAGCGCCGCCAGGCCCTGGCGTTCCGTTGGTTAGTTCAATACGCGCGTGATCGCAACGAGTCGACCATGATTGATCGTTTGTCGGCTGAGTTGCTGGACGCTTCAGCTAATCGCGGTGGCGCGGTGAAGAAGCGCGAAGACACACACCGCATGGCTGAAGCTAACCGTGCATTCTCGCATTATCGCTGGTAACGAATTCCGGACCTAATTAGAGATTACAATGAGCGACAAGACTCCTCTCGAGCGTTACCGCAACATCGGCATCATGGCCCACATTGATGCCGGGAAAACCACGACTACGGAGCGCGTACTCTATTATACCGGCCGTTCGCACAAGATCGGCGAAGTGCACGATGGCGCAGCCACCATGGACTGGATGGAGCAAGAGCAAGAGCGCGGCATTACAATTACTTCAGCCGCCACGACCTGCTTCTGGGACAATCACCGCATTAACATTATCGATACGCCTGGACACGTCGACTTCACCATCGAAGTCGAACGCAGCTTGCGCGTGCTCGATGGTGCTTGCTGTGTGTTTGATGCCGTCGCCGGCGTCGAGCCCCAGTCTGAAACCGTCTGGCGTCAGGCCGACAAATACAATGTTTCGCGCATCTGTTTCGTCAACAAGATGGATCGCATGGGCGCGAATTTCTACCGTTGCGTCGACATGATTATCGACCGCCTCGGTGCTCGTCCCATGGTCGTGAACTTTCCCATCGGTGTCGAAGCTGAATTCAAGGGCGTGGTCGATATTGTGAAGATGAAAGGCGTCGTCTGGTTGGGCGAGGACCTCGGCGCAAAATTCGATTACGTCGACATCCCTGCTGATTTGCTCGACAAAGCCAACGACTACCGCAAAAAATTGGTCGAAATGGCCGTCGAAATGGACGACGCCGCCATGGAAGCCTATCTCGACGGTAAAGAACCCGACGAAGAGACGCTCCATAAATGCATCCGCAAGGGTACGATTACCAAAGCATTCGTTCCTGTCATTTGCGGCGCCGCCTTCAAGAACAAGGGTGTGCAACTCCTCCTCGATAGCGTTGTGCGCTATCTCCCTTCGCCCCTTGATATGCCGCCTGTCAAAGGCCTGCTGCCTGGCAAAGAAGAGCAAGTCATCGAACGTAAGGCCGATCCGGCAGAGGCGTTCTCGGGCCTTGCTTTCAAGATCATGACTGATCCGTATGTCGGCAGCTTGACCTTCGTTCGTATCTACTCGGGCAAACTCGAAAGCGGCACGGGCGTGCTGAATTCGATCAAAGACCGTAAAGAGCGCATTGGTCGTATGTTGTTGATGCATGCCAATAACCGCGAAGAAATTAAATCAGCCACCTGCGGCGACATCGTTGCATTGGTTGGCATGAAAGACACGACGACCGGCGATACGCTGTGCGATCCTGATAAGCCGGTCATTCTTGAGCGCATGATTTTCCCAGACCCTGTCATCGAAGTCGCGGTCGAGCCAAACTCAAAGGCCGACGTCGAGAAGATGGGTGTGGCGTTGTCGCGCCTTGCCGCAGAAGACCCCTCGTTCCGTGTTTCGTCCGACCCCGACAGTGGTCAGACCATCATCAAGGGCATGGGCGAATTGCACCTTGAAATTATCGTCGACCGCATGCGTCGCGAATTTAATGTTGAAGCCAACGTTGGCGCTCCGCAGGTTGCTTATCGCGAAACCATCAGCCGCGTCTTTAACGTCGACTATACGCATAAAAAGCAGTCTGGCGGTTCGGGTCAGTATGCTCGTGTTAAAATCCGCTTTGAGCCGCTGCCGCCGGGTTCGGGCTATCAGTTCGAAAACGAAGTCATTGGTGGCTCAGTCCCGCGCGAATTCATTCCTGGCGTCCAAAAGGGTTTGAATTCATCGGTCAACAACGGCGTGATTGCTGGTTTCCCGGTCACAGATTTCAAAGCAACTCTGACGGACGGCGCTTATCACGACGTCGACTCATCGGCGCTCGCGTTTGAAATTGCCGCCCGTGCGGCCTTCCGTGAAGGTTTGCCGCAGGCTGGTCCGAAGTTGCTCGAGCCGATCATGAAGGTCGAGGTGGTGACACCTGAAGACTACATGGGCGACATCATCGGCGACCTGAACAGTCGTCGCGGTCAAGTCGGCGGAATGGATAGCCGCGGCAATGCGCGCGTGATCAGCGCAATGGTGCCGTTGGCCAACATGTTCGGCTACGTTAACACACTGCGGTCCATGAGCCAGGGCCGTTCCCAGTTCTCGATGGAATTCCATCATTATGAACAGGTGCCGAACAACGTATCTGATGAGATTAAAGCCAAGATGGCGGGCTAAGTCGCCGTTTTACTGTCGCATTAACATCGTTCACTAGTCTGGAGAGAGCCATGGGTAAGGAAAAGTTTCAGCGTAATTTGCCGCACTGTAACGTCGGAACGATTGGTCACGTTGACCATGGCAAGACGTCATTGACAGCAGCGATCACGAAGGTTTTGGCCGAGACGGGCGGAGCGACGTATACCGCCTACGACCAAATCGATAAGGCGCCAGAAGAGAAGGCGCGTGGGATCACAATTTCGACGGCGCACGTTGAATACACGACGAAGAACCGCCACTACGCGCACGTCGATTGCCCTGGGCATGCCGACTACGTGAAGAACATGATCACGGGTGCAGCGCAGATGGACGGCGCGATCTTGGTGGTGTCGGCAGCTGACGGCCCAATGCCCCAGACGCGCGAGCACATTTTGTTGGCGCGCCAGGTTGGCGTTCCCTCGATTGTGGTGTTCCTGAATAAGGTCGACCAGGTTGATGATCCGGAATTGTTGGAACTGGTCGAGATGGAAGTTCGCGAGTTGTTGAGCAAGTACGAATTCCCCGGCGACGATATTCCGATCATTAAGGGTTCGGCCTTGGCTGCCCTTGAAGGAAAGACACCCGAAATCGGTCACGATGCAATCTTGGCGTTGATGAAGGCGGTGGACGAGTACATTCCGCAGCCCGCGCGCGCCAAGGACAAGCCGTTCTTGATGCCGATCGAAGACGTGTTCTCGATCTCGGGCCGTGGCACGGTTGTGACGGGTCGTGTTGAACGCGGGATTGTGAAGGTTGGCGAAGAAATCGAAATCGTCGGCTTGAAACCCACAGTCAAGACCATCGTGACCGGCGTTGAAATGTTCCGCAAGCTCTTGGATCAAGGGGAAGCGGGCGACAACATTGGTGCGTTGCTGCGTGGTACGAAGCGTGAAGACGTTGAGCGCGGCCAAGTTTTGGCGGCTCCCGGCTCGATCACGCCCCATACAAAATTCACTTGCTCTTGCTACATTCTTAGTAAGGACGAAGGCGGCCGTCATACGCCTTTCTTCTCGAACTATCGTCCTCAGTTTTACTTCCGCACCACCGACGTGACGGGCACGATTGAGTTGCCTGCGGGTACCGAGATGGTGATGCCGGGTGATAACATCACCATGCAAGTGAACCTGATTGCGCCGATCGGGATGGATGAAGGCTTACGTTTCGCCATCCGCGAAGGTGGCCGTACCGTCGGTTCGGGCGTCGTCGCGAGCATCATTGAGTAGTTGAGTTCAGCGGCATCCCCGCCGAGTTCGTGGGGATGCCGCTTACGTTTCGCAGATCTGAGTTTGGAAATAGTCGGCTGGAATTAACGTCATGATCGATAGTCAAAACATCCGAATCCGCCTGAAGGCGTTCGACCATCGCGTGCTCGATCAATCCACGAAGGATATTGTGAGCACCGCGAAGCGTACGGGCGCGCAAGTGCGGGGGCCGATTCCGCTTCCGACCCGCATTGAAAAGTTCACGGTCAATCGTTCGCCGCACGTCGATAAGAAGTCGCGCGAGCAATTCGAAATTCGTACACATCGCCGTTTGCTGGACATCGTTGATCCGACACCACAAACAGTTGATGCCCTGATGAAACTCGACCTCGCCGCTGGCGTAGACGTCGAGATTAAGTTGTAAGGTGATTCACATGCGTACGGGTCTCGTCGCAAAGAAGGTGGGTATGACCCGCCTGTTTAATACAGACGGCAACGAAGTGCCGGTCACTGTGCTTGATGTGAACGGTGTGCAGGTTGTTGCTCAGCGCACCCAAGAGAAGGACGGCTACACGGCTGTTCAGCTCGGGATTGGTGCACGTAAGCCTTCGCGCGTCAGCAAGCCGCTTCGGGGCCAGTATGCAAAGTCGAAGGTTGAGCCGAAGCATAAGTTGGTCGAGTTTCGCGTAGACGCCAAGAACATGGTCGATGTTGGCGCTGAGTTGGCCGCCTCGCACTTTGTGCCTGGTCAGTTCGTCGACGTTGCGGGAACGACGCTGGGCAAAGGCTTTGCCGGTGCCATGAAGCGCTGGAACTTCCGCGGTTTGGAAGCCAGTCACGGCGTGTCGGTTGCACACCGCTCACATGGTTCGACTGGTCAGCGCCAAGATCCCGGTAAGGTGTTCAAAGGCAAGAAGATGGCCGGTCACCTAGGCGTTGAGCGCGTGACCGTTCAGAATTTGAAAGTCGTCTCGGTTGATGACGACAAGGGGTTTGTGTTTCTGCAGGGCGCTATTCCCGGCTTCGAAGGGGGCTACGTCATGGTTTATGACGCCGTGAAGAAGAAGCTGCCCGAGAAGCTGCCGTACCCGGCGGGCCTGAAGGCCAAAGCCGCGGCAGTCGATGCCGAGAAGAAGGACTAGAGCGCCATGAAGTGCGACGTCATTACGCTCGATAAGAAGAGCGCTGGTTCGATCGATCTGCCCGACAGCTTGTTCGGTGCAGAAGTTCGTAAAGATATTTTGCATCGTGTTGTGCGTTGGCAACTCGCTAAACGCCGTGCGGGTACGCACAAGACCAAGACGCAAAGTGAAATTAGCGGCACAACCAAGAAGCCTTTCGCCCAAAAGGGCGGTGGCCGTGCCCGTCAAGGTTCGTTGCGTTCTCCGCAGTTCCGTGGTGGCGCGACCATCTTCGGGCCTGTCGTGCGCAGCCATACACATTCGTTGCCCAAAGCCATTCGCCGTCTCGGCTTGATGAGCGCTTTGTCGGCGAAAGTAAAAGACGGAAAGTTAATTGTTCTTGATGAAGCCAAGCTTTCAAAAGCCAAGACGAAAGATCTCGTCGGCAGCTTTAAGAAGTTGGGCTGGACCTCGGTGCTGATCATTGATGGTCCGCAAATTGACGACGCCTTCGCCCGCGCGGCACGTAACATCAAAGGCATTGATGTGCTGCCCAGCCAGGGTGCCAACGTTTATGACATTCTCCGCCGCGATACCTTGGTGCTCACTAAGGCCGCAGTGGTGAAGTTACAGGAACGCCTGTCATGAGAAAAATGCCGAAGAAAGTAGTGAAGCTGAAAGACGGTCCGATTGATCCGGCGCTGTATGACGTGCTGAGCGCGCCCATGATCACCGAAAAGGCGACCATGGCTTCGCAATATAACCAAGTGATGTTTCGTGTGCCGCTGACGGCCACAAAGCCGGACATTAAGCGTGCTGTTGAATCCTTGTTCAAGGTCAGCGTCACAGCTGTCAACACCTTGATCACCAAGGGCAAAGTGAAACGCTTCCGGGGCATGCCCGGTCGCCGTAGTGATGTGAAGAAAGCGATTGTAACACTGGCCGAAGGTCAGTCGATCGACGTGACGACGGGACTCTAAGCCATGGCATTAAGATCATATAAGCCAGTAACACCTTCTCTGCGTGGCACCGTCCTCGTCGATAAGAGTGAGCTGTACAAGGGCAAGCCGCTGAAGTCTTTGACCGAAGGTCAAAGCTCGACTGGTGGTCGTAATAACTCAGGGCGCATTACGTCGCGCTTCCGTGGCGGTGGTCATAAACACAAGTACCGTTTGATCGATTTCAAGCGCTCCAAGCGCGATGTCACGGCAACCGTCGAGCGTGTTGAGTACGATCCCAACCGCACCGCGTTTATTGCTTTGATCAAGTACGAAGACGGCGAATTGTCTTACATCTTGGCGCCGCAACGCATTAAAGCTGGCGACAAGGTTGTGGCTTCTGATCAGGCCGACATTAAGCCGGGCAACGCGATGCCCCTGAAGAATATGCCCGTCGGCACGATTGTTCATAACATTGAAGTGAAGCTGGGTCGTGGCGGTCAGATTTCTCGTTCGGCTGGTTGCTATGCTCAGTTGATTGGGAAGGACTCTGGTTACGCTCAGTTGCGCTTGTCATCTGGCGAAGTCCGCATCGTTCGCGCCGAATGCGCAGCGACGGTGGGTGCAGTGTCAAACCCTGACAACCAGAACATTAACTTTGGTAAAGCGGGCCGCATGCGCTGGCTCGGTTTCAAGCCGCACAATCGCGGCGTGTCGATGAACCCGGTCGATCACCCGCTCGGTGGTGGTGAAGGTAAGTCGTCGGGTGGTCGTCATCCGGTCACGCCGTGGGGTAAGCCCACCAAAGGCAAGCGCACTCGTAATAACAAACGCACGCAACGACTGATTATGCGCAGTCGGCACGTCGCAAACAAATCTTAGAGACGGAGGACTACAGTGGCTCGTTCAGTCTGGAAAGGTCCGTTCGTTGACGGTTATCTGCTGAGAA
Organism: Rhodospirillaceae bacterium; assembly: GCA_002737725.1. Lineage (GTDB taxonomy): Bacteria > Pseudomonadota > Alphaproteobacteria > Rhodospirillales > Rhodospirillaceae. Next base: position 22,036 of record NSIP01000012.1, read on the forward strand.
AGGCAGAGGCCGTGCGCGGCAAGGGTCGCAATGAGATCATCAAGATTTGGTCGCGTCGCTCAACAATTCTTCCGCAGTTCGTGGGTCTCACGTTCGGCGTGCACAATGGCCATAAGCATATGCCTGTGCTCGTCACCGAGAACATGATCGGCCACAAGTTCGGCGAATTCTCTCCGACGCGCACCTTCCACGGGCACACTGCCGGTGACAAGAAGGCCACCGTCGCCGCCCCAGCCGCAAATAAGAAGAGCTAAAGCGATGAGCAAGAAAGCAACTCCCCGTCGTGTCGGCGATACTGAAGCTCGTGCCTTCGGCCGTTCGATCCGTATCAGCCCACGCAAGTTAAACCTGGTGGCACAAAGCATTCGCGGGAAGTCGGCGGATAAAGCGCTGGCTGAGTTGGAATTCTCTCCGCGTCGTATCTCGCGCGTCGTCAAGACGGTGCTGGAATCGGCCATTGCGAATGCTGAAAACAATCATCAACTCGACGTCGACCAGTTAGTCGTGTCGCAAGCCTTCGTCGGAAAGTCTTTGGTAATGAAGCGCTTCAGCCCACGGGCGCGTGGCCGCGTCGGCAAGATCGTGAAGCCCTTTAGCAATTTGACGATTGTCGTGCGCGAAAAGAGCGAGACTGAATCTAAGGAGCGTGCCTAATGGGTCAGAAAGTCAACCCTATTGGTCTTCGCCTGGGCATTAACCGGACGTGGGATTCTCGTTGGTATGCCGGCCGCAATGAATACGCGAAGCTGTTGCACGAAGATTTGAAAATCCGCGCTTACTTGCGCAAACGTTTGGCCCAGGCCGGCGTGTCGCGCATTGTGATCGAGCGTCCTGCGAAAAAGGCTCGCGTGACAATTCACACGGCGCGCCCCGGTGTTGTCATCGGCAAAAAAGGTGCAGATATCGAAGTGATCCGCAAGGATCTGCAGAAGATGACGGGCAACGAACTCAGCCTGAACATCCTCGAGATCCGCAAGCCGGAAATCGATGCGCAGCTGGTGGCCGAGAATATTACGCAGCAGCTCGAGCGCCGCGTTGCGTTCCGCCGTGCCATGAAGCGCGCCGTACAAGCTGCCATGCGTTTAGGCGCAGAAGGCATTCGTATTAACTGCTCTGGCCGTTTGGGTGGCGCGGAAATCGCGCGCATCGAATGGTACCGCGAAGGTCGCGTGCCCTTGCACACCCTGCGCGCTGATATCGATTACGGTGAATCGACCGCCTTCACCACCTACGGCACCTGCGGCGTTAAAGTCTGGGTGTTTAAGGGTGAGGTCATGGAACATGACCCGATGGCCCAAGATAAACGTATGGCCGAGAATACGACGCCAGCAAGAACCTAAGGAAAACGTAACCCGGGGCGATCCTCGCACCGAGATTATGAGCAACGATCATGCAGTCACCGAAACGAACAAAATATCGCAAGGCCTTCAAAGGCCGCATTAAGGGCATAGCCAAAGGTGGCTTTACCTTAAACTTTGGAACCTTTGGCCTCAAAGCCTTGGAACCCGATCGTATGACCGCTCGTCAAATTGAGGCGGCTCGACGTGCGCTCACGCGCGCACTTAAGCGTCAAGGTCGCGTGTGGATCCGGGTATTCCCTGATGTGCCGGTGTCGACCAAGCCCGCCGAAGTGCGGATGGGTTCAGGTAAGGGTACGCCCGAGTATTGGGTCTGCCGCGTGAAACCCGGACGCATATTGTTCGAAGTGGACGGCGTTTCAGAAGCGGTGGCGCGTGAAGGCTTTACGCTGGCGGCTGCAAAGCTGCCGATTAAGACAAAGATTGTCGCCCGTATTGGCGGCTAAGAAGACTTAAGACAGGACGACGACGATGGCCAAAGCAGCGGATATTCGAGCCAAGACCGACGATGAACTCGCCACACGTATGGGTGAGTTGAAGAAAGCGCAATTCAATATGCGCTTTCAGAAAGCATCGGGTCAGCTCACCAACACCGCGCAGGTCAACGAAGCGCGTAAAGAGATCGCGCAAGTTCAGACCGTGATCGGCGAACGTCGCCGAGCCGTGTCTAAATAAAGCGCGAGTGAAAGGGTAAGGCTATGCCAAAGCGTATTCTTCAGGGTGTCGTGGTCAGCGACAAGCAGGACAAGACAGTTGTCGTGCGTGTCGAGCGCCGGATCATGCATCCGATTTATAAGAAATTCATTCGCCGCTCTAAGAAGTATGCGGCTCATGACCCCGCGAATGCCGGCAAAATCGGAGACATCGTACGTATCCGCGAATGCCGCCCAATTTCGAAGTCGAAGCGGTGGGAACTGGTTGAGGAGCAGGCGAAATAGCGCCTTTCTACTTGGCGTGACGTCCCTCAACGAAGGATCGAAACAATGATTCAGCAACAAACAAATCTCGAAGTCGCCGACAACTCCGGTGCCAAGCGCGTGATGTGTATCAAAGTGCTCGGTGGGTCTAAGCGTAAATATGCCAGCGTAGGCGACGTGATTGTCGTCTCCGTCAAAGACGCAATCCCTCGTGGGCGCGTCAAAAAGGGCGATGTTCATCGTGCCGTCATCGTTCGTACAGCTTTCCCGCTGCGCCGCGCCGACGGAACCATAATTCGGTTCGACCGCAATGCCGCTGTTCTGATCAGCAAGCAGGACGAGCCCATCGGAACCCGCATCTTCGGGCCGGTAACGCGCGAATTGCGCAGCAAGAACTTTATGAAAATCATCTCACTGGCCCCAGAGGTGCTGTGATGGCCAAACTCAAAGTCAAAAAAGGCGACAAGGTCGTTGTGTTGACCGGTCGCGACAAAGGCAAGACGGGCGCAGTGCTCAAGGCGTTCCCGCGCGATAACAAAGTGATCGTGCAGGGCGTGAACATGATCAAGCGTCACACTAAGCCTTCGACGACACAGCAGGGTGGTATTATTCAGCGCGAGGCGAAGATCCACGTCTCCAACATCGCGCATATCGATCCAAAAGATAACAAGCCGACACGGGTCGGTTTCAAGTTACTCGAAGATGGCACTAAGGTTCGCATCTCGCGCCGGACCGGCGAAGTCATCGACTAGATCAAGGACGTACGACAATGGCGCGTTTGCGTGAACACTACGAAAAGACGGTTAAAGCGAACTTGATCACCAAGTTCGGGTATAAGAACGTCATGGCTGTGCCCAAGTTGACGAAGATTGTCATCAATATGGGCGTCGGCGAAGCCTCCCAAGATCGTAAAAAGATTGAAGGTGCGGTCGATAACCTGACAGCGATTGCTGGCCAGAAGCCGATCATTACGCGCTCGAGCAAAGCGATCGCAAATTTTAAGCTGCGTGAAGGGCAACCCGTGGGTTGCACCGTGACGTTGCGCAAAACGCGGATGTACGAATTCCTTGATCGTCTGGTCAACGTGGCCTTGCCGCGCGTGCGCGATTTCCGCGGATTGCCGCCGAAGTCATTTGACGGTTCGGGCAACTACAACATCGGCCTTAAAGAACAAATTGTATTCCCTGAAATCAACTACGATAAAATTGACAAAGTTCGGGGCATGAACATCACCATATGCACGACAGCCAAGACCGACGAAGAAGCATTCGCGCTTCTCGAAGGTTTTGATCTGCCGTTCCAGAAGAACTAGACCAAGCGGAGCTGAGACGATGGCGAAAACAAGCACAGTGCAGCGCAATAAAAAGCGCATCCGAATGACGAAGCAGTTTTCTGCGCGCCGCGCGAAACTGAAGGCGATCATTATGGATCATGACACCGGTGCCGAAGATCGCTTCGAAGCTGTTGTGAAGTTGGCGCAATTGCCGCGCAACAGCGCAGCGAACCGTAGACAAAATCGTTGCGAACTTACTGGGCGCCCCCGCGCAGTTTACCGCAAATTTAAGATGGCTCGTAACAAGCTGCGGGAGTTGGCCTCCAAAGGTCAGATCCCCGGCATGGTTAAGTCGAGCTGGTAAGGAGGACAGGCAGTGTCTCTATCCGATCCGATCGGCGATTTGTTGACCCGTATTCGCAATGGTCAGCAAGCCGGCAAGTCCAGTATTCTGGCGCCCGCATCGAAGCAACGTGAGAACGTTCTTCGTGTTCTTGAGCGCGAGGGTTATATCCGTGGCTTCGAGCGCTCGAATCAGCGCGAGGGCGTGGACGAACTCAAAATCGAGTTAAAGTACAACGAAGGCGAGCCGGTGATCAGCCAGATCATGCGTGTCTCGACGCCGGGACGTCGTGTGTACGCCAAAATCAAAGACTTGCCGAAAGTTTACAACGGCCTTGGAATTTCGATTTTGTCGACGCCACGCGGAATTATGTCCGACGGCGAAGCGCGCCAAGCCAATGTTGGTGGCGAAATTATCTGCCAAGTATTCTAACGAAGGGTACACGCAGGGCTGGTTACCGGCCCGCGAGTGAGGAAAACGAATATGTCGCGCGTAGGAAAAAATCCCGTGAATATCCCGACCGGCGTCACTGCGACGCTGAGTGGCGCCGTCTTGGCGGTCAAGGGTAAGCTCGGCGAGCTGAAACTCAACCTGACCGACCTGGTCGTCACTGAAGTAAAAGACGGCAAGGTGTGGATCAAGAATACGAATGAATCCAAGCGTTCACGGCAGATGTGGGGCACAACCCGCGCACTGGTGAACAACATGGTTCAAGGCGTGAGTCAGGGCTACAAAAAAATTCTCGATATTAATGGCGTCGGCTTGAAGGCTCAGGCGCAGGGCAAAAAACTCAATCTGAATTTGGGTTTATCGCATGATGTCGTTTTCTCGATACCCGAAGGTATCGATATTAAAACGCCGACAGCGACTCAGATTGAAATTACTGGCGCCGACCGTCAGCGCGTTGGTCAAGTCGCAGCTGAAATTCGCGCGCACAAGGCCCCTGAGCCCTATAAAGGCAAGGGTATTAAGTACAGTGATGAGAAAATCTTGCGTAAAGAAGGCAAGAAGAAATAATCGGGCTGATTGGCTCAAGGACGCATACGATGACCGGCAAGACATCAACTTTCAATCGGCGCCAAGCGCGCAACCGCTTCAAGCTGAAAAGCAGCGCGAAGGGTACGGCACGCCTCTGTGTGTTTCGCTCTGGGCGTCATATTTACGCGCAGATCATTCACGACGTGGACGGTAAAACGCTTGCTGCCGCTTCTTCGGTTGAAGCCGATGTGATTGCGCAAGTGAAAAAAGGCACGGGTAAAACCGCAGCAACGGCTGTTGGAAAAATCCTGGCCGATCGCGCGGTCAAGGCTGGCGTGAAGAAGGTTGTATTTGATCGTGGTGGCTATATTTACCACGGACGTATTAAGGCCCTGGCTGACGCAGCGCGCGAAGCTGGCCTGTCGTTCTAATTGAGAGCTAGAGACGAAGAAGGATGAACTAAGATGGCACGTGCACCTCAAGGCGTGGAAAAATCTGAACGCGGCGGGCGCAAGGAGCGTGGCGGCCGTGATCGTGGCCCAGATCGTGGTGGTCGTGATCGCGAGAAGGGTGAAGACGATCTGATTGACAAGCTCGTTCACATCAACCGTGTTGCTAAGGTTGTGAAGGGTGGGCGCCGTTTCGCATTCGCCGCTTTGGTGGTTGTTGGCGATGGCAAGGGCCGCGTCGGTTATGGGTCAGGCAAGGCACGTGAAGTGCCTGAAGCGATCCGCAAAGCGACCGAACAAGCCAAACGTAATATGATCCGCATTCCACTGCGCGAAGGCCGCACGCTTCATCATGATCTACGTGGCCGTTTTGGTGCAGGTAAAGTAATTATGCGCGCAGCTCCGGCCGGAACCGGCATTATCGCGGGTGGCCCAATGCGCGCCGTGTTCGAAACCATGGGTGTCCAAGACATCGTGGCCAAGAGCGTCGGCAGCAACAACCCCCACAACATGGTGAAGGCGACATTTGCCGGACTTCAACTCATGTCCTCACCGCGTATCGTTGCTGCAAAGCGCGGCAAAAAAGTGGCCGACATTATTGGTCGCCGCGAAGATGCGGGTAAGGAAGCGAAGGAGGCTTAAGTCATGGCGACAAAAAAGAACGATAAGACTGTGACCGTCCGCCAGATTCACAGCGGATTGGGACGATATAAAAACCAGCGCGATACCTTGGTGGGCCTTGGCCTCAACCGGATCGGCGCGGTGAGCACACTTGAGGATACGCCAGCGGTGCGCGGGATGATTAATTGCGTGCAGCATCTGGTGGAAGTTGTTCAAGACGCTAAATAGCGTTGAGTACGTTCATGCGAGATTGAGATAACGGTCGACACATCATCGGCCGTTCTAAATAGGGATGTGACGGCGATGAAGTTAAATCAATTGAAGAACCGCCCCGGGTCGACCCATACCCCGAAGCTGCTGGGTCGCGGAATCGGATCGGGCCTGGGCAAGACCTCGGGTCGCGGCGTGAAGGGCCAGAAGGCACGCACAGGCGTATCCATCAATGGCTTCGAAGGCGGCCAGATGCCCATGTATCGGCGTATCCCCAAGCGCGGATTTACCTCGTTGGCACGCAAAGATTATGCCGTGGTGAATGTGGGCCGTATTCAAGCTGCCATCGATTCTGGTGACCTGAAGGGCGACAAGATTAACGCTGAGGCTTTGATGAACGCTGGCCTTGTGCGGCGTGAACTCGATGGCGTGCGCTTGCTGGGCTCGGGTGTCCTGAAGGCGAAGTTGTCGATCGAAGTTGATGGCGCGACTAAGTCCGCGCTTGCCGCCGTTGAAAAAGCGGGCGGAACCGTCACGATTATTCCGGCACAGCAACACCAGCCGGGCCCGAAGGAACGCAAGAAAAAAGCCGCGAAGTAATCGCAGCTTTCTTCACGCACATCTGAACCGAAAAGAGCATCATCGATGGCTTCAGCCGCCGATAATATTGCAGCAAATATAAACCTAGGAGCCTTCTCAAAGGCGACTGAGTTGAAGCGACGCATTTGGTTTGTGCTTGGTGCGCTGATTGTATATCGCGCGGGCACGTTCATCACCTTGCCTGGGATAGACCCGCTGGTGATGGCTGACATTATCAAAACCCAAAGCCAAGGTGTGTTGGGGTTATTCGACGTTTTCGCTGGCGGCGCACTTTCACGCATGAGCATCTTTGCGCTGAACATTATGCCTTACATTTCGGCGTCAATCATCATTCAGTTGATGTCCTCTGTCAGCCCGCAGATGGAGCAGATGAAGAAAGAGGGCGTAAATGGCCGCATTCGCCTGAACCAGTACACACGTTACCTGACGGTGATGATCACGGCGCTGCAAGCTTTTGGCATTGCATCTGGACTTGAAAGTGCAACGGGTGCCAATGGCGCGCCTGCAGTCGTAAACCCTGGCTTGTTTTTTCAGTTCACGACGGTCATCACGCTGGTCGGCGGCACCATGTTCTTGATGTGGCTCGGCGAGCAGATGACAGACCGCGGAATCGGCCAAGGTATTTCGGTGCTGATTTTCGCAGGCATTGTGGCAGGCCTTCCGGGCGCTCTCGCGGGCACTTTAGAATTGGGTCGCACCGGCGCCTTGTCATCCTTCATCATTATTCTGATGGGCGTGGGCTCAATCGCGACCATCGCCTTCATTATTTTCATGGAACTCGGCCAACGACGTATTCTGGTGCAGTACCCTAAACGACAAGTGGGTGCGCGCGTCATGGGTGGCGAAAGCTCGCACCTGCCACTCAAGGTGAATACTGCTGGCGTAATCCCGCCGATTTTTGCGAGCTCTTTGTTGCTTCTGCCTTTGACTATTGCGGGCTTCCAAGGGGCCGGCGGCGGAGATGGCGGTGGTATTCTCAATACCATGGGCGCGCTTTTGGGTCGTGGCCAACCTCTGTACATGATTTTGTATTCAGTCATGATCATCTTTTTTGCGTTTTTCTATACCGCAGTGGTGTTCAATCCCTCTGAGACGGCTGAGAATTTGCGTAAGTACGGCGGTTTCGTGCCCGGGATTCGTCCAGGAAAAAACACAGCAGAATATCTGGATTATGTTCTGACGCGTTTGACAGTTGTGGGTGGTATCTACCTGATTATCGTCTGCCTCATTCCAGAATTTCTGATCTCAAAACTGAGCGTACCGTTTTACTTCGGCGGAACCAGTTTGCTGATCGTCGTCAACGTCACTATTAATACGATGCAGCAGGTTCAATCTCACCTGTTGGCGCACCAATACGAAGGCCTTCTGAAGAAGGCCCGTCTTCGGGGTAAGAAATAATGGTGGGCAAACGCCTCATCATGATGGGCCCTCCCGGAGGCGGGAAGGGAACCCAGGCCAAGCGTATCCAAGAGCGCTACAACGTGTTGCAGCTCTCCACGGGGGATATGTTGCGCGCGGCCATTGCGGCAGGCTCGCCGGTTGGCAAGCAGGCGAAGGCAGTGATGGATGCCGGGAAATTAGTGTCCGATGATTTGTTGATCGAGATGATCGACAAGCGATTGGACGATAAGGATTGCGCCAATGGGTTCGTTCTGGACGGGTTTCCCAGAACGATTCCACAGGCCGAAGGCCTTGAAAATTTGATGGCCAACAAAGGCCTTAAACTTGACGCGGCGATTGAGGTCCGGGTGCCGGACGAAAAGCTTTTGGAGCGCCTCACGGGTCGCTATACATGCGCCAAGTGCGGCGAGGGCTACCACGATAAGTTTAAGCTGCCGAAGGCGGCGGGTGTCTGTGACGTGTGCGGCGGGAAGGAATTCTCGCGCCGGTCCGACGATAAGGCCGATACGGTCAAAACCCGGCTCAAGGCATACCACGCACAGACGGCACCTCTTTTGCCCTTTTACGAGCGCAAGGGGGTGCTGAAAGTAGTCGACGGCGACCGGGACATTGGACTTGTTGCCGCTGATTTAGAACGTATTTTAGGGCTGTGAGCGTCGATTGACTCAAAGAGCTAAGTGCCTATAATGGCGCGCTTTTTCGGGGTCGCATTGGCGCTCACCAAACAATTGAACGATTAAAAAGGAGTACGGGCCTTGGCACGTATCGCTGGCGTCAACTTACCGACAAATAAGCGGGTTGTGATTGCTCTTCGCTATATTTTCGGAATCGGACCGACCAATGCGCGCAACATTTGCGCCAAAGTCGGCATCGATGCGGCACGTCGGGTCAATCAATTGACAGAAGACGAGATCATTCGCATTCGCGATATGATCGATAAAGATTTTACGGTGGAAGGCGATCTCCGTCGCGAAGTGGCCATGAACATCAAACGTTTGATGGATCTAGGTTCTTATCGCGGGCTTCGTCATCGCAAAGGTTTGCCCGTGCGCGGTCAGCGCACGCACACCAATGCGCGCACCCGCAAGGGTCCGGCCAAGCCGATCGCAGGCAAAAAGAAGGTCACGAAGTAATTCGACTTCCGACCACACGCAACGCAAGACGACAAACTGGAACGACATATGGCAAAACCCGCAACCGAAGCTGCTGCTGGCGGCAACGCTGCTGCTCCCGCAGCTGGCGCACCTCGCGCCCGCAAGAAAGAGCGCAAAAACATTAGCTCGGGCATCGCGCACGTCAACGCGACGTTCAACAACACCATGATCACCATCGCCGATATGCAAGGCAATACGATTGCCTGGTCGTCAGCAGGAACCATGGGCTTTAAGGGCTCGCGTAAATCGACCCCGTATGCGGCTCAGGTTGCAGCAGAAAGCGCTGGCAAGAAAGCCATCGAGCACGGCATGAAAACCGTTTCCGTTTTGGTTAAGGGCCCAGGTACGGGCCGTGAGTCGGCCTTGCGCGCATTGCAAGCTGTCGGTTTCACCGTGACGTCGATCCAGGACGTTTCACCAACACCTCATAATGGTTGCCGTCCGCGCAAGCGTCGGCGCGTCTAATACTTTTACTTTAGGACGCCGGTCGGAAACGGCTCGGCGATTTTTGCACCCTCTGATTGGGGTGTTTGGACCAACAATTCGTAGGCGGAACAAAGCCATGATTCAGAAAAATTGGCAGGAATTGATTAAGCCCTCGAAGCTCAACATCGAAACCGGTGATGATCAACGCCGCGTTGCGACAGTTGTAGCTGAGCCGCTTGAACGTGGCTTTGGCGTGACGCTGGGCAACGCGCTTCGTCGCGTGCTGTTATCGTCACTCCAAGGTGCTGCAGTGACCTCGCTGCGCATCGATGGCGTGTTGCATGAATTCTCATCGATCCCGGGCGTGCGCGAAGACGTCACTGACTTGATCCTCAATATCAAGCAACTGGCATTGTCGATGCACTCCAATGGCCCCAAGCGTATGACGCTGAAGGCCAAAGGCCCCGGCGAAGTGACAGCAGCGCAGATTCAAACGCCAGCCGACATTGAGATTATGAATCCTGATCTCATTATTTGCCATCTCGACGAAGGCGCCTCGTTGTCGATTGAACTCGAAGTCAATTCGGGCAAGGGCTATGTGCCCGCGTCGGCGAACCGCAAAGAAGACGATCCGATTGGCTTGATTCCGATCGACTCAATCTTCTCACCGGTGCGTCGCGTGTCTTACAAGATCGAGAACACCCGCGTGGGCCAGCAAACCGACTTCGACAAATTGTCGATGACGGTTGAAACCAATGGCGCCGTGAAGCCCGATGACGCCGTGGCCTTGGCCGCACGCATTTTGCAAGAACAGCTGCGCTTGTTCGTCAACTTCGAAGAGCCGCAGCAGCAAATTGCCGAGCGCGTTGAAGACGAACTGCCGTTCAGCAAAAACTTGTTGCGCAAAGTCGACGAACTCGAGTTGTCGGTGCGTTCCGCTAACTGCCTCAAGAACGACAATATCATCTACATCGGCGACCTCGTTCAGAAGTCAGAAGCCGAGATGCTGCGCACCCCGAACTTCGGCCGCAAGTCGCTTAACGAGATTAAAGAAGTGCTGGCCCAAATGGCCCTCCATCTTGGTATGGAAGTGTCCGGTTGGCCGCCAGAGAACATCGAAGATTTGGCGAAGAAGCTCGAAGAGCCCTTCTAATAATTTGATTGGCGTATTTTCCCTAACGAGTTGAAATCAACTTCTCGGGAAAATGTTTCGTTCGGGCCATGATGGCCCACCCCGCTTGTTCCCGTCATGTTGGCGCGGCAAATGGGTGATGCAATCGGTTTCGCACCGCGAACCAGAGTGACGAAAGGGACGTATCATGAGACACGGTCTAGCCACACGTAAGTTGAACCGCACCAAAGCGCACCGCAAGGCGCTGTTCTCCAACATGGCAAATGCTTTGATCAAACATGAGCAGATCAAGACGACTCTGCCCAAAGCCAAAGAATTACGACCTATTGCTGAAAAGCTGATAACTCTGGCCAAGCGCGGTACGCTCCACGCTCGCCGTCAGGCTGCTTCAAAGCTGCGCGACGACAAGATGGTTCAGAAGTTGTTCTCGGTCTTGGCTGTGCGCTACAAGGATCGTAAGGGTGGTTATACCCGCGTTCTGAAGGCGGGCATGCGCTACGGCGATGCAGCGCCCATGGCCATTGTGGAGTTGGTTGATCGTGATCCGGCCGCCAAGGGTTTGGACTCCGGTCCGAAGGCTGACGCGCAAGTTGATACGACCGAGGGCGCGCTCGTCTAAGCCCTGATTAAAGTAAGGTATTTACGAAAGGCAGTCCGCAAGGGCTGCCTTTCGCATTTGTGGCTAACCACACATCGGTTGAGTGCCGATGGTAATTCGAGGCATAGGGCGGGTCGGGTTAAAGTCATCCTCAGTCGTTCTTGGGGAGGGCGCTATGATAGCAACTTTTTATCTCATTATTTCTGCCATGTGCTTCATGGCGCTCTACTATTCATTCAAGCTGTGGCGTCAGCATCCCAATCCGATCACTTTGCTCATCCTCATTCCGCTGTTGTTCCTGTGGCTCGATAACTTCGCCATTGCGACCGGCAAGTGGGTCGGCGAGGGGCCGATCCTCACAGGGATGACCTATTTGCGCTTCTACTGGCATTGGCAAATGTTACCACTTTATATGATCGTCGCAGGTGCGCTTGCGCGGCGTTCTGGATTTTGCTGGGCACAGCCGAAATGGGTGATGGCCATATTCTGCATCGTCGCGGTGTTCTTCATGATCGATGATGTGCCCTACATCTGGCAGGTTCAATTTCAACCGGCCTGTTATGGCGACACTTATCGCTTCGTGATCAACGTCCCCGCAGGCCAACTCTGCGAGGGCACCACGGCATTGGCTAAACAAGCCAGCCCGCCACCGTTGGCGGCCATTGGGGTCAACGTCACACTCATGATCATCGGGTTCATGATGTGGTGGAAAGATAAATTCCCCTGGCTGGCTCTACCGTGTGTTTTCATGTTCGCCTGCGCGGCTTCAGGGGCCATCCCCGGCTTCTATTGGGGTCAACTCATCGGCAATGTCGGCGAGCCAATCTTTAACATAGGCCTTATCGCAGCTGGTTTTAAATACGCAGGCTTGCCCAAGCCCGCTGCGGCCTCGGTGGCCGCTCCTGCATAGGCGACCTCACATTAGTGGAGGCTCGGTATGATTTCAGTTCTCTTGCTCGCACTCGCCGTAATTGATGCGGCATTATTGGTTTGGTCGGCGCGCGCGTGGCTGAAGGTTCGCAAGAACAGCGCACTTCTGCTGCAAGTGATCTTGCTGTTGTTGTTGTGGTTCGATGTCATGACAGTGGCCATCGGTGGTTGGCTCGGTGACGGAGCGCTTCTGCAACTCATGAGCCGTATACGTTATACTTGGTTTTACCTGACGATGCCACTGCTGCTCATTGCCGTGGGCGCCTTAGCACGCCAAGCCGACTTTGCGTGGGCTAAGCCAAAGTGGGTGATCGGCCTGATATGTGTGATTGCGAGTGCCTTCATCGTTTCTGACGTGCCGCGCATGTTAACGGCTGAGTTCCAAGTGGCTTGTTATGCCGACACGCTGCGCTATGTTGGCCGCGTGGCCATCGGCGAGGCATGCCGCGGGGGTGTGGAAGGTGCTGGCGGCTGGTTCACGTCGTTCTCCATTCCAATCGTTTTTCTATCTGTCACATTGATGGGGGTCCTATTGTGGGTACGCCGTGGGTGGCCATGGCTGGCGATCAGCGCGCTGTTGTTTATGGCCTCGACGGCCATTCCAGCCGCGCTTGTTGGTCCATTTTTGACCTATCCGCTCGATACCCTCATGACGGCTGCTTTTGTGTTCACGGCTCTCAAGTTTAAGCCGCGTACAGGCACCTAAAACCTTATATTTTCTAACGATTCCCCGGGGTACTCCCGGGCCTGTCCACGGGCTATAAGCTGCTCTGGCAGATTCGGGCGGCTGACATTATCTCAGGCGCTTGATCGTGTTCAGATGCAGGTCCCGTATGAGCTTGTTTAGCAGTCTTCGTTCTGTCGCGCTGGCCGTTGCCGCCGCTGTCGTTCCCGTCGGCGTAATATCACAAGAAGCCGTGGTGCCGAAATCGCGCGAGCAGGTCACGTTGACGTTTGCGCCGGTGGTGAAGCGGGCCAGCCCCGCAGTCGTCAATATTTTTACCAAGCGCGTAGTCCGCACGCAGGCTTCGCCGTTCATGAACGATCCCTTTTTCCGCCAGTTCTTTGGCGATCAGTTCGAACGGCAATTTGGCGGCTCCACCAAAGAACGGATTGAGAACTCGCTTGGCTCAGGCGTGATTGTCCGTGGCAATGGAATCGTGCTGACAAACAACCACGTGATTACCGGCGCTGATCAAATCAGTGTCGTGCTGTCGGATCGCCGAGAGTTCGAAGCCACCGTCATTGGCAAGGACGAACGCACCGATCTGGCTGTCTTACGCATGAAACTGAGTAACGAAACACTGCCAGCGCTGGAACTTGCCAATTCCGATGTGATCGAGGTTGGCGATATGGTGCTGGCCATTGGCAACCCCTTCGGCGTCGGGCAAACGGTTACATCTGGCATCGTCTCGGCGCTAGCGCGCACAAATGTTGGCGTGTCCGATGTCCAGTCGTTCATTCAAACCGACGCGGCGATTAACCCCGGGAATTCTGGTGGTGCGCTGATCACATCTGATGGGCGCCTCATCGGGATTAATACCGCCATCTTCTCGCAAAGTGGCGGCAGCATCGGTATCGGTTTCGCCATCCCAGCTAATCTGGCGCGCAACGTTGTCAGCTCAATCTTATCAGAAGGCCGTGTCGTGCGCCCGTGGTTGGGTGTCGGCAGCCAAACCGTCGATAAGGATTTGACCAAAGCACTTAGCCTACAAAAACCAGGCGGCATTTTGATCAAACGCGTCTCTCCCGCCAGCCCTGCCGCACGGGCAGGGCTGAAGGTCGGCGATGTTCTCTTAACCCTCAACGACAAGGAAGTTGTTGACCAAGAAGAGTTTCGTTACTTGCTGGCGGTGATTCCCATTGGTGAGACAGCCAGCGTTGTGTTGAATCGCTCTGGCGAGGAAAAGCGATTATCAATAAAAATAGATGCGGCTCCTGATGTTCCAGCGCGACAGAAAACAACGCTCGCAGGTCGACAACCCTTTTCAGGCGCAGCAGTCGCCAACCTTAATCCCGCCTTGGCCGATGATTTGCGCATGGATTACGTCGAGCCGACCGTGATCGTGCTAGAGGTCGGGAACAATTCGATTGCTGCGCGCGTAGGCGTGCAGGCTGGCGACCGAATTGTTGAACTGAACAGTGTGGCCATTGAGTCGGTCGAGACGCTGATGCGCGAGATCCAAAAGCCTGCTACCTCGTGGGCGCTGGCACTAAATCGAAATGGGCAGATTCTGAAAACCACGGTGGGGGAATAATCTCGCGTGGCCGATCTTTTCGCCGAGTTTGAGCCGCCGGCTGCGTCTGTGCCCGATGCGTCGCGCCCGCTGCCTGACCGCCTAAGGCCCAAGACTCTGGCCGATGTGGTGGGGCAGGATCATCTGCTGGGCCTGGAGGCTCCGCTGGGGCGGATGCTGGCCGCCAAGCGTATTCCATCCATGGTGCTGTGGGGCCCGCCCGGGTGTGGCAAAACTACCATCGCGAAGTTGCTCGCCCAAGATACCAACTTGTTTTTCCAGCCGCTCTCGGCTGTGTTCTCGGGCGTGGCAGATTTGCGCAAAGCATTCGATGCGGCAGCACAGCGTCGCCACAAGGGCCAAGCCACTCTGCTTTTTGTCGACGAAATCCATCGCTTTAATCGATCCCAGCAGGATGGCTTTCTGCCCTTTGTTGAAGACGGCACCGTGATATTGGTGGGGGCCACAACCGAAAATCCTTCGTTTGAATTGAATGCCGCCTTACTCTCACGCTGCCAAGTGTTCGTCTTACGACGCTTAGTTGATGCGGCGCTGGAGTTGTTGCTGGTCCGCGCTGAGGCCGCCGCTGGGCACAAGCTGCCACTTACTGAGTCTGCGCGCGCTGCGTTGCGCGCCATGGCTGATGGTGATGGGCGGCACATGCTAACGCTGGCCGATGATGTGTTCTCGCTTTCGCCGTTACCCACGAAGCCGCTCGATACCGCCGACCTTCCGGGTGTCGTGCAGCGTCGTGCGCCGGTCTACGACAAAGATCGCGAGGAACACTACAACCTGATCAGTGCGGTTCATAAATCGTTACGCGGATCAGACCCCGATGCCGCTCTGTATTGGGTCAGCCGCATGATGGATGCGGGCGAGGATCCCACCTACATCCTGCGCCGCCTCACCCGATTTGCGGTCGAGGATATCGGCATGGCCGACCCCCAAGCCCTGCAAACCGCCATCGCAACCTGGGAGACCTACGACCGCCTGGGCTCACCCGAGGGCGATTTGGCCATTGCGATGCTAGTGATCTATCTCGGCACGGCGCCAAAATCCAATGCCACCTACGAGGCCCACAAAACCGCGCTTCAAACCGCGCGTGAAACTGGCTCGCTGATGCCGCCCAAGCACATTCTCAATGCACCGACGCGGTTAATGAAAGACATCGGCTACGGCAAGGGGTATGCGTACGACCACGCCACCGAGGACGCTTTTTCGGGACAGCATTACTTCCCGGATAATATGCCTCGGCGCGAGTTTTATCAGCCGCCAGAACGCGGCTTCGAACGCGAGATTAAGAAGCGCCTGGAATATTGGTCCAAACTCAGGAGCCAAAAACAGGCCAAACCGGGCGAGGCTGAATCGTGAGCGGCGTACACCAAACTATTGTCGGCAAGGACGAAGCCGAGCAACGCCTTGATCGCTGGTTCAAGCGACGTTATCCGACGCTGACCCATGGTCGGTTGGAAAAGCTTTTGCGAACGGGTCAAATCCGCGTCGATGGTGCGCGCGCGAAAGCCAACACGCGCCTTGAAGTTGGGCAGACAATCCGTATTCCGCCACTGGGCGATGCCGCAGCCAAAAAGAAGGCCGACGCTATGGGTAACGTCTCGGATAAAGACGCGGCCATGATTCGTTCTATCGTGATCTACAAAGACTCTGACATGCTGGCCATCAACAAGCCTGCAGGCTTGGCCGTTCAGGGTGGCACCAAAACCACGCGCCATGTGGATGGGATGCTCGATGCCTTAGCCTTTGACGCCCCCGAGCGGCCGCGGCTAGTTCATCGTCTCGACCGCGACACATCTGGCGTGATGCTTCTGGCGCGAACTGTCAAAGCGGCCACTCGCCTTGGGAAAGCGTTTCAAGAGGGCGATATGAAGAAGGTCTACTGGGCCTTGGTGCATGGTCGTCCACACTTTCCCATGGGTACCATCGACGCGGCGCTGGCCAAAGGTGGTGACGTTGGCTTTGAGCGCATGGAATGGAACGACGACGACGGGCAAGACGCTGTGACCGATTATATGACCGTCACCCATGCCGCCGATAAATTTACCTGGCTCGCGTTAATGCCGCGTACAGGGCGCACCCATCAAATTCGCGCGCACTGCGCGATTATGAAAACACCCATTATTGGCGATATTAAATACGGCGCACCCAAGTTGTACGACGAAGGCGAGTTGAAGGGGCTGACCCAACAGCTTTGTCTGCACGCGCGCTCGCTCACCGTCACTTTGCCCAATCGCAAACAGGCCATTATTACCGCGCCGCTTCCGCCGCATATGGCCGCGCTCTTTAAAGCCTTGGGTTTTGACGAGCGTGAGGGCGATGAGATGGATGCAGGCTGATCATGGCCGAGTCGACATCTCCTGTGCGGCTTGTGGTGTTCGATCTGGACGGCACCATTGTCGACAGCTTGGCTCATATCGCACGGGCTATTGTGCAAGCCTCTGAGGTTGTTGGAATTTCGCCACCCGCCGACCACGCTATTCCCAGAGTCATCGGACTGTCATTGGAGGTGGCCATCGCCACGCTGTTTCCTGGTCACGGTTCAGAAGTTCACGTGGAAATCGACCGTGTTTATCGAAAAATCTTCGCCGAATGGCGCGCCAAACCTGGCCACGTCGAGCCCCTCTTCGTAGGCAGCGTTGAGGCCATCGACGCACTGGAGGGCGCGGGCTTTATCTTGGGCATCGCCACTGGCAAAGCCCGCCGCGGAGTCGACTTTCTACTCGACCACCATCGCCTTGGCGGCCGTTTTGTCACAATCCAAACCCCCGATATCGCTCCCGGTAAACCCGATCCGGTGATGCTCTATCAAGCGATGAGCGCCGCCGGCGCTGTGCCGGATAACACAGTGATGATCGGCGATACGGTTTACGATATCGGGATGGCGCGTGCTGCCGGAACTAAGGCGCTGGGCGTCAGTTGGGGCAACCACCAGGCTGACGAATTACGGCAAAGCGGGGCTCATATGGTTGTTGATCGTATGGACCAAGTCTTGCAGGCTGTGCACGATTTGACCCGCTCATCTAATGCTTAAGCCCGTCGAGGTCTGTTATGAAAGCCATGAAAATTACTGCCAGTGTCATTGCCCTGCTAGTCATTAGCATTGCGGGCTTTTTGTTGACTTTCGATGTCAGTCAATACAAAGGCCCGATTCAAGAGCAGGCTAAAGCAGCGACGGGCCGCGAGGTCAAAATCGGCGATATCAAATTATCAATCTTACTCAACCCCGGCATTGCTAATACCGACAAAGGGTTGGTGTTGGTCACCGATAAAATGGAAGTGGTCTCTACTGGCAAAATCGATTTGGCCCAAGAACAGATCGACCTTGCCATGCGTCCCAAAGCAACTTCGGGCATCAGCGTTGGTCTGGGCAATCTGACCCAAAGCCTGAAGCTTGCGGGGCCGTTGTCCAATCTGGGTGTCAAAGTCGATGCCAAGGGCGCGGTGAAGGCGTTGGGCACCTTGGGTGCTGCCTTTGCCACCGGTGGGGCATCGCTGTTAGCGCAAGGGGCGGCTGAGAAAGTCGACGCCGGTGGCGATCCCTGCGTGGCCGCGCGGACCTGGCATCAAAAAAGTAGCGTTCACATTCGATGACTCAAGTCGACACCTCAAAGCTCGCTGTGCGCGAGCCGCCAAGGCCCAAGCCCAAACGCGTTTATAAAATGGTCAACGTTGCCGCCTACGGCGAGGCGTGGCGCGTGCTGCTAGACGGCAAGGCCGTATCGACGCCCATGCGCAAGCCGCTGGTGACGCCGATCAAGCCGCTGGCCGAAGGGATTGGCGCTGAGTGGGATGCACAGAAAGTTCACGTCGACCCCGAGACTATGCCGCTGACGCGCTTGCTCTCGACGGCTATCGACAAGATCGCCCCCGAACGCTCGATGATGATTGCTGAACTGATAAAATACGCCGACACCGATTTATTGTGCTACCGCGCATCGCACCCGGCTGATCTGAAGCTACGCCAAGATGAGCTCTGGCAGCCGGTTCTTGATTGGCTGGCTGCGAAAACGGGGGCATCGTTAGAGGTGGTGCGCGGCATTATACCCACGGAACAAGCCTCTGAGTCTGTGGCGGCGTTGGAACGCGCCATCGCATCTCTCAACGACCTTGAGCTGACAGCCTTTCAAGCGAGTGCCGCGTCGACGTCATCCTTGGCGTTGTCGCTTGCGTTTGTGCATCGGCGGTTATCGGCCGCTGAAGTTTTCGCCGCCGCACAATTAGACGAGACCTATCAGATAGAAAAATGGGGCGATGATGAATTGGCTGCCCAACGCCGCGATAATATTGCTGCTGATCTGAACGGAATTGGCCAGTTTTTAGATTTAACAGTGCAGCGCTAATTAACGCCCGCCGCTGGCCGAGGATGCGGTTCTGGCGCTGCGGGAGCTGCCGCTGGCCTTGGGCAAACTTTTCGCCTTCACGGGCTTTTTTCAGCAACCAGCTCTTTTTGCGCGGACATGTGTATTCTTCCCAAACTAGGCCATTTTCTGTGGCCTTCGCATATGCGCTCAAATATTGTGCAGTGCATAAGCCGGCGGGTAGGGGCTGCCTAGCGCAGTACCGCGCGATTAGGTGTTGGTTTCACCAGGCGGCGGAATCTGGTGCTTCATGATGATGGGCACCAGGGCAAAGCTAAAGATCAGGGTCAACGGCATGATGCCAAAGACCTTAAAACTGACCCAGGTGTCGGTGGGGAAATTGCGCCAGGCAATTTCATTCAAAATGGCCAGCAGGACAAAGAACCCGATCCAGGCCCGCGTGAGCAAAAGCCAGCCGCGGTCGGTCATCTGAATCGCGGCTTCCAGAACGATCTTGATGAACAAGCGCTTCATGGCCAGCCCAAACAGCAAAATGCCCGCGAAAGCTAAATTGACGATGGTTGGTTTGATTTTGATGAACAGGTCATCTTGCAAGTAAATCGTCAGGCCGCCGAAGAACAACACAAAAACCCCGCCCACCAGCGGCATCATCGGGATGGTACGTACCATTACGTACGACACGCTCAGTGCAGCGATGGTGGCAACCATAAAGGCAATGGTGGCCGGAAAAATCCCGAAGCGCGAATTGCCAAAAAAGAACACCAATAACGGGCCCATTTCCAGCGCCATCTTCAGCCACTGGTTCATGGGTTTTTTGGCAGGCGCTGGGGCAGTTTCAGACATGCCTTTATATACACGTGGGTGCCGCGCGGATCAAAGCCGATTGCGCAAAAGAAAAGGGCCGGGGGTTAACCCGGCCCTTAGTCTCATCGCAACGCGGCGATTAGAAGTTGTAGCTGGCGCGAATACCGAGGGCGCGCGGGTCAGCTGGTGAAAAACGGATTTCGTTTTTGTTTGGCGGCACCAAGAAGGTGAACACGTCGATGCCGAGCAATGCCGACTTCATAACGCGGTTTTGCGTCAAGTTGGTCACAAACGCTTCGACAGATACGTTGTCATTACGGATGCCGATGCGCAGATTGACGTTGTCGGAACTGCCAACCTTTGCGACGCCAGACAGATCGGTAAAGTTCGAACCGCGATGTTGGTAATCGACGCGGCTAAACCAGTCAAAGTTAGCGGTCAGGTTGTCGTTATATTCGGCTGAGGCCGTCCATGTATACTTCGGGGCCGTCGGCAAACTACGACCAATAGCTCCAGAGAAATTGCCATAGACGAAGTTACAATCACTGCAATTACCGGCGCCGAGACCAAAAGTCTTGATCTCGGTATCGTTCATGCCAGCTGTCGCTGAAAGCTTCAGCTCCTCAGTCGCTTGGAATTGACCTTCGAACTCAATGCCCTTCAGTGCAGCCTTGCCGTTGTTCACGGTCAAGCCGATCAGGTTAGCGACTGTCGTTCCAGGTGTCGGTCCCGGAATCGTGACGGGAACGCTATTGGCAACTTGGCCGTTGGACCATGTACCTTTGTACAATGTCAGTGTCGTGCGTGCCCGACCATCAAGCCATGTAGACTTTATGCCGACTTCGTAGTTGTCGAGTTTCTCTTGCAAGAATGAGACCGCAGCATTCGGGACTACGGCACGCAACGCATCAAGTGTTGCTTGGTTCGCCGTTACAAGACCGGCGTTGAAACCACCGGGTCGATAGCCGCGTGAGAATAATGCATACGCTGTCGAACCTTCGGCATATTTGTAATCGACCGAAATACGCGGCGAGAAGCTTTTGAAAGTATTTTTCAGAGGATTGGCAGCCGTCCCAGTTACTGGGTTGCCGGTGACGCCAATTTTCGGAGTGGTTGTGATCTTATCCCATTGATAGCGCGCCTCTGCGCTCACGGTTAGTTCTTGCATGATGTCATAGTAGGCCGCGCCAAACACTGCGGGCGTCTTAACGTTCTGCTGTGTAATAGCGGCTGTAAACAATGGCCCAGCTGTCGTTTGGCCATAAACAGTGCCCCCGGGTGAATAGGCGTTTAGGTAGTTGCCGCCTAACGTGAACCGAAAGGGTTCATTCTTTGGCGAGATCAAACGGAGTTCTTGGCTGTAATCACGCGATTTGTTTTGCGACAGCAGCAAGAACTGCATCCACGGCACTCGCGTTGATGCTGTCGCGTTGCTGTACAGCGGATTCACCCGATCATGACCGTCACGGTAGTTCAGATCAATCAGGGTTTGGGTGCGCTCGCGGTGGTAAGCGGTAAGCGAACTGAACGAATAATCCGATGAATTATCGTAGTCCATCCGAACGTCGGCCTGGAAGCCGTGGCGCTTGATGCCGCCATGATCATTGAATTGAGTATCAAAGATCAGCCAGTTCGGGTTTGGGTTGAAAATACTGTTCTTTGTTGTGCTGTTTGTGAGATCGTAGTCAGCAGAGATCAGCTTCAACAGCTTAGCATCAACTTTTGGAAGCGTGCCGCAGAAATAACCCAACGATGCGCGAGAGTTTGCGGTTACGCCGGGTGAAGCCACGCCTGGTGCCCGTGTCGCAAATGGCGTGCATGAACCATCGGCATTGGCCCGGCCCGTGAACTCACTTTGTTTCAGAGCTCCTTGTGCTGGCCCGCCGTCGTTATCTTCGAACCAGTTAACGTAGCTTTTGATTTTAAAGTTGTCGGCTGGGCGAAATACAAACGAGCCTGAAACTGAGCCCGTTGTTTGACGACCAAGTTTTTCATTAGGGTTGGTGGCGTTCGTGAAAGCACCGCCTTTCACAAAATGACGACCAGAAATACGCGCAGACAGTTTGTCTTCAACGATCGGGCCTTCGAAGCTAACACTTCCATCATGTGAGCCGAAGCTCGAAGCTTCAGCATTCACTTTACCTTTGAACTCGTTACCTGGTTCGCGAGTGACGAAATTGATGGCACCAACGAAAGTCGAGCGGCCGAAGTAAGCGCTTTGTGGGCCTTTCAGGACTTCGATACGTTCCACGTCGATAATGCTGGGCGGCTGTGCGCCAATGACTGGGGCACCATCAATGAATAGCTGACCGCCAGCGCCTAAGCCGACGTTGTTGGACAAGAACAATCCGCGGAAGACCAGAGCGTTGGCTGAACGGTCGTTACGACCCGAACCGCCTTGCTGGTTCACGAAGTTAAAGCTCGGTGTCATAAGCATCACGTCGTTCAGCTGCTTGATGCCGATCGATTGGATGTCTTTTTCAGAAAACGCGGTAATAGCGATGGGCACCGTCATCAGGTTTTCTTCAACCTTGCGGGCCGTCACTATGATTTCTTCTAGAGCCAGACCTTGGGCCTGGGCTGTCTGCTGGGCTTGCGCGGGCGTGATCGCTGGCAAGCTCGCCGAAATGGCGATCACGCTGACTGATAGCGACAGCCGCGAGAAAATTTGAGATAGACGCATTGGGATCCCCCTTAGGAATTATTGATTAAAGTGCCTGATGAAACCGCGCAGATTGGCGCAGATTTTTACCCAACCTGAGGCCAGGCTACCAAGAAAGGTAACATAGACTTTCCATAAACACATACATTCTATAAAATTAAGTCCACTCTATAAACATATCTCAATTAATAGGGGCTGTGGCTTCCGGGCAACACTCTCTGGTAGGCTGACTTTTTACTGGCCGGAGAGGGGGTTGGGTGTGCTAACTGAAACCAAAGCGGGACCAAGGTTAGGGCACTCGCCAGGGGCGCAGTTTCAAGCATTTTCGACCTCATTCCGACGGCCACAAGACCGGGACAATCATGAACGCGATTATTAAAAAACTCGACGAAAAGCGCCGCTTGGCGCGTTTAGGTGGCGGGCAAACCCGCATTGATAGCCAGCACGCCAAGGGCAAGCTGACAGCGCGCGAGCGGATTGAGATGCTGTTCGATGAAGGCTCATTCGAAGAATGGGATATGTTTGTCGAGCATCGCTGCACCGACTTCGGCATGGAGGATCAAAAGATCCCTGGCGACGGCGTGATCACCGGCTATGGCCTGATTAATGGTAGGCCTATGTTCGTGTTCAGCCAGGACTTCACCGTTTTTGGTGGCTCGCTGTCGGAATCGCATGCCAAGAAGATTCTCAAGATTATGGAAAAGGCCGTGCAGGTGGGCGCGCCCGTGATTGGCCTGAACGATTCAGGCGGAGCGCGCATCCAAGAGGGCGT
Source organism: Rhodospirillaceae bacterium (assembly GCA_002737725.1). Classification (GTDB taxonomy): domain Bacteria; phylum Pseudomonadota; class Alphaproteobacteria; order Rhodospirillales; family Rhodospirillaceae. The sequence goes on from NSIP01000012.1 coordinate 45,235, forward strand.
GAACTCGCTGGCCGGATACGCAGATGTATTTTTGCAAAACGTGCTGGCCTCGGGCGTTGTTCCGCAAATCAGCATGGTCATGGGCCCATGCGCTGGCGGCGCGGTTTACTCACCCGCCATCACCGACTTTATTTTCATGGTCAAGGACACCAGCTACATGTTCGTGACGGGGCCTGACGTGGTGAAAACCGTCACCCATGAAAACGTCACGCACGAGCAACTGGGCGGCGCCATGACGCACGCCACCAAGTCGGGCGTGTCGGACGGCGTGTTCGAGAACGATGTGGACGCGCTGTTGCAATTACGCCGGTTGATGAACTTCCTGCCGCGTAGCAACAAAGATAAGCCGCCGGTAATTCCGTGCATTGATCCGGCCGATCGCGATGATTACTCGCTCGACACTTTAATTCCTGAAAATCCCAACAAGCCCTATGACATGAAAGAACTCATCGCCAAGGTTGTCGACGAGGGTGATTTTTTTGAAATCGGTGAACATTTCGCCAAGAACATTATCTGCGGCTTCGCCCGCATGGAGGGCTCAACGGTTGGTATCGTCGCCAACCAGCCCATGGTGTTAGCGGGGTGTTTGGATATCCACTCAAGCTGCAAAGCGGCGCGTTTTGTGCGCTTCTGCGATTGCTTCAATATCCCCATTCTCACCTTCGTCGATGTGCCGGGCTTTATGCCGGGCACCGACCAGGAATACGGTGGTATTATCAAGCACGGCGCGAAGCTGCTATTCGCCTACGCCGAGGCAACCGTGCCTAAAATTACGCTCATTACCCGCAAAGCCTACGGCGGGGCCTATGACGTCATGAGTTCCAAGCACGTGCGTGCCGACGTGAATTTTGCCTGGCCCACGGCCGAGATCGCGGTGATGGGCGCCAAGGGCGCGGTGGAAATTATTTTCCGTGGCGATATTGGCGACAAAGCCAAGATTGCCGCGCGCACCAAAGAGTACGAAGCAAACTTCGCCAATCCCTTCAAGGCGGCGAACTTAGGCTTCGTTGACGATGTGATTTTGCCGCACACCACGCGCGCGCGCATTTGCCGCTCGCTCAATATGCTGAAAACCAAGGACGTCAAGAACCCTTGGAAGAAGCATGCTAATATTCCGTTGTAAGAGCCCACTGTCATGTTCAAAAAAATTCTGATTGCCAACCGGGGCGAGATCGCCTGCCGCGTCATCAAGACTGCGCGCAAGATGGGCATTAAAACTGTCGCGGTGTATTCCGACGCTGACAAAGACGCGCTACACGTGCAGATGGCCGACGAGGCCGTGCATATCGGCGAAGCTCCGACAGCCAAAAGCTATTTGCAGATCGACCGCATCGTCAAAGCCTGCAAGCAAACCAAGGCTGAAGCCGTACATCCGGGGTACGGATTCTTGTCCGAGAACCGTGCGTTCCAAGAGGCGCTGGCCAAAGCCAAGATCGTGTTCATTGGCCCCGATGCTCATGCCATTCAGGCCATGGGCGACAAGATTGAATCTAAAAAGCTTGCTGTGAAGGCAGGCGTCAGCGTTGTGCCGGGCTTCAACGGCGTGGTCAAAGATGTGGCGCACGCCACCAAGATCGCCAAAGAAGTTGGCTACCCGGTCATGATCAAAGCTTCTGCAGGTGGCGGCGGCAAGGGCATGCGCATCGCGCGCAATGAAGGCGAAGTGCGCGAAGGGTTTGAGCGCGCCACATCCGAAGCCAAATCTTCCTTCGGTGATGACCGCGTGTTTATCGAACGCTATATCGAGCAGCCGCGCCATATCGAAATTCAGGTGCTGGCGGATCGCAAAGGGAATACTTTTTATTTGGGTGAGCGCGAATGTTCGATCCAGCGTCGCCACCAAAAGGTAATTGAAGAAGCGCCGTCGCCATTCCTTGATGTCAAAACCCGTAAAGCCATGGGCGAGCAAGCGGTCGCACTGGCCAAAGCCGTGAAGTACGTGAGTGCTGGTACGGTGGAATTCATCGTCGACCAAAAGCGTAATTTTTATTTCCTGGAAATGAATACGCGCCTGCAGGTGGAACATCCGGTCACAGAAATGGTCACCGGGCTTGATCTGGTCGAACTGATGATTCGCATTGCTTACGGCGAAAAAATTCCCTTCGCGCAAAAGGACGTGAAACTGAATGGCTGGGCGATGGAATCGCGCGTCTATGCCGAAGATCCGTATCGCAACTTCCTGCCGTCCACTGGCCGCTTGGTGCGCTACACGCCGCCAGTCGAAGGCAAAAATGTCCGTGTCGATACGGGCGTGTACGAGGGCGGTGAAATCTCGGTGTACTACGACCCGATGATTGCCAAACTTGTGACCTATGGCAAAAATCGTAGCGAGGCCATTGACCATATGCGCGAGGCGCTCGACGCCTATTACATTCGTGGCGTCAGCCACAACATTCCGTTCTTGGCGTCCTTGATGTCCAAGAAGAAATTTGTCGATGGCAATATTTCGACCAACTTTATCGCCGAAGAATACCCCAACGGCTTTTCGGCGAAAGATTTGCCGGCTAAAGATCCGACGCTGCTGACGGGCATTGCGGCGCTTGTACATCATGCTTATCAAGCGCGCGCGGCAGCCATCTCGGGCCAAGTGTCGGGTCACGGGCGCGATCTACCCGACACCTGGATGGTGGTGACGGGCGAGGGCAAAAGCCAGACCGCGCATCAAGCGTGGGTCAGTCCGCTCGATGACGGGGAAGATGATCCCAATCTGGGGCCTGCCAGCGGCGTGGTGAAAGTTGGCAATAAAACGCTGACCATGGCCAGCATGTGGAGCTATGGCTTTCCGCTGCTAATCGCCGCGGTCAGAATCGATAAAGACCCCACCATCGACGTGACGGTTCAAGTCGATCATCGCGGTGCGGGCTATCGCCTGTGCCATGCTGGCGCACAAATTGATGTGAAGGTGCTGACAGTACGCGAAGCAGAGTTGAATCTGCTGATGCCCTTCAAGCCGCCACCAGATTTGTCGCGCTTTTTGCTGTCTCCCATGCCGGGGCTGTTGGTCTCGTTGGCTGTCAAAGAGAGCCAAGAAGTAAAGGCAGGCGAAACCCTAGCCATCGTTGAGGCCATGAAAATGGAGAACGTGCTGAAAGCCGAGCGCGACGGGACAGTCAAGAAAATTCATCACGTCGCCGGCGATAGCTTGGCCGTTGACCAGGTGATTTTGGAATTCGCCTGAACATTCCCGATAATGATGAGTGACGCTGATACCAAAACAGTCTGCGTGCGCATCTCTGGTCGCGTGCAGGGCGTTGGCTATCGTGCGTGGGCGCAAAAGACGGCGCGCAAACTCAATCTCACAGGCTGGGTGCGCAACCTCACCGATGGCACCGTCGAAGCTGTTGTACGTGGCCCAACCGAAGCGGTGGAAAAATTCGTTGCTGATTGTCAGGCTGGGCCCATGCTCGCCCGCGTGACGAGTGTGTATACCAAGCCCGCAGATACAGCCGATGAACTGGTTGGGTTTGAATAGCGAGAAACGGCGGAGCCATAATAAAACACGTCATGCTCGTGCGTGTCACGACCATCCAGGGGAATAGCCCGCTTTTCTGAATTAAACCCTGGGTCTTCGGGTCAAGCCCGAAGACGACTGTTATGTTTTATTGCTCCACCGCACATACAACGACGTCGGCAGCAATCGCGGTGTCATAACATTCGGTGCTGCCATTTCGCGGATCGCAAGCTCGCCCGCTTCGAACGTGCCGCCTTTATCGGCCAGTATGTCCTTCATCAGTCCGTCCATGGCCAACGCAGACGCGCGAATGGCATAGGCCGTAAAAATCATAAAGCCGAATGTGGGGTCGAGCAATTTCACGCACTCACGCATCAGTTCGGGCAAGTGGTCGAACAATTCCCACATCTCGCCTTCCGGGCCACGTCCGAATTTCGGCGGATCGAGAACCAAGCCATGGTAAGTTTTTCCTCGGCGAACTTCGCGCGCGGCGAACTTGCGCGCATCGTCCACTATCCAACGAATGGGCGCAGCTTCTAAGCCCGAAGCCGCCTGATTTTCTTTCGCCCATGCCACGGATTTTTTTGAGGCATCAACATGGGTCACCTCTGCGCCTGCGCGTACCGCAATCAGCGACGACAGCCCAGTGTAGGCAAATAAATTCAGCACGCGCGGTTTCTCAGGCGCTTTGGCCAATTGGTCGGCCATCCATTGCCAGTGCGGCGCTTGTTCGGGAAATACCCCCATGTGCCGAAAGGCGCTGAGTCGACAGACGGCGGTGACTCCGCCGATATCCATGTTCCATTGGCTGGGGGTTTGGCCGCGCTGTGACCAGCGGCCTTGTTCCTCTTCGTCGACGCCATCAAAAACGCCACTCGCCTTGTCCCACTCAGTTTGTGGCAGGCGCTTGGTCCACATCGCCTGAGGTTCCGGTCGATCAACCACCACCTCCCCGAAGCGCTCGAGTTTTCGCCCGGCGCCCGAATCTAGCAGCGCATAACCACCGGTGGCCGATGGCTCGGCGGCAACAATGTGGAGTGAGCTTTGTGGTGGGTGTGGGGGCATATGGGTAAGGGATGGTCTGACCGAAGCGCGAACCTAAGCTAAACACCGGCGCTTTGCCAATCGACTCACGCCATTAGATCGGCTGTACTTAATGCTTGAGTAAACATTTTAGGGAGAACCACATGACTGATCCTTCCACCTCACGCCGTTCCGTCATCGGGTTTGGAACACTTGCCCTGGGCTTGCCACTGCTTGGCAGTACGTTCTCCTCGGCTGCTCAGGCGCAGACCAAGGGCAAATCTTTGGACTTGTCCAACAAGGCCGACTTCTTGACGGCAGTGCAAAAAATGCGCGGCGCGCTCGATGAGCGGATTTGCATGGGCTATGTGAAGGGGCTGTATTACGGTGTCGTCGACGCCAAGATCACGCCGCTGTACGGCGTTCTGGGGGGAACCTTCAGCCGCTATAAACGCCTTCCCAATGGCAACTTTGAAGGCCGGACGTTTGAAGTGGCGTACTTCACCGATTGGAATACCGGCCAACTGATGGAAACGTTTAACAATCCCTACACCGGTGAGACAGTCACCGTGCCGCAAACACGTATGGGCCCCAGTACCGTCATCATTACACCTGAAGGCTTAAAAATTGGCGGTGAGAGCGGATTGCCCGGCATGAGCGTGACGCACCGCTTTTTGCCCGCGCGCGTGGTCAATAACGACGTCTGGATTGTCGATGAAAGTGTTGTCAGCACACCGCCCGACTTTAAGGGGCCCAAATTTAGCTACAACGAAGTGACGACCTTGCAGACCACACTGACGGAATTGAATGATCCGAAGTTGTTGCAAACCGCCACCCATGTGCATTTCAATGGCGTAGTGTCGTGGCGTCCGTGGCTGAAAATGGGTGACCGCCCCGGACACTTGCTGGGGAACGCTGCTGGACGGCGTGTGAGCAAGATGACCGATTATCCCGCCGAGTATCAGGAGTGGACCAAAAAATACTACGCCGATGTCTGGGCCAATCCGGGTGCGATCTTGGACGGTAAGAAGGGCTAGGACGTTCCGAACACGTTTTTGAACTCCTCCACCATGGCCGCATCAACCTCGGCCATGGTGGGCTTTACGCCCAGGGCATACAGCGAGGTCACGCCGTGCTGGCTGATGCCGCAGGGTACGATGCCGGTGAAGTGCGAGAGGTCGGGGTTCACGTTCAGCGCCACGCCGTGAAAGCTGACCCAGCGCCGCACCCGAATTCCCAGGGCAGCAATCTTGTTTTCGTGTCCGTCCTTTTGGGCAACCCACAAACCAATGCGTCCCTCGCGGCGTTCGGCCGTCACGCCGAAACGCGAAATCACACGGATCAGCCATTCTTCCAGGTCGTAGACGAAGCATCGAATGTCGGGCCCTGGTGAGTGCGCGCGGCGCTTTAAGTCTAGCATCACATAACCGACTCGCTGGCCAGGGCCATGGTAGGTGTATTGGCCGCCGCGTCCGGCTTGAAAAACCGGGAATCGATCTGGGGCAAGCAGGTCATTTTTATTGGCCGAGGTTCCCGCGGTGTAGAGGGGCGGGTGCTCCAGCAGCCATAGTAAATCCGACGCCGTGCTAGCCTTAATGTCCTCAACACGGGCGTCCATCTCAGCCAGGGCCTCTGGGTAGGGAACGGGCAGGGCTGAGGCCCGAATCTCAACCGGCCCTGCGTCGCTACGCCACCGGTTTTGTGGCGCGCAGGTGGGCTGATCTTCAAGTTTATGGGCGGCGTCCTTCATGGCCACATCTTTAGCACATTCTGGGGCTTTTCATGAGCCGCCTGGGGAGGTTGCTAATGGGGGGCCGATTTGCTATCCCCGGCGCTCTATCGGGGCCTCAACACCCCCTTATTACCCCAAGACGTGCGGTCGTGGCGGAAATGGTAGACGCGCAGCGTTGAGGTCGCTGTGGGGCAACTCGTGAAGGTTCGATTCCTTTCGACCGCACCACTTTTCCCTTTGGTCTTCGGCTTCGGCTGGCAGGCTGCACCCCTACACGGCCATAAAGACCAGGATGGCGATCACCAGTAAGCAGACCCAAGCGGGGTGTTTGCCCTTGGTTCCCGCGAACCAATAAAAGCCGGACACAGCGAAAGTCGCCGCCAAAATCGTCGCGAATTACCTCGACCGTCCTTGTCGTGTCGTTCTCCATCGCCGCCGCGATCATGGCCGCGCCCAGCCCCAGGCCCAGCAACGACACGAGATGCCATGTGCTCCACAGCGCATCTCACCGGCGTGCGGGTAGCAGTTTGCGCGCTGCATCATGGGCCGGCGTTGCGGTGCGCAAATGCCTGAAGATCAACCGCTCGTCGATGATGGAATGAAGGCCAGCTAAGGCCAGCAAGACGATGCCAGCCGAAAACAGAACCAGCTCATGGCGGACCTCGCGTCAGGACAAAACCGTGCGAGGCGATGTTAGCCCAAGCGTGTCCGGAAAAAACTCCTGCCGCGCCACCGTCGCCTCACTTTCGCTTGATCGGCTGGTGAGAAAGGTCTAGGCCAAAAGGGCAGGCGTTGTCGCGTTCATTGCGTCGTCCGCCATATCAAAACCACCGCCAGACGAGGTCAGCCCATGCCTATGCTTAAGCGCATCAATCTCTGTGTCGCCGACATGGAACGCTCGCTCAAAGTCTACCGTGATATTTTGGGCTTTACGGTCAACTACATGAAAGATTCCGCGTCGGATTCGTATTCCTACCCCGTGTTCATGTTTCCGAAAGAGGCCAAGCTGCGCTTTGCCACACTCGATAGCCCGACCCAAGAGCGCACCTTTGCGCTGACAGAAGTGCGTGGCATTGAACTGCCCAAGTTGCCGGTGCCTCACATGACGGCGGTGGTTCTCAACTGCATCAATTTCGACGAAGTCGTGGCGAAAGCAACAGCCATGGGCCTCAAGGTCATCCCCGAGCAGGCTTTGCCAGATCTTGACGGAAAACCGAAAGGTCGGGAAACCGCGTTCGTCGATCCCGACGGCCATTTGATTGTGCTCTACAAGATGCTCAATCAATAAACGGAAAGCTTTTTTCCCCAAGTGATCCTTTGCCGCGTACTTTCTTTGAGTTTTAAGCTCTTGAGTTTTCATCGATGTCGGAAAATGTTGCCCATCGTCAACTGACGCAAGAGACCGAAGGAACCTTTGGTCTGGATGCGGCGTTTGTCGATGAGGTTGCAACATCCTTGCTGGCCGACAATCGGGTGCGCGTGAAGCAACTAGTTTCCGACCTTCACTACGCCGACATGGCCGATCTTCTGGAGCGGTTGGACGCCCAAGAACGGCGTCTGTTGGTCGAGACCATCCGTGACAATTTCAATGCTGATGTATTGCCCGAACTGGCCGAGGTTGTGCGCGATCAGGTGATGGATGCGCTGGGTTTCGAGGATTTTGCCGCCGCGCTGACCCAGCTTGATTCTGACGATGCGGTCTATGTGGCGTCGAAGCTATCGGCGGCAGAGCGCGCACAGATTGCTGCGCGCATGCCCCAAGCCAACCGCTTGTCGATCGAGCAAGGGTTGGCTTACGCCGAGAACTCAGCCGGTCGTTTGATGCAGCGCGAGTTTGTGGCGGTGCCAAGCTATTGGACGGTTGGGGAAACGATTGACTACATGCGTTCCGTCCAGACGCTGCCTGAGAAATTCTATGCTGTCTTTGTCGTCGACCCGCGCAATCGCCCGCAAGGAATGGTGGAGCTGTCGCGGCTGTTACGTGCGAAGCGCCCCGAGCAGATGAAGGATCTTTATGACCGTGATGTCGAGCCTGTGGCTTTGGATATGGACCAAGAGGATGTGGCGTTTCTCTTTAAGCAACGCAATTTGGTCAGTGTGCCGGTCGTCGACAAATCGGGTCGATTGGTAGGCCAGATTACGATTGATGATATCGTCGACGTGATCGAAGAAGAGGCTCAGGACGATATTTTAAAACTTGCCGGTGTCAGCAATTCAGAGGTGTCGAGTCTTTATAACGCCATCATTCGCACGGCCTCATCACGGTTCCCGTGGTTGGCCATCAATCTGGCGACGGCTTTTTTAGCATCTGCTGTCGTCGGTCTGTACGAAGACTCGATCGAGAAATTGGCCGCTCTGGCCGTTCTGCTGCCCATTGTCGCCGGAATGGGGGGCAACGCCGGAACGCAGACCTTAGCCACGGCCGTCCGCGCGTTAGCTACCCGCGAGTTAGATGCCAGCAATGCCTTTCGGGTCACCAGCCGCGAACTCTTTGTCGGCATGATCAACGGATTGCTGTTCGCTGCCATCGTCGGGGTAGCCACTTTTTATTGGTTCGATGATATTTTCTTGGCCATTACGATTGGGGCGGCGATGTTCGTCAATCTCACTGTCGCGGGACTATCGGGGATCCTGATCCCGTATGCCTTACAAAAATTCGGCTCTGACCCCGCCGCGTCTGGTGGCGTGTTACTCACCACCGTGACCGATGTTGTTGGTTTCTTCAGCTTTTTAGGCCTGGCGACCATACTCGTGCTTTGAATCGCCGAAAAACTTGGAAAACCAGGGTTCGCGAACAAGCAATTGCAGACACAATGTTGCACGGTGGAGCTTTTGCCCGATTAGTTGATCCGTCTGTTAAGTACATCACACCGCCCAACAATCTCCGTAAGAAGTAGATTGATGCTGGCGTTCAGTTGACGATCTATCCCAGCCTGGTGGCCGCAGCTGCAACCAAAATTATGGCTTTGAAGGAAGAATATCTCCGCTGGGTCGGGGGTGATCTCGATGCATTGTCGGCCGCCTCGGGCGGTGGGCGACGGATTTGTTGTTGAGCAGATGCGTCTCATGTCGTCAGAGCGACAGCGCAACTCAACAGAAGCGTGATGCATGAAATGCGGGTCAAAGACGTTCGGCCACGTAATCAGCGATCGCAAGGGATGAGGTCAGTCCGGGTGATTCTATACCGTAAAGCGAGACAAAACCATTCACGCCGGTTTCGTTTGCCATTTGAATCATGAAATCTCTCGCAGGTTCGCCTTGGGCCTGGATTTTGGGTCGAATACCGCTATAGCCTGGTCGCAAAGCATCATCGGGCAAGTCGGGCCAATACTTGCGGATTGCGGCATAAAAACTGGCCGCGCGGCCTTCATCGACATCGTAGTTCATACTCTCGACCCACTCAATGTCCGGCCCAAATCGTCCCTGCCCGGCAAGGTCGAGGGTGTAATGAAGCCCTAAGCTATGCGCGCCCGGAAGCGGATAGATCAGGCGTGAAAATGGCGCTTTGCCCGACAGATAGAAATAGTTTCCCTTGGCATAGTGTTGAGGTGGAATGGTGGGCGTCGGCACGCCCCTGATCGACCGGCTCACGTTTTGCGCCGACAAGCCTACGCAATTGATCACCGTCTTTGCCTTTAGTGTCATGGGCGCCGCGCCACCAGCATGAATGATGACGCCATCATCAGCGGCCTCGCCGCTGACCACGGGGCTATTATAGGCAATGACAGCGCCGTGGGCTTCCGCGTCGCCGAGAATGGCTAACATGAAACCGTGGCTATCGATAATGCCTGTCAGCGGCGAGAGCAGGGCCGCCGCGCAGACCAGTTGGGGTTCTAACTTTTTGGCTTCAGGGGCCGAGAGGTAGGTCATGTAAACGCCGCCCGCAGCAGAGTGCGCTTGGAGTTTTTTCAGGCCAGCGACTTCACTCTCATTAGCCGCGAACACAAGCTTCGTCGTGCGTTTATAGGTCACGCCATAGGCGTGACAAAAAGCATACAGTTTATCCCGCCCCTCAATGCAAAGGCGCTCTTTCAGGCTGCCGTGGGGGTAATAGATGCCCGCATGGATGACTTCGCTGTTGCGCGCACTGGTCACTGATCCAAAGGCCTCCTCGGCCTCGAGAATCAAGACCTCACGGCCTTTGCGTGCCATGGCGCGGGCCACCGCAAGCCCGACAACCCCAGCCCCGATGACCACGCAGTCAACTAACTCATGTGACGATGTCATAGGCTAAGTGTGGCGGCGAAGGCCGGTTTGGTCAAGAATCGTGTTTTGAATCAATGACTTTATACCTAAATTTTGATCTAGCCGGATTGTCGCGCTGACCCCGGGCGGGTAGACTCGAACCTTATTTCAGGTCCCTTGACCGCAGGTTGTTTGTGAACCCTAAAATCATCGTCTTCGGAAACGAAAAAGGCGGCACCGGAAAGTCGACGTTGGCCATGCATTTGGCCGTGGCTTTGATGGTGCGCGGTCTCAAGGTTGCCACCATTGATCTGGATGCCGGGCAGGGTACTTTATCGCGCTATGTCGCTAATCGTGCGTCTTATGCGCAAAGAACGGGGAAAGAAATCCCCCAATCCTTGCACACCGCCATTTTGCCTGCGCCCTTTCAGGATGCTGATGATGCAGAACTGAGCAAAGCGCTAGGCAATTGCGGTGATTGCGATGCAGTGGTGATTGATACGCCGGGGCATGACTCAGGCCTGTCTCTCGCGGGGCATTCCTATGCCGATATTATCGTCACGCCCCTGAACGACAGCTTGATCGATCTTGATGTCTTGGCCGGCATCGACCCCATCAAGAAAATCATTGCGCGGCCCAGCCGTTATTCCGAGCGCGCCTGGAAAGCCAAACAAATGCGCGCCCGCCGAGACGGCGGACGGATTGATTGGATTGTCGTGCGTAATCGCCTCGGGCAATTAGATGCACGAAATAAACGCCTGGTTGGTGAACTGATCACAGCGCTTGCCAAGCGTATTGGGTTTCGTGTGGCTCAAGGCATTGCCGAGCGCGTGATTTACCGCGAGATGTTCCTCGATGGCTTAACCGTCGAAGATTTGGCGGTGCTGAAGACGGATGGCCAGCTTGTCATGTCACACGTTGCGGCGCGGGCTGAATTGCGAAGCCTTATGCAAGCCCTTGGGTTGCCCGAGACCAAGGCGGCTTGGATGGCCAGCGCTGCTGAACCGCTCTCTCGGGCGTATCAATCTCCGAACATGAGCCATGCCCCCGGATAAACCCACATCTCAAACGCCTGCTCACCGCCCGGTCGGCGGCAGCGTGGCGGCGTTCCTGAAACAGGTGTCAACATCGCCTGTGCCGGTCGTGACTGGTCATCGCGGACGTTTGATCTTTGCGATGGATGCGACTGCCAGCCGTGGGCCGACCTGGCATCAGGCGATTGGCATCCAGGCTGACATGTTCAAGGAAGCCGCGACCGCAGGCGGGCTTGATGTGCAGTTGGCATATTATCGCGGCATGATGGAGTTCGATACTACGCCCTGGACGGCCGATGCCATTCGGATGGTTGAGCACATGCGTCGCGTGAGCTTCTTAAGTGGACAAACGCAAATCGAGCGCATTCTTAATCACGCGAGCGATGAAACACGCCGCAAAAAAGTAAACGCCGTTGTTTTTATTGGCGACGCCATGGAAGAAAGCGCAGATATCATCGAAGCTGCGGCCGGAAAGCTTGGCGTCCTCGGCGTGCCGGTGTTTGTTTTTCACGAGGGCGGCGGAGAACCTGCGGCCAGTGCGTTCAAGCGTATCGCTGCGCTGACACGGGGCGCCTATGCCAGCTTTGATGCGTCCAGCCCGCAAAAGCTGCGTGACTTGCTTAAGGCGGTGGCGATTTATGCCGCGGGTGGCGCACGTGCCCTTGAAGACTTTGGCAAGCGCACGGGCGGCGATGTGCTGCGCTTGACCTCTCAACTGAGCGGAGGACCCAAACCATGATGCTCAGTCTCATTATAGGCATTGTCGTTCTCATTGGGGCGCTGTCGTTCTTGCGTTGGTACGGCAATGCCAAAACCGAAGAGGTCAAGAAGACCCTGCGCTGGACTGGCATTGGGTTTGGGCTTTTGATTGTCGCTTTTCTAGCGTTGACGGGACGTCTGGGTGTTGCGCTGGCGTTTTTCACGGGCTTGATGGCGTGGGGTTGGCGCGTCTTCAACATGATTCAAATGGGCCAGCAGATGAGCGGGATGTTTCGCGGCTTCTCTCGCAAAATGAGTGGCGCATCGGCTCAACAATCATCCGAGGTGCGGTCTGCGTTTTTTCGCATGACGCTTGATCATGACACAGGGCACTTGGACGGCGAGGTGATTCAGGGGGTATTTGTTGGCCGTAAGCTGGCCGCCCTTGGGTTTGACGAGCTGATGAAACTATCGGTCGAGATTCGTTCGGACGCTGAGTCCGTTGCTTTGCTGGAATCTTTTCTGGACCGCGCGCACCCTGACTGGCGCGCGCGAAGTCACCAATCGAACAGTGAACATACCGCCTCGGCTCCGGTGCCTGGCGCAATGACTGAATCTGAAGCGCTTCTGGTGCTTGGCTTGGCCAAAGGAGCCGTTCGTGACGAGGTCAAAGCTGCCTATCGTCGGTTAATGACCCAACTGCACCCCGACCGCGGTGGCTCGGACTATTTGGCTGCCAAAATCAACGCAGCCAAGGATGCTCTGTTAAAGGAATAAGACACACCTTGGGCCGTTGCGGCTCTGCCATACCCATGGCACAAAGCCCGAAGCTGAATGTGTCTTGAGGGATGTTGTATGACGCAGCGAGTTCGCAAAGCAGTATTGCCTGTCGCCGGTTTGGGTACGCGCTTTCTCCCCGCCACGAAAGTGATCCCAAAAGAAATGATTCCGGTGATCGATAAGCCGGTGGTCCAGTACGCCATTGAAGAAGCGCGTGCGGCGGGCATCGAGGAATTCATTTTCGTCACAGCCGACGGCAAAGAATCGATTGCCAATCATTTTTTGGTGCATCCCGTCTTGGAAGCGATGCTGTCGGAAAAAAAGAAATTTACTGAACTAAAGATTGTTCAGGATTCAAATCTGCCACCGGGAAGTATAAATATTGTCAAACAGCACGATCCCTTGGGGCTTGGCCATGCGGTGTGGTGTGCTTGGAAACTGATCGGCGATGAACCCTTCGCCGTTATTTTGCCCGACGATATGGTTCTCTCCGACGTGCCGTGCTTGAAGCAGCTGATTGATGCCCATGAAAAGGTCGGTGGGCATATAGTGGCGGTCGAGAACGTGGCGCGCGACCAGACCAATAGATACGGCGTCCTCGACGTTGAATCCGAAGATGGCCGTCTTGCAAAGGCAAAGGGGCTAGTTGAAAAACCCGACCCTGCTAAAGCGCCATCCACGCTGGCGATTATTGGCCGTTATATTCTCGATCCGATCGTGTTTAAGGAACTTGATAAACGCACTAAGGGGGCTGGTAACGAAATCCAGCTTACGGATGCGCTGAACCGTACGATTGGGGTCGTGCCCTTTCATGGCCTGAAATTTGATGGCAAGCGCTACGACTGCGGTACACGCGTGGGATTCATCGAAGCCAACGTCGCCTTCGGTTTGGCTCACCCCGAACTGGTTGATCGCTTGCGACCCATCATTGAGCGGCTGCTGGACGATACCAGATAATCATCTGACTTTAAGGAATCTGCGATGCGCGTTGCCATGATCGGAACCGGATATGTTGGCCTTGTCTCGGGCACCTGTTTTTCCGAGTTCGGCGTCAATGTGATCTGTGTCGACAAAGACGCCGGAAAGATTGACCGGCTACGCCAAGGTAAAATCCCGATTTTCGAGCCCGGCCTGGAAGAGCTTGTCAAAAATAACGTCGAAGGTGGTCGTCTCACGTTTACCACCAACCTCAAAGAGGCCGTGGCCGGTGTGGACGCGGTTTTCATTGCTGTGGGCACGCCAACACGCAAAGACGACGGCCATGCTGATTTAACGTACGTGCATAATGCCGCGAAAGAAATTGCGCTCGCGATGGATCACTATACTGTTGTCGTGACTAAATCGACGGTGCCGGTTGGCACGGGTCGCGAGGTCGAAAATATTATCCGCAAGGCTCGCCCTGAGGCAGAGTTCGATGTCGTTTCGAACCCTGAATTTTTGCGCGAAGGGTCAGCGATAAACGACTTTATGCGGCCCGACCGCGTTGTGATTGGGACCGAGTCCGACCGCGCCCGCGAAGTCATGCGGAAACTTTATCGCGCGCTGTATCTCATCGAAACACCCATCCTGTACACCAACCTCGAAACATCAGAACTCATCAAGTATGCGGCCAACGCATTTTTGGCCACGAAGATCACGTTCATCAACGAAGTCGCCGATTTGTGTGAGAAAGTGGGCGCAGATGTGCATGACGTTGCTAAGGGCATTGGGCTCGATGGGCGCATCGGCAAGAAATTTTTACACCCCGGTCCTGGCTATGGCGGCAGCTGTTTCCCAAAAGACACTTTAGCGCTGACTAAAACCGCACAAGATTATAATTCACCCATTCGCATCGTTGAAACGGTGGCCGAGGTCAATGATCAACGCAAAGTGCGTATGGCCATGAAAGTTATCGCGGCTTGTGGCGGCACAGTTCGGGGTAAAACCATTGCCATCCTTGGGCTAACGTTTAAGCCGAACACCGATGACATGCGCGAAAGCCCAAGTCTTGAGATCATTCCATCCCTTCAAACGGCTGGGGCAACGGTGCGGGTCTATGATCCGGAGGGGATGCGCGAGGCCGAGAAGCTGCTTACCGGCGCGGTCTTTTGCAAAGACGCCTACGATGCCATGACCGGAGCCGACGCGGTGGCGATTTTGACTGAGTGGAACCAGTTCCGAAACCTCGATTTGAAACGTATGAAGACGTTGCTCAAATCGCCTGTGATGGTCGATATGCGCAATATCTACGTTCCCGCCGACATGGCTGCTGCCGGTTTCAATTACTCGTGCATTGGCCGCCCTCAAGCGGCGACGGGCTCGAACTAACGTCTTTATCAGAAGTCGGGAAATCCTCCGCTGTGGATCGTGTTCGGGCCGCGACAGGGCGGTTTTGGTCTGCTACCTTCGACCACAGAATGACGGAACATGCGCGGGGAGCGCGCTTTCCGTGCGTCGTTAACAGGGGGATTTTTCATGGCTGGACAAGCACCGGTGGTTAGCGCTGCGGTTGATAGCGATGCGGCGGGTTATCCAAACCAAACGTATGCTTGGTATGTTGTTTCGGTCATTTGTGTCGGTTACATCTTTGCCTTCATCGACCGCATTGTTGTCGGCCTGCTGACAACAGCCATCCAGAAAGACCTGCTACTGACCGATACGCAAATGGGCGTGCTGCAAGGGATCGCTTTTGCGCTCTTCTATGCGCTGTTTGGTATTCCGATTGGCTGGTTGGTCGACCGCTGGAACCGCAAAACAATTCTGACCATCGGCATGACGGTCTGGAGTGTCATGACGGCGGCGTGCGGGTTTGCCGGCACGTTCTGGACGTTCTTCTTTGCCCGCGTTGGCGTTGGCATTGGCGAGGCGACCTTAAACCCCTGCGCGTCCTCGATCATTGGTGATTATTTCCCGGCTAAAACGCGCGCTAAAGCCTTCGGCGTTTACGTCATGGGTACGGCCATTGGCACAGGCATGACCTATGTCGGCGGCGGGATCGTGTTCGGGTTCTTGGCCAAATATCAAGTCGTCGACATCACATTCTTTGGCGAGATGAAGCCATGGGAAGCTATGTTTCTGTTCGTGGGGCTTGGTGGTCTGATCCCAGCGCTGATTTTCTTTTTCACGGTTAAAGAGCCTGTGCGCAAGGATTTGGCCGCAAAAAACAAAGGCAATGCCAGCTGGGACGAAATCAAAGCGTTTTTCAAGCTCAATCGCCGCGCTTTGATTTGCCATCACGTTGGTATCTGCCTCGTGATCATGAGCATCTATGCGTGGGTGAATTGGATGGCGGTGTATTTTGACCGTATTCACGGTTGGGGGCCTGCGAAATTCGCCATCACTTATGGCATTCCCGGATTGTTCATGGGCGTCATCAGCGCGCTGTCGTGCGGTTGGATCGCCATGAAGTTGAAAGAGCGCGGCAAGATTGATGGTACGATGCGCACCTGTCTGTATGGGTGCATTGGCGTGGTGGTGGGCGGCGTGATAGCGCCGCAAATGCCAACACCCGAGTTAGCCATTGCAGTTTTCGTGTTAACCGGGTTGTTCTCAAACTATCCCTCAGTTTTGGCACTGACATCCATTACCGAAATCACACCTAACGAAATGCGCGGTTTTGTGACGTCCACATATATTTTCATGGTGGGGCTGATTGCATCGGGTCTTGGCCCGTTACTCACGGGGCTGGTGACTGACAAAATCTTTGGCGACAAAATGCAGATCGCTAACTCGCTGAGTTTGGTGACCATTATTACTGGAACTGCGGGCTGCCTGATCATCGCCTACGGCATGAAGGGCTACCGCGAAAGCTTGGCGCGCGTGACGTGGGGTAAACAAAAGTAAAGGTGGTCCAATGACCGCTCAAAGTTACCCCGCTCCGCGTTACGCCTGGTATGCGCTCGGCGTCATCTGCTTTGGTTATGTGTTCGCGTTTATCGATCGCCAGATTGTCGGGCTGCTGGCCCCGGACATCCAACAACACTTCTCGCTCAACGATACACAGATGGGCCTGTTGCAGGGCATCGCGTTTGCGATTTTTTACACCATCTTTGGCATTCCGCTGGGCTGGTTTGCTGATCGCTTCAATCGCAAGTGGCTGCTGACCGGCGGCATGACTGTGTGGAGCCTGATGACGGCGGCGTGCGGCTTTGCGCCGGGCTTTATGCCTCTGTTCGTTCTGCGCATGGGCGTCGGCGTGGGCGAATCCACGCTCAACCCATGCGCCTCCTCGCTCATCTCAGATTATTTCCCGCCCGCCAAGCGCCCACGCGCGTTTGGATTTTATGTCATGAGCACGGCGTTTGCGGGAGTGTTGTCCAGCGCTATCGGCGGCACCGTGATAGCGGCCTTGCGTGGCTATGAATATGTCTCCATTCCGATGCTGGGCGACTTCAAACCCTGGCAAGTCACCATGCTGGTGGTTGGCTTGCTGGGCCTGCTGCCAGCCATTCTACTGGCGGCCACTGTGAAGGAGCCCGCCCGCCTTGGCTTGGCTGCGAAACAGAAGGGCAACGCAACCTGGGCCGAAACGCGCGCATTTCTCATCAGCAATCGCATGTCGCTGGGGTTGTTTTTAATGGCGGCGTCATTGGTGATTTTAGAAATATACGGCGGTGCCTATTGGCACCCGAGCGTTTTTATTCGTGTCTATGGCTGGAGCGCGCCCGATGTCGCATTCTATTATTTAGTGCCGTCTGGCTGCATCGGCATCTTTAGTGCTTATACCTCGGGCACTGTCACTAACTATTTCAAGAAACGTGGCATGGGCGAGGGTGTGTGGATGACAGCCATGTTCGGTTGCGTTGGCTGTACAGTTTTCGGCACCCTTGGGCCAATAATGCCCACGTCGGAATTGGCATTGACTGTGTTGCTGCTAAAATCTGTGTTTATCAATTATCCTTCTGCCGCAGCGATGACGGCAATCAACGAGCTAACGCCGAACGAACAGCGCGGGTTTACCACAGCCCTTTACGTGATTCTCACCGGATTGGTTGCCCAAGGTTTGGGGCCGCTTTCCGTTGGTATGACGACTGATTTTGCTTTTGGCGATCCAAAGATGATTGGGATTTCATTGGCGGCAGTGGTTTCCGTCACTGGTGTTTTGGCTATGCTGTGCCTTTTGTGGGGCCGCAAGGCCTACCGCGAAGCCTTGGGGCGGGTGACGTGGGAAGCGGCGGCAAAGCCGGCTGGTGCGGCAGCTTGATCCTGTTGGCCTAATCCGCCATAAGCCTGCGCAATTCGGTCAATGAAACGGCGCATTCCCATGTCCATCTCACATACCTTTCATCCCACAATATTACGCGAATACGATATTCGCGGAATCGTTGGCGAGACGTTATTTGCGGCCGATGCTCGCGCCATTGGCCGGTGCTTTGGCTCGTTGGTTCGCCGCAAGAACCCCGGCAAAGCCGACCTGCTGGTGTGTGTTGGTTATGATGGTCGCCTCAGCTCGCCCGATATGGAAGCTGCTGTCATCGAGGGCCTGACGGCGGCGGGGGTGAATGTTCAACGCGTCGGGCGCGGGCCCACGCCCATGCTGTATTTTGCCGCTAGCGAACAGCAGGCTGATGGCGGCATCATGATCACGGGTTCGCATAACCCACCCAATCACAACGGCTTCAAGATGATGATGGGGCGCAAGCCCTTCTTCGGCGAAGACATCCGCGCATTAGGCCCTCAAGCCGCCAAGGGCGACGTCGACAGCGGGCAGGGCAAAGTGATACAGCGCGAAACATTGTCGCGTTATGTCGCGCGCGTGCTGCAAGATTTTGTGGGTGCACGCGCGCTCACCGCCGTGTGGGACCCCGGTAATGGCGCGGCAGCCGAAGCCGTGAAGTTGGCGGTCACGAAACTACCAGGAAAGCATACGGTCTTAAACGACACCATCGACGGCACATTTCCGAACCATCACCCCGACCCGACGGTGCCGAAAAATTTGGTGCAGTTGCAGGATGAAGTGGCCAAACAACATGCCGATGTTGGATTTGCCTTCGATGGCGATGGCGACCGCATTGGTGTCATTGACGGCAAGGGGCGCATTCTTTGGGGTGACCAGATCATGCAAATCTTGGCCGAGGATGTTTTGAAGACGCGCCCCAAGGCCACCATCATCGCCGACGTGAAAGCCAGCCAGGCTTTCTTTGATGAAGTTGCCCGCATGGGCGGTACGCCCGTGATGTGGAAGACGGGCCACTCGTTGGTGAAAAATAAAATGGCCGAGACCGGTTCACCGCTGGCCGGCGAGATGAGCGGGCACATCTTTTTTGCCGACACCTATTACGGCTATGACGACGCGCTGTATGCCGCCGTGCGCTTTCTCAGCATCATGAGCAAAACGCCGGGCTATGATTTGATTAAACGTTTCGACGCCATGCCGGTGATGATTAACACGCCTGAGCTGCGCTTCTCATGCCCCGATGAACGCAAGTTTGCTGTGATTGATGAAGTGAAGGCGCGGTTGCAAAAATCGGGCGCAAAGGTATCCGACATCGACGGCGTGCGCGTGTCCGACCACGGTGGCTGGTGGCTGCTGCGTGCATCAAACACGCAAGCTGTGTTGGTGGCGCGTGCCGAGGCTGACACTGAGGCCAATTTGGAAAAGCTCAAGGCCAGTTTAGCGGAGCAACTTAAAGCCAGTGGGTTAGACCTGCCGACAGAATCGGTCGGGCACTAACGCTTCGCGGTGCGCACCGCAGCGACGGGGCGCAGGGCTTTACAACCTGATTTGGTTTGAACATCTGCCAGCTGGCAGGCCATGGCTGTTTGCGCTTGTTGCAAGCCGACGACCTGGGCGCGGTAAAGCGTGCGGCCTTTTGCATCGCGGATGGGTTCCACCATCACGTCGGCATCGGGATACAACGTCACCATGCGACTGAGCGCCGTGCTGGCTTGCTCAAGGGCGCGATCGCGCGATCCAAAAGCACCCACTTGGATCCCCCAGGTGCGCGCCAATTCGGCTCTGCGCGCTTTAGAGAGTTTCTTGCTGGCCGGCTTGTTCGCGGGGAAACTATTTTCGTCGATATCGCCGACAGCCACTTGCTCCGAGACACCCAGCGGCGGCGAGTCATGCAAAAGTGGGGCTGCAATCAGCGTTTCGGGCTGGCCATTGAGTCGTGAGAACCCGTTATCGAGCAGGTCAGCCATATGCGCATCGCGGGCGCGCGCGGTGTTGCCGCCCAGCACCACGCCAATCAAACGCCGATTTTCGCGCTTGGCTGAGGTCGCCAAGTTAAAACCAGACGCCGCCGTGTAACCCGTTTTCAAGCCATCAGCGCCGGGATAGTTCTCGAGCATATTGTTGTGAGAGCGAATCTTCTGGCCGCGGTAAATGAAACTGTCTTGGCTGAAGTAGTGATAGTGCTGCGGGAAATCATTCATTAGGCGTCGTGACAGAATGGCCAGGTCGCGTGCCGATGAAATTTGGGACTTGTTGGGAAGTCCCGAGGCGTTTTTGAACGTCGTGCGAAGCATCCCAAAATCACGGGCCTTGGCGGTCATCAGTTGTGCAAAGCGGGTTTCGGTGCCACCCAAATTCTCGGCGGTGACCGCTGCGACGTCATTGGCTGATTTTGTGATCAGCGCAAGTATAGCATCGCGCACGGAAATGCTGGAGCCTGAGGCTAGGCCTAACTTCGAAGGTGCCATGCCGGCGGCGCGTTTTGAAACTTTGAGTTTGGTGTCCATGCTCATTCGCCCTTGCTCGACGGCTTCAAATAGCATGTACAAGGTCATCATTTTGGTCAGCGAGGCGGGGTGGTTGAGCGTGTCGGAGTTGGCTTCGTGAAGCACTTTGCCGGTTTCGGCATCGACAATAATCGCGGCGTATTTCGCCAGCGCGGGTAGGGGCATTGCCAGCAGCAAGCCCGCCACAAGCCCCAAAATCATACTGAATCGCTGCCGTAGGACGGCGTTGCGTTGTACCCAGGTCATCAAGAAAAAAACCCCTAATTTATCAAGGCCATAGCCTAGGCCTGTGCTCTCCCGAAAAAGTTCGGTCTCTCTTCGGCGGCCTAGTTTACTCTATTTCTTCAGGAGCGACGATAAGAAGTTCCGGGGGATAAGTCCACCATGTCCTTGAATCCTATTGTCTTTCATGGCGATTAAGGCCTTGTGAATTTTCTTGAGCTTTATTTGGGCTTTCGGGTGCTAAGTCCGGCAGCGTGAGAAAAAAGACTCAACCCCCTGGCGGATCATATTTTTTAAACCAATATGTGTGCGGTATTTGGTATCCTAAAACTGTCGACTCAACCTGTTAGGCCCAAGGCTTCAGATCACGACCCATGATGATCAACAACACAAACTTTAAATTGCATCTTCAGTCGGCTCGCATGTCTGGCGAGGAAAAGAACGGCGGCAATGGCGACGATGGTCGCAGCAATTCAGGCGTCGTCATTAAAACGCGCCAGAAGGTCAAAAAGCCGTCGCTCTATAAAGTATTGATGCTGAATGATGACTACACGCCGATGGAATTTGTTGTCCATGTGCTGGCGCACAAGTTCAACAAGACGACCGAAGAAGCCACGCGCATCATGTTGCACGTGCATCAAAGGGGCGTCGGCATTTGTGGGGTGTTCACCTTCGAGGTGGCTGAAACCAAGGTCAACCAGGTGATGGAACTCGCCCGTAAAAACCAGCACCCCTTGCAGTGTAAGCTGGAAAAAGAATAGGCCGCTGAGACCGCGACGAGACAAACTAGAAACGAATAAAGGATTTCCACCCTTGTCAATGTTGTCGCAAAACCTGGAAAAAACCATTCACCGCGCGCTTGCGACCGCTTCAGAACGTCACCACGAGTACGCGACGCTTGAGCATTTGCTGCTCGCGCTGTGCGATGACCCGGATGCGATTGCGGTGATGAAAGCCTGCAACGTGGGCGTTGATCAATTGCGCACTAGCGCCAAGCAGTTCGTTGATGACGACTTGAAGGGCCTGATTAGCGCCTCGACCGACGACCCCAAGCCAACCTCGGGTTTCCAGCGTGTTGTGCAGCGTGCGGCGATTCATGTTCAATCCTCGGGCCGAGAGGAAGTCACGGGAGCAAATGTTTTGGTGGCCTTGTTCTCCGAGCGCGAAAGTCACGCTGTCTATTTTCTTCAATCGCAGGAAATGACCAGACTTGACGCGGTGAATTACATCTCGCACGGCATTGCCAAGCGTCAGGCGACCGGCGAGCGCCGTCCACCCTCGGGTGCTGATTCCGATGCCAAGTCCGAAGAGGTGGTCAAAAAGGGCCAGGAGGCGCTGACAGCCTATTGCGTTAACCTGAACGAAAAAGCCAAGCAAGGAAAAATCGATCCGTTGATTGGTCGTGATAAGGAAGTGGAGAGAACCATTCAAATTCTCTGCCGCCGCACGAAGAATAACCCGCTGTATGTGGGTGATGCGGGCGTTGGCAAAACGGCGATCGCTGAAGGCCTGGCGCGTCGGATTATCAACAAGGAAGTCCCAGAAGTTCTGCACGATGCCATCGTGTTCTCGCTCGACATGGGCTCGCTGTTGGCGGGTACGCGTTATCGTGGCGACTTTGAAGAACGTCTCAAGGCTGTTCTGTCAGAGTTAGAATCCACTAAAGGCGCGGTGCTGTTCATCGACGAGATTCACACCGTGATTGGTGCCGGTGCCACATCAGGGGGTGCCATGGACGCCTCGAATCTGCTCAAGCCCGCGTTGGCTTCGGGCTCGCTGCGGTGCATGGGCTCGACGACCTATAAGGAATATCGCAGTCACTTCGAGAAGGACCGCGCACTCGTGCGCCGGTTCCAAAAGATCGATGTGAATGAACCGTCGATTGAAGACACCATCAAAATCCTTAGGGGCCTGAAGCCCTACTACGAAGAGTTTCACAAGGTGCGCTACACTGCTGAAGCCATCCGCACGGCTGTGGAGTTGGCGGCGCGCTACATCAACGACCGCAAATTACCAGACAAAGCCATCGACGTGATCGACGAAGCGGGTGCGTCACGCATGCTGCTGCCGCTGAATAAGCGCCGGAAAGTCGTGAGTGTGAAGGACATCGAGGAGGTCGTGGCCAAGATCGCCCGCATTCCGCCTAAAACCGTCACGCGCGACGACAAGCAAGCGTTGCAAAACCTCGAACGCGACCTCAAGACCATGGTCTTTGGTCAAGACAAAGCCATCGATGAATTGTCGAGCGCGATTAAACTCTCTCGTGCGGGCTTGCGTGAGCCTGAAAAACCCATCGGAAGTTATTTGTTCTCGGGCCCCACAGGCGTGGGCAAAACCGAAGTGGCGCGTCAATTGGCCAAAAGCCTTGGCGTCGAGATTCATCGCTTCGATATGTCTGAGTACATGGAACGCCACTCGATATCGCGCCTCATTGGCGCACCGCCGGGCTATGTCGGCTTCGACCAGGGCGGGCTCCTGACCGATGCGGTTGACCAACATCCGCACAGTGTATTGCTGCTTGATGAAATCGAGAAAGCACACCCAGACTTGTACAACATTCTGTTGCAAGTCATGGATCACGGCAAGTTGACGGATCACAATGGCAAGTCGGTCGACTTCCGCAATGTCATCTTGATCATGACCACCAACGCGGGCGCGTCTGAAATGGCCAAACACGCTATTGGCTTTGGACGTGACATGCGTGAGGGCGAAGACTCCGCCGCCATTGAGAAAATGTTTACGCCTGAGTTCCGTAACCGGCTGGACGCCACAATCGCGTTCTCTACCCTGCCGCCCGAAGTTGTCTGCCGTGTGGTTGATAAGTTCGTCATGCAGCTTGAGGCGCAGTTGGCTGACCGCAACGTCACTATTGAATTGTCTCAAGCCGCGCGCGATTGGCTGGCCACGAAAGGCTATGACAAGCAGATGGGAGCGCGTCCGTTGTCACGCGTCATTCAGCAGGAAATCAAGAAGCCACTGGCCGATCAGTTGTTGTTTGGCGATCTCATCACCGGCGGGCATGTGAAGGTCGACGTCAAAGACGGCAAGGCGGTGTTCGAGGTGACGGCGGCCAAAGTCGCACCAAAGAAGACCGACGACGACGCTGAAGATGACACGCCGGTCGAGGACGAAAGCCCGAAAGAGCCGGTTAACGTTAGCTAAGTCTATGGCCTTCCTCGCCTATCTTTGAGTCCCAATCGCTGCAGCAAGGTTCAAGGCTGCGCGTTGTCCCACATCAATATTGCCGGCCAAACCTTCGGCTCGCCCCTGCTTTTCAGTTTATACCGCGCCAGTATATGCCAACCACCCTGTGGCTGGTATGGCCAGTAAATACCTATCAATAACCGGTGAAACCGGTCGGTCTTAGGCATCGCGCCCATGACCAGCAAACAAGAAACCCCCAACCTTACGGTCGGGGGTTTGGATGTCAGCAGCACATGCGCCGTTAAAGTTAAGCTGAGTAGTAGTAGAAGTACTCGAGCGGATGCGGAGTGATTTCAAGGCGCTTCTGCTCGGCCATCTTCAGATCGATGTAGCCGTCGATGAAGTCGTCGGTGAACACGTCGCCTTGCTTCAAGAACTTGCGGTCTTTGTCGAGGTTCTCCAGCGCTTCACGCAAACTGCCGCACACAGTGGGCACTTGCTTCAGTTCTTCTGGCGGCAACTCGTACAAGTTTTTGTCCATCGGGTCGCCCGGGTGGATCTTGTTCTTGATGCCGTCGAGGCCAGCCATCAACATCGCAGCGAAGCCCAAGTAGGGGTTCGAGGCGGGGTCGGGGAAGCGCACTTCAACGCGCTTGCCCTTGGGGCTCGACACGTACGGAATGCGGCACGAGGCAGATCTATTGCGTGAGGAGTAGGCCAACAACACTGGCGCTTCGTAGCCTGGCACCAAACGTTTGTAGCTGTTGGTGGTGGCGTTGGTGAAGGCGTTGATCGCCTTTGCGTGCTTGATGATGCCGCCGATGTAATACAAGCAGGTGTCCGACAGATCAGCGTAGCCTGAGCCAGCAAACAAGTTTTTGCCGCCCTTCCACAACGACTGGTGGACGTGCATGCCCGAACCGTTATCGCCAAACACGGGCTTGGGCATAAAGGTTGCGGTTTTGCCGTACGAGTGGGCGACCATGCTGACCACGTATTTATAAAGCTGCATGTTGTCGGCGCATTTGATCAGCGTGTCGAACTTCATGCCCAGTTCGTGTTGGCTGGGAGCCACTTCGTGATGGTGCTTTTCCATCACAACGCCCATTTCTTGCAGCACGGTCACCATCTCAGCACGCAAATCTTGTGCGCCATCGACAGGGGCCACAGGTAAATAGCCGCCCTTGGGGCGTGGGCGATGTCCCATGTTGCCTTCGTCGTAGCGCTTGCCCGAATTGTAGGGGCCTTCTTCTTGGTCGAACGAGAAGAACATGTTGTTGGGCTCGATCGAATAACGCACGTCGTCGAACACGAAGAACTCGGCTTCTGGGCCAACGAAGATGGTGTCGGCAGTGCCAGTGCTGTCGAGGTACGCCACAGCCTTTTTGGCAATCGAGCGCGGATCGCGGTTGTAGGGCTGGCCGGTGCTGGGCTCGATCACGTCGCAGAACACGATCATCAGCGGCTGGGCCGCGAAGGGGTCCATGGTGACGGTCGACAAATCTGGCCTCAACTGCATGTCGGATTCTGAGATGTCTTTCCAGCCTGCGATTGACGAGCCATCGAACATAATGCCATCGGTCAGCATTTCTTCGTCGACGGTGCCAATGTATTGGGCGATGTGGTGGGTCTTGCCTGAGGGATCAGTAAAGCGAAAGTCGACATACTTTACGTCCTTCTCTTTGATCATCTGCATGACTTTTTTAACGTCCGACATGGTCCTGGTTCCTTGCCTTTAGGTGATTATGGTGAGAAAAAAAATGTCTATATCGGCAAGCGCCGATGCGTAAAAAGTTAGTTTCGATGCCGGTGTTATTCTTGTGCGTCCCGGCTCTTTTCGAACGGCGGTGGGCTTAGATGGCGTCTGCGCCACGCTCTCCGGTTCTAATGCGAATGGCGTCTTCGATCGAATAGACGAAGATCTTGCCATCACCGATGCGGCCCGTGTGAGCGGCCTTTTTAATGGCCTCAATCGCACGGTCCAGCATGGCATCCTCCATCACGACTTCGATTTTCACTTTTGGCAAAAAGTCGACGACGTATTCTGCGCCGCGGTAAAGTTCGGTGTGTCCTTTCTGACGACCGAAGCCCTTCGCTTCGGTGACGGTAATGCCCTGCAAACCGACCTCGTGCAACGCTTCTTTCACTTCATCGAGTTTGAATGGTTTGATGATGGCTTCGATTTTTTTCATAAGCATCCCATGGTGTTCTGAACCCTGCGATTGATGGTCGCACGGTTTCGGGTGTGTGTCGGTCTGATGGCCATCGCGTACGCTACTCGGCTGCCTTTGCACGCCGTCTCATACTTTATATTCAATTTCTATGCCAACGAAAGGGTGAGACTTTAACTCTGGATTCGTCACTTTTTTCTGATCCTTGGCGGGGGCGCATGCACATGATTTGATCATCATGCCTAAAGAGTGTGCTTGGGCCATGGGCCTGTGGATTAAATCTGCCCGCCCTGTGGTTTTCTTGACGCTGTCGGGGCGGGGGTATAAGAACCGATCTCTACACTGAAAACCTCGAGTTTTGGCCTGGGGCTTTCTGCGTAGGATCAGGTTGTGGCGGGTATAGCTCAGTTGGTTAGAGCATCTGGTTGTGGTCCAGAGGGTCGTGGGTTCGAGCCCCATTACTCGCCCCACCTGTTCCTCGGTTGGCTGTGGTCAAAGGACAAAGGCCAATGGACTGTGTCTTCATATGACGCCTGACAGCTCGGCCAGTAGTTCCCATTCCCCATCCCCTGTAGCATCAAGCAGCGCCATCGTTGGCTTTTCATCGATTGGGCATTTTTATAACCATCTCTTTGAGCCCATGTATTTCGTGGTGGCCTTGGTGCTGCCGCCGATCTTGGGCGTTCCCTACGAGCAAGTCCTCACGCTGATTATCGCCGGCAAGCTGCTCACAGGGCTATTTGCACCCGTGGCCGGGTGGTTGGCAGACCGCTGGTCAGCCTTGGGCATGATGGTGATCTATTTCTTCGGCTTCGGTCTTAGCGCAGTCGCCGTGGGCTTTGCCTCCACACCCATAGAAATCACACTGTCCTTGGCGGCTCTCGGCGCGTTTGGGTCAATCTATCATCCTGTCGGTATCGCGTGGATGGTACAAAACAGCCAGAATCGGGGCAAGGCGCTGGGCATTAATGGAATGTTCGGTGGGCTAGGACCTGCGCTGGCGGGCGTGTTCGCGGGCGCATTGTTGGAATGGTCGAGCTGGCGCACGGTTTTTATTGTACCGGGTATTTTCGTCATGGCCACAGGGGGCGCGTTTGTGTGGGCCATGATCAACGGCAAGCTCAAGGATGTGAAAATTGTCCGCCACGCCGAACCCAAACTCGACATGAACGATACGGTTCGTGTGTACATCGTTCTCACGCTGGCCATGCTCGTGGGCGGAATGTTTTACCAAGTCGCGCAATCGTCACTGCCTAAGGTTTTCGAAGAAGGCCTGGGTGGGTTGTTCGGTAATGGCACGTCTGGTGTCGGTTTAGCGATCATGGCGGTTTATGGCGTGGGCGGTGTGATGCAAATCGTCACCGGCAACATGGCCGACAAATATCCGCTGAAATGGGTGTATGCGCTGTTCATATTTTTGCAGGCACCGTTCATCCTTATGGCCATGGGGGCCAGCGGTGCAACGTTGTTTATTGCCGCAATGATGATGGTGACCTTCAACATCGGCGCGCTTCCGGCCGAGAATAGCTTGCTCGCCAAGTACACCCCCGGCAAATGGCAAGCCACCGCCTATGGCATGAAGTTCATTATCTCGTTCACGTTTTCGGGATTAGGGATTTACCTGACAGCCAAAGTGAAAGAAACCACCGGCAGCTTCGATGGTATTTACCTTGGCATGGCGATAGCGCTGTTTGTGATGTCGCTGGTTACGCTGACGTTGCCTAGCGAACGTGCTGCTAAAAAACACACACCATATCCTCTGCCTGCTGAGTAAGATTGCGTAATTTCTGGAGGGGGATGGGATGATGTCGAGAATACTTATCGTGTTATTATCTCTGGGTGTATTGGTGTCGCCCGCGCTGGCGCAGCAAAAAAATAACGCTGTCACATCGATCCCTAAAGTCTTAGTTCGCTCACCAAACCCAGCCAAACTCGCGGAGTTTTACAAGGCGTTAGGGTTCTCGGAGACGGCGAGAAATCAAAACTCTGTGAACTTTTACCTGGAAGGTGATGTCGGTGCTTTTGAGGTTCTGAAGATGGACGAGGGGACGCAGCCGTCAGGCCCCAAAACATCGCGCACGCAGCAGGGCGTCGTCGCCATCTTTGAAGTCACGGATCAAGATGCACTTGTTGCGCGAGCTAAAGCAGCTGGCGCGACGTTGGTTGAGCGCTGGGACGCGCCAGACCGCCCCGCAACGATTTATTATATTGGCGACCCAGAGAACAATGTATTGGGCTTTGCCGCGCGGAATCACCATCCGCGCATCAAAACACCCTAGCGATAAGAAAAGCGGGTTGTTGATTAGTCGAGCGTGCGTGCGAGGCGCATTCCAACAAATGTGCCGCGGGTGCCAGCTCCCATTTTATGACGGTGATCTGACCGTAAGTTCATCGCCGAATTGACCCACGAACCGCCACGGTTGTTGCGCTGGCATGCGCCGGCTTTTTGCAGGGCGCTGCCGTCGGTCGGAGCGCCCTCGTATGTAGGCTGATAACAATCCTCGACCCACTCCCAAACGTTGCCATGCATATCGTGAAGGCCAAATTTGTTTGGTTCTTTCTGCCCCACAGGATGAATGTGACCTCCTGAATTGAGCCCGTACCAAGCATACTGGCCCAGGGCACCAACATCATCGCCAAATGAAAATAATGCACTGCTCCCGGCACGTGCAGCATACTCCCATTCGGCCTCAGTCGGCAGGCGATATGTCTTGCCAGTCTTGGCTGATAGTCGCTTCGCAAATTCCTTTGCTTCGTTCCACGATACTGTTTCAACAGGTAGGTTTTTATCACCGTCGATGTAATCGCTGGGGTTCTCGCCCATAAGCGCTTGCCACTGGCCTTGTGTAACCTCGTGTTTGCCCAAGGCAAACGATGGAACCGAAACGCTGCGCTGCGGAATTTCGTCGGGTTCGGGTTTGTAATTCAGCCGTGGATCGGTCTTGCCGCCCATCACAAAACTGCCCCCGGGGATCATCACCATATCGGGACAATCTGCGCAGTCTTTGAACACGCGTCCTGGCACTTGCGCTAAAGCCCCGTTGCCCAAAGCACACAGCTGCATTATCGCGATTGACACAACCAAAGTGGTTTTCATGCCCGACATTCTCCGAGGCGATTCCATCAGACTGTAGCCGACGGCAGTAAGGCTTAGTATGGTGATGATACGTTCTCGGTCAATGCCAGTGGGTTGCGCGATCATGAAAAAAGCTTGGGTGCCTGTTTTACTTCTTCTGGCATTCAATGCCGCTTCGCGTGCGCAATCTGATCATGGCAACTTCAAGGATTGTGCCGATTGCCCAGAGATGGTCGTCATTCCACAATCACTCCAAGGCGCCGATAAAATAAAGCCATTTGCGCTTGGTAAGTATGAAGTTACCCAAGCGCAGTGGCTGGCGGTCATGGGCGATCGGCCCAGCGAGTTTGTCGGCGACAATTTGCCAGTTGAAACAGTGTCATGGAATGACGTTCAGGCTTTTATTCGCAAATTAAATGCCAAGACGGGCAAACAGCACCGCCTCCCGACAGGAGCTGAATGGGAGTATGCCGCGCGTGCGGGGAGCACGACAGCATACTCATACGGCGATGATGCCTCCGAGTTAGGAAAGTATTCGTGGTTCTTAGATAACGCGGGCGAGACCACGCACCCTGTTGGTCAGAAGTTGCCCAACGCATTCGGTCTCTATGACACGCACGGTAATGTGTGGGAGTGGGTCCAAGACTGCATGAGTGACGCCGCCAGCGGGACTGGGCCGAAGGTAGATGAGGCAGTTGTAAAGTACATTCGCGATTGCCATCGCAGCTACCGTGGCGGATCAATGGCCAACAAATCTTCAAGCTTGAAGCTGACGTACAGTCAATCGGGCGGTGTAAACGATCGCTATTTTGCAATGGGCTTTCGTATTGCCAGGTCACTTCCTTAGTTTTTTGAAAAATTCACACTCTACGTATTGATCTCCGCGATGGGGTGGCCGACTTGGTAAGTTGTTCCCACTTGTCCGAGCAGCGTGACGGTGCCGGAGAAGGGGGAGTCGACCTCCATGGTGGTTTTCTCGGTTTCGAGTGCATAGAGCTTTTGGCCGACGGCAACGTCAGCGCCGTTGGCAACAAACCACTCGACGATCTTGCCCTCTTGCATCGATACGGCTGCCTTCGGCAGCTTGAGCGTCATCTTCGCCACAATCACTCCTGCTCTATTTGAACGTCATTAAATGCTTCACCTTCTCCACCACGCGCCCGGCGTTGGGGAAGTGCAGCGAATCAAGGGTTTGCGAGAAGGCGATGGGCGTGTAGCGCGCGCCGACCCGGCCCACGGGGGCTTTCAGTTTGCCAAACAGCGCGTCGTTCAGGCGTGTGGCCAACTCGGCCCCAAAGCCGCAGAACTCAACGGCCGGATGAACAATAACGGCCCGGCGCGTCTTCTCGACCGAGGCTAAAACAGTAGGCATGTCGAAGGGCATGATCGAGCGTAGATCGATGACTTCGGCATCAATGCCCTCAGCGGCCAAGGTTTGCGCCGCCGCACCAACTTCCTGCATGCCCCAGCCATAGGAGACGAGCGTGATGTCTTTGCCGGATTTGCGAATAGCGGCCGAGCCCAACGGAATGCGGTAATCGCCCTCAGGGACCATGTCGGCCCCAAAGTAGCAGCGCATGGGTTCGATAAAGATGCAGGGGTCGGGATCGTCGATGCACGACAGCAACAAGCCCTTGGCGTCAGCCGGCGTGCTGGCCATAACCACCTTGAGGCCCGGCGTATGAGCAAACCATGCCTCTAAGGACTGCGAGTGCTGCGCACCAAAGCTGCCGACATTACCCGCCGTCAGCATGCGGATGGTGATAGGCACGCTGGTGCGCCCGCCCGACATGTAACGCAGCTTGGCGGCGTGGTTAGCGATCTGGTCCATGCAGACCATGGCGAAGTCGCAGATCATCACCTCGGCCACGGGCTTGAAGCCCGCCAGCGAAGCGCCGATGGCAGCGCCGACAATGGCTTGTTCCGAAATCGGCGTTCCGCGCACCCTTTCGCGGCCATACTTGGTCGACAAACCATAAGTGGCTTTCACAACGCCACCGGCGGGATCTTCGATATCCTCGCCTAGCAGAAGCACTTTGCTGTCTTTGCCCAGCGCAATGTCCAGCGCATCGGTCACCGCTTGACCGTAGGTGAGCTTGCGACCACCAGCGGGAATGGGTGATGCCGAAACCGCTTTGGCCATAATGCCGCTGTCGGGCACCAAGCCGGGGTCGGCAAAAATATCGGTATAAAGCTCGTGTGCGCCCGGCGCTTGGCTTGATTGAGCAAACTTTTGCGCCGCCGAGACTTCATCTTCAGCGGCCTGCTCAATCTTCTTGAGTTGATCCTCGGTGGCCGTCTGGGTGTCGATCAAGCGCTTGCGGAACACGATAATGGGGGCGTTCTTGCGCCCCTCATCGAGGGCCACTTTGTCCATGTGCGTCTCTTCTGAGCCAAATGCATGGCCCTGGAGCCGCTGGGCAACACATTCTAATAATGTCGGTCCGCCGCCTGTGCGCGCACGTTTCACTGCCGCTTCGACGGCTTCGATCATCGCCTCGGGGCTGTTGCCGTCCACGCACACGCCTGGCATGTCGTAACCTGCGCCGCGTTGAGCAATTGTTTTGCTGCGAGTCGATGCCGCGAAAGACGTGTACTCGGCGTAGAGGTTGTTCTGGCACACGAACACGATTGGTAGCTGCCACAAGGCGGCCATGTTCATCGATTCGTGGAGCGCACCAATGTTGGCTGCGCCGTCCCCAAAGTTGCACACCACAATCCGGCCCGAGCCTTTGAGTTGTTCCGCCAGCGCCAAGCCATTGGCAATCGGCGCGCCGCCACCAACAATGCCCGTCGTGACCATCAACCCTGTATTGGGGTCGGACAAATGCATTGGGCCGCCTTTGCCCTTCGATGTTCCCGTCACCCGCCCATACATCTCAGCGATAATCTCGGTCATCGGCGTGCCCTTGGCGACGATGTCGTGAATGCCGCGATAGGTGGTGACGACGTAGTCGTCGGGCTTGATGCAGCTGGCGATGGTGGCCGGAATCGCTTCCTGCCCGCCGCACGGGTAGTACTGAAACTGCAGCTCGCCCGCCGCCAGGCTTTGCTGGATACGACGATCACACGCCGCAATCCGCACCATCGTCTCAAAAATCTTTACCGCACGATCTTTGCCAAGCAAAGAAGACATTGTTGACGTCATGATGTGTGTGATCCTTAATGAAGAGAATAGGACGCATTCAGCCGAATAAAAAAAATGTCAAGCGCTCACAAGAAGTCAAGCGCTCTTAATGAGTGTGGTTGCTTGTTGAGTATCGAAAACGAAGTCACCGTTAGTATTTATGGCGGCGATAGCTCGAAAGATTTACTGGATCGCCACGGCCCTTATAAGTCAGCGTGTCAGGATACAGAGCAAACGGCCGCTCAGATTTAATGGCGCTGGGATCAATAGGAAAGCGCACTTGGTTGGGCAGTTTGGGCTCTTCGCTCACTTCGTATCCAGCAATGATGTCCATCGGTACGCCGTCCTCAACCCAACGTTCCATCATCGTCAGTGAGTCAAAGTGGCGGCCTTCGGGAATACCCGAAGTGCAATGCATCTCGCCGGGAATCATGTAAAAGCGGAAGAATTCTCGGGCAGCTTTGATGCTTCCAAGCTGTTTGACGAGTTTATCGTAAAACTGAATTGGGTATGAACCCGGCATCGCGGACTCATTCCACCCATGCATGACCAAAAGTTTGCCCCCTCGCGCTCGGAATGTTGAGAAATTTGTACTGTCGGCGCTAACTAATTGCTCTGTTTCGTTGAATGTCGAAAGTGGGGCGTTGAGATCGAAGTCTGTCAGTTGAAACGCCGGGCCCTTCGATGTCGGATATAGGAAATATCGCATAATCTCGACGCTAAACTTCGCGTAATTCGGATTGGCGCCGAAAAACGCATTCGGCCAACGTAATTCAGAACCCAAAGACATGCCCGGATAGACATGAATGCCGTTGTCTTGAGTCGGGCCTGCATACATTTTTTGCGCAGCGTCGACTTTGGCGGGCGTTAGGCATGTTTGTGCTTTGGCAGTGCCGCAAGCCAGACTTGCTGGATCAAAACTGCATGACTGCGGATAGGCGATGACGTCATCTTTTAGTCCGTCTTTCGAATCGCATTTTTGCAAAACCGCGTTATGCAACAGTTCGACGTCGGCACCTGAGAGGATTTGGTTGCCATTTGCGTCGATGTTAGCGCGTACACTCCAGGCCATTAGGTAATTGAGCTTCGTGAAATCGAAGACGATGCCGCCATTGGCGATGATGCCATCAAAGTCATCCGGGTAACGCTGGGCTTCGACCAGGGCTTGGCGTCCACCTGTGCCGCAGCCGCGAAAGTATTTGGCTTTGGGCTTGGCACCGTAAAATCTCGAGATCAATTCCTGTGCGGCTATTGCGGTGACATGTGTCGCCCGATGACCGAAGTCGATCTTGCCTTGCATGTTATTGATCGACCAAATGCCCGATTGGCTATTGGTCGCCTTGTGACCCATATCTGTGGTGGCGACGGCGTATCCGCGCGACAATGCATCGTTGGTGGTGTCGGAGGGGATGAAGCCACACATGCCACGGCAGCCTTGCTGCAAGAATCGGCCGTTCCAGCTATCTGTGGGCAAGCGCACTTCAAAGCCGACCTGGGGTGCGACAAACCCGCTTACGGAACAATGAGCCGGGTGTGTGGAGCTTTCGGGAATCAAGCGTGAAGGTGCCGTGGAGACAGGCGTTTCATTTTCAATCTTGAAAGCCCAGTTGCCGACTGCTTTGCAGTCATCCGTCTGCGCTGCATTCGCACCAGACGTCAAGATCGCAAAGATAGAGATCATGCGGAAGAATAAAAATGGTTCTCTCGTCATATAAGTTTGATCTCCGCCAGGCGTTCTTGCAGATACCCGTCGGCCGTAATCGCTACAGGGTAGCGGTTCGGTCGCTGGGTCGAAATGCATGAGGATAGGGTTTCAATTACAAAATCCGGCGCGAAATGCTGAAAAAACGGCATAGAATAACGCGGATGAGCGGTGCGCTGGGGTGTGGGGTTGATTACGCGGTGCGTGGTGGATGGCAGCACAGCGTTGGTCAGGCGTTGCAGCATGTCGCCGATGTTCACCACGACGCAATCGGGTGGCGGGTTGATATCAAGCCAACGGCCATCACGATCCAACAGTTGCAGCCCAGCTTCTTCCGCACCCAGCAATAACGTGATGACGTTGATGTCTTCATGCGCCCCGGCGCGCACGCCTTGCGCGGTTGCCGAGACGGGCGGGTAATGCAGCAAGCGTAAGATGCTGTTGCCTTCGCTGACGTTGCTGAAAAATTCCGCGGCCAGCCCAAGGTAGCGTGCAATGGAGCTCAACAAGCGCAAGCCAAGTTCATCCATAGCCGCATACAGCCTATAGGTCGCCGCATCAAAATCGGTGATCTCGGTCACATGCAAGTTGGACGGCATGAGTGAGGTGAACCGATGGCCCACAGGGAGTTGACGCCCGACGTGCCAGAACTCTTTTAAGTCTGCACGCGCCGACCCTTTCGCAGTTTCAACACCAAAGGGCGTATACCCGCGCTGACCACCGCCGCCCGCGACGAGGTGGTGTTTCTTGACCGCCTCGGGCAGTGCAAAGAATCGCCGCGTGCGATCAAAGGCATCGTTGATGATCGCGGGTGCAATCCCATGGTCGGAAATGACAGCAAACCCATACCGCTCAAAACATGCGCCGAGGTTTTGGGCGAACTTAGCCTGATCGCGCTCGCCATCGGAAATCGAGAGGGGGATGATATTTTTTTTGAGCATGCCTCAAGCCTTTAGCGTCAGATCCATCCTAGCGCGAGTAGGTCGTGGCTCCGATTATGAGCCATTTGAGCGTATATTTGGGAGTTTACCTTGGGTCGTGGAAAACCGATGAAAGCCAATCCTGTCGATAGAGGTAACTGGATACCATCTTTGAATCCTATCTAAACTGCGCCTTTGCGGTTGACACTGTGATGCGCCCCTCTATATTCCGCGCCTTCGCAGGGCGTGGGTTCAAACCCGCGCCCGCTCCGTCACCAAAGACGCGCAGCCGGACCTAGTAAGTGAGAACACAATGAAGACCTATCACGCCAAACCTTCCGAGGTACACAAGAAGTGGCTTTTGATCGATGCCGAAGGCCTGATCTTGGGCCGCTTGGCCGCCATCGTTGCCACGATTTTGCGCGGCAAGCACAAGCCCATGTACACCCAGCACATCGACACGGGCGACAATATCATCATCATCAATGCTGAGAAGGTGAAGTTGACCGGCCGCAAGCTCGAACAGAAGACCTATCCTTGGTATTCGGGCTACACCAGCGGCCTGAAGGATCGCCCGGCTAAGCGCATTATGTTGGGCGAGTTCCCACAGCGCATCATTGAAGAAGCTGTCAAGCGCATGATGCCCAAGGACAGCCCCTTGGCCCGCGCCCAGTTCAGCAAGCTGAAGGTCTACAAAGGCCCCAGCCATCCCCACGAAGCGCAAACGCCCGAAGTGCTGGATATCGCCAGCCGCAATCCGAAGAACAAGCGTTAAAGAGAATCATCATGGCCGAAGAGACCAAAACACTCGCCGATCTGAAAACAGCTATCGCTGGCACCGCCGCGATTGTGCGTGAAGTCAAACGCGACAAGCAAGGCCGCAGCTATGCGACCGGCAAGCGCAAGAACGCCATCGCCCGCGTTTGGATTAAGCCTGGCAAAGGCAAGATCACCGTCAACACTCGCGAAGTTGAGAATTACTTTTCGCGCCCCGTGTTGCGGATGCTGATCACGCAGCCGTTTGTGGCGTGTAACCGCCTGGGTGAGTTCGATGTGGTGTGTAACGTCAACGGTGGTGGCCTTTCAGGTCAAGCCGGCGCGGTGCGTCACGGCATTTCTAAGGCGCTGACCTATTTCGAGCCGGGCCTACGCCCGGTGTTGAAGTCAGGCGGTTTCCTGACGCGTGACTCACGTATCGTTGAGCGTAAGAAGTTCGGCAAAAAGAAAGCCCGCCGCAGCTTCCAGTTCTCAAAGCGGTAAGATTTTCCCAAATAATATCCATACAAAGGGGCTCGCAGTGCGGGCCCTTTTGCTTTGTGGAGGACGCGGTGGCTCTTGGCCTCAGTTTCCAGGTCGAGCTAGAGTTGTACGAAGAAGCAGGGCTCACACCGTTTCAGGTTTTGCAGTCGGCGACTATTTGGCCAGCCGAGCGGCTGGGTCTCGAGTCTCATTTGGGAACGTTGGTGGTGGGCAAACTCGCCGACATCGTGGTTTTCGATGGCGACCCGCTGGCGCGCATCAAAGACATCCGTCATATCACAGCCGTGATATCTAACGTGCGCTACATCACGCGGGATGAGTTGCTGAAGCCGCCAGCGCGGGACAACTAACCCGCTTTGGGGAACTTGCTCATGTCCACCTTCAGCAATTCTGGGTGTTGTGTCGAGGCGCGGTCGAAGTAATCTTGAGGAAGTTGATGCACGCCGTCGAGTTTGCGTCCGCTCCAGATCGCGAACATGTGGCCTTTGATATCACCCATCTCCAGCCATTTGGGGAAGGGGAAGACGTAGCCGCCACTGGT
The DNA here is from genome assembly GCA_002737725.1 of Rhodospirillaceae bacterium. Taxonomy (GTDB): domain Bacteria; phylum Pseudomonadota; class Alphaproteobacteria; order Rhodospirillales; family Rhodospirillaceae. Next base: position 81,964 of record NSIP01000012.1, read on the forward strand.
GCCCATGGGTAACCGCTTCACCTTCGGGTCGTCATACAGCGCCTTGGGCGCCCAATTGTGCGATGCTTCAATGAACGGCGTGAACCAGCCATCGGGCGGCACGCGAATCTCTTCCGACTTCACCAACCCGTCTTCGACACGGAATAACGAGTAGCGCGGTGTAAATTCATTAGTTTTGTGGTTCAGCGGGCGTTTGCCGTCAGGCCCATACAACATGCCTGGGTCTTCGGTCAGAATCGTTGGTGGCACACTTATTTTCTGACCCGTGATCGGGTTGACCATGTCAGTAATAAACACGCCTGTGTTGATGTCTCGTGGATAGGACGCATTGTGACCATGGGCCATATACAGATTTTCGCCGACTTTTCTATGGTGCGAGAATTCAATGCCCTCAAATCGCACCAACGGCACGACTTTGCGACCCTCAGCCACTACGAACATGGTGAAAAAATACCACAGCAACACATCGGCCTCGTCTGTGAGCGCGCGATACAGGCGCATCTCGGCATTGAGCTTGGCCACATTGTCCGTAAACGTCATTTGGCGAGACTCAATGCGACCCTTGGGAACCGAAAAGCTATCGCCCATGGGGCCAGATGCCGCCATTGCCGGGTTTGACACGGTCATGGCTGCGAGTGGCAAGGCGGCTCCGGCGAACGCCTGACGGCGCGACATGATTGGCGTGTCTGTATTCTCACCAAAAGCGCGTTTCATGATATCGAGCATGGGTGTGCTCCCATAAACTTCACGCTATATTGTCTCAGCCCTAACACTGGACGTACAGGGGAATTCGACCTTGCCCCCTGAGTGAGCCGGGAGTAATCAGGCTCAAATTCCGAGACGAGAGTGCAACGTGAAACCCACAATTTTCATCGATGGCGAGGCGGGCACGACGGGCCTGCAATTGAGGCAACGGCTAGAAGGCCGCGCCGACCTTATGCTCGTTTCAATTAATCCGGCCAAGCGCAAGGATCAGGCGGAACGCGCGCGCCTGCTCAACGACGCCGATGTTGTGTTTCTCTGCTTGCCCGATGATGCAGCGCGAGAGGCTGTGGCCTTGATTACCAATCCAAAGGCTAAGGTGATTGATGCCTCAACGGCCCATCGCGTTGCTGATGGCTGGGTATTCGGATTCCCGGAGTTGGCGAGTGGCCATCGCGATAAAATTGCTGCGGCCAAGCGTATTTCGAATCCGGGCTGTTATTCGACGGGGTCCATCGCCTTAATCCGGCCTTTGGTTGATGCGGGGCTGCTGAGCCCGAGCTATCCCATCTCGATCAATGGCGTCAGTGGATATTCTGGCGGCGGCAAAGCCATGATCTCGGAATTCGAGAACGAGAGTGATCCGACCTATACTCAAGTGCCTTATCGGATTTATGCGCTCGAGATGCAGCACAAGCACGTTCCCGAGATTCAGAAGTACGCCAAGCTGTCGCTGCGACCCATCTTCACACCCGCGGTTGGTCGTTATGCTCAAGGCATGTTGGTTGAAGTACCGCTGCATCTCTCATTACTTATCGGTGGGCCGTCGCTGTCTGATGTTCATGGTGTGCTGACGAAGGCTTATGCAGGTGCGCACTATGTAACAGTGGTTACTCTCGAACAATCCAAAACCCTCAAGATATTGGCACCCGAGCAACTGAATAATACCAATCACATGCGGCTGTATGTGTTTGGATCTGAATCTGGACAACAAGCGCGGCTGGTGGCGCAGTTCGATAACCTGGGCAAGGGCGCATCGGGCCAATCCGTGCAATGCCTGAACATCATGCTCGGCCTGCCCGAAACAACAGGCTTGCCCTAACATGAGTGCCATTGTGCTTCCCTGGAAAGGCATCACGCCAAACGTCGCGGTAGATGCTTTTGTTGCTCCCAACGCCATGTTGATTGGCGACTTAGTCATCGGCGCGCGGTCGAGCATCTGGTTCAATGTCGTGATGCGTGCCGATGTGAACTACATCCGTGTGGGCGAGCGCACGAACATTCAAGACGGGACCATTGTTCATGTGGCCACCAATGATGGCCCGACCCTCATCGGTAGTGACGTTTTGATCGGCCATGCGGCCATCATTCACGGCTGCACGCTGGAAGACGGCTGCTTTGTGGGTATGGCCTCCACCGTGATGGATGACGCGGTGGTGGAAAGCGGGGCTATGGTGGCGGCGGGCGCATTGGTCACACCGGGCAAGCGCGTGAAATCCCGGCAGTTGTGGGCAGGCTCGCCTGCTAAATTCATGCGCGATTTGACAGACGCCGAAGTGGCCCAAATGAAAGTTCAAACCGCCCGTTACGCCGACCTAGCTGATGCCTACCGGGCTATGATCGCGGCACATAAGTAGCTCGCCGCCTCCCGTCACTGGACTGTCATTTGCAGGCGGCTTGCAACACCTTACATATGATATTGTTGAATAAGGTATCGTGAATGCGTTTTCGAGTTAAGCTCATTCTCTTGGGTTGTGTCGCGGGCTTGAACGCGAGCCCCGCCGTTGCGCAACCCGATTGCCCCCATGGCGCGCTTGATACGCGCTACTGCGACCGCGACGGCGACATGGTGGCTGATGCGCCGACCGACGCAAAACAGTTCATCGATCCAGACACGCTGATTTTTTCCTACACGCCGATCGAAGATCCGGCTGTTTATGCGTCCGTGTGGGAAAATTTTATCACGCGCCTTGAGATTTTAACTGGCAAGAAGGTGAAGTTTTTTCAGGTGCAGTCTAATGCGGCGCAGTTCGAAGCGCTGCGCTCGGGCCGCCTTCATGTGACCTCAACCAACACCGGTGGTGTTCCTGTCGCCGTTAATTGCACGGGATTCGTGCCTTTTGCGATGATGTCCTCGCCCGACACGCCCTATGCCAGCCATACGGAAATCATTGTGCCAAACCAATCAGAAATTCGCGCGGTACAAGATCTGCGCGGTCGCACCATCGCCTTTACCTCACCCACGTCGAACTCGGGCTATAAAACGCCGATCTATCTTCTTGAAAAGGATTTCGGCCTTAAGGTGGACGTTGACTATAAGTCAACATTCTCAGGTAAGCATGACAACTCGATTTTAGGCGTGGTCAACGGCGACTACGAGGCTGCCGCCGTGGCAGATGTTGTGCTGGCCCCCATGGCTGCGCGTAAAGTGTTCGACCCCGCCCAAATCCGCTCGATCTATCGCTCTGGCTCGTTCCCAACGACGGGGTACGGATATGCCCACAACTTGGCCCCGGCCCTGGTGGCAAAGATCAGGCAGGCATTTCTGACTTACCAAATTGCCGCTGATGCGAACTTAAGTCCCGAATTCCCTGCTCAAACGAAATTTATACCCATCAGCTATAAACAAGACTGGCAGGTGGTTCGGCAGGTCGACGCCGCCACCGGAGTGAAATACGATTGCAAATGATTCGGGACCAATTTGGCGTATCGAGGAACACTATGCGGGTTTTGTTTTTTGCGTTGAGCTGGCTTTTTGCGGCACCGGCATTTTCTGCAGACGAAGCTTGCCCGCGCGGGACGCTCGACAAAAAATACTGTGATCGGGATGGCGATTTGGTCGCGGATACACTGACGGATACTGGCGATATCCTTGACCCCAAAACTATCATTTTTTCGTACACCCCCATTGAAGACCCGGCAATGTGGCAAGATGTCTGGGGGCGCTTCCTTGATCATCTTAGAAAAGCCACTGGTAAGAACGTCACGTTCTTTCAGGTCCAAAATTACTCGGCTCAGCTTGAAGCTTTGCGCTCAGGCCGCCTTCATATCGCGGGCATCAATGCCGGTTCAACGCCGGTTGCGGTGAACTGCGCTGGGTTTGTGCCGCTGATTCAGTTGGGTACCGATGTTGGGCCGTGGGGCTACACGATGGAAATTATTGTGCCCGCCAAGTCACCAATCAAGACCGTTCAAGATTTGAAGGGCAAGACCATCGCATTTGTGTCACCCACATCAGCAACGGGCTTTAAGGCGCCGACGATATTGCTCAAGACAAAATTTGGACTAGAGGCCGAGCGCGACTATCAGTCGCGCTTCACCGGCAAGCATGAGACCTCCATCATCGGGGTTGCGAACGATGACTATGAAGCCGCTGCCGTGGCGGGCGACCTCATTAAACGTATCGCTGAACGCAACGTAATCGATTTGAACAGCGTGCGCGTGATTTATGAATCTGATCCCTTTCCGGGTACGGCGTTCGGCATCACTAATCGCTTGAAGCCAGAACTTGTGGCCAAGGTGCGCGAGGCGTTTTTATCCTACGATTGGATGAATGACCCGAAACTGAAACGTGAATTGCCAGAGGTCACGCGATTTGTTGCGACCACATATAAAGGTGAGTTTGAGATGATCCGGAACATCGACACCGAAAGTGGCGTAAAGTACGACTGTAAGTAGGTACTCAAACGTTCT
>NSIP01000013.1 GCA_002737725.1 Rhodospirillaceae bacterium
CATCAACGGCTTTTACAACACCCGACGAAGACATTCGGCAACAGGAGGCGTATCACCCATGACATTCGAACGAAAAACAGCTTAAATGAGAACAGGATGCGGAGCTAATCCGTGACAAGACCAGCGTATCGCGATATATTGTTCTCCTAATACGTGTGGCCGGTCAGCCGCATTTGAGCGGATCGATGAAACAGAGCGCAGATCAGAACCGAATCATTATTGGGATCAGCGGGGCCTCGGGTGTCATTTATGGCATCCGGATGCTCGAGCTTTTGCGCTCAGTCGGTATCGAGACCCATCTCGTGATGTCGAAATCCGCTGAAGTCACGCTGGCATATGAATCAAATCTCAAAGTCAAAGACGTGCGGGCTTTGGCGGATGTTGTTTACAACAACGTCGATATTGGGGCTGCGATCTCGTCAGGCTCGTTCAAGACACGCGGCATGATAGTCGCGCCGTGTTCCATTCGAACGGTCTCGGAAATCGCATCGGGCGTGACATCATCCTTGCTCACACGCGCGGCTGATGTGGTCTTGAAAGAGCGGCGTCGTCTGGTGCTGATGGTCCGTGAATCACCCTTGCATGTTGGGCACTTGCGTACACTCACGACGGCCGCCGAGATCGGTGCAATTATTGCAACCCCGGTTCCCGCTTTTTACACCGCTCCCAAAACGATTGATGATTTAGTGAATCACTCGGTTGGTCGGGCTTTGGATTTGTTCGACATTGATTGTGGTTTGGTGAAGCGCTGGCGCGAGACCGCCGACGATGAGGATGTGCAGGCTCGCCAGACAAAAAAGAAAACAAAAAAAAGACCTAGGCTCTCATGAATTTCGTAAGCACAGAATCAATGATCAAACCCAAAGAACTTGATGTCGCCAAGGGGAACCCGCTCTGGAAGTTTGCCACCTGGGCGTACAATGAACCCGACGTCGAAAAAGCGTGTTTGGCCCTTCAGAATCGTTTAGGTGCCAACGTCACGATGGTGATGTTTTGCTTGTGGTTAGCTCAGCGCGGGACGCCCGGTGGTCATTTGGCGCGCTATTTGGGTGCTGCGATCAAACTCGCGCACGACTGGCAGCGCTCGTTCGTTGAGCCATTGCGCACGTGCCGCCATAACTTCAAAGATTTCATCGTCAATACCGACATGGGCGGGGGCGAGACGGTCGCCGCTAACGGCCTGCGTGATCGTATCCTCCAAGCCGAATTGGATATGGAACAACTCCAAATGATGGCGATGTTCAATTTGGTCATTGATAATGAACTGAACGACGAGTTGCGCTCATCGGCCGAACAGCGCCAGCATGCGCAAAACAACCTCAACGTCTATTTCACGGCCACGGGCGTGAAGTTAGATCCGCTGGGCCAAACCCACGTGATTCGGCTGCTGCAAGCGGTGTTTGGCTAAGCGGGTTGAGCGTGGTCCGCGGTTTTATCTCACTCTCTCTTTTGGCCTTTTCTGGATCTGCAGTTTGGGCGTAAGACGGCGCGGTTGTGCTTTTATATCCCAGCCCGGTGATTGCCTGTGCTGATCTGGCGCGTATGAGTTTTGCTGGGCTGCCTGATGCACCAACGGCCATTTTGTCAGCCGCTTTAATCGCGGCCTCTTCTGAAGTGCCCGCCCACTGCAAAGTGCGCGGCAACATCGCACCGTAGGTGGGCTTTGAAGTCTGCCTGCCCATGGGCAACTGGAACGGCAAGCTGTTCATGCAAGGCTGCAGGGCCTACTGCGGCGTCATCATGATCGATGAAGCCAACGACGCGCTGAAACGCGGTTACGTGACGGTGGCCACCGACATGGGCCATAGGCTTTGGCGTTCTTTGATGAATGGATTATCCGGTCAAGCCGGGCAATGACAAAGATATCCGCACTCACCACGGAACGACTTCGCCGTTCCACTCAAAAAACTGCCCAGATTTTTCCATCGTGAAAGCGTCGATTTGCGCCATCATTCCTGCGGTGCGTTCGTCGGGTTTGCCCAGTGGTATGCGCCCGCGCACTTCGATCATGAAGTCGGTGTCGGTGGCCCCGGGTGCCACCATGCCGACGATGATGCCTTTGTCTTTCACGGCCTTTGCGAGGTTGACCGTCACCATGTTTAGCGCTGATTTGCTGGCGCGGTAGAAATACAAACTCGGCGCGCGGACAGACGCAATCGAGCCCTGGCTTGACGACACCATCATAATTTTCTTTATGCCACTGGCCGCCACATTATCAATGAATGCTTCTGAAATTTTTAAGGGGCCTTCGACGTTGGTTTTCATCACGTCGTTGAACACGGCATAATTGATTTTGCCGAACACTTGATTGACGCCGCCGCCACCGATACCCGCGTTGTTCACCAGAATGTCGATTGGCTTACCTTTCAGCTTTGCCGCCAGGGCATCGATGCTGGCGTGGTCCAACACATCCATGCGCTCGATGTTGATGTTTTTGTTGGCTTTTGATAGTGCTTGGAGGTCAGCGGCCTTGGCGGGGTCGCGTGCGGCGGCGATGACAGTGTAACCACGGGCAGTGTATTGTTTGACGAATTCAATACCAATGCCGCGCGAGGCACCTGTAATCAGAACTGTTACTGTGGGCTTGGCGTCGGCCGCCAGAGCGCTTTCGGTCCAGAACCCCATGCCAAGCATGGTGGTGAAGGTGGACGCTGCCATCAGCGCGTCGCGGCGTTGGACGTCATCGGCCATTCGTTACCTCCGAGAGCAGTGTTACCAAGACGCAAGACCGCCGGTGTGGCGGAAATACTTACCCATATCGTCCATCGTCACGCGGGCAATGATCGACATGGTCATCGCCGCGCGCTGCTCGGCGCTTATCATGATCGGCAGGCGCAAGTCACCGACAAAATCAGTCTGCACCAAACCCGGAGACGGCATGACCACGATGATGCCTTTGTCTTTCAGCGCTTTGGCCATGTTTATCATGGCCATGTTCAGTGCCGACTTGCTGGCGCGATAAAAGATGCTGTTGACGTCGGGTCGAGCGGAGATACCCGTCAGCGAGCCTTCAGTGGAACTGATGCTGATGATTTTCTTTTGCTTGCTGGCGGCCACGTGCGGTGCGCGCGTCGACAGATCAAGCCACATGGCATTGCCGATGGCGTTGACCAAGCCCAGCTCTTGCCGCGCGCGTGCGGGTAGCGTGTAGTGCTCACCAACCTCACTCACACGCTCGGAATGACCGAACCCCAGCATGTCGGGCAATATCACGCTGCGCCCTGCGGCGTGCAATTTCTCGGCCCAGGGCAACCAGGTAGCTAAGCCCGCCGCTGAAAAGCCATGCACCAGCACGATGGGCGCGCCTGTGGGGTCGGCCTTGGGGTCGCCCAACATCAACACGTATAATTTGCTATTCTCAATGGTGAAAAATGCGCCGGGTGCTTTGTGATCGGCGGACGTGATTTCCTGACGCGCGATTTGCCAATTGGCTTCAGCCAAAAAGCCCACGACTGTGATGGCCATGATTGCTGCAACCCCTGCAAGGATTTTCAAAACAGTCTTCATGATCAGCAGCCCTGCTTATGGATTTGTCATCCACATGGTCTGCGCATTGCCATGCTCGACGCAAGCTGAAACGAAAAACGGCGGCCCCGCAGGACCGCCGTTTTCGTAATAGTTGAGTTACCGCTTAGAATTTCGCGCCGATGCGAATGCCCATTTGGCGTTTGTCGCCCGCGTAAGTCGTGTAGGCCAAAATCGGCGGTGCGCCGATGGCCGCAGATATAAACGGATCACCATACGTTTGAGCCGATGTCGGGTTACGATTATCGAACAAATTCGAGACGTATCCAAGAATGGTGTAAGTGTCGCTTTGAACGCCAATATGCGCATCGGCGTTCCAATGGCTGGCCAACCAAATCAGGTTATCGGGCGACTGGAAACGCTTCGAGCGATATTGCGCACTGATTTCCGAGATCAAATCCCAATCTCCACCGATCGGAGCGGTGTAGTCAAGCGCAGTGCTGAGAGCATGCTTGGCAGACTGTTCAAGTTGTTTGCCATTGGTATTGGTGAAGCATACGTCCTGTGTGCCAACACTCCCAAAACGGCAATTTTGCGATCCCGCGACCTGCAAAGCATTCGTGCTGGGCACTTCTGAATCGGTGAACCGCGGATCAAGGTAAGTGTAAGCCGCGGTCAAGGTTACGCCTTCAGCAGGGGCAACCGTGAGTTCAAGCTCTGCACCATCAACTTTGGCTTGCCCCGTGTTGACGACCACATTGCTGACGCCTTGGGGGCTGCGCGTGTCAGGCACGAGGAGTTGATTAATGCGGTTGGAGTAGATCATGTGGAAATAGGCACCATTAAAGCGCACGGTGTTGTCAGCCCAAGCTGTCTTGAAGCCAGCTTCGTAATTCCAAAGTTTTTCGGGGTTATAGAATGCATCTTTGGCGTCGAAAACTACGGCGACGTTCAAGAAGCCTGCCGGTTTCACACCCTTGGAAACCGAGGCGTAAAAGAGCATGTCGTCGTTCGGCTTGTAATTCAGCGTAACGCGAGGCGCAAAAAAGTTACTGCTTGATGACGGTTTAAAAATGACGCCCGCAAAGGTTGCCGGTAGGATGGCCCCGGCTGGTGTAATCCCAAGATTAAGTGCGCGCCCAAAGATGTAGTCAAACTTTTCATGACTGTAGCGAGCTTCAGCGCTGAGTTCCAATTGATCGGTAATATCGTACTCGGCAAAGGCGTAGCCAGATGTATGCGTTGTGTTACGCGAGTTCAGATCACCGCCAATGGGCCCGCGCAATTGCAGTTCGCGCGCTGCTGACCAGCCTGCAGGCGCGAAAGGCGGGTTGCGGAAATACCCACTGATGAAGATTGACGCATTGACGCTGTCATAATTTTCTTTCCAGTACAGGCCACCGACAGCCCAGCGGAACACGTCCCCATCAAGATTTCCGAGACGCAACTCTTGGCTGATTTGCTTGGCGTCGACTTTGATATCGGTGACTTGCAAAGCCGCCAACGGCTCGGCTTGTCCAGGTGAAGGCAGATTAACATTTGCTGCTGGTGCTGCAAAGAAATCAGCATCGGCACGGCTGATCGCCGTGGCTTTAGTGTAACCCGTCCATGACGACAACGTGACAGCACTAAAATCAATTTCGCCCACCAAGCTGGCGATAAATGGCTTCAGGCGACCTGCTTCGTAGTCTTTGCCGGTCAAGGGATCGAGGCTGAGAAGAACTTTGTCGCCGCGCTTCTCTTCGCCGAGCGAGGGGTAGCGAATGAACGCAGGCAATGGCGCGCGCGCGTCAACAGCACCGGCTGCCGGTCGGGCTCCAAGACGCAATCCCACGGCGTTTGCGGGCAATTTAAGCGTTGTATTACGACCGGGGATTGCTTGGCCAAAGTAATAGGACGGCCGCGGTTCGGATTTATCGTCTGAATACGAGACTCGTAAAGTGAAGTCAGCGTTGTCGACTGGCTTAATGCGGAAGGCGCTGGCGATGCCCCACGTCTTGGATCCGCCGATGCGCTTGCCGCTGATGTCGTTATTGTAAAAGCCATTGAAGTCGCTGTAGAGCGCATTCACGCGAACGGCCATTTTATCCGAGACCGGGGCGTTCAAGGCGCCGCGAACTTCATGCAGGCCGTAGGTGCCAAGGTCTGTATTGATCGTGGTCTCAGTGCCTTCGAAGTTTGGCTGCTTTGAGATGTAGTTGATGGCACCGCCGAAAGCCACACGACCATACAGGGCGCTTTGTGGGCCTTTGACCACTTCGATGCGCTCAACATCGACGAGCTTTAAGTTCATCAAGCTGGAGCCGCCGGCTGTAGAAATTGATTCAGATGAGATGTCGATCCCATCAAGCAAAATACCAATCGGCGGGCGTCCACGTGTCGTGGGCAGGCCGCGGATGTTGGGGCGCGTATCTTGTGGGGCAAAGCCCTTGTCGAAACTCAAGCCGGGGGTGAATTTAGCGATGTCGCCGATTGTACGAATGCCTTGACGCGAGATCATATCGGCTGTGAACGCCGTGACAGTAATTGGAACTTGCTGCAAATTTTCTTGGCGTTTGCGCGTCGTCACGACGATTTCTTCGATTTGTGCCAACGCTTCTGTGGCGCCCATCGCCAAAACAGTGGTCAACAGCAGCGCAGATTTCAGAGTACGTGTTGAAAAGCTCATTTATTCCCCCATGATTACGTAGCAGACAATTAATAATTTATGCACATAACGCTTTAATCTGTATACGTTAAAATGCGGGGAGCCCGTATAGCGAACCTTGGCGCCCATTGAATTCTCTGGCCTATTACCGCGGTGCAACACTTAGCTCGCGCATACCTAGAACTCGGCAGTCCTCATGCCTTATGACGCCATAAACTCCATGATCAGCTTTGCCGTCGCTGTGGGCTGATCTTGATGGGCAAACGAACTGGCATCAGGAATATGCACAGATTTGACATTGGGAATTTTGGCTAAGCCAACAGCCTCGAACTGCTTATAGCCCCCCAGCTTTCCATACATCAGCAGCGTCGACGCCGTAATGCGCGGTAGATAGTCGATGATGCCTGCATGACCGACCCCGCGCTCGGAGGAGCGCACCCAAACGCCGGCTTTCGCGCGGCTGGCATTCATCTCATCGTTGATTGCGGGGTCTTTGATGCCAAAGGTTTTGGCGTTGTATTCAAAGGGTCGTGCAATGGGTCGTCCTTGGGCATCATAGTTTCTGGCGCTGAGTTTATCGCCGTCTTCAAGTTCCGCGCGCGTGCGCGATCCGCCCAAGGCCACACTCAGCAAAATGAGTCTCGAGAACTTGTCAGGCCACAAGGCTGCGGCAACCGTTGCAATACATCCGCCCAATGAGTTTCCGCCAATCACGCAGCGCCCGATCCCAATGTCATCTAGCGCCGCCATCAGCATCGCCGCAGATTCGGGGAGCTGGAGCCAATAGGGCGCAGGGCCATGCAGTGTTGATTCGCCGTGCCCCGGATTGTCGATGACGATGACGCGGTATTTCGGCGCCAGAATTTGCGCCACGTGACGCCAATCGGCGATCCAGCCGCCAAGTTTTGGCAGAAGCACAATTGGCTCGCCGCTCCCGACCGACGCCCAATGAATTTGACCCGCCGCGACCCTGACATCACCCTGTGACGTCCACGGCACCTTAATGTCTGCGGCTTTTGCTGCAGGGCTTTTCGCAATGGTGCCCGTTAAGGACATCAGGCTTGCCATTGTAATGGCGCGTCGTGTGAGCATTGTGAGCGTCCAATTCATTTTTTGCGCAAATACATAAGCGATTCAACTTCTAACGACTTTGCTTTAAAACGATAAATTCCCGCCGACCGTCTCTGTCCGGCAGGCCGTTGCTTTTGACTGCGTGGCTTTGGCGTCTTCAGCCGTGTCCAGCTTGATCGTCTCGGTCACCTCGCGACATGTAAATGAACCCATGCGGTGTTCCTGCTCGCCTGCGGGAGCTAGAATCGATAGCTCATCAACTTAACACGGGTTGATGTTTGGATCCGCCACCCGATACGATTCGTATCGTCGCTGGCGTCGTCAGCCGATTTATCAGCAGGTGGGTGTGCATGAACTTCTTAGGTCGGCGCGGTGTGAAAGCCATTACGTCGCACCGTCACACGCAAGCCAAGCCGAGCGGGGAATGCTGCTCTCGCATTGATTGTAACAGCGAAAAGTTAACCACAAAAGCAGTTTTTGCTCAAAACTATATTTCGCTTTTCAATGGCACCGCCAATGAGATGAGCGCTAAATAGACTTTGGGGATAAGGTTTACGCACCATGCCATCGGCACGCTCAAAGTCAGTGCGGCGCAAAACGAGCGCCCGTAAAACCGTAAAACCAAAATCCAAGACACCTGTTCTTAAGGCCAAGAACGTGAGCGCGCCTGAGGCAACTCACTTTTTGCTTAAAAGTGGGCACGTCGTACTTTTTAGCTATCGCTATGCAGGCGCATACAACCACGGCTTTTCGTTCGTGAGCGCGAAGGCAAAAGCAGTGGTGGGCGTCAGCGCTGCCGCCTTGATGAAAAATGCAGGGGCTTTGCGCTTGCACCCCGACGACGTCGACCAATTCAACAATCGCGTTCTGGGCGCCATGGCGAAAGGCGAAGAGGTCAATGCGCAAATCCGCGTTTTGCACAATGCTAGCGAAGTGCATTGGGTGCAGTTAAGTGCATGGCTGCAATCGAAGAAAAACCGCGTGTCTGTCTATAATGGAATTGTGTTGGATATTGATGCGCACAAGCTGGCAGAGGCCGACACCATCAAAATACTTGAACGCATGGAGCACGCGCAAGATATTGCCAAGCTCGGGTGGTACGACCTGAACGTTCAAGACCGCGTGATCGACCTGACCAGCGAGTTTGCCGACAATTTAGGCTTGCCCTTCGCGCCCGGTGGCCATGTCACTGGCGTGGAAGCCGACAAATACCGTGAGGCGTTCTTGAACGCGATCCACCCCGAAGATCGCGAGCGCTATATGTCGATTATCTCTGATCCCTCCTGGCGACGGATAGAATTCGATTACCGCGTGCTGACCCGCACCAACGAGGTGCGGCACTTGTGCTCGCGCATTCAACGCACCGCCGACAAAAACGGCAAACGCATCCGTGATTTTGCAGTCATTCTTGACATTACTGAGCGCAAACGCCTCGAAGAGGATTTGCGTGCGCAAGCCGCGACTGATCCGCTGACGGGCGTGCCGAACCGTCGTAGCTTTGAGACAACGGCACGCCGTGAAGTCGAGCGCGCACGCCGTTATGCCAAACCATTTTCCGTATTGGCACTTGATATCGATCACTTCAAGTGCGTGAACGATAATTATGGTCACGACATTGGTGACATTGTGCTCAAGGGGATGGCGCAGATTTGTCTGGGAAAAATGCGTGTCACGGATACTCTGGCACGTCTGGGTGGTGAAGAGTTCGCCATACTGTTGCCTGAAACCGACATTGATGCTGCGACCAACTTGGCTGAACGTTTGCGCTATGCGGTCGAGGCCAATCCCATTGTCACGGCAAAGGGGGCCTTGCCCGTGACTGTCAGCCTGGGTGTTGCCCAATATGCGCCCAACGAACCCACGATTGATGCGGCACTGAAGCGCGCCGACGAAGCGCTGTATGAAGCCAAGCACGCGGGGTGCAACAAAGTGGTGGTAGCAAAGCTACCCAGCCTCGTGCGCTTGGCGGGTAAACCTGCTTAAATTACAGCCGACACCATTTCCCAAAAAAGAAGGGCGGTGCTAAAAAGCACCGCCCCAAGTTTCAGGGACGCACCTGTTGAGTACGGTTGGGCTTTTGCCCTACAGCACCGCCAGCATGCAGGCGACAAGCGGGTGTCGCACCACATCCTGCGGGCCTAACCGCACAATCTCGGTATCCGAAAGGCTTTCGAGTCGTTTTGCGATATCCATCAGCCCAGACATGCCGGGCAGAAGGTCGGTTTGGTCGGGATCGCCCGTGATGACCATGTATGAATGCCAGCCCAAACGCGTGAGCAACATTTTGATCTGGCCGTATGTGCAGTTCTGCGCTTCGTCGATCACGACGAACGAGTTATTCAGCGTTCGCCCGCGCATATAAGCAATGGGGGCGATCTCGATAGTGCCGTCGCTGAGGTACTGACGCAGGCGTTTGCCACCCATGCGATCACTCAGCGCGTCATAGAGTGGGCGCAGGTACGGCGACATTTTCTCTTCCATCGTGCCGGGCAAGTAACCCAACGCTTCACCAGCCTCGATGGCCGGGCGCGACAAGATGATGCGGTCAATCGTGCCGGCTTCGAGTTTTTTCACGGCACACGCGATGGCCAGATAGGTCTTGCCGGTTCCCGCCGGGCCCAGAGCAAGCGTGAGGGGCTTGGTCTCGATGGCCTCCATCAACTGTCGTTGGTTGTCGCTGCGGGGTTTGATGGTTCGAACGAAACTTTGGTCCCGGTGGTCGTCATGGCCATGATGATCACTGGCATGCGTATTGCGATGACCTCGATCTTTATCGAGTGGATCCCAACCACCTTGAATGGCGTGAAGTTGAACTGCTCTAGTATCGCCTTGGTATTTGTGCTTCCGCGCTGACTTCTTTCCCATTTCGAACTTGTGCTCCTGGTTGGACGAAAATGTTGCCGGGCCGTGATCGGCGGCGGCTGTGTTGTCACGACGGCTTGGCGGTTCCTCTCTGCGACCGACCTTTTTAGATGTTGAAGCAAAAACACCTCCCTTGAGGGGAGGCGACGTGAGAAACGTAGGCAAATGGTGTTGGTGTAGGCCCGAAGCCCTTTGAGGCTCCAGTTTGGGATCGGGGCTTGATGGGCCCGGATCGAAGCTTTGGTTATGATCAAACGCCACAGACATTGATGATGGCGAAATTCCTTGTTACTTGATTAAACTCTCAGAAATTCAGACCAAAGTCACTTTATTTTGTGTGAAAATCTCATGATGCACACCATATATTGACAATAGCAGGCTATGGTAAATGTTTCGCCGGTAATGGCAATTCCCTTAACTGAGCAGGAGAAAACTGGACCAACTTAGATAAACTGCGGTGTCCCAAGCCTCAGCATGGGTATGTGTGAGCTTTGGCTGGGCATCGTGCGACTGCTGGCTGCACGCACTTGCTGCTAGCGCTTGCTGAATTAGAATATCGACACTATCAAGGTCAAGGCGTGCGTTTTTGCAAAACGCTTTTTTGTCGAGGGATATGACCATGGCATTCAACATTACGGTAAACGGCGAGAAGAAGTCGGTCGATGTCGATCCAGAAACACCATTGCTGTGGGTGCTGCGCGACACTTTGGGACTGACTGGGACAAAATTTGGTTGCGGCATTGCCGCATGCGGTGCCTGCACCGTTCACATCGAAGGTATTGCTGAACGGGCTTGCTCAATCCCCGTTCAGTTCGCCGCCGATAAAAATATCGTCACGATTGAGGGCCTCTCGAAAGATCGTAGCCATCCGGTTCAGAAAGCCTGGATTGCCGAAGACGTGCCGCAATGCGGTTACTGCCAGCCCGGCATGATCATGGCGACGGCTGCCATGCTGAAGGATGTGCCTAACCCAACTGACGACGACATTAATACATATATTACCAACATCTGCCGCTGCGGTACCTACAACCGCATTCGCAAAGCCATCAAGCGCGCGGCCGCCGATATGGCTGGCACCGCCAAAGCCGGGTAAAACCGCTTAAAATAAGCTACTTCAATTTGGCCGCCGCGGCGTCATGCTCGGCGGCCATTTTTGCGTCCATCTCGCCGACTTTCTTGGAAGCCGGACGCGACATCACTCGGTCACGGTAGCTTACAAACTCAGGTGTCTCTGGAACAAGCTTAAGGCCGATCATTCAGCCTATCGCCGTGCCCCATAGAATATCTACCGCCGTGAAACGCTCACCGCAGATCTACGCCCTTTTTTCAATTGGTCGCTGACGGTCTTCAACGTGGTATCGAAATCGCCATACGGCGACATGCCCATTGGTGCGGGCTCGCGCTTCATCGCCTTGTCGACAACGGCGGGCTCAAAACTTGAGCCGCAAAAAACCAGACAGCGGATGAAGGGGCCGCGTAGGGGATCGCCAATGGCTGGGGTTAATCCTGCTTTCGGAAATAGGTCGGCGAGGTAAAGATAGATGGCACTTTGTTCGGTGATCAGCGCCTCCCCGTGTTTGACGGCCGGCACTTTACCCATGGGGTTGATCGCCATATAGGCGGGCTTGCGTTAGTTGCCCGCCTTCATGTTGACGGCGTGCAAAGTGTAGGGCGCGCCCAGTTCTTCCAGCAAGATCAACGCACCGGTCGAGCGCGTATTGGGGGAATGAAACAGCGTGACCTTTTGATCGGCGGTCATGGCAGATGCTCCCTGGTTTAGCGTTGGGATTCAGATAATATATTACCCATCATTGTTCATACAAAAGCTGTGCATGGCCCCCATCACTTTCCCCACCACCATCGACCAAACTACCGAACTGCTGCGCAGTGGGGGCTATGTGTCTGACCGCGCTTTGGCGACATCGCTATATTTGGCGTTGGCTATGAAGCGCCCGCTATTTTTGGAAGGCGAGGCAGGCGTCGGCAAGACCGAGATCGCCAAGGTGCTCTCGAGCACATTGCAGCGCGATCTGATTCGGCTGCAGTGTTACGAGGGCCTGGATGTGTCATCGGCGGTGTACGAGTGGAACTATCCACGCCAGATCATGGCCATCCGCTTGGTCGAAGCCTCGGGCAAAAGCACCGATGCTGCGCAGCAAATTTATTCAGAACAATATTTGATCAAGCGGCCGTTGCTACAGGCGCTTGAAAAGCACGACAGCGGCCCGCCGGTGCTGCTAATCGACGAATTAGATCGCACCGATGAGCCGTTTGAAGCGTTTTTACTCGAGGTGCTCTCGGATTTTCAGGTCACAATCCCCGAGCTTGGCACGGTGAAGGCCGAGCAGCCGCCGATTGTAATCATCACCTCGAACCGCACCCGCGAAATTCACGATGCCCTGAAACGCCGCTGCCTGTATCACTGGGTCGATTATCCCAACGCAGATCGCGAGCGCGCGATTCTGGCGGCCAAGGCACCCGATGTGGGCGCGTCACTGGGAGCCCAGGTGGTCAGCTTCGTACAAATGCTGCGCGGGATGGAATTGTTCAAGCCGCCCGGCATTGCCGAGACGATTGATTGGGCGATGGCCTTGAAAACGCTCAATGCGCGCGAGCTTGACCCCGCAACCGTCGACGCCACACTGGGAGTGGTGCTGAAATATCAGGATGATATTGTGCGCGTGCGCGGCGATGTGGCAGCCAAAGGCGTTGTTAGCGCGAAGAAAGCTGCAGAGTAGGGGCCGTCATGACCTCGACGATTCCCAACAACATCATGCACTTCGCGCGCATCTTGCGCCGTGCCGGGTTGCCGATTGGCCCAGGTAAAGTGATCGCGGCGTTACAGGCCCTGCCCTTGATCAACATCACTAGCAAGGATGACGTTTACTGGACGTTGCATGCGCTGTTTGTGAACCGCCATGCACAAAGTGAATTATTCAAGCTGGCCTTTGACAGATTTTGGCGTTCGCCTGACCACGTGAATGATGATTTATCCCTGATCGACCAAGCGCAAAAACAACGCGGCGATCACGACCCCCAAATCTTGCCGCGACGTATCTCCGAGGCTTTCGCTGAGCTTGATAGCACTCACCCGCGCATCATCGAGAACGAGTCATCGCCCGACGAAAACATGATAGAGGCTGTGGCTAGCTGGTCGGCGTCGGAAAAATTGCGCAGCCAAGATTTTGAGACCATGAGTGCCGCTGAAATGTCTGAGGCCAAAAAGCTGATGGCAGCGTTGCGGTTGCCAATTCCGACTGTGTGCACACGGCGATATGCCGCCGCAGCTAAAGGCCAGCGCATTGATTTGCGCGCCACCTTGCGCTCATCGCTGGCCACAGGCGATTTAGTTTATCTGAAACGCCGCGCGCCGACCGAGCGCCATCCACCGCTCGTCGTACTGTGTGATATCTCGGGGTCCATGGCGGCTTATGCCCACATGTTGCTGCACTTCTTGCATAGCATCACCAATGATCGCAACCGTGTGCATGTGTTTTTATTTGGTACGCGCCTGACGAATGTGACTCGCGAGCTGAAGCACCGCGACCCCGATGTGGCCTTGGCCCGCGTTGGGAGCACGGTGCAAGATTGGTCAGGCGGCACGCGCATCGGCGAGGCTTTGGGCCAGTTCAACCATCTGTGGTCGCGGCGTGTCTTGGGGCAGGGTGCTGTGACGTTGCTGATTACGGATGGGCTCGATCGCGACGGCGGAGCAGGCCTAGCCATGGAAACCAAACGACTGCAACGCTCAAGCCGGCGGCTGATCTGGCTGAATCCACTGCTCCGTTATGCGGGCTTCGAGCCCAAGTCGGCTGGCATTCGCGCGATGCTGCCCCACGTCGATGAATTCCGCACGGTTCATAACCTCGACAGTCTTGCTACCCTTGTGAGCGCACTGTCGAAGGTGTCGTCAGCCCGGCGCGAATTTGCTGCTGTTGCCGCCTAACCTCGGCTTGCTTAAGTTAGTTCGGCCCACAACATTGGAATGACCCCATGTCAGATACCCAAGCTCTTGATCACATCACCGCCTGGCGCGCGTCTGGGCATAAAGCAGCCTTAGCAACCGTCGTTCAAACCTGGGGCTCGTCGCCGCGCCCGGCCGGTAGCCATATGGCCATCAACGACACGGGGGAATTTATCGGGTCGGTTTCAGGTGGTTGCATTGAGGGTGCCGTGATCAATGCGGCGCGCGAAGTGATGGCGTCGGGTAAGTCTCAGATATTAGAATTTGGCGTCACCAACGAAATGGCCTGGGATGTGGGCCTGGCCTGCGGTGGCAAAGTGCGCGTCTTCGTGGACGCGGTCGAATGAAGCTTGGTCTTCTCTCCCAACTTCAATCACGCATTGCGGCTAAAGCACCGTGCGCCTTGGTCACCGACACAACAACCGGAGCCCAGACGATTGTCGGCGGCGGGGAAGTTGTTGGTGAACTCAGTTTGAGTGCTGATGCATTAGCGGAAATAAACCGTCTCATTAGCGCCAATCAATCGAACATGATCGACGCGTCGACGTTGTTTGTTCGCGTTTATAGTCCGTTGCCCCGCATGGTGATTGTCGGCGCAGTGCATATTGCACAATCCCTGGTGCCCATGGCGCAATTAGCAGGCTTCGAGGCGATTGTGATTGATCCGCGATCTGCATTCTTAACGGCTAGCAAACTCGCAGGTGCCACAGCCATTGAAGAGTGGCCTGATGATGGCATGAAAAAAGTGCAACCCGATTCGCGCACGGCCGTGGTGACGCTGACGCATGACCCCAAGCTCGACGATCCTGCATTGCTCGCGGCATTGCGTTCGCCAGCTTTTTACATTGGCGCATTAGGTAGTCGCAAAACGCACGAGAAAAGACTGCAGAGATTGCGGGACGAAGGATCCACCGACGCAGATTTGACGCGGATTCGTGGGCCTGTGGGGTTGAACATAAACGCCATATCGCCTGCTGAAATTGCCGTGTCCATTGTCGCACAAGTGATTGAAGCCCTGCGCGCTGGGGCGAAATAGAAATCATGAAGTTTGGTTCGTTCCCCATCTCTGCTGCCGACGGCGTGATCCTGGCGCACACGTATCGCCGTGCAGGACTGATACTAAAAAAAGGGCACGTGATCGGCCCCGAAGATATTGAAGCGCTGGTGAAGTCGGGCGCAGTTGAAATTATCGGCGCGCTGCTTGAGCCCGGCGATATGGGCGAGGACGCGGCCGCCGGGCGCGTTGCGGCCTGCGTTGCGGGGGGTGGTGTGCAATTATCGGACGCCCGCACGGGGCGCTGTAACCTGGACGCCACTGTTGATGGCATCGTCACCGTTGATGCTACCGCCATTACAGCGGCTAATTTGATTGATGAAGCTGTAACGATTGCCACATTGGCTGACAAAACAGCCGTGCGCCGCGGCCAAACGATTGCAACCGTGAAAATAATTCCCTTCGCTGTTTCATCGCAGACCATGGTCGGGGTCGAGGGGGCTTTGCGCAGGCCTGCCGTACGTGTCGCCGCATACCAAGCAAAACTATTTGCGTTGATCAATACACTGCTGCCGGGTCTGAAACCTTCTGTCATCGAGTCCACAACATTAGTCACGCGGGAACGTATTTCATCTGTCGGCGGAACCATGCCCGATGTGCGCAATTGCGAACACGATGCGGCTGCGACCACGATAGCGATACAAGAAGCACTGGCTGCTAAGCCCGATATCCTCCTCATTGCGGGCGCTTCGGCCACCGTCGACCGTGGCGACATTGTGCCCTCAGCGATCATTGCTGCTGGCGGTGTCATTGATCACTTCGGCATGCCGGTAGACCCGGGCAATTTGTTGTTGCTGGGGCGCATCGGCGCTGTTCCTGTGCTGGTGCTGCCGGGTTGTGCGCGTTCGCGCAAACTCAATGGCTTTGATTGGGTGTTGCAGCGTTTAGCGGCTAATATCCCAGCCACGCGTGACGATATTATGCGTATGGGGGCAGGGGGGCTGCTGGTTGATACGCCGTCGAGGCCGCTGCCGCGTGACCGGGCTGTACAGCCCGAAGTGATGCCAGCACCGCCACACATTGCTGCGTTGGTATTGGCTGCGGGTCAATCGCGGCGTATGGGCGGGCCAAATAAATTGCTGATGGATGTCGACGGCAAACTGCTGATTCGCAAAACAGTTGATACAATTACCGAGGCAGGTTTGCGAGACATCGTAGTGGTTGTCGGTCACCAAGAAGCCGACATTCGCGCTGCCCTAGCCGGAGCCTCGGTGCTGTTTGTGGCCAACCCTGATTTTGCTGATGGCTTATCGACGTCTTTGAAAGTCGGGCTTGGTGCGATGGCGCCTGAAGCCGAAGCCGCGCTGGTGTGCCTGGGCGATATGCCGCTGTTACGGGCTGATCATTTGCAACAGTTAGTGGCTGGCTTCGACCCCGTGGGCGATAAACTGATTGGTGTACCGACACACAATGGCAAACGCGGAAACCCCATTTTATGGGCGCGGCGGTTCTTCGAGGATATACGCCAGGTCAGCGGCGATACGGGCGCGCGGCACCTCATTGGCGTGCATGAATCCCTTGTTTACGAAGTGGAATTTGACGACACTGCTGTCTTAACGGATCTGGACACTGCCGAGCAGTGGCAGCGCTTCCGGGCCGAGCGGGGACTGGCCGATTAAGTTTGCCAAGGGGGAGCGCGATGCCTGATGGAAACGTTGAGCACCATTCAACCGATGTGATTGTCGTCGGCGCTGGCCCGGTGGGCCTGTTTGCCGTTTTTGAGCTGGGCCTGTTGGGGCTACAAGCTCACGTCATCGATATTATGGACAAAGCGGGTGGCCAGTGCGCCGAGCTTTACCCCGAAAAAGCGATCCTCGATATCCCCAGCCGTTTGAAAATCACTGGGCAGGAATTGGTCAATGATCTGCTCGAACAAATCGCACCCTTCAAACCAAAGATGCAACTCGGCGAAATGGCCGCCTCACTGACGAAGCTTGAGGACGGCAAATGGCGGCTGACGACCGATGCGGGCACCATTATCGATGCGGCGGTGATTTGCATTGCAGGCGGCGGCGGCAGTTTCACGCCCAAAAAACCGAAGCTCGAAGGCCTTGAGCAATTCGAGGGTAAGTCGGTGTTCTACTCGGTTCGCAAAATGGAAAACTTCCGCGGCAAGAATGTGATGATTGCCGGCGGCGGCGATTCTGCGCTGGACTGGACCGTGAACCTCAACCCCGTTGTTAGTGGCATGTCTCTGGTGCACCGTCGCAATGAATTTCGCGGCATGCAGGCCACCGTTGATCAGATGTACGCGCTGGTGAAAGCGGGCAAGGTTGATTTGCAAATTGCCGAAACCGTGCGGCTGAATGGCGTGGGCGGCAAGCTTGAATCCGTCACGCTGAAAAGCGCCGAGAAGGGCGAATATGAGGTGCCCGCCGATGTTTTTTTACCGTTCTATGGCCTGACCATGAAACTGGGCCCCATTGCCGATTGGGGCATTAACATCGATAGTAACAAAATCCCGGTGAATACCGAAAGCTTCGAGACCAATGTGAAGGGTATCTTCTGTATTGGGGATATGTGCGATTACCCCGGAAAATTAAAGCTGATCCTGTCCGGATTCCATGAATCGGCCTTGATGGCCCATGGGTCTTTCCATTATGCAAGACCCAACCAAAAGCTGAGATTCGAGCACACCACCTCGAGTTCCAGCATCCAGGCCAAACTCGGCGTTTCTGCTTAAGCAAATACGTTCGATCTGGCCTGTTAACCACCGATCAGGACGGCCCATGAACCTGATAGTCGTATTGCCCGATGGCAGTGCGCGCCACGTGCCGTGCGGCGCAAAAGGCACAGTGATGGACTGCATGCGCGCCGCAGGAGTGCCCGTGCGTGCCGAGTGCGGCGGGGCTATGGCGTGTGCGACGTGCCATGTTCAGGTTGACGAGGCTTGGATTGCCAAAACCGGCAAGGCCGAAGACGAGGAAGCTGATTTGCTCGACAATTCAGACTATAAAACGGACCGCTCAAGGTTGTCGTGTCAGATGAAATGCGGGGCGCATCTTGATGGGCTGACGCTGGCACTCCAACTCGACGCGTTCGAAGGGTAATCCGATGAACGTGATCGCCAACGAAGTTGCGCGGCGGCGCACCTTTGCCATCATTTCGCACCCCGACGCGGGCAAGACGACGCTGACGGAAAAGCTTTTGCTGTTCGGCGGAGCTATTCAGCTGGCTGGTGCGGTGAAGGCACGCGGAGACCGTCGCCGTGCGCGTTCAGACTGGATGAAGGTGGAACAGGAACGCGGAATTTCAGTGGCGTCCTCGGTCATGACCTACGACTACGCAGGCCGCACGTTTAACTTGCTCGACACCCCTGGCCACCAAGACTTTAGTGAAGATACATATCGGACGCTGACGGCAGTGGACTCTGCCGTCATGGTGCTCGATTGCGCCAAGGGTATTGAAACGCAGACCTTGAAGCTATTCGAGGTGTGTCGTATGCGCGATGTTCCAATTGTGACGTTCGTCAACAAGATGGATCGCGAAGGCATTGATCCGTTTGCGCTGCTTGAAGAAATCGAGAGCAAACTTGCGCTTGACGTTGTGCCTGTCAGTTGGCCGATTGGTATGGGGCGCAGCTTTTTAGGGTGTTACGACCTGATCCGTGACCGATTGATCCTCATGGCGCGCAGCAAGGGCGTGCACTTGGACGAAGGCACCGAATGCAACGGTCTTGATGATCCTAGGCTTGATGAATTGCTGCCGCCAGATGCCGTGAAGACCCTGCGCGATGAAGTCGCCATGGTACGCGGGCTTTGCAAACCTTTTGTTCGCGAGGCCTATCTGGAAGGCCACATGACGCCGGTCTATTTCGGCTCGGCCTACAATAACTTCGGCGTGCGCGAATTATTGCAAGGCCTGGCGGAGATGGCGCCCACGCCGCGCTCCCAAGCCACCGCAGAACGCAAAATCGAGCCGACCGAGGATGATGTGGTGGGCTTTGTCTTCAAAATCCAAGCCAATATGGACCCCAAACACCGCGACCGAATTGCATTTGTGCGGTTGTCCTCTGGGCACTTCAAGCGCGGCATCAAGCTTCTCCATGTGCGCTCGGGCAAGCAGATGACCATCCACAATCCGCAGCTTTTTCTGGCCCAAGACCGCGAAACCGCAGAGGAAGCGTTTCCCGGTGACATCATTGGCATTCCCAATCATGGCAATTTGCGCATCGGCGATACACTCACCGAAGGCGAGAAATTGCATGTGGTGGGCATTCCCAGCTTCGCGCCCGAGCTTTTGCAAACCGTGCGCTCCGATGATCCGTTGCGCGCCAAGCACCTGGGCCGCGCGCTTGAGCAGCTGGCCGAGGAGGGCGCGGCCAGCGTGTTTCGCCCACGCATTGGCACAGACTGGATTGTGGGCGTGGTCGGCTCGTTGCAGTTCGATGTGCTGGCCGATCGCATTCGCACCGAGTACGAAGTGCCGGTGAAGTTTGAAGCTTCAAGTTTGTTCACGGCCCGCTGGCTGGCCGCCGATGATCCGAACGACCTGAAGAAATTCCTCGATTCTAATCAAGGCAGTGTTGCCGAGGATCACGACCACGCGCCAGTGTTCCTTGCGCGAAATGCATGGCACTTAGGCCGCACCCAAGAAGACAGCCCCAAGATCAAGTTTATGAAAATCCGTGAGCTGGTTCACGGCGATATGGCCAACAAATAAAAGGAGAGAGACCCATGTCCATCGAACGTATCGAGTGCGGTGCACGCATGAGCCAAGCCGTTGTCCATGGCAACACCGTGTATCTGGCTGGCCAAGTGAACAAAGATGTGGCCGACGTCACTGCCCAGACGCAGGCTGTGCTCAAGCAGATTGATGATCTGCTGGCCAAAACTGGCTCGTCAAAAAATCGTATTCTGTCAGCAACAATTTATCTGGCCGACATCAAGACCTTCGCCGACATGAACAAGGCCTGGGACGCTTGGGTGCCTTCTCATGCCACACCGGCGCGTGCGACGGTTGAGGCCAAACTTGCAGGGCCTGAATATCTGGTCGAGATCGCGGTGATTGCGGCGAAGTAAGAAACAGAAAAGATGGATCCCGGACTTCGTCCGGGGTCCAGATTTTTGGTTTCGCCTCAAGGAGTTCTCCATGCTGATCGAGCATCACGACACGGGCGAGCGCATCAGTCGCGCGGTTGTTCATAACGGTACCATCTATCTCGCGGGGCAGGCCTCGGCCGATCCTGCGGGTGATGCGGAAAAGCAAACCGAAGCTGTACTCAAGAAAGTCGATGAACTTCTAGCCCGCTGCGGGTCGTCAAAAGACAAAGTGTTATTCGCATTGATTCACGTGGCTGATCTGAAGCATGTCGAAGCCATGAATCGGGCGTGGGTGGCGTGGGCGTCGAAGCTCCGCCCAGCTCGCACCGTGGTTGAAGCCAAGCTACCGAAGGCGGATTTTTTGGTCGAGATTACGGTCACGGCGGCGCAATAGTTCAAGGCGCATAGGCTTTGGCACTCTCATCGCCTTACTGCTAAAATCGGACTAGATGTGGGGGCTTTGTCAAGAGAAAGCCATTGTAATAAATAGATAATCTGGATTAATTCGATTTCACTTTAATCTTCGCCAAAACGTATTA
Organism: Rhodospirillaceae bacterium; assembly: GCA_002737725.1. GTDB lineage: Bacteria > Pseudomonadota > Alphaproteobacteria > Rhodospirillales > Rhodospirillaceae. The sequence goes on from NSIP01000013.1 coordinate 20,645, forward strand.
ATATTTCACCAATCCGGTCGGGGGTGCCCATGTGGGGCTTCCGGTCGAACGGCCAGACCGAAAGGTGGGCCAATAGCGTGTCATGTTGCTCGACGGAGGATATGACGATGCGAGATGCAATTTTGGTCCCGTTTTTGGGATCCACCCCGCACCATCTCCTCCTCCGTTGTATGCCGCATGATCACGCACAGTGCTCAGTCGTTTGCATGATGGCTTGGTGCTGAAAATTTTCGGGCCGAATTGCCCAGGAGGACTGTGATGAATGCAATGACGTCTTTTAAACCTGCTGGCCTCAGCGCGCGCTCCTCGCGCGTTCCCATGTTGGCATCGGATGCTGGTCTGTCGAAATATCTCGATGAGATCAAGAAATTCCCGATGCTCGACCCGGATGAAGAGTTCATGTTGGCCAAGCGGTTTTATGAACACGAAGATACGGCGGCTGCGCATCGGTTGGTGACCAGCCACCTCCGCCTAGTTGCCAAGATCGCTATGGGCTACCGCTATTACGGCTTGCCGGTCTCGGATTTGATTTCCGAAGGCAACGTCGGCCTGATGCGTGCCGTGCGTAAGTTCGAGCCAGATCGTGGTTTCCGTTTGGCCACGTATGCCATGTGGTGGATCAAGGCCGCCATTAACGAGCACGTGTTGAATTCGTGGTCGCTGGTGAAAGTTGGCACGGTCGCTGCTCAGAAAAAGCTGTTCTTCAACTTGCGCAAGTTGAAAGCCAAGCTGGGGCTTTACGACGAAGGCGACATTCCACACGAAGCCGCCGAAACCATCGCCAAACGCCTCGATGTGTCGACCAAAGAAGTTCACGATATGAACCGCCGTTTGTCACTGGGCGATAGCTCGCTCAACCAACCGGTTGGTGAAGAGGCCGACTTGCAGCGCCAGGATTTACTGGTCGATGATCGCCCCAACCAGGAGACGGTGTTAGGTGACAGTCAGGAACGCACGGTTGGCATGAAGTTGCTGCGTGAAGCCTTAGATGTGCTGACGCCCCGCGAGCGCACGGTGATTGAACAGCGTCGGTTGATCGACGAGCCTCGCACGCTTGAGGACATCGGCGTTGATTTTGGCATCAGCCGCGAGCGTGTTCGCCAGATCGAGAACAAAGCCTTTGCCAAGCTGCAAAAGGCGGTGCTCGATGCGATAACGTCGATTGAATCAGCGGTCTCCAAAGCTTTGCCGCATAAGATCGCAGCTTAATAAAGCTCACATAAATAACGGCTGGATCAGAGTTTGATCCGGTCGTTTTCTTTGCGGGCATCTTGCGCTTTGTGCTTTCCTCTGCACAGATGGCGATCCTTATTCTCAAGTGCCGATCATTTCAATGTCACAGCCTGACCGCCATGTTCTGACCATCACATGCCCCGATGCCACCGGCCTGGTTGCCGCTGTGGCGGGGTTCTTGTGCGATCAATCATGCTTCATCGACGAGTCGAACCAGTATGGTGATCCGTCCACGAACCGTTTTTTTATGCGTGCGGTTTTCACACGAAGCGAGAAAAGCTCCACTGCGCCCCAGATTAAATCAGCTTTTGAAACCGTTGCGCTGAGCTTTGGTATGGCCTGGGAGATGACGTCTTGGCATCATAAGCCGCGCGTTCTTGTTGCCGTTTCTAACTTCGGTCACTGCCTCAATGATATGCTGCACCGCTGGAATACAGGGCAGTTGGCCGTCGATATTGTCGGCGTCATTTCAAATCACGACACCTTGCGCAGTGTTGTTGAACGCGACGGAATTCCCTATCATCACTTTCCTGTCGCGCCCTCAGTCAAGGCTGCGCAAGAAAGTCAGGTTCTCGACTTGTTTGACAGTCTCGGCGGCGAACTGCTGGTGCTCGCGCGCTACATGCAGGTGCTAAGCGCTGAAGCTTGTGAGCGCTTGGCCGGGCGATGCATTAATATTCATCACTCGTTCTTGCCGAGCTTTAAGGGCGCTAAACCCTACCAGCAGGCGTTTGATCGTGGTGTAAAAATTATCGGTGCGACTGCGCACTATGTCACCCCCAACCTCGACGAGGGGCCGATCATCGATCAGGCCGTCGAGCGTGTCGATCATACCCATACGGTTGCCGATATGGTTAGCATCGGGCGCGATCTGGAAAACGTCGTGCTGGCGCGAGCCGTGCGCTATCATGCGCAGCGCCGGGTTTTAATAAATGCCAGTAAAACCGTCGTTTTTAAATGAGTCGTTTGCTCTTTCTGGTCGAATTTAGGCCTTCTTATTTTTAGACAACGCTATAGATTTTGCTCGAAACTGTATCGATGCATTCGATTTGCGCTTCTCAGGACTTTGCATGACGAAGACCATTCTCATCGTCGAAGACAATGAGTTAAACATGAAGTTGTTCAACGATTTGCTCGAGACCCGCGGCTACAACACGTTGCAAATGCGTGATGGGCGAGATGTCATGGGCATGACGCGCAAGCAGCGTCCTGATCTCATTCTGATGGATATTTAGTTGCCCAAAGTTTCAGGCCTTGAGATCGCCAAGCCCATCTCGGTGAATAATTTTCTCCAGACGATTGCAAACTTCCTCGAACCGCGCCCTGCGGCCTAAGCGCACACTTGGTAAACGCCACTTTCCCTTTTTGTCATTGCCCGATTTATTCGGGCAATCCATTCATTAACCTGCATCATTGCTTGTGGAAAGATGGATCGCCCGAATAAATTGGGCGATGACAACCGAGTTGAGGATTTTTTTATGAGTTGGTCGCAATGTGAAAGCGGTATCTTCGGGCTCTGCATAACTTCTCACCCACAAAAAAAGCCCGCCAGTTGAGGCGGGCTTCATCGTATCAAGTACCTTCTCGGCTACTTGATTTTACCTTCTTTGAAGATCACGTGTTTGCGCACGACAGGATCATACTTTTTCAGCTCCAGCTTTTCGGTTTTTGTCCGAGGGTTCTTTTTCGTGACATAGAAAAAGCCCGTGTCGGCGGTGCTTTCGAGTTTGATCTGAATGGTTGCGGTTTTGGCCATGGCTCAATCTTCCTAACGATCGTGATCTCACGCGGGCTTTAAGTCGAAAGGGCCTCTGAGCGAGAGGAGCGGACAATACACCGCGATTGCCCGAAGTCAAGCGCACGTAAAAGACGATAAATCACTATAAATCAGTGTGTTATCGGCTTGCGGCAATGCTCGCCGACGATGCTTGCACATACAGGGCCTGATCTGTGGCAACGCGGATGGCCAAAGCTTGATCGATGGGTGCATCCGGGCGCGATTGGGCGGGGCAGAGATTGCGGAGTTGAGCCGTGGCCTCGGTGGTGCGCTCGGTGGTTCGCCAAGCTTCAGGCTGGGCGCGCCAGGGGGCTTCACGGCGGTAGACGTGTTCCATGATCCCTGCCAGGGTGCCATCGTAGCTGCTGGTGCAGATGGTTGGCAGCACCCCCAGCCCATGCATGCGATACCCGCCAGGTGTGACGACCTCAGCCCAGGTCAGCGCGATTTCGGCATCGTTTGGCAATCGTATCAAGGTCTGGACTGATCCTTTCCCAAGCGTGTTAGTGCCTATGATAATCGCACGTTCATTATCGGCCAGTGCGGCAGCCATGATTTCCGATGACGATGCAGACTTTCCATCCACCAGCACCACCATCGGTTTGCCATCGGCAATGTCACCGGGTCGTGCCGTATAGTATTGTTTGGCACCAGGGTGACGCCCCGACAGGGTGGTGATGGTGCCGCCGTCTAAGAACAAATCGCTTAAATCGACCGCTTGATCGAGCAACCCGCCAGGATCGCCACGCAGATCCATCACGACGCCCTTGAGCTTGCCACCAAACTGCGCTTTCGCGTCGGTAATCGCAGCTTCAACATCTGCACTTGTGCGGATGTTAAAACTGCGAACTCTGATGAACGCGATGCCATCTGTGGCGGTTGCTTCAACGGTTTTGGGCACAATCAAGCTGCGCCGGACGGGATATAGCAATGCGCGGTCCTCTCCCGTGCGGAAAATCAACAGCTTAACCACACTATCGGGGGGGCCTGCTATGTAACGGCGTGCCGTTTCGCGTGTCATTCCGACGAGGCTTTTATTGTCGGCTGATGAAATCATGTCGTCGATCTGAATGCCAGCGCGTGCCGCGGGGCCATCTGCGATGACCAAGCGCACAATTGCGCCACCGGGCACTATGTCGTAATCAATGCCAATCCCAATAAAGCCGTTTCGCGTCGCGCGATTAGCGCGCGCGTTGCGTCCGCCAGAATAGCGCGAATAATTGTCAATCTTTGCTAACGCGCCTTCGAACATAAATTGATACAGCGCGTCCCGGTCGGCGACCTCAGCAATCGGCGATAGGGCTTGAGCGCGCTCAAAAATCTTTGTTGTCGCGACAATCCATCCTTGCATGTCATCGGCCGCAGGCATTGTGACCGGAGAAGATGTTTGATCTGCGTAGATTAAAGTGATTTGATTATCGTCAGTTTCTAGATGCAGCGCTGGATCGAGGTGGTCGATGTTGTCGAGGCCGGCTAGAAACAATTCGCCCGTCTTCAGCTCAATCAAGCCTTTATCGCGAATCTCGCCAAAACCCGCACGCAAGACGCTGGCAATCGCTTCATGTTCTGATGGTGTTGCGCTGCGCGAGGTGCGCTGGGTTGAGGGTTGGTTTGCGCAACTCACCAACATCACCACACAAAACGTATATATCAGCGCACACTGAAGGAAGCTCCGGTTAGCGGCGTCGCTTGTGAGTCGCTTTGCGATTTTGGCGGAAGCCTCTGATCGGTTTCGTATTCTCACGCGCTGGGCCGCTCCCCTCGACGTACTCGAAAACAATACTGCCTGTAATATCGTCCGTTTCCTTAAGTCGCACCACAACCGTTTGGCCGACTTGCAAGACTAACCCATGGCGCTGACCGATCAAGCGGTGATGCGCTTCGTCGAGGTCATAATAATCGTTTGGCAGGTTGCGCATCGGCATAATGCCGTCGGCCCCGGTCTCATCGAGCGTAATAAAGATCCCAAATCGGCTGACGCCGTTGACGCGCCCCCGGAACGTGGCGTCGATTTGGTTACCTAGGTATGAGGCGGTGAACCGGTCGACTGTTTCGCGTTCGGCCTTGGAGGAGCGCCGCTCGGTAATGGAAATGTACTCGGCCATATCCTCGACATTCGGGTCGCGCGCCGCATCCCAACCGCCTTCGCCCAGTTTCTCGGCAGCGATCAAGGCCCGATGGACCATCAAATCGGCGTAGCGGCGGATCGGGGATGTAAAGTGGGCGTAGCGCCGCAGGGCCAGACCAAAGTGCCCAACATTGCTAGGGCTATACACAGCCTGCGACTGCGTGCGTAGGACTAAAGTATTCACCAAGTGCTCGTGCGGTCCACCGCGCACCTTGGTGAGGATGCGGTTGAAGTCTGCGGGCCTGGCCGATGTTGGGTTAGGCGTTGGCAGGTCGAGCGTGCTTAAGGCTTCTTTGAGGTTCGCCACACGCTCTGGGTCGGGGCGTTCGTGAATGCGGTAAACGCAAGGGTAGGCCGAGGTTTCCAAGCGCTCTGCCGCCGCAACATTGGCGTTGATCATAAACTCTTCGATCAATTTATGGCTATCGTAGCGCGCGCGGGGGACCACGCCTTTGATATGACCTTCGCGGTCGACGATGATTTGGCGCTCAATCAGATCAAGTTCCAGTGTGCCGCGCTCATCGCGCGCCTTCAGCAGCGCGCGGTATGCACCATAAAGTGGCTTCAAGATTGGCTCGATCAGTGGGCCCGTGGTGTCGTCAGGGTGGCCGTCTATGGCCGCTTGAACTTGGTTATAGGTCAGCCGTGCGATCGATTTCATCAACCCACGAATGAATTTGTGCCGTAGTAATTTTCCACTCTTGTCGATCCACATGTGCGCAGCCAGGCACGGGCGGTCTTCCTTGGGCTTGAGAGAGCACCACCCGTTGGAAAGTTCTTCGGGCAGCATCGGCACAACGCGGTCGGGGAAGTAGGTGGAGTTGCCGCGGTCGTAGGCATCCTTGTCCAGCGCGTCGCCCATGCGCACGTACCAAGATACATCTGCAATGGCCACCAACAGGTGCCAGCCGCCCGGATTGGCGGGGTCGGCGTCAGCCTCGGCCCACACCGCATCATCGAAATCGCGGGCGTCCTCGCCGTCGATTGTGACCAGCGGGATATCGCGGATATCCGTGCGTGTTCCCAAGGTTGCGGCTTTGCTTTTGCGTGCTTGTTGTTCGGCATCTTCGGAAAAAATATGCGGAATGCCGTGGGCCTGAATGGCAATCAGGCTCAGGTTTCTCGCCCGTTCCATTTTGCCGTACCGCTCGACCACGCGGGCTTGTTGTGGGCCGTGATGTTTCGTGGCTACGATCTCGACGGCCACCAAATCGCCGTTCTCGGCACCCCCTTTATCGCGTTCGGCGATATGCACCTCGTGCCGATAACGCCGGTCCACAGGTCGCAAGCGTCCGCCGACGGCTTGGGATTCATAAATGCCCATCAATCGACCGGCACCAGCGGGCATCAGCTTCATGACCCGCGCCTCATAGGCGTCATCGCCTGCGGGCGTGATTTTTGCGAGTACGCGATCACCTAAGCCCAGAGCGTGGCCGCGTCCGGGCTTGGCGATAATGAGGATCGCGGGGGGCGGGGCCTCGAAGGCCCAGTTCACAGGCTTGCCGAACAGGTCGCCATCTTTGTCGATGGTCGAGACTTCGATGACATCGATAGGGGGCAAAGCGCCGGCTTTCTGGAAGCGGCGTTTGCCCTTCGCGATGTCGCCGGGCATGGACATCTGCTTCATCAGCGCTTTAAGCGCGATCTTGGCTGGCCCGCGAATGTTAAACGCGCGCGCAACTTCGCGCTTGCCCACAGGGCCTTTAGACGTACGAATGAATTCGCGAATCTGCTCTTCGGTGGGAAGCGGGGAAACCTTTTTCAGGTTGTGCCGCTGGAGTTCGGGTTGACGCACTCGCGTCCTGGGATCGTTCAATTAAATATCCGTATGTATGTAAAAAAAGAGGAGGTGGCGTGGTTCTGCCGCCATCTTAAGTGTGGTTTGAGATGACGGCGAATGGATTCAGCACTCTTGTGCTGAGCGCCTGCTTAAGCCCTTGCTGATTTTCGTGCTGCTGTGCGACCGCTGGCGCGGCCTTTGGGGGGGGCTTTGACTGGCGTTTTGGCGGCTTTTTCAGCCAGCAGCGTGACAGCAGAGTCGATGGTGATCGAGTCAGCCTCGGTTCCGCGTGGCAAGGTGGCGCGCACGTCGCCATGTTGCACGTACGCGCCAAATCGACCTGCGCGCAGGCTAATGGTTTTGCCATCAGTCGGGTGCGGGCCTAAAATTTTACCTGCGGTTTTGGCGTTGCGGGCCGCCGCACGTTCCGCGCCTTCGGCCAGGACCACGACAGCGCGGTTCAGGCCAATCTCAAGCACGTTGTCATCGCCTTTCAGCGATTGGAAGCGGTCGCCGAGTTTAAGGTAGGGGCCAAAGCGCCCATTGCCAGCAAAAATAATTTCGCCGGTTTCGGGGTGCGCGCCGACTTCACGTGGAAGGGCCAGTAACTTCAGGGCCGCCGCAAGTTCAATGCCGTTGGGGTCGATGCCCTTGGGGATCGACGCGCGTTTAGGCTTCGGCCCTTTGGGCGCAGCTTTTTTGCGCTTCTTCTTGGGCTTGCCCTTGGCATTGAGTTCGACGACTTCGGGTTCGGCTGATACTGCTACGGCAGGCGGTGGAGGTGGGGCCTCTTCGCCACCCAGCTGCACATAGGGGCCATAAGGGCCAACGCGCAGTGTGATCTTCAAGCCTGTGACTGGGTCGAGCCCCAGTTCTTTCGGGCCATTGACGGCAATTGAACCTTCAGCTGGTTCGGCTGCGCCTAAGGGCCGGGTGTAACGGCATTCAGGATATTTGCTGCACCCGATGAACGAGCCAAACTTGCCGAACTTCAGGCCGATACGGCCATCAACACAGGCTGGGCACTTACGTGGATTGGTGCCGTCGGCCCGCTCGGGGAAGAGGTGGGGTTCAAGAGCCGCGTCGAGGGCATCAATCACAGCCGTGCGCGTCAGATCTTTGGTGCCTTCAACTGCGGCATGGAAATCATACCAAAACTCGGCCAAGACTTTTTTCCAATCGAGGCTGCCGTTTGAGATTTCGTCGAGCTGCCCTTCCAGGTTTGCTGTGAAGTCGTACTCGACATAATGCAGGAAGAAGTTTTCCAGGAACGAAATCAGCACGCGCCCGCTGTCTTCAGGGATGAAGCGGCGGTTATCCATGCGGCAGTACTTGCGATCTTGCAGCACCTGGATGATGGATGCGTAGGTCGACGGGCGACCAATTCCTTGCTCTTCCAGAGCCTTAACGAGGCTGGCTTCCGAGAAGCGCGGCGGTGGCTGAGTGAAGTGTTGCGCAGGGGTGACCAGAGTTGGCGCAACGCCTTGGCCTTCGTTCATGGCCGGTAGGATGCGACCGACACCTTCTTCCTCGGCTTCTGCGGTCGTCGCCAGTGACGGCGCTTCTTCATAGACTTCCAGGAAGCCCTTGAAGTTAATCACAGAACCGTTGGCACGCAGATGGACTTTTTGGTCGGGTGTGGTCGCGGTGACGGCCACCTGATCGAACAAAGCGGCTTCCATTTGGCTGGCGACCGTGCGCTTCCAAATCAGGTCATAGAGTTTGAGTTGTTCGGCGTTCAGGAACGCAGCCATGTCCTTGGGCGTGCGGCGCGGATCGGTCGGGCGCACAGCTTCGTGGGCCTCTTGGGCGTTCTTGGCTTTCGAGACGTAGACCCGGGCCTCTTTGGGCAGAAAGTTTTTGCCGTAGGTGTCGCCGATCAGCGAGCGAACCGAGGTAATCGCATCGGCGTCCATCTGCACGCCGTCGGTGCGCATATAAGTAATCAGCCCAACCGTTTCGCCGTCGATATCGACACCTTCATAAAGCCTTTGAGCAATCGTCATGGTCTGGCGCGCGGTGAAGTACAGGCGGCGCGAGGCGTCTTGTTGCAATGTCGAGGTGGTGAAGGGCGCGTAAGGGCGGCGCTGTTTGGTCTTTTTGTCGACGGTGGTGACCGTGAACTTACCTTTTTCCACGGCCTCAGCAGCACGCTTGGCGATGGCTTCGTTATTGAGGTCAAACTTATCGAGCTTCTTGCCATCGAAATGCGTCAGACGGGCCGTGAAGGGCTCGTCCTTATCGGTCTTCATATCGACGTCGACCGACCAGTATTCTTGGGGTTTGAACTTCTCAATCTCAAGCTCACGCTCGCAAATCATCCGAAGTGCCACAGACTGCACGCGGCCTGCGGACTTGGCACCGGGCAGCTTACGCCACAGAACCGGCGAGAGCGTGAAGCCCACCAAATAGTCCAAGGCCCGGCGGGCGAGGTAGGCGTTGATCAGCGGCTGATCCAGATCGCGGGGGTGCGCCATGGCATCCAGCACGGCGTTCTTGGTAATAGCGTTAAAGGTGACGCGCTTAACCGGCAGGCCCTTCTTGATGGCTTTGCGTTTTTTCAGCTCGTCGAGCACATGCCATGAAATAGCCTCGCCCTCGCGGTCAGGGTCGGTCGCTAAGATCACGCCATCCGAGTCCTTCACGGCATCGACGATGGCTTTGAGATTTTTCATCGAGCCCGGGTCGACCGCCCAATCCATGGCGAAGTCTTCGTTGGGTCGTACCGAGCCATCTTTGGGGGGCAAATCGCGGACATGCCCGTAGGAGGCCAGGACATGATAGCCCTCGCCGAGATACTTATTGATAGTCTTGGCTTTCGCCGGTGACTCAACAATGACGACCTGCATCGGACGCCCTACTTCCCTGAAATCTGACTTCATTCTTAATTCTTATGTGGCTTCGAACTTACCGGGTGCCACCCGGCACCTATCAGAACGCGCTTTTGAATGTGGTAACTCGGAAAAGTTAATAAATTCAAACCTTTCCAATTCGCGCTACTCGGTTGCCCGGATAACGCTCCACAGTTCCTTCAAGTTCCATCTCAAGCAAAAGGGTGGTTAATGAAGGGGCGGACACTTGGCATTGACGCACCAGTTCGTCAACCGCAACGGGGGTATGCCCGAGGGCCTGAAGGGCCTTCCCTTTGAGTGATTCAGTATAAATATAATGATAAAATCCAATAACTTGTGATTCTTTATTGATTTATGACATTAACTTTAAATCTTTTTTCTCGGGCCGCCCGATGACCTCCAATATGTCCTCGACCGAGCGCACTAACACCGCCCCGTCGCGAATCAGGCTATTGGGTCCTTCCGACCCGGGATCGAGCGGCGAGCCCGGCACCGCGAACACCTCGCGGCCTTGGTCCAGCGCCTGACGGGCCGTGATCAGCGAGCCCGATTTGAGCGTCGCTTCAACGAGAATTACGCCCTTACTGAGGCCAGAGATAATCCGGTTGCGGCGCGGGAAATGCCCAGCTTGGGGCTCGGTCGTGGGTTTAAATTCAGAAATCAAGGCGCCGCTTTTGATAATTTTCTGATACAGCGCGCGATGTTCGGGTGGATAAACCACATCAACGCCCGAGGCCAATAAGGCAATGGTGGTGCCCTGGCTTAATGCGCCCTCGTGTGCAGCGCCATCAATGCCGCGGGCCAAACCCCAGACGACGACGTACATGTCATCGGCCAGATCTAGGATGAGTTTCTTGGCGAACTTCTTGCCGTTGAGGCTGGCGTTGTGCGCGCCCACCACGCCGATACAGGGACGATGGAGTATGTCGGGGGTGCCCATGACCCATAAGACCGGCGGCGCATCGTCGATTTGTCGTAGCGCATCGGGGTAGCTGATTTCGCCCGACGGTATGGCGCGAATGCCATCGCGCGATACTGCTTGAAGTTCGCGCTCGATAATGTCGGTTGCAGGTACAGCGTAGGTTTTACTTGAAATGACGAAAGCTGACAGCGCGCTTGGGGCTTAGCTATGTTTGTTCAGAAGTTGCTTGAAGGTGATCGGGCCGATTCCATCGGTGCCAATCAAGCTCAACCAAGCGATCAGTTCATCGCTGCTGAGGGTTTTTGTCGCGTTATCTTTACTCAAGCAGATTTTGCCCCGCCGATCTTGGACTCGGTGCCTTTGACAAGGCGGACGACATTTTGATGGTGGCGCGCCCAACCGAGAATCCCGAGCACCAAGAATGCGAGTGCGGCATTTGGATAGCCGAGTATGTATGCGTATGCGGGGGCAAGCGCTAAGGCGACCAATGCAGCAAGCGAGGAATAGCGAAAGATCGCCGCGATCACGAGCCAGGTGAGGCAAGCCATACCTCCGACCACAGGAACAGCGGCGATGATCAGGCCGATGGTCGTCGCCATGCCTTTGCCGCCCTTGAAGTTAAGCCACATCGGAAAGTTATGGCCGATGACAGCGCCAACGCCAGCAATCAACGCAAGGATTTCTGCCGCCGGGCCATCGGCAAGCAGTCTGACGATGATGACGGCAATGGCCCCTTTGCCGCTATCCAGAAGTAAAGTGGCAAGAGCGAGATCCTTACGGCCCGTTCGCAAAACGTTGGTTGCGCCGATGTTGCCTGAACCGATGGACCTGATGTCGCCCAAGCCCGCCATCCGCGTGATCACCAGACCAAACGGCAGAGAGCCGAAGCCATAGCCGATCAACAGCGCGACAATTTCAGCAGCCAAAGTAAGTTCTGTCGGCGCGGGCGTCATGATACAGCGCCACTTGTCGCAGAGAATACGCAACGCCCATCAATGACGGTGCGCAGCACCTTGCCCTGAACCGGCTGGCCGTCGAAGGGGGAGTTCTTGGACTTGGAGCGGAAGTCATCGGCCACAACTTTCCAGCCTCGGTCGGGGTTGAACATCACCAAGTCAGCTTTTTTGCCCTTCGCCAAACGTCCGGCATCAAGGCCCAGCAGAGCCGCTGGTTCCACGGTGAGGCGGCGCAATACATCGATCAGTTTCATATCGGCGCTGTGATGGAGGCCGATGGACACCGCCAGCAAGGTTTCTAAGCCGCTGCCCCCAAATGCAGCCTGCGCGAAGGGGAGCCGCTTGGAGTCCTGGTCGTGTGGCGCATGGTCGCTGGCAATGCAATCAATGATGCCTGACCGCAAGCCCTCGACAATGGCCTGGCGATCATCCTCGGTGCGCAAGGGCGGCGAGAGTTTGGCGAAGGTGCGGTAGTCGCCCACGGCCATTTCATTGAGCGCAAAATAGAACGGCGCGGTATCGCACGTGACATTCAGGCCGCGCGCCTTGGCCCGGGCAATGATTTCGACACTCTCAGCCGTTGAAATATGGGCTGCGTGGTAACGCGCGCCGGTCATGGCCACCAAGCGTAAATCACGTTCCAGCATAATAATCTCGGCTTCACGTGGGATGCCGGAAAGCCCCATGCGGGTGGAGATTTCGCCCGTATTCATCACACCGTTGGCCAGCGAGGGCTCTTCGGGGTGTTGGATGATCAGGAAATTGAAGGTGGCTGCGTATGCGAGTGCGCGGCGCAGCACTTGGGCGTCGGCGATGGCTTTTGTGGCGTCGGTAAAGCCCAATGCTCCGGCTTCGGCCAGCAAGCCCATCTCGGCCAATTCTTTGCCCAGCAGGCCCTTGGTCGCAGCCCCGTAGACATACACCTTCGTCAGCGCTTGCTTGCGCGCGCGGCGTGCGACGTACTCCACCGTAGCTTCGTCATCGATAATCGGGTTGGTGTTGGGCAGGCCAACCATGGTGGTGACCCCGCCCGCGACGGCGGCTTCGCAACCGCTTTTCAGGCTCTCTTTATGTTCCTCACCCGGCTCGCGCAGTTGCACCCGCATGTCGACCAACCCAGGCGCTAGGCATTGCCCGTCGCAGTCGATGATTTGCACATCCTTGGGCGGCTTGCCCTCAAACAACTTGCGACCGACATCGGCGATTTCCTCGCCGATTGTAAGCAGTTCGCCCGGCCCATCAAAACCTGTGGCTGGGTCGATGATGCGGGCGTTGATGTAGGCGACTTTGCCAGGGGCTGCGATGCTCATGCGGCAGCCCCGTTTTGTGCCAGAATTTCCAGCACCGCCATACGCACGGCGACGCCCAGTTCCACTTGCTCGCGGATGGTGCTGCGCTCGAAGTCATCGGCCACGTCGCTATCAATCTCGGTGCCCCGGTTCATGGGGCCAGGATGCATGATCAGCGCGTCGGGTTTGGCCTGCGAAAGCTTGGCGCGATCAAGCCCGAAGAAGCGGAAGTATTCGCGCACCGAGGGGATAAAGCTGCCCTTCATGCGCTCGTGCTGAACCCGCAGCATCATCACAATATCTGCGTCCCTCAGGCCCTTGGCCATGTCGGTAAACACCTCGACGCCCAGCCGCTCAATCCCCGATGGAATCAAGGTGCGCGGGGCAATGATGCGTACCCGCGCGCCCATGGTCAGTAAGAGGTGGAAGTTCGACCGCGCCACGCGGCTATGCAAGACGTCACCACAAATAGCCACCACTAACCCATTCAGCTTACCTTTACGGCGGCGAATGGTGAGGGCGTCCAACAGTGCTTGCGTGGGGTGCTCGTGGCTGCCGTCGCCGCCGTTGACCACCCCGCAGTTCACCTTGTCAGCCAGGAGCTTGACCGCTCCCGAGTCCGAATGACGCACGGCCAGCACATCGGGGTGCATGGCGTTCAACGTCACGGCGGTGTCGATCAGGGTTTCGCCCTTGGTGACCGAGCTGGTCTCGACCTGCATGTTGATCACGTGTGCGCCGAGGCGCAGACCGGCCAGTTCAAACGAGGTGCGTGTGCGGGTGGAGTTCTCAAAGAACAGGTTGATGATGGTGCGGCCCTTCAGGGCCTCGGTGGTTTTATGGGTGCTGCGGTTCAGCGCGATATAGCGCTCGGAGCAGTCCAACAGATGATTGATTTCTATAGGGGTTAGGCCTTCGATACCCAAAAGATGACGGTGGGGGAAGACCTGGTCACGCATAAAGCGGGACCATAGGCAGGGTCGTGGGTGCGGTCAAGCTGAACCGCAGACCTGGTGCTCGGCCTGTTAAAGTACAAATTTACAGGTACTACCGGCCACCGGGTGGACAAAACGCGACGCGCTCTGGAAAGCGGGAGACGTGGGGATGTCGGGCCATCACATCCCTGAATCTCGCTCAGCCGATTTTGGCTTCCAAGCTATGTGCGGCGTCTTTAAAAATCTGAACGTACTTTTCTTCCAGAACCTTCTTGTTCAGAACGGTTGCAAAGAAGCGCATGGATAAACACCCGACGACCTTTTTCTTGACCATGATCGGCACGGCAATGGCGGCGGTTCGCTTTAGGCCTGCGTTATGGGCATAGCCTGAAAAAAAGGCGTAGCCTTTTTCGAGGATGGTGGGCAGCGCCCCGCGAAAGGTCGTCAATTGCGCCGGCGTGCCGCGCAATTTGTTATAGGTGTCGGTCATGCTGGCGGTCATGAGTTCCTCACGCAATTCAGGCGCGCTAAAGGCCAGATAGGAGTGGCCCGAGGCAGTGGCAAGCAGTGGCAAGAGCGTGCCGGTATGAAAGCGCGTCTCGATCATCGGGCTTTCGAAGTCGCTTGATAAGCGCATCACCATGGTCGCATCGCGTGGGATTGTCAGACTGACAGGCCAGACCACATCGCTGGCCAGTGTCGAGATCAAGGGCTTGCCGTAATCTTTCACCCAGGCTTGGCCGTCAATGCCTTTGCTGAGGTCAAGCACATTCCCCGTCAGGAAAAATGCACCGTTCTCGTTGCCGCGCTCGACGTACCCCAGATTCACGAGCGTAGCCAGAATGCGGTACGCTGTGGCCCTGGGAAGACCAGTCATGGCCGAGAGCTGCAATACGGTCGAGCCGTTCTTCGTATTCAAGGCTGTCAAAATTGCAAAAGACCGGACGACCGATGTAACGGTATCAGGGCCTGAGTGCATTTCCTTTTCAGCAGTCTTTTTAGCTGTTTTGATGTCGCGCGTCATCGCAGGTGGTCACTGTTGTTTTGAAATTACTTATCCAAGCCTTCATCAATATAGCAGGCTCGGTCGGCTGCCGGGTCTAAAAAAGAGGAACGGGGCGCCGCAAGGGATTTCCTTCGAAGGGTCTTATCACAGAACCTCCGCAAGGTGGTCGGACGGCAGAGTTGATTGGGTCGGGCTCGCCTCACAGTCATTTATCAGTGTAATCTAGCTCATCAATCGCTGTGTACAGACGAAACCATTTGGGGAGCTTCACATGAGAACATCCATCCGCCGTCGTCAGGTTCTGGCCGCAGGCTCAGCGCTGGCCGTCAGCGCAGCTGCATCTGCTTTTGCGCAAGATAAAGAAAAGCAAGAACCCATGAAGGATGCGCTGCTGGTGCCGGGCGCGGTGCGCAGCACGTTCGATAAAAAATCCACCGCCGAACAGGTAACTGACGGTATTGATATGTCCGGCAAGACGGTGCTGATCACCGGCTGCAACTCAGGCCTCGGGTTCGAGACCATGCGCGTGATGATGATGCGCGGGGCCAACGTGTTGGGCCTGGCGCGCACCACCGACAAGGCAGCCGAGGCCATTGCGCAAGTCATGGCGCTGCCCGGCAACAAAGGCACGGCTACACCCTTTGCCTGCGAGTTATCAGATTTCGATACGGTTCAAAAAGCGGCCGAAGCCGTGAAGGCCACTGCTAAGCCCATCGACGTGTTGATGCTCAACGCGGGCATCATGGCGCTGCAACAGCCAGAGCAAGTCTACGGCATCGAAAAGCATTTTGTGGTTAATCATCTGGGTCATTTTATTCTGGGCAATCACCTCATCGACCAAGTAAAGGCCGCACCTCAGGGGCGCGTGGTGATTGTTAGTTCCATGGGTTATCGCTGGGCCCCAGAAGCGGGTATCGAGTTCGATAACCTTGATGGCAAGCGAGACTATACCCCCAATAAAATGTACGGCCAATCGAAGTTGGCCAATGGTTTATACTCGCTGGAGTTAGCCAAGCGTTTAGCAGGAACCACCACGACATCAAATTCCATTCATCCCGGTATCATCAATACAAACTTAGGCCGTCACTTTCCGTTCTATGTGCGCATTGCTGCAAGTTTGATTGGCTGGACGTTTATGAAAACGCCAGAAGAAGGTGCGGCCACACAAAGCTATGTTGCCACTGCTCCAGCTCTCGCGACGACCAGCGGGTTGTATTTTGAAGACTGCAACCCCGTGATTCCACAAACTGCGAACATGCAGAACATGGAACTGGCCGCGAAACTGTGGGCCAAGTCGGAAGAACTGACGAGGAAATATTTGCCAGTGGCGCAGGCTTAAGCCTCAACCTGTTCGCGCAGCATCTCAAGCTCCAACCATTCTTCTTCGGCCTTGGCGAGTTTTGACTTCGTCTTTTCAAGTGCGGCAGCGGTTTTGGCAAAAGTCTCAGGATCGCTCTTGAATAAATTGGGCGTCGCCATTTTATCTTCCAGCTTGGCGATGTCGGCTTCCAGGTTTTCCATGCGCCCTGGCAGCGTTTCCATGGCGTGCTTTTCTTTAAAGCTAAGTTTGCGCTTTGCTTGAGGCGGTGCGGCGGGTTGTGATGATCCGGGCGCAACAGGTTCGTCGCTGGTTTTCGAACCACTGCGATTCACAACTTTCGCAGCCACGCCCGAGCCGCGCTGCACCACCATGTCGGAATAGCCACCGGCATACACAGCCCACGTGCCACGCCCCTCGCTGCACACAATGGATGTGGTGGTGCGGTCAAGGAAATCGCGGTCGTGGCTGACAATCAGAACCGTGCCGGCATAATCGGCGATCATTTCTTGCAGCAGGTCGAGGGTTTCCAAATCTAAATCATTGGTGGGTTCGTCCAGAACCAAAAAATTCGACGGCTTAGCCAGCGCACGCGCCAGCATTAATCGTCCACGCTCGCCGCCCGAGAGTCTGTCGACTGTGGTCTTGACTTGCTCAGGCGTGAACAAAAAATCTTTCATGTAGCCGATAACATGGCGCTTGGTGTCGCCCACTTGCACGAAGTCGGCGCGTTCGCCCGCCAAGGCTTCTTTCAAGGTCCACGCTGGATTCAGCAGTTCGCGCTTTTGGTCGAGCGTGACCATTTGCAAATTCTGCGCAACTTTGATTTGGCCGCTGTCGGGCGCAAGTGTTCCGGTCAGTATGTTCAGTAGTGTGGTTTTGCCCGCACCGTTGGGCCCAACCAAACCAATACGATCACCGCGCGCTACTTTGATGGTCAGGTCTTTGATGATGATGTTATCGCCATAGGCTTTGGAAATGCCCTCGGCGTTGCTCACGAGTTTTGCCGACGTATCGGCCTCTGCCACTGTCATGTTGACAGTGCCTGGGGCGCGGCGGTTGTCGCGGCGTGTTTCGCGCAAGCCCTGCAAGTTGGCCATGCGTTTCACGTTTCTTTTTCGTCGGCCCGACACGCCGTAACGTACCCAATCTTCTTCGCGCACAATCTGGCGGTCGAGTTTGTGCCGCGAGATTTCTTCTTGTTCCAAATAGTCGTCGCGCCAGTCTTCAAATTCGGCGAAGCCTTTCTCGACACTCAGCGTTGCACCGCGGTCAACCCACACGGTTGAGCGTGTGAGGTTGGAGAGAAAGCGTCGGTCGTGACTGATGATGACCAGCGATGATCGCAAACCACGCAGTTCTTGCTCTAGCCATTCGATAGCGGGCAGATCTAAGTGGTTGGTGGGCTCGTCCAGCAACAATATGTCGGGCTCAGGCGCCAACACGCGCGCCAGTGCGGCGCGCCGGTTCTCGCCACCTGACAAGTTTGCGGGGTTTTCCTCGCCCGTCATACCCAGTTGATCGAGCAAATACGCCGCACGGTAATTTTCGTCGTGCTCGCCCAAGCCCGCTTCCACATAGGCCAACGTGGTGGGGTAGCCCGACAGGTCGGGCTCTTGGGCCAAGTATCGAATACTCACGCCCTGGCGGACGATGCGGTCGGCGCGGTCGGCTTCCAGCAGCCCGGCGGCAATTTTCAACAGCGTCGATTTGCCCGAGCCATTGCGGCCCACCAGGCCAATGCGGGCGTTCTCGTGCACCATTAAGGCAGCACCCTCTAGCAGCGGGGTGCCGCCAAAGGTGAGATGAACATTGCTGAGTTGGAAAAGAGGCGCGGCCATAAGGCGCGCCTTGTGCAGGATTTGAGCGCACGACTCAAGGCGAAATGCTGCACCGCGAGAGGTTACTCTCTCGGGGGCGGCAAAATGACTACTTTTTGATCGTGTCTATGGCGGCCAGCATGGCGTCAAACAGGGGTGAACGCGATAGCCGTCTTCGGCGAGTTCGGCCTGAACCACGCCTTTGGTGTCGATGATGAAAATCGCGGGCTTAGTTACGCCGTGGGCCATATCGCCTGCGGGTTACTGCGGGTCGCGGATGTCAAAGGCGTCGATCATTTCCGACTTTTTGTCCGACAGTAGCGTGTAGCCGATGCCGCGTTAGGCTGCGAAGTTCGCCAGCACCTCGGGCGAGTCATAGCTCAGCGCCGCGAGCGTGTAGCCCCGCTTGGCCAAGTCAGCGGTGATACGATTAACGTCGATCAACTGCACCTGACAGAACGGGCACCAACTGCCCGAGCGCACGAACAACAGGACTGTGCCGTTCTTGCCCGTGATATCTGCATAGGTTATTGGCGCGCCGGTTTTATCCAGCGCTTTGAACGGCATGGGGATTTTTGCGCCCACAGCAGGGCCGATATCGATGGAGGTGGCAGAAGCCGCGAGCGAAAAGAGCCCGGCAAAAGCTAATACAAGGAAAGAGAGTCGGCGCATGGGTGAAATCCTTTTTTGAATGTCACGCACCCTGGCGCAGCAAGGTGTGCTCCGCAAATCACGCGCGCGCGATTGGGGTCAATTCGCGATGCAGCGAATCCAACAGCCCTTGCAAAATGTATGCGGCGGCAGCTTTGTCCACTACCTCGGCGCGGCGTTTGCGTGACATGTCGGCTTCGTCGGTAAGCATGCGCTGTACGGCGGCGGTGGACAGGCGCTCATCCCAAAATGAGATGGGCATATCGCGGCGTTTAAGTACTTCGTCGGCGAACGAGCGGGCCGATTGGGCGCGTGGGCCTTCCAGCCCGTTCATCTCAACCGGCAAACCAATCACCAGCCCGCCTACCTGCCGTTCTGCCATAATCTTTTCCAAAGCGGCGTAATCCTGGGTGAATTTTTTGCGGGCGATGGTGAGCATGGGCGAGGCAATGATCAGGCTGATGTCCGAGATGGCCACGCCGATGGTCTTGGTGCCCAGATCCAGCCCCAAAACGGCTTGGCCCTTGGCCAGTTTATCCTTGATTTCCGTGGGCTTGCAGATCGCCATGGTGGATGTTACGAACGCGGCCTTCCCTTGTATTTCTGCGGTCGCGTCGGGCCTCGTTCAAGGGGTCCAGGCGTCCGTATCTCTAAGAGAGCCATAGCCTATGTCACTCGACAAAGCCACGGTCCGGCGCATCGCCCATTTGGCGCGCATTGAAGTCCCGGATGCCGACCTCGACCCCATGGTCAAGGAACTCACGGGCATCATGAACTGGATCGAGCAACTGAAAGAAGTGAACACCGATGCTGTCGCCCCCATGACCGGCGGCACCGACATGACATTGGCCTGGCGCAAAGACACCGTGAGCGATGGCGCACAGCCCGAGAAGGTGTTGTCCAACGCGCCTGATAAGCACGATCACTTCTTCTCTGTGCCTAAGGTTGTGGAGTAAGGGCCATGACCGATCTGACCAGGTTCACCATTGCCCAGGCGCGCGACCATCTGCGCAAAAAAGATTTTACAGCTCTGGAGTTGACCGATGCTCACATCACAGCGATGGAAAAGCATCGCCACTTGAATGCGTTTATCACCGAAACCGCAGACTTGGCACGCGAGCGGGCCAAGGCGTCTGACTTCCGCATTAAGAACAGCGATGCCAAGCCGCTTGAGGGCATTCCGCTTGGCATCAAAGATTTGTTCTGCACCCAAGGTGTGCAGACCACCGCAGGCTCGCATATACTCAAAGGCTTCACGCCCAATTACGAAAGCACCGTGTCACAGAAGTTGCGCGATGCAGGCTCGGTGATGCTGGGCAAACTGAACCTCGACGAGTTCGCCATGGGCTCGTCGAACATGACCAGCCACTTCGGCAACGTGGTCAACCCCTGGAAAGCGCGCGGACACTCGGATGACTTAGCGCCGGGTGGATCATCGGGCGGGTCTGCGGCGGCGGTCTCGGCGCACCTGGCCATGGGCGCGACGGGCACCGACACGGGCGGCTCCATCCGTCAGCCCGCGGCATTTTGCGGCATCGTTGGTGTGAAGCCCACGTATGGGCGTTGCTCGCGCTGGGGCGTTGTTGCGTTTGCCAGTTCGCTAGATCAAGCCGGGCCCATGACGCGCACCGTGCGCGACGCGGCCATTATGCTCAATGTCATGACCGGCTATGACCCCAAAGACTCAACCTCTGCAGCCATGGCCATGCCCGACGTGGAAGCGGTGTTGGGCAAGGGCGTGAAGGGCATGAAGATCGGTTTGCCCAAGCAATATCGGCCTGATGGTCTGGATGCTGAAGTCGGAACGCTCTGGGATAAAGGCGCGCAGTGGCTGAAGGAGGCGGGCGCAGAGGTGATCGAGATTGATCTGCCTCATACAAAATATGCGTTGCCGACTTATTACATCGTGGCGCCCGCTGAAGCGTCTTCAAATCTCGCGCGCTATGATGGTGTGCGCTATGGCCTGCGCGTTGCGGGCAACTCGCTCGATGAGATGTACGCTAAAACCCGCGCGGCGGGCTTCGGGCCAGAAGTGAAGCGGCGCATTCTGATCGGCACCTATGTGCTGTCGGCAGGTTACTACGATGCCTATTACCTGAAGGCCCAGAAAGTTCGCGCGCTGATCGCGCAGGATTTCGTACAAGCGTTTGCCAAGGTTGACGCCATTCTCACGCCCACCGCGCCTACCGCTGCGTTCGGGCTGAACGACAAAGTCGTTGACCCGGTGGCGATGTATTTGAACGACGTGTTCACGGTACCTGCCTCGCTCGCGGGAATTCCTGGCTCTTCGATTCCGGCGGGGTTGACGGCGCATGGCTTGCCTTTGGGCTTGCAAGTGCTGACCAAACGCTGGGACGAAGAAACCTTATTCCGTGTCTGCCAGGTGTTGGAAGACAGCGCGAAGTTTCCCGGTCTGATCGGGGAGAGCTAATCATGGCGTACATCATCAAAGGCGAAACTGGTGATTGGGAAGTGGTGATCGGGCTTGAGGTTCACGCTCAGGTGATCTCGGCCTCCAAGTTGTTCTCGGGCGCGTCGACGACGTTTGGCTCAGACCCAAACTCCAACGTTGCCTTCGTCGATGCGGCGATGCCGGGCATGTTGCCTGTTATCAACGCCGTCGCCGTTGAGCAAGCCGTGCGGACGGGCTTGGGTCTGAAAGCCAAGATCAATCATCGTAGTGTGTTTGCGCGTAAAAATTATTTCTATGCCGATTTGCCACAAGGCTATCAGATCAGCCAGTTCGATCAGCCGATTGTGGGCGAGGGGATACTGGTGCTCGACATGCCCGACGGCTCATCGCGCGCGGTGGGCATCGAGCGTCTGCACTTAGAGCAAGATGCGGGTAAATCGATCCACGATATTCATCCGACAAAATCGTTCATCGATCTCAACCGCGCGGGCGTGACGCTGATGGAGATCGTATCTAAGCCTGATATGCGCAGCCCCGACGAAGCAGGCGCATACCTCAAAAAGCTGCGCTCGATCATGCGCTATCTCGGCACCTGTGATGGCAACATGGAAGAAGGCAGCATGCGGTGCGATGCTAACGTCTCGGTGCGCCCGGTGGGCTCGACGGAGTTGCGCACGCGCTGCGAAATTAAAAACGTCAATTCTATGCGTTTTGTGATGCAGGCCATCGAGTTTGAGGCCAAGCGTCATGTGGATGTGTATGAGAATGGCGGAAAGATCGACCAGGAAACGCGCCAGTACGATTCCGCCAAAGGCGAAACGCGCACCATGCGCTCAAAAGAATTCGCGCATGACTATCGCTATTTCCCAGACCCCGACTTGCTGCCGCTGGTGTTTGATGACGCTTATGTCGCAAGCATTAAAGCCACGCTGCCCGAACTGCCCGACGACAAGAAAGAGCGTTTCATCTCGCAATACTGCCTCACCCCTTACGACGCGGGCGTGTTGGTAGGCGAAAAAGAGAACGCTGACTTTTATGAAAAGGTTGCTGCGCAATCGGGTGATTGGAAGCTTGCGAATAGTTGGGTGTCGAACAATTTGTTCGCCGTGCTCAATGCACGAAACCTCTCCATCGCCGAAAGCCCCATCAGTGCCGACGACCTGAGCAAGCTGATCACGCTGATCAAGAACGACACGATCTCGAATCGGTTGGCCAAGGATGTGTTCGAGATCATGCTGGAGACCGGCAAAGCACCCGATGTGATTGTCGAAGAGCGCGGCATGAAACAGATCACCGACACGGGTGCGCTTGATAAAGCTATCGATGACATCCTTGCGGCCAACGCCGACAAAGTGGCGCAGGTGAGTGCGGGCAAAGAAGCGCTGATCGGTTGGTTTGTCGGTCAGGTGATGAAAGCCACGCAAGGCAAGGCCAATCCGGCGCTGTGCCAAGAGTTGCTGAAAAAGAAGTTGGCGCAGTGAACGACGCCCAGCCGTTGCCCACGCCCTGGTGGCAAAGCGGCAAGGTGGTCATTCTTTTTATTGCGGTGGGGCTGGCGATTGCCTCGTACTTCTATGTCAAAACTGTGCCGCCCGCATGGCTTCACGACTTTGGAGCCGACATCGCCTTGCGTGCGGCAGCCGACCCCAATGCCGCCGAGCCCGAAGATAGCCGCGAAGCCACACCACGCGGTCTGGCCGACAATCCTCTCATCTGTGCCACGCGATTCATTCCCCAGCCTTGGGACCGCATTTTTTTTGTGACCCATGAGCAAGGTAAAACGCTGAGCCAGCATGTTGTGCTGGGGAAAGCGCGGTGGGTCGACAATTCAATCGGTTCTCTTCAGTCGCAGTTGGTGGCCGATGATCGCTACCAGCTTGTCGTGTTGATGAATGGTGATCAGGTTCGTGAAGTACAAATGTTTTTCACATTTTGGGCTGACCTGTCAGGCCTAGCTCGACCTCAAGGCTTTATGCCGAGCGATGCCATTTTTACCGCTGCAAGTTTACAAGGTCGCTATGTGCTGAATGTTGCTCCGAATGCGATGAAAGCCGATTGCCCTTCGTAAAACACTTTGCGCACGAATCTGAGAGCCACAAAACGAAGATTTAGATTCGGCTCTATAGGTTAAGAAGTAATAGCAAGTGTAAGCTGCTTTCATTTTGTGGACGAATTTATAAGCCGAGAACGAAAATTTGATTGTAAGTTCGTCGACCTTACTGGCCAACACTCCGCTAAATCACTCCCCCATCGGTCGCAAATGTTCTGACGACATACAATGGGATCAGCCCCGCCACTTTCCGACCCCCATCCCCCCGAAAACGGCAGGGGGTATGCTCAATCCGGGGTCCCCAGCCATGCATGGCGCGTCGGGATTTTTTATTACGCTAGGCGGTGGTTGGTCTTGGGCGGAAACCGGTAACCGGAATAGCTGATTTTATTCATCAGCTTGGCTAACGGATGGCCAGAAGGGCTGCAAGCCCGCTATCAATGTGACAATGCCCTCCCACTTCTCCGCACTCGCAGCTGTAACGTCTTGTTATTGTCATTTATATACAATAAAGGAATCTTCTAAATCGCAATGTGGGGAGTGTTCTAGATGAAAAGCTATTCTGGAATGGGCTTGGTGGCAGCGATTACTTTGATCGCCGGTGGTGCGGCGGCAGAGGAGGACATCAAGCTTGAAGAAATCATTGTGTCGGCAACCAAGCGCGAAGCCTCCCTTGCCGACGTTCCCATCGCCATTACGGTGACTTTGGCGGATGCGATCCAGAAGGCATCGATCAAGGACATTGCTGACTTGGCCAGCATCGTACCTTCGCTGCGGGTGTCGACGCTGCAGACCTCGACCCAAACTAACTTCATCATTCGCGGCTTCGGCAACGGCGCCAACAACCCAGGCATTGAACCATCAGTCGGCGTGTTCGTCGACGGTGTGTACCGTTCGCGCTCGGCGTCACAAATCGGCGACCTTGTGGACATTCAGCGCGTCGAAGTGTTGCGCGGTCCTCAGAGCACCCTGTTCGGCCAGAATGCCTCGGCCGGCGTCATCAGCATCGCCACTCAGAAGCCGTCCTTCGATTTCGGCGGCAATGTCGAGGCATCTTATGGCAACTACGACCACATGCTGTTCAAGGGCAAGGTAACGGGGCCGCTGACGGATAATTTCGCAGTCAGTGTCGCCGGTAGCCACAATAAGCGCGACGGCTATTTCTCCGACCTTAATAACAACGTCAAGATCAACGATCGCGACCGCTGGGACTTACGTGTTCAGGCGCTGTGGAAGGCCAATGACGACCTCGAAGTGCGGCTCATCGGCGACAAGAGCAAGATCGACGAAGCCTGCTGCGGCGTAGTGAACCTGGTTAATGGGCCTACCGGCGCGATCGTTACTGCGCTCGGTGGAAAGATCTATACCGGCAGCCCGTTCGACCTCGCCACCTACTATAACAGCGTACCGCTCAACACGGTCAACAACAGCGGCGTTTCGCTGCACGTCGACTACAATATGAATGCCTTTACACTGACATCAATCAGTTCTGTTCGCGAACAAACCGCCTCATACAACTACGACACAGATTTCACCAGTGCCAACTTGGTGCCAACCAATAAGAATGACCAGCGCCTGGACACACGCACGCAGGAACTGCGCCTGGCCTATGACGACGGCAGCAAATTCACCGGCCTCTTAGGCGGCTACTATTTCAACGAGCGGGTGAAGTACAATAATACGATTCAATGGGGGCCGGCGTTTCGCCCCTATGCCGCAGCCCTGGTTGTGGCAAGCGGCGGAAGTCCTGCGACCTTCGGCCAGATTGAGGCCGCCCTCCGTCTGCCAACCGGGACTTTATTTGCCTCCGGAACCGGCGGCTCAGTCTTCACCAAGCAAAAGAACAACGCTTATACAGTCTTCGGCCAAGCCGACTACAAAGTCATCGATCATTTGACCCTGACCGGTGGCGTTGCCTACACGGGCACGAAAAAGAAGGTCACCTTCAATCAGAGCAATAATGACGTGTTCTCTTCGCTCGACTTCACGAAGATCGGCTTCGGGCAAATCTTCTCGACGCTCACCGGCGGCCTCGACGCGACGCCGGCCAACTTCGCCCGGGTACCGACGGCAGCCGCTGCCGCCGATGGCTTGAGCGTGCGGCCCTGTTCCTCCTCAACCGGCGCCGCCTGCAACCCGCTGCTCGCACTCTACCCCTTCCAATTCCTGTCGCCCGTGATTCCGTTTAATGGCACATCGGACGATTCTAAAACCACCTTCACGGCGCGCGCGGCTTACAATGTTACCGATGAGATCAAAGCCTACGGCGGCGTTTCGACGGGCTTTAAGGCAACCTCATGGAACCTCTCGCGTGACAGTAAGCCGGTCGCCCCGACCACCTCGGACCGCTCGCCGCTGGGCGGCGCGGTTAACCCCTACTACGGGCGCTACGGCACCCGGTTGGCGGGGCCCGAAGACTCAATAGTCTATGAAATCGGCATGAAGGGCCAATGGACGCAAGTCTCCGTAAACGTTGCCCTGTTCGATCAGAGCATCAAGGGCTTCCAGTCGAACCTCTTTGTCGGCACGGGCTTCGTGCTGGGCAACGCCGGCAAACAGTCGAACAAGGGCATCGAGATCGAGACCAAATATCAACCAAACCGCGACTGGCAATTTGATATTTCGGGCACGTTCCTTGATCCAAAATACAACTCCTACCCTGGCGCCCAGGGCCCCAACGGGCCTGTCGATTTATCAGGTACCAAGCCTTCCGGCATTGCCTCATCTACGATCACAGCCGGAGCTACCTACAAATGGCAAATCGGCGGCTACGATGGTTTCGTGCGCGCTGACTATCATTATGAAAGCAAAGTACAGGTGGTCGAGAACGTGACGGCGGCCATCGCGTCGCGCCGGGTGAGTACTCTCAACGCCAGCGCCGGTGTCGAACTTGACGGGTTGGAACTCATGATCTGGGGTCGCAACCTGAACAACGATGAGTATCTGCAAAGCGCGTTCCCTACCGTGGCACAGGCGGGCAGCTTCTCGGGCTACCCGAACCAGCCGCGCACCTTCGGCGCCACTGTCCGCAAGACTTTCTGATTGTCGCCGCGGCGCACACGTTCACCGAAAACCGTCACTCTGCCGCGGATTTGATCCATATCAAACCCGCGACGGAGGAAGTCTATATTTCACTCATGAGCCACGATTGGCCAGCTTAGATAGGCTCTTTGAGCCATACTTGTAACGTTTCCAGAATTTTGTCCTTTGCGGTGCCATTCCATATTTCGATATGGCCGCAATTGGGGAGGACGATCATTGTCTTTGGATCGTTTGCCTGAGCAAATAGCGCAGCACCCGTCGCCGACGGCACGGTCAGGTCCGCGTCGCAATGAACAACTAGTAACGGCGCATTGATCTGGGCGATGCGGATGTCAGACTCCCAATGATCGCGCATCAGGATCGAGGACGGCAGCCAGGGATAGCGCATCTCGGCGATATGCAGCGCTGACGTAAAGGGTGAATCGAGCAATACTCCGCTCTCCTCCACTTGAGCTGCAAGGGCGACGGCAACTGCGGTGCCGAGACTTGTGCCGAAGATGACTACGCGCGCGTCGGGCGCACTACGCTGGATGAAGTCATAGGCCGCGCGCGCATCGGTGATGAGCCCTGCTTCGCTGGGGTGGCCGGTGGATCCGCCGTAGCCGCGGTAATCAATGGCAAGAACACCCATCCCGGACGCGGCCATGTCGCGCGACCGGGTAACGATATAATCCTGGGTGCCAAGGCTGCCCAACTGCCCGTGCAGATAAAGCACCACACCACCGCCCACAGGTGGCGCTTTCCACCAACCAGCGAGGGTTTCGCCATCAGTAGTCGTGATCTGCACTAACTCAAAATCCACGAGACCTTTGGCCACGGGCGGAATGCCTACGTGATCAGCGGGGTAGAGCAGGTCGTCCTGATGGACATAAAACCAGGTAAGAATAACAGCGTAGCAAAGAACAGCCAACGTCAGCACTGCGACCACAATATAGCCAGTGGTGCGTTTTAGTTTGGACGCCATTGCTCTCTCCGCCTGCTTAACTGATAGAATAGGCATTGTCACATTGAAGAAGAATCAGCGGCTATGGAGCCGATCCATCGTGTCAGAAAGCGCCTTAATCTATTGTTAAATCTTCAGGAAGTTGGCCTGCGCTCGGCGGCATAATCAAGTAAAATTAGCTAAAATGACAATGCCCACCACCATCTTGGGCCAGGCACACTTGCGCCGAACGCTGAGGTCGCATGCGTAATACTACAATCGAGCCCGGACGCCCCTGTCCTTGGGCAAAGACTCACCGATTCATCCGCCGGTTCGGCTTCGAGGCAAAATCATCGCACGACCTAACCTACCCTGTCTCCATCACGAGTATGCTCGGATGGAGTAATTGGGAGGGACATCGGCACAAAAGGAACAAACAGCCTATTCGACGTCAAATATCAAATTCCCGCTCACGGCATGGGAGTCGGCGGTAACAGCGCGATATTCGATTGAATACCGTCCAGGCTTCATTTCAGCTTCGACGGCCCATTTGATCGTCGTTCTTTCGATCGTGGGCTTCGACAAAATCAACAACTCTTGTGCGCCTTCGTCCCGAAGCCGCAAGAAAATGGGTTCAGCCTTACCATTGAATTTTAGAGTGATCTCTTTGGGCGAAGCGGTGCGTGAGTTATTAGCCGGCTGGGACGCGACGAGTTGCGCATGGGCAAGAACTTGACCCGGAAAAAACAACACGATCGCCGAAATAACGAGCCACAAACGCCACGCCTTGGCTGATACGAGAAAGCCAGCATTCGTCGTTTGCTGGCGAGATGTGAGGTCCAAACTCATGGCTGACGTCACCTTAATCCTTTGGCGATAGACTGCATGCCGCCACGTCCATAGCGGAACGCGGCGGCCGATATCGTGGATCCACGCAACATAAAGATCAGAAGTCGTAGGTGACGCGGACATAGCCGCGCCCAAACAGCGGCACCACGCCGATGGGATCAATGATGACAAAGAAGGTGGCAAAAGCCGTGAGTGCGATTTCAAGTATGGGGCGAGATTAACCCATGCAAAGCCAAATCTGAACTGGGCTGTTGGACGAAAACTTACTTCTTCTTGGGTGGCTTTTCAGATTTGACGAGTGACGTGATCTGGCAGGGCTGGCCATCCACAATGATGGCGCTGAACTTGTCAAAGTTGCCCGTCGCTTCGTTCCGAAAGCCGATGGTGTTGGCGAAGTTCAAGCCTTGGCAGGTAGACATCAGCTTGGCGTAGTACCAGTCATTGTTTCGCCGCCCTTTGAGGTACAACGCCTTGGTGCCGTCGGCGCGCCAATCATCAATGCCGCCGAATTGGGCGAAGGGAATGGAGACTTCCTCTTTGACTGCGGGCATCTCGCCTGAGGACGTCTGCGCAAGGGTCGGCGTGACCGACATTAACGCGGCCAACGAGAGAGAGCTAAGAATGAGGGACATGACGCGCTCCTGATTATCTTGATGATTGCCTTGGACTGATGATGTAAGACCCAATTGCGGCAAAATCGAGGACTCGTGGTCCGATTCTCAGTTCAGCCGCGACATGGGGTGCGAATATCAAATCCGCTCCACTCGCGCTAAAGGTCTCCACCGATTACAAAAATCGTCCGGCCTCGGAACGAAGTGCCTGGGTGGGGGCGGGGAATGTGGCTGGCAGCGTCCATCGAACCGGGACGCCCCCCAGATCAGCAGCGACTAAAGGCCGTAATCTAGCCAAAAGCTAGCTGGTGGTTCCCTGCACGATCTCAGTATTCCTGTGCGTCCCAGTCAGGGGTATGGGCTAGATAAGATTAGATTCAACAAACAATTGATAAATAAAGATAAATTGCCACAGAGTGGCGGAGGGGGAGGGATTCGAACCCTCGGTACCGGTTTCCCAGTACACTGGTTTAGCAAACCAGCGCCTTAAGCCACTCGGCCACCCCTCCATGGGTGTTTCACGCAGCGCGGGCGGACAATGGCCAGGGGCCTGTGCCTTGTCAACCCGCCTCAGGTCTCGCTTTTCCTAAGGGGTTGGCACCAGCGCGCGGGCAAAAAACGCCATGATGCGTTCTTGCTGGCTTTGGCGCACCACGGGGTCGCTGACCATATGGGTGCCCAACATCGGCATAAATTCATAGGGTTTGCCCGCCATGAATAGCGCATCGACCAGCTGCAGGCTGTGTTGCGCATACACATTATCATCCGTCAGGCCGTGAATGATGAGAAGTGGCTGCTTTAGGTTCTTGGCGTAAGTCGTGACATTGCTGAGGCGATACGCCTCGGGCGCTTCGGCGGGCAGGCCCAAGTAACGCTCGGTGTAATGCGTGTCATAATTCTCCCACGTCACCACGGGTGCGCCCGCCACACCTGCGCGGAACACATCGGTGCGCCGGATTGCCGCCATGGCCGCGAAATATCCGCCAAACGACCATCCGCTGACGCCCACGCGTGACAGGTCGAGTTCGGAATATTGCCGGGCCAAGGCCTGCAGCCCATCGATTTGATCATCCAGCGCAATATCAATTAAATTTCCGCGTACCGCGCGTTCCCAAGCTCGGCCATAACCTGGCGTGCCGCGTCCATCGATGCGCACCACCACGTAACCCTGATCGGCGACCCATTGGTCAAGGAAATAGGCGCGCCGCGACGAGGTGACAAACTTCGTCGTCGGCCCCGCGTAGACTGACAAGATGACCGGGTATTTTTGGCCCGCCGTAAAGTTGCGGGGGCGCACAATGGCGGCATCGAATGTATGTTTGCCTTGCGCGCAGGTGAGTTCTAGATTGGGCAGCGCCGGAGGTGCTTCCGCCACCGAGGGAAGTTTTGCCACCACAGCGCCACCCCGCATAATTTCGGACCCATTGCGTCCATCAAGAAGTTGATAAGTGTGCACATAGCTTTGGCGGTCATCGCTGAAGACTGCAGAATGATTGCCCGACTCTTGGGTCAGGCGCGTTCCTGCGCCACCCTTAAGCGAAAATTTCCACAGTTGCATTTCGCGCGCGTCATCGCCGCCCGCCACATAAACAAAACCGCGCGCATCATCGAGGGCGACAAAGCGGCGATAGCCAAATGTCGCGGGCGTGAGGGCGCGCACGAAAGCGCCATCAGCTTTACGTAGCTCGACTTGCCACGCGCCCTTGCGCTCGGTGGTCCAAATAAACTGGCGACCGTTTTCGAGCCAAACAGGCATGTGTGTCCGGTCCAAATTCAACCACGCTGAATCAATTTCCGTCAACAGCGTGAGTGTCTGGCCGGTAGTCGTATCGGCAGACAGTACAAGTTGTTTTTGCTGCGCGCGGTTTTGAACCAGCAACGTCAGCGGTGCGGCATTCTCGTCCCACACCACGCGCGCGAGGTACGGATAAGCCTCACGGTCCCAGTCGATCCAGTGCGTCGGGCCACCATTGCGCGCAATCACGCCGAGGCGAACCTTGGTATTGGCACTACCTGCGCGAGGATAAAACTGCGCTTGGGGTTTGGCCTCGGGCTGTAAAGGGTCGGCGATGTAACGCACCTCGACGCCGGATTCATCGTTCTCCTGGTAGGCGAGATAGTTGCTATCGGGCGACCACCAGTAGCCTTCCCGGCGATCCATTTCTTCCTGCGCCACAAATTCTGCAACGCCGTGATGGAGCGCGTCGGTTGCGCCCGACGTGATGGCTTTGACGGTGCGCGTGGCCAGATCAATAATGTTCAGCTCGTTATTTGAAACGGCTGCCAAATATTTGCCATCGGGCGATAGACGCGGATCAATCCAGCGCTCGCCGGGCAATTCAACAGCTTCTAAATCAGCCAGCGACAACAGATAGAGCTTGCCCGAGAGCGACACAACCAATCGCGACCCATCTTTTGACAATTGGAATGTGGTGAAGCCACGTGTACTAACTCGGGTCCGTTCGCGGCGCGACTTTTCTTCGGGCGATAATTTTTCTTCAGCACGGCCCAATAATTGGGCAGGTGTGATGAGTTCGCGCACTTGGCTCGTCACAACATCGAAGGCGTAAAGGCGCAACACCGGGTCGCGCGCCCCGCCGCGAAGGAAAACAACTGTTTGGCCGTCGGCTGTGAATTTTGGTGAGACCGGCTGGCCAAGGGAATAGTCCCGTGTTTCAGCCAGATCGCGGAAGAAAGCCGAAGCTGCGCTGGGCTCGGCTGCATAAAGCTGAGATGTCGCAAGCGCTCTTAATGCGACAACAACCGTGACCGCAAGATTGAGACGCATGAGTTTAAGCCTTTTCTTCCAGCCATCTTGTTACTGAAAGACAAGACTATTGCTGTTGTTTTAACGCTTCCAGTTGTTCTTGCACTTTAAGCCACGTTTCTTCGGCTTTCTCGATTTCGTGATGAACGCGGGCGAGGTGGGTTTGGATATTCAATAATTCTGCGTGCGGCCCATCGTATAGTTTGGGGTCTGTGAGGGCGTGGTTCAGCCGGTCACGCTCGGTGCTGAGTTTGATCACCGCAGCCTCGGCTTTTTCCAGTTGGGTCTGCAGCGGTTTGAGCGAGGGCCCGCGCGATGGCTTTTTCTGTCCCGACTGCTGTTGGGCATTCGACTTCTGTGCGTTGCTATTGCCAGGCTTACTGCCGAGCAAAAGGGCACGGTAGTCCTCCATGTCGCCATCGTATGGCGTGACTTTGCCACCGTTCACCAGCCAAAACCGATCCACAGTCAGTTCCAGTACGTGCGGGTCGTGGCTGATCAGCACGACTGCGCCCGGAAACGCATTGATGGCTTCGACCAAGGCTTGGCGCGAGTCCATGTCGAGATGGTTGGTGGGCTCGTCGAGTAACAAAATGTGCGGCTTGGTCAATGTCATGAGCGCAAACAGTAGCCGTGCTTTTTCACCGCCGGACAAATTGCCAATTTTGGTTTCTGCGCGCGGACGTGAGAAATTAAACCGGCCGAGGTGGTTGCGAATTTGCTGTTCGTTGTCCTGCGGGCGACGGCGCGACATTTCGACTATGGGCGTGACGCCAAAATCGAGTTCTTCGGTCTGATGCTGAGCGAAGTAACCAACACGCAGCTTCCCTGATTTTGTGATGTTACCGCACATGGGCTCAAGCTTACCGGCCAGTAGCTTAATCATCGTCGACTTGCCGTTGCCGTTGGCACCAATCAGCGCAATACGGTCATCGTTATCGAGCCGCAGCGACAAGTGATTGAGCACGGGTTTGTTATCGTAGCCCAACGTGACGTCGTTGATGCTGTACAAGGGCGGTGAAAGTTCTTCGGGGTCGGGGAACAAAAAGCTCACGCCGCCTTCTTCGCTGTGCTCGGCGATGGGTTGCATGCGCTCGAGCATTTTGACGCGCGACTGAGCTTGCTTGGCCTTGGAAGCTTTGGCTTTAAAGCGGTCGATGAATTGCTGAATATCTGCGCGTTTGCGCTGTACTTTCACTCGCAGCTTTTCATTTTGCTCAAGCTGCATGCGGCGAGTATTTTCAAACGTGTCGTAGCTACCCTGATAAAGCGTCAGTTTGCCGTTTTCGAGATGCAATATTTCTTCGGGCACGCGGTTCAGCAAGCCACGATCATGGCTGACCAGTAAAATCGTCCCCGGATAGCCGCGCAAATAATCTTCTAGCCAAATGGTGGCTTCGAGATCGAGATGGTTGGTGGGCTCGTCAAGCAACAGCAAGTCGGGTTGCATAAACAGCAACCCCGCCAACGCCACGCGCATCCGCCAGCCGCCCGAAAAGTCGTTGCACGGTTGCTGCTGGGCGATTTCATCAAATCCTAGGCCCGCCAGAATGCGCGCCGCCCGCGCGGTTGCGGTGTAGGCGTCCTTATCATGCAGGCGAGTGTGAATTTCAGCGATGCGATTGGGGTCGGTTGCGGTTTCAGCCTCGGCTTCCAAAGCCACCAACTCCTTGTCGGCGGCGACTACCGTATCAATCAAGCTTTGCGGGCCATGGGGCGCTTCTTGGCTGGTGATGCCGACACTCCATCGTGCCGGGTAATCGACGCCGCCGCCATCGGGCTGTAAACCGCCCGTAATCAGTTTCAGAACGGTTGTTTTGCCCGTGCCATTGCGGCCCACAAAGCCCACCCGGTGGCCCGCATTAATGGCCGCGTTGGCGCCATCAAGCAGCACGCGCGGGCCGATGCGATAAGTGAGGTTTTCGACACGCAACATAATGAATGGTCCTGGCCGGTCCTTGAGCGGTATAGCCGGGCGCTGTCGATACTTTGCCCGGTGCGGTAAGGTCAACCATTGATCATCAATGACGAGTGAAGGCGGGGGTGGAATATGGCAGCCATTTGTCGATTGAAAGTTGTCTTGAGCCTGTCTTTGCTGATGGGGTTGTTGGCCTCTTGCGCGCTCAATCAGCAAAACAAAGCACAACTTCGGGCGGTCCAAGATTGCCCGACATGCCCGAAACTGGTCGTAATCCCGGCAGGTCATCTCGACGTGGGATCGCCCTTAGACGAACCTGACCGTGATCTCGATGAAGGCCCAGCCTATCAAGTGACCATCGCTGTTCCCTTTGCGATGGGTGCCACGGAAGTCACGCGTGCTCAGTTCGCAGCCTTTGTGAAAGCCAGCGGTTATGATGCGGCGCGTCAATGCATGGTGTGGACTGGTAGCAAGATCGAGATGGTGGCAGGACGCTCGTGGCAAGACCCCGCCATCCCACAAACCGATCAACACCCTGTCGTGTGCGTGTCTTGGCGAGATGCAGTGGCTTACGTCGCATGGTTGAGAAAGACGACAGGCAAAAACTATCGACTGCCGAGTAACGCTGAATGGGAATACGCCGCGCGTGGCGGTACCCTAAGCGCTTATGCATTCCCAGGTGGAGAAGGCGAGGCGTGCGCATATGGAAATATTGGTGACGAAACGGCCAAGCGCGATGTTCCTGCGTGGCGAACGGCATCATGTTCCGACGGCGTTGGGCTGGGTACAATCAAGGTCGGTTCCTATCGGCCCAACGGATATGGTTTGTATGATACGGTCGGAAACGTGTGGGAGTGGATCGCCGACTGTTATCATCCCACCTACGAAGGTGCGCCCAACGATGGCAGCGCCTGGGGCTTGGCCAGCGATTGTGGCGTGGCCTTTGATCGCGGCGGTGGTTTTAGCAATCTCATCCAGGGTCACTTGCGCGCGGCAAATCGTAGCCGCGCGCCGTCGCCTGACAACACTGCTTATTCATTGGGATTTCGCGTCGCGCGTGAGCTGATGCCCGCTGAATTATCGCAGGTTCCATCGCAGCCATCGGGGAGAGAATCGGGCACGCGCGTGAGGTAAAGTATTCTGAAAAGAGTGGTACGCAGACGGTGTTCTTAAAAATTTCTTCTGCTCAAATCGGGTGAGCCGATAGGCATTGTCGGAGCCCCCGATGCATGAAGCTGTTCATTTGGGGGCTGTCCACATCTTTTGAGACTCAAAAAAATGAATGAAACTGCGGTTTTCCACAGCCTTACCCACCTATATATCCACAGGTAAACGCGAGCTTTGCGTCCTCGACATAGCGACCATTCAAATACTTGATGGTATTATGATCTGGACTATTGATAGATCGCTGCTATACGGCGGCTGTCTCCCAGAAGAAAAAGAGCCAAATAAAATTGGCGGTACGGGGATGAGGCGCATCCTAGCGCGGCGCGGTCACGAGATACGCTTGCCCTGGATGCTCAGTGACAAAAAGTAAAGTGTTGGAGTTGGTGTCTGATGACGTTGCCGCCGCGCCAGGGTCTGTATGACCCACGGAACGAGCATGATAGCTGCGGTGTTGGCTTCGTTGCCCATAGCAAGGGCGTGAAGTCACACGAGATCGTGCGTCAGGGCCTCCAGATTTTGCAAAATCTCGAGCATCGCGGAGCCGTGGGTGCCGATCCGTTAGCCGGAGATGGCGCGGGCATTATTATTCAAATCCCCGACGCTTTTATGCGCGCTGAATTCGGCGCGCTGGGCGTCACACTGCCTGCAGCTGGTGATTACGGCATTGGCATGATTTTTCTGGCGCAAGACCGCACGGCTGCCAAAGTATGTATGGAATTGATGGAATCCATTGCCATCCAAGAAGGCCAGATCGTTCTCGGCTGGCGCGATGTGCCATTGGATAATTCATGCCTTGGTATAAGCACCAAGGCTTGCGAGCCGTGGATTCGTCAATTGGCCATTGCACGCGGTCCCAACACCAAAGCGGGCGATGATTTCGAACGCAAGCTTTATGTCATCCGTAAGCAAACAGCTAACGTTGCGCGGGCGCAAAAGGTTGCGGGACTGAAAGACTTTTATTCGCCCAGCTTTTCGTCGCGCACGGTGGTTTACAAGGGCATGTTTCTGGCCCCGCAATTGGCAGGCTATTACAATGACCTGCATGATCCGCGCGTAGTGTCGGCCTTGGCGTTGGTTCACCAGCGTTTCTCAACCAATACATTCCCGTCGTGGCGCCTCGCACACCCCTATCGTATGGTCTGCCACAACGGGGAGATCAATACCCTGCGCGGCAATCTGAATTGGATGGCCGCACGCCGCCATTCCATGAAGTCGGAATTGCTGGGCGATGATCTGCAAAAACTGTGGCCGCTGATTGCTGAAGGCCAGTCCGATACCGCCAGCTTCGATAATGCATTGGAGTTGCTGGTGCAGGGCGGATACTCGATGGCCCATGCTGTGATGATGATGATCCCCGAGGCGTGGGCGGGTAATCCGTTGATGGATGAAAGCCGCAAGGCCTTCTACGAATATCACGCAGGCCTAATGGAGCC
The DNA here is from genome assembly GCA_002737725.1 of Rhodospirillaceae bacterium. Taxonomy (GTDB): domain Bacteria; phylum Pseudomonadota; class Alphaproteobacteria; order Rhodospirillales; family Rhodospirillaceae. Next base: position 56,484 of record NSIP01000013.1, read on the forward strand.
GTGGGACGGCCCCGCTGCGATTGCGTTTACTGACGGCCGCCAAATCGGAGCGACGCTTGATCGAAATGGTTTACGCCCAGCGCGCTACCTTGTCACCGATGATGGCCTGGTTGTCATGGCGTCGGAAGCAGGTGTGCTCAACATACCTGAACATAAGATTGTGAAAAAATGGCGGCTGCAACCTGGCAAGATGTTTTTGATCGACCTGGAACAGGGCCGTATCATCGACGACGCCGAACTGAAGAGCACGCTGGCGGCAGCCAAGCCCTATCAGGCGATGCTGGCCAAGACGCAGTTTGTGTTAGAAGATTTGCCCGGCGAGGTCGCCCCCGAAGATCACGGGTCGACCGAGAGCTTGCTCGATCGACAACAGGCTTTTGGGTATACGCAAGAAGACTTAAACGTCATTCTTGAGCCCGTCGGGCGCATCGGTGAGGAAGCCCTAGGATCAATGGGTGTTGATTCGTCGCTGTCGGTGCTCTCGAACAAATCGAAGTTACTTTACACGTACTTTAAGCAGAACTTCGCGCAAGTCACCAATCCACCGATTGATCCCATTCGTGAAGAGTTGGTGATGTCGCTAGTATCGCTGCTGGGGCCGAAGCCGAATTTGCTGGGCCTCAATCAAGCCGATGGTCATCTGCGCCTTGAAGTGCGCCAACCGATCTTGACCGATTCCGACTTGGCTAAAATTCGCCGCATCAACGAGTTGGTGGGCGAAGCGTTCAAGACTCAAACACTCGACACAACCTATCCGGTGGCTGATGGGGCCGACGGCATGGGCAAGGCCTTGAAGCGCCTGTGCGCCGAGGCCCACAAGGCGGTCGAGAAGGGCTATAACATTTTGATTTTGTCTGATCGCAAGATCAGCTGCAATCGCATTGCCATTCCAGCGTTGCTGGCGGTGGCCGCCGTGCATCACCATCTCATCCGCATGGGTCTGCGCACCGAGACGGGCCTGGTTGTTGAAACGGGCGAAGCTCGCGAGGCTCATCACTTCTGCACGCTAGCAGGATACGGCGCGGAAGCAATTAACCCCTACCTGGCTTTTGAGACGCTACTCTCGATGCGCGGCCATCAGCTCGCGGCCGATATGCCTGATGAAAAGTTGCAAAAGAACTTCATCAAGTCGGTGGGTAAGGGCATGTTGAAGGTGATGTCCAAGATGGGCATTTCCACCTTCCAATCTTATTGCGGAGCGCAAATTTTTGACGCCGTGGGATTGTCATCAAGCTTTATCGAAAAATATTTCACCGGCACGGCATCGGCAGTCGAAGGCATTGGTCTGAAGGAAGTGGCGGAAGAAACCGTGCAGCGCCACAAGCTGGCGTTTGGCAAATTACAGTATTTGCAAAATGCGCTCGATCCAGGTGGTGAGTATGCCTACCGCATTCGCGGTGAAGAGCATATGTGGACACCCGATAGTGTTGCCAAGCTTCAACATGCCGCACGCGCCAACAATTTCGCGACCTACGAAGAGTTCTCGAACATGATGAACGACCAGTCCGAGCGACTAATGACGTTGCGTGGCCTCGTCGAGATCAAAAAAGCTGCTGTGCCGGTTGCACTCAGCGAAGTGGAACCAGCATCCGAGATCGTCAAACGCTTTGCCTCGGGCGCGATGTCGTACGGCTCCATCAGCCGCGAAGCGCACACGACGTTGGCGATTGCTATGAACCGCATTGGTGCCAAGTCTAATACCGGCGAGGGCGGAGAAGAGCCCGACCGATTCAAGCCCATGGCCAATGGCGATTCCATGCGCTCGGCCATCAAGCAAGTTGCATCGGGCCGCTTTGGCGTGACGACCGAGTACTTGGTCAATGCCGACGACATTCAAATTAAGATGGCGCAAGGTGCTAAGCCCGGCGAGGGCGGTCAGTTGCCCGGTGATAAGGTCAACGGGCCGATTGCCAAAGTGCGCCATTCAACACCCGGCGTGGGGCTGATCTCGCCGCCGCCGCATCACGATATTTATTCTATCGAAGATTTGGCACAGCTGATTCACGACTTGAAGAACGTGAACCCGCAAGCCCGCATTAGTGTGAAACTGGTCTCAGAGATTGGTGTTGGCACGGTTGCGGCTGGCGTTGCCAAGGCGCGTGCAGACCATGTGACCATCTCGGGCTTTGAGGGTGGCACGGGGGCCTCGCCGCTGACCTCGCTCACGCATGCTGGTTCGCCATGGGAAATCGGCATTGCTGAGACTCACCAAACATTGGTGCTCAATAATTTGCGTGGCCGCATTGCCGTCCAGGTGGATGGCGGCTTCCGCACCGGTCGCGATGTGGTGATTGGTGCGCTGCTGGGTGCCGATGAATTTGGTTTTGCCACTGCCCCGCTAATTGCGCTGGGCTGCATCATGATGCGCAAGTGTCACCTCAATACCTGTCCTGTTGGTGTGGCGACACAAGACCCCGTGTTGCGTAAGCGCTTCACGGGGCAGCCTGAGCATGTGATCAACTATCTGTTCTTCATCGCCGAAGAAGCCCGCAAGCTCATGGCGTCTATGGGCATTCGACGCTTCGAGGAGATGATTGGCCGGACCGAGCTGATCGACATGCGCCGTGCGGCTGATCACTACAAAGCCAAGGGTTTGGATTACACGCGCCTGCTCTATAAGCCTATTGTGGGCGCCGATGTGAAGACCAGCCACAAAGACACCCAAGATCACCAGCTTGATAAGGCGCTCGATCATCAGCTGATTGCCAAGGCGCTGCCAGCGCTGGCCAAGGGTACGCCGGTGTCGTTCGAAATGCCGATCCGCAACACCAACCGCACGGTCGGCGCCATGCTGTCGGGCGATGTGGCGCGCAAATACGGCCATTCGGGGCTGCCGGAAGATACCATTTCCATCAAGTTCACCGGCATCGCCGGCCAAAGCTTTGGTGCGTTTGCGACGCGCGGCGTATCGCTGGAATTGGTGGGCGCTGCGAACGATTACGTGGGCAAGGGGCTGTCGGGTGGGCGCATTTCGGTTTACCCGCCAGCAGCATGCACTGCTGACCCTGCGCAAAATATCATTGTGGGCAATACCACGCTTTATGGCGCCATCGAAGGCGAGTGTTACCTCTCCGGCGTCGCTGGCGAACGCTTTGCGGTGAGAAATTCAGGCGCCGTCACGGTCGTTGAAGGTGTGGGTGATCACGGCTGCGAATACATGACTGGTGGCGCAGTTGTTGTGATCGGTCAGACAGGGCTTAATTTTGCTGCTGGCATGTCGGGTGGCATCGCTTATGTGCTGGATGAAGACGGTACGTTTAAGCAGCGCTGCAATATGGCCATGGTGGAAATTGAAGCGGTCAAAGCTGAAAATGTGAAGCCTGGCGAGAACGGTGATTTACGCGCGTTGATGGCCGATCCGCTGAGCAACGATGCGGTGCGACTGTATCGCCTGATTGAACGCCATCGCCATTATACCAATAGTGCCCGCGCGAAGTTGATACTTGATAATTGGAATCAATACCTTCCCAAATTCATGAAGATTGTTCCGGTGGATTTCCGCCGCGCATTAAACGAGATAGCTGACTCCAATCCCGCCAAAGACGAGCCCGCCAAGGGCCGTGCAGTGATGGATAAAGCTCATGGGTAAAGTGACGGGTTTTCTCGAAATCGGCCGGACTGATCGTAGTTACGAAAAAGTTGCCGAGCGCACCAAGACGTGGCGCGAGTTCGTCAAGCCGTTGCCCGATAAAGACCTGCAAGGCCAGGGTGCGCGCTGCATGGATTGCGGCATTCCATTTTGCCACACCGGCTGCCCGGTCAACAACCTGATCCCGGATTGGAACCATTTGGTCTTTAAGGGCCAATGGAAAGAAGCACTCGATACGCTGCATTCGACGAATAACTTCCCGGAATTCACGGGTCGTATATGCCCTGCACCTTGCGAGACGGCGTGCACGCTGAACATCAACGACGATTCTGTAACCATTAAGACGATTGAGTGTTCAATTGTTGATAAGGGTTGGGAGAATGGCTGGATTGGCCCGCAAATCCCAGAGCGCAAGACAGGAAAAAAAATTGCCGTTGTCGGATCTGGCCCCGCGGGCATGGCTGCCGCTCAGCAGTTGGCCCGTGTAGGCCACGATGTCACGGTTTTTGAGAAAGAAACGCGCATCGGCGGTTTGCTGCGCTACGGCATCCCCGACTTCAAGATGGAAAAGTACATGATTGATCGGCGGGTCGCTCAGATGGCTGCCGAGGGTGTGACGTTTAAACCGAACTGCAATGTCGGGGTCGATATTACGCCGCAGGATCTTTTGAAGTCGTTCGATGCTCTGTTGCTGTCGGGTGGGGCAGAGTCCCCACGCGACTTGCCCGTGCCTGGGCGTGACTTGAAGGGCATTTGCTACGCCATGGATTTTCTGACGCAAAACAATAAGCGCGTCGCGGGCGACCAGATTCCTGACAGCATTTCGGTCACGGCCAAAGGCAAGCATGTTGTGGTCATCGGCGGTGGTGATACGGGCTCAGACTGTATCGGCACCTCAACGCGTCATGGCGCGGCTTCCGTCACGCAGCTTGAAATCATGCCGCGCCCGCCCGATCACGAAAATAAAGACCTGACGTGGCCCTATTGGCCGTTGAAGTACCGCACGTCATCGTCGCAAGAAGAAGGCTGCGAGCGCGAATTCTCTGCCGCTACCAAGCGGTTTATTGACGATGGCAAGGGCAACGTCTCGGGCCTTGAGATCGTACGCCTCGACAATGGCAAAGAAGTGCCAGGAAGCGCGTTCATCGTGAAGGCTGATTTAATTTTGCTGGCCATGGGCTTTGTCAGCCCTGTGCAGAAAGGCATGCTAGAGCAGTTGGCGGTGAAACTTGATGCGCGTGGTAATGTGCTGGCCGATACTAAAAAATATCAGACATCATTAGCGCGTGTGTTCACCGCTGGCGATATGCGCCGCGGGCAAAGCCTCGTCGTTTGGGCGATCCGCGAAGGCCGCCAAGCCGCCCGCGCGGTCGATGAATTCCTAATGGGTGCTAGCGACTTGCCGCGCTAAGAGGATCGAGATAGTTGCTCGCGCGTCAGCCAAAATACTTCATCCGACCCGTGCGCAGTCTCAAGCCAGAAAAATGGCAGCGTCGGGAATGCGCGCTCCAGCGTCTTGCGGCCAGCACCAATCTCGCAGATCATTGCTCCGCCTGGCGTTAAGTGGTTCGATGCGCCCTTCAGAATGCGTTTGACCAAATCCATTCCGTCGGCCCCTCCCAATAGTGCTAAGCGTGGCTCATGTCGATATTCAGGTGGCAAGCGTCGCATGGACGAAGCGGTCACATAAGGCGGGTTGGTGATGATCAGATCGTACTTCTTACCCTTGAGCGGTGCGAATAAATCACCCTGATGTAGCTTCACCCGTCGCCCGAGTTTCTTGTCAGTTACATTCAACTTCGCCAGGTCAAGGGCGTCGTCGGACAAATCAACGGCGTCAACTTTGGCGTCCGGGAATTTCAGCGTAGCTAGAATGGCAAGGCACCCAGAGCCGGTGCAGAGATCCAGAACGCGGCGGATGGTCTTCGGTTCGGAAATAAAAGCCGCACCTGGGCCGACAACATGATCGCTGAACAACAATTCGCCAATGAATGAACGCGGGACAATCACACGCTCGTCGATACGGAATGGTATGCCCTGGATGTAGGCGCGCCCGACCAAATAGGCTGCTGGCTTGCGTGTTGTGATGCGTGCGCTGATCAGTTTATCAATGCGCGCCTGTTGCTTCGCGGTGAGTAGCTTGTCGAGTTTGCGATCAGTGACGTCGAGGGGCAGGCCAAGGCCTTCGAGGGCCAAGAACGCGGCTTCATCAAGCGCATCGGTTGTGCCATGGCCATAGACCAACTTGGCCTTATGAAGCCGTTTGGCAGCCTGGCCAATGGCGTCGCGTAAGGTGCGCAACTTAAAATTTCGTCTGGGGCAGGGGCGTGGAAGAGGGTAGTTTTTCCATGCGAAGGAATTGTGCCAAAATGTGCATCACCGATTGGTGTAAGTCCTCGGCAATGCCGTAATTTTCGACCGGCACATAGACATTCACGTCCGAGAGCTCCCGCGCCCTGCCACCCTGAAAGCCCGTCAGGCTAATAGACGAGACTTTCTCGCTCCTCGCCCATTTCAATGCAGCAATGATGTTTGGTGAGTTGCCTGATGATGAAATGGCAATCAACCCGTCGCCTGCTTTGGCCATGCTTTCGAGCTGATAGACGAAGATTTTCTCGAACGACATGTCGTTACCAATCGCCGTGATCATGGCCGAGTTGCTGGCCAAGCTGCACACGTTGGGCCGCCGCTCGGTGCCGGTGCGCACGCCCTTAATGTGATCGCACATCAAATGGTCAGAGATCGAGGCTGAACCGCCATTGCCGATGCAAAACACACGCCCACCGCGATCATAAATTTGAGCTAGAAGTGTTGCGGCTTTGGCGATCTCACCGAGATCAATCTTGCCCATCGTCTCGTGCAGGGCTCTGAAATAACGTGTGGCGTAATCCGCAGCATCGCCGTCAGATTGTGTTGGGAACAGAACGGGCGTGCTTGCGGCCATCTAGTTGCTCGGACGCCAGACAGCTTGCGCGCTCTCGACACGTGTGCGGATTTGGGCACGCTGATCATGCATCGGTTTAGGTGTGCGTGATCCATAGCAGCTGAACAAATCGCCCTGGTCATCGAGTTCGCGGATGGCTGATGTGCGCTCGATTTCCATCAAGCGATCATACTTGGCAGATTCGTATGGCATGCCGTCCCAGTTGATGTCTGCAAAACGTGGTGTCTGGCCAAAGGGGCTGTCCACGGCTCCGGCACGACCGTGCACGCGGTCGACAACCCACTTCAACACGCGCATGTTTTGGCCGTAGCCGGGCCACATAAACTTGCCGTTTTCATCGCGGCGGAACCAATTGACGCGGAAGATCAGCGGCAAATGGCTGACTTTGCTTTTAAGAGCCAGCCAATGGCCCCAATAATCAGCCATGTTGTAACCACAGAAGGGCAGCATCGCCATGGGGTCGCGGCGCACGGCGGCTTGGTTCACGGCAGCGGCTGTGGCTTCCGAGCCCATGGTGGCCGCTAAGTACACACCATGATCCCAATCGAATGATTGCAGCACGAGTGGGAACGTGTGGCTGAGGCGGCCACCGAACAGGAATGCGCTAATCGGAACGCCCTTGGGGTCATCCCATGAGGTATCAAGGTTGGGGCATTGCGTTGCCGGTGCCGTGAAGCGCGCGTTGGGGTGGGCGGCAGGTTTGCCTGAGGCAGGCGTCCAATCTTGCCCGGTCCAGTCAATCAGGTGCGCGGGCGTTTCGTCGGTCATGCCTTCCCACCACACGTCGCCGTCATCTGTTAGCGCGACGTTGGTAAACACCACGTTCTTATCCAACAACTTCATAGCGCTGGGGTTAGTTTTCATCGATGTACCCGGAGCAACGCCGAAGTAACCCGCTTCCGGATTGATGGCATAAAGCTTTCCGTCTTTGCCCGGTTTCAGCCAGGCAATGTCATCGCCCACCGTCCAGGCTTTCCAGCCCTCAAAACCTTGCGGCGGAATGATCATGGCCAGGTTGGTTTTGCCGCAGGCACTGGGGAAGGCGGCCGCCAAGTAGGTCTTCTCGCCCTTCGGTGATTCCAGCCCCACGATCAGCATATGTTCGGCCAACCAACCTTCCTCGCGCGCCATCACGGAGGCGATACGCAGCGCGAAACATTTTTTGCCCAGCAGCGCATTGCCGCCATAACCGCTGCCATAAGACCAAATTGCATGTTCTTCAGGGAAGTGAACAATGTATTTGGTGGTGTGATTGCACGGCCACGCCACATCCTTTTCGCCGGGCTTCAAGGGGGCACCGACCGAGTGAATGCAAGGTACGAAATCGCCATCGCCCAGCACATCAAGCACTTTTTTACCCATGCGCGTCATGGTGCGCATGCTGATCACAACGTAAGGTGAATCAGTGATTTCAACACCAATATGGGAAATGTCCGAGCCCAAGGGGCCCATGCTGAACGGAATGACGTACATGGTCCGACCGCGCATACAGCCGTCGAACAGACCCGTGAGAGTTTTTTTCATTTCTGCCGGATCGGTCCAATTGTTATTGGGACCGGCGTCGTCTTTAGTTTTGCTGCAAATGAATGTGCGGTCTTCGACGCGGGCCACATCGCTGGGGTGCGAACGGGCGAGGTATGAGCCTGGGCGTTTTTGCTGATTGAGCGGGAACAGGGTGCCGCTTTTGACCATCAGGTCGCAAAGCGATTTGTATTCTTCATCCGAGCCGTCGCACCAGTGGATCTGATCGGGTTTGCACAGCGCTGTCATTTCCGCGACCAACGTATTCAATTTGGTGTTGCGCGATTTCGACACGATTTCTTTATTCATCTTGATCTCGATACCACTCTGCTGGAACCGGCGGGTCGTGCCATCGGTTCGAATTTTGAGCACCAAAAAAATAGGCCTGACGGCCTTCGTCAACACTCTGGGCGGCGGCCTCAATCTTGGCGCCTAGCCTGATGTCTGGATCAGGCTATAGCGGACCCAGACCTGGGATGGAATAGGACTTTAGAGGACATTTCATGGGTTATTGATCCATGTGGATATGGGTGTGGATAACTGTGAGACATGCTCATGGAAGGTATGTGGAGCATCATTTTTTGACTATACCTATCCGAAGCGCTTGCGCCTGGTTGTGTCTCCTGGTGTGCTGCACTGCGTTATAGACCAGAGCGTCGCTTAAGGAGCTAAATATGACCACAATTTGGGATGTCATCATTGTTGGCGCGGGCACTGTAGGCTTGCCGGCCGCTATTCAAGCCTCGCAGCGTGGTGCGAAGGTGCTGGTCGTCGAAGGATCAGACCGCATTGGCGGCACGCTGCATTTCTCGGCCGGGTCCTTCAGCGCGGCAGGAACTTCGCTGCAGCGCAGCAAAAAAATCACCGACAGCCCCGAACAGCACTTCAAAGAGTCGCTGCGAATTAACCACGGCACCGGCAATCATACGCTGATGCGTTTGTGGCAAGAAAACGCCGCCGAGGCCTTCGAATGGCTAATGAGTATCGGCATGAAGTATCCCGAGACGGTGCCGGTCGCCATTGCAGGGCACGAGCCCTACGATATCGCACGCATTTGCACACCATCCAACCAAGGCGTTGGGTATATCGATGTACTCAAACCAGCCTTTGAGGCGGAAATTGCCAAGGGCAACGTGACGCTGCGTCTGCAGACCCTGATGCAAGATTTGATTGTTGATGGCGCCAAGGGTGTGCAGGGCATCAAAGTCAAAACTGCAGACGGCAAGATCGAAGATATTCACGCCCCCAACGTTGTGCTGGTCTGCGGTGGCTATGCTTACAATGAATCGATGTGGCAAAAGATTCACAATCGCCCGCGCCGCGTTTATACCAACCCGACGTCGCAAGGGACGGGCGTCCAACTCGCCATGAAATACGGCGCGCAGTTGGAAGGGGCCGATGAACTGATCTGCACCTTCGGCGGCACGCAATGTATCGACGATGCCAACAAAGTTTGGATTCACACCAAAAGCTCGCCCTCCATGCGCCAGCCCTGGGAGATTATTGTCAACCTGAAGGGCGAACGCTTCATGGCCGAGGACAACACCAGCCCCGATTGGCGCGAGCGCGCGCTCATGAGCCAAGACGATTGGGCGTGCTGGTGTATTTATGACCAAGCCATCGTCGACGCATCATCGCCGTTCTTTTTGTGGCCCGCCGAGAAAGTCGAGCGCGCGTTTGCGACCAATGCGAATTACCGTAAGGCCGCGACCCTTGATGAACTGGCAACGGCAACGGGCTTGCCCGCGAACACTTTGAAAGCCACCATCGCGCGCTACAACGCCGGGCAAGCCGCAGGATCTGACGCTTATGGCCGCACGCACATGCCAGCGCCCATCGGCACGGGGCCGTTCTATGCTATCAAAATGTATGCGCTGTCGGTTGTCAGTTTTGCGGGCATCACGGTTGATGCCTCATTGCGGGAACTGGGCACGGACAAAAAACCCATCGCGAATCTTTATGCGGCAGGCGAAATGCTAGGCATGGGCATTTTCGGCAATGCGTACCTCGGCGGGTCGTCGGTGTCGGGCGCGCTCACCTTCGGGCGCATGCTGGGCGCAAAGATATTGGATTGGTCGCAAACCAACGCTGCCGCAGCAGAATAAGCGGGCACGCATGTCGACGATTTACGTTGCGATGAGCAAAACTCTGCAAGAGTGGGGCTCGGACATTGGCATTAGTAAGCATATCTATAAGGTGGGCCTGATGGATGATCCCAAGGCCGACGTGGCCAAGGTTATGAACGATGCTTCGGCGCTTGGTCAGGTGGATTGGAAAGTTATCGCCAAGCGCGAGGTGCCGGAACTGAACGATGAAGATGAAGTGTTGGCACGGCTTGCGCTGCGCTTAAAACTTGTCGATCCCACGTACTACCCGAAACTCAAAGGCACGCGTAGCGTGTTCAAGCTCAACCCGTTTGACGTCGATAGTCACTATGTCATGAAACAAGCCTTGGCGGGCGAGCAACCTAAAGTAAAAAAACTCAAGCCCGTTGATATCGGCAACTACCTCATTGAAAACGCGCTGAAGTAGCCGCCGACTTTCTGGCGCGCGCCGTTTTTGCCACCGCAACGGTGATGGCGGGGATCATCAAATACGGCAGCGCTATGCCCACAGCGTATTGCGCCAGCGGCATATCGAACGCCGTAACGATGCCATGAGATCAAGAGCGATGCAGGTGATTGCCCAGATGGTACCTACAACAAGCCCCGACGCCGCGATCGTGGCGTCGTTCGAGAATAAACTGTAGCTCAGATACGAAGTGATCTATGCCAGCGATATGGCCAGGACGGACTCGAACAAGTCCTCCGAGAAGCGCGGTTGACCGTCAGGCGTATAGAGCAGGAAGCTGAGCACGAACGGGACGACCCAGACAATTACGCCAAACAAAGTAATTTTACGCCAAGTCGCTGCAACTGACTGTTCGACTACGCGTCTTAATGGCCCCGGCGGCCAGCAGTATGGACTCAATGAGTGTCGTTTTACCGCTCGACTGTGGCCCCACCAGAGCCACGCATCTGGTGCCCTTAGTGGTTCCTTTTGCTGCAGTATCTGACATGGCGATCTCCCTCTCCATTCCAAACGTCTGCGAACAAGCGGTAGTTTGTGGTTATGCTGCCTGTTCGTATTTGCGATATCTGATCATATGAAACTCGAAGGTGCTCACGGTTTTTTTGTGGCTCTCGCGGCCTTCCATGGTCGCAATCCATTGTTTTAGCCGCGTGCAATCTTCCGGGATCGCCGCACTCCACAGCGCTTCGTAACACGGGAAGCGCTCGATGAAGGGCATGAACTGCAAATCAATCAGTGACACGTCATTGCCCAGCCAGTAGGGGCCGCTCCCAAGTTTGCGCAAACCTTCAGTTTCCATGAACTTGAATTTCTCGGCCACGGCTTTGCGGTTTTCCATTTGCTTGGCGTCGTCTTTGCGATCAGCAATCATTTTATGTAGCGCTGGCATGAAGTAGTTATCGCAATATTCAATCCAGATGCGCGCTTTTGCGCGTGCGATGGGATCGCACGGCAACAGGGGGCGCTGCGGGAAGGCGTCTTCCAAATATTCGTTGATGATGCGCGATTCGTAGACGATCTGGCCCTGGTGGCGCAGCAAAGGCACCTTTCCATACGGTGAGAGTTGCTTGAACCATTCGGGTTTGTTGTAAAGGTCCACCTCGGTCAGGGTGAAGTCGATGCCTTTCTCGATCAACGCCATGCTGGTGCGCTGCGCGTAGGGGCAGGCCTCGTAACTGAGCAACTCAATCTCCGCCATGTCTGAAACCCCGTTCAATTTTGTTTGTAGTTAGGGGTTACTTTAGCAAATGACACGGCTTGGTCCACGCCTTGAAAGGGTTCTTTAATCAAGGGGTTGGACGGGGGATCTGGCGGGCCTTTCAGTTCCACCGTATTTCCATCAGGGTCGGTGAGGTAAATCGACGGGCCATGGCCCTCAGCGCCGTAGCGCGAGGCGACGTCACCAGGGTTTAATCCGTGGGCCTTCAGGTGGGTCATGATCGCCTCGGCATCAAAAGGTTCAACCCGCAGGCAAAAGTGGTCCATGTTGCGGCCCTCATCGCTTGGCCCCGCGCCGAGTTTGCGGTCGAGCTCGGAGCCGACAACCACAAGGTCGATCAAGCTGCGCCCGGCCCGCAGTTGGGTCAGTCCGCGGTCTTCTAATTGACGTTCCAGCGTGCAGCCCAAGATGCCGCAATAAAACGCCATGGCGCGGTCGAGGTCGGCCACCCGCAGCACCACATGATCGATATCGCGGATGGTGATAGGCATTTTGGTTCGTCCAAAGGAATGATTACTCTGGTAGAGTAATCTCTGCTTGCTATACCACGCAACCCGCTGACGAGGCCGACACCACATGAACCTTCGACAACTCCTGCGACTGTTTCTCCCCATCGTCGTGCTGGTGCCGTTGGCAACGCCCGCCTTGGCCCAAGACACGAGCGATAATGGGTGGACGTTGCCCGATTTCCTCTTTTCCAGAGGCACGCAGCTGGCGCGGCCAACATGCGAAAGCAAGTAGCCGAATTGTCGGGCCGATGTCTGTGCCCAAATGGAAATTGAACGGGCGGTGCCGTTGATCTTGCCCTGGTTTTTATTGGCTGGCGCGATGACTGGCGTGCTGATTTATATGAAGCGCGAAGAACGCAGAAAAGAAGCCCTGCACCGCAAGGCCAAGCGCAACCACGTCTCGGACGCGACGCGCAGAAGCAATGAGGCTGAGGAAAAAGCGGATCGCAGCGTGCCTGAAGAAGACGACGATCGCTTCAGCTAAGCGTTAATTCGGCGTTTCAATCAACTCGTGCAACTCGCCTGACGGGCCTTTAATCACGGCAACACGACGCCCATTGTAAGGCCGCCCTTGCGCAATGATCGGCGGTTTGACGAACGGCACGCCAATGTTATCCAGACTTGGTACTTCAAACGCCACAATGGCGGTGCTGGGAGGCAAATCTCCAGGCCTAGTCTTTCGCATGGTTGTGCCACGCGGGTACTGATCAATCTCGATCATAAACGGCCCCCCGATATCAACCGTCGACAGCGGATGCTTCATTTCGCTGTCAAATCCGCGCACCTTATTCAGTGCAGACATGCGCACCGGAATGGGTTCCGAGACTTTATTGTCTAACGTGTCGCGATAAAATGTAATCAACTGCGCGATATCCTCGCCACCATTGATGACGATGAACGGGCGGTCGACAAACGATTCAGCCATGCCCAAACCGAAACTCGCATCGGTCACGGTCGTTAAATATAGCAGTTCTTTCGCAGGCCCGATGACTTGCATGGCCTTGATTTTGTCTGTGGTCGACAGGTTGCGCGGCGTGCCGACAACTTCAAAAGGCGATGACTTCAGCTTCTCGTAAACCGCGTCCACATCTTTCACCAAGATTTCTGTGGAATTCCAACCATACGTCGTCAACGGTTTGTAATCGGGATAGGGGTCAATGGCGATAAACCGCAAGAAGCAGTTTGCGCCGCTCTCGGGCTGCATCACCATGTACGATTTGCCCGCCACCAAAGGCGCACCCCAGACATCGGCCAAATCTTGCGGGACTTGGCCACGCTCGACGACTTTGTAGCCAAGGTAGGTACCGTAAGCCGCCTCAATGGGGGCGAGGTCGGCGACGGTCATCGTTACAGCAAGAATGGGTCCGAGCATGTTCTCTCTCCTGATGTGGAACGCTTAAGCGGCGCTTAACTTATGTCTCAAAAAAGTGATCGCGCGTTCAGCGCCGATCTGATCGATGCCGTGTTGGTGGCCTGGAATCACAAGAATTTCTACGGGAACAGCATTCTCGTCGAGCGTTTTCTTGATCTCGCTCAGGGCTTCCACGGGCACTACCGGATCGGCACTGCCGTGGATCAACACCACCGGCGGCCGCGATTTGATCTGATCTTTCAGTTTCGTGCCGCCTACCATCGCGCCTGAAAATCCCACAATGCCCGCTAGTGCTTCGGCGCGGCGCAATCCGGTGTGCAGCGCCATCATGGTGCCTTGCGAGAAACCAATAAGCGCGATTTTGGCGGCGCTTAAATTGTGATGGCGAGCAACGTCATCGATAAATTCATGGAGAAAACCTGATGACTTCACGGCCCCTTGGAACATTTTTTCGTAGACGCCACCCATTCGCAGGGGGTCGCGGCGCATCGCTTCGGGGTCGTAGCCCGCCAGCGTAAACCACTGCCGTCCGCCGAACATGCCGCCTTCCCAAGGCTCGGGTCCTTGCGGCGAATAAAAGGCGGTTGAGGGTAAATTCTGGGCAAATGCAGGCGCTAGGCCAATCAGATCATCACCATTCGAACCATACCCGTGCAGAAAAATGGCGGCACTGGTGGCGGGTTTTTGACTGAGGGCCTGAAGCGAGGGGCCAGAAGGCGCTGACATGACTATGGAGCTTGTAAATGTTGGAGACGGGACGGGGTTTAAGCTAATCTACTCGTGCTGTGATCGCACCCATTTTCGTAGCTCATCAGGCAATTGGAGCGGATTTTAGATTCGCCCCCTCGCTGCGGCGGAACTGAGAAGCGAATGTTAGAATCGGACCACTAGCTTATGTCGGAACGCGACGCCGTCTTGTTTGCCCATAGTGCCTTTTATCTGGCGTTCTCGGCGCGCGACCACAAGGCCATGGGCGATGTTTGGACCAGTGATCGCCCGGTCAGTTGCATCCACCCCGGCTGGGCGGCGTTGTATGGGCGCGAGGCCGTTCTGAAAAGTTGGAAGTCGATCCTCAGCAACCCCAAAGCGCCGAAGGTCAAAGTCCACAACGAGCGCCTCGATATTCTGGGCGATGCGGCGATCGTGACATGTGTCGAGGAATTAAATGGCCAGCAATTTTTGGCCGCAACGAACCTGTTCATTCGTGCCGGATCGGCTTGGAAATTGGTTCATCATCAAGCGGGTCCAGCCAATGTGGATCCGCAGTCGTTGGAGCCTGCCGAGGATGATCGCTCGCGCGGCCCGATCAATTGAGCTTATTCGTCTTCGACGTGGGCTTCTGCATCGCCTGGTTCGGGAGGTAAAAAAGTGGGCGCAACCTGAAGGAAGGCCGGAATGGCAGATCCAAACCCAACCGCGTCGTCGGGGTATTCCATGCGCCCGGCATCGCGGGCCCATTTGTTGCTCTCGCGTGGGCGCGAATTCTTGCGATCAGATCGTTCATGACGCTCGCGCGCGGGCGGGATGATCGGCTCTGGTGTGTAAGCAAATGCCTGTTCAACGGGTTGCTCAGCGGCTTGAGGTGTGCTGACCTGCACTTCAGCCTCGGCTTGCAATTGGGCCGGAACGGGGCTTGAGATCGGTGCGTGACGCGGCGAATGGTCGCGGTCTTTACGCAGGTTGCGGTCGCGGCCTTTTGGCTCGCGCCCTCGGCCGCCACCGCGCGGGCCCCGACTTTCGCGTGGGGCATCGCCGCTTTGCATGGGAACTTTGAGGTCCTCAATCGCGGCTTCCATCAGCATCGGGATTGACGATTTAATCAATGACTCAATCGCCGCCAATGCTTTGCTCTCATAAGGTGTTGCAATCGTAATGGCGTTGCCGGTCATGCCTGCGCGCCCGGTGCGCCCGATGCGGTGAATGTAGTCTTCCGCATTGAAGGGCACATCAAAGTTAATCACGTGTGACACGGCAGAAATGTCCAAACCGCGTGCAGCGACGTCTGAACAGACCAACAGGTCAGCCTCGCCCGCCTTAAACCTAGCCAACATTTCCATGCGCTTGGGCTGTGGCATGTCGCCGTGCAGCCCGACCGCATTGAACCCATGTTTAGTCAGTGACGTGAAAAGAATATCGACATCGCGCTTTCGGTTACAGAAGATAAATGCATTCTTTAAATGCTCTGCGCGGATCAAGCGGCGCACACACTCGCGTTTGTCTTCGGGGCGCACAATAATCAACGCCTGGGTGACGGTTGTGGCTGTCGTCGCGGGCGCGGTGGCCTGAACCTCTTTCGGATTCATCAAAAACTGATCAGCTAGGCGCCGGATCTCGGCATTCATGGTCGCCGAGAAGAATAGGGTTTGGCGAATTTTGGGGATCAGCGAGACGATGCGTTCGACATCGGGGATGAAACCCATATCCAGCATCCGGTCGGCTTCGTCGATGACAAGAATTCTCACGTCATTGAGTATGATCCGTCCGCGTTCAAATAAATCGAGCAGTCGTCCCGGTGTGGCGATAAGCACGTCAACGCCGCGGTCAAGAACGCGTTCTTGCTCGGCCATGGATTCGCCACCAATTAGCAGCGCCATACAGAGGTTCTGATATTTACCGTACTTGACGAAGTTATCAGACACTTGTGCGGCGAGTTCGCGGGTGGGTGCAATAATCACCGAGCGGGGCATGCGCGCTTTCGCGCGGCCCTCGGCTAAGATGTCGATCATGGGCAGTGTGAAGCCGGCGGTTTTGCCAGTTCCAGTTTGCGCGATTCCCAACACATCGCGACCCATCAAAATGAGCGGGATGGCTTGCTCTTGGATGGGTGTCGGTGTGGTATATCCGGCGTC
Source organism: Rhodospirillaceae bacterium (assembly GCA_002737725.1). Classification (GTDB taxonomy): domain Bacteria; phylum Pseudomonadota; class Alphaproteobacteria; order Rhodospirillales; family Rhodospirillaceae. The sequence goes on from NSIP01000013.1 coordinate 73,058, forward strand.
AGTCACGCCTTTGAGCGTACTGGGCGAAAGTCCGAGGTCTTCAAAAGTCATCGAGTGGGAAAATCAATCGTTGGCCGAAGCCAGCGCCTTGTTTTTGAGTGGCCCAGGCGTTTGGCCGGGCATGTTAACGGCGCGTCATCATAGGTGCTAACATGCCCAAGTCAATCTACAACGCTTTGCACCAAGCCCATTAAAATCAAGGAAAAGAAATGGTGGCGCGTCCTCTCGTTCTTCTGCCTGGCCTGCTTTGTGATCAGGTGCTTTGGCGCCATCAAATCGAAACCCTGACCCAAGATGACACCATCTCAGCAATGGCCGAGCGCGTGCTGGACCAGACCCCGCGCACCTTTTGCCTCGCCGGGCTGTCGATGGGCGGTTATGTGGCGCAGGAAATCATGCGCAAAGCCCCTGAGCGCGAGGAACGTTTAGCCCTGATCGACACCAACGCCCGGGCCCGATACGGAGGCCATCTGGTCCCACTCGAGCGACCTTATGCGGCTTTAGCCGTGATCCGTCACTTGCTGGGCTAGGCGGTTATTACTAAATACTATTTATTTCAATAACTTAGGTCTTGTAGGGCAAAGCATCGGAACAGGTTGCGCCAGCCGAATCAATTGGTTATACAACCCCTCTTTTCGGACCGCTCTCCGGTTCGGGACTTAAGCTATTGAATTAGGAATTCGGCCATGAAAGTGCGCAATTCACTGCGCTCCGCCAAGACTCGCGACAAAGATTGCCGCGTCGTCCGCCGCAAGGGGCGCGTTTACGTCATCAACAAGAAAAATCCGCGCTTCAAGGCACGGCAGGGCTAAGCGCGTCATCCCGCGCAGCTCTTTTTACAGACACAATAAAAAACCGCAGGACAACCCTGCGGTTTTTTATTGCGACGCTCTACAGATCTAAGATTGAATTCCACTGAGTTGAGAATTCCTTGGGGAAAGAAATATTGGAAAACCGGCTCAACCTTTCGCCGACCATGCTCTAATGCGCTTATTACAGTATAAATTGAAACTGCACGGCTGCTTGTTCGCCCCATTGTTGAAAGTGATATCGCGCGCCTGCGTACTCTCCATAACGATGAACGCGTGATGGCGACGCTCTCAGTCAGAGAAAAACATTCTCGCGGACCGAGACAGCGGGGGTTCTGGAAAATAATTATTTAGTGGCGAGTGACGACGTTGGCTGAGTGGAAGAAGGGTTACGCGAGCGAAATGGCAGCAGCTATTATCTCTCACGTTTTTAAAAGCCCTGGTCTATACGAAATGGTCAGCTTTACGTTGCCGACGAACGTCGCTTCGCGCCGCGTGATGGAAAAATGCGGCTTTGCCTACGAGCAAGATTTCAAGCATGCGGGCTTAGATCACCTGCTCTATCGCATAACGCGCACGAGATGGGCTCAGCGCGGCGGTCAGTTGTAATAAACCCCGCTGCCTACTGCGTTCCTGTTTCACCGCCGACCCGCACGACACGCACCATATTTGTCGACCCGACTTTGCCGAACGGCATGCCTGCAGTGATGACCAGCGCCTGGCCGTCGTGCGCAATGCCGCTTTCGACAGCCGCCTTCACCGCGACATCACCGATGTCGTCGACCGAATGAATAAAATCACCCACGACGGAATGTACGCCCCAGACCAAACCTAAACGCCGACCCGCGGTGATGCTGGGTGTAATGCACATGATCGGCGCATTGGGGCGTTCACGCGCCGCGCGCAATGTGGTCGAACCTGACGAGGTAAATGTGACAATAGCGGCAGCTTTTAATGTATGTGCCACTTGCCGCGCTGCGGCCGTAATCGCTCCAGGCGAATTATGCTCAGGCTCCATCCGACGCGCTTCGGTCAATTCAAGATAGTGCTCGTCGGCCTCTACTTGGCAAATGATTCGATGCATGATCGCGACCGCGCGCACGGGGAATAAACCAGCGGCGGTTTCAGCCGACAACATCACGGCGTCTGCGCTATCATAAATGGCTGTTGCCACGTCCGAGGCTTCCGCGCGCGTCGGCACAGGTGACTTAATCATACTGTCGAGCATTTGGGTGGCGACAACCACGGGTTTGCCACGTTTGCGACACGAGCGGATGATACGCTTTTGCAAGATCGGCACTTGCTCTAACGGCATTTCAACGCCTAAGTCCCCACGCGCCACCATAATGGCATCCGAGGCATCGACGATGGCATCGAGATGTTCCAGCGCCGAAGGCTTTTCGAGCTTCGCCAAAATACCTGCGCGCCCCTTCACGGCGGCGCGCACTTCGATCACATCTTCGGGCCGCTGCACAAACGACAATGCCACCCAATCCACACCTTGGCTTAGGCCGAATTGCAAGTCGGCCTTGTCTTTATCCGTCATGGCCGGGATGGGGAGCGTCACGTCGGGCACGTTGACGCCTTTGCGGTTCGAGATTCCGCCCGCGATTACGGCCTCGGTGATGGCGTAATCTTTTCCGCACTCTTTTACTTTCAAGCGCAGATGCCCGTCATCCACCAGCAAGGTCGCGCCAGGTTTCAGAGCAGAAAAAATTTCAGGATGCGGCAAGCACACGCGCGTGGCATCGCCGGGTGTGGGGTCGAGATCAAGCCGGAAGGGCTTGCCCGGCTGAATGATCACTTTGTCTTCTTTGAAGACGCCGACCCTGAGCTTTGGGCCTTGCAAATCCATCATGATCGTTATCGGGCGGCCGACTGTTTTTTCAAGCGCGCGGATGGTCGCAATGGACTTCGCATGATCTTCGTGGCTGCCATGGCTGAAGTTCAGGCGAAAGACATCCGCGCCCGCCTCAAAAAGCTCGGCAATGGTGTCGGAGTTTGCACTCGCAGGCCCGAGTGTTGCGATAATTTTAGCGCGGCGGCCGCGGTGGCCAAAAGGCAATTCAGACATGATGGTTTCTCCTGGTCCTGAGAGTACGCATCTGAAGCGCTGATGGCTAGTTACCGATTTCCCATCAGACCCTTTTGGGTGTGCCGCGTCGTGACAATTCCAGCCCGATGAGGATCGCAATCCCGCCGATGACCTGAGAAGCGCTCAGCGGCTCATCAAACAAAAACCACGCCAGCACTGTGGACAGCGCGGGTTGTAACAACAGCACCATGGCCCCAAACCCGGCCTGAACATGCGCCAGCGCTAGGGCGATCAGGGTTTGACCTATAATCTGCGTGACCCCAGCCAGACCGAAAGCCACGATCCAGCCGCGCATTGTCTCGGGCCAGACGTTACCCTCCCAAACAATGGCAATGATATAAAGAATGATGGTGGCGGCTAAGCCGCCCCAGGCCATGGTGGCCGCCGTTGGCACACGCTTTCGCACCCGCGCTACAGTGAGCAGATACCCCGCATAGAACCAAGACGTAAAAAGCCCCAAGGCGTCGCCCGTCAGGGTTTTGGTCGACACGCCCATGCTTTTGCTCATAAGAATGACAACACCAAAAAGCGCCATCAGCAGCCCGGCCAGAAAAATGCGCGACACGCGCTCCTTGAATAAAAACCATGCGCCGATCACAACAAAAACCGGCGAGAGATTGGCCAGTACTGTGGAATTGGCCACCGATGTGAGCAGGATTGACCAATGCCACACACACAAATCGCCAGCAAAGAAAGCGCCTGCCAGAAACAGGTATTTCAGATCGAGCTTGCCTTGCGGTGTTCCTAGCGGCAGGCGCTGCGAGGGCACCAACAGCATCCAGATGAAGAAGAAGGGCAGAGGCAGCAGCATGCGGTTGACCCCTGTGGCGATGGGGCCGACCTCACTCCAGCGCACAAAAATCGGGGAGAAAGCCAGCGCCATAGTCCCCGTCAGCAATACTGGCAAGGCGGTGCGGGCCAGCCAGCTTTGTTTCACCGGCTCTGCTGACGGCAAATCTGTCAATGGCTTGACGTCCATCGCGCAATCCTCAAACTCACTCTTCTCTTCTGTCACGCCCTTGCACCCCAAGCAATTAATCTCGACGCATGGCTGAACTTGCAAACACCGCGCTTTTGATGCCTGACGAATTGCCTGCCGTCGAAGTTTATCGGCCATCGGCAAGCTCACCGCTGCTTATTCATTGTGATCATGGCGGGAATGCTGTGCCGCGCGGCTTAAATGACCTTGGGCTCAGCCCCGATGTGCTCAGCCGACATGTGGGATGGGATATCGGCGCTGCAGCCGTTGCAAGGCAGCTTGCGGTCAATCTCGATGCAACCGCTGTGATCGCACGATACTCACGTTTGGTGATCGACCTGAACCGCGCCCTTGGCGATAATGATGCGTTTCCGGCGATGAGCGATGGGATCGCTATTCCAGGCAATGCTGCCTTAACGCAGGGTGATCTCAATGCACGCGCAGACCACCTCTTCTGGCCATACCATAAAGCGCTTGATTCAGAATTAGCGCGCATCAAGGCGCAGCAAAAAATTCCCGTGATGTTCTCGGTTCACAGTTTCACCCCTGCATTAATGGAGAGCGAGCGATCGCAGCCGCGTCCTTGGCATTGCGGCGTGATGTTTAGCCGCGATAGGCGATTTGGTGATCACCTGATCGCGGCTTTGCGTGGCGTTCCCGGAATGGCGGTGGGTGTGAATGAGCCTTATTCAGGCGTCACACACGGATATTGCATGAAAATGCATGGCCTGGCGCAAGGCATGCCC
>NSIP01000014.1 GCA_002737725.1 Rhodospirillaceae bacterium
GGCTTTGTTCCAGAATGCTTTATCACTGATGATCTGCGGTCTTATGGCGTGGCTGCTCGCGATCTCGGGATTGAGAAGCGCCATCAGCGCGGTCGATGGCGTAATAACCGAGCAGAAAACTCGAATCAGCCGACACGACGACGAGAACGCAAGATGCAGGGATTCAAAAGCCGGGGATCAGCCCAGCGATTTCTCTCAACCCACGCCGCCGTCCACAACACCTTCAACGTCCAGCGTCACCTGACATCCGCCCGAACGCACCGCACCTTTCGTGCGGCAGAGATGGAGACTTGGCTATCGGCGGTTGCGGCGGCTTAGCTAATTGCAGAAACCAGCCTCATTGCGCTTTGCGAGCGTCAACGTGACAATGCCCGCCAGTGGGCCCGCGATTCAAGAATGGGCGACTAAACACTGTCTTCGCACTTTTTCGTTTATCTTCGCCACCACAGAACAAACCCAGTGACGAAAAGGGCCGGGAAGAATAACCCGGCAACAAACATGATGAGGCGCCCAGGGAGTCCCGCGATGGCACCGCTATGGAGACTAGCGGCAAAATCCGCAGAAAGCAGAGATGTCCACGTCGGTGCAGCCGGGACCGAAATGCGAATGATACTGCCGTTGAAGCGATTAACGAATACCGTCGTTTGCTTGTCGACAGCGTTCTCACCGGGGGGGAAGACCCTTATGAGGTAAAACGGCTGAGGTCCAAGGGGCCTTAGAATAAACCCCAACCATGTTCCAGGTACGGCAGACAATGCAGAATTAGCGGCTTGTTGCCATGGAATCGTGGGGGCAAGTCCTGCCCGTAGCGTTGCAGCTGGTGGGGCATTGCCTGCGACCAGACCGCTATTAGGACTTTGGGCTGCCGCTGGCGGTGGTCCGCCCGCTGGAGTTGTCATTTTCCAAACAATGGGTGGAACGGTTAAAGCTGAAAGGAAGAGGAATACGAATAAGTAGACCCCACTGGTATTGTGCAGATCCTTAAGAACGCGGCGAGAGCTCCCATCCCATTTAACAGAAAGCGCCGACTTGAGTGTACCTTTGCGCGGCCACCAGACCACCAACCCAGCGACGAACATGGCCATGAGCAGCAAAGCAAGAATACCTAACGCGTTCTCACCAATCGAACCAAGCGTCAGATCGCCGTGAAGACGTCGGATCAACGCCATTGAAGATAGGCTGGACCGCGTACCGTTAACTGACGCCGTATACGGATTAATGAAAATCTGTTTTTCTTCGCCATTGGCATCGCGTAGCGTCACAACAAAAGCTCGCTCGGTAGCGTCATCTACACGAGAAACAATGGAGGCTTTCCAGGCTGGATTCGCTTCCTCTGCAGCGGCAACCAGCTGGTCAAGGGGCAAAGGATGGCTTGCCGAGGATATAGTAAAAAGCTTGTCGTTTAAGGTAACGTCAAGTTCGTCTTCAAAGACGAGAAGAGACCCTGTGATTCCAACAATTACGGTCACAAGGCCAGCAATGATGCCAGTCCACCGGTGAAAGACGAGCCAGGCATTTTGAGTACCTGCCTTCAAACGCCATTCTCCATATTCGCTGTCCCCTCTTTAATCCGTCGATAACTCCTGACCGATTTTCTGGACCAGCCGCAAACAATCAAGCTACTGCACGTTTGACCATCGAGCCCCTAAAATCGGTAAGACGCCCGCACCCCGCCACGGACTGGCTCTGGTGATTGAAAACTGTTTGACCTGCTGCCAGGTGATGTAAAGAAGGCAAAGAAGTCGCCCTGGGCAAATCCACTCTTGATCGTCTTTTCATCGAACACGTTGTCCACATATCCAGTAATGGACCACGCCTCCGAATCAAGCGTCAAGCGCAGATCAACGTTGGCAAATCCGCCAAACCATTGACCATTGAATTCGTCAAAGTACCGCTTGCTCTGATATTGGGCGGCAACCTCGGCGATTAATTCCATTCCATTCTCCAACGGCTGGGTGAATGCAATTGAGCCGCTGAACGCATGCTTCGGCGCACGCTCTAACTTATTGCCCGCCAAGTTCAGTTTGCATTGTGTGCTTTGGGCGCCAGTCCCGATTTCGACAATCTCGCACTCTCCCGCGTAAGCGATACTTGATGCGGTACGTGTGAAGACATTGAATTCCGTGTATTTCGCATCCAGATGCGTATATGCGGCGTTCAAACGCAACTGGTCGGTCACCGCAAGCGTTGTGTCGAGCTCAAGGCCATAGACGCGAGCACCGCCTGCATTGGAGACAACACCCCGAAAGCCCGATGCTGTGGTCGGGTCTACCACAGTACTCGAAACCTGCTTGTCTTTGTAGTCCATGTAGAACGCAGCGGGATTGAAGATGGCTTTGCCGTCCAGCCAAGACGTCTTGGCGCCAACCTCGTAATTCCAAAGCTTTTCGGGCGAATAAATATTATCGACTAAACGATTGAACACCCCAACGGTCGAAATCCCGCCAGGCTTCACGCCCTTTGCCGCGCTTGCATACAAAAGTGCGTCATCGGTCGCTTTGAATTGAGCAAAAACTTTTGGTGCAAAGTAATCTTGGGAGAGCGGCAAGCCCTTAGGGCCCGGAGCGCCCGGCGCAGTGCGTACAGGCGTTGTGCCAACGCCGGTGCCAATTTGGCTTGTCGGAAAACCATAAACGAAATCTTCCCAATACTGCCGCGCTTCAACACCAACAGCGAATTGCGACGTGACATCGTACTCAAGAATTCCATACAGCGACTTATGCTCTGTATTTCGACTTTCGCCAGTCGACGTAATCGCTGGGTTGTTTGCGAGAATATTGTTGAGCCCAGCGGAAGCAGTTGGTGTTGTAAGCAAAATAGCGTAGCTGCGATTCGCTTGCGTTGCCTTTTCTTGCCAAAATAATCCGCCCGCCATCCAGCGCACGCCGTCGCCGTCGAGATGAGAAATCCGAAAATCCTCACTAACCTGCTGGGTCCAACCATCCGTAAAGAATTCGAAGGCTGACGGCAGTGGTTCGCCGATGCCGCCCGGCGCAGGCAACGTTACTGCAACGGGTTTTGCGCCATATCCATCGATGTCTTGGAAGACTGTCGACTTCGCATGGAGATAAGCTGTGGTTGACTCAATCGTAGCCACACCAATGTCGTATTCGGCATGAACGCGACCAAACACTGTATCGAGTGAGGCGCCTGGGTAATCAGTTAGTGTTTTTGGGTTTAAACTCACGCGCACAGTGCGATCGGGTTTAAATTCGCCTGGGGCTGGCCCCAGTATCGATGCAGGGATCGTGAAATTCCCAATGCGCCGTCCAGATACGCTTGACGGCAACGGGACCGTCACAGAGGACTTGTTTACAGACCCTATCTGCAAGTAAGGCTGCTGTTCCGTGTCATTCTCGCTGTAACTCAGGGATGCAACCAAGCGGAACTCATCATTCGGGGTCGCCAATGCGGTCAGTGTGCCTTGAGCGCTTTCATAACCACCCAGGTTTTTCCCAGAGACTGTGTTTTCATGATAACCGTCAGCGCGAGAATAGGCCGCGTAGCCACGCAGTCCGAGTTTCTCGCCAGCGACGGGACCTGAAGCAGATCCTGCAATTTCGTATGTGCCATGGGAGGCAACAGTGCCGCTGACTTTGCTTTCGAACTCTGGGCCAGATGTTCTCGTGATGTAATTAATTGCCCCGCCAAATGCGACACGGCCGTAAAGGGCGCTTTGCGGTCCCTTCACGACTTCAATTCTCTCGACATCGAGAAGACGAAGATTGAGAAGCGTTCCGCCACCGGCTGTCGTGACAGCTTCGGTTGAGACGTCGACGCCATCAATCAACACCCCAATCGGCGGGCGACCGCGGGTGGCCGGTAAACCGCGAATCGTCGGGCGTGTATCCTGGGCGCTGAAACCTTGTTCGAAGATAAGGCTTGGCGTCAGCTTTGCGATGTCGTCGATCCGGGTAATACCGGCTCGCTCAATGTCAGTGGCAGTAAATGCAGTAACCGAGAGAGGAATTTCCTGGAGTGTTTCGGCTCGCTTACGCGCCGTCACGACGATCTCTTCAATTTGCGCGCTTGCAGACTCAATTCCGAGAGCTGTTGCCGAGAGCAAACCTAGCAAAATTTTTCCGCGCTTCATTGACGTCCCCTAAATTCGATCGACAGTGCCGGTAGTGGTATAGGTATGTTACGTTTTGATGCAATCCATTGGAACTGGAGCCTAAAAAATAGTCGCTGAGCGATCATGGCGGCGGCTATAGCCATGATTTTAGTGTGCATTATGTCGGAGCTAAATTGCGGCTACGGCAAGCGACCTGCAGCCTTGAGCCGCTTAGCCATGGCTGACGGCCCCTGATCGAACTCGGGCGACCTATCGAAGATATCGGCGTAATCTTTGGTTACCTTAGCCATGTAATCTTTTGGCAGGCTTTCCCAAGATCGAACTTTATAACCTGTCGCGTGCCACAACATATGCCCAGGCTGATCGGGCATTTCCATCCATGGATACCAGTTCATGAGAACGTGCCCCGCAAAGTGACATGGCGCCCACGATGTCTTTTGATCCATGACCTCAGAGTAACGGGAGAAGAAAGATTGCATTGAGCCAGAGGGCGGTTGACGTAGCTCCGCTGGCCATTTGATCTCGCCACGAAAAGACAAATCATCTTCGATCAATGAGATGTCCATATCAAATCTCGAGTCTTTATAGAACTCTGGATAGGCTTGGCGAACAATATTGATAAAGACGCCGTCCTCTGAAACCTCAGACCCCTCAGGTACGCGACTGACGTAATGGTTTATTTTGTTGGTCTTTCCCGTCAGAGGATTTTTAAACTCCGTCAGAATTTCGTCTGTTTCATAGTCGCACAAAAAATTTATGAGCGAATTGTAACGAAGAAATTTTGTATCTGAGATGGGTTTGGTCCACTGATGTTCACACCCTTTAAACCGTAGTATTGGCACGGGTGTTCTGCCTGGTACATAGGCTGCAATGACGCCACGAGTGCGCCAAATCACCTTCTCTTCCACCAAGCTTCCCTGAGCCTTCATGAATGCCCGAACACGATCGGCGCGCGCCATTCTCGAAAGGCGATCTGATTCTTGAGCTGCGCGTGCGGCGCTAGGAGCAAGCAAAGCTCCTACACTAAATGCCGCACCCATTAACACCTCTCCAAGATCTCGACGTGACATCCCATCCGGCAGCATCATTTTCCTATCCTTTTCTATAAACTTCGATCAAATCGGGATAAATTCTCCGTCCATCTTCTTCAGGTCAGTCAACGACGTTGGAAGCTTTTTGGTCGCGCGTGACTTTTCCTCGTGAACGACAGCGGGCTCGACTGCAATTCCTTCGGGCGCAACAAAAATGCCGCGTTGGTAATAGCTTTTCAGAACTTTCTTGAGTTGAGCGAAGCCGAGATAGGGGTTTTCGAGTGGGTTTGGGCCCCAGAGATTATTCGCAAGCCCAACGCTCTGTGCGTATTGGTCAACATATGTCGCCGGATCGTCCCAAATCACCAGGTTTGTCAGTGGGTTTGCGCGCGCGCGCCGCAACGATTTGAGATCAATGTTGCCTTGTAATATGCATGGCCCTGATCCGTCAGCAACGCCCTGGATAGAGCCATCAAAGTTCACAATTTTTGTATGCCCTCGCATTTGTGTCGAGGGTACGCCCACATCGGCAGGATTGAAGTAGATGCCACCGGGCATCGCCGACAAAATGTATGCTGTATTTTCGAAGGCACGGGTTTGACGTGCCAAATCCCAACCGAGCCGACCCGATCCATGCCCTTCAGATGATGGATGGATGATGACCTCGGCTCCATACTTCGTAAGCATTCGGGCAACTTCTGGATGCGCCTGATCAAAACAGACCATAGTGGCGAGTCGGCCAAGTGGCGTATTGGCAACCGGGAACAAAAAATCATAACCGAATGCATCGAGATAGCGATCATAAACGCTGCTGGGCGTGGTATCGGGTAACGACCCCCAGACGTCGGCGCATTGAATTTTTCGGTATCGATGAATGAGATCACCGGAATCATTCAGAATGAAGGCGGAATTGAACACATGCCCCGGCAATTTGTCATCGATCTCAAAAGAGGAGCCAGCAACATAGGTTTTGTGCTTCAGCGCAAAATCCTGAAGCAACTCAAGTTCTGGGCCAGGATACCGAACAGCCAACCGCTGCAATGTAATGGGCGAACGATATCCATGACCTCCCTGGCCGGTCATGAAAAATTCGCCGAACACGACAAGCCTAACAGCAGGATTCGACGCCAGTCGGGCTGGGAGTTTCATCGCCTCGATGATATTATCGCGGCGGATCTCATCGACATTGCTATCTCGTTGGATAATTTTTTTGATGTTCTGTGTCAGCAAGACATCATAATGATCGACCGCACCCGGTGGCGGCGGTGGGAAATCGCCAGCAGCCGCCAAACGTTCTTTTGCTTCCCCGACCCACGAATTCGTTGATCTTGGCTGAGGCGAAACCGCAGTTTGTTTTTGCGCAAGCTTCTTATAGCCGTCAGCGAACAAGTTTGCGCGCAAGTGCAAGGGCTGAACAGAGAAAATAGAATGGCGTCTGCGACGCAGCTTTTCGATGTCGACGTCAGGGAAGATGGCGCCCTCCCCGCCCTGTGCCTCCGTGCCTTTCGCCATCCAATCAACCACGCCAGACATCGATGGGCGGCGTTGGCCATTTGGGCCATTCGCCGCTGATGCTGTGGCAATATAGACGGTGTTCTCGAAAGCACGCGCAACCCGCGCATTTCGGCGTGACACGAAAAGATGATCATTCGCTTCGATAGTCGGGTGAAGAATGATCTCGGCCCCGGACCAGACCAGACTGCGCGCATAATGGGGAAACAGGAGGTCTTCACTCGTGAGCAGTCCAATTTGTCCCATTGGCGTTCGTGCTACGGGAAAACGTGCCACCGTACCAAGAGAACATATTTCACCATCGACAAAGCCCTCAATAAGGGACGGTGAAATCTTTGGCATTACGAGCAGAGAATTTCCATCGGCGTCGAAAATAAATCCAACTACGTGATGACCGACCCGGCCTTCACCTTGTACTCGCGCAGCACCAGCAACGTAACAGGCTGACTTCTTGGCGATTGCGCCAATCGCAGATTGAAGATCAGGTAACTCTGGCGGCAGGGGGATCTGCTCGGCGAGCGGCAACAGAACTAATGGTCCTGCCAATCCCAATGGATTACGGCGGCGCCAGGTGGCCGCCAAAGAACAAATTTCAGCATTAACCTCATCATAGGAGATCGTCGACCATGATTTTTGTGAAAGAACTAGCATTTTTCAATCTCCTATGACGGCGCTCATATGATCAAAGATATCCTAGAGGCCTTCTAAGCCATCGTCACAATGGCTGGCGTTTTAAAGACTGCAAACGCGAGCCAACGAAAATCTTGACCAACTAACTTACTAATAAATCAGTAAATGTTAGACATGGGCTCTTGCATAGTTCTCGTGTTTATTTGATCGGCTGGCGATTATACTTAAGCTACATCTGACTAGTTGCGCCCAAGATGACACATTGGAGCTCTAAAATCATATGGCCAGAATAAAGCCTTTAGAGGGCTTAGAACGCGCACTGAGTGTATTGCGAGTTTTAAACCAACATGTTGGAGCGACGGTCTCAGAGCTCGCACGCCTTACAGGCATGCCGCGCGCTGCCGTAAATAGATACATCGTTACATTCATTAATTTGGGGTACGTGTTTCAATCAAAGCCAGGCAGTGGCCTTCGCGTGAGCGTGCGAGCATTAGAACTCTCGCGTGGCGCCCGAACTGACTATTGGGTCACGACAGTAGCGCTGCCCGAATTGAGCGCGTTGTGCCACGACATTGGCTGGCCCATTGGTCTGGAAAGTATAGTCGCAGCTCGACTGGCGATTCTAGTCAACACAGATGCGATTTCACCTTTCGTTGCGAAGCCACTTGATCAACAAGTCACCTTTCCCCTGATCGGGCGCGCTTCAGGGCATGTGCTGCTGGCGTTCACAAATGCCGAGACCCGCGAAGACCTATTAAAATGCGCACTTGCCGATGACTCAGCCCTGTTGACGCGCGCGGGAATGACGGTGAATAAATTAATGGAGAAATTGAGAAATGTCATCGAACTCGGTTACGATACTCAACGTGTTTCGCGTGCGAATTGGGTGGTCTTGGCCGTCCCTATCCTGACTGTTGGACAAGCGCGGTTTTCTCTCTCGGTGAGATTCAGATCGAATGCCATACCCTTGGAACGCGCCATCGCGCGATTCATACCGAAACTCATTAAAACGTCCCAGGCGATCGCCAAGCATGTATCTGGATTTGATCAAACAATAACCTAGGACCGATCGCAATCTTCGGCCAGCAGCCGACGCGCGAGAAACAATCGCGACGCACATAGACCTGCGCTGCAAAAGCCATTAGACGCGCTTGGGGATGCAGCGAAAATAAAAAAGGAGCTGCCACTGTGAATCTTAGCATATGGACGCGTTGCACTCTGTTCCTGATCGGCACGTGCACTACAATTACGGCCTGGGATGTTCACCCAACCAAAAGTGAGACATTGACGATTGCTGCGCCTGGTCGCCCACCAGGACTGGGGAACCCATACGCATCAATGGCGACCGGTGGGATCCATTCATGGGGATACATGTTTGATGCCCTGACGACTCTTGCTGATGACGGTAGTGTAGCGCCCAGTCTTGCAACGCATTGGGAAATCAAATCGGCGACGCAGTGGCGATTCCATCTTCGGCAAGGCATACAGTTTTCAAATGGCGAGCCATTCACTGCCGCCACTGTTCAAGCTGTCATCGACACTTTGCAGTCACCCGAGCTCGCTTCACTTTATGCGGCAAACGAGGTTCGCACCATTGTTGGCGTGACAATTGTTGACACTTACACTATTGATATCGTCACGCGCACTCCTGATGCCATTCTTGATCGGCGCTTGAGCCACATTTACATGGTTCCAGAGAAGGCCTGGAAAGAGCTCGGGCAAGATCGCTTTGCCATGGAGCCCATCGGTTCAGGCCCCTACCAATTGGTTGATTGGGGAATGAAGCGCGGCCGCTATGAACTGAAACGCAACCCAAGCTCATGGCGCAGAAACACAGACATCGACCTGATCCGATTTCAGGTGCTTCCTGACCCCACCACTCGAGAGCAGGCCCTCACCTCTGGCCAAGTCGACTTAGCCTACAATCCAGGCCTCGATAACCTGAAAGTGTTGAGCGATCTTGGCTTTATTGTCGTGGCGCGTGAGCGCAGCCCGGTGGAAGGAATTGCATTACCGAATAGAGATCCCAAGTCGCCGCTGTCAGATGTTCGCGTTCGCAAGGCAATGAATCATGCGATCAACCGAAGTGAGATTGCGGCGACGCTGATGCAAAACGTGACGAAGACAAATGCTCAGGGCGTGCTTCCGGAAATGTTTGGCTACAATCCTAACATCGAATCATACTCATTTGATCGAGACCTGGCACGACGGATGATGGCCGAGGCAGGGTACGAAGAAGGTTTTGACCTCACCCTGACAGTTCGCCTTGAGGGTAAAGGTCCTGAATGGCCGTCGATTTACCAAGCCGTCATTCAAGACCTGACGGCCATCGGTGTTCGAGTTACATTGCGCAGTGTTCCATCGCAAGAATGGTTGAAAATGTGGAACACAGGGGATTGGAATGGGGCCGACATGATTCCATTTAGCTGGACATCGACCTACCGAGACGCGGGCCGCGCTATCGAAACAGTCTCCTGTGCTAAAGCAGGCGCGTTTTTCTGCTTACCCGAGTTGATGCCCCGCATCAACGCCGCCGCACAAGAGCTTGATCGCGATAAACGTCGGATGAGTCTCCAGCAGCTATTAGCCGAACTGCGCGATTTGGCGCCCTCCATCAATCTCTTTCCGCAGGTTGAGACGGTTGCCTACCGTAAACGCATAGAAACCCTTCCATTTGAGGCTGGTTATTACAGAATTGAGAAAATCAAGCTCGGAAAGTAGTTGGCGCTATACATAGCTTTTGGTGGATCACATAGCTTCTGATAGATCGATGAAAGTCGGCCAAGCCAGCCAATTTATGAAATTGAGCTGAGCGACTTTGCGTTCGCCACACAGCATAATGAGGATAGCGATGCGTAAATTTTTTGGTTCTGCGATCGTTCTTGGTGTCTGGCTTTGGCATCCTCAAATGCTGCGCGCACAAGCAACCTTTCAAGACTGCTCAACCTGCCCTGAGATGGTGATGGTGTCTGCGGGCCGTTTCGAGATGGGCGCGACAAAAGAGGAAAATATGCGTGAACAGTCACCAGAGCGCTACATTGCGTGGGAAAGTCCCTTACGTATTGTAAGCGTGCCTCAGCCTTTCTCGATCAGCGTGGCCGAGGTGACTAAAGAACAGTTCTCGGCTTTCATGACTGATGCACAACCCACCATTGAAGGATGCGATATCGCCAAGGGAAATGAGTGGGACCGCCGGGCCGATAAGTCTTGGCGTGATCCTGGCTTTGCACAGGGCCCTCATGAACCAGTTGTATGTGTGAACTGGAGTGATGCAAAAGCATATACGCAGTGGCTCGCCAAACGAACCGCTAAGCCGTATCGGCTACTCACAGAAGCCGAGTGGGAGTATGTCGCGCGGGCAGGTACCCAAACGGCGAGGTTCTGGGGCGATGGCCGAGAAGACGCGTGTCGGTATGCAAATGTGCCTGACGCAGCCCACGTCAAAATGACCCAGAATGGCCAAGGAACGTTCGCGTGCAATGATGGCTATGCTTACACCTCTCCGGCGAAGTCTTTTCAACCAAACGCGTTTGGCGTTTACGATACGATTGGTAATGTATGGGAGTGGGTGGAAGATTGCTTTCATGAAAGCTATATAACCGCACCGAGCGATACGGCGGCTTGGCAATCTGATCCGGCGTGCACGTATCATGTGGCACGAGGGGGATCTTGGAATCCGCGCCTGGCCACACAACTGAGGAGTGCCGCCCGTGGTCGTGTAACAACCGCGCTACGGAATTCTAATCTTGGTTTTCGTCTAGCCGTGACACCATAGAATCAAAGTTTACGTCTAAGTTCCTAAGGACCGCATGACATGATACCCGTACCCAGACTACCAGCAGCTGAGAAGTTTATTTCACAGATGCGGGCCATGTTCGCCGCCACGCCAGAATTACCTCTGCGCTGGGAGAAGGCTCGCCAACTGCTCGCGGACATGCTGCGAGATCCAGAGGTTCGTCAGCATGCCCAAACATGGCCCGACAGCCCAGCCATCCTCGGCCTTGAGGGCAAGCACGGAAACCTGTTGCTCTATGAAGACCCCGATTGGGGTTTTTGCGTTAACGCACTCATCAAAAAACCCACGGCAAAGACTACAATCCATGATCATGGTGTCTCATGGACATTGTACGGCGTCATCGAAGGCGGCGAGGACGTCGCGCGATTTGAACGCATCGATGATGGCACGCCAGGGGATTTGCCTAAATCCGCAACAGTCCGCGCGACTGAATCCATCCCCGTTGGGCCAGGCTATATTGACTTGATCAAGCCTTGGGAGATTCACGCGGAGTACAACAGGCCAGAACGTACAGCTGCGATTATCATCCGCAGTCAAAAATGCGGCAGCTATATCCAAAATATTTTTTACCAGAAGGACGGCACGGTCGAGCAGTACTGGGGCCCGCAACAAATTCCATTTCATTTTGGCTGGAATCGTCAGTCAGGCGACCACACAGCATGAGTACGGCAATCGCCGATTTACCAGGCCCCTTTGCCGCACGGCGTGTGATTGAATTCGAAGGCCCTTATCTAGCTCCTGAATTCCTATTGCCCGATGCTCAACCAGGCGCTTTCCTGGCGACAAAGGCATCGCAGGATCCACGCTTCTATGAGAAAGCCACCAACAAAGTGGTCATGGCCAACCATTCCATCCTGATCGTCACGCCGCGCTCGAAAATATTGGTCGACACATGTATCGGAAATAATAAGCACCGCCCGCGCAACCCCCATTGGCATATGCGCACGGGGCCGTTTCTTGAGGACCTCAAATCCATCGTTGCGCTGGCCGACATTGACTACGTTCTCTGCACGCACTTACACGGCGACCATGTGGGTTGGAACACGCACCTTCAGGATGGCAGATGGCGACCGACGTTTCCGCGCGCGAAGTATCTGTTCGGCCGGACGGAAGTAGCATTCTGGCAAAAGGCCATCTCTTCAGATCCTGAAACTAATCATGGATCTTGGGTCGACAGCATGCAGCCGATTTTCGATGCTGGCCAAGCAATCGTGGTTGACGACGACTACGAGATCGAACCTGGCGTTCGGCTGGTCCCCGCCCCTGGCCACACGCCAGGCAACATCATGATTAGGCTGGAGCACGGCGGGGCGATCTCATACGTCATCGGCGACACCATGCATCACCCCGTACAGATCGAACGACCAGAGTGGTCGTCAAAATTTTGCTGGGACAAGTCGCTGTCGACTCAGGCACGTCAAAGCCTGCTTGAAGCAATTGCCGATACGGGGGCCTGGATCATCCCCGCTCATTTTCCAACACCCACTGCATTGCGAATTGAATCTCATGCTCATGGATTCAAGAGTTGTGGCTAGAGGGCCGGCACTTAAACCTTAAAGCAACGCCATCACCTCCAAGGCCGCACGCTCACCGGACTCCATGGCGCCTTCCATTCCACGATTGGAGACGGCTGTGTGCTCGCCGCAGAAATGCAATCGCCCTGCTGGCTCCTTGAGAGCCGGTAAACTTTCGCTGAGCTGACCCGGCCTCCAAACAACCCAGTCACCGCCAGAGAAGCGGTCGGACTGCCATGACTTAAACCCGCCAGCAACCAATTGACCTTTCGCTGCGGGGCGCAGCTTTTCATAAATTGAGATGATGTGCGCCATAGCATCTTTCTCACTCATTAAATCAAGTCGATCTGCAAGGAATCCGCGCGCCCAAGCCATAAGGCAGGTCACCTTGTTGGGATCTTCGCCTTCGCGTAGCGCACGAATTTCACCCGCATCGGTGTCCGTCCACATCGCTGGGCTAAAGCCGTCTTCTTTCCAGAACGGCTTCTTAGGCACGATGACCACTTTCGTGATCTTCATGACAGGTACGGTACGGATCGCTTTGGCTTTTAAAGGCGGCAGCAGAGGGTCAAACTTGATCCATCGCATTGTTGGCAAAGGCAGTGAGCAGATCAAGCGCTTCGCCTTGAATAGGCTCCCATCCTCACATTGAACCTCGACGGCATCTGCACTCTGTCGAATTCCTACAACAGCTTTACCGAGATGAACATCACCAACAGCACGTGCCATAGCTTGAGGAATACTTTCGTTCCCATCCACGGCTTTGTAAGCCACGCGCTGAATATCAGACTGGAGTTTGAACCACGCTTGCGTGAAGTACCACATCAAGATCGAACTGTCGTGAGCAGACGTTCCATACTGAATATTCGTGTTGTAATTGAGATCAATTGCCGCATCAGACCAGCCATGACTCTTGAAGAAGTCATAGGCTGAGCCATCAAATTTAGCGCTAGCCGGGTCTATCCAATCCTCAAATGATTTCAGTGGGTTGTGTTTATCGATGAGGCTCTGAAAATAAGCACGACCTGGAAAGCGAACTTTAGCATCCTCAGGCATAACATTCAGCGGATGCATCGCCCAATCAGCGCGTCGAATCACATTGCCGCCGAGAGCGAGTTCAACGGTCACGGGATCTTTTTGAGCATCGGGCGACAAATCCCGACGACCTTCGAAGTCGATGAGCTCAACTTTTAATCGGGCGGCTATGTCTTGCATCCGGCCGTAGCCGCCTAAGATACTATCTGCACCCATTTCAGGGTTGCCCTCGACTGATCGTAGGGTGCTCATCCGACCGCCGACGCGGTTGCGGCCCTCTAAGACCGTCACCTTAAACCCCTGATCTTTGATTAAGAGCGCGGCATTGAGGCCCGAAAGACCAGAACCAATCACGATGACATCAGTTATGTCTGATGCTGCACGGGCCGAGCGCAAAGTGCTCGTCGCCACGCCTGCTGCAATGATCTCTCGCCGTGAAATTCTCATTTTCTCGAATCCTGTGCTGTAAGTTAAAATTCTGGCTTCTATTTTTTTGATTTTATAGTACGCAGAGTAAAATTGCGAAGGTCACGGTTAAAGGCATCCGCCGCATCAAAAAACAACCAGTGCCCCGCCCCCCTGTAAGTCTTGAGATCGGCTTTAGGGAATCTTGCTTTGATGGCGAGTTCAGCCGCTTGTGCGGATGAAAAGGCATCCTTCTCGCCCAACATAAAAAAAAGCGGCAAACTCAGACTTGGGATTTGATCCTCGTTATTTTTATAAAAAGACCCATCGGGCAAGATTTTTGGGCCATCATTCGCTTTGCGTGCATATGGCGGATACATCAGGTTTGTTGCCGTGACGCTGGCCTCAATATCCGACGGCAGACGCTCAGCCGTAAGAAATGATGTGAACTCAACCGCTCCTTGTATGTTTTTCGCGACGTCAGCAGACTTAAGTTTCTCAGAGGCCGCTGGAATGCGTGGGTTAAGTTCGGAATTGGGATAGAGCCCGCTGCGCGAAGCTGCAAAAACAATTCCTGACAAGTTCGCTATTCCACGGCAGCGGACATAATCCATCCCTATTGTTCCACCATACGACCACACAACCATAACGGGGCTCGTCAAAGCCGTCGCGGCCATTACGGCGGCCACATCATCAGCCCATATGCATGACTGATTGTATGACGTCGCAAGCCAGGGCTTACCAGACCCGCCATGCCCGCGCAGATCGAAGGCAACGAGGTGAAATGACGATACGAGATCGGAATGGAGTTGGCGATCCCAACTGGCATAGCTTTGGCCTACGCCGTGAATGAGCAGGATCCCAGGTGCGTCCGGTGACCCTGCTTCAACGACGTTCAAAGGAACACCGTCCGGCGCAACAATCGTTTGGTAACGCAGCAACTCAGATTTTGCCGCCGACACGGCGCCACCACAGACAAGCAGGCCAATCAGGAGTGCGGCTTTACACGACATCTCGTGCAATCCGGAATCCAAAGTGATGCCCAGCTTTGGGCTCAGGGTCTCGCCCTCGAAACGTAGGACGGTGGCGATCTTGGCGTGTATACCAACTGCCGCCACGAACGGCGCGTAGTTCGCAACGACCGCTCACTTCGACCGCTGTCCCATCGACCGGAGCGGCTGGATAGAGCTCGAGTGAGCAATCTTGCACCCACTCCCAGACGTTGCCGAGCATGTCATACAAGCCAAATGCATTGGGCTTGTATGAACCGACCGGAGCAATCATGCCGTGGCCATCACGGCAACTAAGCGGTTCCCACGAGAGTTTTGAGCCCGCTGGAAGTGCGCTCTGGCTATCCAGGTCAAATGTATTTTCATAGTCACAGGCTTGTTCGTCCTGAGTGCCCCACGGCCATTTTGTTTTAGTTCCACCTTTGGCAGCGTACTCCCATTCGGCTTCTGTTAAGAGTCGATAACGCTTGCCCGTCATTGCAGAAAGCCAAGCTGTGTAGGACGTCGCGTCGTTCCAACTCACACACACGACAGGTTCACGCGGTTGCGGGCTTCGACCAAACAGCGGGCCGCGAAACGTCACTGCGCTGATCATCGGCTTGTCCATGCCCACACCGCATTGGTTCGCGGGCTCATGTCCGGTCTCGTTTACAAAGATCGCGAATTCCTCGTTCGTAACTTCATAACGACCGACGCCAAATGCGTATGAAATAGAAACTGAGCGCTCAGGCCCTTCCTGTCGAGGGATACCACCGCGCATCTGATTGATCGCGTTAGAGCCCATCAAGAAACTACCCGGTGGGATAACAACAACTTCTGGACATGTCGGGCAGTCCTTTAAAATCTGACTGCCACGAAAAGACTCGGCTGCAGCCGACACGCTACTAGTGGCGAGAGTAAATAGCATATGTGAGATGCATAGCTTCGTTACCAAAGAGATTCGGCAGCTTTTTGTTTTCATCCACCGGTGTCCTTGTCAGATACGCCCCAAGACCTCAAAGGCGGCGCGTTCCCCGGCCTCCATCGCCGCTTCCATGCCACGATTTGCAAGCGAGGCGTGTTCACCCGCAAAGTGAATACGACCAGCTGACTTGACAAGTTCGGGGAGGAATTCATGAATTTGGCCCGCCTCCCATTCCGTCCAAGTTCCGCGTGCATAAGGATCTTTGGCCCACGATTTATAGCCCGCAACCTCCAGCAAACCTTTGGCCGCAGGGCGAAGCTTTTCGTATTCTGAGATCACCAGCGCTCCGGCGGCCTTTTCACCCATTGTATCAAGTTGTTGGCTTGGAAAACCCCGAACGCGCGCGATGAGTCCAGTCACATGATTACTATCTTCAGATTGACGCAACACCCCCACTTCTCCAGCAAAAGTATCGGTCCACATTGCTGGCGAAAGATCGTCGGCCTCCCAGAATGGCTTCTTGGTATGAAGGAATATTTTCGTGATCATCATACTTGGCAGCAGCGCAACCGCCCTTGCCAACGTTAACGGCAATTCAGGACTAAATTTAATTGATCGCAGAGGCGCAAGGGGCGTCGCGCAAATCAAGAATTTGGCTTGATGTGTAGAATTGTCGCTGCATCGAACTTCCACACCGCTCGCGCTCGTCGCGACGCCGACGACCGGTCGATCCAGCATCACTGAATCACCCAAGCGCTTCGCCATGGCCTCAGGCAGCGTTTGATTACCGCCCCTGACCTTCAGCGCAACACTCTCGATATCTGTTTGAATTTTGTCCCAGGCGCGCCGAAAGTACCATGTCAGAATCGAACAATCATGTGCCGACGACCCACGCCCTATATTCGTTTCGTAGTTTTGAGAGATCGCCGCATCGCTCCAACCATGGCGTTGAAGAAACGAATAAACGGACTCATCGAGTTTTCGACTTTCCGGCTCAATCCAATCGCTTGCAGAAAGCAACGGATTGAATTGATCGACAACTTTCTCAAACGACCTCCGCCCCGGGAACTCTTGCTTTCGATCAGCGGGGAGAAAATTGAGGGGATGATCCTTCCATGTGGATCGTGGGATAATCTGGCCATTAATGGCGATCTCGGGTTTCTCGGCACCACGACGTTTCTCGAAATCGTTCAGCTTCAAACCGAGTTGCGCACATGTGTCGCGCACTCGGCCATAGCCCCCCAGTATGCTGTCGCCGCCAGCCTCTGGCGCGCCTTCAAGATTACGTAAACTCAATAATCGACCGCCAACGCGCGGCTGTGCTTCAATTACACGAATTTTTGCGCCTTGCTCTGCCAACAATGAGGCCGCGTGAAGCCCCGAGATTCCGGCCCCGATTATGATCACATCCACAGGCTTTGCCGCACGGGACCGAGGTGCGCCTACGAAGGTCAGAAATGCCGCTCCGGCACCCATCCGAAAAACTTGCCGACGTTTCATAAGCGAGGAGGCCTTTAAGTTACGACTCAATCTCTGTTTCAGTTGTATTAACACTCTAGTTGACTATTCGGGATTTTCCGAGGGTAAGTCGAGCAATCTCGACTAACGTTAAATCTATCTCATCTCGCCAAAGTGAGTAGCCTACTCTCATCTCGGTAGCCGGGAGTCTGCTTTCAGCTGCGATCCAAATCACCTTCAAATGGCGGATTCAATGATCTTCACCAGCCTAGCACTCAACCCCTTAATAAAGAGGGTTGACGCATACAATTGATCACTGAACGATCAACTATCGCATGCGTAAGTTACAATCTTGGCAATCAAGCTTAATTTGATACGAGAATATCCATTTACTCGAAGAGGAAATTCGCCATGGATGATCGCGAAAAATCCACACCATCTCATCGTAAAGATTTTATTCCGGCTCAGAAGGATGATGTGTTCCTCTCGGACGCAGCTCTCGACAATGTCACTTCAGCAGTCATCGCCTTAGGCAGCGAGTTCTGGGCTCTTCAAAAGCGTATGAATGTTGTTGAAGTATTACTTGAGGATAAAGGCTCGGTTTCAAAGGCCATGATTGAGAACTATCGCCCTTCAGCGGAACAAAGTGCGGCCTGGGAAGAACAGCGGGATCGATTTATCAAACGTGTTTATGGATTTCTTCAAAACACCCACTCACCTTCAAAAAAGCCGGGTAGGAGAGCGCCATGATGGATAGACGAACGCTGTTCGGAACGACTGTCGCTTTAGCCGGAACACTTGCTTCCGATATGACCGTCGGAAAAGCTGAGGCTGCGACGAACAAAACACCGCACCTGAAGGACATTGAACCCCGCGGCACTTATTCTCAAGGTCGGCTTGAGCGCCTACCGAGCTTGGATATGGAAAGCCGTCTTGAATTTGCGCAAGGATTCCGAAAGTGGTCATTGCGGGAATTCGGACGTGCGAGTTCAGACCGAGTCAATCATCTGGTCAAAGAAGCAGGCTTCGATCCTAAAGTATCTCCCCCAATTAAAGATTTGCTTGCTGCGGTTGGCAATGACCTGACAGTCTGGACAAATGTGCGCTGCAAGACAACGGCGCAACAAATTATGTGGAAGAACCTCGTTGACGGGTTTCACACAAACGAACGAGCTTACCTTGAAGAACTTGAGACGGCAGACACATCTGGACCTGGTAGCTTGGAATTAAACAGCGACATAACTTTGCCTCAGTATGCCAAACATGAGATCCATATTCAGCCAGGCGGCTATGTTGGCGATCCTTTGGGTGGTTGCGTCTATCATTATGGGGTGAACATATTCACGCTCGATCTAAAATCAGAAGATCAGTTTCATCGTGATTTAGCAGCCATCGTCCCCATCCCAGAAGACGGCAAGGCGCAACGATTTCTGGACATTGGCACCGGCGTTGCACAATTGCCGATGGCTCTGAAGGAGCGCTTTCCGGAAGCCGATATCTGGGGGATTGATGTTGGAACACCCATGTTGCGATATGGTCATATGCGAGCTATCGAACAAAATCTTGAGATACACCTTGCACAGCGCCTCGCCGAGGATACGAAATTTGAAGATAATAGTTTTGACGTAATAACAGCCTACATCCTGTTCCACGAAGTCCCTACGGAAGACGCAAAGAAGATTCTTACTGAAGTTCGCCGAATACTTCGACCAGGCGGCGTGTTTTTTCCCGTCGATTTCAAGACGTATTCGCAGGCCACCACATCAGCAAGCGGCCGTTTTAATCAATGGTGGGATCATGTCTATAATAACGAATTATGGGCTGAAGAGTACCGCAACTCAAACTTCATACAAATGATGAAGGACGCAGGACTCATAGTTCGCGAGGATGCCCCGACATTAGAAGCCAGATTCTGGAACGGAATTATGGGCATAAAGACTGCGTAACCATCTTTGTAAGTGGTTGTCATTTTCCGCCGTCAGCGTTTAATAGACACTGTAGTCAGTCAGCACATGTTGGCCTGTTTTAGGTGTGGGTCCGTTCGGACACGCGAGACATCTTTCATAGTGCCGATTTGTGGCAAGGGAGATGTATCGAATGACCAGCCAAGAACGAGACATACAGCGAATACCAATAGCACTTGCAGAGCACTTGCAGACGAAAGCAACAATATGACTTTCCGCTAAGTCATTAAAAAGATGGTGGGCCCGGCAGGACTCGAACCTGCAACCAGACCGTTATGAGCGGTCGGCTCTAACCAATTGAGCTACAGGCCCCACCGTTGCGCCTCACAGGCCTTCTTTTTGCGCGGTCAACCTACGCGGCGCGCGGGTTTGGTCAAGTCCTGAGACGCATAAAATCGCGGCTGTTAAATGCCAGAATTGGTGGCCGTCAGCGCCGCCTTGAAACGGTGAACCGGCCTGGGGTCACGCAGCACCGAGAACGCCGTTGTAAAATGACCACCAGGCCAATGGAACACGTTGGCCTCAGGAATGGCCCATCGCTGAACCAAGCGCTGGCCGCCGCGATAGGGCGTCACGGTATCGTCAGTTCCCAGCACACAAATGATGCGCTCGGGTGGCATGGCGGCCTCGGCTGGTTCGACCAGCGAGCAGAAACGTTCCATGCGCTCACGCGTCCAGCCGGCTTGGGATAACGCAGAGGTAAAACCAGTCCCCGTGGCCAATGAGCCGTTGTACGTTACATCGACTAATGAATCGTTGGTTGTCAGAAGCAATGCTGCATCGGGTTGGGACTCTTTCGGCCAGTGATTGGCCGCACTGACGACCAATTGCGCTGTCAGCGCGCCTAAGCTCACGCCTGCCACAGCAACCGGTTTGCCATATGTTTTGCGCGCCCAGGCGATGAGGCGGCCCACTTCAACCACATGAGCTGCAAAATAATCAGCCAAGCCGCCGACACCGCGCGCCAAAACGGACTCACCGCCATAGAAGCCAGGCGTCATGCGCCGTCCATGTCCAGGGCCTTCGGGCGAGATCACCGCCAACGCCCCGCCTTCAGGTTCGAGAAAGACTTGCGCCTGATCATAAAGGTTCAGCCAATGCTCGCGCTCGATCATGATGCCATGACAGAAGACGACCACACCCTGCACTTGACCATCGCGCGGCTCCTCGATGCGCGCCCAGCCGTGCGTATCTCCGCTGTGCGCGGCTGCGGGAAACCGCACCCAACTCAAGTGCCGACCATCAACGTTGCACGATACCGACGCATGCATGCCTTCAATCTCATCAGCGCCGGGAAACAACTGCGACGGATTTGCCAATCGTATGCCGTGATGCAACTCCACTTGTGCTTCCGACTCAATCTTAAATTTGACTTGCGCATATGGATTGAGGAGGTGCGAACCCAAAAACATTGCCCGCGTGCGCATCCAATGGTCAGCCGCACCAATGCGTTGATGTTCAAGAGCGGCGAGCTCGGCCGCAGGTGCCAGGACCAGCGCAGCTTGTTCCCAAGCCCGCTCGGCTTCCAGATAGGCCTGTCGACGCAGCACGGTTTCAGAAATCGCCCGGATCAAACCGAGGCCGACCGACCTCGGCTTGCTGAGTGATGTCAGAAACGCTTGGACATCGCCGTTTGAGTCATTGGCGGCAGCCCAAGCGCGTGACGTCGGCATCAGGACCCGCAAGATGGCCTGTAACGCGACAGGGTCGTACCAGGGCTTGAGAATCAGCGCACCCAGTGGCCCACCCAGCAAGCGATTGATCGCATTGTCTGGAGAGGACAGAGGCGCAGGCATAAAAACTAATCCAGAATTTAGTTATCGAGAAAGCTACGCAGTTTCCGCGAGCGGCTAGGGTGCTTGAGTTTACGCAACGCCTTGGCTTCGATTTGGCGAATACGTTCGCGTGTGACCGAGAACTGCTGGCCAACTTCTTCCAACGTGTGGTCGGTGTTCATACCAATCCCAAAGCGCATGCGCAGCACACGCTCTTCGCGCGCCGTCAGGCTGGCAAGAACCCTGGTCGTGGTTTCACGCAGATTACCGTGAATGGCGGCGTCCACCGGCTGAATGGCGCTCTTGTCTTCGATGAAATCGCCCAAGTGGCTATCTTCCTCGTCGCCAATCGGCGTCTCAAGGCTGATGGGCTCTTTGGCAATTTTGAGAACCTTGCGCACCTTCTCTAGCGGCATTTGCAACTTCTGGGCCAGTTCTTCGGGCGTCGGCTCGCGGCCGATTTCGTGAAGCATCTGGCGTGAAGTGCGCACCAACTTATTGATCGTCTCGATCATGTGCACCGGAATACGAATGGTGCGCGCTTGGTCGGCGATCGAGCGCGTAATCGCCTGTCTGATCCACCACGTCGCATAGGTCGAGAACTTATAGCCGCGACGGTATTCAAACTTATCAACCGCCTTCATCAGGCCAATGTTGCCTTCCTGAATCAAATCGAGGAACTGCAAGCCGCGGTTCGTATATTTTTTGGCAATCGAAATCACCAGGCGCAAGTTGGCCTCGATCATTTCTTTTTTCGCCCGGCCCGCTTCACGCTCGCCTTTTTGCACCGTACTGACGATGCGGCGGAAATCGCCGATGGGGACTGACGCATCTTCGGCAATGGCGCCAATTTGCGCGCGGATGTCCTCGATGGCTTGCTCGTGACGACCGGCGAAATCTTTCCAACCTTTGGCTGGTAATTTCGCAACGCTCTTCAACCAATTTGGGTCAAGCTCAATGCCATAGTATGCCTGCAAAAATTCTTCGCGCTTGAGTTTGCACTTTATCGCGATGCGCAAAATTTGACCTTCAAGGCCGACCAGTTTGCGGTTCAGGTCGTTCAAGCTTTCGACCAAGCCTTCAATGCGCGCATTATTCAAATGCACGCCCTTCATCAGCTCGATGAGTTCCAGCTTGATCTTCTGGTAGCGGCGCTCTAGCGCTTTATCAACTTCCTCGCCCTTCTGCAGGCTTTCCATGCGCGCATCTTGTTGCTTCTTCATACGCGCATAAGTGTGGGCGACCTTTTCCAAAGCCTCCAAGACCTGCGGCATCAGCGAGGTTTCCATTGCCGCCAATGAGACGGCCGCTTCGTCTTCTTCATCGGCCTGACCCGGCGCCCCCGGAGCACCGGGCTCTCCTGGCTCGCCAGATTCATCTGGCACATCTGGGTTGGTGCCAGGGATTGCACTAGGCATAGCGATCGGCGCGGCGCGAATAACCGGCGCCGGAGCAGGTGCCGGCATCACAAATTTTTTCTTTTTGTTCGGGGCGTCATCGTCGTTCGCATCGACCGGTTCTGACACCACATCGACTTCCAGTTCTTGGTCGGACGCCTTGCTCATGGCTCCGGCGCCGTAGGTGGCATCAAGGTCGATGATGTCACGCAGCAGCATTTTGCCGTTCTGCAAGGCGTCGTGCCATTGCAACAGGTTGCGAATGGTAATGGGGCTTTCGCAGATGCCGCCAATCATCATGTCACGACCGGCTTCGATTCTTTTTGCGATCGCGATTTCACCTTCGCGCGACAGCAATTCAACCGAGCCCATTTCGCGCAAGTACATGCGCACAGGGTCGTCGGTGCGGCCAACATCGTCTTCGTCGATGTTGCCACCCGTGTAGCCTTCAGGTTTGGCCGTCTCGTCGGCTTCGGCTGTCTCGCTGGCTTCGGCTTCTTCTTGTTCCTCGGCTTCGACGACATTGATGCCCATTTCCGAGAGCATCGACATCACGTCTTCAATTTGCTCCGAGGACATTTCCTCGGGCGGCAGCGCTGCGTTCAGTTCGTCGTAAGTGATATAACCACGCTCTTTGGCTTTCTGAATCAGCTTCTTGATGTTTTGATTGGTCGAATCCAACAAAGGCTTGTCGCCGGGCGTGGCAACTTCAAGCGGTTTACCATCTTTTCCGACGGCCACGGGGGCCGCTTTGCCGGCCAAGAGCTTTGCAACAGCAGCCGCTTTCAAATCAAGGGCTTTGCCTGCGGGTGTTTTGGCGGCGGGCGATTTTGATGCAACAGGCTTTCCTGCCATCGGCTTTCCGATCACAGGCTTTCCAACAGCGGCCTTCGTGGGCGCTAACTTTGCCACAGGCTTGGCACCCTTGGCGGGCACTTTTTGTTTGTCCCTATCCTTTGCCGTCGAGGCGCGCGATTGAGCGGCGCTAGAGGATTTGGCGGTGGGCTTATTGATTTTATTCATGCGTATGCTGATTCAATTGTTCGGCGATCGTGTTGATCTGCGCGATGATTTCTTCGGTGGGGTTCGTGGCCAAGGTTTCTTTCAACTGGTTTAGTTCAGCTTCAAGGCCGGACCTTTGGTACCAACCGAACGTGTTATCCCACCCCTCGGTTGCCTTGACCGGCTCGGCGGTCGGCCGCGCAAAAGCTGCATGGACATAAGTATCCTCACCCAGCAGAGACACCAGGTCGTTTCCATACCCTAGGCCTGCTAAATGGGCCTTAAGTGTCTGAGAATCAAGGTCCGGTTGATGCGCTAGATGCATTAAGGCCGACTGCCTAAGCGAGTCAAGGCGGGAATCGGCCAAAACCATGGCTCCCAGCCGATCTTCCACATGCCCGAGGATCGCTGGGTGATTAATTAACGTGGCCAAAAGGATAGTCTCCTGCAGCTTTTCGGCGGGCAACCCCCGCGAGTGCCGAACGCGCACAGGCATTAAAGAGTTCTGGGCCTGGTCACGGAAAGGGTTGCGCGCCCCTAAGCCCCCGGCCCGGCCTCCTGACCAACCGCCCGGACGGCCCTTTTGGGAACCCCCTTGGTACCGACCAGGCCTGAACTGCGGCTGGAACATCTCGCGCAGGCGATCACGAAAGACATTGCGATATTGGTCGCGCACGGTTTGGTCGGCAACCACACCAATCCGCTCATAAACCGCCCGCTCAAACCCTGCCCGGCGTTCGGGCGTATCGGTTTGATGGTCGGCCAATAATTGTCGCCAAATGATCTCCGACAATGGGACTGCGCTGCCCAAAATTTGCGTCAAGGCATCCGCTCCAGAACGGCGAACCACATCATCGGGGTCTTGGCCCGATGGAAGCAGCGCGAATTGCAAAGACTTGCCTGGCACAAGTCGCGGCAATGCCAGCCCGGCCGAACGTGCAGCGGCGCGCTGACCAGCTTTGTCGCCGTCAAAACACATGATGGGCTCGGGCACCAACTTCCACAAAATCTCAAGCTGGGTTTCCGTCAGCGCCGTGCCCAAGGGTGCGACCGCGTTATTAAAACCAGCCTGGGCCAGCGCGATCACGTCCATATAGCCTTCGCACACGATGACCTGATTTTTATCGTTGATGATCGAACGCGCGAGCGACAGGCCATAGAGTAACCCGCCCTTATGAAACAATGGCGTTTCGGGGGAATTTAAATACTTGGGCTCTCCATCGCCCAACACACGCCCACCAAAAGCAACAGGTCGGCCTCGCAAATCGAGGATCGGAAACATCACGCGCTCGCGGAAGAAGTCGAAGGACTCGCGGCCCTCTTTGCCTTCTGAAATGAGGCGCACCTCCATCAGCACATCTTCGGTAAAACCTTTGCGCCGAAGTTCGGTCTTCAGCGCATTGCCCGAAGGCGCATATCCCAGGCGATATTTTTGGATGATCTCGTCACCCAGGCCTCGCCCGTGCAAATAGTCCAATGCACGCTTACCATCGGGCTTTTGCAAGGCGGCTTGAAAAAACATGCACGCCGCTTCAACAGCCTCGCGCAATTTGACAGCGCGCACGACCACCGCCACATCACGCGGGTCGCTGCGGGGCATTTCCAGCCCCGCCTCTTCGGCCAGCAGCTCGACGGCTTCGGGGAACGAGAGATTTTGAGTCTTGATCAAGAACGTAAAGATGTCGCCATGCTCGTTGGTGGAAAAGCAATGATAAAAGCCCTTCTCGTCATTGACCGTGAACGAGGGTGATTTTTCGTTGCTGAAGGGGCTAAGGCCGACGAACTCGCGCCCGCGTTTGATCAGCTTTACGCGACGGCCCACGACCTGTGAAACCGAAATGCGGTTGCGGATCTCGTCGAGGAATTCAGTGCTAAAGTTCATGCAGGCCTAGATTTCATTTCCGTCACCACCCTACGTGATCGGGTGGTCCATGCCTCAACATCCACCCCTGCGTTTAGGGCCCTGGATCGCCCGGTCCAGACGGGCGATCCAGGAATAAATAAAATTAAACCAAATTTTGCTTCAAGGTGGCGCTGGCGTGGGTGAAGTCCATCTGGCCCGCGTATTTCTCTTTCAACACGGCCATGACCCGGCCCATATCCTTCAAGCCCTTGGCATCAGCAGAGGCAATGGCGCCCTTCACGGCGGCGAGCACTTCAGCCTCGTCCATTTGCTTGGGCATGAAGCGCTGGATGACCACAATTTCTTCTTGTTCTTTTTGGGCAAGCTCGCAACGCCCACCCTGTTCATACAATGTGATGCTTTCACGGCGCTGTTTGATCATGCTGTTGAACATCTGCAAAATTTCATCTTCCGGGATGCCGTCGTAATTACCCTTGCTGCGTGCAGCGATATCGCGGTCTTTGAGCGCAGCGAGGATGAGACGAATGGTTCCCAAACCAGCCGTGTCCTTCGCGCGCATCGCGGTTTTCATGGCCTCATTCAATTCGGTTCGCAACATGCCATGCGCCTTTCATCAATGTGTCATGGTGGTTTTGGAAAGCGCGTAACCTACTCCAAGGCTGCAAAGTTGGCAAAAGCGCAAAAGCCGCGGAAATGCTGGCGTTTCATCAAGTTATCCACATGCGGCTGTCACTTGACTCATATATCCGCTTTCCTTAAACACCGCGCTTGCCTCCACACTGCAACGCCTTCACAAACCGCCGCACGTCTGCGTTGGTACAGACGGATGCGAACCTCAAGAAAGCGGCCCGCCTGATGACCCCAACGCCCGCCTCGACCGCGAAAGGCCTGCCCTGATGGCAGCCACACCCCCATCCTCTGACCGGGCTCAGCCGCGAGGCGCGACAGCCGTTTTGGTATTAGATGATGGATCGGTGTTTTGGGGACGTGCAATCGGCGCTACCGGCAAAAATGTCGGTGAAGTGGTCTTCAATACCTCCATCACGGGGTATCAAGAAGTTCTCACGGACCCCTCGTATGCGGGCCAGATTATTACCTTCACCTTCCCCCACATCGGTAATGTCGGCGCCAACCCGCAAGACCTGGAAAGCACCACACCTGCGGCGCGCGGCTGTATTATCCGCGACGACATCACCGAGCCCTCCAGCTACCGTGCGACACAGCACCTGGATGCGTGGTTGAAGTCGTTCAATTTAATCGGCCTAGCGGGTCTTGATACCCGTCGGCTGACGCGACGCATCCGCGATAAAGGCGCGCCGAACGGCGTGGTCTGCCACGAGCCGTCGGGCAAGTTCGATATCGACGCGCTCATTGCCGAAGCCAAAGCGTGGCCCGGCCTCAATGGTATGGATTTGGCCAAAGACGTGACCTGCCGCCAGGCCTATACCTGGACCGAGACGCGCTGGACCAAGGACAAGGGCTTCGGCGACCTGATCAAAGACGGACGCAAAGCCGAGTATAAAGTGGTCGCCATCGATTACGGGGCCAAGCACAACATCTTGCGTTGTCTGGCTGACACCGGGTGCCATGTGACTGTTGTTCCGGCGAGCGCAACAGCTGAAGACATTTTGCGCCACAACCCCGATGGCATCTTTTTATCCAACGGTCCCGGCGACCCAGCGGCAACGGGCGTGTACGCCGTGCCGGAAATCAAAAAACTTATCGCCACAGGGAAGCCGATTTTTGGCATTTGCTTGGGCCATCAAATTCTGTCGCTGGCCTTTGGTGCTAAGACCTACAAACTGAAAATGGGCCATCGCGGCGCCAACCAGCCGGTGCAAGACTTAGAAACCGGCAAGGTCGAGATCACCTCGCAAAATCATGGGTTCGCGGTGGATCGTGCGTCACTTCCCGCGAACGTCAAGGAAACGCATAAGTCTTTGTTCGACGGCATCGTCGAAGGCATGCGCTCGACCGACAAGCCGGTTTTCTCGGTGCAGTACCACCCCGAGGCCTCACCCGGCCCCCAAGATAGCCATTATTTGTTCGAGCGCTTCACCGCTGCTATGGCCGCGCAGAAGAAGAAGTAGAGCGCCATGCCCAAACGCACAGACATTAAAAGCATTCTTATTATCGGCGCGGGGCCCATCATCATTGGTCAGGCGTGCGAGTTCGATTATTCCGGCGCGCAAGCCTGCAGGACGCTGCGCGAAGAAGGCTACCGTATCATCTTGGTGAACTCGAATCCGGCCACGATCATGACCGATCCGGGCTTGGCTGACGCGACCTACATCGAGCCCATCACACCAGCAACCGTCGCCAGAATTATTGAGAAAGAACGCCCCGACGCGCTACTGCCCACCATGGGCGGTCAGACCGCGCTGAACACCGCCATGAAGCTCGACGAAATGGGCGTATTGAAAAAATTCAATGTGGAGATGATTGCCGCCAAGCGCGATGTCATCGAAAAGGCTGAAGACCGCCAGATGTTCAAAGAGGCCATGAGCAAGATCGGCCTTGAGAGCCCGCGCAGCCAGATGATCCACACCATGGAAGAGGCCCGCGAGGCGCTGAAGCTGGTGGGGTTGCCATCCATCATTCGCCCCTCGTTTACACTGGGCGGTGAAGGTGGCGGCATTGCTTACAACACCGAAGAGTTCGAGGCCATCGTTGCGTCGGGCTTGGCCGCCTCGCCGGTTAAGTCCGTGCTGGTGGAAGAATCCGTGCTGGGCTGGAAAGAGTACGAGATGGAGGTCGTGCGCGACCGCAAAGATAATTGCATCATCATCTGCTCCATCGAGAACATCGACCCCATGGGTATTCATACCGGCGACTCAATTACGGTGGCCCCGGCGCTGACACTGACCGACAAAGAATATCAAATCATGCGCAACGCTTCGATTGCGTGCTTGCGCGAGATCGGCGTGGATACCGGCGGTTCAAACGTCCAGTTCGCGATTAACCCCGCAGATGGGCGCATGACCATCATCGAGATGAACCCGCGTGTGTCGCGCTCGTCAGCTTTGGCGTCGAAAGCCACAGGCTTTCCGATTGCCAAAGTCGCAGCGAAATTGGCCGTGGGCTATACGCTCGATGAGATCACCAACGATATCACCAAAGCCACGCCCGCATCGTTCGAGCCGACGATTGATTACGTGGTCACCAAAATTCCGCGATTCACCTTCGAGAAATTCCCCGAGACCAAAGCATTGTTGACCACCTCGATGAAGTCCGTCGGCGAGGCGATGTCGGTCGGGCGCACCTTTTGCGAAAGCTTGCAAAAGGGCCTGCGGTCGATGGAGACCGGCCTAACGGGCCTCAATGAAGTGTCGATTGAAGATAATGGTATTCCCACCACCGATCACGACGTATTGCGCGCCGCCCTGTCGCAGCCACGCCCTGATCGTTTATTGGTCGCAGGCCAAGCCTTGCGCGCCGGCCTCTCGGTAGAGGACATCTGTGGAATCTCCAAGTTCGACCCCTGGTTCATCCGCCAGCTTGAAAAAATCGTAGTGGCGGAAAAGACCGTGCGCGCGAAGGGTGTTCCGACAGATGCGCAAGAGATGTTGGCGCTGAAGAAACTCGGCTTCTCGGATAAGCGCTTGGCGGAACTCACCGGCGGCGATGCCATGAAAATCATGGCCGCGCGGCATAAAATGGGCGTGCGCCCGGTCTACAAACGCATCGACACCTGCGCGGGTGAATTCCCCTCGCCCACACCTTATATGTACTCGTGCTACGAGGGCGATGGGCTCAATGCGCCTGAGTGCGAGTCCGCCCCCTCGAACAAGAAGAAAATTATCATCCTCGGCGGCGGGCCCAATCGCATTGGTCAAGGCATTGAGTTCGATTACTGCTGCGTGCACGCGGCGCTCTCGCTGCGCGATGCCAAGTTCGAAACCATCATGGTCAACTGTAACCCCGAGACAGTTTCCACTGATTATGACACCTCGGACCGCCTGTATTTCGAACCGCTGACGACCGAAGACGTCATAGAATTAATTCGTACCGAACAAAGCAACGGCGAAGTGCTTGGCGTGATTGTGCAGTTGGGTGGGCAAACACCGCTGAAACTGGCTCATGCCCTGGAGCAGGCGGGCATTCCCATTCTGGGGACCTCGCCCGATGCCATCGATTTGGCCGAGGACCGCGAGCGCTTCCAAAAGATGCTGATGGAACTGAAACTGCGTCAGCCCGCCAACGGCACGGCGATGACGCTAGACGACGCACAGGTTGTTGCGAAAAAAATCGGCTATCCCGTCGTCATTCGCCCTTCGTATGTGCTGGGCGGCCGAGCCATGGCGATTGTCCATGACGAAGGAAGCCTGACCAATTTCTTCCGCGATGCCGTAAAAGTGACAGGCAACAACCCTGTGCTGTTGGATTCCTACCTCTCGGGCGCAACAGAGGTCGATGTGGACGCCATCTGCGACGACACCGATGTCTATATCGCCGGGATTATGGAACACATCGAGGAAGCGGGCGTGCATTCGGGCGACTCAGCCTGCTCGCTGCCGCCGTACTCGCTGTCGCGCGCATTGATTGACGAAATCAAACGCCAAACCATTGCCATGGCCCGCAAGCTAAATGTCGTTGGTTTGATGAACGTGCAGTACGCGATCAAAGACAACGACATCTATATTTTGGAAGTCAATCCACGCGCGAGTAGAACAGTGCCGTTCGTCGCCAAAGCCACCGGCGTGCAAGTTGCCAAAATTGCCGCGCGCGTCATGGCGGGCGAAAAGCTGGCCAGCTTCAAGCTGAGCACCGACTATGAGCAAGCCCCCTGCAAGGTCATGCACGTGGCCGTGAAAGAAGCTGTGTTCCCGTTCAACCGCTTTCCTGGCGTGGACATTGTGCTGGGCCCGGAAATGAAATCGACCGGCGAAGTGATGGGTTTGGATGTGGATTTCCCGCGCGCTTTTGCCAAAGCACAGCTTGCTGCAGGCACCGTTTTGCCGCAAAAGGGCACAGCCTTTATTTCGGTTCGTGAGCGCGACAAAGGCGGCGCTGTGGCCTTAGCCAAGAAGCTGCAAAGCATGGATTTTAAGGTGATCGCCACACGCGGCACCCAA
This sequence comes from Rhodospirillaceae bacterium, assembly GCA_002737725.1. Classification (GTDB taxonomy): domain Bacteria; phylum Pseudomonadota; class Alphaproteobacteria; order Rhodospirillales; family Rhodospirillaceae. Next base: position 30,448 of record NSIP01000014.1, read on the forward strand.
AAACACTTGGCCGCCCATGGCATTGCGGTGGACCTGGTCAATAAAGTGGCCGAGGGCCGTCCCCATTGCGTGGACCTGATGATTTCGGGCCAAGTTCAGATGGTGGTCAACACCAGCGAAGGCGCGCAGTCGCTGAAAGACAGCTTTGACATCCGCCGCACGGCGCTGACCAAGAATATCTGCCATTTTACCACCATGGCCGCCGCCACCGCCGCCGCAGGGGCCATTGGCGCTTTGCGCGACGGGGCCCTTGATGTTGCCCCGCTCCAGTCATATTTTAACCTCTAACATGCTCCATATTACGTAAGCTCTGTCCCCGCCTGATAAGGCGTGGGATATTATTTTCTTTTTTATACTTTTGTTTGGACGCGAAGGCGCAACCGGCCTCATGGAAAAAGTACCAATGACCTCAGAGGGTTTCCCCCCTCTGAAAGACGAGCTCCGTCAGTTGAAGTTCACCGACCGGCCTGCCGTGATTAAGCAGATCGCCGAAGCGCGCGAGCATGGCGATTTGTCTGAAAACGCCGAGTACCATGCGGCACGCGAGAAGCAGAGCTTCATCGAAGGGCGCATTCTCGAGCTGGAAGATATCATCAGCCGCGCCGATGTGATCGACGTCAGCAAGCTCTCGGGCAAGATTGTGCGCTTCGGCGCCACCGTGACCGTGGCCGACATCGAAAGCGATGAAGAAACCACCTATCAACTGGTCGGTCCCTACGAAGCCGACTTAAAGAAGCGTAAGATCTCGGTTCAATCGCCCTTTGGCCGCGCGCTCATTGGCAAGACGATTGGCGACAACGCCGAAGTGACTGCACCCGGCGGCGGCAAGGCGTATGAAGTGATTGCGGTAAAGTTTAAGTAAGGCCCATAATAAATTTGAACTAGGATGGCACTATCGAAGTTGGATGTTATGCCTCTCGAGTACGTAATCCAAGGAACCCGAATCGTTTCCCTCGAGACCTTCTTCGATGAAATTAGCTGCGTTTTAGTCCCAGATGTAAAGTGGGGCGAAACCTAGGCGCCTTTAGCGATATTCTTAGTGGTGGATTTGGCACGCCCGAAGGCGGCTTTGTGCTGAGGTGGAGTCATGCGGCAGAGTCTAAGAGTCACTTGAGCTATTCTGAAACAGTGCAGAAACTAAAGGTTCGCTTAGAGAAGGGCCACCATGAGAATCGCCAGTACGTCAGACAGCAACTGCATCTTGCAGAGATCAATCAAGGACCTACCGTATTTGACTGGTTAGTCGAAATTATTCGCGATCACAGGGCCGATGGAAGCCATAGCCAGGATAGCGTGACCTTGATTCTCGAATAAGGCCCTTTTCAGCTTACGTTAAATTCAATCACCACACACAACTCGTCATGCTCGTGCTTGACACGAGCATGCAGGGATTGCTTGCTCCGACCGTTGCCGCCACCCTGGGTCTTGGGTCTGTGCGTCAGTTCTTCTAAGCTTCCCTTAGCCGCTAAGAAAAACTAGGCGTCAAGCCCGAAAGCGATAAGAATTCACCACGGCAAGACTTTGCCATCCCACTGATGAAACTTGTCGATGTCAGAAACCGAGAGCTTGTCGATCAGATCAATCATGTTGCCGATCGCCGAGCGCGGTGCCAAAACCCTCAGCTCGATTTGCCGACGATAGCGCTCGGGCACTTGGGATATATCCGTCAGCGCCATGTAGTTGTGCACATCCACCGTGCCCGGCGCGATCACTAGCACCGCCACACCGCGCGCCTTCACCTGCTCGCCATAGGCCCGCATGATCATGTTCAACGCTGCCTTGCTAGCGCGGTACGCAGGCGCAGTCGTGCTTTTGACATTGGTGATGGAACCACCCACCGCGCTCATGGCGACGATTTTTTTCTGATCGCTGGCTGCCACATGCTCCAAAAAGGCTTCCGCCAAATGAAGCTGCGCGGTGACGTTGGTGGTCAGAATCTCATTGAGGCGCGCGGGGTCCAGCGGCCCGAACGCTTCCACGCCGACGCGGAAGCTGTTGATGGCCCCATTCAAATTCAACACATCAATGGGTGTCCCTTTGTGTTTGGCCGCCAGGGCATCGACTTGTTTGAAGTTCGTGATGTCTAATTTTTCGATGGTCAGCTTCGGGTATTTCTTCGCCAACGCCTGAAGCTCATCGGCTTTCGCAGGTGTGCGCGCAGTCGCAATCACCCGCCAGCCCCGCGCCGCAAAATCTTCGGCAAACGCGAGCCCGTGCCCTTGGCTGGCGCCAGTTACCAAAACCGTACCCGGTTTGCCAGCCGCGTGGACTGGAACTTGACCCGCGAACAGCAGCACTGCCGCGCATACAAAAGAAAAGGCTGCTAATAAATGACGCATCATCACTCTCCCGCATCAATACACACAGGCCTTCACTCTCAGACACACGGGAATGACGCCAGTGGTGGTAAAAATTAAATTGTGCCATCTCAACCTCTCCCTTTGGAGAGGTTGCGACAACGTCGCGGGTGAGGGTGCGTTGGGTCTTCTTTTCATGTCACCGCACAGGATTAACGTCTACAAACAACTCGCCCTCACCCAACCCTCTCCCATCGGGAGATGGCTTTTCCTACTTCTTCTCTTCAATTTGTATGGGCACGCCGGGCAAAGATTTAGCGCTGCGGATGGCCAGCGCTGATTTCACGTGCGAGACTTTGGGGGCGGCGGTCAGCCGCTCGGTGACGAACTTTTGGTAGGCGTCCCAATCTTTGGCGACGATGCGCAGCAAAAAATCGGTTTCGCCGGCCAGCATGTGGCACTCGCGCACCTCGGACCATTCTTTCACCAGAGTCTCGAAGGCTACCAAATCAACTTCCGCCTGGCTGTTGAGACCCACGTGAGCGAACACCGAAACGGTGTAACCCAACTGCGCGTGATCAAGCTTGGCGTGGTAGCCTTTGATGTAGCCCGCTTCTTCCAAGGCCCGCACACGGCGCAGGCAAGGCGGGGCAGAAATGCCAGCCCGTTGCGCCAAATCCACGTTGGTCATGCGCCCATCGTCCTGGAGATCGCTGAGAATCTGTCGGTCGATGCGGTCGAGCCGCACGCGCTGGCCGCCCTCTTTGTCAGTCATTCCTGGTCCTTATTTTGCCTTAAACTGAGCAGCGCAATCAAATTGCGCAATATTATTTCAACCGTAGCCCAGTCAACAGGGCGAACACAATGATTGCTTCGCCCTGTGGGTAACTTTCAACGCCGGATCAAACTGACGTGTAGAACCAGAATGTCTCTGTTGGTTGTCTTGCGCTGGCTGCATGGCGTCCGTATGTTCCGGGCTCATCTCAACCACCTGTTGTTTTTGTCATGGCTGAACATCGCACCAAAGTTTTGATCTTGGGTTCCGGACCTGCGGGCCTGTCGGCGGCCATCTATGCGGCGCGCGCTAGCCTCGAGCCGATTCTGATCTCGGGCATGCAGCCCGGCGGGCAGATGACCATCACTACCGACGTCGAGAACTACCCCGGTTTTGCCAATGTCATCCAAGGCCCGTGGCTGATGGAACAGATGCAAAAGCAAGCCGAGCATGTGGGCACCAAGTTTATCAGCGATACGATTGTGAAAGTGGATCTGAGCAAGCGCCCCTTCGTGTGCGTGGGCGATGGCGGCGACACGTATATCGGCGAGACGTTGATCGTCACCACCGGCGCGTCAGCGCGCTGGTTGGGCTTGGAGTCCGAGAAAAAGTATCAAGGCTTTGGCGTGTCGGCCTGCGCGACGTGCGATGGTTTCTTCTTCCGTGGCAAAGAGGTGGCCGTCGTTGGCGGCGGCAATACAGCAGTGGAAGAGGCGCTGTACCTGACCAACCACGCGACGAAAGTGACGTTAGTGCATCGGCGCGATTCGTTCAAAGCCGAGAAAATTGCGCAAAAGCGTTTGTTTGCGAACCCCAAAATCAATGTGGTGTGGGATTCAGCGGTTGATGAAGTGCTCGGCGGCGGCACGCCGCCGGGCGTGACGGGTGTGCGTTTGAAGAATGTCAAAACCGGCGCGCTGCAAGACATCAAAGTTGATGGACTGTTCATTGCCATCGGCCATACGCCCAACACTGAATTATTTAAGGGCGCGCTGACCATGGACGACAACGGTTACTTGCTCACCAAGCCGGACTCCACCGCCACCAACATCCCCGGCGTGTTCGCCGCTGGCGATGTGCAAGACCATGTGTTCCGCCAAGCTGTAACAGCCGCAGGCACGGGCTGCATGGCCGCACTTGAGGCTGATCGTTTCATCGCCGAGCACGGGGTGCATTAGGATTTTGTATGACCATCCGTGCAGGCAAACTCGATTGGGATAAGCTGCGGGTGTTCCATGCCGTGGCGCAAGCCGGCAGCTTTACGCATGCCGCTGATCTGTTGAACCTCAGTCAATCGGCGGTCAGTCGTCAAATCAGCGCGTTGGAAGACTCACTCGGTGTCAGCTTGTTCCACCGCCATGCGCGCGGGCTGATCATGACCGAGCAAGGCGACCTGTTGGTCAAAACCGTTCAAGACGTGTTCGCGAAGCTCAACAGCGTCGAGGATATGCTGACGGAAACCAAAGACAACCCGCAAGGCCGTCTGCGTGTGACCACCACTGTGGCTTTCGGATCGGTGTGGCTGACCAGCCGCTTGAAAGACTTCATTCACGCCTACCCGAAAATCGAAGTGTCGTTGCGCCTCGATGAACGCGACCTCGACCTGGCGATGCGCGAAGCCGATGTGGCCATCCGTTTTCACGAGCCTAAAGAGCCCGACCTGATTCAGCGGCACTTAGGCTCACTGAAAGTGATGCTGTTTGCCGCGCCCGAGTATTTAGCCGCGCGCGGCACGCCCAAAACCTTCGAGGACTTAGCCCAGCATGACGTGGTGATTTATGGCGACGGGGTTCAGCCCTTCGTCTCGGTCAACTGGATTGTCGATGAACTCGAGCGTCGCAACATGACCTCGAACGCGGTTCTGCGCGTCAACAACATCTATGGCATCTACCGCGCCGTCAAAAGCGGCATTGGTATCGCGATGCTGCCCGAGTACTTCGCAGCCCCCGACAGCCCCCTGGTGCGTGTGCTGCCCGATGTGTGGGGCCCGCCGGTGGAAGGGTACTTCGTTTACCCCGAAGAGCTACGCAATTCAGCCCGTGTGGCGGCGTTCCGCGATTATCTGATTAAGGAAATCGCCAAAGCCCGTGCCGAGGCAACCGCCTAAAACTTGAGCGATTCAGACGAGTTAGAGTTATGCAAAAGCTGCATGCCACACTTGTCGCATTTTCAATAGTGCTGCGCCCGACAGAGGCATAAACAGGATCCAAAGCTGCACCGCAGCCGCTGGTTTCCCCTCCCCCTCCCCCCGGGATTCGAGCTGTCAGTCTGCGGTGCAGCTTCTAATTTAGAAGCCTCCCCTTATGACTTCGCCTCGAGCCTCACGGCCTGGGGCTTTTTCTTTTGGCGCTTATGTCAGCGAAGCGCAGAACTGTTGAATACGCTCGCAGGCTTTTTTCAATACTTCGGTTGAGGTCGCATATGAAATGCGGAAGTACGGCGACAAGCCGAATGCTTTGCCCTGCACGGCAGCGACCAATGCTTCCTCCAACAACGCTTCAACAAAATCGGTGTCGGTGGCGATCTTGCGGCCCTTCGGCGTGGTCTTGCCGATGCAGCCCGCGCAACTGGGGTAGACATAAAATGCGCCTTCGGGCGTTTGGCAGGTAATGCCTTTGGCCTCGTTCAGCATTTTCACCACCATGTCACGGCGCGATTTGTACATGTCATTGCGCGGCTTCAAAAAGTCGAGCGGCTCGTTGAGCGCCGTTACAGTCGCAGCTTGCGTGATCGAGCTGGGATGCGATGCACTTTGGCTTTGCACCATGTTCATGGCTTTAATCAACTCAATCGGCCCGCACGCGTAGCCTAAGCGCCAGCCGGTCATGGCATAGGCTTTGCTTACGCCGTTAATCGTCAGCGTGCGATCCATCAGCTTGGGTTCGATCTGACCCATGGTGGTGAACTTGAAGCCGTCGTACGTCAGGTGCTCGTACATGTCGTCGGTCATGATCCAGACATGGGGGTGCTTCAGCAGCACGTCGGCCAAGGCGCGCAGTTCTTTTTCCGTATAAGCCGCGCCCGTGGGGTTGTTGGGCGAGTTCATGATCAGCCACTTGGTCTTGGGCGTAATGGCCGCTTCCAAAGCTTCGGGTGAGATTTTGAAGTTCGCGTTCTCGCCGCACGGCACAAATATTGGAGTCCCGCCAAACATGAGAACGATGTCAGAATAGCTGACCCAATAGGGCGTCGGGATAACCACTTCATCACCGTCTTGCACGGTGGCCAGCACGGCATTGAAAATCACCTGCTTGCCGCCCACACCTATCGTCACTTGGTCGGCTTTGTAATCCAAACCGTTTTCGCGCTTGAACTTATCGACAATCGCCTTGCGCAAAGCTGGCGTGCCGTTGGTGGGCGTGTACTTGGTCTCACCCCGATCAATGGCGGCTTTGCCCGCTGCCTTGATGTGATCGGGCGTATCGAAATCGGGCTCACCGGCACCGAGGCCAATCACGTCTAATCCTTGCGCTTTCAGCTCGGCGGCTTTCGTGGTGGCCGCAATGGTGGGCGACGGCTTCACGGCAGCTAAACGCTTGGCAAGAATCGACACGAGGGTCTCTCCTTTGATGGTCTCGGCTCGGAACGACATGCCCCGAGGCTCGAAGGGCGGCGGAACATAATCAGTGTAGTGGCCCGCTGCAACGGGTCTCATGGGGCCCTGTGACCTGACGGCTTTTTTTGTACCGGTCGATTTGAGAGAATTGACCCGTATTGAAGGAGCTAACGATGGGCAAACGTGGCCCAGGACCCGGGAACAGCACCGTCGAGCAATGAAACGGTCTGTGGTACTATCGACCACCTACTGACAGTTTTAGGCCAGCTTTCGTGGGGATAGAGTGGGGAATAAAGAAGGGTCAGTTTGCACTGACCCTTCTAAGTAGCATAATCATTGGTCGGAGCGAGAGGATTTGAACCTCCGACCCCTGCGTCCCGAACGCAGTGCTCTACCAGGCTGAGCCACGCTCCGTCAGGGTATCGCCGCCAGGGTTTCAGGCCCGTCGGATACCGGGAACGTGGTGCTTATAGCGCCTCGCCCCGAGCCCGACAAGACAGACTCAAACCCGTCTACAACCTAAGAAATCTGGGCTTCTCGCGGCTATCGCCCCTCGGGCCGCTTCACGGTGGGGTCAACCGAGGCCCACGTTTTGTTCGCGTATTTGGGGTTATTCATACTGTCGACGGTCAACAGCGCCAAGTCGGCGTACTGGATCATGCCCAGAACGCTACGATCTTCGGTGAGCGAGGACTTGCCCGTCGAGGGCACGCCATGCCAATTCACGCCGCCGATTCGGATAATGACGTAGGTGAGCCCACTCGCCTTGATGTTTTCCTCGGCGATCAGCCGCTCTGCATGAACCACCTTGGTCCGTTCAAGGGCCTCGGGCGTATAGGCCATGGCGCTATCGCCCACGCCCACCGAGCTGAGATAAATCAGTTCGGTCGTACCGGTCTTTTTAGCCGCGGCGGTGATGTTGATCTGGCTGATTGCCCAAAAGCCCCACTGGTCCTTCCCGCGACCCAGAGCATTGATGGCCACGCGGGGTTTAGCTTTCATCATTGCCGCGTCGACATCGGCCGACATCATCACATCGCCTTCGACGATCGACACCTTCGCATCCCCCAGGCGTTTGCGGTCCGAGCTGGGCCGCACAAACGCCGTGATGGCCTCACCTTTGGCGACCAACAGCTTGATAATTTCGGAACCTGCTTGCCCTGATGCCCCAAACACAATCACACCGCCCGGCTTGATAGCGTCAGCCGCCGATGCACTGATGGCCGCAAAGCAAAGAGAGGCCAACATGGTGAATAGAAATGAAGAGATACGCTTCATGATTGATTTCTCCTGTGAGACCGACATGAACCTAATATGCGCGCTCAATGCAAAAGTCGATGATATCAAGTAAGGCCGACCTCACTGAACTATCTGGGAACACGCCCAACGCGTCGCGTGCAATCGCGCCATAATGGCGAGCGCGACTGATGGTGTCGGTCAAGCTATTGTGGGATTTCATCAAGTCCATCGCGCGGGCGAAGTCGCCGTCGTTTTGCTGAAGATCAGCCAGCGTGCGCTTCCAAAAGGCGCGCTCGTCGTCAGAGCCACGACGATAAGCGAGGATCACAGGCAGCGTAATTTTACCCTCGCGAAAATCATCGCCGACTGTTTTTCCAAGCTCGCTTTGCCGTGCCGAGTAATCAAGAACATCGTCGATCAACTGAAATGCAATACCAAGATTGAGGCCATAAACACGCAGCGCCTCTTCCTCGACATCGGGCCGATCCGCCACGACCGCACCAATGCGCGCGGCGGCGGAAAACAATTCGGCCGTCTTGGATTGGATCACTTCGAGGTATTGCGCCTCGCTGGTTTCGGTATCATTTGTGGTGATGAGTTGGTGCACTTCGCCCTCGGCGATAATCGCCGAGGCGTGTGAAAGAATTTTCAGAACCTTCAGCGAACCGTCATCGACCATCAATTCGAAAGCGCGGCTGAACAGAAAGTCGCCCACCAGCACACTCGACTGGTTGCCCCAAATCGCGTTGGCGCTCGATTGGCCACGGCGCAGATCGCTGTCATCGACCACATCATCATGCAGCAAGGTCGCGGTATGAATAAATTCGACGGTCGTAGCCAATTTCACATGACGGTCGCCGGTATACCCACACAGCTTGGCTGCCGCCAACGTCAGCACGGGGCGCAAACGTTTGCCGCCCGCCGCAACAATATGACCCGCCAGTTGTGGGATCAGCGCGACGGGGCTGTGCATATGCGCCACAATCGTGCGGTTAACGGCTTTGAGGTCGTCCTCGACCAAGGCCGTCAAGGCATCGAGCGCTTGAGACTTGGTTCGCCGCTGTGAATCGAGCGCAACAATCGTCGCCACGGTTATTACTTTCCTTAAATCTTACCCTTATTGGGGCACCTTAGGAGGCGATGCGTGAGCAGGCAAGCGCTGTCAGCCATGCAAATTCCTCAATATTTCAATACGCGCATGCTTGCGTACCCCTCATCTGCACGGCACTGTTCCCCCATGAGGGAATTAATCCGCACTCCGAATATCGTCGTCATTTCCGCGTTGCAGGCCACGCTGCGATCCGAGGGCATTGAGGCCTTTGAATTTGACGGACCCATCGCTGACACCTTGTCAGGATTCGTTGACTTTCCACGGCGGCTGTTTGTGGATGATGACGACTATGATGCCGCGCGCGCCATCATGATCGAATTGTGCCCTGAGGAAGTGGAAACGATATGAGCGCGCAAGCGCCATCGGATCAACCTGACGTCACTGATGACACCCTGCTGGGCGGGCGCGTCCTTATCCGCCAACCGAAAGAGGGCTATCGCGTCGCGATTGATCCGGTTCTACTGGCGGCGGCAGTCAAAGCCAAAGCCGCAGAGCGCGTACTTGATGTGGGTTGCGGCACGGGGGCTGCGATGTTTTGCCTGGCTGCGCGTATCGCCAACATCGACATCAGCGGGCTTGAAATTCAACCCAGCCTGGCCGCACTGGCAACCGAAGGCCTCAAGCTCAATAACTTAGAAACCCGCGCGCGGATTATTGTTGGCGATCTCGCCGCCCTGCCCGACATCATTTGCGCTTACCCATTCGATGTGGTCATGACAAATCCGCCCTTTGGCGCAGATGGAACTGTGTCACCTAAGGCGTCAGTTGCAACCGCTCATCACGAAAGCGATGTGGATTTGGCGCAATGGATACATGCCTGCTTGAAACTGCTAAGGCCCAAAGGCCGGTTGGTGATCATTCACCGTGCCGACCGCCTCGGCGCGATCATGGCGCCTCTCACGCCCAGTTGCGGTGATATCCAGATTTACCCGATTTTCCCGAAGGCTGGGCAACCCGCCAAACGTGTAATTATTGATGCCGGTAAGGATCGCAAAACCGGCGAGACACTCCATGCGGGGTTGGTGCTCCAATCTGAAAACGGCGACTACACAGCCCGAGCTGAAGCGATCTTAAGAAGAGCAGAGGCGATATAGCTTTGCATATCATTTTCAGGTTCCAAGCCCAGTCATAGCGCGAGTCAAAGCTGTTGACTGACACACTTCATCTTTTACGTTGCGTAATTAGAGTATGAATTTCTCTTGGTTTTGAAGCAGTGTTGCACGGATGCATCATTCTATAGAGTATGTTGAATAATAGGGGTTTCTAATAATTAGTATTTGGCTATTCCGAGGAGATGATCTTATAGTTCTCATGTTATGTCGGCTCCTTTTGGGGGGGGCCATTTAGTCCGATCTTAGTTCCAAACCACGGGGTCAATATGCCACGGTCAAATTTCTTTAAAGCCTTCACAGCAGCGCTCGCGGTCACAACCAGCATGGGCGCGCTCATTCCAGTCGCCTTCGCGCAAATCGAAGAAATCATTGTCACCACGCGTAAGCGCGATGAAAACCTGCAAGACGTGCCGATTATTGTCACCGCCTTCTCAGCGGCGACGATTGAACGCAAAGGCATCAACGACCTGGCCGACATCGCCAAGTACACCTCTGGCCTGAACCTCGACGAAGGTTTCAATAAGCAAGATACGCGCATTGTGTTGCGCGGCCTGTCGCCTACGCGCGGCCGCCAAAACGTCGCTATTCTGCAAGATGAAGTCGACCTGACGACACTGGCACAGTCAACCGCAGGCGGATCGTTCCTGATCAATCCACGCCTGCTCGACATTGAGCGCATCGAGGTTATCAAAGGGCCACACGCAGCTTTGTATGGCCGCTCGGCCTTCAATGGCGCGATCAACTACATCACCAAGAAGCCCGGCAACGAATTCATGGGCAATGCCCAGGTGGAGGTCGGCACGCATGGTAAGGTCGAAGGCCGTGCCAGCTTCAGCGGACCGATCTTAGAAGACAAGTTGGCCTTGGGTTTCAATGCCGCCGGTTGGAAATTCAAGGGATTTTATAAAAGCCCCGTGACCGGGAAAGGCTTAGGTGGTGGCGAAGGCTACGGTATTGCCGGTGCTTTCACAGCGACCCCCAACGATATTCTGACCTTCAATGGCCGCCTTGAATACTCCAATGACGACTTCGGACCTGAAGCGGGCTCGATGAAACTGCCGACGCTTGTTCCGCTGCCCGCGTCTGCGTTGACGTCAAATGCCACCGGCCCTTGCGTCATCGGCATCGGTTCAGGCGTGCCAACGGCAGCGCAGCAAACCGCCGTTTGCACGAACCCCGCCAATGCCCTTTACCCGCAAACATTCGGCAGCTTGGGCAATGCAAAGAACTTCCCCGCCCCAACCCCCAGCCGCAACCCACGTACGGGGCAAGACTATCCGGGCTCGTCACGCGATATTTTGCGTTCAAGCTTGCGCATTGTCGCGGAATTTGAACCTGTCATCTTCACGTCGATTTCTGCGTATGGCGATAACGGCCAATTTCAATTCAACGACGCTTTATCGATGGGCGATTATGCGAGTCCGCTGATCAGCGCCGCGCAGGAAACCTATTTCGATACCAACGTGAAGCAATGGAGCCAAGAGTTTCGGTTGCAGTCGAATGGCCAGAATGCTTTGAATTGGACCCTTGGTGCCTTGGCATGGAATGAGCACCTCAATCAGTATCAACGCTCGCCGCGCTGCGTCTCGCAAAGCGGTGGCGCTGCAGGCGGGGATTGCTACACCGTTTTGGCGGCCACGGGCGGCGTTCTTCGTGTAGATTCAAGAAACCCAACTGTTGCTGCCCCTGACATTATCGACCGCAGGACGTTCCACTATTCTGGTTACGGCGGCGCTGACTATTCGATCACTGACGGCCTAAAAGCATCGGTGGAGTTGCGTTACACCGCAGAACTGGAAAAGACTGCTGCTTATGGTGTGACTGGCCCAACGTTTGTCGGCTGCCAAACCGTAAGTACCGCGGGACGCAACACGGCGGCAAATGGCACGATCACATGCAGCAATCCCGCACAGCAAATCACGGGCGCAACAACACCATTTAACGTTGCAACGAGCTTCTTCGCGAACACGCCGGCTCAAACAAAAGTTAATACCTTCTTCTGGACGCCGCGCTTTACGCTTGATTATAAGGCCACTGATGATGCGCTGGTTTTCGGCTCGGTGGCTTTGGGTAAAAAGCCCGGTGGATTTAGCCCCTTGGCGGGCCTCTCGTCACCCGTCAGCATTCTCAATAATACCTACGAGCCCGAAGTGATGTGGGTTTACGAGTTGGGTGCTAAAACGACATGGCTGGACGGCAAACTTCAGTTGAACGGCGCAGCGTATTACCAAGACTACGGCAAGAAACAGGTCTCAGTAACGTTCGTTGACCCCAACAGCGTGCCGACACCCAATCTGTTGACCACGCGTGTCGTCAACGCGGCCCAGGCCGAAGTCAAAGGCTTCGAGTTGGAAGCCAACATTGCGCCGACCGAGCAGTTCTCGGCCAACCTCAGCTACACCTACAACGACGCCAAATATAAAAACTTCAAGGATATCAATGCCGGCGTCGCGGCCATCTCACGCGCTGTGATTAACAACCCAAGCGCTTGCAAAGTTGTCGTCGTCAATGGTCAGAACCGTTGCGAGATCGACTATACCGGCAATCGACTTGAAGGCGCGCCCAAGCATAGCTTGACCATGGGCGGTGAACTTCGCGGCGACGTCTCGGCCGACTTGGGTTGGTTCGTCGATACTGATGTTCGCTTTCAATCGAGCCGCTTCACCTCCTTTGAAAACAGCCTGAGCATGGACTCGTACTGGTTGGTGGACCTGCGCGCTGGCTTGAAGCACAAAGACTGGAGCATCACGGCGTATATGAACAATGCCTTCAACGACGACACCATGAAGGCTAGCGCGGTGTACATTCAGCCTTGGAGCCTTGCTTACCTCAATGCGGATCGCCGCACGCCAATCTCAATTCAGGCCCCCAGCGGAGCCCGAGCCATTCTGCCCGATAAGCGTTTGGTCGGCATTCGCGCCAGCATGAACTTCTAACCTGAGTTAATCGGCTTAAATTCAACGGCGGGGGCCAAAACCCCCGCCGTTTGCTTTTTGGGGGTCTTTTTGGGTCGTATTTTTCCACGCCAAGTGGTTCCCACAACTCGGGAAAATGCTCTATCTTGCTGCTATGGCCATTATTGATCGCTTCAACGACTTCATCGCCCAGTTCGATTTACCCATCACACGTGGGGACCCGCCGCCAATTGTGGCCGTCGTGCGCCTCAACGGCGTTATCGGTGCCGCAGGCCTGGGGCGGCGCGGGCTGAATGTGAGCTCGCTTGAAGGCATATTCCGCAAGGCTTTCTCGCGCCGGGTGCGGGCAGTCGCGCTGGTGATCAACTCGCCCGGCGGATCAGCAGTACAGTCATCCCAAATCGCAAGCCTCATTCGGTTCCATGCGGCCGATAAAAAAATTCCGGTGCTGGCGTTCACCGAGGATGTGGCCGCCTCGGGCGGCTATTGGTTGGCGCTGGCCGCAGATGAAGTTTACGCCGATCCCATGTCCATCGTAGGGTCCATCGGGGTGATTGCCTCAACCTTCGGCGCACATGAGTTGCTGGCGAAAATTGGCGTTGAGCGGCGTGTGTATACCCAGGGAGAGCGCAAAAGTATGCTCGACCCCTTCCGCCCTGAAGACCCCAAGGACGTTGCCCGCATCAACGAGCTACAAAGCGACATCCATCAGCAGTTCATTGCTTACGTCAAAATACGCCGCGCGCTCAAACTGAATGGCGACGATGAGACGTTGTTTAATGGTGACATCTGGACCGGCGAAAAAGCCAAAGAGCTGGGCTTGGTCGACGGCCTGGGCGATCTGCGCACCATTTGCCGGCGCAAATACGGCGATGACGTGCGCTTCATGACCATCGACCGACCGATGAGTTGGTTACAACGAAGATTTGGCCGCTTCATCCCGCCTGACGTCAACCAGGACTCTGGATGGGCGGGCGATCTGATCGCCGCTGTCGAAGAGCGCGTCTGGTGGGCGCGATTTGGGCTTTAGCCCGGTTTCAAGATGAGCCTGATTTTCAAATTTTTGCTGACCGCCCTCGTCGTTCTCATTGTGTGGTGGGTGGTGAGGTTTCGGGGCCGCATGTCGGGGCTTAAAGCAGCCTTCAAGGCCGCACAAAAGGCAGCTGCAACTGAGGCAGCACGCACCACCGGCACTAAAGGTATTCCCGTCACGCTGGTGGCCTGCCCCAAGTGCGGCACTTTCATTGCTGCCGGAACGGCTTGCACGTGTACCAAGTAAATCTGCGAGCGCTTGATTCTCTGGGGTTTGCTAGTTAGTTTGCGGCGGCCTTCAAGGATGATCCCCGCACCATGGCCGCCCCTGTTTTAAGCTTCCAAAAGCTAATTCTGACGCTGCAGAATTTCTGGGCGGATCAAGGCTGCGTGATCCTTCAGCCCTATGACATGGAAGTGGGCGCGGGCACGTTCCATCCCGCTACAACTTTGCGCGCGCTCGGCCCAAAGCCCTGGAATGCAGCTTATGTGCAACCCTCGCGCCGCCCCACCGATGGACGCTATGGCGAGAACCCAAACCGCCTGCAGCACTACTATCAATTTCAAGTCATCATGAAGCCCTCGCCGCCCGACCCACAGGCGCTGTACCTCGACAGCCTGCGCGCGATTGGTATCGACCCCATGACCCACGACATTCGGTTTGTGGAAGACGACTGGGAAAGCCCTACGCTGGGCGCCTGGGGCCTGGGTTGGGAAGTGTGGTGCGACGGCATGGAGGTAACGCAGTTCACATATTTTCAGCAGGTCGGTGGCATCGAGTGCGACCCGGTGGCGGTCGAGCTGACGTATGGTTTGGAACGCTTGGCTATGTACGTGCAGGGCGTGGAGAATGTGTACGACCTCGACTTCAACGGTCGCGGCGTGAAATACGGCGACGTCTTCAAGCGTGCCGAAATCGAATACAGCGCGCACAATTTTGAATACGCGGACACTGAGATTTTGTTCCGCCGCTTCCAAGACTGCGAAAAAGAATGCGGCGCGCTGCTCAAGCACAAACTGGCCCTGCCAGCCTATGATCAATGTATCAAAGCCTCGCATACATTCAATTTGCTTGATGCGCGCGGCGTCATTAGCGTGACGGAACGCGCTGGATACATTGGCCGCGTGCGCACACTCGCCAAAGCCTGCTGCGAAAGCTGGCTTGAAGATGGGTACAGGCGCTGATCATGGCCGAACTCCTGCTCGAAATTTTCTCGGAAGAAATCCCCGCGCGTATGCAAGCCGGTGCCGCCGATGCCTTGGCACGCCTTGTGGGCGAAGCATTGAAGGCGCAAGGGCTTGCGCCAACATCACTGAAAGCTTACGCCGGGCCGCGCCGTCTTACGCTGTCGGCTGAAGGATTGCCCACCGCGCAGCCTGATATCTCCGAGGAACGCAAAGGTCCGAAAGTCGATGCTACTCCGCAAGCATTACAAGGGTTTTTGAAAGCCAGCGGATTGACCGACATTACCCAAGCTGAAGTGCGTGATCTCGAGAAGGGCAAATTCTATTTTGCCGTCATCCAGAAAAAAGGCCGTCCCGCAGCTGATGTGCTGAAAGAGATCATCGAAACCGCATTGGCCGCCCTGCCTTGGCCCAAGTCCATGCGCTGGGGCACCAACCCGACGCGCTGGGTGCGGCCGTTACACAAAATTTTGTGCGTCTTTGATGGCAAGGTTGTGCGCTTGTCGTTCGCGGGTGTAACCGCAAGCAATGTGACCATGGGCCATCGCTTCATGGCACCCGCCGAGATCACTGCGACAACATATGCTGACTACACGACGCAATTGCGCAAGGCCTATGTGATCGTCGATCCCGCCGAGCGGATGGAGATTATCCGTAAAGCTGTCGCTGAACTGGCAGCTAAAGAAAATCTCACCGTCCGTGACGATGTGGGCCTGCTGAACGAAGTAACCGGATTGGTCGAATGGCCCGTGCCGTTGTTGGGCACCATCGACGCGGCCTTCATGGACGTGCCCCCGGAAGTGCTGACTTCGGCCATGCGCAAGCACCAAAAGTATTTTGCCGTGGAAACCAAAGATGGCGTGTTCTCAAACCGCTTCGCCGTCATCGCCAACATGGTAGCAACCGATGGCGGCAAAGCGATTGTGGCGGGCAACGAGCGTGTTCTACGTGCGCGCTTATCAGACGCTAAGTTTTTCTGGGACGAAGATCGCGAAGTTAAGCTCGAAAGCCGAGTTGAGAAATTATCCGAGCGCGTGTTCCAAGATAAACTCGGCACCGTACGTGACAAGGTCGACCGCATGATTTCGCTCGCGCGTGAATTGGCCCCTGCTTGCAAAGCCAATGCAGAATTAGCCGCACGCGCCGCTAAACTTGCCAAGGCCGATTTGTCCGCGGAGATGGTCGGCGAGTTCCCCGACCTACAAGGTCTGATGGGTCGCTACTACGCGCTGCACGACAAAGAAGATGCGAGCGTGGCCGATGCCATTGCCGAACACTATTCGCCGCTTGGCCCCAATGATGCCTGCCCGACAAAGCCCGTAAGTATTGTAGTCGCGCTCGCCGATAAGATCGACACGTTGGTGGGTTTCTTCGCAATTGACGAAAAGCCGACAGGATCAAAGGATCCATATGCTTTGCGCCGCGCGGCGCTCGGCGTGATCCGCTTGATACTAGAAAACAAATTGCGGGTACCCTTATCTAAACCACTTAATTTTGCTGTAGAGCAATTTCCCCACCCCATTCCAGCTGACGCTAAGAGAGTTACGCCTGAGCTTCTCAACTTCTTCGCCGATCGCTTGAAAGTATTCCTCAAAGACAAGGGCGTGCGGCACGATTTAATTTCGGCGATTTTCTCGCTGGGCAACGAAGACGATCTCGTGCAGCTCATGGCGCGCGTCGAGGCTTTAAAATCATTCCTTGAGTCAGACAACGGCGCGAACTTGCTGGTGGCCTATCGGCGCGCGGCCAATATTTTGGCCATCGAAGAAAAGAGGGATAATAAGAAATACAACAGCAAAGTCGGCGACATGGGTGCCAATGAGGCCGATGAATTGCTGAAAGCCATTCAATCGGCTGAGGACGCTGTCAAGAATGCCTTAGCATCAGAAAACTTCTCAGCCGCCATGACGGCCATGGCCACGCTTAGACAACCCGTCGACACATTCTTCGACAAAGTCAAAGTCAATGCTGATTACGCTGCGCATCGCACCGCACGCTTGAATTTGCTGTCGCGCATCTGCGCAGCCATGAATCAGATCGCTGATTTTTCCAAGATCGAGGGGTGATAACCAAATACTCCACGTCATGCTCGTACTTGACACGAGCATCCAGGGCAATGGGCTCTGCTAGGGATTCCAAACCCTAGACCCTCGGGTCAAAGCCCGGGGGTGACGAATAAAATACTCATCACTTCTTCTCAACCAAATGCAGCCGCAAATCCTCGAAGATCGGCGCGTAGCCAGATACCCCGCGCGCAAGGCCATCAAATTCCAAGGCTTGCCACAGCATAATCCCGGGCGGGTTTTCGCGCTCGAGCTTTGCGACCTTGAGATAAAGCTCGAGCCGTTTGGCCGCATTGTTTTCAGCCAGCGCCGCCTTCAGCGCAGGCACGACCAGCGAGTCGCAGTGAAATGGGAAGCGCCCTTGCGTGAGGCCTGCGCAGGTGCGATGCCGATAGTCAGCCATTGCATCGTGACCGCGGGCAAACATTGTAAACATATCGACCGTGAGCTTGCCAAAAAACATATCCTGCATTTGGGCTTGCTGGGGTCGTGCAATTAACTCAAGAGTGACGCCGACTTTCAAAAGGTCTGCGGCGATTTGTTGGTAATAGAGCGTATCACTGGCCCGCGCCCCAGACGCAACACCAACCTCAAGTGACAAGCCTTCGCTATAATCTGCAGCCGCCAATAGTTTGCGCGCTTGATCGGGGTCGTACGGATAATGGGCAATCGTTGGGTCATACCCAAATGCGCCCGGAAACGTGAGTTGCGCCGCTGGGTCAACCGCACCGTTCAACAGCTGTTCAATAATGGGCTGCCGATTGACCGCCAAATTCAGTGCAAGGCGAACCCGTGGGTCCTTGAGAGGCGAGCCTGGCTTCATGGTATGGACCGCTAAATACGAAACAGTCGGCGTCAGTCGATTGACAATCCGCGCGCCGACGCTGCGTAGCTCAAAATCGTTCTCAGCCGATAACCCAATAACAAGATCAGCCGCACCTGACGTTAAAGCTTGCAGGCGCGACGTCTCTTCTGGCACTTCGCGCACATCGAGCCCATCGATTTTAGCCTTCCGCCACGCGTCGGGGTTGGCTTTGAGGATGGCTCGTCCCTCCGCCCATTGCGTCATCACAAAGGGTCCGGTTCCAATCGGATTTCTTTGAAACCCTTCATTTCCTAAATTCTGGAATGCGACCGGGGCCGGAACGCGCCACGCCGAGGCATGAAGCGGAAACAGCCCATCGGGTTCGTTGAGGTGGATGCGAACCGTGAGGTCATCAATCCTTTCAACTCGGTCGACTTGATAGAATGTGCTGCCAATCGTTTCCGCACGGCCCATGGGCGTGGCCATATACGCGGCCGACGCAACCAGCGCGTCGGCATTGAAGGGCTCGCCATTGGAAAACCGCACACCTTGGCGCAGAACAAAGATCCATGACTGCGGGTTCTCTTGCTTCCACGATACAGCCAGTGCAGGCACAACTTCGCCCTTGTCACCGATTGTCACGAGTGTGTCGTAGATTGCCTGGTGGGCTATAATCGAGGGCAGCGTGATACCTTGGTAAGGCTGGCCCCCACGGAACGACAGAAATGCTACGGCGGCCCGTAAGACGTTGTCAGCCGCGACTACAGGGACTGCCGAAGTGACGGCAAAACAAATAAGAAAAGCACATCGAAACATGGGTTACTTTTTCCGATTGATAGGAAGATCAAGTTTCGCAAGGTCAACGCGAACGCCACTTTTATACACAGCGCTGATCGAGCGGAAATTTTTGACATCCAGTGCAGGGTCAGCGTCCAAGAGCAGAAGATCGGCCCATTTGCCCGGCTCAATCGAACCAAGATCGCCTTGACGCCCAATGTATATTGCATTGTTCAGTGTGGCGATCCGGATGCAATCGAACGGCGAAATGCCAGCCTTGACCAGCAATTCAAGCTCTTGATGAACTGCGGGGCCAAAAGCACGATCAGTGCCCAAGGCCAGAACGGCGCCAGCTTTGTGCAAACGGCCAATGTTATCGGTCGCGTAAGGCACCATTAACTTGAACATCGGAGCCATGCCCGAACTGACGTAACGTTGTCGCTCGGCCCCTTTGCCCAGGTCGCGCTCCTCAGGCTCCATCACTGCAGCGAAAAGCGGCTCATCGAAAAAACCCGGGTCGTCGGCGACGCGTGCGATGTTATTAAACACGGCTTGTGTCGTGGAAATCGGCGTCTTCTTCTCCGCCGCCAAC
Organism: Rhodospirillaceae bacterium; assembly: GCA_002737725.1. Lineage (GTDB taxonomy): Bacteria > Pseudomonadota > Alphaproteobacteria > Rhodospirillales > Rhodospirillaceae. Next base: position 49,907 of record NSIP01000014.1, read on the forward strand.
TGTATGAAGGCGTCATTGGCAACACTACGTACAACCGGATGGGCCAGGGCATCAACGCCAGCGTTGATCGCCGTTTCGGCGTCCCACTCTGCTGCGATATGCACCGTCGTTCGCACACCGTTAGCGCGCGCATAATCAACCACGCGCTTGAATTGCTCTTGGGTGAAGGTCGGAACTGCCTTGTTGGCGAACATGCCCTGGCGATCAAGGATCAGCTTGAGCATATCCGGCTTGAGGGCAAAGCGCGCGTCAAGCTCGGGCTTGGCTTGCTCGAAAGAGGCAACCTTAATGGCCGAAGCACCAGCGCCGTACCCGCCTGGAACACTGACCGTACCGCCGCCGGCGAAAATACGGGGGCTTGTGATTTTGCCGCGGCGCTCATCATCGCGCATCGCAAAAATATAGTCTGTATTATTTCCTGAATCGTAAACGGACGTGACACCGCTATAGAGATAGCCGTGCAACGCGCGCGTGCCGATGGTTTTATCCATCGTCATTTTACGCTCCGCTGCATTGACCACAGATCCACTTTGCCCGCCTGGGAGGTGGATATGGCTATCGATGAGTCCTGGGGTGAGAAATTTTCCAGTTCCATCATCGAGCTGAGCACGACCGACCTTCAGGCGCTCGGCCGAGACCTGCTCTATCTTTCCGTCTTTAATGAGAACGTCGACGTTGACCTGTGCCGCGCGACCCGTCCCGTCATAGACGGTTACGTTTCGAATCAGGATATCTTTAGCTGAGGCTGGAAGCCCAATCGTAGAAAGTACAAACAATACGGCAACACCGAAGGGCAGATCTCTGTGTGACATAATTTGATTCCTACCAACTCATGAATAGCTCGATCATTTCAGCCTTTATCTAAGGATGCGCTTTCTTAACGTAGGTCACTTTGGCGTCTTGGATCGTATCGTAAAGCGCTTGGGCCGATGACCCAAGTCGATCAATCACCTCGGCATGCGTGATCTGGGTGGCGCTCACCCAACGGGCATGCTGTTCAGGGGTCAGTTCAACAACTTGTGTGCCCATGGCCGGCAGCTTAGCCATCTCATGGGCTAGATACGCGCGATATCGTGGACGGAATTCATTCATATCACCCCAGGCGCGGCGAAAGAGAGTTTGGTTCGGCGCACTCAAGCTATCAAACCACGCCCTGTTCGCCAGCAACATGCCCACATCATAGGTGTGGCGCGTGTAAATGAAATACGCCGCTTCGGCATTGATACCTCCGGTGAAGAAGGGATAGTCGGCCGTGATGCCGCCCTTGATCAACCCCGTTTGCAGTGCCGGGATGATGTCAGGGTAAGGGATATAAATGGCATCAGCCCGCAAGGCCTGAGCCATCAGCTGCGCAGAGATCACCGTTGGCGTGCGGAGTTTGTAACCGGCGACCTTTTGGGGCTCATCAAGCAGGTCCCGCGCGTAAAAGCCAACCCAGCCCGAATCGATAAAATTCAACAGCACGAGGCCATGCGCCTCGAACAATGGCGCTAAGACTTGGGGTAAAATATTATCGAATATCCAATCCATCTGCGCGGTCGAATCGAACACATAGGGTAACGCGAGGACAGCCAGCTCAGGAACCATTTGCGAAGTTCCGGTCAGGGATTGTGCGGTGATCTGAGCCCGGCCTCTGCGCACGGCATTGACCATGATCTCTTCCGAACCTAGCTCGCCCCGGATCAGCATTTTCAGCCTCACGGGCGGATGAGCATCCGCTGAGATGGCCCCTGTAAAAACCTTCCATTGATCATCCGTGATTGTCCCTGGGAACGTCGTTGCCGTGACGATCACCTCGGCCGCCCTGGCATGTGGGGACGTCAATGGGTGGGAACACGCCATGGCTCCTATGATGAACGCCATGAGATACAGCCAATATGTATGTGGTGACGTTCGCATATGGGCAAGCTATGAGACTTGAAGTTAACCTGCAAACCATCTCTGGCCCGACGCCAATGAAAAACACTTTGCTTTATGCCGCCACCGTTCTGGTTTGGGGCTTTAGTTGGTACGCCATTGAACTGCAGGTCGGGGTTGTGCCGCCTGAAGTCTCGGTGGCTTATCGATTTGGCTTGGCCTCGTTGATTCAATTTGGTTGGTGCCTCGCATCAGGCACGTCGATCAAGCTGGGCCTGCGTGATCATATCAATTGCGTATTTCTGGGGGCGATGATTTTTGGATTTAACCTGCTGCTGATCTATTATGCGACAGCAGAGTTACCCAGCGGCCTTGTGTCCGTGGTTTTCTCGCTGATTACAGTCATCAACATCATCAATGGCCGCCTATTTCTAGGCCGAACCACATCGCGTGGCGTCTGGGTGACGGCGGGAATCGGCGTTGTCGGTATCGTGTTGGTGTTCAGCGAAGATGTGGGCGCGATGAATGCCAGCGCAGGCGCAGTACTCGGGGTCGGATTAGCATTTGCCGGGGCCTATTTGGCCTCAGCAGGTAATATCTTTGCCATCAAGATCCAAGAGCGCGGGCTTTCAGTTTTGGTCAGCAATGCTTGGGGTATGGGTTATGGGGCCCTGATCGTCGCCGCTTTTGCAGCGGTGAAAGGCGCGCCCTTTATTTTCCTGTGGACACCCGAATACATGGGCGGGCTCGCCTATTTGGTGGTCTTTGGGTCGATCGCAGGCTTTGGGTTTTACATCACCCTGATTCGACGCATCGGCCCGGAGCGTGCGGGCTATACCGCCGTCATGTTCCCAGCCGTGGCACTGGTGGTCTCGGTCTGGCTTGAAGGCCTGGCATTGACGCCCGTCATGGGAATTGGCGCTGCGCTGATTTTGCTTGGGAACATTATCATCCTTGCCCCTGCCGGGACCTGGCGCCGAATCTTTGCGCGGGTGTGAAGCCCAAGAATGCTTTACAAACTCGCGCACAAACCCCATTTCAGAGCGGGAAAGAACACACAGACCTAATCCATGCCGCGCAATCCTTATGACGTATTGGGTGTGAAAAAAGACGCCACGGAAGCAGATATCCAAAAAGCCTTCCGTAATATGGCCAAGAAACTTCACCCCGACCTGAACCCCGGCGACAAAAAGGCCGAGGAAAAATTCAAAGAAATTAGCGTCGCCAACGATATTTTAGGCGACGATAAAAAACGCGCGCGGTTCGACCGCGGCGAAATTGATGCCACCGGCCAGGAGATGCGCGGCAATCCGTTTGCGCGCGGCGGCCCACGCCCCGGTCAAGGCGGGCCGCAGGGCGGCTTCGGCTTCCAGGACATGGGCGACATCTTCGAAAGTATGTTTAGCAATGCGCGGGGGGCGAAAGCTGGGCGCGGCCCCTTCGGCGGTAGCGGTTCCAATCGTGGTGAAGACGAAAGCTTCCGCTTTGATATCGGATTTTTAGAAGCCGTGAATGGTGCCAAACGCCGCGTCTCGTTACCCAGTGGCAAGTCGCTCGATGTCAGTATCCCGGCAGGCATGACCAGCGGCCAAACCATACGCCTCAAGGGCCAAGGCGCACCTGGGTTCAACGGCGGCCCCGCGGGCGATTTACTGATTGAAGTGAAAGTGGCCGAGCACCCCACCTTTAAACGCCAAGGCCGCGATATTCACGCGGACCTGCCTGTGGCCCTCAGCCAAGCGGTGTTAGGGGCAAAGGTGGATGTGCCGACGATTAGCGGTTCAGTCACCCTAACAGTCCCCAAAGGCTCGAATACAGGCTCGACCTTACGTTTGCGTGGTAAGGGCGTGCCCGCCAGCAAAACCGAAGCGGCAGGCGACCAATACGTGACCATCAAAATTATGCTGCCCAGCACGCCCGATGCCGACCTTGAGACCTGGGCGCGCAATTGGGCGGAAAAACACCCTTCTGAGACCAGCGAGTAGACCGCCAAGTCGTCCACTAATCAGTGCCATGTGGGCTCAAAGCCCCTGCGATACATCCCTTTACACGCAATAATTGAATACGAACTAAAATCAATATACTTTTAGGTATTTAACGATAGGGGGGGCAATGATGTCAGGATTGTTTCCGGCGTTTTGACGACGACTGCCTACTGCGCGGCGAGTGGCACCCCATGCTACGCACCCCGGGTCGCGGCGGCGCAGCCGGAAGCACGGTGGGCAAACCCGGCGCTGTTGTTTTAAAATGTTAGCCTGACCGTTCCCCTATTTTCTAAGGTGCGACCATGCCCCTCACCCGGCGCGACGGACTTGTTTTGGCGGCGGCAACCATGGCCGCAGCATCTGTTCCATCCAAAGCTGCAGAAAAACCCGTAAAGCGCACCGTCACCCCTGCCCTGTTTGATGCCTGGATTGCCATGCGTGGCGGCGAGGATGTCCCAGGCTACTGGTACTCCGATGGCCTGGTGCGCTCCATGACGGGCGGCACCGTCGAAAGCCGCATGTTGGGTGTGGAAACCTGGATCACGCCCAAAGCGCTACGCACACCCACCAGTGCGGTGTCGATTTCACGCAAGGTGTATTTCTTTTTGGAGCGCGACAAAGACGTGATCGTGACCGACAAAGCCACGGGCAAACCGCGACGCCCCAGCATTTTTGCTTATCAGGTGCGCACCTTCACACTGATCGACGGCACCATCGACTACAAAGTGGAAAGCCACGATACCCGCGCCAGCCGCATGGGGGGCCAGGGCAGCGTGTACACCGTCACCACCACCGGCGACCAAGTTCACGTGAACTACGCGGTATTCCCGGCCGCCACACCAGATAGCAAAGGGGTGAGTGTCGCGCGCGGTGAGATTTATGACTACTTCGACCATGGCCCGCGTATCACCGAAATGCCCCAGCGCTATCAGGGCACATGGGCTTCGGGCAACACGGCGGGATCTATGGCCAACTTAATGCACTGGCGTTACCCCACCTTCGGGGCCGTGCCGAATGAATGGCTGAAAGCCCACATTCGCAAAAATGGCCCGATGTGGATGGCGCCGCCCAAGGACATGGCCGAGATCGAAACTTTGCGCAAATCCTCAAGAGTGAAAACCGATCTTATTCCAGCGTAACCCACAAACCGTCCAACTCTGCTTTCATATTCGCGCGCGCAAGCGCTTCGGAGCGCATTTGGTAGGACTTGGTGCGGTACACGTAGGGCCGCTTCAGTTCAGCCTTCAGGAACTTCGCGCGTCCACGTCGATATAGAAAGCCAGGATAAATTGAATACTCTTTACGAATGGCGGCACCATAAGCTTGATACGCCTCGGGCAATGCCGTCAAGCGCTGCTGCGGTCATTAACGCCTCGATATGCGTCCACGTGTTGTAATGCCGATGAGCACTAGCATATTCGTCACTCAAGCTCTGGAGTTCGGATGGCGCAATCAGGTCTGAGAGGATCACGTTCATAAGCTTAGGCTTTCGAAACGTTTCTACCGATTCAGCGGGCACACTATCTATTCACATCCAAAGGCTTCAGCCATCATCGCGATGGATTTCAGCTTCTCTTCGAGCGGCTGCCAATCGTCGTTGGTGGCAATCGCCGACCATATTTGTTCAATCTCGTCGATCAGTAGTGTGCACGGCGCCTCAGTTGCAAAGTAGGTGTGTTCCAAACGCTTAGGCGATGCGACGTCATAGCTTGCAAGGTGTTGCTTGACGTCGTCAAACTCTGGTGCGGCGTAGTGTGTTGCCAGGGGGCTTTGGGCGGCACGTGGTTGGCTCAACACCCCACCATACCAATCAAAAAAGACGCGCTCAAAGGGGCAGTTGGTGGCCTGCATGAATTGATAGATCGCTGAGGTGAGTGCGATGTCGCGCTCGGCAACCTGGGGCATGAGGTTTAGTCGACGACACATCGCCGCACCCAACGCGGGTTCAAATGTTTGCGGGAAAACATTCAGCGCCTCAACTAACTCATCGCGCTCGGCCACCAGCATTAAACATTCTGCTAGCCGCGCTAAATTCCACATCAACGTTTCAGGTTGACGCCCATAGGCATAGAGCCCCGAGTGGTCGAAATAGGCCGCCGTGAATTTAGGGTCGTAGTGCGGCAGGAACCGATAGGGCCCGTAATCAAAACTTTCGCCGGTAATATTGATGTTGTCGGTATTCAGCACGCCATGCACAAAGCCCGCTGCCATCCACGCTGCGCCCGTGTGCGCCACACGACGGCAGGTTTCCGTCAGCATTGCAATCGCGCGCGCGCTGGGGCTGGCATTGGCGACCGAGTTCCACACGTCGCCGAAATAGTTTTCGAGAACATGGTCGACAAGGCGTTGCATTCGCTCAGTATCGCGCTCAAAGGCTTGGCGTTGGAACGTGCCAATCCGAATATGCGAGTGGCTGAGCCGCACCAGCACCGCCGAGCGCGTCGGCGATGGCTCGTCGTTGCGCAACAAGTCCTCTCCGGTTTCGACCAAACTAAATGTTTTAGAGGTGTTAACGCCCAAGGCCTCGAGAAGGGATGTGGCCAGTAATTCGCGCACACCACCCTTTAGCGTGAGTCGACCGTCGCCTGCGCGTGAATAGGGCGTTTGGCCGCTGCCCTTGGTGCCAAGGTCCAAAACCCGCCCATCACTGCTCTCCTTGAGTTGGGCAAACAAAAATCCGCGCCCATCGCCCAGATCTGGGTTGTAGGAGCGGAATTGATGGCCGTGATAGCGCAGCGCCAAGGGTTGGGGGAAGTTGGCAGGCAAGGCCGCAAACCGGCCAAAGTGGTTCACCCATTCATCATCCGTGAGGGCCCTTAGACCAAGCCGTTCGGCCCAAACATCGTTGCGGTAACGCAAGGTATGCTGCGGAAAGTGCGCGGGCAGAACAAGGTCGAAAAATCCCTCACCCAAGCGGTCGTGAACGGGCGCGGCTAAATAATGGCTACTGATTGGCATCTGTGACCGCAGACGAGGCTTTAAACAACCCATCGATAAACGCCGCGCTCTCATCCAATGTTGGCGCGCGGCTGCGCAACGGAGCCGCCATGGCCAGGATGATACCGATATGGGCAACATCTTTGTAGACTGTGTGCGTGATCCTATGCCCGGCTTGTTTCAGCACCGCCGTCATATCGACTGCATTATGCGGGCCAACTGTCGTGTCGTCTTCGCCGTGAAGCAATAACATCGGCGGTGCCGGATTGCGGGCATAGACGATAGGTCGGACGATCTGGGGATCTTTCAGGTGACCAAAAACAGCGCGTGTCACCCTGAATTCAAGCGGATCAAACGAATAGGGCCCCGCCAGCCCAACCAATCCTTTAATTGAGGTTGGGGGAAGATTAACGGCTTTCAGAAATTGCGGATCAAGCGCCGTCAATGCAGCGATATGCGCGCCGGCTGAATGACCCATCAGAACAATGCGGTCTTTGTTCCCACCATAGCGGGCGGCATTGTCGACGGCCCAGCGCACCGCCTGCGCAGCATCTTCGAGGAATGTTGGGTACACCGCTTCAGGAAAAACCCGGTAGTCTGGGATAACAGCCACATAGCCCTTAGATGTCAGCGCCTCACCAACGAATTGGTACGTCGTGCGCTGACCGCCGCGCCACGACCCGCCATAGAAAAAAATCACGATGGTGCGCTCTTCCATTGGAACTGCGGTGACTGGCTCGTACACATCGAGTTTTTGACGCGGCCCCGCGCCATAGGCCAAGCCCGCATGCTGCGTATAGCCACCACTGGGAATGATCATATTTAAGGCATCTGACGCCGAGCAGCCCGCCAGCGCGACACTTAAGCCCAGCAGCGCCCAGAATGGCCGGCAGAAACCCATCCACAAGCTTTTCTCGCCTCGTCTGAACAGCATGGCACGCTTACCTCTTCGAGATCATCAGGACTTGCGTTAAATGCAAGGCGACCTAAGTTCAAGCATCATATTATCGTGTCCAGGCCCAACCGCTCTTGGCGGCTCGCGGAGTTACCCCATGAAATATCTCCACACCATGGTTCGGGTCAGCGACCTCGAGCAATCGTTAGACTTTTATTGCAACAAGCTTGGGCTCAAGGAACTCCGCCGTACCGAGAGCGAAAAAGGTCGATTCACGCTAGTGTTTCTCGGTGCTAACGATAACCCCGAGTCGCAAGTGGAGTTGACGTATAATTGGGACCCCGAGGTCTATACGGGCGGGCGCAATTTCGGCCATTTGGCCTATGAGGTGGACGACATCTATGCCACCTGCGACAGGCTGATGAAATCGGGTGTGGTGATCAGTCGCCCACCCCGTGACGGGCGCATGGCCTTTATCCGCTCGCCAGACCAAATCTCGGTCGAGCTCCTTCAAAAAGGACAAGCCTTACCCGCACGCGAACCATGGGCTTCGATGCCGAATACAGGATCTTGGTAGTTTGAAGTTTAATGAACGGCGACAGCGGCGGGGGGCAGCTTGCTGACACGAGCGAGTAAATACTCAAGATCATCGTTGTCAAAGCCCACGCCGAAGGAGTCATGCTGCGTGAGAGTACGCTCGACGATCCGGCGCGAATAGCGCTCGGCGTCGAGATCGCGGCCATCAAACTCGGTCTGCGCGACAACATCCAAAGCAACGCGAAGGGCGGGGTGCATGCCTTGTGGCATAACTGTTTTCGCCCAGGCAGCCCGAAGGCCATTGCCGCCCGCATCGTGAATCAGAAGCCGCGCATTTGCGACGGGCAAACCCGACAACGATGCAATAGCGTACTCAAAAAACCTTACATTTCCCATCCACAAGGCCCGCAATCCACTCAATTGATCATTTTGTTTCAACTGACACACCAAAGCATCGCTCTCGTCGGTCACGCCCATAGCTAATCCCGCAGTCGCGTGTTCCCGAGTCTGAAGGACGAGGTCTAATGCCATTTCAGCCGACACATTGTGCTTGACCAGCCACAGCCCTGCCCTCACTCAAATAAGATCCCGCCAAGATAAAGTCGTAAAAATAACTCATCACATCAGCCGATGAGCGCATTCCCAGACAACTTCTAGTAGTTTACACTTCCCCAACTTAGATTCAGCCTCTTGATCTGGCAGAAATTCGTCAGATTTTCTGGGCTTTTTAGGCAGCACGCATGGATCTTAAGGAACATATCCGTCAAATCCCCGACTTTCCAAAACCGGGTATTAATTTCTTCGATATCTCGACGTTGATGAAGAACGCTCAGACGTGGCGCGATGTGATTAATCAGCTGGTAGAGGTTGTCGGCCCGTGGCAACCCCAGGTCGTGGCGGGGATCGATGCCCGCGGCTTTTTGGTTGCATCGCCCTTAGCCATACAGCTTGGATGCGGTCTCGTTATGGTTCGCAAAAAGGGCAAGCTGCCTGGCCGCGTCAATCGGGCAAACTATGGGTTAGAATACGGCACTGATGAAATTGAGATCCAAACTGACGCTGTCGAACCCGGGCAAAAAATTCTGATCGTAGATGATCTGCTCGCCACTGGTGGAACGATCATGGCGGCTGCGACGTTACTGCGCCAGGGCGGCGGGCATGTGGTTGGGGCCGTGAGTGTGATTGAGCTTGATTTTCTGAAAGGTCGCGCAAAATTGGATATGCCGTTCCAAAGCCTCGTGCAGTACGACACCGAGTAGAATCATTATTTCTCATTCCATTTCGCGACCACGGTAGTAGCCACGGCGTTACCAACCACATTCGTCGCACTGCGCCCCATATCTAGAAATTGATCTACAGCCAAAATCAGTAGCAAGCCCTGTTCCGGGATTCCAAAGAAATTCAGAGTTGCAGCAATCACCACCAACGAGGCGCGCGGCACACCTGCCATGCCTTTGCTGGTCAGCATCAGCAACAACAGCATCGTGGCTTGCTGTGCGAACGTCAGCTCAATGCCGTAGGCTTGCGCAATGAACAGCGTCGCAAACGTGCAATACATCATCGAGCCATCCAGGTTGAACGAATACCCCAGTGGCAGGACAAAGCTTGCGATACGCTTTGGAACACCAAACTTCTCAAGTTGTTCCAGCGTTTTAGGATATGCGGCCTCAGAACTTGCCGTCGAGAACGCCAACAACAAAGGTTCGCGAATCCCCCTCGTCAGCGCAATGACTCGCCGACCGATGACCGCCGAGCCCGCGGCGAGGAGCACTATCCATAAAATCACCAGCGAGAGGTAAAACCCACCGACGAACTTCAGATAGACGGCAAGGATACCCACGCCCTGTGTCGTGACAGTTGCTGCAATCGCGGCAAAAACAGCAATCGGCGCAAATTTCATGACGTAGCCCGTGATCAGCAGCATCACCATCACGACCTGATCGAGAATTTCGGTTAGCTTCTTCCCAGCTTCGCCGATGGACGACAACGCTACACCCGTAAACAGCGAGAACACAACAATCTGAAGAATCTCATTGTTCGACATCGCCTCGAAAAATGACTTCGGGAAAACGTGCGTGATGAACTCTTTGAGCGTCAGAGCCCCAGCCTTGATGCTCACCTCGGAGCCCACGTCAGGGAGGGGCAAGCCCAGGCCCACGCCCGGCTCGAGCCATTGCACCATGACCAATCCAAGAAAAAGTGACACGATGGAGGCACACAAGAACCAACCCACTGTCAAAAAGCCGATCCGGCTTAAGGACGCTGTATCACCGACATGGACGATGCCGACGACCAATGTCGAGAACACCAATGGCCCGATGATCATCTTAATTAATCGGAGGAAAATATCGGTCAGGATCGAGAAATAGCCCGCGATTTGCTTCGCTTTCGCGGGATCAACGTTTTCATTGCAAACGTATCCAACCAAAATTCCCAGAATCATCCCGACCAAGATATAAAGCGTAAACCGACCCGACATGAGCCCAACTCCCCCTGCCCGCAACCAGATTCGGGCCCAGAGGAATTAAAGCATGAAAGGGTGGGGTCAGGCGAGCCGGACTTCAAACACCAGGAAAGAGGCCAGAACGCGAGGCCACTTACTCAGCTGCATCCTGCTGATCGGACTGTGTTGTGGCATCAATGGAATACCCTGAAGCACGCACGGTACGAATCACATCTATACCACCCGTCTCATTGAGGGCTTTGCGCAACCGTCGAATATGCACGTCTACCGTGCGTGGTTCGACGTAAATATCTTGACCCCAGACACCATTTAACAGTTCTTCGCGCGAGAAGACCGTCCCGGGTCGTTCCATAAAAAACTGAAGCAAGCGAAACTCGGTTGGCCCAAGGTGAATTTGCTTGGTTGCGCGGCTCACCCGATGCGTAGCCAAATCCATCACGATATCAGCAAAGCTGAGCGCGCCCTTAGCTTCACGTGGCTTGGCCCGGCGCAGCAGCGCACTCAGGCGCGCCATGAGTTCGGGCATCGAAAATGGTTTTGTGATGTAATCATCCGCACCGATATTCAAGCCACGAATTTTATCAGCCTCTTCGGTGCGCGCCGTCAGCATGATGATCGGCACGTTGCGTGTTTCGGATTTGCGGCGAAGTTGGCGACAAACCTCGATTCCCGAAATCCGCGGCAACATCCAGTCCAGCAAAACGGCATCTGGCCGGATTTCGTCAGCAATCATGAGCGCTTCTTCACCATCGCCCGCCTCGGTTACAACATAACCTTCTTTCTCGAGGTTGTAGCGCAACATCGTGACCAAAGAGGCTTCATCCTCAACAATCATCACTGTCGACTTCATTTCATTCTCCTTACATAGCTATAATGAAACAGCCTATTGCTGATCCACTTTTTTATTTATTGCAGATTTATCAACCGAAACGGCCCGTGACATAATCTTGTGTCCGCAGTGATTTCGGCATCTGAAAGATGGTCTCGGTATCGCCATACTCAATCAAGCGTCCGAGGTACATGAAAGCCGTATTGTTAGACACACGAGCGGCTTGCTGCATGTTGTGGGTGACAATCACAATTGTGTACTGCCCGGCCAATTCATTGATCAGGTCTTCAATTTTCGCGGTTGCGATGGGGTCAAGCGCCGAGCACGGCTCATCCATCAGCAAGACCTCAGGGTCACCTGCAATTGCACGCGCGATACAAAGCCTTTGTTGCTGGCCACCGGACATTCCAAGGGCACTCTCTTGCAAACGATCCTTTACTTCATTCCACAAGGCCGAGCCCTTTAGGGCACGCTCGACGGTTTCTTCAAGAACAGTTTTGTCGGTGACGCCATCCACACGCAGCGGATAAATCACGTTTTCGAAGATCGACATCGGGAACGGGTTGGGTTTTTGGAAAACCATCCCCATCCGCTTGCGCAACGCAATCACATCTGCGCCTCGTGTGTAAATGTCTTCGCCGTTCAGCCGCACCTCGCCCTTGATTCTAAGTCCATCGATCAGATCATTCATACGATTAATGCACCGCAGCAGTGTCGATTTGCCGCACCCCGAGGGACCGATCATCGCGGTCACCATGCCCTTCTCAATCTGCATCGTCACGTTGTAGAGAGCCTGCGCAGCCTCATACCAGAGATCAAGATTATTGATCTCAAGAACAGCGCCCTGGCCGCCTCTTTTGACGTGATAGATCGTGTCAGTGAACGTTAGTGATTGAACATCTGTATTCATCTGAGCCTCGTTAAAACTGACTACCTTTAAACTTCTGCTTCAGGCGGTTCCGCACAACAATTGCGGTAATGTTCAGGGCAAAAATCAACCCGATGAGAAGCATGGTCGTCACGAACACCATTGGCTTACCCGCCTCAGCGTTGCGAGATTGAAAGCCAACGTCGTAGATATGGAACCCAAGATGCATGAAGCTGCGTTCAAGGTGCACAAAAGGAAAGAAGCCATCGATTGGCAATTCCGGCGCAAGCTTCACAACGCCAACAAGCATTAGCGGCGCAACTTCCCCCGCACCACGGGCCATGGCGAGGATAATTCCAGTCATAATGCCCGGCAGTGCCCGAGGTAGAACAATGTATTTGATGGTCTGCCATTTTGAGGCGCCGCACGCCAGCGAACCCTCGCGCATCGAGCGCGGCACCGCTGAAAGCGCTTCTTCCGTTGCCACGATGACAACCGGCACAGTCAACAATGCCAACGTCAGCGAAGCCCACAGCAAACCACCGGTCCCGAATGTCGGGTTGGGCAAACGCTCAGGGTAAAAGAGCTGGTCGATTGATCCGCCCAGCACATAGGCAAAAAAACCGAGCCCGAACACACCATAAACAATCGATGGAACGCCTGCCAAATTGTTCACCGAGATGCGCACAAAGGATACAAGCCGGCCTTGCTTCGCATACTCGCGTAGATAAAGAGCAGTAATAATGCCGAATGGCGCAACGGCCACGACCATCATCAGTGTCATTGCCGCTGTGCCGAAAATCGCCGGCAGAATACCGCCCTCTGTATTGGCTTCGCGCGGCTCGTCCGACACGAACTCCCACCACCGCGACAAATAGACGCCTATTGCGCCGAAAACGTCAAGATCGTTGGCGGGATAGATGCGGACAAGCGCATCCATCTGAACGATTTTCTCTTGCCTGCCAATTTCAACAAATGTCGCTGTATTGCGTTTGTTAAGGTCGCGTAACTGGAGAACTTCATCGGCTAATTTTTTGTATTTTTCCTGTAAGCCGCCGACTTGAGCTTCCAGTGTCATTTGCGCCTTGGCAAAGGCTTCACTGTTCAGACCTTCAGCCAATTCAACCCGCCGAACATTCAGGCGAAGCTGCTCGATCTGGTGGTTGATACCACCGATCTCATCTTTCTCAATCTCGCTCATTCGCTCACGCCGCTCGCGTGACACGTCATGAATATTAGCAAAGCGCTTATCATTAACTGAATTGAGTAAAATGATTTCGCCATCCACCGTGATCGATTTTAAAGTACCGATAAGCGGGCCCCACTCAACGCGTTCGGCCAATAGAATATCTTTTGGCGCCTCGATCTTGGTCACTTCAAAATCAGAGATCCAACGATAATCTTCATTGTAGATATCGAAGTTGCCCACCCGATATAGGGTGCGCGAAGCAAACCCATCATTTTCAGTAATGATATTCTGCTGCGTCGGGGTAAGCTTCTGAAAATCCAGAACTTGTGGCCGATACAACTCTGTGCGCGTAGCCTCGCCGGCCGTCATCGCGCCGTTCGACATCGTCACGACCTGGATTTCTTTTGGCACAAAGGTCGTCGCGCCATTCCAAAACACCATGGCCAGAAAGCTGACGATCATAATGCAGCCCAAGGCAAGCGCGCCGCCCAGGATCCAGGCAAAAGGTTCGCCGCTTGAACGCAGATCAGTGAAACGAATAGCAGGCTGCGACTTTGGTACGGTCGTGTCGGGCGCGACGGCTTGGGTATTGACGTATGCACTCATTGTGATGACCCCTACAATGCCGCAGTGCGTTTGCGAAACCGCTGCCGCACCAGTTCTGCCAGCGTGTTGACGATAAACGTCATCACAAACAGCGTCAGCGCAGCCAGGAACAACACGCGGTAAAGTGTGCTGTCGCGCACGGCTTCGGGCAACTCGACCGCAATATTGGCCGAAAGCGCGCGCAGGCCTTCGAAGATATTCCATTCAATGAGTGGCGTATTCCCAGCCGCCATCACCACAATCATGGTTTCGCCAACAGCGCGACCCATGCCCACCATGATCGCCGCGAACACCCCGCTCATGGCAGTGGGAAGAATAACGCTGATGGCCGTTTGCCAGGGCGTGGCGCCACAGGCCAAGCTGGCTGCACGAAGATGCTCAGGGACCGAGGTCAAAGCATCCTCAGCAATCGTATAGATGATTGGGATGACAGCAAAACCCATGGCAAATGCGACAATCAGGGTATTGCGCTGGACATATGTATCGACCACACCGCCTCGGAGATCGAGGCCCAGTGACGTCAAAACGCTGGCGATGGCATAGCTCGCGGTGCCGGCGATCAACAATGTGCCAACCCAGCGGCCCAAATCTGCAACGCCTGCTTTGAATCGATTGTTAGATCTCATCAATGAAGAGAGGCGAACTTCAGATACACGCCCCATAATAATCCAGGCAGCAATGAAGACGACTGGAAGCAAAAAAAGTGCCGTAAATGGTGCTCCACTGCCAGCCGTGCCGCTCGCCCACGCCTTGAAGTCACCGGCAAAAAAGATGCCGTCAAGTACAGATCCGCTTGCATAGGACAGATAGCCGAAAACGAAGAGAGCGATAATCATGCCGACAAATTTCGGTGAAGCGCCATACTTGAGCTGAATTCTGTAAGGCAGCAACTGCCACATGTAAGCCCCGAAGAAGAGGCCAAGCGGCATCACAAAGAAGGCCATCAAGATGGCTACGATCCATGTCTCGACAATCGGCGCGAGAACCAACGCTGCAATAAAGCCCAGCACCACTGACGGCAGCGATGCCATGAGTTCCATGGTGGGCTTCACAACAGCGCGAACCTTGTGGTGCAAAAATTCAGACGTATAAATTGCAGCGCCGATTGCAATCGGAATGGCGAACAACAGCGAATAGACAGTTGCTTTGATCGTTCCGAAAATCAAAGGCATCAGCGAGAGTTTAGGTTCAAACGCATCTGTACCCGCCGAGGACTGCCACGTGTACGTCGGTTCAGGGTAACCTTCGTACCAAACCTTACCGAAAATCGTTTGGAGCGTCGATTCGGGGTGTGGAACATCGACATCCCAGGCATACGCTGAGCCATTGTCGGCGATAGCCAACACGGCATTCTGGCGCGGCGAAAGGGCAAGTGCCTGATACGCTGGCTTCTCATCACCAGGGCTTAGCCGCAACAAGACTTGCTCGCTGGTCGCGTGACGCATCCACACTTGGCCTTGGGCATCAGCCGTCACAAATGTTTTGCCGCGCTGACTGACATCCATGGCAACAACCGCAGACGAATGGGGCTCGAGCGTCTTGGCGCGCACCATCGTGAAACCGTCTGTCGAACTGGCGGTGTCACTCGGCAATTTGAAATAGATATTCACAGATCCATCTGAGCCACCAACGACAATGGATTGCTCACCGATAAGAAAGCCAATCACATTGATGTCGACCGCGCCAGGTGCGATGTCGATTGTTTCGGCCAACGTTGGAGCGCTAAAACTGCGCGTATCAAAGCGATACACAGTGCCAGATTTCTCGGCGATGTACACTTGATCAGCTTTTTCCGTCATCAAGACGCCCGAAACCAGAACGCCTGGCGGCAAGCCAGGCAACTCAGATGTCGTCAACTTGACCGTTTTCTTTCCGGTCATGAAATTTTTGGTGGTTTCAGACAGCGTGACGCGGCCAATGCCATCGGCGTCAACGGTAATAAAGGATCGCGCCGGACGCTCGGCCGTTCCCCCAACGCGATAATCAAGCGCACGGATAGCCGTGCCGTTTGGTGTGATCTGTTGTGCATCGTCGAGCTCTACTTTGACGAGCGTGCGACGCAATTGGGCTTCAGAAACCTTGGCGTAGATCGCTGTCCCGTCGGTCCGGTCGCCTTGTGTGCCGAGAGCACGTAAATCAGCAGGAGCCGCCGTGTCGTCAATCACATCAACGGCAATAACGAGTCGCCCGAGGCGCAATGTTCCGTCGCTAAATCCAAACGCCACGTAGCCGCCCGCAAGCGTACGCGCGAAAGCAGAGGCGGTCTGTCCGCCAAAATCAAAACTCGGCGCGTTAATGACCACCCCAGTTTTGATGTGAAAGGCTGAGACAGCGCCAGTGTCGTCGACAGCGACTGACAGGGTGCGGTATTCATCGAGGAAGTCGGTGAGTGTTTTATGGCCGCCTGATTGAAGTGCGGCTTTGGTTTGGCCTTCGAGTTGCCCGCCAGTGAACAACGGCACGACCGCCTGAGCCAAAAACACCATGATACCAAAGACGGCCAAAATGACGGACAGCCCACCAATGCGAATCACCCAATCGGCAGTCTTATCGGCAATAAGGACTGACCGCGGTGTTTTCATCGACCGCCGCTGCCGTGACAACAATGGGTCAGGATTGATTGCTTCGGTATTCACGCCCGCCACCCCTTTCCTACAAAAACAAAGCCAATGATCGCCGTGCCTAGAGCCATCTTAGCCGAAAACAGAACGGCGCCGGAGCGAATTTGCTCCGGCGCCGCCCTTTATTCATCAAAGGCTTAGCCTTAGTTTAGGCCAAGCGCTGTCAAATCTTCAGACGCAACAGCGGCAGGTAACGGATAGTAGCCGTCCTTGACCGTCCCTTCTTGACCCTGCTTCGACATCACGAATTTCACAAACTCCGCGCGCAACGGCTCCATCGCACGACCGGGGTTCTTATTGACGTAAACATACAAGAAGCGGGTAATCGGATAGGTGCCCGCATAGGCTTCATCTTGCGATGGGTTATGGCATGATTCGCCGTCTTTGGTTGACACATCAATCGCCTTCACGTCTGCCGTCCGATAACCAATCCCGGAGTAGCCAATTGCTGACTTGTCCGAAGCGATCCCTTGAACGACGGCTGAAGAACCAGGCTGTTCCTTCACGCTATCCTTGTAGTCGCCATCGGCCATGGCAACTTCTTTGAAGTAGCCATAAGTGCCTGACGCCGAGTTACGGCCATAGAGAGAAATCGGCAAGCTGGCCCATTCACCCTTCAAACCAAGGTCGCCCCAGGTTTTAACATCGTTCTTCATGCCGCGTTTGCGCGTTTTAGAGAACATCGCATCGATTTGCGGCAGGCTGAGACAGGTAATCGGGTTGTCTTTGCTGACGAACACGGCCAGCGCATCAACGGCGACGCGCATCTGCGTGGCTTTGTATCCATATTTTTTCTCGAAATCGTCTTGTTCGTTGGCGCGCATCGCACGCGACATCGGGCCAAACTGAGCGGTCCCCGCGATCAAGGCCGGCGGTGCCGTGCCCGACCCCTTACCTTCGATCTCAATTTTGACATTGGGATATTGCTTTGAATAGCCTTCGGCCCACAACGTCATCAGGTTGTTCAGGGTATCAGACCCAATTGACTTCAAGCTGCCTTCAACGCCTGAAACTTTCTTGTAGTCCTTCAAGCCAGGATCAACGTCGGCGGCGCCGACTTGACTGATCAACGCGCTGGTGGCCAGCAAGA
>NSIP01000015.1 GCA_002737725.1 Rhodospirillaceae bacterium
ACGAGCGCGACATTCGTCGTGCGACCTGCAAGAAGTGTTAGGCGGAGTAGAAGATCAGAATTGTGCTGGCCGGGCTGCGCGGCGAGCATTCGATCTCTGAGCTTTGTCGCCGTGAGGGTCTGGTGAGTCCCAAGCGCCCGACATGTTTGGGAGAATCTATCTAAGCCATTGAAATGATGGTGGAGCTGGACGGAATCGAACCGACGACCTCTACAATGCCATCGTAGCGCTCTCCCAACTGAGCTACAGCCCCGGCACCATCATTCGTATCTCTAGTTCACTAGGCGTTGCGTTTGGAGCGCATCGCTGTCTCGCTCATCACCGGCCTTGGTATTCGTGAAGGTGGTGGGTCTCAAAGTTTCGCGAAGATATGAGTTCGTCTTCTTCGTATCAAGGATAAATCGTGTATGTCGAATTACGATGGCTCGTCTTTTTCGATGACCACTTCGACGTCCTCGTCGTCTTCGCCCAAATCAGAGGTGTCCTCAATCACGTCTTCGGCCTCATCGTCGTTGGCCTCGACGTCGGGGTCTTCCACCAACTTCGGCACAGCCGCTGCGGCAGCTGCCAGTGACTTGGCTTTCTCGGCGCGCTCCTCGGCAGGGCGGCGTGAACGGAACACCTGCGGGCGCGCGTTTTTTGTCCCGCACTTGGGGCAGATCGCCAGCTGTTTGTTGAGGTCATAAAAACGTGCCCCGCAGCTTTCGCAGGTCAGCTTCATGCCCAAATCAACTTTTCCCACCTTAATCCTCCAGTATCCTGGCTAAATTTGAATGCCGCAAACCCGCCCGAAATAATGTGTACGGGCCAAGGTACCAGCGACGCTGGCCATGTGCCATTTCGCCACGCCCAAGTCAAAGGCTAAAAGGCGGCGTATTTCCAAGACATTATGGGCGGTTCGTCCGGCTTTTCTGATGGAATCGGCTAGGAGGTGCCACGAACCCTGTGCTATCAGGCCGCGCACGCCCTGTTTTAGGTCCTTGAAAGACCCCTCAGTCGATGTCCCACACTGACCAAATTGCCAAGCCGATCATGGCTGCGAAGGCCCGGGCGCTGAAGGGCACCGTGCGCGTACCGGGGGATAAATCGATTTCCCATCGGGCCTTAATCATGGGCGCATTGGCGGTGGGTGAGACATCGATCTCAGGCTTGCTGGAAGGCGATGATGTGCTGCGTACGGCCAAATGTATGAGTGCTTTGGGTGCGCGGGTCGAGCGCAAGGAAAATGTAAAAAATAAATCCACTTGGCATGTGTGGGGCCGGGGTGTGGGCGGGCTGACGGAGCCCGAGGATGTCCTCGACATGGGTAACTCGGGCACCGGTGCGCGCCTGATCGCAGGCCTGGTGTCAGCCTATCCATTTTTATCGGTCATGACTGGTGATGCTTCGCTGCGTCGCCGCCCCATGGATCGGATCATCAAGCCTTTGAGTCAAACCGGCGCAACATTTCAGTCGCGCGCGGGCGGGAAACTGCCCATGGCCATTAGCGGCACGTCGATTCTCATGCCGCTGACATACGACTCTCCCGTGGCCTCAGCGCAGGTGAAGTCAGCCGTCCTGCTTGCGGGATTACACGCGCCAGGTCGCACGACAGTGACCGAGCCCGCCGCCAGCCGCGATCATACCGAAAGAATGTTTGCACATTTTGGTGTGCAGGTAGAGGCCGGACCCGTGAAGCCGGGCTCAACGACATATCAAGCCTCCATCATCGGTCAGCCAGAATTATCTGGCCGTCCCATTATTGTGCCGGGCGACCCATCCTCGGCCGCGTTTCCTGTTGTTGCGGCATTGTTGATCGAAGGGTCCGAGGTCATCATCGAGAACGTGGGCCTGAACCCCTTGCGAACGGGGCTTTTCGATACATTGCGCGAGATGGGCGCCTCGATTGAGACAATCAATATGCGTATCGAAGCGGGCGAGCCTGTCGCCGACCTGAAGGTCAAAAAAAGCTCGTTGAAGGGTGTGCGGGTCCCGGCAGAACGCGCGCCATCGATGATTGACGAGTACCCCATTTTGGCCGTGGCGGCATCATGCGCAGAAGGTGAAACGCGCATGGAGGGTTTATCTGAATTGCGGGTGAAAGAAAGTGATCGTCTCAGCGCAATGGTGAACGGTTTGGTCGCGTGCGGCGTCGATGCGATTGCCGAGGGCGATACGATGATTGTGCGCGGCAAAGGAAAGCCGCCCAAGGGTCATGCAAAAATCGCCGTCAATCTCGATCATCGCATCGCCATGTCATTCTTGGTTTTGGGCCAGGTCAGCGATCGGCCGATTGAAATCGATGACGCGGCGGCCATAGCCACCAGCTTCCCCGATTTTATCGAACTCATGGGGACGATGGGTGCCACGTTGACGATCCCGAATCGCCCCGCATGAGCGGCTCCATCATCGTTGCGATCGATGGCTCGGCTGCTTCGGGCAAGGGCACATTGGCTAAGCGAATCGCTGCCCATTTCGATTTTGCCTATCTTGATTCGGGCTCGCTGTACCGCGCGATTGGTGTGGCAGTATTGCGCAAGAGTGGTGATCCGACCAACGAGGCCCAGGCTGTCTCGGCTGCCAAGAATCTCGATATTACCCAATTTACCCCTGAGGATTTACGCACCGAGGCTGCTGGCGTGGCCGCATCGCAAGTGGCGGCGATTCCAGCCGTACGTGCTGCGATTTTGCAGTTTCAACGCGACTTCGCCCACACCCCGCCGCACGGCAAAAAAGGGGCCGTGCTGGATGGGCGCGATATCGGCACGGTCGTCTGCCCCCACGCCCCGGCCAAGATCTTTGTTTCGGCATCCCTCGATGTCCGGGTTGCCCGCCGGATCAAGGAGTTGCGGGCTAAGGGTGAGTTGGTTATAGAGGCCCGCGTTCGCGCCGACCTGGAGGCTCGCGACGTGCGGGATAGTTCCCGTGCTGTGGCCCCCATGAAACCGGCCGAGGATGCCTGGCAGCTTGACACCAGCGCCCTCGATGCCGATCAAGTCTTTGATTTATCAAAGAATTTTGTCGCGGAGAAAATCGCAAAAGCTGCGGTTTAAGGAACGGCCGGCCCGGTCGTGATTGGTCAAGGGCGTATCATTAAAAGACCGAACCGACCGACTCGGAGCAGAACTTCGAGCATGGGTGATGAAGGGCATGGTGCCTGACGCGCCCGCAAGACCACCGGACCCAACCGGCGGCCAGAATCAAAAAACCAAAGGAAAACTCACATGGCTGCATCAGCCCTGGCGTTGAAGGAAGATTTCGCCGCCCTCCTCGAAGAATCATTTGAAAAGAACGACAGCATTCAAGGCACCGTCCTTCATGGCACGGTGATCCGTATCGACGACGACGCCGTGTTGATCGACGTCGGCTTGAAGTCTGAAGGCCGCATCCCGCTGAAAGAGTTCTCGCGCAATGGCGCTGAGCCCGAGATGAAAGCTGGGGATCGCGTCCATGTGTTCGTTGAACGTTATGAAGACAGCGAAGGCCTGATTATTCTTTCGCGCGACAAAGCGCGCCGCGAAGAAGCTTGGAATACGCTGGAAGAACAGCACAAAGAAAACGCCCACGTCGAAGGCATCATCTTCGGTCGCGTCAAAGGCGGCTTCACAGTCGATCTCAATGGCGCAGTGGCCTTCTTGCCCGGCAGCCAAGTCGACATCCGCCCTGTGAAAGACGTCAATCATCTGATGGGCGCTCCGCAAACGTTCCAGATTTTGAAAATGGACCGTGCCCGCGGCAATATCGTCGTCTCGCGCCGCGCTGTGATGGAAGAAACGCGCGCTAGCGAGCGCTCGAAGCTGATGGAAGACCTGAAAGAAGGCCAAGTGCTCGACGGCGTGGTCAAAAACATCACCGACTACGGCGCGTTCGTGGATCTCGGTGGCGTCGACGGCCTGCTCCATGTCACCGATATTTCGTGGAAGCGCGTCAATCATCCTTCCGAAGCGCTCTCTATTGGCCAGCAGCTTAAAGTGCAGGTCATCCGCTTCAACATGGAAACGCAACGGATCAGCCTGGGTATGAAACAGCTTGAAGCTGATCCATGGGATGGTGCGGTTGCGAAGTACCCGAAAGATACGCGCCTGAAGGGCCGCGTCACGAACATCACCGACTACGGCGCCTTCGTCGAGTTGGAAGCGGGCGTCGAAGGTTTGGTGCACGTCTCGGAAATGAGCTGGACCAAGAAAAACATCCACCCCGGAAAGATCGTCTCCACCAGCCAGGAAGTCGATGTGATGGTGCTGGATTTCGTTCAGGAAAAGCGCCGCATTTCACTTGGCCTCAAGCAATGCATGGACAATCCCTGGTCCTCGTTCAAAGACAAGTTCCCCATCGGCACGATTCTCGAAGGCGAGATCAAGAACATCACCGAGTTTGGTTTGTTCGTGGGTCTGGAAGGCGAAATCGACGGCATGGTGCACCTCTCGGATCTCTCATGGGATCAGGAAGGCGAAGTGGCGCTCAAGTCCTATCAAAAGGGCCAAAATGTCAGCGCCAAGGTGTTGGACGTTGATGTTGAGAAAGAGCGCATATCGCTGGGCATCAAGCAGCTCAGCGGTGATCGTGTTGCCGAAGCCTCGATTGGCTTGCAGAAGGGCCAAGTGGTCACCTGCGTGGTCAAGGAAGTCGCCGAGTTCGGTTTGGAAGTCATGGTCAATGACTCTATTCCCGGCTTCATCAAAAAGAACGAGCTGGCCAAAGAGCGTTCCGAACAGCGCACCGATCGTTTCGCCATTGGCGAGAAAGTCGATGCCCGAATCGTCTCAATTGATGCCAAGTCGCGCAAATTGACGCTCTCGATCAAGTCGCGTGAAGTGGAAGAAGAGAAGCAGGCCATGGCCGAGTTCGGCTCGACCGACTCGGGCGCGTCGCTGGGCGATATCCTGGGCGCGGCCATTAAGCAAAAGCAGAAAGAAGCCGCCGATAAACCTGAGTAATCCTGGGTTTTCTGCGCTTTCTGTGCCTTTTAGAATGGGCGTCCCGCAAGGGTCGCCCATTTGCTTTGGGGCCCCGTAAAACCGCTCGAGGTCAGGAAAACGCTGTCTTATGAGGGGCTTGGGCTTGACTCTGCGCGCCGCTCGCCTATCTTTGTACTATACTGTTGATTTTGCGGTGTTTTTGCTGCCGCTCACGGACAGGAGGGGGAGCCGCCTATGACGAAGTCCGAGCTCATTGCCCAAATCGCCACGTGCAATCCGCATCTCTATCAGCGCGATGTGGAACGCATCGTCACCAGCATTTTCGATGAAGTCTCCAAAGCTCTCAGTCGCGGAGATCGAGTTGAATTGCGTGGGTTCGGCGCGTTCTCGGTCAAACACCGCGATTCCCGCATTGGCCGCAACCCTCGCACCGGTGCTTCGGTGGCGGTGGCAGAAAAGGCTGTGCCTTATTTTAAGACCGGCAAGCAACTCCGTGACATTATGAACGGCTAGGCCCTTGGCCTGAGCTGATCGTGAACGGCGGTTAAACCCTTGCGTTTCATTAACACTTTGCTGGCCGCAGCCTTTGGGATGTTGGTTGTTCTGCTCGCGGTTTCTAACCTGGGAACGGTCAGTGTCGAGATTTGGCCATTTCCATTTCGGATCGAGGCTGGGCTCTACGCTGTCATTCTGGTCGCCGTGTTTGCTGGCTTTGTCGCTGGCAGCATTGCGGCATGGATGGGCGGGGCCGAAAGGCGCCGCGAATTACGCGCGGCCCGCAAAAGAATGCGCGAAATGGAACAAAGCCTGGCACGACTGAAAGACGATGCGGCTGCAGCCCGCGCGAAAGCCGAATTATCGCAGCCGCCAAAAATCTAATTCTATGCTAGAGATCGTCGCATCATGACAACGGCACCCAAACTTCGAAATCCTGTTTTCTGTGCCCTCGACACACCTGATCTGGGGATCGCCACATCCTGGGCGGCTAAGCTCGCCGACACGGTGGGCGGTGTGAAGCTGGGTCTTGAGTTTTTTAATGCTCAGGGCCCAAAGGGCGTGAGCGAGGTCATGCGGGCCTCGGGTTTGCCCTTGTTTCTCGATCTCAAATTTCACGACATTCCCAATACCGTCTCAGGCGCGGTGAAGTCTGTGGTTCCTCTCAAACCCTTTATGATCAACGTCCATGCCATCGGCGGGCAGGCGATGATGGAAGCCGCCGCGCGGGCCTCGCGTGATGCCGCCGAGACTTACATGGTGGATCGTCCGTTGTTGATCGGCGTCACGGTGCTTACCAGTATGGATGAGAGTGACTTGAACGAAACGGGCATTGTCGGCGCTGTGTTTGATCAAGTCCGTCGCTTGGCGGAACTAGCAAAAATCTCGGGGCTCGATGGTGTTGTCTGCTCGCCGCACGAGGCTGAAATTTTGCGCCGCGACTTAGGCCCCAACTTTAAACTCATCACGCCTGGCGTGCGCCCCGCGTGGGCTGCGGCCAATGACCAAAAGCGCGTGATGACGCCCCATGATGCCGTCGCCGCTGGCGCTGACTATGTGGTCATCGGCAGGCCCATCACTGCTGCGCCCGATCAAGCCGCTGCAGCGAAGCGCATTGTCATGGAATTGGCGGCGTAAGTTTTTAAAGGCGTATCTCCCTGTGCCCGTTGCCGTCAAAATTTGTGGTCTGACTGACGCCAAAGCCATCATCACGGCGGTGGATGCCGGGGCTAATTATCTTGGGTTTAATTTTTTTCGTCGCTCGCCACGCTTTCTCTCGATTGAAACCGCAGCTGAATTAATTTCGGGCTTGCCGCGCAGGGTGACCCCCGTTGGGCTGTGGGTTGACCCGACCGATAGTCAAATTGAGAAGACGCTCAAGGTCATGCGTTTAGGGATGCTTCAACTCCACGGCAAGGAAACGCCCGCGCGGGTGGCCGCTATTCGTAAAAAATTCAATCTGCCTGTTATGAAGGTCATTGGCGTCGCCTCGCGGGCCGATGTGATGGCCGCCTCAGAGTACCAGGGTGTCGCGGATTGGTTCTTGTTCGATGCAAAGCCGATTCCCACAGCGAGCAGGCCAGGTGGCAACGCGATCGCTTTTGACTGGCCGCTGATGAAAGCCTTCAACAGCGCCTTGCCGTGGATGTTGGCGGGTGGACTGACGGCCAAAAATGTAGGCGCAGCGATTAAAGAATCCGGGGCCATGGTGGTGGACGTCTCCTCGGGCGTGGAAACGCGCCCCAGTGTGAAGAGCCCAGCCAAAATCCGTGCTTTTATGAAAGCGGTGCGGGCAATTTCAGGATAAATCGGCTATCTCACTGAAAATAATGGGTTTATCTGCACTTCTCGGCGCTTGGGTTCAGGGGGTGAGGGGAGTATAAGTCGGCCCTTGATTTCACTTTGACCCTCACCCCCCGAGCGCTTTTATGGCTTTCGTCCAACCGCCCAATACGTTTCGCGCTGGTGCCGACGAGAACGGCCATTTTGGCATTTTTGGTGGGCGCTATGTCGCCGAGACCCTGGTGCCTTTGATTCTGCAGGTCGAGAAAGCCTACACAGAAGCCAAGACCGATCCAAAATTTCAAGCTGAGCTCATCTCGTTCAATACGCACTATGCAGGCCGACCGAGCCCTCTTTATTTCGCCGAGCGGCTGACGGGTCACTTTGGCGGCGCGAAGATTTACTTCAAACGCGATGAACTGAATCACACCGGCTCTCATAAGATCAACAATTGCCTGGGCCAAATTTTGCTGGCGCGCCGGATGGGCAAGAAGCGCATTATTGCCGAGACAGGTGCGGGGCAGCACGGTGTTGCTATGGCTACCGTGTGCGCGCGCTTTGGTATGGAATGCATCGTCTATATGGGCGCTAAAGATATCGAGCGCCAAAAACCCAATGTGTTCCGGATGAAGTTGCTGGGCGCCGAAGTGCGCGCGGTCGAGAAGGGCCACGGCACGCTGAAAGACGCTATGAACGAAGCGTTGCGTGACTGGGTCGCCAACGTTGATTCCACCTATTACGCCATTGGTACGGCAGCCGGCCCACATCCGTATCCGACCATGGTGCGCGATTTTCAATCTGTCATCGGCAATGAGGTGCGCACGCAGCTTCACGAGGCCGAGGGCCGTTTGCCCGACACCTTGGTGGCGTGCATCGGCGGTGGCTCTAATGCGATTGGGCTTTTCCACCCGTTTCTTGACGATCAATCCGTGCGCATTATTGGCGTCGAAGCCGCAGGCAAGGGCGTAGCGAGCGGCGAACATGCCGCCTCCATCACCGGCGGCGAGCCGGGCGTGCTCCATGGCAACCGCACGTATCTGTTGCAAGATGCCAATGGTCAAATCAAGGATGCGCACTCGATTTCTGCGGGCCTCGATTATCCCGGTATCGGGCCAGAACATTCGTGGCTGCATGAGATGAAGCGTGTCGAGTACGTCTCGGCCACTGATGTCGAAGCCTTGGCCGCATTCCAATTGTGCTCGAAACTCGAGGGAATTTTGCCCGCCCTGGAGCCATCGCACGCATTAGCCTATGTCGGCAAAATCGCACCTAAGCTGCCCCCGAACCATCTGCTAGTGATGAATCTGTGTGGGCGCGGCGACAAAGATGTGTTCACCATTGCCGATGCTCTCGGCGCAAAGATGTGAGCATAAATTCGATGTCTCGTATTGCTGCGCGCTTTACCGCGCTCAAAACCCAAGGGCGCTCCGGCCTCGTGACCTTCATCACGGCGGGCGACCCCGACATGGCCACATTTCAGAAAATCCTGGGCGGGCTCGCGATAGCTGGGGCCGATATCATTGAAGTCGGAATGCCGTTCTCCGATCCCATGGCCGATGGCCCGTCGATTCAAATGTCCAGTCAGCGCGCACTCAAACACGACATTGCACTCAAGGATATTTTTTCCGCTATTGCGACATTTCGTAAAACCGACAATCAAACGCCGATCGTCCTCATGGGCTACTACAATCCGATCTATCGCTATGGCGGCGAACGGTTCTCACAAGATGCATCGGCCGCGGGCGTTGACGGGATGATCATTGTCGATTTGCCACCTGAAGAAGCAGATGAGTTGCTGCCCCACTTAAACGCGCATAGACTGAACCTCATTTTTCTGACGGCGCCGACCTCAAGTGATGTGCGCTTGCCGACCATCGTCAACAAAGCCTCGGGCTTTATCTACCATGTCGCCGTTACCGGGGTGACAGGAACGAAATCGGCCGATGCTGATGTTGTGAAAGAGGACGTTGCGCGCTTGCGCCGCCACATCAAGCTGCCCATCGCTGTGGGCTTTGGTATTAAATCAGCGGCGCAAGTGAAAGCCATCGCGGTGCACGCCGATGCTGTGGTGGTTGGTTCGGCGATTGTCGATGTGATCGCTGAGAGTGCAAGAAAACACCCCAGCGCACCTGATACAATTGCTGCAGGCGTCCATGCTTTTGTTAAAGATTTGGCTTCGGGCTTAAAGTAAAATACCCTTTGTTCGCGCTGTTTTAGCGAGGAGTTCCGACCGATGAATTGGCTGACCAATTTCGTCCGGCCCAAGATTCAAAAACTTGTGCACCCGAAAGAGGTGCCCGACGATTTGTGGCATCGGTGCCCTAAGTGCAGCGAGATGATTTTTCACCGCGAGTTGGAGAAAAATCTGCGTGTCTGCGTGCATTGCGGCCATCACATGCGCATGCCGGTGCGCGCTCGACTGCGTATGCTGTTTGACAACGAAACTTGGACTGAGATCGAGCAGCCCTCTGTTGCCATTGATCCTTTGCGCTTCAAAGACCGCAAGCGCTATTCCGAACGCCTGAAGGATGCCCAAACGAAAACGGGCTTGAAAGACGGCGTGATAGTGGCGCACGGCCCCATGGGCGGCATCAATGCCGTGGTTGCAGCCTTTGAATTCGATTTCATGGGTGGTTCCATGGGTGTGGCGGTGGGCGAGGCGCTGATCGCTGCGGCTGAATTGGCCTGCTTACAGGAATCACCTTTGATCGTGCTGCCGTCGTCGGGCGGTGCGCGCATGCAAGAAGGCATTTTGTCGTTGATGCAGATGGCGCGCACCACGGTCGCTGTCGATCGTGTAAGAGATAAGGGTCTGCCTTATATTGTTGTGTTGACGGACCCGACCACGGGCGGAGTTACGGCGTCGTTTGCCATGCTGGGCGACGTCGCTTTGGCCGAGCCGGGAGCGATTATTGGTTTTGCCGGAGCCCGCGTGATTGAGCAAACCATTCGCGAAAAATTGCCCGAAGGCTTCCAACGTGCGGAATACCTGATGGAGCATGGCATGGTTGATATGGTCGTCCATCGCCAAGAATTACGCGCGCGTTTGATACAGTTGATTGGCTTGTTGCTGCACAAAAACCCCGCTGCTGACGTGGTGAACCTCGCCCCCTCGGCACGGCGCCGGAAGCCCGAGTCTGATCGTGCGGCAGCTCCACCTGACCCGACGGTCCCGGATGTGACGTTTGACGAGCGGTAGGCGTTCCTTGCCTTACCTTTACCTCTCTTGTGGTAGAGGTCGGTGCAACAGCGCCGGGTGAGGGCGAGTTGTTTTCTGTTTATCGTTTCGGCATGATCTGCTGGGATCAACAAAATACCCTCACCCTGACCCTCTCCCAAGGGAGAGGGTTATCACTGATTATATATTCATGATCGACACGGCCGCCGACAGCCCTGATGTCCAGCTTGCTTTAGAGCACTTCACCACGCTATATCCCAAGCTCATCGATCTCTCGTTGGATCGGATGGTTCGCTTGTTGTCAGACCTGGGCGATCCTCATCTTCGTCTGCCACCTGTGATTCACGTCGCCGGGACGAACGGCAAGGGATCCACCATTGCCGCCATGCGCAGCGTGCTGGAATCGGGGGGTTATAAGGCTCACGTTTATACTTCACCCCATCTCGTTCGCTTTGCAGAAAGAATTAGGCTCGTCGGTTCGCTGGTGGACGAAGGCTTTCTGGCGGAATTGCTTCGTCATGTCGAGGAAGCAAACGCTGGCCGACCCATTACATTTTTCGAAGTGACTACGGCTGTGGCGTTTCTGGCGTTCTCGCGTATTCCCGCTGATACGGTGTTGTTGGAAACGGGCATGGGTGGCACTTTTGATGCCACCAATGTGATTGCCCGGCCTTTAGTGACAGTCATCACGTCCATCTCTATGGATCACATGCAATATTTGGGTGATACGATTGCGAAGATCGCCCAAGAGAAAGCCAACATCATGAAGCCGGGCGTGGCGTGTATTAGCGTGGCACAGCACCCGGACGCCGCAGCAGTGATCGCAGCCACGGCCGAGCGCGTCGGGGCCATGCTGAAAGTTCAAGATCGCGACTGGCGCATTCAAGCCGACGAGCGTGGCGGCCTCATTTTTAGCGGCGCGCACGAGACGTGGAGAACGCCTGAACCAAATTTGTTGGGCCGTCACCAGCATCAAAACGTTGGTGCCGCCTTGGCCGCTCTGGAGCAGTCCGGCTTTTCGATCCCACCCTTTGCCATCAGAGGCGGTATGCGCGCGATTGAGTGGCCAGCCAGGGCCCAACGACTCAAGACTGGTCCACTGGTGGCCGCGTTGTCGTGGGCTTGTGAACTGTGGCTCGACGGAGGTCACAATGAAGGGGGCGGACGTGTGCTGGCTGCCCTGATCGACGAGTACTGGAAAGACCAGCAGTTACATATCATCGCCGGCATGCTGACGACAAAAGCGGCAGAAGATTTTTTAGTTCACTTAGTGTCGCGCGCGGCATCGTTGACTGCGGTGCCCGTCGTGGGCCATGCAGCGGCTTATGCGCCCGATGACTTAGCGACTGCGGCAGGCCGGGCAGGGTTTCGAGATGCTGGGACAGCAGACTCATTGGCTCAAGCGCTGGAGCGCATCAAAGCCATCGCCGTGGGGCGCTACCGTGTGTTGATCTGCGGATCACTTTATCTTGCAGGCGAAGTACTAAAGGAAAACAGTTAGGCCGCTATAGCTTCTGATCATGAGGTGTTTGCTGACCTTCGGCAGGCGGCGCAATTGGTTCAACAGGCCCGGCATCAGTTTTGTCAGGAGCTTCTGGCAAAGCGCTTGCCGTGGGCTCTGGCTTCGGTTCGGGCCGTGGCCCCCCACATTCTGCGTCATCGATAATCGTGATGTGAATCCAAAGCGAATCCAGTGCCGTCTTGGTGATGGCATTGACGCGTGCGCAGGTCCCCTGTGGCACGTAACCCTTCACGGCGGCATCACGGTCGAAGCCCAGCCGCGCAGCGATGACAGAGTAGAACGGGTAATAAGGCTCGGGGCGTAAAAAAACACCCCCTTCTTTTTTCCGCACGATCACGTCTTTCTCGATGCGCGGCGATGGGTCATTGGGCAGCAATCCAAATTCGAACTGATCTGGGTCTGTCCTATCGCCCAAAAAAACCCAGCCGTGCTTGCGATCAAACCGATAGCCCGCGGTCTCTTCCGTGCCAAAAAAGAAAAAGAAAGCAATCACAGCCACTGATGCGATTAACGACAATGAGCCTACAAACTGGGCGATCTCGTTGAAACGACGGATGAAGGGCGGAAGGGGGCGATAAACGTCAGGCATGGAGATGATTTGAATTAACTTTCAACGCCGACAACACCGATCTCGATCAATTTATCAAGCCAGACGGTCTCGATCGACTGCAAGCGCTCGGCCACATAAGCCATGTCGGTGACATAACCGCAGGTCTGTGTCGTCATGACTGATCCTCTGAAAGTGTCTTGCTTGGGTTTTAGCAGTGCGGGGGGCAAAAAAGCAAAGCCCCGCAGATGAGGCGGGGCTTGCGGTCTTGCAGCGGCGCGCTTTCATTAAAGCGACTCTTGGACCCACTGGGCCAGCTTGCTCTTCGGCAAGGCGCCGACTTTGGTGGCGGTCAATTTGCCGTCTTTGAAGATCATCAAGGTCGGAATGCCGCGCACGCCGTACTGCGTGGGCGTCTGTGGGTTATCGTCAATATTGACTTTAACAATATTCAACTTGCCTGCCATCTCCTTGCCGATTTCGTCCAGCGAAGGGGCAATCTGGCGGCAGGGGCCGCACCATTCGGCCCAAAAATCCACCAGGACGGGGCCTTCGGCTTTAAGCACGTCCTGATCGAAGGACGCATCTGTGACGTGTTTCATCGAGTTGCCTTTCTGTGGAGGCCAACGCGGTTTCGCCGCGCTAATCTAACGATGGGTGCAATCTAGGAAGGCCCCACCCCAGCGTCAAGGCTGACGGCATACAGCCCAGGTTTAGACAACACTTCCCTTAATATCTGCTGCAATTCGCCCTAAGCGGACGGCTTGTTCGAGGGTGCCGGGGGTGGGTTGGGTGCTGGCTTTCTGACGCAATTCTTGCGCTATCTGCTCAAGCACATTTGCCATAGCCACATAGTCGAGTTGCTCGCCCTTTGTATTACTCGTCATATTCATAACCGATACATGTGGCGCGGCGCCGCCCACTCATCAGTGGCAGGTCAAGCCGCAAAGTGGATCACCAGACGCGCGCCTAAAATCCGCGAATCACGGCAATAACCGGCTCCGATTTCGGGAAGAGGCCCGCGAAAATGCCATGCAGGCAAAAATCAAAAATAGGGACGCCGGGTCCCCTCAATAACGACGGTACATGGGGACGATCACATGAAAAGTATAGGGGCATGTTCACACATGCGTCATGCGCGTGGGGTATGGCGAAAATTGAGCTGTTTCAATCGTAAGCACATTCGACTCACGACCGCTTTGGGTCAGATTAGCTGCGCCAGCTGAGCGTGATGGGTGAAATAGGGTTCAGCCGAGGCCGTCCTTCAGCCGCAGCCGCTAGCCACTCGCGCTTCAATTTGAAGTACCAACGCGTCTGTTGATCCGCGTCACGGATCAACATGGTTGCGGGATTGAACTTCAGGCCCGCCACCATATCCATCACGGCCCGGCGATCTTGATCAAGAAAGCGCCAAGCAAAGGCGCGCACGAGCGGTTTTAGTACGGCGCCGCCTGGAACATTCCAGTACATCGCGTGATGCACTTCTGTGCGCTGCGCATCAATCGGCGTACAGGCCGTCAAACCGCAGTAGTCATACAGCCCGGTCGAGGCGTGCTCGATACGCACAGAGGGCAGCATATACGTGATCTCGGTCTGGGGGGCGCCGCCAAGGAAAAGTCGATACGCGCGCGAGTTGCTTGAGGCTTGGTGCTTATCCATGCGCCAGCCGATACGGCCATGCTCGTTGAGCGGCGAGAACAACTTGTGTTTTTCGTAGATGCTTTTTTGCATGCGCCATATCGCCGAGCGATGGACGAACGCGCCGTGGGCAGGATCCATCAGGCCCGAAACCGCGAGATCAATATTGCAATCAAACACCATCGAAATGTGAAGACCGAATTGATCGCCGATCACAGGAACGTCCGGCACTGGCCCTGGTGTTTGCGCCTCTCCAATGTAAATCCAAATATTTCCTTGCGCTTCTTGGGCACGATAGCTCTGGGTACGAATATCGTTCGGTTGTGGGCGCTGATCAGGTGTTTGGGAGGGGATTGCGGTGCAACGCCCGTCGGTCGCAAATCGCCAGCCGTGATAGGGGCACTCAACTTCGGCTCCATCGAAATGACCGCGTGAGAGCAACGTGCCGCGATGGGGGCAAGTGTCGCGCAACGCAAACACATGGCCATGGCTGTCTCGGCCAATCAGCACAGGTTCGCCTAGCAAGGTCTTGTGAATCGTTTTTCTGCGCCCCACGGCATGAGCGGGGGCGGCATAATACCAGGCTTCGCGCAGCATCACGCCGGCCACGGCCGTGGGGTCGTTGATGTCTGCGGGGGCTGTCTGATCAGGATTCATGGGTCGATGCTGCGGGTTCGTGGGTTCAAGATCAAGCCGCCACGTGACTCAGCGCAGCATCAAGCATGGCAGCGGGAAGTTCCATCGTGAAGGGGCCATCCGTCCACAGCAGGACGCAGCGGACCGCAAGCTGCGGATAGATGCGCCGCAGCACATCGCGATAGACGGCCATTTGAAAGACATACCCCTGATCGACATTCTTGACGTCGCGTGGCGGCGGGCGGTTGGTTTTGTAGTCAATGATCCAGACCTCCTGTTGGGTGATGGCCAGGCGGTCGAGCTGTCCCGAGACCGCATGTTGCCCGACCAACCCAACGATTGGAACTTCCGCTAACGAACCCGGGGCGAAAAGGGCTTTAAAATCTGGCGTATCTAAGACAGCCAAAGTTTCAGACACGATGGCCTGTTGTTGGGCTAAGGGTAAGTTCCAACTGGAGCGAGATACAAAAGCACTGGCGGCAGCAGGGCGGCGGGGTGGCGGCAGTTCTGGCAAGGTTTGCAATAACCGATGAATAATCAAGCCACGCTGGAAGCGCTGCTTGCTGTCCTCACCCAAAGGCGAAATGACTGCAGGCTCTGTGCGCGAGGCTCGTGAAGGGGCCAATGGCTGTGGCGGGTCGTGTTCAGGTGGGGGTGGTGTGCTCGCCCAAATCGGGAGTGGTGAGGCTTCATCGGAGGTTGTGTCAACCTGATGATGCTTGGCTGGAACTGTTTGCAGATTCTCCAAGATCAGCACGTCAGCAGAGGAGGTGATGTTTTGCAATTCTAAAAACGCATTGGTCTCTTTGTGTGCGATCCGATCAAGCCCGCTGTGAATCAATCCATACCAATTTCCTTCATTGGTACTGCGTTTGGTTTCCCACCCACACACATAGAGCTGGTCTTCGGCGCGCGTCATGGCGACATAGAGAAGTCGGCGGTATTCTTGCATCTGTTTGGCTTTGGCGTTATCGCGCAACGTGACGGACAGGGTGTCGGCGTCCTCGGATGACGGGCACCAGAGCAACATTGGTTTGTCGCCCTCAGTCCACAGCAAGGTCTCGCGCTGCGTGGGCACTTGGAACGTGTCAGGCATGAAGACAATGGGCGCTTGAAGACCCTTCGAGCCATGCACGGTCATGATCCGCACAGCATCGCCGCCACCTTGCTCAAGGTCACGTTTAATTTCAATTTCGCCTCGCTGTACCCAGTGCAAGAATGCTTGCAAAGATGGCGGGTGGTTTTTCTCGTATGCGAGCGCTAAAGCTAAGAATTCATCCATCGGGTCATCGGCCTCAAAACCCAAACGACCCAGCGCTTTGCGCCGCCCATCACAAGCAACAGTCACGTGCGAGAACAGCGCAAAAGGTGTGAGGTAATCCGTACGATCCAAGAGATCGGCAAGAATTTTATGGGCCTGCCCAAAAGCATTTCCGGCACCCGCATGATGAGACAGGGCCTCCCAAAGCGATAAATTTCCGCGCGGATGCGCCAGCTCGAAAAGCTGGTCTTCCGTTAGGTCGATCAAGGGGCTTTTGAGGATGGTGGCCAGAATCAGGTCATCACTGGGCAGAAGCAAAAATTGCCCCAGCGCGATCAAATCCATCACGGCTAGTTGTTGAGGCAATATCATACGGTCGACACCCGCCACCGCCACCTGCCGAGCTTTGAGTTGGCGGACCAACTCGTCGACAAAACCGGTGCGTCGGCGCACCAGCACCATGATGTCGCCCGCCCGAATCACGTTGTCGCGCGCGGGCAGTTTTTCAGTGCCAACCATGCGTGCGATGCGCTCAGCGATCAGTTGCGCAAGCCGGTTTTGTGGCGAATCGCCGCGTGTGCGCTTGACCGGCGGCTTCCAAGGTGGCAACTCAGCAGATTGCAACGGAATGACAGCTGGCCATACCTCGACCCGCCCAGCCATCCCCTTGCGTTCCACAAGGTGGCTCGTGGTTGCGTTTGATTCTGCAACGCCATCCTTTGCTTCAGCACTGCTGAAAGTAAGATCCACAGCCTTGAGGATTGACTCGGTTGAGCGGAACGACACATTCATATCAACATTGCGCCACAGTTTTCCGGCGTCACCGACTTTCGCCGCAAAGCTGTCGCGCCACGCCACAAAACCAGCCGGGTCGGCACCTTGGAATGAATAGATCGACTGCTTGCGGTCGCCGACGGCAAAGACCGTGCGGTCTATGGTGGTCTCCTGTGCGCGATCTTCAAACCGGCCTTCGCCCGCAAAGAATTCATCGGTCAATGCGCCGATAATGTCCCATTGTGCGGGGTTGGTGTCTTGGGCTTCGTCGATCAGAATGTGATCGATACCGCCATCAAGTTTATATAATACCCAAGCCGCAACGCCTGGTGTGCGCAACAGGCGTCGTGTGATGTGAATCAAGTCATCGTAATCAAGCAACGATCTCTGTTGCTTGTAATTACGATAGGACGCCAAAATCTCCAACGCGATAGTCAGAAGTGCCGTTGTGGCCTCGGCAGTCTTCAGGCGGGCGAGGCGGTCATGGACGGCGGCAAGTCTTGCAGCCTCGTGCTGCAGGATTGGCAAGACATCTGGGTCAGCCTTGCAGGCGTCTTTTGTCGCGAGTGTTTTGCGAGGCTGCTTTTCTTGCGTGAGGAATGCACCGCTATAGTCGTCAAAGCGCAAAACACGCTGGCTGGCATCGTCTAACCAACCGGCCATCACAGCCGCCCGCTCTTGATCGGTTTTTGACCCTGAACTCAGAGCGGCCAGCGCGCGCTTTAAGGCGGCGTTGTTGATCGGGGTGTCGAGGCACGCCTTTGTTAAGGCCTGACTGGTGGTCTCATCGGCCTCAAGGGTCAGTATGGATTTGAGTGCTGCGATGGTCGCTCTCAATCCCGATTCATTTAACCCACCATAGCGGTCGAAGAGACGCTCAATTTTAGAACGCTGAAAGATCAGGGATGACACGATCTCGGGAAAACGAGTCTCATGCAGGCGGCTTGTCATAAAGTCCAATGCAGCCGCCAGGTGCGGCTTATCACCCTCATCGCTGGAAACGATCATCGCGTCGCGCACTTGATCGAGCACCTCGGCGGCTGACCGCTCGTCCATCAGTTCAAATTGCGGCGAAACCCCCGCTTCGATCGGGAACCGGCGAAGCAAGGATTGGCAAAAGGCATGAATAGTTTGAATACGCAGGCCGCCTGGTGCGTCGAGCACACGCGCAAATAATTGCCGTGCCCGCCTCTCGTCTTGCGCAGTCGCATCACGAAGCAGGAGAGCAGAAATGTCTTTGTTGAGGGCGAGGTCAGGCGCACTCACCCACTTCGCAAGGCCTTGGGTAATGCGATTGGCCATCTCGGCGGCGGCGGCTTTGGTAAAGGTCACACATAGAATGCGATGCGGCGCGACACCCGCTAACATCAACGCGAGAACTCTATTTGTCAGCACGGTCGTTTTGCCCGACCCGGCGGAAGCTGACACCCAGGCGCTGATCTTGGGGTCGATGGCCTGGCTTTGTGCGCGCCTCGCAACAGCAATGGCATCAAGGGTGTCGGAGGTGCTCATGACTCGCCCTCCTCAGCCGAGGCCCATTCTTTTATGCGGGCTAAATGCTCGTAGTCACTATATTTTGGCGCGAATTCGGGTCGCGGCCGCGCCTGATAAGGTGTTTCAACCTTATCGAATTCTGAAATCAGTTTCGCCAAACCATCATAGGCTTCTGCGACCAACGTCTTCACATCCGCTTTGATGGGCATTTGCTTGGCGCCATCCTCGCGCCCATGCAAGTGCCAGAACGCCAATTCGGCAATGTCCGTGGCGAGGATTCCAGGAAAACCTTTATTTAGCACCATCATGGCTTCCAGCGGCAGTTGTGGTGCGAAGCCTGCAGTCACTTCCTTGCTCGACGGCGGTGGCCCGGTTTTGTAGTCAATAATGACCACAGCCCCGTCCTTCCTGACATCGATGCGGTCAGCTTTTGCAACTAAATCGAAAGGTCCGCCGATAGCCGATAATCTGAGCGTGCCTTTTAATTCGACGGACGATGATTTGATCTCCTGGCGGCGCTCTTTCTCGGTGCTGACAAACCAGCGTGCGATTCGTTGAAAGCGCGGCCACCAGAAGGCGCGAACTGCGGGGCGAACGGTTGAGGCGGTGAAGAGATTTTCTCCAATCTCGAGAAGTTGCTGTTCGTTTGAGCCATTAATGGTTACGAATTCCTGCAACGCGCGATGGATTAAAATACCATAATCAGCTGCGGCAACATCGGCATCAATAGAGTCGAGCGCGTCGAGGCGAAGGATAGTGCGCGCATAAATAGCGTAAGGGTCGCGCATCCATGTTTCGACTTGCGTGACTGACAGTCGTCGTGGCCGTGCACTCAAAGGGGGGCGCGGTTCGGGCGCGAGCCATGGCCTGATGGCAGCAGGTCGAGTGACGTGTCGCGCCGCATCTAGCCATGAGGCGCGGGTGATCAAAGTGGGGAGGCCGGCGGCGACGATGACCTGATCCAGCCGCATCAACCACCGCGACGGTACGCTGGGTGCGCCTTCAGTTTTGGTCGAGCGCGACAAAATAACCCGAGGTGCACATAAGGCTTCGGCGATGTCGTGAGCTGAAAATCCGATGCGCCGTTCGGGGCTTGGGAGTCCGCAGCGCGCGCGCATGGGTCGGCTCAGCCACGGATCAGGTGCGGGGTCTGCAGGCCACACACCTTCATTCAGGCCCGCCAAGATCATCGTGCCAAAGCGCTGTAACCTTGCTTCCAATGGCCCCAAGATCGCGAGTCTGGGGTGCTTGCCATAACGCGGCCGCACGACGCGCCCTCCCAGGAGCGCAGCGAACAGCGATGGGTAAGCGTTCGGTGTTATGGGCGGCAGGGCTTGGCAGGCATTCGCAAGTTCGGCGATCACCGTTGCGGCACTTTCGCCGTCCTCGCCCGCCCATAGTCGCAAGGGTCCTGCGGTTTCGTGCGCAGCCGCTAAAGCCTCGGCGCAGCGCATATGGGCTTCGAGCAGCACGGAGACAGAAGATTCTGCGCCTGACATCGCCGTGACGAAGCCATCACAGGCGCGTGCAAGATGATCAATCCAGCCCGCAATCTCTTTGCCGTTCTCGTTCAATGCGCCGGCCATGAGACGCAATGATTCCAAACCAGGGGCTGGACGTGGTCCCCGAAACAGCACGCGTTCGGCCAGTCGCGTGAGATTGCGAAACACCACAGGGTCCATGCCGCTTGCCGCAAGCGGGTGCTGACAGACACTGAGAACCGGCAGCGGAGCAAAATTTGAGGCCACCATTTCGGCACTAAGTCGCAGGAAGGCCCCAACCGGGGAAATATCAAGATCACGCCCCGCAGAGTCATCGATGCTGATGCCCCAACGCTCGAGCTCACTTGCCACCCGCATCGCCAATTCTCGATCTGGCGTGACGAGTGCGCATGTTTGCTCGGGAGTCTCTAAGGCCTCGCGCATGGCCATGGCGATGGCTGCTGCCTCTTCGCGGGGCGATGGCGCAGTCAGTCGGTAGAGTCCCTGAATGGCTGTGGGCGATAACGTGCAATCGGCCCAGGCCTCCGTTGCTGCCGCAGGCCGCATTAATTCAGAAACGAAGCGTATCCGTTCCCATGACGCACTGTCAGGCTTTACGACATTTGCTCCAGGCCATGACAAGACATCGCTGCGGCTGAGCTTGAGCTGCGCCAAAAGATGTTTCAGACCAAACTGTGGATGCATTTCATCAATGACGGCCCAGCTCGGCTCATCAAGGCCTTGATCCAGACCCGGCAGAACCACACATCCTTGCGGCAAGTTGGCAATCACGCTGAGCAAATCAGCGGTTGCTGGAATGCTGCCGGTTGAGCCGGCCGCAATGATCGGGCCTGGTAACTGATCGCCACGCGCGCGCCAAATTGCGGCCTGTGCAGCAAAAACACGATTTCGATGATCGATGGGATCGATGCACCCTTCGCTGCGCAGGATGTCGGGCCAATGAGACGTAATAATATCGAGAAAGCTCAGTGTCTCCTGCCAATGCACGGCGTAATCGTCGGGGACGAGTGTTTTGAAGACACTGGAATTAATTCGCTCGGTCTGCATTTGGTCGATGAGGCGCGCGAGTTCGGCAGCAAGCGCAACTGCTTGGTCATGCGTAGTGTTGTCACGCTTCAGAATTAATGATGCGAGTAACATTTTTCGGCGCAGTGCATCGATGGGGGGTGGAATATCTGCCATCGCATCACCCTGAACGGCAAACCCGCTCAGCAGGGCTTCTTCGTCGTCAAGATCATTCAAAGGCATCAGGCGCGGCAGTAAAACTGGTGTCCCATTGCCCAGCCGTAAAAAAGCCTCTCGGAGCGAACGGCAAGCGCGTCGCGTGGGCAGCAGCACGGTCATGCGGGCCAGCGTCAGGGGAACTGCCGCCGCATCAGCTAATAATCCTCGCGCTAACGCATCAACAAAACTGTCGGTCGCTGGGATTGTGAAAACCGTGGGCTGGCCGGGCTTTTTCAGCCGTTGCCAACTCTGGATGTCAGGTCGAGGCTCAAGGGCGCTCATGCGCGCGACGATACCGTGTCTGCGGCCAAGCCCATATGCTTCAGGTGCGCATCCGTGGTAACGACCGCCTCGGGCGTGCCCACATGAAACCACGCGCCATCTTGGACGACCCCGGCAATCCGCCCAGCCGCCATCAGTCGTTGCCAAATCCGCCACATCGAAAAGGGTTCGAGCTTCTCGGCCTTAAAAATCTCCGGCCGAAGCAGTTGAATCCCGGCATAGACGAAAGGCACCTTCAATGTTGATGCACGCGGGGTGAGTCGCGATTGGGAATCCATTGCAAAATCTCCCGGCCCATCGAAGCCATGGGTCAACTCAAGTGGGTGCAGCAGAAGCAGCGCATCGATTGATTCGCTCCAAGAACTTTGGAGGCGCGCAACTGCGGACATGCTGCCGCCCACTGTGAACGCATCGGTGTTAGCGGCCAAAAAAGGTTCAGTCCCAAGCAAAGGCAAAGCCTTGATGATCCCGCCACCCGTTTCCAAGAGCAGGTCCGTTTCATCCGAGATCACAATCTGCGGGGCAGTTCTCGTTGCGACGTGGCTGCGTATGAATGGCGCGAGGTGATGTACGTTGATGATC
This sequence comes from Rhodospirillaceae bacterium, assembly GCA_002737725.1. Lineage (GTDB taxonomy): Bacteria > Pseudomonadota > Alphaproteobacteria > Rhodospirillales > Rhodospirillaceae. The sequence goes on from NSIP01000015.1 coordinate 21,816, forward strand.
GCTTTGGTGATGCCTGATGCGGCGAAGTCATCCAGTACCCAATCGATCAAAGCTTTCCCACCAACGTTGACTAATGGTTTTGGTAAGGTGTTAGTGATCGGTTGCATCCGTGTGCCTAATCCAGCGGCTAACACCATGGCTGTTGTGACCGGCTTGATCATGGCGCGGGTACGCTACGCATCGGGGCCGGAATATGAAGATCGAGCCATGCTTTCAACTCCGACAGAGCCGCGTGCTGCAAACATTGATCCATATAGCGCCACAAACGCGGCATATGAACAAGGTAGTGGAGTTTGTTGTCGCGCAGTTTCAGCCGCGCAAATGTGCCAATCACTCGAACATGGCGCTGGGCGGCCATGACTGCCCACGATGTTGCAAAAGCTTTGGGATCAAGCGCGGGGAACGCCGCTAAGTACCGCGCCTTCATCTCGGCGACGAGGGTGGGATCGATATCTCGTCGCGCGTCTTCGAGTAACGAGAGTAAATCGTAGGTTACGGGCCCTGCAACGGCATCTTGAAAATCAAGAATGCCGCAAGCTCTCATGTCGGGCCGGTCAAATAAACCGAGTAAATTATCAACATGATAATCGAACAGGATCAGCGAAGTGGGCGCCAGCCAGGCTTTTGGGAGAATTGCTTGCCAAAGTTCATTAAACCCGCGTTGCACCTGGTCGGGCAAAGCCGATGCCTCTACGAGAGGTCGATACCACACGTTGATGCGATTGACCTCCTCTAACAGGCGTGGCGTATCGTAAGTCTTGACGCCCTCGGGAATCGCTTTGGCTTGGGGAATGCTATGCAAGGCGATTAAAGCATCGGTCGCGAGAGTATAAAGAGCACGCTCATCATGGCCGCTGGCAAGTAAGCGCGTATATGTGTTGTCCCCGAGGTCTTCTAGCAGCAACAGCCCGGCCTCATGATCTTCGGCCAGAATCTCGGGCACGCTAAACCCAAGTGCAAATAAGTGCCGCGCGATACGTACAAATGCCCGCACGTCTTCATGCGGGGGTGGGGCGTCCATCAGCACGGCGCGGCCCTTTGTTCCTTCCAGACGATCATACTTTCGGAAAGACGCATCACCAGCCAAGCGCCAGCGCTTGGCTGTGTCCCAATCCGCTCGGCGCAGAAAATTTTGAATCTCTGTCTCGCGCAACTTCGTCACCACACGTTACAACACAACACGCCTCAGGCGCTCAGCCCAATGATAACCACCATCACATTCAATCCGTCGTAGGTTCGCATCAGAGGGTTCAAACTGAAACGTCAGCAGGAGACGACTCTTGGGCAGCAAAGTCCCCATACGCTCGGGCCACTCGACTAAACATATCGACGTGCCAAAAGCCTCTTCCAGGCCTAACTCAAGTGCGTCGTCGGGCTTGGTCAGGCGGTAGAGATCGCAATGCCATAAGGGGCCCTTGGCGGTATCATAGGCCTGCATCAACGTAAATGTCGGGCTTGGCACATCATCATGGGCATTGGTGAGCGCACGAACAAAACCGCGCGCAAACGTAGTTTTCCCAGCACCCAGATCGCCCGATAAGCCGATCACATCGCCGATCTGCACAATCCCAGCCAGCTTGGCGGCAAGGTGCTCGGTTTCAATCGTGCTTCGGCACATCATGTGTGAGATCACGCCCATGTCCCGCTCACGCGCGCTTCTTTGCTGGGGCGGGGGCGTCGCCGACCGGGACCGTCCATGTCAAGGTTCGGTGTGTGCCCGCAATGGCTTCCGACAACGTATCGTCGCTGCCGCTAGCCATGCGCTTGCAGAAATCGACAGCAATGCGTGCTGATGTGACATCAGAGATGGCTTGGCCAGTATAGCCGAAACTAAACTCTGCCTTGCGCAATTGGCGCACGACGCTGACCTCGACCGCCTCACCTTCACAGCAATCGATGGTCGCGCTGATGAGCAAAAACAAAGCGAGCTTGAGCCGCGTTTCGTCCGTGACGATCGATCCGGCTGTGCTGCTTCCGGTTATTGTGAGCTTCAGGTCGCGTGACGTGGCTGAAGGCGTGAGCAAACGCTCGACGCGTCCCACAAGGATAGCCAGATCGACCGCATCGAGGCGCAGGGCGTGGTGCGCTGGATTGGCGCCGATAATGTCTTGCGCGTCTGCAACCATTTCCGATAGGGACAGCGCGACGGCTGCTAAAGCACCATCTTTGTCTTTAGATTTTCCATTGGCCAACTGCGATAATCGCTCCATATCTCCGCTGATCGCATTGAAAAAGCGCGCCGCGATATCTGATTTCAATCGCTCGCTGGCCGCCAAAGACTCAGCTTTGGTACGCATGTGCTGCAGCGCGCGCTCGGGGGCAGATACATCGTTATAGCAATACAGCACGCCACCGTCAGGCAGCGGCACCGCAACGAACTCTAACACCGAGCCCCGGCTGGGGATTACGCGGCCCTGTTGGGTCATGCGCTGTTGATCGGGGTCGAGTGCGGCTAACAACGTGGTGCGATGGCGGAAAAACACGACTTCATCATCGAACAACGTTTTAAATGCATCAATCACGTTGGTCAGCGGTGGGCCATCTTGCAAGGCCGCTGGGTTGAGCTGCCACAAAACCGCAAAAGATGGATTGGCCAAACGCAACCGCCCATCGGCACCGAACACCGCTACGGCCTCTTCAAGGTTGTCGATGGTTTCGCGCTGCACTGCGATGAGGGTGTTGTATGACCGCTCTAAGGCCAGCTTGTCGGTGACATCTTCATAGGTCATCAACAGCCCGCCCATGGGATGGGGCGCAATCGTGCGCCGTAACGTCGCTCCATCGGGGAGGTGCAGCACATCTTCGAGTGGCTCGAGCAGCGAATTAAACCGCGCAACCTCTTTGTCTTTAAATGCAGGAAAGTCGGCGACTTCGGGGAGGCGACGCTGATTGCGTTTAGCATCGAGCACGGCTGCGTATCCTGGCGCTTCGGCTAGCCACGCGGCATCTAACACCCAAAGCTTGGTAAAGGCTGCGTTGTGAAATGCCAAACGTGTGTCGGGCCCAAAGACGGCAATCGCAGTGCCTAGGCGTTCTAAGACGTCGGCCTGTGCGGCCGCTTCACGTTTGAGGCGCGTTTCTAATTCTTCCTGGCGCGTAATATCGTATGCAATGCCGGCCGTGAGCCGCCCCGACCCGTCTGAAAGCAGCGGGACATCGGTCTTTGTCTTTGCCGCTTCGTTTGCCTCAGCTTTGATTTGCATGGGCGCTTCGGTGACTTCTATCAATCGTCGGCTGCCGTCAATCACCATGTGAAACGAAGCCTTGCGTGTTTTAGCAGACGCGCGCGCGGCGGCGGCCAAGGCACGCGCTTCGCGCACGCTCACGCGGGGAGCGATCTCGCGACCTCGGGCCACGACATCTGAAGCAGTTTTACCGTTTACAGCTTTGACATAGGCGTGGTTGCAATAAATCAACGAGAGGTCGTCGTCACGCACCCACACGGGGGCGTCGATGCTATCGAGGGCGACCTTCATCAACGCCGCCTCGCGTTTCAGGTTGGCGGTTTGCTCGGTCAGGGCTTCAACCGCGACGGCACTTTCAGTGACGTCGCTCATCCAGACCATATCTGCGAGGGCTTCGCCTTCTTCGTTTAACGCACGCAACCCACGCGCCTCAATGCGGCGGTTGGTTGCGGTATGGCTCAGGCCCAACCGAAACCCATGCCCACCGCCTTTCAGGCGCCGCACAGATTCGGTTAGGATATCTTGAGACGGGGTATCGAACCCTTCCAACACATCGGCAAAGGTTGCGACGCGACCTCGCAGCAAGTCCAACAGAACAGCCAAACGACGCGAGCATTGTTCTGCGGGGGCACTGTCTTGGGGCTCGCCTGCCCCTTGATAGAACCACACTACGTATCCCTCAGGGGCCGTATCAAGCGCTGAAGCGAACATGACTTGGGTTTGGATCGCCCGGTCACGCGCGACCTCGGCACGTTTCCAATGGCTGTATTGCCGCCATAGTACGGCGGCCACCGCCGGCACGATCAGGGCCACGGCAATCAATCCGGCGATCAGCGGAAGGTTTACATCATCCATACGGCCAGCGGCGCACTAGTGGTTCTCATGATTCTAACATTCGCATCCTGTTTCACTGAGCTGACTTGCGAATGTTAGAATCATCAGGACCACTAGAAAACATAGGTTTGTAGTGGAGCTTTTAGATTTGACATTCGCCTCTCATTCAGGCCTCGGCGAGGGAGCAAATGTCAAATCCGCTCCACGCGCCGATATTGGAGTCAGAGCCGTATTCTGGCCCCGATCCAAGGTGGCTGTGAACGTACTTCAGATCAAGAATCTTCTGAGCATTTTCCCGAGAAGTGGCCTTCCACTTGGCGTGGAAAGTGCGACCAAACGAAGAATCGATTAATAACGATAGGTCTCAGGCTTGAAAGGTCCGTGAGCTTCGACGCCGATATACCCGGCCTGACGGGCTGACAGCTTGGTCAGTTTGGCGCCGACTTTGGCCAGATGCAGTTCTGCAACCTTTTCGTCCAGCGTCTTGGGCAGAACATAGACCTGGTTTTTGTACTTCGCGCCATTGGTCCATAATTCGATCTGGGCCAGCGTTTGGTTGCTGAATGATGCACTCATGACAAAGCTGGGGTGGCCGGTGGCGCAGCCCAGGTTGACCAAGCGGCCTTCGGCCAACAGCAAGATACGCTTGCCGTCAGGGAATTCGACCTCATCGACTTGGGGTTTGACGTTATGCCACTTAAAGTTTTTCAGGGCTTCGACCTGAATTTCGGTGTCAAAGTGGCCGATGTTGCAAACGATGGCGCGGTCTTTCATCAAGCGCATATGATCGACAGTGATGACATCCAAATTGCCTGTGGCGGTAACGAAGATATCGCCGGTGGATGCGGCATCTTCCATGGTGACAACCTGAAAGCCTTCCATGGCTGCCTGCAGCGCGCAGATGGGGTCGACTTCCGTGACCATCACACGGCAACCGGCCTGGCGTAAACTTGCAGCCGAGCCTTTGCCGACGTCGCCAAAGCCATTCACGACTGCAACCTTGCCTGCCATCATCACGTCGGTTGCGCGGCGAATGCTGTCGACCAAGCTTTCGCGGCAGCCATAGACGTTGTCGAACTTCGACTTGGTCACGCTGTCATTCACATTGATTGCTGGGAAGGGCAGGCGACCGTCCTTGGCCATTTGATACAGACGATGCACGCCCGTAGTGGTTTCTTCGCTGACGCCCTTAATGTTGGCTAATGCTTTGGAATACCAGCCGGGCTTGGATTTGATGCGCGCGGCAATAGCGGCAAACAGCACCGTTTCTTCTTCGTTGCTGGGCTTGGAGATGACTTTGGGGTCTTTCTCGGCCTGCGCGCCCAACACCAACAACAATGTGGCATCGCCGCCGTCATCGAGAATCATGTTGGCCGTGCCGCCATCAGACCATTCGAAAATCTTGTGGGTGTAATCCCAATATTCTTCCAAGGTCTCACCTTTGACGGCAAACACCGGAATGTTGGCCGCCGCAATGGCCGCGGCAGCATGATCTTGGGTCGAGAAAATATTGCACGATGCCCAGCGGATATCTGCACCCAGATGCTTCAGCGTCTCGATCAGCACGGCGGTTTGAATCGTCATATGCAGCGAGCCTGCGATGCGCGCACCCTTCAGGGGCTGCTTCGGGCCGTATTCAGCACGGATGGCCATCAGGCCTGGCATCTCGATTTCAGCGATATTGAGTTCCTTGCGGCCCCAGTTGGACAGCGACAGGTCTTTTACTTTGAAATCATCGAACGGCATGGTGGGCTCCAACAGCGGGATTTAAGGGAAATTCAGGGCCAAGGGGCAGGACCCCACAGCCAAAGTTGGAGCGCGTATACCAACCCCGGCCCCTTGGTGCAATGTGGGCAGACGTAGGCTCCTAACCCGACAGTTCGGCCACTAGGTCTTTCAGCCTTTGAGGGTCTGACTCTGAGGTAATCCGCCTCACCCGGCCCGAAATCGCCGAGAGATTCAGGCTGAGGATGCGTTTTTTGACGCGGGGTAGGTTGGTCGCGGCCATCGACAGTTCGCTAATGCCAAACCCTAATAACAGAGGGGTCAGGCGGTGATCACCGGCAATTTCCCCGCAGATCGAAACCGGGATGCGCGCGGCTGCGGCGGCTTCAGCCGTAAACTGAATCAGCCTGAGAACAGCAGGGTGCAGAGGGTTGTACAGGTAGGCCACCTGCTCATCGGTGCGGTCGATCGCCAGGGTGTATTGCGTCAGGTCGTTGGTGCCGATGGCAAAGAAATCGGACTCGGCGGCTAGCGCGTCTGCGGCTAGCGCAGCGCCTGGAATTTCAATCATGACACCCAAAGGCGGCAGGGGATCGGCCAGTTTAACCCCGAGCTTCTTCAATCGCGCCGTCAAGCGGGCAACGATCTTGCGCACCTCGCGGATTTCATCAACGGTCGAAACCATCGGCAACAAAATGCGGACAGGCCCGTGCGCGCTCGCCCGCAAGATCGCCGAAAGCTGGGCGAAGAAAATCTTTTTCTTGCGCAAGGAAAAGCGAATGGCACGCAGCCCCAAAGCAGGGTTGGGGCCTGGTTTCATCCCTAACGCTGCGCCAAGCTTATCTGCACCGACGTCAAGTGTGCGAATGGTGACGGGCTTGCCATCCATCCGGCGAATCACATCACTCAGCACTGTGTATTGTTCTTCTTCGGTGGGTAGACTTGCGCAGTTCATGAACATGAACTCGCTGCGAAACAAGCCAACACCTTCAGCGCCTGCGGCCAGAACGCTGTCGATATCACCTGGAAATTCAATATTGGCCATGAGCTTGATCGCAACGCCATCCTTGGTGACGGCGGGAACGGCGGTTAACTTCAGTAAAGATTTTTGTTCGCGCAGCAGCTCTAATTTGCAGCGGCGATAGATCGCCAACGTCTTGGCCGAGGGCTGGAGAATAATCAGGCCCTTCACGCCATCGACGATGATCGTTTGCCCGTTGCGGGTGTAGCTTAAGATGTCGTCTTCAGCGACGACCGCGGGCAAGCCTAACGAGCGCGCAACAATGGCCGTATGACTTTCGACGCCCCCCACCAAGGTGACCAAGCCTGCGACATTTTCAGGGTCAAGCGAGGCGGTGTCGGCGGGCGATAGCTCATCGGCCACAATCACTGCATTGCGCGGCAACGAGGCCAATGCGCGCACCTTCTTGCCCGTCAGCGCTTCAACCAATCGGCGGCCGACCTCGCGGATATCGTCAATGCGGGCAGCGAGGTAATGGTCGTCCATGGTGGCGAAGGCATCGGCCATGAGGCCAATTTCTTTCATAACCGCGGCTTCAGCATTGATGTTGTCTGTGGCAATTCTCTTTTGCACGCCACGAATCAAGCGCGACCCACTCAGCATTTGATGATAGGCGTCGAGAAGATAGCCTAGCTCTTCTCCTGCAGCGCCCTCCAAGCGTTTGGCTTGGCTTTGCAGTGCTTCTATGCGTCCGGCGGCCCGTGCCGCAGCTTCGAGCAAGCGGTGTTGTTCGCTGCGCACTTTTGCGACAGAGACGCGAACTTCGCGCACGTGGACTGAGGCACGGCTATCGTGACGGTGCACGACACCAATAGCGACCCCTGTCCCCACGGCCATCCCGCGGTAGATCTGCTCGGGCGTCTTGACTGGCTTGCGGTTACTCTTCATCGAACTTATTTGCCACTAATGTGCACAGCGCGGTCATGGCAGCGACGGCGTCGTCGCCCGACACACTGATCTCAATGCTGGTGCCTTGCGCAGCGGCCAGCATCATCAAGCCCATGATCGAGCGCCCCGAGACTTCTGTATCGCCACGCTTCACCAGGATTTCAGACTCAAACTGCTCGGCGCTCTTACAAAACCGCGCTGCTGCGCGGGCATGCAATCCCTTGCTGTTGCAAATCTCGGCTTTTTGCCGCAACAAAGTGGTCATTGTCTGCTTTGCTTGCTTTGGCCAAGCAGCGCAGAGGCGACATTGATATATTTTCGCCCTGCATCTTGGGCATGCACGACAGCAGTGGCGAGATCTTCGCTGCCTCGCACTGAGGCGAGTTTAATCAACATCGGTAGATTGACCCCGGCGATGATTTCCACCGGCGCGTTCTCCATGATTGAGATCGCAAGGTTAGATGGCGTTCCGCCGAACATGTCGGTAAGCACCACCACGCCCGAACCCGCATTGACGCCTTCGACGGCTTTCAAAATGTCCTGCCTACGGCGCTCCATGTCGTCGTTCGGGCCAATACAGACAGCCGCGACTTGTGTCTGCGCCCCAACAACGTGCTCCATCGCGGCAATCATCTCAATGGCCAGCCGGCCGTGAGTCACGAGGACGAGTCCGATGAGGGGTTGGGTATGAGGCATTCGGGGTGCGTGGGTTCAGCGCGGTCCAGAGATGAATTGGACGTGGTGGCGGGGCATATCGCGGTGGCGCACATCAACCGAAACGCCCTTCTTTGTAAACCAAAGCTTCAAGCGCTCAACTATGTAGACCGAGCGATGTTGCCCGCCCGTGCAGCCAATAGCTATGGTGAAATACGACTTTCCCTCACGTTCGTATAGGGGAAGCAGGGGTTCAAGCAGGGCCGTGGCGCGCTCTATAAACAAATGAGTAGCGGGGTCTTGTTCGATATAGGCCCCAACGGCTTCGTCTTGGCCCGTGAGTGCACGTAACGTCGGCTCATAATGCGGGTTCTTGAGAAACCGTACATCTAGGACTTGGTCCGCATCACGGGGAAGGCCATTGCGAAAGCCAAAGGACATTAGGAAAATCTGCATGCATCGCTGGCCCGATCCACCAAACTGACCCTGTACGATGCGTTTTAAGTCTGCTGGCGCCAGCCGAGTGGTGTCCACCAGAAAGTCCACCTCCTCACGCATTGGTTCGAGTAGTCGGCGTTCAATTTCAATGCCGTCGGCGATGGGCCGCTCTTTGGCCATGGGGTGTGGGCGCCGCGTCTCGGTGTAGCGTTGCACAAGCACATCGGTGTCGGCATCGACAAAAACAAAACCGACTTTCATCTTGCTTTGTTGACGTAGTGCCTCGACAACCGAGAGAAGCGCACCAGCGTCGAAATCGCGCGTGCGAGCATCAACGCCGATGGCGATGGAATGATCTTCGTGCGCCGCGACAATGGCGCTAATCAGCGCCACAGGCAGATTATCGACGGTTTCAAAGCCCACATCTGCCAAGGCCTGCAAGGCGATACTTTTTCCAGCGCCCGACATGCCCGTCACGACCACAAACCGTGGCTGTTCCTGATCGTCCTGCGAAGGGCTTGCCTGAGAATTCATAGCGTTAATCTAGCATATTCCGGCGCATGGGATCTATGACATCAATTGCGCGCGATTAGTCAAAGTTTGGACGACGATGTGGACTTTGTGTGTGGCAGACGCCGTAAAGGGGTCGATTCTTAACCAGGGCAAAACGACTGACTCAATGATAACGGTGGTCGTTGATGGTAAGCGCTCGATCTCATGAGGTTTGCTTAAATCGACGATCAATCCGACTGCCATTTTGTCGATATGGGGCAGCTGTACGATACCAAAGCCGCGAATTTCAAGCTTCCCAGCGATGGTACCCGGTGCGCCAGCCATCAGGTGCCCGCTCTCGACGGTGATTTCGCAATAATCGTCTGAAACGAGATCTGCGCCTTCGTCAATCAAACGAAGGGCAAGATCAGATTTACCACTGCCGGGGGCGCCGCGGATCAAAATGCCGATGCCTGATACTGAAACGCAGGTGGCGTGAAGACGAATCATACCTCAGCTGCCAATCACTTATTTGATTTTGTCAAAAACATACCATTCGCCTACAAATTTTTGGAACGGTGTGCCGTCGATATTGAACTACCCGTCAAGATAACTGAATTGTGTTTCGGTCAATTTCATCTGGGACCAAGAATAAATTTGCATCTCATTGGGCGTGGGAAACGCGCAGGCATCTTTTTTCATGGCCCCTGAAAAATCGTGTGTCCCGACATCAAAGTAAACATCACATCCTTTGAGACCCGCCATATCGACTGGCGTCATACCAGATAATTTGCGCGCGTCCAAATAAGCGCCGCTGGTCTGCGCGACAAACACAGGTTTATCTGCAGGCCAAATGTGCAGATTCAATCGCAGCTTTTGTTCAGCTTGATCAAGCTCGAGAACATACATGCGTTGACGATTGACTTTTGCTGTTTGGTTCGCGTCGCGCCATTCAGCGTAATAGGTCTCGGGTCCGAAGGCAGGTAAATCGACTTTCCGGATGAATAAAAATGTTGGCTGGTTGCGGTCGTTTTGGGCGCGCCCGGCCTCCTCCTGGGCTTTGCTTTGTGAAAAATTGTTGTAATCACCATCCCACACTGACACGAAGCGGCGAAAGTCCGCAACCGACACCGCCTCACCTGCACTGGCGATGCAGGGGCAGAGCGTTAAGGCGAGAGAGAAGAAAATGTCACGATTTTGTCGTTTCAGAAGACGATATTGTCGTTTCATAAGAGAGTGGCTCGATTTTGCGCTGCAGGGCTTGCTAAGCTTGTTAATGTCAATATTAACAAGCATACCAGGGCGGTATATACCGCAGTGTTATAAAATACTGAGACTCCACGAGTAGGTTGGCCGGACGCAGGCCGGAAGGTTACAGTAGGCTGTAACGGTTGCCCAGAATGCGTCAATCTGGGCCGGAAAAGTGGGGAGGGCGGTCAATATGGCAGCAACAAATCATCATCAAATTCTCATTGTTGGCGGCGGTGCGGCAGGTATTACTGTTGCGGCAGAACTGCGTGTCCATGATCACGAAGATTCGCTCGATATCGCTATTATTGAACCTGCTGAATCGCATTACTACCAGCCTGCTTTTACTTTGGTTGGTGCGGGCGCCTATAGCTTGGAGGCGACCAAACGGGCCGAAGCGGGGCTGATCCCGGCGGGCGTCACGTGGATCAAAGATGCCGCAGCTGGTTTCGATCCTGACAATAATGCCGTCCTGCTGACTTCGGGAGCCAAGCTGACCTACGACTATCTCGTCGTGTGCCCTGGCTTGAAGCTGAACTGGGACGGCATCAAGGGCCTGAAAGACATCGTCGGCAAGGGTGGCGTGTGCAGTAATTATTCACCCGAGACGGTTGAATACACCTGGGAATGCTTGGAAAACCTCAAGCGCGGCGATGTCGCGCTATTTACCCAACCGCCGATGCCGATCAAATGCCCCGGCGCTCCGCAAAAGATCGCCTACCTCACGTCTGATTTTTTGAAAAAAAGCGGGATCCGGCATTTCGTCGATGTAAAATTTATCACCCAAACGCCTACGATTTTCGGCGTGCCGTTTTATGCCAAAGAACTGGTCAAGATCGCCGCTGCCCATGGCATCGACGTTCACTACAATACCAACCTGACAGGAATCGATGCGACCAATCGGAAGGCCACGTTCGATATTGTTGCGGGCGACAAGCAAGGTCAGAAAATTACGCTTGATTACACCATGCTGCACGTCACCCCGCCGCAAACAGCACCAGATGCCTTGAAAGGCAGCCCGCTGGCGAATGCTGCAGGTTTCACCGACGTGCACGCCAATTCACTGCAACATGTAAAATACAAAAATGTATTTGGCTTGGGCGATGCGGCCTCGACCGCAAACTCAAAAACAGCTGCTGCCGTGCGCAAGCAAGCCCCCGTTGTGGTTCGCAACATCAATCATCTGCTTCACAAGCGACAAATCGAAGAAGCCTACGATGGCTATGCGTCGTGCCCGCTGACGACTGCCTATGGCAAGACCTTGATGGCCGAGTTTATCTATGGCGGAAAGCCCACGCCGACCTTGCCACTCGACCCGGCCAAAGAACGCTGGATCAATTGGGTGATCAAAACGACGGGCCTGCCGATCCTGTATTGGAATTATATGCTCAAGGGCTACGAGGCGTTCCCAGGCCACGACACTAAATTCCAGCCGCCTGCTTAGAAGGCTGCGTGTTTAGTTCTTGATCCAGGTCGACGCATCCTTGGCATCGCCTTGGCCAGAGTATCGTGCTGCCCACGGGTAGGTGTAGATGGGTCGTGAGAACAAAACCTCATTCGCCTGAAGTGGGAATAGATACTCAGTGTTCGTCGGTGGTGATTGATTTGCTTTAAGAGCAATGAGTTTCTCAGGCGCGCTTTTCTTTTCGACCCAAGTTTCCATAGCACTGAGAAAATCAACTGCATCTGGCCCGTCACCGCCGCGGCAATGGAACATGGCGGGAATCACGAACAGTCGGAAAAAGGGATCAAGTTGCTCTTTGCCACCCATCGCTTTTTCATGAGCAGTGTAGACGTCAATCGCTGTGGCTGGCGTAAGCGAGTCATCAGACCACGAATGATACAGTAATAATTTACCTCCCGCTTTTTGAAACAATGCGAGGCGCTGACCGCCTGGTCCGAATGACGGCAGCGAATCTACGGTGACGAGGCGCACGAGTTGTTTTGTGAAATCCAGGTCGGCAATTGCTTTGGGCGGATTTGGCATATCTGCGAAGCGGCGCAAATAGTTTTGCGCCACGCCCTCCATACCTGCGGGTTTATCGGTGCGCACCAGTGTTCGCAGCCAACCTAACTCACCGCCTTTAGAATAACCCTGGCTTGCGTATTTCGTGCCGTCGGGGTTCGCAACGCCATCATATATTTTCTGCGCGGTATCTGCTTGTTCGAGTGTTAGACATTGCCCAGTCTTGGCCTTATCGCAAGTGATCGCGGCAGGATTAAAAGTACACGTCGGCGGATCGCTGACAATGCCGTCTTTGACGCCGTCATTCATATCGCACGCACCAAGCACGGCCTTGTGCAAAATATTGATAGCGATGGGATCAAGAATGCTCGAGCCATCGCTGCGTGTATTCGCCTTCAAAGCCCACACAATGTTGGGGACTGCAGGCCCTGCGGCAGGGGCGCCCGCGATTATACCGTCGAAATCGTCGGGGTACATCAGGGCGGCGGTCAGGCCCTGTCGACCGCCGGTGGAACACCCACGGAAATAAGCATGATCGTGCGCGCGATTGTAGTAAGCTTTTGTCACTGCTTTTAATAATAGCGTGGCCACGTGGGTCGAGCGATGCGCAAAGTCTTCCAGCATTTTCGCATCGTCGGCAAAGGCCACATCGCTCTCTGCATGACCCATGTTGGTATGAGCCACTGCATATTTGCGCACTAACGCGTCGTCTGTGCGAGCCATTTGGATTTCACCGCACAATCCCCCACAGCCCGCCATGAGCACGCGTCCCGTCCAACCCGAGATCGGGAGGCGAATCTCGACGGTGTTTTTGGGCGCAATGTTGGCTACAACGCGGCAATAGCCGGGCAAGCTGTTGGTTTCGGGGACACGTTCTGAAATTTTAATGGTGACAGCGGCACCAACATCATATGAAAAGTCGGTGATCTTCAGGCCCGCGCAAACAGCATCGTCAATGGTTTCCCAAGGGTTTCCCATGCCCTCAATGGCCAATGACTCGCCACCTGCGGCCAAGGACAGAAAAACCATCAGAACCAACTTGCGAATCATGGCGCTTTCTCCCGATAGGGCGGCTAATCTACCAAAGATGCAAGGGAGTGCGCGATGTCAATCGCGCTGAAGTCAGAGGAGTAAATGATGGACGCGACGCTTGCGAAAATGCGCAAAACTTATATCGACGGTCGCTTTGGCCAGATGCACGTGCGTTTGGCCGGGCAGAACCATGGCGAAAGGCGACCGCTCATCTGTTTTCATCTTAGTCCGGTATCAGGAGTGATTTACGAAACCTGGCTGACCGAGATGGGGCGCGATCGATTGGTGCTTGCCCCCGATACCCCTGGCTATGGCGCGAGCGACTTTCCGCCCGCGCCCCCGACAATCATGGATTTCGCGGCTGCGATGGGCGATGTGATTGATGCGTTCGGTTTGAAAGAGGTCGATGTGATGGGCTATCACACTGGCTCTAAAATCGCCGTCGAAACCGCTCGCCAACGTCCCAAGCAAGTTAAACACTTAGTTCTGGTTTCAGCGCCGGTCTATACCGAAGACGATTTGAAGAAGCAGCGCGTGGATAATGCTGCGCCCGAACCCGATGCAGACGGCGCATTTTTGGTGGCGGCTTGGAAGAGTCTTTATCGATGGCAGGATAAGCGCTCCACGCCCAAAGACGTGATGGGCCATTTCCCCGATCATTTGCGCGGTGGCGACAAGAAGGGCTGGGGGCATCTCGCCGCGTTTTCGTATACCTACCCCACCACAATTATTGATGTGACGGCTCCGATTCTGGTTTTCAATCCGAATGATGATCTCGTGGAATATACGCCCCGCATTGCCCCGTATTTGAAGAATGGGCGTGTGAAGAGTTTACCCGAATGGAGTCATGGATTTCTTGATCATGACCCGGCCGCGGTATCGGCGATGGTCCGCCCGTTTCTCGACCATGATAAATTCCCTGCATAACGCCCCCACTTCGTGCTTTTGTTAATATGATCATTCAAGTTTTTGCGATTATCGCACCGGTCTTTTTGATTGCGGCGATTGGGTATGCGTGGGCGCGCGCCAAGATGCCTTTTGATTCGGCCATGGTGTCCGCGTTGGTGTTTAACGTCGGTGCGCCGTGTTTGCTGGTGTCACAGCTCCTCTCGCGGCCCATCGATATTGCCGCCATGTCCCAAATCGTCATGGCCTGTTTAGCCGTGATGGCACTGACCGCCTGCGTGGCAATCGCTGCACTTTGGGCGCGCGGGCTTTCGTTCCGTGCCTACCTGCCGCCGCTGATTTTCCCCAACGTTGGCAATATGGGTATGCCATTGTGCTTGTTCGCGTTCGGCGATGTGGGTTTGTCATTGGCGCTCGCCTACTTCGCGGTTACTGCACTTTTGCAATTCAGTATCGGCGTTGGAATTTCGAGTGGCCGGTTCAATGCACGTACAGTTTTCGCAAACCCAGTGCTCTGGGCCATGGCGTTGACTGTGACGTTGACGATGACCGAGACCAAGCTCCCGGTCTGGGCGATGGACACGCTTTCCACACTGGGTGGGTTTGCTATTCCATTGATGCTGATGTCGTTGGGCACGTCATTGGCCACGCTGTCCGTGCATGGTCTTGGTCGTGCATTTGGTTTTTCTATTTTCCGTATTGCGGGTGGCTTTTTAGCAGCGCTGGCGGTGGTGTCGTTACTGGGGCTTGAAGGCCCGGCGCGCGGGGCCGTTCTGATACAAAGTGCCATGCCCACAGCCGTATTCAATTATCTCTTCGCGATACAATATAATAACAAGCCAGATGATGTAGCTGGAATCATCCTCATTTCGACCGTCTTGTCGTTCCTCACGCTGCCGTTGTTATTGGCTTTTGTGTTAGGGAGCTAAATCAGAGGCAGGCGCACAATAAATCGCGCGCCCGTTCCCCCACCGTCATTGCGATTGACTGCGCTGATGATCCCACGATGGGCCTCGACGATTTGCTTCGAAATCGAGAGGCCCAAGCCAGAGTGGGTTCCGAATTTCTCGGCCTCTGGACGTTCCGAATAAAACCGCTCGAAAATCGCTTTTTCTTTGCCTGCTGGAATCCCGGAGCCCTGGTCCAAGACGTCGACACACGCGAACGGGCCCTCGCGCGTCGCCCGGACCGTGATCGTACCTCCAGGCGGGCTGAACGAGACGGCGTTTACGATGAGATTGCGGAACACTTGTGCCAGACGGCCTTCCAGGCCCGTGATCGTCAAACTCTCTGCGGCGGCGATCTCCAAATTTACTTTGGGCGCTTTCGTGTCGTCATTGGCATTTTGCATTTGCGCTAAGGCGTCTAGCAGCGCTCCAAGCTTGACCGGTCCCGTTTCGGCCCGTGACAATTCAGCATCCAAGCGCGAGGCATCAGAAATATCCGAGATCAATCGGTCGAGGCGGCTGACGTCGTCTAAAATAATACTCATCAGTTTTTTTTGCTGTTCTGGGTCTTTGACGCGCGCCACGGTTTCTACGGCGCTGCGAAGCGACGTGAGGGGGTTTTTGAGCTCATGTGCGACGTCGGCTGCGAAACTCTCAATAGCATCCAATCGCTGCCACAAAGATTCTGTCATTTCGCGAAGCGCTCCCGACAACTCGCCGATCTCGTCAGATCTGTGGGTCATGTCGGGGATGCTATGGCGGCGAGTTTTGGCGTGTCGCACTTTCTCGGCGGCTTCTGCGAGAATGCGCAAAGGTCGCCCGATGGTGCTTGCGAGATAGATCGACGTCAGAATCGTGAGCCCGAGCACCCATCCAAACATGGCCAGTATCGAACCGCGCACAGCGAACAGTCGCTTATCGATATTGCGGCCATCACGCGAGATAAATACGGCCCCGACAACTTGCCGATAGAACTGAACCGGCACAGCAACCGTCAACATTTTTTCCCGGTCGGCGCGCAGACGAACCGCATCCCCGGTCTCGCCTTGCTCAAGCGCCGCCATCACTTCTTTGTAGTCCGAAGCGACAGAGTTACCGCGCTCGGTATACGCCTCAAGGTCACGGCCGAGGCCGAAACGCCCGGTGGCTGTGACGTAGGCTTGGCGTAGCCACTGATCAAGCTTGTCTTCGGCCAGAGGTGGCAAGTCGATGACTTGTACCTCGCCGCCGGGTCCTTGCAGTAATCGACTATCGGCGATCAGATTGCCGTCGCGGTCAAACAAGCGTGCGCGCAGTTGGGCCAGCCCCGCGAGGCGGCGCACCAGTTGTCGCGCCGTGTCGGGCTGAATGATGCGCAAGTTGCCGTTGGGTATGAAACTGGGGAAGTCCGCGTTTTCAGTTTCAACCACCACCGCGCTTTCACCCAAAGATGCGGCGATCAACTCTCCCTGGGTGTGCAAAGCTTCCAGTTCTGTCGCAATCAAGGTGTCTTCGTATTCATCGAGGAAGAGCAGGCCTAAGACCAGTAACACAGGCGCTGCCAGGTTGACCGCCAAGATTCGCAACGACAAGGACGAGAACGGCCCATGACTTCGCTCTTTACTGCGGGTCACGCTTTCCACCTTGTGATCCGGGTTCGCTTGCAAAACATTCCCCTCCGGGAAACGCCTTGCGCGCATCCCCTTGTCGCGGCCTCCGTCGCCCGGAAGACGGCGTGGCTAGGCCGCTTCGGTGTATTTATAGCCGACGCCGTACAAGGTTTCGATATGTGTGAACTCTTTGTCAACCTCACGGAATTTCTTGCGCAAGCGTTTGACGTGGCTGTCGATGGTGCGGTCGTCGACGTAGATGTGCTCGCCGTAAGCAGCGTCGATCAACTGATCGCGGCTTTTGACGTGCCCCGGACGTTGCGCCAACGCCTGGATGATCAGAAACTCTGTCACGGTTAAGTTCACAGCCAGCGCTTTCCAGGTGCACATATGCTGTGCTGGGTGGAGCAGCAACTCACCCCGCTTTATTGAACCTGCCGACAGCGTGCCATCGGATTCGCCCTTCTGCGCTTCAGCGCGTCGGAAGATGGCACGCACACGTTCGATCAACAGCCGCTGCGAGAACGGTTTTTTGATGTAATCATCCGCGCCCATGCGCAAGCCATTCAATTCATCCACCTCGTCATCTTTAGAGGTGAGAAAAATCATGGGCATGGTCGATTTTTCGCGTAAGCGCTGTAACAACTCAATGCCATCCATGCGCGGCATCTTGATATCCAGAATTGCCAAGTCGACAGGATCAGCCAGCAGGCCCCGCAGTGCATCCGCGCCATCGCGATAGGTGACGACCTTAAAGCCCTCGGCCTCTAAAACCATGGTGACGGAGGTGAGAATGTTACGGTCGTCGTCAACAAGAGCGATGCGGTTTCCCACGGGTGGTGTCCTTTTCTAACCCTGTTTTCCGCGTCGATTCGCGGTTGCCACAATTCAAATGGCGCATTGTGGCTAAATTCGTTCAAGCTCACGGCGCCTCTGTGGCTGAGGCAATTTATATACATTATACATGTATGTCCGGGTTCGCTTGTCGGCACCCCTGAATCGTTAATTTTCTGCCATCTCGAGGCTCATGTCTGATTCCCTTACCGCGCCGGAAACCTATACCCCGCGCCAGATTTTCGGCCTTGCCGGGGGGCTGGTGGCCTTTGCATTGCTGCTGTTGTTGCCCCCGCCCGAGGGGATGTCCGACAAGGGCATGCTCGTTGCAGCCATTGCCGCGCTGATGGCCATTTGGTGGATTTGCGAGCCAATCCCTGTTTATGCCACCGCGCTCATCCCATTGGTTTTGTTACCGGGCCTGGGCGTGATGGACCTCAAAACCGCCGCAGCACCTTACGCCAACCCGACAATATTCCTCTTCATGGGCGGCTTTATGCTGGCGCTTGCCATGCAGCGTTGGGGGCTGCATCGACGCATTGCGATGACAATTCTGTCGTGGACGGGAACAGGGCCGCAGCAACTTGTCGGCGGCGTCATGGCGGCGACCGTATTCGTCAGCATGTGGATCAACAATACGTCGACCACACTGATGATGTTGCCCATCGCCATCTCGATTATTCCGCTGATGCGGCAAGGCAATGCCCAGGACTCAAAGAACTTTGAAACAGCGATGGTGCTTGCAGTTGCGTACGGAGCCAGCATCGGCGGGCTCGGCACGCTGATCGGCACGGCTCCCAATGCGTTGCTGGCAGCCTTCATGCAGCAAACCTACGGCTACACCGTATCTTTCGCAGCCTGGATGATGGTGGGTGTTCCGATCTCTGTCACGCTTGCCATTCTCTGCTGGATCTTGCTGTGTCGGGTGCTTTATCCGCTTTCAACAACGCCGGTTCCAGGCGTAGTCGAATTGCTGAACACTGAACGCGCTGCGCTCGGCCCCATCAGTCGCGGCGAGAGCATCATTTCCGTCGTGTTCGCGCTGGCTTCAGTCTTATGGGTCACGCAGCCGATCATTGCGCCCATGTTTCCAAATCTAAAGATGTCAGACGCCGGCATCGCCATGACGTGCGCGTTTGTGCTTTTTGTCATCCCCGTCGATTTTAAACGCGGCATTTTTGCGCTCGATTGGGAATGGGCCAATAAAATTCCCTGGGGACTGTTGGTCTTGTTCGGTGGTGGCCTCAGCCTCGCCGACGCGGCTGGCTCGTCGGGCTTGGCTGAATGGCTTGGCGGCGGCATGGCCTCGTGGTCAGCAATACCGTTATGGATACTGATTACAATGTTTGTCGCCATGATCGTGTTTTTGTCTGAAATCGCATCGAATACTGCCGTTGCGGCAACGTTATTGCCGGTGCTTGCAACGGCTGCGCTGGTACTTGGCCAAAACCCGCTGCTGTTCTGCACGGCGTGTGCCATGGCCGCCAGTGGTGGCTTCATGTTGCCTGTGGCGACACCGCCCAATGCCATCGCGTTTGGATCGGGTTATGTCAACATCCAGCAAATGTCGCGCGCAGGGTTTCGATTGGATCTGATTTGGATCATCGTTGTCAGTATCGGTGTGTTGACATTGCTGCCCATCGCCTTCGATGTACAGTTTGACGAAGTTCCCGCGTGGGCCGTGAAGCGCTAAAGCTGCTTGAGTTCTAATAGCGCGCTGTGATATTCGACCGAGCTCTGCTCACACGTCGTTAAAGCATCACTGAAGCGTTCACGCGCTTGAGCCCGATCATCCAGAATGAGGCCCGCATGGCCCAAATAAAAATTCGCCTGGCAACGTTTCAACGAACCATCATCCGCCTGTGCCATCACTGTATCGGCGGACACCTCGCCTAAAAAGAACCTCAACATCGCGCCTGGCCAGGTGCGTGAACTGATCGTATTTGCCACGGTGGTTAATGACGAACGGCCATCTTGCTTTGCACGGGCCTGGGCAATAAATCGCCACAGAGCGCTTCTCGGCGTCTGACCGCTAAGGCCGCTGCCTGCCAGCGTGTTGAGTGCAGCAAAATCTTTAGCCGATTCATCGAAATGACCAGCCAGAAATCGCAGTTGTGCGCGTTGCAAAATCAATTCAGCGGATTTGGGTTGTTGCGTCAGGGCCAATGTCAAATCAGCATCTGCGTCTTCAAATTGATCGAGCCCGAGGTGCGCACCGGCCCGTGATGACAGCGCATCAATATCGGTTGGCGTTTGCGTTAAAGTCGCACTGAAATCTTTCACGGCCTCCGCTAGCTTTTGAGTTCGCAGATATGCAAGTCCACGAAAGTAGTGCCAATCGGCGCGGCCGGGTTGAGCGCGTAACATCACTGAAAAATCTATGATGGCTTGTTGATGAACGCCGCTTTGCAGCGCAGCAACGCCGCGCGCCTCTGTGGCCGCAGCATCATTGGGTCGCAAAGACAGTATGCGCGAGAAATCGGCCATCGCGGCGGCGTAGTTCGCGAAACGGCCATAAGCTATTGCACGATCGCGAAGCGTGCGAATATCATTTGGCTTGAGATTCAAGGCTGTTGTGAATGCCACAATCGCTTCGCCAGCCCTATTGGCTTTTATGAGGGCTTGCCCCAAGATCGCATGTGAGTCGAAGTCTGAGCTATTTAACGCGACAGCCTGTTTCAGCTCGCCAATCGCCTCAGTGTGCTTGTTTTGCTTGAGAAAGTATTCACCGCGGACGCGATACGGGCCTGGGTCGCGCGGGCTCAAGCGCCGCGCTTCACCCAGATCGGCAATCGCAAGATCTTCTTTGCCCTGCGCAAAGCGAATCGCTGCTCGTTGAACATAGGCTTCGCCCAGTTTGGCATCGACAGTCAGGGCGGCTGTGACGTCAGCCTCAGCGCCAGAAATATCGCCGCGCACTTCTTTCATGTGTGCGCGTGCCAATAAAGCAGGTGTATCCCCAGGCGATAGAGCTAACCCTGAATTTAAGTCTGCCAAGGCGCGTTCTGTCTCACTTAATTCATTGAAAGCGCTGGCGCGCGCGAAGAATACCAGAGCGCGTATTCCGGGCTGCAGAGACGTATCTTTCAACCTTTCTGTGCATGCCTCAATGCGCGTCTCGAAGGTGGCGGATGATGAGAAACAAGCCGCGCCTTGTGACTGTGCTGGCGAGGATGGCGTAAGAAAGATAAGGGCGCCCAAAATAGCAGAAGTGAGCCGTGACAAGGCTGTGGCGACGATCGGCCGCAAAGCTGTCATCGCTTAGTGGGCCTCGTCCCAGTTGCGACCCGTGCCGGTATCCACAACCAATGGCACGCTGATATGGGCGGCACCCTCCATGATTTTCTTCACGACCTTGATGGTGGCCTCGACCTCATTGTCTGGGACTTCGAAAATTAGTTCGTCGTGAACTTGCAGCAACATGTCGGCTTTAAGTTTGGCGGCTGTCAGCGCATGGGGCAAATGCACCATGGCGCGTTTAATAATGTCTGCCGCTCCACCTTGGATCGGCGCATTAATGGCTTGGCGTTCGGCAAAGCTGCGCACAGCTCCATTTTTGTCGGCAATGCCCGGCACCCAGCAGCGGCGGCCAAAGGGCGTCATGACATATCCATTGGTTTTAGCTTCGTCTTTGGCACGGTCCATGTAATCGCGGATTTCCGGGAACTTCGTAAAGTATGCGTTGATGAAGGCTTGGGCCTCTGATCGCTCGATGCCAAGGTTGCGTGCAAGCCCGAAACCCGAGATGCCATAAATGATACCAAAGTTGATAGCCTTGGCGCGGCGACGCAACTCGGGCGTCATGTCTTTCATAGGCACGTTGAACATTTGCGAGGCCGTGGCCGCGTGAATGTCTGCACCCTCTTTGAAGGCTTCTTTCATGGCCTTGATGTCGGCGACATGGGCGACAAGGCGCAATTCAATTTGGCTGTAGTCTGCCGAGATGAGCGTTTTGCCCTTCGGCGCAATGAAAGCGGTGCGAATTTTGCGACCTTCCTCGGTACGGATGGGAATGTTCTGTAAATTAGGATCGTTCGATGACAACCGTCCCGTCGAGGCAACCGTCTGTGAGTAGCTGGTGTGAACGCGGCCTGTTTCGGGGTTGATGGATTCGACCAATGCATCGGTGTAGGTACTTTTCAGTTTTGCGAGCTGCCGCCAATCCAATACCCGGGCCGGCAAATCGTGGCCAAGTGCTGCGAGTTCTTCCAACACATCGGCACCCGTTCCATAGGCGCCGGTCTTACCTTTCTTGCCGCCCGGAAAACTCATGCGGTCGAATAAAATCTCGCCTAGTTGCTTCGGCGAGCCAACGTTGAATTCTTCACCGGCCAATTTGTGAATCTCTCGCTCGAACGTCACCATGCGCTTGGCAAAATCGTCGCTGAGATCGCGCAGAACTTTGGCATCCACAAAAATGCCCTTGCGCTCCATCTCGGTCAGAATGCCAATCAAAGGGCGCTCCAAAGTTTCGTAGGTGGTGGCCAGTTTCTCTTCGCGCAGGCGTGGCTTCAGAAGCGCATAAAGCCGGCGCGTGACGTCGGCATCTTCGGCAGCGTAGGCAGTGGCTTTGTCCAGCGGCACTTGGTCGAAGGTGATTTGTTTTTTGCCGCTGCCGCAGACGTCTGAAAATTTGATCGTGTTGTGGTCGAGGTGTAGTTGCGACAGTTCGTCCATACCGTGCCCATTTTTGGCGCCATCGAGGACATAGGAAATGACGATGGTGTCATCGATGGGCGCGAGATCAAACCCGGCACGGCTCAAGATGTGCATGTCGAATTTAATATTGTGGCCGATTTTTAGCACTGATGAGTCATGCAACATCGGCCCCAGAATGCGGACCGCATCTTTCAAGCTGACTTGCTTGGGGCGTGGCGCCGTATCGAAGGCGAGCGAGCCTTGTTCGTTCACTCCGCCGCCGTGCTCTAGTGGGATATAGCAAGCCTCACCAGCAGAAACGCACAACGAAATTCCCACGAGTTTATCGCGCAAGGGGTCAAGCCCCGTCGTCTCTGTGTCAACCGCAACCCACCCATTTTGCAGGGCCTTGCCGGCCCAGCGCTGCAAGGCATCATTGGTTTGCACACATTCGTACTTTGTGACGCCAAAGCCTGTTGGGGCTGCTTTTTCTGCCGCAGGGATTTCCGTTTTGGATACGAAGCTTTCTGTTGGGCGCGGCGATGACACAGCCGCGTTATTGCCCAGCTTGGCTGAGACTTTAGCCATGAGGCTTTTGAAGGATTGCTCGGCGAGGAAGCCCACCAACGTATCTTCGTCAGGCGGGTTCCACACCAAGCTTTCCAGCGGCACTGTCACCGGTACGTCGTTTTTCAAGGTCACGAGCTGGCGCGAGATGCGCGCCAAGTCCGCAAAGGCCAGCAGGTTCTCGCGCCGTTTGGGCTGTTTAATCTCGCCCGAGCGCGCCAACAGCGTATCCAGATCGCCGTACTGATTGATTAACTCAGCGGCGGTTTTAACGCCAATGCCCGGCACGCCCGGCACATTGTCGGAAGAATCGCCCGCCAGTGCTTGCACATCGATCACTTTGTCGGGCGCGACGCCGAATTTTTCCATGACTTCCGCAGGGCCGATGTTGCGGTTCTTCATGGGGTCGTGCATCATCACGCCGGGGCGCACCAACTGCATGAGATCCTTGTCGGCGGAAATCACCACTACATCAATGCCAGCTTCGTGTGCTTGCTTGGCATAAGTGGCAATCAGGTCGTCGGCTTCGAAGCCTTCCATATCGATCGCAGGTACATTGAAGGCGCGGGTCGCATCACGGATAATATCGAACTGCGGAATCAGTTCTTCGGGTGCGGGCGGGCGATGGGCTTTGTATTCCGCATAGATTTCATTGCGGAAGGTTTTGCGTTTGGCATCGAAGATGACAGCGATGAGTTCTTCAACGCTCTGGTCGCGCAAGTCATCGAGCAGCTTCATCATCATCGATGAAAAACCATAGACGGCATTAACGGGCGTTCCGTCGGCGCGCGTCATCATCGGCAGGCCATGGAAGGCCCGGAAGATGTAGCCCGATCCATCTATCAGGTAGAGCCGCCGCGCTTTGGCGGCGGGGGCGGGGCTTGCGGGGGCCAATTAAAGGCCGCCAGCTGCAGACGTCTTGGCGTGTTGGTCCAGGACGTAACGCCGCCCACAGTAGGGGCAGTCGATATGCCCAGCCTCGGGTTTGATGTGAAGATACACGCGCGGGTGGCCCAGCGCGCCGCCAACGCCGTCGCAGTTCACCTGGGTCGTGTCCACCTTGATGGATTCAATGGGTTGGGCCATGGCGATCCTCACACGATAAGATAACTCAGCACTGAGTTAAGTTTATGCGGTGCTGGGATGGGCTTTTCAAGCACTCTGAAGCCATGTGGGGCCTGGGATGCAATCGTGCCCCGCCGATTGACCATGGGCCCTTTACCACGTTAACCATGCACATATCCCAAACATCAGTATTTCGAGTGTCCGTCCCATGTCTCCTCCCATCTTGCCTGATTTGGCCGTCGACATTCGCAATCTGAACAAGGTCTATGCGGGGTCGAACAAAAGGCCCCCCAAGCAAGCCCTGTTCGATGTCACGCTGGCGGTGCCGCGAGGGTCGTTCTTTGGCTTGCTGGGGCCCAACGGGGCGGGCAAGTCGACGATGATCAACATCATGGCCGGGCTGGTGAAGCGCACTTCGGGCACGGTGAAACTTTGGCACTCCGACTGCGAGACCGACGAGCGCCAGGCGCGTTGTGCCATTGGGGTGGTGCCGCAAGAGCTCAATCTCGATCCGTTTTTTACGCCGCGCGAAACCATGGAACTTCAAGCTGGGTTATATGGTGTGCCCAAAAGTGAACGCCGCACAGAAGAAATTCTCAATGCAGTCGGGTTGCTGGATAAGGCCGATGCCTATTCGCGCACGTTGTCGGGCGGTATGCGCAGGCGTTTGTTGGTCGCCAAGGCCATGGTGCATACGCCGCCCATTCTGGTGCTCGATGAACCTACAGCGGGGGTCGACGTGGAATTGCGCCAGACGTTGTGGAAATACATTCGCGAACTGAATGCCCGCGGAACAACGATTCTGCTGACCACACATTATTTGGAAGAAGCCCAAGAGCTGTGTGACCAAATCGCGATCATCAATCATGGCCGTGTCATCGTGCACGACACCACCGCCAATTTGCTCAATCACCTCGACAACAAATCAATCATCTTCATTGTGGTCACGCCGCTCACGACCGTGCCCCCGGCACTTGCAGGATTCAATGCCACGTTGCCAAAACCCACTGAGATTCACATCAACTATCGCCCCAGTTTGTCGGCGATGGGTGAGATCATTGAAGCTGTGCGCCGTGCGGGTGTGACGATTGCCGATATCCGCACCAATGAAGTGGACCTGGAAGACATTTTCCTACAACTTACGTGCAGCACGCCACCCCAGACAGCGGCCTGAGCTTTAAAACCTATGCGCATCTGGCATTGCCTCGTCTCAGTCTTGGTTGCCGCGATGATCGCGGCGTGCGCGCCTGTTGTTGCGCCGCAGGGGCCTCGATCAAGTGAGCCGACGCTTAGCAAGACAGCGTTTGTGACCGCAGATGCTTTAGAACTCCCACTGCGTCGTTGGTTACCGCAGGGCCACCCCAAAGCCGTGATCGTCGCGCTGCATGGTTTTAACGACTACGCCAAAGCCTTCGATAAAATCCCCGATGGCGCATTGGGCACGGGGCCTTTTCTGGCTAGCCAAGGCTTTGCGGTTTTTGCTTACGATCAGCGCGGTTTTGGCGGCGCGCCGCATGCAGGCCTCTGGCCCGGCATCGACGCCTTGACCGGCGATGTGCGCGATATTGTTGTTGTGTTGCGCAGGACCTATCCGGGCGTTCCCCTTTACGGCCTCGGCGAAAGCATGGGCGGGGCTGTGCTGATGGCGGCAGTGGCCGAGACGACGGCGCCTCTTTTCGATGGGCTGATTTTGGCGGCCCCGGCTGTGTGGGCGCGCTCGACCATGCCGCTCAAGTATCGGATTGCCTTGTGGCTTGGCGCGCGGTTGACGCCTGGCTTGAAGCCCAGCGGGCGCGGCTTCGGGGTTCAGGCCAGCGATAATATCGACTTGCTGCGCCACAACGCCCGGGATCCGCTGTTCCTCAAAAAAACGCGGGTCGATTCGATTTATGGAATAACCGATCTCATGGATGAGGCGTTGGCGAGCACACCAAAATTAATCATCCCGACACTCTATCTCTATGGCCAAAACGATCAGCTGATTCCTAAGCCCCCGACGCTGAAAGCCTTGCGGTCATTCCCAGCTCAGGCCGGGTTGCTACGTTTGGCCTACTATCCCAAGGGTTGGCATATCGTTCTACGGGATCACCAGGCTGAAACAGTGCTGGGGGATGTTGCCGCCTTTATCATGGACCCGACAGCGCCGCTGCCCTCGGGTGCGGATCAGGAAGCGTTGGGGCGGCTCACCGCCACCCTGAAATCAAAGCCCTCAAAACCAAGGCCCTGAAGGGCCTTCGCGCCAATTGTTCTCGGCGTCCCAATAGTCTAGAATAAGGTTCATTCCAGAGGCCTGATCTGCCTTGCGCGCCCGTAGCTCAGCTGGATAGAGCGCTGCCCTCCGGAGGCAGAGGTCAGGGGTTCGAATCCCTTCGGGCGCGCCATATTTTATAAGGCTTAGATGGGTCAGAGCAAAACTGACCCCTCTCTTTCCCCACGAAAGCTGGCCTAAAACTCTGAATGGGTTGTTGATAGTACCACAGACCGTTTCATTGCTCGAGTGTGCTGTCTCCGCGTTCTGGGTCACTACCCGCGATTAGACATGCCGCAGACCCAGGGGAGGGGGCTGATCAGTTCAGCTACGATACGAGTGCTACGAGCAGCACTAATAGGATATGGTCATTGTTCGCACAGGCAAAGGTGGCGTTGATTTAAGCACCGGTAATTTCCTGTGGGACGATGCCATCATTCCCAATGCGTTGATCGGTGGCGTCATTCCCAGAACGGAAGCAGCGGCGGCGAATTAACGGCGTATCGGCAACGTCTCGTCGACGGCGTGGTAGATTTTATTCATGCAGGCGGCATTGCCCACACAGCTCAAAGTCAGTTGACCTAAATCCGCACGCGTGACGGCACCATACTTCGTTTCGTCGTCGTACAGTTTCGCTTTGCCGGTGGCGGGCGTGGTCGCGACCGGAAGTTGAGCATTGCGAATAATGGTGTAGGCCACGCCACTGTTGATCAGATGGTTCTCACCGGCTTCTTTGGCCTGCAGCGTGTCTTTCATTCTCGGCCACATGGCGGGTGGGTAAATTGCTTGGCTTTTGCCCGCACCCACCGAGCTGTGAAGGATGACTTGCTTCACGCCGGTTTGCTTCGCCCACTTCGAGATATAACGTTCGCTGATCTCGTAGAATTCAACACCAGAGTCACCGCGCGCTAACGCGTCAATCGCCACGCTGAACGGTATGGATTTAAATGCCGCCGCCACATCGTCTTCTTTCAGCACATCGCCCTTGATGGTATTGATCTTCATCCCGCTCAAGCGATCGGTATCAGACCCCGGCCTCACAAAGACGGTGACAGCTTTGCCTGTACCAACCAGAGATTTGACGATCTCAGAGCCCAACTGACCCGAGCCACCAAACACGAGGATTGCGTTCGCAGGCGTGGCTGCCGAAGCCTGCGCCCAGACGGCAGCGGATTGAAAAGCCAGCGCGCCGCACAGCGCAAAACGGTAAACCAAACGTAACATCGACGATCCTTTCTGACGTGAGAGTCGGTGTCGGTGAGCCGAGGGCGCGAAGGTATCAGTGTAAATCGTCGCGCCCTCAGTTGTCGCCGCCATCCTGGACCCTGGTCTAACCTGACATTCCCCGGATGAACCCCGGCTTCGGGCAAAAATCATAGCCATAAGGGCCGCCCCAGGCAACTGCGGGCCCTTGCTTGCGCTGACGGAGCCGCATAATGTTGTGATTGATGAATAACGCCAAACAGTTACGGAGACGTGCAATGAAACACTTCGCCCCCGCTATGATGATGTTGATCGCGTTGTCGATGAGTTCGACAAGTTTTGCTCAGCAAAAATCTGAAGGTGCGCCAGCGCCTGCGACTGCCAAAGTTTATTTCATTTCCCCAAAAGACGGCGACACTGTCTCTGCTCCAATTCATATTCAATTCGGTCTCAAGGGCATGGGTGTTGCGCCGGCGGGCGTGGATTTCGAAAACACCGGCCATCACCATGTTTTGGTTGACCGTGACGCCGTCACGGCCACGTCGCCGATGATGAAAGATTATATGCAAACAGACATTCCTGACCTGCTGCATTTCGGAAAGGGCCAAACCGAAGCCGATGTGAAGCTCGCGCCCGGCAAGCATACCTTGCAGATGGTGCTGGGCGATCAAGATCACCACCCCCACAATCCGCCGATCTTCTCCGAACGCATCACGATTACTGTAAAATGAAGTTGCTCATTTGCGCGGTGGAGCACGCCAAGCCTTAAGGTCTTTGGCGACCTGTTTGATGACGTGCGGCTAGTCGTCGAAGCTCCGCTGGCGATAAAGTTTCACCCACGGGTACCAGGGACTATCTGTCCGCTCCGAGAACCAATACCAAGGCTGAATGTGTCCGAAGGGAAGCATCACTCAGGTTGGCAACCCCAAGGCCCCGGCCAAATAGGCAGTGGTATTGCTGACAGTAATGACCAGGTCGCAGGCTGAGATCAGTACGGCGAGCCCATCAATGTCCCTGGTCAGATCGAGATCGGGAAGGTGGGTCATTTGAACGCCAAGATCCAGCTGCACAAGATCGCGCTCAGTGGTCGTGTCACGGTACTGCAAGTCTATAAAATTAAATGCCTTGAGTCCTAAAATTGGGCCCCAAGCTCCAAGCGAAGCCGTTTTTTCGACGTTAAATCTCGCATTTCTGTTGTTCCAAGAAATACCGATTCTCGGTCCCCGAGTTGCAGCAGTTTGCAACTGAATGCGCAATGCGTCAGCACGGCCAACTTCGACTACGACCGACATCAGAAGTTGTTGAACCTCGGGTTGCGACACTCGCTTAAGAACAAATCGCGACAAAAGGGCTTTCGAGAACAGCCGTAGCAGTAAACCAGCCTTCGGTTTTGTTTTGGCCTAATTTGGCGTGGCTCCACTTAACAAAGAGAGTTGATCATCGCTGAAGTTGAACGTGACATTCTGGTCGCTCGGGCTGAAAGACATGGTCTCCAGGCCAACCATGATGTTGGTCACAGGGGGGCTTGCGAAGCGCTCAAGTTATTTTGAGGGTTCTCGCCTGTCTTCTGGGCTGCTTTGCTGGCGCGCCGATTGTGACGGTTCATGTGTGCTGTGTCGGCGGCTCTAGAGAGAGTTATAATATATCAGCCAAAGTAGTTGGGTCAAGCGAGGCAAAAAAGAGGCCCAAGAGATCTCGCGTTTCCAACGGCGCGGCTTTGTCGTCGCTATTGTGTCTTTGGCAGTGCGGCAAAGGTTTGGCCTAATTTGCAACTCGCTTCGATGCCCCCATCGCGGACCGATATTTTTGGGGCCAGCGGCGCTGCTTGCCTTGTTGCGATGGTTTTCTTGGTGGCTGTATCGCTGATTGTCAGGTGTAACCGATCCTCGACGCCCGAGGCAGCCGGGTATTCCGCGCGCAGCAACATCAGTTCCAAGGCCTGGCCACTCTTTGTTGTGACTTTGGTTTTGTGCCCGCGATCATGGATCTTTAACTCACGTGCCCCACCGGCATCTTTGACGCGGCAGTCATAGGGTGCGGCGCGATAGAGTTTGATGTGTGTCTGGTCTTCGCGGCCGAGAAACAACATGTCAGCCATCCAGTTATTATCGTACAGCCAAAGTTGATCGGGGGTGAGCACCCATTCTGCATCAGCACGAAATTCGGCGTCGCTGCGTTTGGAGATAAAACTACATGTCCCAGGGCCGTACTTTTGCTTTTCTTTTGTGTTGCCTTGAAGAACGCCAAACAGCTGTGCGCCATCACGACGCCAGAGCCAGTCGCAGTTGAGTGCGCCTGGCTCGCGCATTTGAACTTGGCCCCATAACTCTGGGCGTTCGTGCAGGTTTTCATATTTCTCGGGGTCGAGCGGGCCTTGGCCAAAAAGATTCACCGCGCCCAGCTTTTCGTCGATCACTGCTTTATAGAGGACTTGGCTGCCTGAGATGATCGGGCCGTCACGTCCATCGACATTGATTTGCCCATAGAACACCACGTCGCCGACTTGCGGCGCATTGATGCGCGCAAAGGTCCGGTGCCAATGTTCGTGTTCGCCTGCTTTTGGCATGGCGACTGTTCGTTCGTAGTGAACTTGCGGGTAGGAGTCCCAGACGCCCGGGAACCAAGCGATCAGATCGTTCAGCACTGATTCAAGCTGTTTGCGGTCCTGCTCGTAGCCTGGCGCCGCGATGGCAGAATGCAGGATGAAAGGAAGGCTGAGCAGCGCAAACAGTGCGGCGCGTCGTTTTGTCATGGTTGGTTTCCCCCGTTCAGCGTGATCTACAAAAAGCTTAGCATATTCTGATAACAGGTCACTATGGTTGGTCAACGAACTTGAGATTTCGCACAGCGATTAAGCGTTCGTGTTTT
The DNA here is from genome assembly GCA_002737725.1 of Rhodospirillaceae bacterium. Classification (GTDB taxonomy): domain Bacteria; phylum Pseudomonadota; class Alphaproteobacteria; order Rhodospirillales; family Rhodospirillaceae. Next base: position 52,164 of record NSIP01000015.1, read on the forward strand.
CTAGGACGCGCTGAGGTTCTCGCATTAGTCTTCATATAAGGGAGAACAGGGTTGTCAGGACAGAAAACTTACGACGTCATTATCATCGGAGCTGGAACCGCAGGCTTGCCCGCAGCAATCTGCGCGGCTGATCGCGGCGCGCGCGTGCTGCTGATCGAGGCGGCCGCAGATATTGGCGGCACCTTACATTGGTCATCTGCACAGATGAGTGGCGCGGGTGCGCGGCGTCAGAAAGCCAAGGGCATCGACGATCATCCCGATTTGCATTTTGCCGATGTGATGCGCATCTCGAATGGGAATGCCAATTCCACACTCGTGCGCATCGCTGTCGATCAGGCCGCCGCCACCTTGGATTGGCTCGACGATCTGGGCTTTGACTGGGATCCGGTGTCGCCAACACTCTTTTATGGTCATCAGGCCTATGGACGCGCCCGGACCTATTGGGGGCTCGAGCAGGGCAAGTCGTTGATCAAGGCTTTCCGTCAGGCTTTAAAAGCCCATATCCAGACAGGCCATGTCGAGGTGTTGCTCGAGACGCGGTTTGAATCGCTGGTGATGGATGGGGCGGGTGTCAGTGGCATCGCTGCACGCAGCGCAAATGGGTCGGTCATCACGGCACATGCCCAAAAAATTGTGCTCACGTCCGGTGGCTATGCCGCTAATGTCGATCTCTACAAAGAAATCCAGAATCAAACACAATATCAGAAAGCGTTTTGCCCTGCGGCACGCGGCGATGGCCTGATTGCAGCGCGGCAGGTGGGCGCAAATGTGATCAATGGCCACCTCTATACCATCTCGACGCTTACGGTGCTGAAGAATGATGTCTTTCCCAGCCCTCTATCTCTTCGCGTCAACACGATCCCGCAAAATCGACCGCCGTGGGAAATTTGGGTCAATGATCGCGGTGAGCGTTTCGTGGCCGAGGACGAACCAATCATCGATCACCGCGAGAAAGCCCTTGAGGAACAACCCGGCAAACGCTTGTGGATTGTCTTTGATGACGTGATTCGTCGCGAGAGTCCCGAGATCATCATGGCCTGGTTCGAACCGCCCATGAGCGATCCCTATAACTCTCACAAAGCTTTTTTCCGGGCAGAGACGATTGCACAGCTTGCCAAAATGTGTGGGCTTGGCGCTGAAGCCCTGAGCGACGCCATCACCGACTACAATCGCGGCCAAATGTCGGGGGCTGACCGCTTCGGGCGTAAGCACATGCCGTGCCCGATCACACAAGGGCCGTTTTACGCGATCCGTCAGCAAGGCGGCGCACTGTCGACAACTGGCGGCCTCGCGGTGGATTCGCAGTTGCGCGTTATCACCCGCGATGGGACCCCCATCGGCAATTTATATGCAGCCGGCGAGGTGATCGGCGCAGGCCAAACGATGGGCGATGCCGCTGTTGGTGGCATGATGGTTACACCTGCTCTTACGTTTGGTCGGTTGTTAGGCCAAACGATCTTAAGCTGGTAATATCATTGCCTCACCGGTGGGCTCCTGTGTCTTGCTCCACACATGGTTTGCGTATATTTTTCTTAATTACTTAATCGACATTAGGGACATCAGCTGAAGCTTTCGGGCTGGCCGATAAGGCGCTATTTGTGGCGTATGGCGATGGCGCGATTCAGGTGCTTGAAAAGCATGCGGAGGTGGCCATCTGCGACTCGCCGCAATTGGTCAAGCGCGAAACGTTGCAGCGGGGTTGGGTGAGGCGCGCGTTGATCGGCATGACCGTTTTGGAAGCGTTGGGCCGTGCGGTGGGCGTGCTTGAAAGCTCATCGCTAGCAGCACCTGCGTCCGTTCCTCCATCTCCGCCGTGACGCTGGCTGACATCGCTGATGTCCCGCAGGCGGCGTGGGTTGTCATTGCAGCTTTGCTGGGGTTGATTTTCGGCAGCTTTGTCACGGCGTTATCGTACCGCTTGCCGCGCGGCGAGGATTTTGTGAATGCGCGCTCGAAGTGCCCGGCCTGTGGCACATCGTTAGCCGCACGCGACCTTATCCCCGTTGTCTCCTGGATTTTCAATCGTGCACGGTGTCGGGTCTGCGCAAGTGTAGTGTCGGTGCGCTATCCGCTGACTGAAATTTTGATGGCTGTGCTTTTTACCTCGGCTGTATGGCACGACACCCGCCTGGCTGAGTTGGGGCTGCTGCTGTTGTCGGCGGTGATCATGGTGACGCTGGCGATCATTGATCTCGAAACGCGACGCCTGCCCATGTCGTTATTGGCGATCCTGGCACTGGCGTGTGCGCTGTTGCGATGGTTCGGCTCCGGCGATTTGGCGCACGGTCTTATCATCGGTGCCCTCATTGCAGGTCTGGGTTTGGTCACCGCCACCGCGACTCGGATCTGGCTGGGGGCGCCGATCATCGGGGCGGGCGATGCTTATGCGCTGGGGATCGCTGGGCTTGCCCTGCCGTGGGCAGTGTTTGATGTGTTTTTGGCTATGGCCGGGGGCTTGGGGCTGGCATTGGGCGTGGGCTTGCGGGTGGTGCGCGGTGAAAGGATGTTTCCGTTCGCGCCAGTGATGTTTGCCGCGCTTTGGTTCTCGCTGGTGTTCCAAGAGCAACTGATTGGTTTGGTCGCCGAACTTTAACCTGCCAAAAATCTGTGCTGTAGATTGGTTAATTCTCACCTAAAGCTTTGATCTGGCATGCGATTCGCCCTGCCAATAGGTTACGCATGAGGGTACAAAACAAGTTATTGAGGCAGCTGCGTCGCCGCGCCCAAACAGGCGCGCCGATCAGAGATGCCGCACCGTTGTTCGGGGGATTTCAATCATGATCCGCAGCCGTATGGGCGTTGCTCAGCGTGTTGGACAGACCGGCATCGGACGCGCCCTGAGCCATGCCGCAACACTCACCGCGATGTGCGAGCTCGCTGTGGGCTTAGCCGGTTGTGCGGGCGACGGATTGCAAGATTGAGTACGACCAAGCTTGCAAGGCAACTAAGAAAGATTATGAAAGTTTGATCGGCCGCCGTGGCCAAGACAAACTGGATAAATCTGCCGCCGAAGCGCCCCCAATCCCTCAGTTTCAATCGGTCCCTGCAGCACCATCTGCGCCAGAGCTGGCCGGTACCCGCCGCGTCTCGTTGTCGGTTACCGAAACCACGCCTGTGCGGGATATCCTGATTGAGCTCGCCCGCAAGGCCGAGGTGTTTCCGCCGTCAGCATTCGATAGGCAAAGTGGCGTGAATTGTTAACGGAGGAATTCTGGTTCATCGTAGCCCCGAAGGAGGAGCGAAGATGACACAGAAATCCGAGCCGACCGAGACGGCCG
>NSIP01000016.1 GCA_002737725.1 Rhodospirillaceae bacterium
GGGCTATGCGATGGGCCAATTGCGCTTGGTCGAATTCACCCCCACGCCCACGCAAAAAGTGCGGCTCGATTTTGGCGCGATCAATGCCGACTCTGGGACTGATGTGGGACCCAAAGCCATCGATTTTTATGTGGCCGATCCCATTCTGCCGTCCGTGCGCAAAATCGAGTCGGCTGGTTATAAGTTTCGCTCGCAGCCCGTGAGGCACCAAATCGGCAATACGATTAGCGAAGAGTGCCTGTTCTCGGGCCCCGACGGCGTGCCGGTGTTGATCATGGTTGGGCATCGGCATTTCCCAACGTCACTGCGCGCTGGCTCACCCGATGGACCCTTCAGCGAGATTCCTACGATTTCAGTGGTTGCTGGCGACCTTGCAAGAACGCGCGCTTTCTATGCTGGCGTGCTTGGCTTGACGGCCGTTACTGATGCCGAAACACCCGAGGCTTATCGCAGTTTGGTCAACAGCCTCACGGGCACGCCCGACGGCACACGGATTCAATTTCTTCTGTATGCTGATCCGCCGGAAGCCAGCGGAAAAATTCTGTGTGTGCATTTCTTCAATCGCACTGGCAAGCGACTGACCGGGCGCATGAAGCCTGGGAATCTCGGGTTCTCATTGCTCACACACGATGCGAAGAATCTCGACGATCTTCAACAAAAGCTGCGTGTTTTCGGCGCCGAGATTGTCACGCCGCCGACACTGATTACCGACGACGGAAAGCCCTACAAACTGATGCTGGCCAAGGGCCCCAACGAAGAGATGTTCGAGTTTACGCAAGCTGTGGCCGTGCCGTCGAAAGGGCGGCTGGCACCAGTGGCAAAAGCAAAAACAAACAAAGCCAAGCCGAAGGCCAAGAAAAAAACGACGCCGGAAAAGGCAGCCTCGAAAAAGCCCGCTGCGAAAAAGAAACCTGTCGCTAAGAAGAAAGCGGTTAAGAAGAAAGCGGTTAAGAAGAAAGGCTAAATGCCGCTACCCGTTACATCGGTGGTCCGCGACGTTTGCCGCGCATTTCAGGTCCGGTTTCGGTGGCGGTTGATTTCGGCGGAACCCAAAGCTTGGGCTGCCATGTGGCCGCACGCGTCTCGCCTGCTTTCACTCGCTCAGCCCCAATGGCTTTGGCGATGGCGTCTTCGACTGATTTGCTCAGCGGTGTGAAGCCAATGCGTGCCATCGACGCGCTGGCGCGATACAGCGCCAATCGCAGGGCCGCTTCTTCGAGGTTGCGTTTGCTCTCGGGGCCAATGGCATAAACTTGAGCAAGTTTACCTTGGGCGTCGGTCCAGCTGCCGTCAGCGGCACGGATCAACCACACCAAGCCTTCCATGTATTGGCTGTCTTCGGGGTTAGTCGCTGTCGAGATGAGGCAGTCGCCAAGGGCTGCTTGCGCATTTTCATACCCAGGCCCTAGGTTGGCCACAGGCGAGAGCTTGGTGATAGCGCTTTTACAGTCGCCGCGTGTCTTGAAGTCGATGCCATCTGAATACGCTTTGTTGGCGCTGGGCCCGGGTCGCACAAACATGCCGCGCCCACCCAGGCCTTCCATGTACACGCCGGTTTCGCGTTCGCTCGGCCCACCGGGCCCGCCACCGCATGAAGCGAGCCCAAGGCAAGCTGCGATCAGGAGTGGAAATTGAAAAGAGGAAGCGCGCATGAACAACCTATTTCTGACATCAAAGCATATGGCGTGATCTTCACGGACATCACCGCTCGATGCAAGCAGATCGCCTCAACATGTCAAAACCAAGGCCAAAACACTTGATTTGCCTTCATAGTGAACCGCGTTAGTCTGGCCAAAGAGTAGGGAAGGGGACGCGTTCATGCTAATCTACCGTGCCGTGCCGATGCAGATCACCTGCCATCCGGTCAATGAGTGCCCGGACCGTGCGTCGGCAGCGGCCATGATGAAGCGCTGCCTCGACCGCCTGGCTGTGACCGTGCCCGGCTGTCGTATTTCGGCTGGCCCAGATACAAAGTTGGTGGTGCTGCCGGAATATTTCATGACCGGCTTTCCGATGGGCATGGCGATTCCCAAATGGGCGGCGCTGGCGGCGGTGGACATCGATGGTCCGCAATACACTGCGCTCGCCAAAATTGCACAGGATGCCAAAGTTTATTTGGCGGGTAATGCTTATGTACGCGACAAGAATTTCCCCGGCGTCTTCTTCCAAGGCTGTTTCATCTTCGATCCCGCAGGCAAGTTGGTGCTGCATTATCACCGTCTCACTTCGATGTTCACGCCCACGCCGCACGACTACCTGGATAAATACCTTGATCTCTATGGCGCAGATTCATTGTTTCCAGTCGTCAAAACACCCATTGGCAATTTAGCGTGCATTGCCTCAGAGGAGATTCAATATCCCGAATTGGTGCGGTGCTTTGCTTTGCGTGGGGCTGAAGTGTTTTGTCACCCCACATCCGAGCCTTACCGCACCGGCCTGACACCCAAAGACATTATGAAGCGCGCACGCGCCATCGAGAATCTGGCCTATGTGGTGTCGGCCAACACGGCGGGCATGATTGGATATCCCTTCCTCGACAATACGTGTGATGGATTATCGAAGGTGATCGATTTCGAGGGCCGCGTTTTAGCCGAGGCCGGGTTTGGTGAAACCGTGGCCGCTGCCGCCGATATCAATATTTCGGCTCTGCGCAGGGCGCGCAACGCTACCGACATCAATAATTTTCCAACCCGCCTACGTATGGAACTGTATGCGTCCACTTACGCGCGCAAAGACTTCTACCCATCCAATACACTTCTCAACACCGACCCCACGCCCGAGCATTTCAAAACCATGCAAAAGAAAGTGATTGAACGTTTGCGCAAATTGGGCGTGATCGAAGCAGAATAGGTAAGGATGATCTGATGCCGACAGTATTCATTACCGGGGCTAATCGCGGACTGGGGTTTGGGTTCGTCGAATTATTCTTACGCCAGGGCTGGGACGTAATTGCCGTGGCACGCGACCCGGCCGGCGCAACCGAACTTCAGGCCCTTGCGAAATCAAAGGCGGGTAAGCTGAGTATTGAGCAATGCGACTTGGCTGACTTTGCCACCATTGATGCGTTAGGGGCGAGGTTGAAAGGCAAGCCTATCGATGTGCTGTTGGGCAATGGGGCCAAAACCAACAACCCCGCCGCAACCGTAGGCGATACCAATTACGACGCGTGGATGGAGGCGTTTAAGATCAACACCATGGCGCAGATGAAACTGGCCGAAACGTTTGTTGAAAACGTCGCTGCCAGCGCACAGAAGAAAATGTTTTTTCTCTCCAGCCGCATTGGCGCGAACCCGCCGGCAGGGATGATTTTATTCCGCTCAAGCAAAAGCGCGCTCAATCAGGTGGTAATGCAATTGTCGCTGCTGCTGAAACCACGCGGCATTGCTGTGGCCTGCGCGCATCCGGGATTTGTGAAAACCAAATCCACCGCCGATATGGGCGTGTTCACGGTCGATGAAAGTGCGGCGCATCTGAAAAAGATTATCGACAACTTAAGCCTCGAGAATACGGGTCAGTTTTTTGAACCCGATGGGTCAACGCTGCCCATCGTCACGCGCCAAACCAACCCAACCGCTTTCGGTGCTAAAGCCCCCGATGCCTGGAACGAGCAGCAGAAGGTTTGGGACAAGCAAGGCCAACAACGTTAACAGGAGTTTCGTTTCATGGAACCGACCATCGATACCTACACCTGGGTCTTTGCCCTGCACATGATTGTGATTGGGTACTACATGGGCTCGGATTTCGTTGTCGATCAGTGGACGTGGTATCTGATCAAGTCTCACAAAGACCCCGCGGAAGAGCGCGTGCGCAAACTCAAATTCCTTCTGATCTGCGATCAACATCCGCGCATGGGTCTTATCTTGTTCATTGCCACGGGTTTTTCGGTTGAAGCGCTGGCAGGGTTATCGCCGCTTGTGCCTGCTGATTTGTGGTGGGTGTGGTTGATTTGCGCGGTGTGGTTTGCCGAAGTGTGGATCAGTTTTCTCAACGAGCACAAACCCTGGGGCAAACGTATCGTCGATCTGGATGTGGTGTGGCGCTTTCTGGTGGGCGGCACGTTCTTGGTCACGGGCGCGTGGTCGCTGGTGGGCGAGGGGCCTTTTGCGCCCCACTGGATGGCGCTGAAATACCTGCTGCTCGGGTGCCTCATCGCGGGCGGTGTTTCCATCCGCTTCTTTGTGCGCGATCTCGCCAAAGCTTTGCCCGAGTTTATGAAAACCGGCTCAACGCCGACCTTCGAGGCCATCGTTGACCGTACGTTGTTCTTGGCCATGAAAGTGAACTGGGGCCTGTGGGCCCTATTCATTATTATGGCGGTATTAACGATCTGGCGGCCGTTTTAATCAGCACATTTGCCCCGACAAGTAGGGGCCGGTTGGCGTGGGAAAATGCGCATCAAAAATCTCTTCCGATCCTAAATCCGAAGATGTTCGAGGCCGTGGGTTCAGGGTCGCGGCCACGGAATGTGGGGCGATGACGTGACAGGCGTGTCCGCCAACTGGCGCTGCGTACCGCGCGTTTATCGCACGCTCCCGTCACTTGCACGGCGGTCTGGTCACGAGGTTTGTCGGGGTACAGGCCCGGCGCCGAGCAATCCTCAGTCCACTCCCACACATTGCCAATCGTGTCGTAAACACCAAACGCGTTGGGCTTGAACTGTCCCACGGGCGCGACAATGGCGTAGCCATCGGAACAATGCGTTTGTTCAGCACCGCCTGCACCTCCGTCGTTGGTTTGGCGGGGGTCGGCACGGCCCACTTTGTCAAAGGAGTTTGCGAACTCGCAGATGCGTTGCGCATCGTCGCCCCAAGGCCATATGCTTTTTGAGCCCGCCTTGGCGGTGTATTCCCACTCGGCTTCGCTCAGCAGCCGATAGTTTTTGCCCGTGGTCTTGCTCAGCCAGGCGGCATAAGCTTTGGCGTCGCGCCAGCTCACGCAGACGACAGGTTCATTGTCGCGCGGCGGGCGGCCATAGTCGGGCTCACGCCAGGTTTTACCCTTCACCACATCCACACCGCCCCACACTTGGCAGGCGTCGGCAGCCTTGTAACCCGTCGCGTCGATGAACACGCCGAACTCTTTATTCGTTACTTCATATTTTCCGGCGGCGAAGAATTTGGTAATTTTCATCTCACGGATTGGGCCTTCCGGGCGCATTTCGCCACCGCGCATGGCCTCAATCACATCAGACCCCATGCTGAATGAGCCCGGCGGAATGGCCACCATCTCGGGGCAAGTGGGGCAGTCGCGAAATGCACTTCCGGCTTTCATGGCCGTGGTTGAAGGCCCACTGGCGCACGCGGCCAAAGCTAGTCCGATCACCACACCAATGACAATTCGCTTCATAAAAACCCCCTATGATGTCAGCCCAATGCCCTATCATTAGATTTGTCTCCGCTGGCGTCCAGATCATTTTCAGAATAGTTCACTGGGTGTGCGCAGCCTTCGCCTTGACGCTTTGCGCGTCCGGCTGCTAGGCCTTTTATCACGTTCTTAGTCAGTTTCAGGACATCCCCCATGCCCGCACCTCAATTCGGCGCCATCGATATCGTTGTGAACTTGCGCACATCCAAAGAGTTTTCGGGCGGCGCGGTGGCTTCGGACAGCTCGTTCCAAGACAAAGTACGCCAATCTTCGAATATCCGTCAGGGTGTCGAGGTTGAAGAATATATGGGCATGATGGATGAGGCGGGCATTTCCCGCTCGATTCTGTGTGCTGTTCGCTGCGGCGACCTGCGCGTCAAAGGTTCGACCGAACTGAAATACGAGCGCGTCTACGAGGTGTGCAAACAATATCCTGACCGGTTCTCGGGTGCTGCGGGCGTTGACCCCACGCGCGGGATGCAAGGTTTGCGCGATTTGGAAAAGGCCGTGAGAGAGTACGGTTTCGTGGCGGCCCATTGGTATCCGCACTGGTTCGCCATGCCGCCAGATGCCGCGCAGATTTACCCGTATTACGCCAAGTGCTGCGAGCTCGATATTCCGATCATGATGCAAGTGGGTCAAAATTTGATTTATCAGAAGGACCGCCGCTTACCTTCGGTCGCCAAGCCCATTCTGCTGGATCAGGTGGCGATTGATTTTCCTGAGTTGAAAATCGTCGGCATACATTTGGGCACGCCCTGGGTCGATGAGATGATCTCGATGTGCTGGAAGCATGACAATGTCTTTATGGCAGGCGATGCCTATGCGCCGAAATACTGGCCGCCCGCTGCCGTGCACTATGCCAATAGCTACGGTCAGGACAAATTCATGTTCGGCACCGACTGGCCGGTGGTCGATCCGCGCCGTGCCATGAAAGAAGTGGCCGAGCACAATTTCCGCCCCGCCGCCAAGGCTAAGATTTTGCGCAATAACGCCATCAAGGTGTTCAAACTCAAAGATGCGCCGATCGCGCTCGAAGCCCCGCGCGCGGCTGAATAGAGTTCATACACATGGTCGGTTTCGGCGCTTTTCTGTCGCTATCCGATACCAACGGCCAATCCCATCGGCAAGTCTATGACGACGCGCTGATGTATGCGCGCGAGGCCGAGCGCTTGGGCTGCGATTCAGTCTGGATTAACGAGCATCACTTCATGGGGTTCTCGATCTGTCCTGACTCGTTGGTCATGGCCTCGGCGTTGTTGGCAAGCACCAAAAAAATCCGCGTTGGCAACGCCATCTCGTTGATTCCTTTGCAGCATCCTGTCTCCATCGCTGAGAAAGCTGCGATGCTCGACAATCTCTCAGGCGGGCGCTTTGATTTAGGCTTGGGGCGAGGCGGTTATCCGCTCGATGCTATGGTCTTCGATATGCCGCTCGATCAATTTGGCCCATCCTTGGACCAAGGTGTTGAACTTATTCATCGGGCGTTGTCGGCTGACTATGTCGATGGCACCTTGTCGAACGGTCAACCATCGTTGTGGTCTTTCCCACCCGTTCAAGTTTATCCACGGCCCTATACCAAACCCCACGTGCCCATTTTTGTGGCGGGGCAAACCGACCACACTATGGGCATTGCTGCCCAGCGCGGGTTATCGTTGTTGCTGTCTTGGCACCAAACCCACACTGAGCGTGAGTCGGTGGTCAAGCGCTATGACGCTGCGCTGGCCGCCGCAGCTCATAAAGGTCCGCGCCCCGTTCATGTTGGCAGTGCGTGTGTGCATATTGCTGACACCAAAGAACAAGCCATCGCCGAATTCACGGGCCGCTTTCGCGATTGGCTCCGCGGTGGGCGGACGGGCGCGTTCGACAAAACGGCGGTCGATGGACCTTATGGGCAAGCGCTGAAAGACATCCTCGCGTTTGCGCAAAAGAAGGCGGCTAATGAGGACGCCATGGTGGCGAAACTCATGGCCAACAATCCCATTGGTAGCGTGGATGATGTCACCGCGTGGTTTCGAGAGGATATGGCGCGAACCGGCACCCAGCGCTATGCGGTATTTGTTGATGTCATTGGCGAGCCCCGGCAGGCTTTGGGCAATCTGACCCGCCTTTTGACGGAAGTCGCCCCAGCTTTGGGGGTTTGTGCGGGTTTGGCTAGAATATAGGGCAAACGAAATCGCTCATAACGTGTATTTGCCCCGTGAACGCGTTGAATGCTTCTTAAGAAATTTGCATATAAGCTACCCAAAACCTGGGTTCTAAAGCTCCTGGGGAGCGGACTTTGAAGCCGCTGATAAAAAGTTTGGGGTAGTAACACCTCGTCGTAGATACGCAACATTTTCGTTGCGTTTGAATTGATCCGACCAGAACGCGGAGACGATAAGATCCGCGATATGATCCAATCGTTTGGCGTCAGCTGGGAACGGATCAATAAGAACGTATTCTATCTGCATGGTGAACTTGATGCCCAGAATGTGGACAACAAGGTTTGGACGGCCATGGATGTGGACGACAAACTTGTCGTGATCGACAGCACGCGAAACGATGCGCGTTGGTACAATATCAAACCCGAAATATCCCAGTTCCTCGTCTCGAATTGGCATGCCTAATTTCTGCGGTCATGCCCGTTCTGCAGGCTGCCATAGCCTTGCCTTGAGCCCCAGGCCGAGTGATCTTATCGGTCATGATCAAGCACACTCTATCTGCATTATTTTTAGGCCTGTCTGCTGCGTCCTCGGCATGGGCCGATGACACATTGAAAATCGCCAACCTCGCCTTGCCCGAAGGCCGCGGGGTGCCGCACATGGCCATTGGCACACCCTATTTCATGATCTGGCCTGCCATCTTCGATGGGCTGACTAATATTGGCCCAGACGGTAAAGCCATGCCGATGCTGGCGACCGAATGGGCACCCCTGAATCCTCAGACATGGCGGTTCAAAATCAGGCCGGGCATAACTTTCTCGAACGGCGAGCTGGTTGATGCGGCGGCCGTCGCAGCAACGATGGCCACACTCGCCACACCAGAAGCCGTGAAGTGGTCGGTCTATAATGCTTTCCGCGGCATTACGGGCGCGAAGGTTGTTGATGCACTGACGGTGGACATTACAACCGATCCGCCCGACCGCTTGCTGCCTAATCGTATTGGGGCGCTGCGTATTTTACCGCCGGCTTATTGGGCGAAGGTGGGCGCGGAAGGCTTTGCGAAACAGCCAATTGGCAGCGGCCCCTATGTTGTTGACCGGTGGGACCCCACGCTGATGAAGATGTCAGCTAACCCAAAATCGTGGCGTGCACCAAAGATTGCGAAAGTTGAAATCCGCGAAGTGCCTGAAGGCACGGCACGTCTTCAAGGGTTGCTGTCGGGCGCAATTGATTTAGCGCTTTATTTGAATCCCGAAGACAAAGCTGCCGTGGAGGCCGAAGGCGGCCACATCGTCACGCGCTCGGGTGGCGGTGTGGAAGTTCTGGCATTCGTCACGATCAAAGATTCGCCCCTTAAAGATAAGCGCGTCCGCCAAGCACTCAATTATGCTGTCGACAAACAAGCTATCGTCGATGGACTGTTGGGCGGCATGACATCACCCGCCAGTCAACCTGCTCCGCGCGGCGTGTCTGGTCGTGACGACACATTGGCCCCCTTTCCCTATGACCCAGCCAAGGCAAAGGCACTGCTTGCTGAAGCTGGTTACGCCAAGGGTTTTAGCTTTATGTCCGAAACGTCCAGCGGTGGCCGTGGGCCGAGTGCTGCGATTGCCCAAAAGATCGCACAGGATTTGGCAGCCGTCGGCGTGCGCATGGAAGTGCGCGCCGTGCCGCAATCAAAAATTTTCCGCGCTGCTTATGATGGCAGTTTCGACGGCCAAGCCTTCACCATGATGTATGGGTCGATCCCGTATATGGATGCGCTGACATCTCTGCGGCTGCATTCATGCTTGTGGCAGACGCCTTGGAACTGTGTGCCCGAATATGCTGAACGCATCAAACAAGCATATGCCGCATTTGACCCCGTTGAGCGCGAGCGACTGACCAAGGCCTTGGTGCGCGATATTCGCGATGATGCACCGGCGCTGTGGTTATACGACGATGTCACCTTCGATGGGGTGTCGGCGCGCGTGAAGAACTACAAGCCGGTCTTTTCGACCATTAATTATGAAACGTTAGAGTTGGCAAAATAAAAAAGGCGGCCTGTGAAGGCCGCCTTTTTCTCGTCTGATGTAAAAAGCAGTTTAGAATTTATACAACGCCTTCACGCCGATTTCGCGCTTGCGGGGCAGCGAGCCAAACGATTTGCGGGCCAGCGTACCGACGCCACCCGTATCGCCGCCCGTTGTGGTCCAGCTGAGATCGTTCGTCAGGTTCTTGCCATAAAGTTCCATGGCGAAGTCTTCGTTAATGTTGACGTGCGCGCTGGCGTTTAACTTCCAGTAGCCAGCAACTTTTAAGAAGTTCGTGTTGTCGGCAAAGAAGTTGCCTTGATAGACGCCGTCGACGCGAAGGTAAGCGCCGGGTTCGTAGCCCATGAGCTGACCGATCTGGAGGGTTGCCGCAAGGTTACCCGACCACTTCGGAATGTAACGTGGCCGGTTTCCTTTGGCGTCAATCGAAAAGCCTGGATTCGCCGCCAAGGCTGGAAACAAGACGGCTCCACTGAGCGAACCGGTGGCACCGAATTTGGTGAACTTCACGTCGGTATAGGTCGCGGCGGTGCTGAGTTGTAACCAATCGGTCGGCGAGAATTGAGCATCGAAATCGACACCATAGGTTCTGGAATCACCGGGCAGGTAAACGGCCACGAAGGAGGGGCTGAGTTCGAAAAAGACTTGGTTTTTCCAATCCATGTAATAGCCAGCCACCGAGTAGCTCAGCTTATCAGATACCTGTTGCTTGAAGCCGACTTCATAGGCCGAGAGGGTTTGAATCGGTGTAAAAAACCCGATCGCGTCGGGGGTGAGGCCTGCAGCGGGCACCAACACTGAATATGCCGCAGCATTGGTCGAGAAGCCCTGCAGCTTGCTCTTCGAGAAACTGGTGTACAGGTTCATATCCGCGTTGGGCTTGTATGCCAGAATGGCTCGCGGCATGAAGGCTTTATATTCTTGCGGTAAGTTTTGGTTCGGTGCGATATCGAAAGGTCCGGCAGTGCCAACGGGGAAGTTTCTGGCCAGGCGAGGCTGTGAGATGCCCTGATACAGGATGGTTTGTGTGTCCTTGTGCCAACGACCTTCGAGCGACAAGGTTAACTGGTCGGTGAAATCATAGTCGACCGAGCCAAAAATGCCGCGGTTCTTGCCCGTTTCAAAGGCGATGTTGTTTTTATATCCGGTGGCTCCGGCAAAAGCCGGGTAATCAGAACTGCGCGTATCCTGGGCATAATAACTGGCGCCGATCATGTAGCGCAGGTTGCTCTCGGAATCGGAGGTGTAGCGAACTTCAGCCGACTTATCGCGTGTCCACTGCACAAAACCGACCAGCCAAGGGTTCGGGCCAAGGCCTGTGGCCGGCGTTCCGAAGAGGTTGTCCGTGAAGCTCCAGTTGCTGGCGATGCCGCGCGAGGCGATCCCGAAAATGGTCGCGTCGTTGGACAACGTGTACTCACCCGACAGGTTGACTCGCCAAAGGCTGTAATTAACACCCAAGCCGTCGGGGGCCGATACCGTGTTGTACTTCTGCATTTCCACCGGCTTGGTCTGTATGACAGCCAAAGAGGTGCTGAGTGGAAATAATGGTGTCGTGGAGGTCAGCTTGCCGACAGGAGACAGATTTGTATTTTGCTTGGTCCAATCTGGGAGCGCGCCGCAGAAAATGGCGCGGTTCGCCGTCGCAAGATTCGTGGTGAATGCAGCGCCTGCTGCGCCGGTGCCGACCCGGCGAAGATTGCCCGAGAACGTCTGGTTGCAAGTGCCTGGTGGGCTGTCGCTCGACTGCCCTTGAAGGGCGCGGGTATCGTCGGAATCGACGTAGAATCCGTTGACTTTCAATTTCAAGGAATCTGAAGGCTTCAACACCATGTTTGCTGAAATCGATTTGGTGTTTTCTTGGCCGGCTGGGTCACCGTTGTCATAGTTCCAATCTGCACCGACGCGATCAATCATCGCAGCTAGGCGAAGGCCAAAGGTATCGGTAATCGGGCCACCCGCAGCGGCGGTGACGTTGTAGCTGCTTTCATTGGACGGCGAGAAAGAGGCCGAACCCTTGCCGGCGAATTCATCACCCGGTTCGGCCGGAATAAAATTCACCGCACCAGCAAACGTGTTGCGACCGAAGAATGCGGTCTGCGGCCCTTTGATAACCTCAACGCGGGCTAGATCCATCAGTGGCAAAATGCCGGCGCCATCGGAAATGTAGGTGCCGTTCCAGAACACGGCTCCGGCGCGCGCGGCACCGTTTTCTGCCTGCACGCCTTGGCCACGGAATCGGATACTCGGGTTCTGACGTCCGCCCGCGCCGCCCGCGGCAGTATTTTGAAAAACGAAGCCCGATGTATAAGAGGAGAGGCTTTCCAGATTATTCACACCGAGTTCCGAAATCTTGTCCGCCGAGAAGGCAGAAACCGAGATCGGAATTTCTTGCAGCGTTTCAGTGCGCTTACGCGCGGTGACGACGATTTCTTCAACCACGCCGGTGTTCTGTGCCATGGCGGGCATTGAACTCAGCGCAAACATCACAGTTGTTGTGCCCAAAAGAGCACGCTTGAAAGCCGTCATGGTATAATTCCCCTAAAGTCTAAAAACAGAGACCTAAATTTGCTAATTAATCTAGCAAACGATATGTATGCTGGCGATGATTTTTGCTATGATTATATTTTATCTCAGGCTCTATTCTGCGTATCTCAGGAAAGCCTGAATTGAGTATTTGCCTCACTTTTAGCGATGAGCGCCAAGCAATGACCGTACCCAATTTGCAACACTCGCCAGAAAAAAAGAAATCGATCGATACGGTGCCACTCTGGATTATGGGCACGATTGTTGTTCTCGTGATCTTGATCGTCCTTTACGGGACGCAATCTTAAACCCTTTGTTGAACAAGGCTTTTGACAGAGTTGCAGTTTATCACGCTGATCTCGCACAGCACCCAAGGGGCTGGGAAAATAAACGCGTCACAAGAGTGTCATGCTGCACCGCCTTGTCGGCCGAGACGAAGTTCTTTAGTCACATCAACTTTACTTTCAAACTCTCAGTCAGTTCATCCGTATCAGGTTGTTACTTTGGTCTCATGCATAAAAGTATTTCCTAACGTAGGCAGCCGATCCTCTGGCGTAGCTGACGAAAAACGCACCTTTCGGCGGGCGCTACCGATGATGGTCGCAGCACTCATTATATGTCTTGGTTGCTTCGCCTCTCATCCAGGGCTGGCGCAAGTTGCAACCGCCCCAACTGCGGGTAATGCCCAACAACCACCCGAGGTTCCGGGTGTGAGTTTGTCGGACGATGGCACGCGCGTGATTTATGGCCCAGAATTTTTCGCGCAATTTAATTCTGTGACGGCGATCGACATCCTCAAGCGCATTCCAGGAATCCAAGAGCTGTTGAATTTTGACAATGGCGGCTTTGTTCCTGGCGGCTCGTTCGATCAGCCCGAGAAGCGTGGCTTCGGCTCAGAAGGCCAACAAATTCTCATCAATGGTGAACGCGTTTCAGGCAAAACGAATGATACCGGCGCGACCTTGCAGCGCATCCAGGCGCGGCAAGTGGAACGGGTAGAGGTGATCCGCGGAGCCGTTGCAGGTTTGGATGTGCGCAGCGAGGGCCTGGTGGTCAATGTCGTTGTGAAGGGGTCGAGCGGTTCGGGCTCTTGGGAGGGCAGCGGGACTCATTACTCGGGCGGCCGTGTGCGGTGGGGCGGTCGCGCCAGTTACTCTGCAGCGCTCGGCGAATTGAAGTACAACATCGGTATCGAAGAAGCGCCCAGCTTTTTGCTTCGTGATCGAACCGAAAATTATAACTCTCCTGCTGGGGCTTTGTTTCAAAGGCTTTTTGAACGCAATGAAGTCTATACGGACAAGCGAATTCTGACCGCCAACATTGGCTATGCGCTTAGCCATGGTGACAAGCTGTCGTTCAACGGGCGCTACGAAGACAAAGATGAGCACGACGAGCAGCCCATCTACCAGTTTGCCACGACGGGTCAGGCGCTCACTTTTTTGCGCTTTGATGATCGGGATCGGGATACAGCTGAAAAAACATGGGAAGTCGGTGGGGATTACACGCACGAGGTTTCAGGCGGGGGGCAGTTTAAGGGGATTTTTGTCTACACCCACGGAACCTTCGACCGTGCTGCGCCGTTTCGGCTGACGCCCGCCGCAGGCCCTCTCACAATCACACGCTTACAGTTCGAAAATCGTTCAGAGTCCGAAAAAATTATCCGTGGCTCTTATCAATGGCCCTGGAGTGAGGCGCTGACCGCAGAGTTAGGGTCCGAGGTCGCGATAAATACACTTAATAAAAATGTGAAGATGTCCGTCGATCAGAGCGGCATATTAGTTCCTACTTCGCTTTTCAATGCGCTGTCAGAAATTACCGAGACACGTATTGAACCCTTCACGAGCGCCTCTTGGCAAGCCACCGAAAAGATATTTATCGATGCTCGTTTCGAGGCGGAATATTCAAAGCTCAATCAAACGGGGCCAGACATCACAAATCGTCGGAGTTTGTTCTATCTCCGTCCAGGGCTCGATCTTCGGTACGATGTTGCCCCCTTGAATCAAATCCGGGCATCGTTGCAACGCAATGTCGGTCAACTCGACTTTGCAGATTTTGTGGCCACCTTCGAGAATAGCGACAGTCGCCCTGGCGTTGTCAATGCAGGAAACCCAAACTTGGTGCCTGAGAAAATTTGGGAATACGCTTTAACGTATGAACGTCGTCTCAGCGCAGACGGAGGGGTTGTGTCGCTGAAAGCCTTTTATAACGATATCTCAGACTTGGTTGACAGTATTGCGGTTTGCCCTCAGCTCGTTCCATCGGCAGGCGGCGACATAGATAAGTGTCGGGAATTGCTCAATACGTCTGCGGTTGGCAACGTAGGTAAAGCTCGGCAATACGGCCTTGAAACAAAGGCGAGTTTGCGCTTGTCCAGCTTTGGTCTGCCAGGTGTTGTCGTGAATGCGTCGGGCGTTTTGCGTGACTCACGCTTTACGGATGCGTTCACCAGCAAGCGGGCCGATATTCAAGATTACCCACCGTATGCCTATTCATTGGGATTTCGCCACGATATCGGATGGCGAGATCTATCGTACGGCGCAACCTTTGATGATGAAGGTTTGCGCAAAGATCTTGAAATCAATACGAGCCATGCCCTGAATCGAAGGCTCGACGGAACGGCCTTTGTGGAAATGAGGGTCTTGAGCGGGATCAAAGCCAAGCTTGAAGTTCGCCGCATTTTCCGTTCTGGGGCCGAGCGGGTGCGATCAACATTCACCGGCAATCGCGGTTTCTCGCCGCTTTTGCGGGTCGAAGACCGTGTCGCTATTTTTGACCGGGTAATTGCCTTTTCGCTGCGTGGAACGTTTTAGACGATTTCCAGTGGCTCGCTCAGCGTATTGAAATACTCAAACCCGGTTTTGGTCACGCGGATCAGGTCTTCGTTATGGCCCGCACCCCAGCCCACTTCGATATAGGGCAGGTCCACTGTGAGAATCATGTTTTCTTCCAACACGTGGTCGGCGGGCTTGCTGTAAGGTCCTTCGATGCGGAAGGGGCTGTCGCCGTGCTCCAGGCCCAACGTGTGTGGACTGACGATGAGAATCTCACGCGGCATACCGGCTTTGACTTGCGCATCAAATCCGATCTTGGTGAGTTCCGAGAACTTCACGCCGGGTTTAATGGCCTCAGCCACCGCATCGCGGCCGACTTTGTTGGCCTTGGCGCGCGCGATTACATCTTTGGGCGGTTCGCCGATACATACGGTGCGTGAGAAGTCGCCATGGTATTGGCGGAAGTGGCTCACAGCATCGATCAGAAATGCTTTTCCGGGCACAGCTTCGCCATCGGGGAACAATCCAATCGTCACACCTGCCAGGAACGATGTCATCTCGCTGCCCAGCGCGGCGCATTCGGCGCGGAAGCGGCGCTCGATGTCATCAAAGCGCATGCCTTTTTCGATGGCCTTGATCGTATTCATGGTGGCGATGCCGTTATTGAATCCGGCCACGCGCATCAACGCCACTTCCGGCTCACTTTTCACCATGCGTATATAGCGGATGATGTTCTCGGCAGGAACGATGGTGATGCCCTCAAAGCCGATCTCGTCGAGCAGGTACTTGATGCGCATGTCATCAACGCCGATGCGACCTTTGGTCAGACCCGATGCTTTCAGCGCTTTCACAATGGCCCAGGCGGGCCCGGCTACTGCGGTGCTGTTGTATTTGGCTTGTGCGTCAGCCCAGCGCTGTTCACGCTCGGTCAGCTTTACGCCTTTGCGCACCGTGTAACCACTGGTCATGGCTTTGGGTTCGATCTTGCGTTGCTCGGGCGTGGGGTTCTCCCAGTTGAGTGCGCCAGAGTAGGTGATGAGTTCGGGTACTTCGCGGTCGCCATTCACGATGTCCCAAGCTTGCGGGTTGCTTGAAATCAAAAAACTTGGCTGTTTGGGGTCGCGTGCGAAAGTGGCTAGCCCGCCAATATCACTGCGAAACTTGGTCATGGTCGGGGTGGTGTTGGTGAAGTAGTAGACGTTGATCGGATTGAGCACGATCACGCCATCGAGATTGAATTGTTCTAACACAGCATAGGCGCGGGGTTTATTGACCAGCATTTTCCCCTCGACACCGGGATAAGTTTTTTGGGCACTCAATTCGATGGAGTTGCTGGATTTAGCTTGTGCAGTTGGCGTTGCTGTTGCGGCTATGCCTGCTGCTCCGATCGCCATTCCGGTTAAAAGTTCGCGACGTTCCATAAAGTCCTCCCGCATGTGATAGGTACTATGATGGCCCTCAACCGCTAACCAAGCAACGCTGTAACCACAACCGCACGCCCCTTGAACGCGTGCCTTGTGCTCATGCATAGTCTCATCTCTGTCTTTATTTCAAAGGCTTGGAGAGTTTCTTATGGACGTTCGTGCTGCCATCGCCGTTGGGGCCGGAAAACCCCTGATCATCGACACCGTGCAACTCGACGGTCCGCACGCGGGGGAGGTGTTGGTGGAGGTTAAAGCCACAGGGATCTGCCACACCGATGCCTTTACATTGTCGGGCGATGATCCCGAGGGTGCGTTCCCGGCCATCTTGGGCCACGAGGGGGCTGGAGTTGTGGTCGATGTGGGCGCGGGCGTGACGTCGCTGAAGAAAGGCGATCACGTGATTCCGCTGTACACGCCCGAATGCCGCCAGTGTAAATTTTGTACCTCGGGCAAAACCAACCTGTGCCAAGCCATCCGTGAAACCCAGGGCAAGGGAGTCATGCCCGATGGCACCTCGCGCTTCTCGTGGCAGGGCAAACCGCTGCTGCACTATATGGGCACCTCGACGTTTGCCAATTTCACGGTGCTGCCCGAGATCGCGCTGGCGAAAATCCGCCCCGACGCACCGTTCGATAAGGTTTGCTACATCGGCTGCGGCGTCACCACGGGCATTGGCGCGGTCATCTGGACAGCAAAAGCCACGCCTGGTTCCAACATTGTGGTGTTCGGTCTTGGGGGCATTGGGCTGAACGTCATTCAGGGTGCGCGTCTTGTGGGGGCCGACAAAATCATTGGCGTCGATCTTAACCCTGCACGCGAAGCCTTAGCGCGCAAGTTTGGTATGACGCATTTCATCAACCCCAGCAAAAGCGCCGACGTGGTGAAGGAGATTGTTGAACTCACGGGCGGCGGTGCCGATTACAGCTTTGAATGTATCGGTAACGTGAAAGTCATGCGCCAAGCGCTGGAATGCTGTCACAAGGGCTGGGGCCAAAGCATCATCATTGGCGTGGCGGGCGCAGGCCAGGAAATCGCCACCCGGCCATTTCAGTTGGTCACGGGCCGCGTCTGGAAGGGCTCAGCTTTTGGCGGGGCGCGGGGCCGCACCGACGTTCCCAAAATCGTCGACTGGTACATGCAGGGCAAAATCAACATCGACGATCTGATTACCCACACCATGCCACTCAACGACATCAACAAAGCCTTCGACCTGATGCACGAGGGCAAGTCGATCCGCAGTGTGGTGATGTATTAAGCGTAAGTCATGCAGATATAACAGAGATGCGATTGTCCTTGCGTGAAGATCAGGACTAGCTTGATCCTATGAAATCCTTGCGGCGTATATCCTCTCAAATCATGGTGGTGGCGCTCGTCTTGGCGGGCCTCACCGTGGCGCCTGTCATCGCCAAGCCGATCTCGTATGTCGGCGGCACCATGATCATGCAGGAAAATGACGAGACTGGTTACACGCTCACGGTCGACCACACGCTGACGCCCAAAGTCGCTATCGGTTTTTATGGCAAAAAAGAAATTCATGGCGATAAGTTTACGGTCGGCGGGCCGCAAGTGAACACGCTGGTCAGGCGCTGGAATTTACCCGATGGCCAAGGCAACATTTTCACCATGACGGGGGTGGGCGTTGCGCAACGCAATGGTGCGGGGCCGAACAATACTCAGTTTGCGGCCTGGACCAGTCTGTTGGCTGACTACGAAACACGGCGCATTTTTACGTCCTACGAGTTACGTTTAATGTACGCCCAGCACATTGAAAAGTCGGCCTGGCAGCGGGCCCGTGTTGGTTTTGCGCCGTACCTTGGAAATTACGACGATCTCAATACGTGGATCATGCTGCAAGTCGACCATCACCCGGCGAAGTCGCGCGCCACATCCATCACGCCGCTGATTCGCTTGTTTTATAAATCATTCCTTGCTGAAGGCGGCGTCAATACGCGCGGCGAGGTGCTGTTCAATTGGGTTCAGCAGTTCTAATATAGGTACATTATGCGCAACGTTCTCGCAATTCTTTCAACACTTCTCGTGCTGGCGGCTTCAGCCGCGCGCGCCGAAACTATTGTCATCACCGTCAATGGCATGGTCTGTGCTTTCTGCGCGACGGGCATCGAGAAATCGTTCAAAAAACAAACCGCCGTTGCCGCCATCAAGGTTGATCTGGAAAGCAAAAAAGTTACGGCACAGACCAAACCCGACGTTCTGCTGGCCGACGACGTGGTGACGAAACTCATTACCGATGCCGGCTATGCCGTGGTTGATATCGTCCGGCAGCCCTAACATGACCGATACTTTTGAAAAAGCCGCGGTGCGCGACATCACCGTGTCGGCAATGAGTCTGTTGTTTTCAAGCGGCTGCCTCGTGTGCTGCGCACTGCCCGCGTTGTTGGTCTGGGTGGGCGCAGGCGCGGCGATGGTGGGGCTGGTCAGTGCGGTTCCGCAATTGGTCGTTCTGTCCGAACACAAGGCTATTGTGTTCGGCATTGCGGGCGCAATGTTGGCCGTCGTTGCCGTCCTGCGTTACCTGAACCGCAATGCCCCATGCCCGGCCGACCCGGCCTTAGCTAAGGCCTGCCAACGCTTGCGCACGTTTGGCACCGCCACATTTTATGGCTCGGTTGGTATTTATGCCGTTGGTTTTTTCTTTGCATTTTTGGCAGCTGGGTTGCTGGCATAGAGCCAACGACAACATGAGCTAAGATGCGCGCAGCCTTACATCAACCCGATCGCCTTAGGCAGCCACAGCGTCAGCGCGGGCAGCGCAACAAGAATGATCAATCGCACGATATCGGCGATCACGAAAGGCGTGACCCCTTTATATATCGTGCGCAGTGTCACTCCCGGCGCCATGCCTTGCATCACAAAAACATTGATCCCGATGGGTGGCATGATCATGCCGATTTCAATCACCACAACATTGATAATGCCCCACCAGATGGGGTCATAGCCCATGGCTGTGATCACCGGAAAGACAAAGGGCAACGTGATGACCATGGCTGCCACTTCGTCAAAGATCGCGCCGAGCACAATATACATGGCTAGCATCAGATAGATGATCATCAGGTCGGGGATAGGCAAGGCCTCGATGGCGGTGATGATGATGTCGGGGATGTGAGAGAGCGAGATGCAGTAGCCAAAAATGTTGGCACCGATAATAATGAGATAGATCAGCGCCGTTGACGCTGCTGTTTCTTTCAGGTTGTTGAAGAACGAAGTGCGGTTGAGCTTGCCACGCACCCAGGCAAAAATGATCGCCAAGGCCGCGCCCACCGAAGCTGCTTCGTTGATGGTGAAGATGCCCGAATAAATGCCGCCCGAGACCAGAGCGGCCAGTAAAATCACGCCCCAACTTTCTTTTAACGCGCCCCACCGATTAGACCACGGCGCGCGCGGGCCAGCGGGGCCGGCCTCGGGGTTCAATGCCACCGACACACGCACGGCGACCAGGTAGCCAATCGTGGCCAACAGTGCAGGAATAACAGCGGCAACAAACAAGGCGGTGATGAACTGCTCGGTCAGGATGGCATAGAGCACCATGATCACCGACGGCGGCACGATAATGCCCAAGGTCGCGCCCGACGCGATGGATCCGGTGGACAATGAGTCGGCGTAACCACGCCGTTTCATCTCAGGCAGGGCAATGCGCGCCATGGTTCCTACCGTGGCCAATGACGAGCCGCACACCGCACCAAAACCCGCACACGATGCCACTGTGGCCATGGCCAGGCCGCCACGTTTATGACCGACCAAAGCTTGTGCCAGGCGATAAAGGTCAGCCGAAAGCCCAGCGACGCCCGCGAAATTGCCCATCAGCAAGAACAGCGCGATTACCGCCAACTCGGAGCTGGCGATTTGCTGGGCGGGGTCGATGCCCAGCACCGCCACGGCGGGCTCCCAGCCGATGATCAATCCGGTGCCAATAAACCCGCCGATGGCCATGGCCGCGCCGATGGGCACATGTAACGCAATCATACCCAGCACTGCCAAGAGGGCGAGCGAACCAATCACAGTCGGGTCGAGAACAGATGCGTCCACGCTAAAGGCCTATTCTAAAATGCTATCGTCGTAGCTTGGCCGCGGCACACCCCTCAGGGCGGCTTTCAGCGCGGCACTGAGGATCCATAACTGTACCAACGCAGCGGCCATCATCAGGCCAGCGACAACCCACCACACCGGGGCAGTATTCCATTCCAAGGTCGAGGTGGTGCGACCAGCGTGCTGAAACTGAAGCGTGAGCTCTGTGAATTGCCAGGCGAACAGTGCGAACAGCGCCAGCATGGCAACCGCGCCGATCACGTCGAACCACGCATGCCAGCGATCACCTAATGCTTTGCCCAGCAAATTCACAGTGACGGCGTTGCCTTTTTTTAATCCGGCCGGAAAACATGAGGTAACGACAACGGCAAAGGCAATCTCGGTCAGGTCTTTCAACCCTTCGAACCGCGCCAGGTTCAGATAGCGCAAGACCACATCAACCATGGTCAGGAAGGCGATGAAGACCAAGCCCAGGAATCCCAGCGCGGCGATGGTGTCGCAGACGCGGTCAATGGCACGTTCCGTTGTTGAAATGGGGGCGGCGGGTTGGCTCATGTTGCGCTGGCCCGTTCTTGCGAGCGTAGTTGCGCCAGAATGTCCAACGCTGCGGCATACGTCTCAGCGCCATTTTCGGTCCGCGCGATCCACGCATCGACCAGCGGCTTCACCGCCACTTGAAGCTGCTCGATGTCGTGCGCTGAGGGTTCGATATAGGTCAACGACGGCAGTGCGCGGAATTTTTTTTCGATTTCCTGAACGCGCTTGTCGTAGGCTTGACCACCCAGCAGCGCGATACGCTGGCCACTGTTGCGGGTGACGATCTCCTGCAAGTCTATCGGTAAACTTTCCCACACGCGTTTGTTCATCAGCATCGCGAAGGACACCACGCCAAAGGGTGCATTGATGACATGGGTTGAAACGCGGTAGGCCTGGAATGTGTTGACGGCGACCAAGCCTTGAACCGTTCCATCGATGGTATGCCGCCGCAGCGCTTCGTAAACATCGGACGGATGCATCGCCTCGGTAGTGGCGCCAAGCGTGGTGACGAACTCACCTTCTAATCGCCCGGCGCTGCGGATTTTTTTGTTTTTCAAGTCATCGAAGTTTTTCACTGGCAGGCGCATAAACAAATTGCCGGGTTCAGCTGTCCACATCCCCAAAACATGCACGTCTTCAAAACCCTTTACCAGCCCGCGCTCATAGAGGGTCCACGCCAGGACCGACGCTTCGACGGCGTTGCGCGTCAGCAACGGAACTTCCAGGACTTGTAATTGTTTAAACTGGCCGGTGGTGTAATTGGGCTGCACGAACCCCACCTCGGCGATGCCCGCGCGCAAAAGGTCAAACTGGGCATAGGGGCTGCGGCCCAGCGAGCCGCCAGCGTAGATGTCAAAGCCGATGCGTCCACCAGTGTCATCCTCAATCGCCTTGATCCAGGGTTTCACGATATTCGTGACGGTGTGACTGACGGGGGCCAAATAAGCGCTAAACCGCAAACGCGACTGGGCCGATGCTATTTGCGCACCAAGGGCGAGGGGTGTCGCAATGGTCGAGGCAATCACAGAGCGTCGTGACAACATGGAAAACCTGACCAGAAATTAAGTGTATTGAGAAAGATCGAGAGAGACTGGCTGCTCTTCTTCAGCCACCGGCCCAGAGGACATGGCCAGCCCAAAGGCCACGGTCACTTTGCGGATCAGGTCGATCTCGCTGGCCACGACGTCGTCGTAATGCTCGGCGATCCCGCGCACGTTTTCAGACAACTGCTCGCACAATGTCCCCAGTGATGCGTCACGCAACTTCGAGGCCACGCCTGCCGCTTCGCCTAACATGTTGGCCAGCATAATCAGGTCGGTCTGGACTTCTTCTGTAATCTGCTGGCTGTCATAAGCATGCACCAAGCGCTCGCACACTTCGCCCAAGCGGAAACTTTGCCGGTCAAGCTTGGCCTGCAAGACCTGCTGCAGCGAACCCTCAACAGCTTCCTTCAAAGACGTTTTGTCAAACTCGCGCTCATTGACCTTTTCCAGAAAAGTGTTGAGCACCGCAATGTGTCGCACCCGACCGGTCAGTTCTATGTTTTTGCGCTGAGGGCCCATGTAGTCATCGGTGACAATAAAGGGCTGGCGATGGATTGCGCCCCAGCTTGAACGCACAGATATCCTTTAAGACCTCAAACGAGCTGTGATGGATGTCATCAGCCAAGATCAAAACATCGTGGGAGGTTTCGGCAAAAGCTGCCACCAAGTCTTCCATACGGCAGAAAATACGGGTCTTGCAGAATCCTTCGCCACGCAACGTCGCGCGCATACTATCGCGCACCTGTTCATTGGGTTCGCCGAGAAAAATATCGATATCGCCACGCCGGTCTTTGTCGAACTTATTGGTGCTCATCTCAACCTAACAAACCGGGTCGCCCCGTTGCCCTTGCCGAAAAATTTAACATAACCACAGCACAAAGCATTGCGCCGTCCGGGCAATCTTTCCGCGCAAGGTGAATCATTTACTTTGTTTGGAGGGGTTTAACAAAGCCCGAATGTCAAAGCTAGGCTTTGTGGGCCAGATTACTTATTCCGTAACGTCAATTTGGGGGTAATTCACGATTAAATTGCTGGGTTTGTAGCCCCTCACGCGGCGATGCAGCCCGTCAAACATGACAGTTTCGTGCATATATAGTGTCGGCGGGTCATCGTGGAGGCGGCGGAGCAACTGGCGCACGATGGTTGTGCGGTTGTCCAGATTGAACTCGGCCTGGGCCGCACGGATCAGCGGCAGCATGTCGGGTTCGCAGAAGTAATCGTTTCGCGTCAGGCATAGGGCGAAGGTGCGCATGGGGTCAAGGCTGGGCTTCACGTTAAAATCGATATTATAGGCTTGGCCGCCCCAGCCGCCAAAATTCACGCGTTTGATCATCTCGCTGCTGGGGATGGAACGCATCTCCAGCGTCACGCCCACCTTCGCCAAGTCCTGCGCCATGTATTGAAAGATCGCGGTGTCGGCCGCACTGCCACCCAAGATCGCCTCGGCGACCAATGTGAAGCCCTTCTCATAACCAGCCTCTTTCAGCAGCGCCTGGGCTTTGTCGGGATCGTAGGGGTATGCTTTGAGTGTCGGATCAAAACCAATGGCAAACGACGGTGTGGCCTGGCTGGCGGGAATGGTTGCGTTGTTCAGCAGCGCCTCGATGTAGCGCTCTTTGTTCACGGCGTAGTTCAGGGCCCGCCGCACGCGCTGATCGGCCACGGGCCCGCCTTGTTTTTTCAGCAGCGCCAAGCCCATGGCACCTGGACCTCGGCTGACATGATGGGTGTGCCCTGCGTCCGCTAAGGCCGCAATTTCCTCTGGCCCAATCACGATGGCTACATCGGCGTTGCCCGACAAAATCGCTTGTGTGCGCGAGACGGCATCAGGCAATTTGATGAACGTCAGTTTGTCCAGCTTCGGCGGTGTCCACGAACCTGCGAACGCCGACATGTCGATGCGGTTGGCGGCCCAACGATCGACCTTGAACGGCCCGGTGCCGATGGGTGCTTTGGCGAAGCCCTCAGGCCCCAGTTTGCGCCATTGCCCTGGGGCGGTCATGCGCGCCATAGCCAGTTCGCCGGGCAACATGATGTTGGGATATTTGGTCACAATCTCGACCGTGAAATCATCAATCGCACGCACGCTCTCGATGGCAGCGACCACGCGCGAGACGGACTCGCGTTTGCCTGCGGGTGAAATCAAGTATTCGAGGTTCGTGACGACGGCATCCGACGTGAAAGGCTCGCCGTTGGAAAATCTAACGCCCTGGCGCAGATGAAATCGCCACGTCAGTGGGTTGAGCGACTCCCAGCTAGAGACTAGCCACGGTTGCACTTTGGCGTCTTCATCGACCATCGTCAGCGGGTCGAACATCGCCGCCCAGATATAAATCTCTGACGAACTGGTGGACCGATGCACGTTGCCCAAGGCGGCGGGCAAGCTATAGCTGGTGACGCGGAGGCTTTTCTCGGCGAATGCGGGCCGTGTGATCGGTATCGTCAGCCCGCAAAGCCACAAAAAGGTATAAACAGATTGAATCCATTTCATCGCGCAAACGTAGCGTGATTTTTCGATTGCGGAAACCTCCCCCTCAACCGACACTTCGTGTCGACCTCTCCCTCCAGGGGAGATGTCATTTTATCGGTTTTCTTTACCCGCTCCCCTTGGGGGAGAGGGAGGGGTGAGGGGTTATCTCATGAGCGTTGCCACACATCGAATCGTCACCGATTTTAAGCGCCTCTCTGCCGATCTCATCGCCAAGGTTGCTAAACTTCATATTGGTGTGTCGGGCTTCGAGGTGGGCCCGCGCCAAACCATGCACCCCAGTATTAAGCCGCTCGACCCCTCCTGGCGTATTTGCGGCCCGGCGCTCACCGTGCGGCCAGAGTTTTGGTACGACCGATTGATGGGCGAGTTAGCGCCGAAATATGCCAAGCCCGGCGATGTGATTGTGGTGGATGCGGGCGGATATACCGATGTTGCAGTCTGGGGCATGAGCATGACGGTCGCTGCCAAAAGTGCGGGCGTCGCAGGGGTTGTGATTGATGGCGCCACCATGAACGCGGCGTTGCTCGCGCGCGAGCGTGTGCAAATGCCAATCTTTGCGCGCGCCGTGTCGGCCACGGCCACCACCTCCGACAGTCCCGGCTCCATCAACGTGCCGATTATCTGCGGCGGCGTGATTGTGAACCCAGGAGACATCATACTGGGCGATAGTGATGGCGTGGTGGTACTGAAACCCGAGGCTGCCGAGGCGATCATCCGCAACGTCGAAGCCCACGACAAAGGCGAGCAAGACCCCGAGATGCGCAAGAAACCCTATTGGGAACGCCGTGGTGTAGTGGAAAAGCTCAAGGCCATGAAGGACGTGACGTGGGAGTAGCGAGATTGCTATTTGTAATGCTCGCGGCATGCCGCGACTTCAATACGTTGTTCACGACCGGTGCCGAGAATGCGATAGACGAGGCGATGCACGCCGGTGATGCGCCGGGCCCACCATCCCGCGTAGTCTCCACGAAGCGGTTCGGGCTTGCCGATACCGCGTAACGGGCTGCGGCTAATGTCCTTGATTAACTCGTTGATTTTCGTCGTGATTGATGGGTCGACCTCATCCCAATCCAAATAATCGCTCCATGCATCTGGGTACCAAAGCAGATTCACGCTGCTCGCCTACCGACCTTGGCGAGCGGATGGCTTCTTTTTCTTGCGCACTCTAGCCGACGACCCCGGCTCAATGAGGTCGCGTTTGATGAATTTGCCTTGCTCCGCCGCAGCGATCGCGCGTCGCAGAAACGCTGCATTGGGCGGGCTGCGGTTTAGGTGCGCCGTTTCACCCATTGCGCTATATTCCTCCAGCGACATGATCACGACGGGCTCGCTGCCGCGCCGCGTCACAGTGATCGGCGCGCGGCTGCTACACGCTTCGTCCATGACCGACGCCAGATTTTGCCGTGCAACCGAGTAGGGAATAATCTTGTTCATACGAGTCTCCATATTGTACAACTATATGTACAATAGGTGTGCAAATCAAGTCCGGACGACTTCAACCCATGAGTAAAGCCTTCGTTAAAGAGAGCGACACTGAGCCCGAGGGTGATCTGCCTGACGAGCTCGATGGTCTCGGGATAGGCTTGAAGAACTATGTCACGCCCGAGGGGTTTGAGAAACTGCGCGACGAGCTCAACCACCTTGCGCGCGTCGAGCGGCCCAAGGTTGTCGAGGTGGTATCGTGGGCGGCGGGCAATGGTGACCGCTCGGAAAACGGCGATTACATCTACGGCAAAAAGCGCCTGCGCGAGATCGACCGACGTTTACGCTATCTCACCAAGCGCGTCGAAAGCGCAACTGTGGTTGATCCCAAACTGCAAAAGAACCGCGAGCAAGTGTTCTTCGGCGCCACCGTCACCTATGTCGACCACCATGGTGCGGAAAAAACCGTGCGCATTGTCGGCATCGACGAAGCGAACTTGGAATTGGGCATGGTCAGTTGGGTCTCGCCCATCGCCAAGGCACTGATTAAGACGGGTGAGGGCCATGTGGTGACGTTGCGTACTCCTGCGGGCGATGAAAAAATCGAAGTACGCGGGATTAGTTACGCAGGCTAACTGCGATGTATTTCTCTTTCTCTTACTCTCTCCCACGCTACAAGGCGCTCGCGCCGAGTCCGCGCGGACAGAGGGAAAGGTGAGGGGTTTTTAATACTTCAACGTCGTTCCGGTGATGTTGTAGGTGACAAGACCACAGTGGGTCAGGTCCGAGCGCTGATGGGGAAACTCGTGACAGAAAAACTCCGCGACAGTGAAGTATTGGAAGTGCGGGTTCTCGACCCAGCGCGCGCAGACCCCTTCGTCCGACAGATTTTGGATGTGCTGGAGGAGAAGCAACCCCACCATGAAGCGCGTTGGGGTGCCGGAGCGGCCATGCTCGCTAAACAACGGGGCGAGTTCATTATCGATCCAGTCCCAATCGATCTGCCCAGCCAAGCGCACCAGCTCGTGCTTCATGTTGATAATCTGGTCGAGCCGCAAGCGGAACAGGTCGCCCGTACCGGTCATCTCTTGCTTATTGGGCTACATCGCATCCCTCCATCCGATGCAGCCAGAGAATCACAGTTCGCGGTCTTTGAGAATCCAAAACCCTAAAACGAGATTGCAAGGTTCCGGCGGTCCAAACCCCAAAACCTTGCAATCTCAAAACCACACCCAGCAACAAAAACGACTCACCATCAATGGCTTAGCCGTTGTTCACGGGCGACTATGTCGCTAACTAAGCAAATCGAAATTATTCACGTTTATTCATTCTTCGCCGTAGAGCAGGTTAAGCACACGACTGCCATACCGTTGAATCATTTTTCTAGCTAACACAGAGTCTGCTCTCACCGTACACATGAAAGGCTTTGCATCTGCATTGAGAGGTTATTTTTTGAATTTGAGGCAAAATCAGTAGAGCGATAAAAAACCCGGCGCGATGCCGGGTTTTTTATCGCAGAAACTATGCTTTAGAACTTATAACGGCCCGTTACGCCGATCGACCTCTTACGCGGGTAAGCCGCGTTATAGTCGCGGAAGAACGTCGTTGTTGCAGGTTTCCCGGCTAAGCGATTGGGAATCTGCAGGAACGCTGAGAAGTCGCGAAGGCGGGTGATAACCGCCGGCGTATGGTCATCGAGAACATTGTTCACAAACAATGTAACGGAAAGCGCATCATTCTCTACGCCCGTTCGAATATTCATGAGGTATGAATCGCCTGTATGTTGCAAGTTATCAACTTGGGCATAACGCTTCGTCTCGTAGGTGAGATCGCTGCGAATAAACCCAGCCCAATCTCCGCTTAAGGGCTGCGTAAAGCTACCCGATAAAATAACCTGATGTGCCGGTGTTTGAGGAAGTCGCTGTCCCCGCGTCTGTCCGCTCGGATCATTACCTCTATTTAGAGGGCCCACGAGACCATCGGTATCATACAGATCTTCCTGCTCATCGTCGAGAAAGTCCCTTATTTCCGCTTTATTGTAGGCGTAGCCCAGCCTGAAATCGAGGGCATCGGCAGGCTTCGCATTCATATCAATTTCGAGGCCCCTAATCCGCGACTGTCCAGCATTTTGAATTAAGGATGCTGTGTTAAACGTACCGTTCACGAGAGTATATGTGCGACCTTTCGTTAACTGTTGATTTGACCAAGCGATCCAATATGCCGATGAACTTAACGTAATCGTGCGGTCTGCATTAGCTCCTTTGACACCGAGCTCGTACGTCCACGCAGACTCTTCTCTAAATGACTGCGCATTGGCGACGAGATCTGCACGCGATGCTGCATCGGCGTCGGTTGGAAGCGAATTGAATCCGCCGGGTTTATTACCCTTGGCGACGTTCGCAAAGACGTTCCAATCCTCATTCAGACTGTAAAGTGCAGTGGCGCGCGGCAGGAATTTCTTGTACTCTACGTCCAGCAACGGGTTCTCGGCACGATTGATCGCTTGATCAGATATGATCTTGTCGACTTGGTACCGGCCTTCGGCAGTCAAGCTGAGATTGTCGCTAGCCTCAAATTCCAACAGACTGAAGACAGACCAGTTGCGTACGGCGCTGTCGTCTTGTGATGGCGTCTTGGCAAAGCCGATGACCGAGCCAATCGGCACACGTGCCGTGCCTGCAGGATTTGTGAAGACTGAGGTATAGCCGACCCCATCATCTTCGCGGTAATAGTAAAAACCGGCTAATCCACGCAGCGTATTGTCACGCGGGCTGTCGATCCGGCCTTCGAGTGACCAGTCTTTGCGACGGCTTTCGGTGTAAGTCAACCCGGTTGTGCGACCTCTAACCTCAGTTTGATTGAAATTTGAATCAAACCCGCTAGCGTTTCGGTTTTTGTTGTACGCAGCAATACCCGTTAATGTCCAATCATTGACTTCATAATTGGCTTTTGCGCTGGAGCGCCAAGCCCCGCGGTTCACGCCGTCCAGACCGAGGGCATCAAGCAGATCGGTGCGGGCATAAAAGCTATCGGGAATTTCCTGCTCGCCGCAAAAAGCGCCGGTGCGACGATTAGAGGAACGTGGAAAAGGAACTGTGGCCACGATCGTCGGCAGTTGGCAATTTAAATTTGCGACGCCCAAGAAGCCCGAGGCGTAAAATCCATCGACGTCTTTCGTCCATCCGACATTAACCTCGGCATCAAAACTGTCGCTGGGGGTGAAGTACAACTTTCCACCCACATTGCGCGAGCTTTCTTCACCGCCCTCTTTCTTTCCTGTCGCACGGTTCAGCCAGTCGCCGCCAAAAGTGTAGTAGCGGCCATTGAGCTCACCAGCTACCTTGCCCTCGATGATCGGCCCGCTGACGTAGCCGTTCACTTCATAGCGATCATTTTGTGCGACGGTCGTCTCAATCTTGCCGGTGAATGTATCGCCCGGCTTTCGCGTAATAAAATTGACCGCGCCCGCAAACGTTCCGCGACCAAAAAGCGCGGATTGGGGACCACGGATGACTTCGATACGTTCGACGTTGTCGAGCTGATAGCTTGTGATATTACCCGAAACATAGATGCCATCGACAAAGAACCCAGTGTTGGCAACACCTAAAATATTCGACTGCGCACGGATTGACGGGCGACTTGCGGCACCCCCCTGTCCTGCACCGGTGCGACCGAAGCCTTGCCGAAACGAGAAGCCCGGGGTTTGGTTGGCAAGATCGGTCATGTTATCGATGCCGGCTTTTTCGATGGCGACCTCGGTAAATGCCGAAATGGCGAGTGGAACATCCTTCAAATTCTCATCGCGCTTACGCGCAGTGACGACAATTTCTTCGATGCCTGCCGAAACTTGTGCTGATCGTTGCTGTGCCATGGCTGGCGTTGAATACGCCATCTGAATGCTTGCGGTTGCGGCAACCATCGCTACGCTCGCGAGAAGACGGCTACGTGTCATAAGACCCTCATTGAATGTTTTGTGAATGTTTTGTTTTAACCCGAGCCGATGTCTCGACCCACCCCAACTCAACTTCAAACTGACAGATACGATGTGCGAAGTAAAAGCCGATTATTTTGGTGGATTCTGCGAATTACCGCTCAGTCAGAATAATAATCTATAAAATAAACTATTAATGACAAATATTTCAATATTATATATATAATTAGAAATCAATTCCCATCATAAGAAAAGTAGCGCTGTGTGTAATCAAAATTTTGTAGGAATGACATTTTGCCACATTTTTTTGCTTCCTTGTGGGTAGAGGGTGACGTGAAAAGAAGCCCTTGTCACATCCACTTGCGTCGCCACCACAAAATAGGCCCTGAACAAACCAAGACGATTGCCAGCAGTGCAATCAGATCATTGATCCACTCCCACTTGCTGTGAATCACGCTGCCGGTATGGATGTCGGCGACGAACAGAAAAACACTTGCACCGCTAAGGGGCGGGAAGGCGATGGAGGTGTCCGTGAAAAGAGCGGTCGATGATTGACTTGAAACGACATCCGAATTCACCACCGAGAGACTCCCGGTATAAATGGCACGGCTATTTTTGAGATACCAAGCATCGCCGTGCTGAGCTGCATCTGTAATCGCGAGTTTCGGGCCATCCAAGATGATTTCAGTCCACACGGTCTCACTGTCGCGCTTGTAGAATTGCCCGACACCGCCAATGCCAACGAAAACATAATCTCCTTGACGAAAAACATTGGTTCGCCCGGCATCAGTACCGTCTGTACTTCGCGGTAACTTATTGTCTACCGCCCATGTCTTGCCGCCATCAAAAGATTGAAGCGGCCCGAAACGCGTGGCAATCAAGAGGCGTTGGGGCTCATTCGCGAAGCCGACAACATTCGATACTTCCCCCGTCAAGTTTGTGTAGTTGTAGATCGGCGTTAAATTTGCCCGGTTTAACAGGATGGTTTTCGCCGCCTCCAGGAATGGCGTCGCGTGATCCAGCGCAAGTCCTGTGAGCGATAAATAGAGAATGGGAATCGCGCCGAGCAGACCAATGGTGGGGCCGTGACTACGATAGAGCCATCGCAAAATATTTTGGCGTAGCTTGACCTTGCCTTTGGGCTTCTGGTGTTGCCAACGTCGTGGCAGCCACCAATACATAAGCCCCGTCAGCGACAAAAAGACGATTGCGACACCGCCGTAGTCGTTGATCAGCTTTGACCATGGCTGTGGCAGAAATCCACGACCCAGATGCAACTCAAAAACAAAACGCCCAAGGTCGATGTGGTCAGGAAGGCCGGCGACGACGACATCTGTTAGGTCGATCCACGTCACGTTACCTATGTTTGGATCCGATCCGACCGAAAGCTGGAACAGGCGGCTTTCGGCGGCAACCCCTAGCAATTCATTCGCGCTTGAACCGGTAGTGAGGCTCGTCACTTGCGTTCCTCGCAGCGCAAAAGGGACGGCCCGTGTTCCTTGATCTTTGACGATCCAGATACCGTCATCAGTCGCGATCCAAACGTGGTTCAGATCGCCGCTCGGCCCAGACACAAAATCATAAACCTGAGGTACCGAGGACAGTCGCCTACCCTCGGATTCTTCCCAAATGACATCGGCCCAGGTTTTGCCTGAATCGGACGTGAACCACAGGCCGCGTTCTGAACCGCCAAGCAAAGCTTCGGGGTTGGCCGGGTCGATCTCGATATCACGCATGATCGTGCCGCGAATTAGCCGGTTAATGCCCGGCGACGTCCAACTTTTAGGCACACTCCATTGATGGCTCCATCGCCATTCATGGTGGTCCAATATCCAGCCTGAAAGCCCGAGGACGCTGAGCCACGACAGCGCAATGAACGCTGCGATCTTATGAATCGTTCGCAATTTCGGGAAGCGTAAGGAACTTACCTTCGGTGTCGTTAAAATATCTGTCATGGCACTGCTCAGGAAAAGTAGAGTGTGAATTTGAGAATTGAGTTGCTCAAGCGCGACATTCATACACGGAAACTAATATCGTTGCACTTCGCTGTGGCTTTTGGGCGATGCCTGAGCTGGTCCCGGTTGTTGGGACAGCTTGGCAGCTAAGTTAAGATGTATCCCAGTTGCTGATTATGCTGCCATATTTCCAATCATTGTGAAGCCTTTTTGTTGCTGTTGGGCCTGTGGAGATGTGGTCAAGGCGCAGCTGTAAGGTCGACGAACTTGCGAGACGCCTGGGTTTTGGGATTATAGCTTTTCTCTGAGAGCCTCGTAAGGCTGATACATCCTCCTTGCGACAAATCGGCATTATGAAAGATGTCTCGCGAGCCCGTAAGGCCCTACAAGGGGGAGGTCGAGTGTTCAATCCACTCCGGCAGCACCATTCAAACGGTCACGCCATTCCATTAAACAGTCACATCATCCCGTCGCAGCTTGGCGGGCGTTGTCGAGGCTGGCATTGGCTGCCCCGTCATTGGGTTGCACAAAAACACCCTTGGCATTATAGCCCGCGATCACCTTTTTTAGCTGCGCAAACTTTTCATAAGGGTTCACAACCGGGTCGCCCGCCCACAAATTATTCGGTAGGCCATTGCCTGCGTTATACGCCGCTTCGTAAACCACCGAATCATCCCAGATCGCCAAGTTGGACTTCGCGTTGGCGCGCGCGTGACGCAGCGCTTTCAAATCAATCGAGCCTTGCAGCGGCAACGCGCCTGGCCCATCGGCCACCACTTGCAACGTGCCATCAAAGTTCACAACTTTTGAATAGCCGCGGTTCATGGCGGTGGGTTGGCCGTTTGTGGATCGCGCGCTGACTTCGCCGCCATGGCCCGCGGTAATGACATAGGCCGAATTTTCAAAGGCGCGGGTGTGGCGACTGAGATCCCACGCGCGACGGCGAATGTTATGAGGTTCGGACGTCGGGTGAATAATCACTTCCGCGCCCTTGGCCACGAAGCCGCGCGACGTTTCGGGGAAATTCATATCAAAGCAAATCTTGGTCGCAAGTCGGCCAATGGGCGTATCCACCACGGGCATCAAATGTTCAGTACCGTATTTATCGACGTACTGATTGTAGACACTGCCCGGTGTTGTATCGGGTAGCATCCCAAACACATCGGCGCAGTGAATTTTGCGGTACAGGTGAATCAGCTTGCCGTTATCGTCGAAAATGAACGCGCTGTTGAAGAACCGCCCGGGCCAGTCGGGATCGAACTCGAACACGCCTCCAGCCACGTACGACTTTGTATCTTGTGCAAATTTGGCAAGCTTATCGGCCTCGGGCCCTGGGAAGGAAATGCCGATGAGATGGGCCAGATGCGATGAACGGCTACCTAAGGGGCTGGCAGCGCCCGTGAGAAAAAACTCGGGGAACACGACCAAGCGCACCGCGGGCGAGCGCGCCACCCAGCCCACCACATCAATGGCCGCGTCAAGGTTGCGCATGCGGTTATCGACCAGCACCTCAGGCGTGCCCGAACCGTGTGACACGCACTGGCAAATGGCGACGTCGTAACGATCTTGCTGTTGCGGGAGAGAGCTGGGCTGGGCTTGAGCTGCGATGAGGCGTTGTGATTCCTTCATCCAGCCTTCGCGCGTGGTCGGCGATGAGCGGGCTTTGCCCGCCTTGGCCTTATAGCCGGGCCCATACAGCGGCATACGCACGACCGCCGGGAAGTTGCCCATGGGCTCTTGGCGGCGGCGGCGAAGGTTTTGAATGTCGAGTTCCGCCGTAAAAAAAGATTCATCACCCCCGGCGGCGACCTTCGTGCCCCACCACTCCGCCACCATCGACGCAGGCGAAAGTTTCACAGATACATTGCCGCGTGTGATGGACGTGGCCGAGGCCACCGCAACATAACAAATATTTTCGTAGGCCCGCGCCTGCCGCGCTATCATGCGCGCTTCGAAATGTTGGTCGCGGCGTTCGCGCGCGGGGTTGAGAATAATCTCGGCACCCGCCATCACCAATGCACGCACAACTTGGGGGTAGAGAATATCTTCGCCACACAGCACGCCAATTTGGCCCAGCGGCGTATGAGCCGTCAGTGGCTTGTAGGGCACATATGTATCGGCGTGTGTGTCGGTGAAGCCCTCGACGAGGTCTGGCAAAATCTTTGCCGCGCGGATCACAATTTTGCCATCGGGGTCGGCCAGGAAACCCATCGTGCGCGGGGCTGGCTCCTTGCCGCTGCGCACATAAGCAGACGCACATATATATAAGCCATGCTCTTTGGCCAGCCGGCCCAACATTGCCGCGATCTCTGCTTCGGGGACGGCGTCTTGCTCGCGGCCATCGGCATGGGGCAGCAGGGAGATGGCAGGACCAGTTTCAACGAGTGTTCGGCGCGCCTCGGCCAAGACGGCCGAAAGTGTGCCCTCGTCTTTTAAGTTCCACGGTGTCTGAACAACAATCATCTGCGCCTCAACCCACTTGCCTGATCAAATATGCGCTAGAATCAACGTGGTTTGCGGCGCGCTCAAGCCAAGCAAAGGCATGATGCTCGCGCTGCGGCCCGATTTCTTCGCCTGAAGTCACGGTGCGAACATAGACGCGCCCGCCGCTGTCGGCTAGATAAAGCCTCATATGATCCTTCTATGAATATATACCGCCTATGAATGCCCCTGCCGCTCTGCCGCTGCGCACGCTTCAACACCTGGTCGATGCCAGCGTGATTTCTCCCGATTCGGTGAGTGGACTTGCAGCCGTGAGCGCGCGTTATGCCATCTCGATCAGCCCCGAGGTCCTGTCAACGATCAAAGCTACGGGCACAGATGGGCCCGTAGCCCGTCAATACGTGCCCTCAGTGGCAGAGCTTGTTTCATGGCCAGAAGAACAAGCAGACCCCATCGGCGACAGCGCACACAGCCCCATCAAAGGCATCGTTCATCGCTACCCGGATCGGGTTTTGTTAATGCCGACACAAGTATGCGCGGTGTATTGCCGGTTTTGCTTCCGGCGCGAGGCCGTGGGCCCCGCTCATGGCGGCTTAAGTGACGCAGAACTTGACGCAGCGTTAAATTACATCCGCCACACGCCAGCAGTTTGGGAAGTGATTCTGACAGGGGGTGATCCGCTGATTTTGTCGGCGCGTCGCCTGGCCACCATTCTCACCGTACTCGATGAGATTCCGCACGTCGCGACCATTCGCATCCACTCACGCATTCCCGTGGCCACGCCCGAGCGCATTGATGATGCGCTGATTGCCACACTCAATGCGGCGCATAAACCAGTCAATGTGGCCGTTCATTGCAACCATGCCGCTGAGCTGACACCCGCGGCCAAAACTGCAATCAAACGGCTGCGCAAAGCAGGCGTGATGTTGTTCGGGCAAACTGTGTTGCTGCGTGGCGTGAACGACGACCCCGACACGCTGGAGCATTTATTTCGCAGCATGGTCGCGGCAGGAATCAAACCCTATTACTTGCATCAACTCGACCGCGCGCCCGGCACTGGTCACTTCGCTGTGCCCATCGAACGCGGGCAAGAGATCGTCAAAGCGCTACGCGGTAAGCTCTCGGGCCTCGCGCAGCCCACGTATATTCTCGATATCCCCGGCGGGGCGGGAAAAGTTCCGGTGGGGCCTAACTATCTCAGCAACCAAAACGGCGCGATGATGATTGAAGACCCACGCGGCGCGATCCATAGGCTTTAGCGATACCCCAACTCCGCTGGGGTACCGACGTTGCGGTAGCGATCACGCAGTTTGGTTTTCCGCGTTTCCAGACTTTGCAGTTGACCCTTGATAAAGACGTGCGTTGGGGCCGCGCCCGCTTCGAGCGGATCGTTATCCTAAATCACTACATCAGCCTCTTTACCTTGCGCCAGCGTGCCGTACTTGTCAGCGATCCCCCACATCTCAGCGGGATTTTTCGTGATGGCCGCAAGCGCTGCATCCTTCGGCAAGCCGTTGGCGGCCGCAAGATCCGCATAATAGGGCAAGATGTGCGCGATGTAAGCCAACTGGTCACCCACTTGATGGCCTCGCCATCGGTGATCTTCAAGCCGATCCGCCGACCTGCTGCTAAGGCTTTGGCCGCGTCAAGATTGAGGCGCTGAATACCCACCGCTGAGTCCGAATGCACCACCGCGCAGCCACCCGCATCGTGGATCAACGCAACATTTTCTTCGATACCATCAAGCGATTCCATCTTGAACCCGAACCAGCCCGACCACATCGATCCGCAAATACCTTTTTTGGCCAGTACATCGCGAATCTTGTACGCCTCGATGGCGTGATGGAATTGTGTGACGCTATAGCCGAACTCCTCGGCCATATCGAGCACCTACATCATTTCGTCTGCGCGATAGCAATGCATCTGCAGTAAAATATCACCACGCAAAGCAGCCGCCAGCGTCTCAAGTTCTAAATCACGTTTGGGTGGCTTGGCCGCCGGGTCGCCTTGCTTGCGCTTGGCTGTGAATTGATCCCACTCGTATTGATATTCCAACGCCTTAATCCAACCTGCGCGATAGCCTGCGAAGTTGGCCATGTGTGTCGACGGCGTGCGATTCTTCTCGCCACAAACCCGCATTGGGTTTTCGCCGCCAGACATCTTCATTCCATACTTGGCGCCGGGGAATTTCATGCCCTGGACCGATCGGCTCCAAACGTTCTTGAGAATGACCGAACGCCCGCCAAACAAGTTCGCTGAACCCGGCAGAACTTGCATGGACGTCACACCACCAGCCAGTGCGTGCGAGAATTGTAGATCTTGCGGCCAGATCGAGTGCTCGGCCCAGACTTCGGCAGTATTAGGATCAGTGGCTTCGTTAGTCCCCTCAAGCGCCGCCAATCCAGGCGCTGGACCAACCCCCAAATGTGAATGCACATTCCCCATGAACTTAAATGCTCGATAGACTACGGTGGTATGGCCAAGCCACACTCTGCTAGCACCCGAACCCCAGGAATCCCCCGATTGTGAGATCCACGCATGCATTCACTGGCCGGATTGCATACCTGAGTGATCAGGCCAACGATTCTGGCCGTTCACGCGGCTATGAGGAATTCACGATATCGGCATTTGGTGATGGAACCATGACGCTACAAGCAAGCTGTGTGATCGAAGATCCACCGCATGTTGTGCGAGAAGTAGTTCAAACCGTCGATTCCTCAATGCGGGCGCTGGATTGCTTTGTGCGTGTGCGCACGGGTGACGCATTCACAGGCTCGGGCTGGTTCCGGTGGAACGACGACAGTGTCGAATGCGAAGCTTTCACCTCTGCCGAGGGCCGCCTCAGCAAACGTATGCCTTACACGCCAGGCCCTGCTGTGTTCTGCAACCATGCGATTGTCGGTGATGCCTGGATGACAGCGGCCTATCCAGTTTCGAAAGGCCTCGTGCTTGTGCGAAATGCCTTTACACCCTCGCGCAACAAACAAGGGGCTACGGGCCCGACACTGAACCCCATCCTCCTCGGGTTAATGTGGCAAGGGGTTGAGACCATCGTGGTTCCGGCAGGACAGTTTCAATGTAACAAATTTAAACTCAATGGCTTGATGAGCGAGGAAGAGTTGTTGCCCGAGAACCTCACTTATGAAATTTGGGTGCTGACGGACGGCTCACACGTTCCCGCCCTCTCTATGTATCGCGGTGAACGTCGCTATGAATTGGTGTCGTATGCGCGAAGCTAGAAAGCTGCTCATCGCACTGCTCGTTCTGCTGTTTGCTACCACAGCAGCGGCAGCTGAAAAATTTTTGCGCATCGGCGTGACGACCCTGCCCATCGATCTTGGTACCCCCTATGGCAATATCGTCATCCCCTCGCTGCTCCCTGCATTGGCGATCTATGATCCTATTGTAATGTTCGATGACAACGGTGATGTCGTCCCCGCGCTGGCAACGTCATGGGACATGATTTCACCTACTGTTTGGCGATTTAAACTGCGTGAAGGTGTGCGCTTTTCCAACGGCGAGCCTTTTAATGCGCAGGCCGCAGCGGCGGCGTTGAATTATCTCGCGTCACAAGCCGGTCTATTGGAAGTAGTCGCACAAGGGGTTTCCGATATTGAGAATGCAAAAGCTATTGATGCAACCACTTTGGAAATTGTGACTAAAGGGCCAAATGTGCTGTTGCCTCGACGACTTGCCGGGGTGCGTATCCCGGCTCCTGATCATTGGAAGACACTTGGTCGTAAAGACTTCAGCCGGCAGCCCATTGGCACGGGCCCCTTCGTTGTTCAGGAATGGGGCGCTGCGAAAGTTATATTAAGGGCTAATCCAGAATCCTGGAGACGCCCCATTATCGACCGCATCGAGATCTTGGAAGTCCCTGATTTAAACGCTCGTGTTCAAGCACTGCGGACAGGCGCGATCGATATTGCTTTTGATATCGGGCCCGAAGATGGCCCCCTGATTGAGTCTGCTGGCGCACGTCTGCAGACGCGCACAACGGGGCGCGTGCAAACCGTTACATTTGTTTCGAATAAGCCATCGCCCGTTGCCGATATGCGCGTACGTCAGGCATTGAATTACGCCATCGACAAACAGCGCATCGTTGATGTGCTTCTCGGTGGCACCACAGCGCCGGCTACTCAAGGCGCAATCCGCCAAGCCTTTGGATATGATCCGGAGTTAACTGCATATCCTTACGATCCACAACGTGCCCGCAGCATGTTGAAAGACGCCGGATATCCAGATGGCTTTGACATGTTACTGAATTTCCCACCCGGCGCCATGGCCGCCGATGAAGCCTACTACCAACAAGTTGTGTCTGATCTGCGCGCTGTCGGGGTGAACGTTGAAATTGAAACCTCTACTTTCGCCCAACATATCAGCCGCATCCGCACGGGGGGCTGGCCGGGACTGGGCTTTGGGATGGATTTCAACAACATGCCCCCACTTGATGCCCTATGGTCGATTCGTGTTCACAGCTGTTTATGGGCAGCACCGTGGCATTGTCGCCCAGACTGGACTCCGCTGATGCGCGCGGCAGAAACGGCTACCACCGTTGAAGAGCGCCTCAAGCTCACCCGCCAGCTCCTCAGGCTCTACCATGACGAGCCCAGCGGCATTTTTCTTTGGGAAATGCCTGGCCTTGATGGTGTCGGACGGCGCGTTTTGAACTTTCGGCCGGGGCTCGGAACCCTGAATTTCGATACCATGGATATCGCCCCCTAGACAGGAAGGCAACGAAAACGCCTGACTCAGCCTTATAATTTTCTACAAGGGGCATCGGGTAACGTATTGGCGAAGCGCCGTGTTGATCGATTATTTTAAGCCAGCTTGGGCTATCCGCCGCAAAATCGCTATTAGCTTGGCGACGGTGAATATCATTGGCACGGTTGTGTACTCTATTTATATGGAAATATGACTCACCCCCTCAGAGAACCTCAGCCACCCAGCCCGAGTTCTGACCAGAATCTAGAGTTTGTCTCTGCAATCTGGCTGAGAAAAAACGAACCGGATCAAATGTCAGAGGTACCCGTATGGTACCCGTTAAAAAATCGCCAAGATCTAAGAACTTGATAACCTATTGATAAAAATGGTGCCCAGGGCCGGGATTGAACCAGCGACACACGGATTTTCAATCCGTTGCTCTACCAACTGAGCTACCTGGGCTTTGGGCATGAAATGCCAGAGAGGGGCGCTTTATAGACGGCGTTCGGGGCCCTGTCCAGACGCCGAGCGCACGGCCTAACCTATTGGCTGAGATCATCTTTTAGGGGGTTTGAACGTGCAGCGGCTGCGGCTGCGCCGACCTACCCCTCACTTGCGGGATCTGGTTTCAGCGGCCTGTCATCACTTTCGGCCTCAGGTGGCGGTTCATCGCTCGCAACATGATAACGGCCCGTGACCCACGCCCCCAAATCTATATCCGAGCAACGTTGCGAGCAAAACGGGCGAAAGCGCGGTTCAACAGGTTTTGCGCAACGAACGCATTTCGGCGCGTTGACACGCACACCGGCCGGGCGGGCTGATTCATCGGCAACATCTGGCGGTTTACTCATGGGGTGTGATCATCGCTGAGCTTTTCGCAAGGTCAAGAGACCTCAACACGCTCGGAGTCAAAATCTGCAAGGGGCACAACAGTGATCTCGCCACTGGCCTGAGTGCGGGCTTCCACCAAAGCCGGGGCAAGACACTCGTTCAGCAGCGTCGCAACAGCAGGCGCCAATTGCAGCGTGATAGCTGCGACACGGCGCGCCATAAGTTCACGACACGCCACACGCAACGCATGATATGCGATCGTTTCATCACTCAGACGGCTCGATGTTCCGTCGCATAGCATTTCGGCCAGCGACGGCCTTGTCCTGCGGCGAATGATGTCGATCATCCCTGATGGTGTGAGGCCCATCACTTGAACTTGCGCGGGGTCGTCAGCACAGGCCTCGGCCAGCAGTTTCACAAAACGACGACGCGCGCGCGTGGGAATGAGATCGACCAAGATGTGCCCGGCGAGATTGCGCAAACGCATGTGATGCGCCACAGCGATGATGGCTTCCTCATTTGCAACTTGAATCGAAGACGAG
The DNA here is from genome assembly GCA_002737725.1 of Rhodospirillaceae bacterium. Lineage (GTDB taxonomy): Bacteria > Pseudomonadota > Alphaproteobacteria > Rhodospirillales > Rhodospirillaceae. The sequence goes on from NSIP01000016.1 coordinate 40,205, forward strand.
CCACTATCGATATCGATGGCGACGAGCGCGTTGGTTTGCTCGATCATTACATAACCGCCGCTGGGCAAATCAACTGTGATCGATAGAGCGGATTGAATTTGGTCGTCGATATCATCAAAGAATGAAGCGGTCGGCGCCGTGACGACAACACTTGCCTGCGCACCAAACAAAGTTTTCAAGCGCCTTGATTCCGATTGTGGCCATGCAATCACCTCAGAGATGCCAGCGCCATACCGCACGCACCAAAGAGCAACCGGGTCAGCGGCAGCCTTTAATAGGCCAGGCGCTTTGATTCCAGTGGGCAACGGATTTTGAGAAAGTGCCAACTTATGGCCCTTGTCGGCACGCGCGGGTGTCAGTACCTCCACGGCAACAAGCTGCCCTGCGGCAAAACGAGCGCCTTTGGTTTCAAGTAAGCCGTGTGGCGGCAGGCCGATATCGACAAACACACCATCAGACTTCGGCACACGCTCACCGATTCGACCAGCATAGATGGCGCCAGGCTGCGCATCAGCGGCGCGGACATGCACTATCTCGAGCAAAGCATCATCAGCCATCAGTGCGGCGCGTGTTTCGCCGGGGCTGCGCATCACGACGATGCGATTGGGCTTCATCATGAAGTCGACAAAGCCGCCGTGAGCAACTTATCGGCTTCATGAACACACAAGCCGACAATGTTGGTGTATGAGCCGTTGATGTCGATAACGAACGCGGCCGCTCGGCCTTGAATAGCGTAACCCCCGGCCTTGCTGCGCCACTCATCAGACGCAATGTAGGCGTCGATCTCTTGGGCCGTGAGACGTTTGAACTTCACCACAGTTTCTACATGGCGCTTCCAAATCTTGCCGCGCGCCATCACGACAATTCCCCCATGCACCCGATGACGGCGCCCTGACAACCGCGCCAAACACGCGCGCGCCTCTTGCTCAGTCTCCGCTTTGGGCAGAATGCGTCGCCCACACGCCACCACTGTATCGGCAGCCAACACGACCGCGCCTGCATGCTGGGCCGCCACCACTTTGGCTTTTTCCAGGGCCAGGCGATCGGCGTGCATACGCGGCAGCTCCGCTTTCAGTGGCGTCTCGTTCACATCGGCAGGAACAACCAAATCTGGCTTACGGCCAATTTGCGCCAGCAATGTTAAGCGGCGCGGAGAAGCTGAAGCGAGAATCAATGTCATAGCATCAGAACCGCGGGTCATCGGGGAATGGGAAGCGATCAAGAATTTTTTGGCGTAGCTGATCGCGCACTTGGCGGTAAGCATCAAGCTTGGTGGCACGGCTGCCCTCAACCAGCGAGGGGTCGAAAGTATTCCAAAAATTTACGTCGCAATGCATGTAGCGAGTGAGGTCCACGGCTTTGTGTTGGGCATGTGGCGACAAAGAGATAACAGTATCAAACGAAGCGTCGGTCAGGTTCTCGAAGGTTTTAGGCTTATGATTAGACATATCGATGCCCATTTCAGCCATGACATCGACCATCATATGGTCAAGCTTACCGAGGTGAATGCCAGCGGAATCTACGAACACGCGCGTCCCGTGGTAGCGCTTCATCAAGCCCTCGGCCATGGGTGAGCGAATTTCATTCATGGTACAGCAGAAGAGCATCGACGAGGGGAGAAAACTAACCATACGCCCTCAACCGCGCATATGGAGAACGCACAACAGCGTAAAGAGCCGCCGTGCGGTAAGTTGGTCAAGTTCGGCGTCAACTAATAGGCGGTCGAGCAACATCTGTGCACCTTCGTTGTGGAGCGCACGGCGACCCATATCGATGGCTTCAATCTGCGAAGGTGATGAGGTTTTGATGGCATCGAAATAACTTTCGCAGACGATGAAATAGTCTTTCACCACCATGCGGAAAGGTTTTATGGCCAAGGCGGCTTCTCGGACTAACTCTTCGTTGGTATTGCGAATGTCAAACTGCAACCGATCATCGGCCAGGCGAAGCCTGACATGATAAGGGCCGGGATGAACCCCCTCGCCGTTCAATCTAAACGTGTTTTCTTCCAACAGATCAAAAATCGCAACTTCGCGCTCGTGCTCGACCTCGGGGCGGCGACGCAGAAACGTCTTTTCGTCCAGCACTAATTTGATGATCGAGCGCGGGCGGCTCGTGGCACTCTCGCCATTGTCCTCGCCCGGCGCGGTCATTAATCCCTGCCAATATTCAGCCGAATGGAAACCGACAGCGCATGGGCGTCCAATTCCTCGGCGCGCGCCATGGCTAAGGCCGCAGGGCCAATGGCGTTCAAGCCTGCCATCGAGCAATCGACAATTGATGTGCGCTTGAGGAAATCGAACACGCCCAAGCCCGAAGAAAACCGCGCCGTGCCCGACGTGGGCAGCACGTGACTGGGACCGGCGATATAGTCGCCCAAGGCTTCAGGTGTATACCTGCCCACGAATATGGCCCCGGCGTGATGAATAGCAGCCATCAACGATTTGGCATCTGTGACTGCTAATTCCAAATGCTCGGGCGCAATACGATCTACCAGCGATGGTGCATCCATGAGCGACGCGACGACGATCACTGCGCCGTTTTTTTGCCAACTGGCGCGCGCGATCTCGGCCCGTGGCAGAGTCTTCAAATGGCCCTCAATGGCGGCCAAGACTTGTTTGGCGAATGTGTCGCTATCTGTGATGAGCACCGATTGCGAGGATACATCGTGCTCAGCCTGCGACAAAAGGTCAGCGGCGATCCACGCCGGATCATTGGCAGCATCAGCGAGCACTAAAATTTCCGAAGGCCCGGCCACCATGTCGATGCCAACAGTTCCGAAGACTTGTTTTTTGGCTGATGCAACATAAGCATTTCCAGGGCCGACGACTTTATCGACAGGCTTGATGGTTGCTGTCCCATAAGCCAGGGCCGCAATCGCCTGCGCACCGCCAATCCGATAAACCTCGTCCACGCCTGCAATCTGGCATGCAGCCAACATGAGCGGATTGGTTTTCCCATCTGGTGTAGGCAGCGTGACAACAAGGCGCTGAACGCCCGCTACTTTGGCCGGCATGGCATTCATCAGCACCGAAGAAAACAGCGCGGCTGTGCCACCAGGCACGTAAAGTCCCGCCGATGACACGGGTGTCCACCGCCAGCCCAGCGTGATGCCATCAGCGCCGGTATAAAGCTCGTCCTTCGGAAGTTGGCGACGGTGATAGTCGGCAATTCGCTCGGCAGCAATGTGCAGCGCTTTCAAGGTTTCTGGATTGCAGTGCTTGTGCGCATCACGGATCTCGTCAGCCGGAAATCGCATCGTTGTAGCGGTTAATGACAACCGATCCCAGCGTGCAGTGTAATCAAGCACGGCTGTATCGCCGCGCTTTTTGACGTCGGCCAAGATATCTCGGACCGCACCGTCAACGTCGGTCTTTTCGTCGCGACTGGCCGTGATCAGCGCTTGGAACGCGCTCTCAAAGCCGGCGTCTTTGGCATACAGAATGCGCGACATGCCGCACCCTAACCCGCAACCGCCGAGCGAAAGCGCTCGATCCAGCCGCTGATTTCCTCGGAACGGACTTTCAGCGCTGTCCGATTCACGATAAGACGCGAGGACACCTGCGCAATCGTTGCGGACTCTTTCAAGCCATTGGCTTTGAGCGTCTCACCCGTAGAGACGAGGTCAACAATGCGTGGGCATAGGCCCAACGCAGGCGCCAGTTCCATCGCGCCATTGAGTTTCACGCATTCCGCTTGAATACCGTGCTCGGCAAACCATTTCGAGGTGATGTTGGGGTACTTCGTTGCGATGCGGACGTGACTGAGCCGCGAGAGATCCAAGTCCTCGCCCATATCCGCGCGCTGCGCGATTGACAGCCGACATTTGCCGATCCCCAAATCCAGCGGCGCATAAATTTCGGAGTAATCAAACTCCATCAGCACATCATTGCCCGCGATCCCTAAGTGCGCCGCACCGAACGCCACGAACGTCGCGACATCGAAACTGCGCACGCGGATAATGCGGACATAGGGCAAGTTGGTAGAAAACTGCAACGCGCGCGAACTATCGTCGGCCAACGCGGCTTCGGGCTCGATGCCAGCACGGCGCACGATAGGCAGCGCTTCGTCAAGAATGCGGCCCTTCGGCAGGGCAATAATGAGTGGTTGAAGCGACATACAGTTTAAAGCGGGGCCTGAAAACTTAACGCGCCGGAGAACAGCCCCGGCGCGTGGAGATTTTACACGGTTTTGACGCGCGTCACCACACCGGATCAGCCTTGAGAACCAGGGGCTTAGCCGCCGGTCACGCGCTCTATACGCGCCCCGCAGGCCTCGAGTTTCTGCTCAAGGCGCTCGTAACCACGATCAAGGTGGTAGACCCGGTTCACCAGCGTCTCGCCGCTGGCGGCTAAGCCAGCCAGCACCAGCGACACCGAGGCCCGCAAATCGGTGGCCATGACCGGCGCGCCTGATAACTGGGCCGTGCCCCGCACAATGGCCGATGTGCCATGCACGTTCACGTCGGCCCCAAAGCGTGTGAGTTCAGGCACATGCATAAAGCGGTTTTCAAAAATCGTCTCGCTGATCATGGACGCGCCCTCAGCGGTGGCCATCAACGCCATCCATTGGGCCTGCATGTCGGTGGGAAAACCCGGATAAGGCTCGGTCATCACATCGACGCCCTTCAGGCGTTTTTTTGCACTCACGGTAATGGTATCAGCGTTTTGGGTAATCTCGACGCCTGCTTGTTTCATGGAATCAAACACGGACTTCAACAAATCGTACCGCGCGCCCGTCAACGTTAAGGAGCCGCGCGTGATCGCCGCCGCAATCGCATACGTGCCGGCCTCAATACGGTCAGGAATCACACCCACGCGCGCACCGTGCAGCCGCTCAACGCCTTGCACTTTCAATGTGCCCGACCCAATGCCAGTGATCTTGGCCCCCATGGCATTGAGGCAATCGGCGAGATTACCAATTTCAGGTTCGCGGGCCGCGTTCTCAATAATCGTTTCACCTTCAGCCAGCGACGCTGCCATCAAAATATTTTCCGTACCCCCGACGGTGATTTTCGGAAAAATAATCTGCGCGCCCTTCAAACGCCTGGACACGGTGGCGTGGATGTAGCCTTGTTTCAGTTCGATTTTAGCCCCGAGCGCTTCCAGCGCTTTTAAATGTAAGTCGACGGGGCGCGTTCCAATGGCACAGCCGCCGGGCAACGAAACCTTCGCCTCGCCGTGGCGCGCAACCAGTGGGCCCAGCACCAGCACCGAGGCGCGCATCCGTCGCACCAAATCATAAGGCGCGATGACCGAGGCGATTTTCTCGGTGCGCAACGTCATGGTGCGGCCAGTCGCACCTACTTCAGCAATGTCAGCCCCCGCGCCCAATGCGGATTGGTCAATGCGCACACCCAGTTGGCGCAGCAAGTTGCCCATGGTGGCAATGTCGGCGAGCTCGGGCATATTAGTCAGCGTCAGAGGCTCGTCGGTGAGCAGCCCGGCTGCCATCAGAGGGAGTGCGGCATTTTTTGCGCCTCCGATCACGATGGTTCCGTTCAGGGGCACGCCGCCTTGTATGCGAATAGCATCCACGTTTTTCAATCCTATTTTTCTGATGACGACGTCTTCTTATAGGCGCGGAAGTGTGACGCCCTTCTGGCCCTGATACTTCCCTTTGCGATCACGGTACGACACCGCGCAGGGTGAATCGGCTTTCAGGAAGATAAACTGACAGGCCCCCTCGTTTGCATAAATGCGCGCAGGCATTGGCGTGGTATTTGAGAATTCCAACGTCACATGACCTTCCCATTCAGGCTCGAGCGGCGTCACGTTCACAATAATTCCACAGCGCGCGTAGGTGGACTTGCCCAAACAAATCACCAGTACGTCGCGTGGGATACGGAAGTATTCGACAGTTCGCGCCAAGGCAAACGAGTTGGGCGGAATCACGCAGATATCAGTTTTCCGGTCCACGAACCCTTTCTCGGAAAATTGTTTGGGGTCAACCACCACAGAGTCGAGGTTGGTAAAAATTTTGAACTCGTCGGCCACGCGCGCGTCGTAACCATAGGATGAGACGCCGTAAGACACGACGTTCTCGCGTTTCAAGTTCTCGGTAAATGGCTCAATCATGGCCTGCTCGGTGGCCATTTTGCGGATCCAGGTATCGGGCATCACGGACATAATCAGAAACCCTTATGCAAAGGCGAAATGTGGAGGGGGGTTGTAGCCCACTGTGACCCAGTCGCTCAAGTTAGCTCGACGCGTCATCCTTGGGGGCAGGAACTCGCGCGTCTTCAGCGCTGGCCCGGGCGCGCGCCTGGGTTTTGCGTTTGAGCAAATTGGCACGAAGGGCCTCGGCCGAGCGGGCCTGGGCGTGGTCAGATTTCGGTTTGGCTGCGGTCGAGGGGGTTGTTTTCGTATTCATGTCAATCTGCTTAACGTCCGAGGTTCCTCCCCTTAGACTATGCTGACACAATACAAAAGGGTTCTGGCGGTTTTGTCAGTTGGGGGTTGGTGCTTATTACCGTGGCGTTCGTGCCAGAGTGCGTCACCACTGCTATGGTGTAATAACCGAGCAGCTTGCGCATCAGCTTTAACGCGGCATGCTTATCCCGCTTTGCCTGGACCAGAACATCGAGGATCTCGCCTTCGGCATCGACGGCACGCCAGAGGTAGACCATGCGGCCATCGATCTTGAGATAGACTTCGTCCAAATGCCAAGTCGAGTGGGGCCTTGGCCGACGTTTGCGCAAGTCCGATGCAATCATTGGCCCAAAATGGTTCACCCAGCGCCGAACAGTCTCGTAGGAAACCGTGATGCCGCGTTCCGCTAACAGATCCTCGACGTCGCGGAGGCTCA
>NSIP01000017.1 GCA_002737725.1 Rhodospirillaceae bacterium
GCCGTGAAGCGATTCCAGGCTACAATTATACCCGTGGCGCACAGATCAATATGTTGGTGGTTCAAGTGGTACCGAGTCTAACTCCATGAATGTTGACCCGCGATTCACGGCTGAGTCTGGTGAAAAAACAACCGCGTCGGACCCGATTCCGTTCACGCCCCCCGCTTGGCTACCATGGCGCGAGATCGCATTTCTGGGTGTCGTCACTGGGGCCCTTTGCACATGCTTCATCCTCTGGGTTGATCGCCCGATCGCATATTACTTCTTGGCGCGAAGCGACGAGGCATGGGTCGCATTTTTCCGCGCCATTACGGCAGCTGGCCATAGTGCAGTGTGGTACACACCCGCCGCGCTTGGTTTTATCGCCACCTTTTGGCGTAGCAAACAAGTCGCAGACACAGGTCAAAGTTGGGAATGGCGGCGACGTGCCCGCGGGCTACTCTTTGTGATCCTTTCAATGGCGATTTCGGGAACCGCCGTGAACGCTCTTAAAATTTCGTTCGGTCGTTATCGCCCACGATTTCTCTTTAACGACGGAACCTACGACTTCGCGCCCTTCGCGCTGACCTTGCAAGATTGCGGGTTTCCCTCGGGCCATACACAATCCATCGTCGCCGCCATGATGGCGCTGGGCTTTTTATGGCCACGAGGACGCCCCGTGTTCTGGACAATAGCCGTGCTGGTGGCCGCAAGCCGTTTCATCATCACAGTGCACTATACCAGCGATGTGATTGCGGGTGCGTTTGTGGCCTTTGCAACGGCCTGGATTTTGCAGCGCTATTTTGAGCGCAAGGGCATCAAGTTGGCGTGGGCAGGCGCTGCGCAGCGGTAGGGCCAGACGAAACTTAAGCCGGTGATTTGGCAATCAAGCGCGACAAAGCGTCGGTCACTTTCGGTGCCATCCAATCTATCGTGCCTTCGAGACGGCCAATCTCTTGGCCGGATTGATCCAAAATGATGGTGGTCGGTAAACCACGCAAGGCCGCGTCTTTGGCAAATCGCGCTTTGGGTTCGACATACAGCCCGATGCTCTTCCACCCATTCTTCTCGACAAAAGGCAGGGCAACCTTCAAACCTTCGCGGTCTTGCGAAACCGCCAAAACCTGGAAATTAGCCCCACCAAGCTTGACCTGAAGCGCATCAAGGGTCGGCATTTCCTTCACACAGGGCGCGCACCAGGTGGCCCAGTAATTCACCACAACGACCTTGCCCTTGAAGGCGGCCAGCGTGGTATCGGCATTTTTGCTGTCTTGCATCACAGTCGCCAGAGGCCCCGGCAGCGGTTTTGCATGCCACGTAATCTCGTTTTTACTCTCGTCGGTCTCGGCGGCGGCAGCGGGTGCAATCACGATCGGAGCTGCCGCCTGCGTGGGCAACGTGTCGGGTCTGCTTGCCAGCAGTGTCAGGGCGGTGATAAGCACCGCACCAAGGGCCGCAGCGGTAAGAATTAGATAGCGAGGCGAACGCGACTGGTTCATGTTTTCTCCAGGGTCAACGTGATGAACGGCAAAGGTAGCACATGACAAGCAAAATGTGGGGCGGCCGTTTTAGCGCAGGCCCATCGGCTGTCATGGCCGAGATTAACATATCACTGCCTTTTGATCGGCGCATGGCCGCCCAAGATGTGCGCGGCAGTATTGCCCATGCAGAGATGCTGGTCGCGCGCGGCATCATTTCAAGTCCCGATGGGCAAGTGATTGTCGAGGGGCTGAATAAAGTCGCGGCCGAACTGGCCAATGGTCAGTTCCCATTCAAAGACGCGCTGGAAGACATTCATATGAATGTCGAGGACCGGTTGAAGGATTTAATTGGGCCAGCGGCAGGCCGGCTGCACACAGCCCGCTCGCGCAACGACCAAGTGGCGACCGGGTTTCGGCTGTGGACGCGCGATCTGATCGACAAGATTGATGCCAGCTTAAAGACGCTTCAAGGCGTGATGATTGATAAGGCCGAACAACACGCAGGCACGATCATGCCTGGCTTTACCCATATGCAAGTGGGGCAGCCCGTGACCTTTGGCCATCATCTGCTGGCGTATGTTGAAATGCTGGGCAGGGACCGTGGCAGGTTGGCAGATGCGCGCAAGCGCTTGAATGAGCTGCCGCTGGGCGCGGGCGCGCTGGGCGGCACGTCGTTTCCCATTGATCGGAACATGACGGCCCAGAAACTTGGCTTCGACCGTCCCATGGGCAATTCCATGGACGCCGTGGCCGACCGTGATTTCGCGCTCGAGGTCATGGCGGCTGCCAGTATTTTATCGGTCCACATGTCGCGGCTGGCTGAAGAGCTGGTGATTTGGTTCAGCCCTCAATTCGGATTCATCAAGTTCTCCGACGCTTTCACTACGGGCAGCTCGATGATGCCCCAAAAGCGCAACCCCGATGCCGCCGAGTTGGTGCGTGCCAAATCTGGGCGCGTCATCGGCGCGCTGATTGGCTTGATGACTGTCATGAAGGGTTTGCCGATGACCTACTCGAAGGACATGCAGGAAGACAAAGAGGCGCTGTTTGGCGTTGCCGATACGCTTGAGCTTTGTATCGCGGCCACGACCGGTATGATCGCCGATCTAGAGCCGAACCCTGAGCGCATGAGGGAAAGTGCGCGTAGTGGTTATTCGACCGCAACCGACTTGGCCGATTGGGTCACGCAAAAACTAAATGTGCCATTCCGCGATGCGCACCATATTACGGGCCGAGCCGTGAAGTTGGCCGAATCCAAAGGCTGTGAATTAGGTCAACTCGCGTTAGCAGATCTGCAATCCATCGAGCCCCGAATCAACGCCGACGTGCTTAAAGTTCTGACCGTTGATGCCGCGGCTGCGAGCCGCGTCAGTTACGGCGGTACGGCCCCTGACAATGTGCGCGCGCAAGCCAAAGCGGCGCGTGACCGTTTTCTCGGTGAGGTTTTGAAATGGTGACCAAACGCAACGTGATGATGGTGATATTGATGATCGTACTGGCGGCAGAGTTGTCGGCGTGCGGTAAACGCGGCGACCTCACGCCCCCAGACGGCAGCAGGTACCCGCAACAATATCCCAAGCAGTAAAGCCCAAGATGCACCACTTCACATACAAGCACGGCGTTCTACACGCCGAGAACGTGCCCATTCCTGATCTTGCCGCCAAGGTCGGCACGCCGTTCTATTGTTATTCGACAGCCACGTTGAAGCGCCATTACGATGTCTTTCGCGCGGCTTTCGGCAAACTTGATACCGCCATTCATTTTGCGGTGAAGTCGAACCCAAATATGGCCGTGCTCCGTTTACTGGCCAATTGGGGCTCTGGGTTTGACATCGTTTCAGGCGGCGAATTGCGTTTGGTGCTGCAGGCCGGAGCTAGGCCAGAAAACATAGTGTTCTCAGGCGTTGGCAAATCGGTCGAAGAACTTGAACTTGCGGTGCGTTCAAACGTCGGCCAGATCAATATCGAATCTGAAAGTGAGATGCACACGCTCAGCACGCTTGCCACAAAACTGGGCCGCACGGTGCGCGTGGCTTTACGCGTCAATCCGCACGTGGATGCGCAGACCCACGCCAAGATCACCACGGGCACCAAGGAAAATAAATTCGGCATCGATTGGACCCTGACACCGGACCTGTATCGCAAGGCCAAAGCCTTACCTGGGCTGGACCCTCGCGCGATTGCGGTTCATATCGGCTCACAGATCACCGACTTAAAACCCTTTGAAGACGCCTTCCTGCGTGTACGCGACTTGGCGCTCATGTTGCGTAATGAAGGCTTCAATATCGATCACCTTGATTTAGGCGGCGGCCTTGGGGTTCCCTACGACTTCTCGGCGATCCCCCCGCCCTTGCCGGCCGATTACGGTGCGATGGTCATGCGGGTGTTTGGCAATCTCGGCTGCAAACTCTCATTTGAACCTGGACGCCTGCTCGTCGGCAATGCGGGTATTTTGGTCAGCAAAGTTGTGGTGTTGAAAACCGGCATTGAGAAAACATTTGCGATCATCGATGCGGGCATGAACGACCTGATGCGACCGGCCATGTACGATGCGCGCCACGAGATGATCCCCGTTTGTGAGCCCGCCGCCAACGCTGCAAGCGCAGATTATGAGATTGTCGGACCCGTCTGTGAGTCCTCAGATAAGTTTGCCTCGGATGTGACACTTCCAACGCTTGCGGAAGGCGATCTGGTGGCCCTGTTGACCGCGGGTGCTTACGGCGCCGCCATGTCATCGGTCTACAACACCCGCCCCTTGATCCCTGAAGTCTTGGTTGATGGCGACCAATGGGCCGTGGTGCGCCGCCGCCCCTCGTTCGAGGAAATGATGGCCCTGGAACAGCTGCCACCCTGGCTCGCTTAAGGTCTTTTCATCAAAAGTCTGCAGCGGTTTTCAACAAAGCCCACTAAACTGGGGTCATGACCTTAAGTGATCCGCACTTCGTTCGACTTGGCGCCAGGCTGCAATTGCGCGTCGCTACCGCATGGCTTTCAGTTGCCTGGGAGCGGCTCTGGGTGCGTCTTTGGTGGGCCGCCAGTCTCGCGGCCTTGATCGGCGCTGTGATTTTAACGGACCTGTTGCCGAGTCTGCCAGGCTGGTTGCATGTGATTGTTGTTTTAGGCGCATTGGCCGGATTGAGCGTGGCGACCGCACGCCGTCTGAGGGACTTTCGATGGCCAAGCTTAGAGACAGCTAAGATTCGTCTCGAGCAAGATGCCGCCACACCACACCGCCCACTCACCGCCGTTCAAGATCGCCTGGTTGGCGAAGCTTCAACAGACACCACGTCCATGCAACGCGCACTCTGGACCTTGCATCAAGCCCGAGCGAAATCCAGCCTGGCGGCACTCCACCCTCGTTGGCCGTCGCCGGGTGTGGCCGCCATTGACCGCCATGCCATTCGTGCCCTCGCCGTCATCGCACTGTTCATTGCTGGAGCTGGAAGTTGGGGCGATATGGGTCCGCGGCTGTATCGGGCTGCGTGGCCGTCATGGGACGACAGTGGTACAGGTCCGAGTGTAAAGGTCTGGATTACACCGCCAGCTTATACAGGGCGCTCGCCAATCTTTGTCGAGAGCCCTGCCGCGCAGGGCACAGCTATCCCAGACATATTGGATATCCCTGAGCATAGCAAAATGTTGATTGTTGTGACCGGAACCTCGCGCACAACAACTGCCATGGTGGGCGATAGAAACGTCACCCTTGAGAAACTTGCAGACAACAGCCTGCGCGTAGAGCAGGAATTACCCAATGGCGAATTGCTGGAAGTTCGTCAACGTGGTCGCGTCCTCGGATCGTGGAAACTCGATCCACTCCCTGACCTTCCGCCCTACATCAATTTTGCACGTGAACCCCAAGAGGCCGGACGGTGGCGCTTGCGGCTTGATTACAAAGCGACCGACGATTACGGCATTGAGTCGGTGAAGGGCCATATCGTCAAAGCCGATCAGGTGGCTCAAAGCGTGACCGACCCGAATGTGGAGGTTGAGTCGATTGATTTTGATGTGACACTGCCGCCATTCAATCCGCGTGAGGCCAGCCAGGTATCATTGCATGACCTGACGGCTCACCCTTGGGCAGGCCAATCGGTTTTGGTACAACTGATTGTAACCGACCAAGCCGGGCAAAGCGCACCGAGCGCATTCCATGAAGTCATGTTGCCTGAGCGTATCTTCCAGCACCCCGTCGCCAAAGAGGTCATCGCGATCCGCAAAGGCTTGCTGACGGATCCTGATGCAATCGCGGTTCCGGCATTTCGCAAACTTTCGACGATCTTACAATCTCCGGCGTCGTTCGGCGGTGATGCGCGAGTGCATTTGGAACTGGCGACCGCAAAGTCCCGCCTTGCTTACGATAGCGTTCAAAGCGCTGCTCAAACTTTACCGCCGATCTTATGGGCAGCGGCCGTGCGAATTGAAGACGGAAACCTGGCTGTCGCCGAGCAACGGCTTGATGCAGCGGAAAAAGCACTGAAAGAGGCGATGGAACGCGGCGCCTCTCCTGCGGAAATCGCGCGCCTCATTGATCAGCTTCAACGTGCCATTGGCGAGTATGCCAAAGAGATCGCATCGCGCATGCCCAATTCTGATTTGAACATGCTCAAGCCTGAGGCAGGTCAGCGCAGTGTTGGCCCCGAAGAACTGAGAAAAATGATGGATAATCTGCGCCAGATGACGCAGATGGGCGCGCAAGATGCCGCCCGGCAGATGATGGCTGAATTACAAAACATGCTGCAAGCGATGCGCTCGGCTGCGACCAGCCAACGCGACAATCCAGACGTCAAAACAGCGCAAGAGATCATGCGTGATCTGAAATCGCTGACAGGTGAGCAATCGAAGCTCCTCGAAGAGACGTTTAAACAATCACGCAAAAGCCAGATGGCCGCGCAACGAGGCGAGGCTCAACAGAAAAACCAGCAACAGCGACAAGCCACTGACCAGCAAGAAAAGCTACGCAAACAACTTGGCGATCTGATGGGCCGCATGGCTGAAGCCGCAGGACAAGTTCCTGAGAGTATGGGCGAAGCCGAAAGCGCCATGCGTTCCGCGCGCGATGCACTCGAAGCTGGAGCTTTGAAGCCTGCCACCGATGCTCAAGGAAATGCCCTGGCACGGCTTCAAGACAGTATGAAGGATGCAAACGAGCAGTTGATGCAAGCTTTGGCCGAGAAGGGCTTGGCTGGCGCAGTCCCGATGCCGGGCGATGGCGAAAGTGGCAACGACCCCCTGGGTAAACGCAATGGACCTGACGACGATAGCCAGGTCGATATTCCAAATGCACCCGACGCCAGCAGTATGTCCGAGCGGGTTCGCGCCATTATGGAAGAACTGCAGCGACGCGCCGCCGACCGCACACGGCCAGCCGACGAGCAGGACTACCTCAGACGGCTCATGAAGCAGTTCTAGAGACAGAGCAAAACGCAACTCGCAGGTGCATTGCTACTCTTCCGACCACGCCATGCGATATCCATCCTTCGCTTTTGCCATATCAGGGAACTCAAGGCGAAGTTCCACTTCAACAGATTCGTTCTGGTTCAGCAGCGCTGACGGCGACGGTGTTTCAGATTCTTGAATCACTGCTTTGCGTTCATCAAGCAATTGTAGTTTCATCGCTGGCACGGGCTTTACGATTTCGCCAATGTTGGACACGAAGCCCTTCACAACCAGGGTTTCGATCCCGCCGATCCGCTGTAAATGTTTGTTCGATTCCGCCCATCTCAAGCCATCGCCAGGGCGTGCCTCAGCAACACCGGTTTTTTCGTAAAACGATTTTGCTGCGGGTAACACGCTCTCAACAATGTCGCGACCAAACCAGAGCAATGCTGCCACCGACAAAAATGCAATTGCACTGACGGTTGCAGTCAAGTGCGCCGGGTTCATCGGTTTACTTTTTTCGCGTTGGGCTCGTTTTGCCGCTTGTTTAGCAGCTTCTTTTGCCTTGGCGGATTTTGCGCTTCCCTTGGCGATGCCCATCTCGGCATCGTCATCATCGGCAGCAGCACCAGGGCCTTTGCCACCAAAGTCAGGACGGTCAGCGTCTGGATCTACGAGGTTCGCGTCTTCGTCGGATTTGCCTTGGAAATGCTCGGAGGCTTCTTCATCCTCAGCCCCTGGGCCAGAGGCCCCCATGCCCGCCTCGGCGGCTTTTTTGCTCTCGCCTTGCTTCAGCTCAAAATCTTTCTTGCTGCTACCGGGGCCGCCCGCAGCGCCCATTGCTGCTTCGTTGCCATTTTTAGTAGGCTCGACTGCCCCCCGGACCACCAGCGGCAGCCATTAACGTTTCCCCGGCTTTACCTGGACCACCCTCAGGCGCTTTCATTGATTGACCGGGCTGCCCTGGACCACCAGCCGCCCCCGCATCTTTCATTGATTGGCCGGGTTGGCCCGGACCGCCCGCTGGGTTTTGATTCCACGACACGGCACCATCACCGACCGCGCCAGCCACCATGACGGATTGAGGTGACTGAGGCATTCCAGGCTGACCAGGGCTGCCAGCCCCCCAAGAGACTAATGCGTCGCCGACAGCTTTTGCGCCGGCCTGTCCCATCATCGACTTTGGCGTCATGCCAGGGGCACCGGTACCACCCGCCGCCGCAGCGACGGGCTGAGGGGCCAAACGCAGGTTGACCTGGCCCGCCCGCCGCGCCTGGAATCATTGAACGGCCCCCCACTGCACCTTACTGACCTTGATACCAAGACTGACCTTGGGCGGGGGCTCCTGGCGCGGCCGCGTTGGCACCGCCACCACGCATCAATGAAATGGGCCCTGCCAGGCGGCGGAGGCGTACCAGCAACACCTCCAGACGCGCCAGGCTGAATTGGTGTGCCAGCCGCACGCGCGGCTTGGACTTGCCTCGTATCAATGTCTGGCGGCTTCTGAGGTGAAGGCGAACCGACCCCCATTTCGGCACGCGCGCGCGGCATACTTTTGCCCCATAATATCGGCAATATCGAGCGTCTCCACCGCGGCTGTCTGGTACCAAGAATGGCCGCAGCTCGCGCATTTGAGCGAGCGACCTTGTCTTACCCAACAACTCCGCTGGAATCTCGAAATGAGCCGTACAGTTCGGGCAGGTTATCCGCATTACGCTTCCTGTTGCACGACGGCGCGCTTTTTATATTACACGTTGTCGTGTTAAGGGGGATCCAAGGTATACCCATAAAACGCCATCGTTCACTAATACCTGAAAACTTCGAACAATCGTTAATAACCCTTAAATCTTAAGTATTAATTCAGCACCAGTGGCTTTATTTCGATCAAAAACTAAAGAAAATGATAGCGACCCGGTTCAACTTGAGGGCGTGGCCCTGCGTTATGGCAATAACCCCGATATCTTTTCAGACCTATCACTCACATTGCCAGTACGCTCTTTGCATTTTTTGACCGGCCCATCGGGTGCAGGCAAGACTTCGCTTTTGAGCTTGCTCTATCTTGCCAATCTCCCCTCTGGAGGTCGACTGCGCCTCTTTGGCCAGGATGTGGCTCAGGCTTCGCGCGCTAAACGCTCAACCATCCGACGTCAATTAGGGACTGTCTTTCAAGACTTCCGGCTGCTTGATCACCTTTCTGTTTTTGACAATGTCGCCCTGCCGCTGCGCGTTATCGGGGCACCCAAAGAAACCATCAAGAACAACGTCACTGAATTGCTGCAATGGGTTGGCCTTGAGGGACTCTTCGACGCCTTGCCGCCGATCCTTTCAGGCGGACAAAAACAGCGCGTCGCCATTGCGCGGGCTGTGGTGACGCGCCCCAAGCTCATTATCGCCGATGAGCCGACCGGCAATGTCGACGACGCGATTGCCGAGCGTCTCATGCAGTTGTTCGTTGAGCTTCACAAACTCGGGGCGTGCGTCATCGTGGCGACCCATAATGAACGCTTGGTGGAGCGCTTTGCGTTCCCAAGACTTCACCTGGAACGTGGCACACTCAGCGTGCTTCCTGCCATATCCCAACCCTCTACACGGGCTGTGTAACGCGATGAACGTGAGATCATTTTTACCGCCCGTTCGGCGTTCGTTGATGGGGGGATTTCTGAGCGCGATCGTTGCAGTCTTAATTTTCATCTCAGGAATCGCGTTGACGGCTGTGGGCTCGATCAGTGCCTTGGTCGAGAACTGGAACACCAGCGTTACCGGAACACTAACCGTTCAAATTATCGGGAGTCCATCAACGACTGTCAGCAAAGCCACGGCAGTTGTCGCAGCCCTGCGTCAACTGCCCGAGGTCAAGCGTGCCGATATCATTGCACGCGAGCGCATTCAAGAACTCCTCAAACCATGGCTGAATGACGACAAGTTGATTGCAGACTTACCGCTGCCCGCTCTGCTCGATGTCGAGCTCAACGTACCATCTGCTCTGAGCGTGAGTCACGTCACCGCTGCCATCAAGGCCATCGCTGCTGATGCCATCATTGATGATCATCGAGTCTGGCTGACCCGCATCGCCAATTTTGCACAAGGCCTCCGCTATGTCGCGCTGGCTTTAATGACACTCGCGTTGGGGGCGCTTGTTCTCACTGTTGCCTTTGCCACGCGCGCAAGCCTGACTGAATACGTTCATGTGATTGAGGTCTTACACTTTGTCGGTGCGCGCGATGCCCATATCGCGTCACAGTTCTCGTGGCGTGCGCTGCGTCAAACACTCTGGGGTGGGGTGCTTGGCCTCATGGTCTTCGCCCCGGCTTTAGCGGGAATCGCCTGGCTTGCGCGCCGGATTGATGTTGGTGTGCTGCCCCCCGTGACCCTGCCTTTGCCCTATTGGATTGGGCTTGGCCTGTTGGCCCCAGCCGCCGCGCTCATCGCCTCTGTCGTCGCTATGCTGACCGTTCGACGCTCTCTCTCGAACATGGTCTGAGGGTTTCTTTTCTGCCGCGCCAATTCGTGCAATCTAATGGTCCGATGAATCGATTCATAAAAGTGACATTGGCAAGTAGCGCCCTCGCAATGGTGTTGTGGTGCTTGGGCTGGTTTGTTTTTGCATCAGCAATTCCTGTGGTCGTCGCCAACACAACCACCAAGACCGGCGCCATCGTGGTGCTCACGGGGGGACGTGGCAGGGTCGAAACCGGCGTTGAATTGTTGCGACAGGGGCTCGCGGGAAAATTGTTCGTCTCGGGCGCTGGCGGGCGCACGCAACTGCCCGATCTCATATCCAACAGCATGTCCGTGACAGAAGAGATCGCGGCTACCATCACCCTTGGTCGCGAAGCTGAAGATACACCTGGCAACGCTTTAGAGACCTCGGCCTGGGTTCAGCGCGAAAGCATTGCATCCATACGCCTGGTGACAGCGGCCTATCACATGCCGCGCAGCCTGCTTGAAATGCATACGGCCATGCCGCAGATCTTGATCATCGCCCACCCGGTCTTTCCCAGTGCCGTCAAAGCCGATTGGTGGCGCTGGCCCGGCACCGCCAGCCTGATCGCGCGCGAGTACAGCAAATTTCTACTGACCTGGATTCGCATTGCGGCCGAAGATCTCACAGGATCAGCGGGTCAACCATGACCATGATTCGCTCGTGGATTTATACGATTCTGTTTCTGGCGTGGTCGCTGTTTGCCGCGGTGATCCAGTTGCCTTGTTTAGTGACGCGCCGTGGCGCACTTGGCGGTACGCGCGTGTGGGCGCGCGGCGTGATGTTTCTGGCCCGCACCGTCGCAGGCATTACATTCCGCGCCGAAGGTCGAGAACACATCCCCAAGGGGCCGTGCATCATCGCAGCTCAACACCAATCATCGTTCGAGACTTACAAACTTTTTCTTGAAGTTGAAAATCCGGTCCTTGTTCTCAAACGCGAACTCATTTTTATCCCGTTCATCGGGTGGTACATTCTACGTGCAGGCTTGGTTCCCATCGACCGCAGCGCTG
This sequence comes from Rhodospirillaceae bacterium, assembly GCA_002737725.1. Taxonomy (GTDB): domain Bacteria; phylum Pseudomonadota; class Alphaproteobacteria; order Rhodospirillales; family Rhodospirillaceae. The sequence continues at coordinate 11,327 of NSIP01000017.1, forward strand.
GGCCTAAGGCGATGCGCCGCATGCTGCGGGCCGCCGATGCTGCGGTCGCGCGCGGCGCACAGATTTTGATATTCCCGGAAGGAACACGCGCATCACCTGGCGAGCATAAGCCATACCGGCCCGGGGTCGTTGGGCTATACAATCATTGCAACGTGCCCCTCATCCCAATGGCTCTCAACTCGGGGTACACATGGGGCAAAACCCGTGTGCGCAAAGAGCCGGGCGAGATCGTGTTCAAATATTTGCCCGCTATCGAAACGGGGCTCGGCAAACAAGAACTGCTGGCAAAACTGCGCGAAAGTATTGAAACTGCGGCAGCGACTTTACCCAAACCCCACGCACAATAGGCCGTCATGACCGACAACGAATCCAAAGCGGTGATGCAGCGCGAGCGGATGCGCTTAGGCCAAGTCCGAAAAGCTTTCGCTGCTGGCGTTGAGCAGCTCAGCGCAGGCAGAGCCGTCCCGCTCGAATTTCTGGCCATATGCGTTGATTACATCAAAGCATCCATGGATCGCCTTCACGCCCAAGATCAACGCATCCACGACATCCTTCATCCGCATATCAAGGTAGACGATGCCCAGGGCCACGCCATTTTGGAAAACTTGAATATGCGATTGGCCTCAAGCCGTGAGGCTCTGGCAAAGCTCGTGAATGCACGAGATTCCTACCGCACCAAGCCAACAACAGACGCGCCCCATTTCAAAACCACCGTCGACGCGTTCATGGATGTTTACTTCAATATTTTACTCAAGGGCCAACACTCGACGCTCGAGATGCAAGACAAAGTGTTTGACCACATGACCTGGAATACAGTCGCTGGCGTGACACAAGATTCGCGAATAATCGAGACCAGTTTGTTCGCGGCAGTCAAAAAATATGCACCCCTCGGTGCCGACCCCGAAAGCTTTAAGGGCACAAGGCCCGGCGCGTAAGCTTTACCTAATTGCGATAACTTTGATCGAACCGATCAAGCTTACGTAGCAGCGCCGACCACGCAATTGGCGTCGTTTTACTTGGCCCCGTTGGGCGCGCCTGCTGAGCGACTTTATCGCGAACCTCTGACGAGGGAATCAGCAGCGCCGCGCCAGCCGACTGCGCCGCGATTTGAATTTGGCAAGCGCGGTGCAAGCTGTAGGCACGAATAAACGCCTCAGCAATGGTGCTGCCGACCGTCAACAGGCCGTGGTTCCGTAGGATCAGATAATTTTTCTGGCCCAAATTGGCATTCAATCGCGTGCGCTCTTCCAGATCCAATGCGACGCCTTCGTAGTCATGATATGCGACATCGGCAGCCAGCATCAGCGCGCCCTGTTGTAAAGGAAGCAAGCCGTCCTTCTGACAGGAGACGGCCACACTCTCGATGGTGTGAAGATGAATGACACAATGGGCGTCGGCGCGTGCGGCATGGACAGCGCCATGAATCACAAAACCGCCAGGATTGATTCCAAGTCCCGTCTCGTCGTGCAAAACCATTCCGTCACGAGCCACCTTGACCAGCGACGACCCCGTGACTTCTTCAAACAGCAGACCCATGGGGTTGAGCAAATATTCGTTCGCCATGCCCGGCACCCGCGCAGACATATGCGTAAACACCAGATCATCCCAACCGTTCATCGCCGCCAAGCGATAGCACGCAGCCAACTCAACTCGGGTTTGCCATTCTTCCGCCGAGACAAGGTTGCGAAGCGTGCCCTTTTCGGAAGCCTTTAACTCGGGGCTTTGGTGCAACGTGGGCGTCATGGGGTTGTCCTTTGTAATGGTTTCCATCATATGCCCTGCTTCTGACCGTCTGCAAATGCAAACAATTCAATGGGTTGGGTTGCTTGCCCCGTAAGCATCATCCGTCGTTAAATGTGCTGACAGGGATCAAGCTTCGCGCGCTGACTTTGTTGTATTTTGTATCATTATCGATGACTTCATGAGCACCCAAACCATTCCCGACCCAGCGCAAGACGGCATGTCATCTGCCGCCGTATCGCCACAACGACATCGGCGAGGCACGCGAGCCAAAACGGTTCTGAAGTCTCAGTTGATCTTGCCGGCCCACGATGCCACGGTGGACGACGCCATTGCCGCGATCATCACCAACACCCGGGATCATTGGGCGGTGAACGAAGCAGCTGCACGCCAAGGCCGCGATGTCAACGGCGTGCATCAGGTTCGCGTTTCGTTGCGCCGTATTCGATCTGCGCTGTCATTGTTCAAGACCTTCATCCCCGAGACTCAACGTCAATGGTTGAATGGCGAGGCGCGGTAGCTGCTCGATGAACTTGGCGCGGTTCGCGATCTTGATGTTTTTGCTGCCGAGTTATTGCCCGCGGCAACCCTCGATGTCCCCCACCCTCAGAACACGCGAACGATAAAGAAGGCCTTGCGCGCAGCAAGGCACTTGGCACAAGACAGAGCCTATACCGCGTTAGAGTCGATGCGCAGTCGGCGATTCCTGCGCCGGCTCGAAACCTGGCTAGCGGGGCGCGGCTGGCGTGTTGCTATGGAAAATGAAGTCAAGAATGCCCGAACGAGCTTGGTGCGTGACTCTGCGTTACGAGCCCTGAACAAGCGTCTGATTAAAATTCTTGCGCATGGCAAGCGCCTGGACACCTTGTCGGTTGAGCAACTCCATGAAATCAGAATTTCTGTAAAGAAAATCCGCTATGGGACCGAATTCTTCCAGACCGTTTTGCCCAAACGCCTTGCCACAAAACTCGCTAGCATCTTGAAAGACTTGCAAGACAGCCTTGGGCACTTGAACGATCTTGTGGTCGCCGAACAAATCGTGGGTCAACTCGCAGCAGCGGTGAAAAACACGAAGGCGTCATCTTCAATCGCCGCGGCCGGGATGATGGTCATTGCTTATCACCGCCGCGCTGCCAACGATGCCGTTCACGGCATTATCTCACGGTGGCGCGAGCTGAGAAAGTTCGGCTTGATCGAGTAGAGCGGATTTGACATTCGCGAAGCTGAGAAGTGAATGTCAGAATCAACCAACTAAACTTGCAGCGCGAACACCGCGCCCGTACGCTGCAGGATATTCAATTTGCTCAAGTCATCGCCGTGCGCTTCGCCACCGTCTTTGGCTGCTAAATTGCGATTGGTTTCGTTGCGCAAGATCACAATCACATCGGTATCGGCCTCAAGCGAGAACGGAAATTCGTGCCACGTGCCTATGTGCATACAAAAGCCATCCGTTCCGTCGAAACGAAACGCTTCGAGTTGATCGAAATCGGGCTCAGGGCCTGCGGTCGGTGCGCCGAATACAACAATGAATGGTTTACCCCCCAGCGGTATGAAAGCTTGGGTGTGTTTATAATGCCTCTCGATATGCTCCAACTCAAAAGCGCGAGGTTGGATGGTTGCAAGACTCAGGCATGTATCGCTGTCAGATTGAAACGTCACAGGCTTGGTGATCGCCACTTTGCCCGAATAAAATCCACTATCCGTTGGCATAATGCCCGAACCCCGACCCAAAATACGCCCATACGGCGCCAGCGCTTCGGGCGTTGCAGGCTTGACTGCAATCATACGCCGCTTGATCTGCAAGTTAGAATCGCCGTCCATGGTCCAGTCTCCAGTCTCGACAGACGACCAACATAGTCTTTGGCATGACTTTCACAATAACCCAGTCTTGTCCCTCACCGAAACAAGCGGTTAAACTTGCCTGACATAGCGCCCTTTCAAGACTGCAGAAAAGTGAGACGTTCGATGGCCATTCAAATTACCCGCCATTTTGCCACCGTGAAGGGCGAACGTCAGGTTCACTACCGCCGGGCCGGATCGGGCCCGCCCGTGGTGTTGCTGCATCAGTCACCCACCTCCTCGCGCGAATACATTCCACTGATCCAAGAGATCGCCGCCAAAGGCTTCACCGTCTTTTCGCCCGACACCCCCGGAAACGGCATGTCCGAACCCTTCCCTGGTGGGGAATGGAAGAGCATGGAGGGCTTTGCCGACGGGGTGGTGAACTTGATGGATGAATTAGGAATCCAAAAAGCGCCGGTTTATGGCTTTCATACGGGCGGGGTCTGTGCGATGGCCCTGTGCTTGCGTCACCCCGACCGTGTCACCGTGGCCATCATGAATGGCTATATTCAAATGAGCAAAGAAGAAGTCGACGAAATTGTCGCCAACTATTTGCCAGAGTTCAAACCGGATTGGAGCGGGTCGCACCTGACCTGGGCGTGGGCGCGCTTTCGCGAGCAAGTGATCTTCTTTCCTTGGTACCGTAAAGATAGCGCACGGCGTATGAACTATGACATCCCGCCGCCTGCCTCTCTGCACCTTGCGGTGATGGATTTCATGAAATGCCAAGATTATCGACGCGCTTATAAGCCGGCCTTCTTGTTTGACTGCGCAAACGCCGTGCAGAATATGAAAGGCAACATGGTCATCACCACGACCAAGACTGATGTGCTGGATAAATATCATCACATGATGCCCACACCGCCCGCAAGCGTGCGCACGTTCAATCCAGCCACGGGTGATGAAGCCAAGGCTAACTTCATCAAAATTATTTCCGAAAATCCTGCGACGGGGCAAGCACCAGCGATCGCCAAGCCGAAGCCGATGCCCGGAAAGATTTGGCAGGATTATATCCAAATCGACGGCGCTTCATTGTATGCGCGACGCAATACAGACGGAGAAGGCCGCCCCATCGTGTTCATTCATGCCAGCGCCAGTTCAAGCTATTCGATGGATCGCAGTATGGCCCCCTTCATTGGTAAGCGACCAGTTTTGGCCATTGATCTGCCGGGCAATGGTGAATCCGACAACCCCATGGGGACGACTGTAACTGTCGAAGCCCAGGCCAAGTATCTGGCACAAGCCATCAAAGCAGCGGGTTATGACGAGGTAGACATCTTCGGGTATTGGGGCGGATGCACGGTTGCGGTGGAGACTGCGATCCAGAACCCGGCGCTGGTCAAGCACCTTGCCTTGCCGACACTAATGGTCATTGATGATGTGACACGCGATGACTATTTGGCCAACTATACACCGACCATCGAGTTCGAAGAGTTTGGCGCCCATTGGATCAAGGTGTGGAATATGGTGCGTGACCAAGAATTATTCTCGCCCTGGTTCAAGCGCAAGAAAGATCATATCAGCCGCTACGGTGAACCCAACATCGCGCCAGACGCGATTCATCGCCGCACGGTCGACCTCTTCAAGTGTTTGGACATTTATCAAGGCGCCTACGCCGCTCACTTCCGGTACCCGATTCTGGGCAAGCTGCCACAGGTGCGTTGTCCGATCTTGCTGAACAACCCCGATGCCGGCCCGACGAGAGCGGCCTTGGCCGCCGCAAAAACCGCAACCGCCAAAAAGCTTGCCGGCGACGCCGCCAAGCTTGCCGATGAACTCTTGTCCTTTTTCGGGTGACGCACATGTCTGTTGAAGCTTGGGGTTTTATTCACATCCTGTTGTTTGTGTTCTGGCTAGGCGCAGACGTCGGCGTGTTCGTCAGCGCGCTCTTTGCCAAAAATCCAAAGTATAGTTTTGAGACCCGCATGACGGTGTTGCAAGCCGGCATGATCGTGGACATCTTCCCGCGCATCTGCTTTGCCCTGATTTTTCCGGTGGGCTTGCACCTGACGAACGCCCTGCAACTTTATCCCATCGACACTGGACTATTCGTTACTGGTTGGGTGATCGGCTTGGCCTGGATCGTGGTGATTTTCACCATCGGGGCCAACCAGGGCAAACCACTGGCGGAGCATTTGAGCAAACTCCAATTCGGCTTTCAGGCCGTGATGGGTTTGATTTTCACCGTGCTCGGGCTGAACTCGTTGGTGGCCGACGCTCCGATCGATCAGCCGTGGTTTGCCACAAAGATATTACTCTTTGGCTTGGTCTTTTGGGCTGCTCTGGCGATTGATTTGTGCTTCCGTCCCTTCTTAGCGCCGTTTATGGAAATCGGTCAGCACGGCTCGACGCCAGAGCGCGAAGAAGCTGTCAGCCGCGCGATCAATCATACGTTGGTTGCTGTGTCGACAGTATATGTCTTGATCTTCGCCATAGCCTTTATCGGCAAGGTCAAACCGTTTTAAGACTTTAAATTAGAATCCAGGCCATCCGCAGGCCTTGAGTGCCTCGACCATGTGTGGCGGCGGCGGGGCCTGCACCGCGACCGGCGCACGACTGGGATAGAGCGGCAGCGAAATGGCACGCGAGTGTAGCATCAATGTTGATTCATCATCCTCTTTGCCGCTGCCCTTCTTCCCGTAAATCTGATCACCCACCACCGGACACCCCATCCACTGACAATGAACGCGAATTTGGTGCGTGCGGCCCGTTTTGGGTTTGAGCTCTAACCATGTGCGCCCCTCAAACCTGCCCATGACCTGATATTCGGTGACAGCTTCTTGGCCATCTTTGGCGACAATCATTTTCCAGCCGCCCTTCGGAGATTCTTTTTTGAGCGACATGTTTACGCGGCCTTCTTCAGCACGCGGCGAGCCGTCGACCACGGCCCAATAGGTCTTCTCAACGCGGCCGCCTGCGAACAAAACTCCCGCTTTGCGCAGCGCTTTGGGATGCCGACCCAACACTAAGCAACCCGACGTGTCGCGGTCAAGCCGATGAGCCAGGCCCGGCGGGCGGGGCAATCCAAATTTCAAAGCGTGGAAATAATCTTCGAGATTGGCACCACCCTTAGGGCCCGCATGAACCGGGATACCCGGCGGCTTGTTGATGATGATGATCAACGCATCGCGATACAAAATACGGGCCTGCAGCTCGTCGGGGGTCATGATGTGTAGCTTTTCAGATCAGTGGCGACGCGGGCAATGACACTTTGCCAATCGCCTCGTACAGCTTGACGGTATAGTCGCGCGCTCGGATACCAACTTGTCTGGTCGCTCTCTTGGCCCCAGCGCCAATCGGGTGCGTGCGGCAATAAAATCCAGACAGGCTTTCCCAGCGCACCCGCCAAGTGTGCTGTCACCGTGTCAACCGAGATGACCACATCAACCGCCGAAATCAATGCTGCGGTCTCGGTAAAATCGGTCAGGTCTTCGCCCCAATGCTTCGCGTTCGAAAATTCTGCCATGGCCGCACGATCTGAATCGCGCACGTCTTTCTGAACGCTGATGATATCTGCATCCAAAGCCAAAATTGGAGCTAGATTCTGCAAAGGGATGCTGCGCTGCGCATCATTCGCGTGTGTGGCACTTCCCGACCAAGCAAGACCGATGCGCCGTTTTTTCGTAGCACCGAGCTTCAAGCGCCACACATCAGCTTTGTTTACATCGGCAACCAGATAAGGCGCGCTGGGTTTGCCTGACCCAAAAGCCAACGGCAGACTCATCAGCGGGCAATGAGCATCGAACTGGGGCAACGCTTCACCGCGCGCCAACACCGAGGCAACACCCTGGAGATTTGCGAGCAGGCCCTTGAGCGGCGGCTGCACTTCAAGAATAACCTTGGCACCCAAGGCCGCAAAGGCCTTTGCATATCGCACAAACTGCACCGTATCACCGAAGCCTTGTTCGGCATGGAGCAAGATCGTTTTCCCTTTGATGTCGTCACGACAATTCCATTGGGGAACCGCGAACTTCCGCAGCAGCGACGACAGGCCGGCCGTGCGCCAACGCCATTCGTATTCAGCCCATGCGACAGCTTCATCGCCCTTCAAGAACAGGCATTCAGCAAGCCCGACATGACCCTCGGCAAAATCCGGGGCTAATCGTATCGCCTGCCGGAAAGATGCTTCAGCCTCATTGACGCGATGGAGCGCTTTGAGAACATGGGCATGATTATAATGCGCGATCGAGTTTGCAGGCGCAAACGTAACGGCGGCATCCAGGTCGACCAAAGCAGGTTCGAGCTGTTGGAGAATCTGCAGCAATGTTCCGCGACCAATCAAAGCCGCAACATGCCCGGGCTGAAGCACGAGGGCTTGGCTAAAACTATCCAAGGCGCCTTGCCAACGACCACTCAAGCGCAAGGCTGTGGCGCGATTGTAAAAGGCTTCAACATCATCAGGCTTTAAGGCGAGTGCGCGGTTACAATTCTCGATGGCACCTGTAAAATCTCGCAATTCGATGAGGGCGCTCGCGAGGTTGCCGTAGGCCGCAGGTTGACGTCCATCGACCGTCAAGGCTTGGCGAATCAACTCAGCGGCCTGTTTAGGCTCACCGCGTTGCATATGGATAACCCCTAGCATATGCAACGCATTGAAATTTCTGGGCGCGGCCAGCAAGATCTCGCGATACAAGGCCGCCGCAGAGTCAAGCGCGCCGATCCGATGCAGGGCTAGCCCCTCCTGAAATCGAGCGTTGTGATCAATCGTTCGCAGATCGGACATAGAGATCGGCATTCCCGGCAGCAAGAGAGCGCAAGCCTGAGGCTTGCAACGGAACTCATTGTTGTGACCCAGCCCTACCCGGGACTTCGCTGCCGTATAACGGGATGCGCGCATAGGGGCAAGAAAATCAAGAGCCGCCCCTGACCGCCCACAAGCTTTCCCTGAGCCCGAGCCAAGAGTTTCGCCGCAAAAGTACTACAGCTATGTACGTCGTCAGAACATTTGGGACAGATGCGGGCGTCAGTGCTCAAGCAACCATGGCTTCGCCGAGCTTAGAGAAGTGATGTCCTACGCGGGCTTGGGTGTGCAAACCAAATCAATCGCAGCTAATCTGTTCAATTTATCGAGCCGCGATTGGGTGGAGATCACGTTGAAGTACCGCGAGACTTTACCTTGCCACCATCCTGGCGCTTCCAAGATGAGGTGAGCATTTCGCCCGTCTGGCAAAGTCTTCAGCGCAGGCACAAGGCTTGGTCGCAACAGCGCACCTTTGATGGTGACAGACCGAATATGCCGCAGCACGGCGTCTAGCAAGGCTGGTTCAATATGCTCCAGAACGTCAAGGCAAAGCACCAGATCGGCTGGCTCTGGCAGTGCGTCTTTGCCGGGGATGGCCGGGTCGTATTCCGTTACTGTTAAATCTGGCGCCAGTCTGGACGCCGCTTCTTTAAACATTCCCTTGCCGCATCCGTAATCGAGAATGGACTTCATTTTGTTATTTCTCGCGACATCAATAATTGAGGCAGTGACGGCATCTGCCTCCTGCATGTCGCCAGAATCTCTCATGACGCCATACTTCTTATTCTGCTCATGAAGCTGACGATTCATCTCGCGATAAGAATCGCTGATGAGGTCTCTGGGGTCGTTGCTCATTCCGTGTCGGACTCACTGAGTTGTATGGGTTTTCCCTAATACCATAAAACATCTTGGCGGCGACTGACGACTAACGGACCGACTGATGCCCACCCAGGGTTATCCTACCCCCACCGGAGCCTAACAGGGGTATTGGGTCGCGGTGATTACCCGGTAACAGTGGGCCTGGATGGACCAATGATCCCCCACCGTACCCCGGCATCTCAGCTAGTGAGATGGGTCGTCATGAAAGCCTTATGCCGTACGTTTGCCGTACGAAGCCACTTTAGCCAACGTGATTTAATATAAATCATTGATTTAATTGGCGCTCCCAGCGGGATTCGAACCCGCGTTTCAGCCTTGAGAGGGCCGCGTCCTAGGCCTCTAGACGATGGGAGCCTCAATGTCGCCAAGGCGAACGGCCCGGCACTCAGACCACTCTATAGACGAGATTGCTCGCCTGATACAGAGGGCCACGGGCGCAGGTATCTTGATGAAACTGGCGGGTTGAAAAAACCGGTTCGCCGGCCCTCTTTCCGCAGATCTGGTGATGGCATTGGTCGTAATTGCAATACGGCCCAGGCCAGCAGCTACGCGACTAAATTGAAAGAGGGCCCTCGGTGGGATCGCGCTCGGAATTCCAATACCGCGCAGCCAACCTGCCGCCAGATGTGTTGAACTTCGTGGTCGCCCAGCGCGCAGGCCAGGCGGGAACGCTTGGCCGCAAACTTGAATGCCTGCCCCCCGTGGGCCTGAATCAATTCAAGCGCCGAGCGACGCACGTCTTCGCCTAACATTCTTGGTTTCGAGATGGCCAGCCCTGCGGCACCCGTGGTTTGTAATTCTTGATCAATGATCTCGTTTTCGAGCGTGAACGTTGGCTCACCGTCAAACTCTTCCAGCAGTTTCATCATCACACCCTCATTTCGTAAATTTGCACTGCGCACGTTTAAAAAATGCCGCATTCAAACTTGGCGGGTCTTCACAGCCATGGACAGTGCGCAAAAGACGTGTGGGCGTGCGCAAAAAGATGAGTGTCAGGTATCGAGGCTCACCGCAGGCCAAAAAGAAACGGCCTCAGAGGACCGCAAAAAATACCTCGCATAGACTGCGACCATCACGTTGCCCCTCGTCTCAAGTGCCCCATGAAGAACGTATGCGGGATTCGAACTCGTGCTTAAGCCTTGAAAGGGCGGGCCAGCTTACTCGCACAAAGGAAAGGCCATAAAGCCGTCCATGCTGCCGCCAGGCCCTGAAGACAAAAAGAAATCGAGCAGCAGCGGTTGGCCTGCCTGAACGGCGTAGCCTGCCAAATCTATTTTGCCTTCGGCGGCCAGCACTTCATCATCGATATAGAAGTTGCCAGTCGCCGCTCTAGACGTCCGCGTCAAGATGGCGTGGGCGGCATCGGCCACAATATCGGCTGTGCGGCAGTGTTTCAGCATCGCCTTGCCGCCAAGTTCGAACTCAATCGCAGCCGTTGCAATCGCCGTGCGCGGCCAAAGCGCATTGGCCGCCACGCCGTCTTTTTTAAATTCTGCAGCCATTCCCAGCACGCACAGGCTCATGCCGTATTTCGCCATCGTGTAGGCCAAACTGGGCGCAAACCATTTGGGCGACAAGTCAGGCGGCGGCGATAAATTGAGAATGTGGGGGTTCGCAGCTTTCTTCAAATAGGGCAGCGCTTTTTGAGAACATAAAAACGTGCCGCGCGTATTGACGGAATGCATCAGGTCGTAACGTTTCATGGGCGTCTCAATCGTCCCCGACACATGCACGGCGCTGGCATTGTTAATCAATATGTCAATGCCGCCGAAGGTTTCAGCCGTCTTGGCCATCGCCGCCTCGACCTGATCTTCAAACCGAATATCCACTTGCAGTGCCAGCCCTTTGCCGCCCGCCTCATCAATCTCCTTGGCAGCAGTAAAAATAGTGCCGGGCAAGCGTGGATGTGGGTCGGCCGTTTTGGCCGCAATCACAACATTGGCCCCGTCAGCAGCGGCTTTTTTACCAATAGCTAAGCCGATTCCGCGGCTGCCGCCGGTGATAAAAAGTGTCTTACCTTTAAGGTTTCTGATCGGATCGGCCATCATAGGTCTTTCTGCATGAGTGTTGCAAAACGCCTCGCCACATCATGGACTGGAGCGCGCTGTGAAAGCCAGAGGCATTGGAAAAGTGCGCCACGCGAAGCGCTTGTGATGGCTACCGAGAGCCCCACATAGAGAGAAGCAATAAACGTAAGGCGACTTCATATATGATCAACATCGATAAGCTGTTGGGGCAAAACCTCAATTCCGGCCAGGGCAAAACCTTAGCAGGCGGCCTGCTGGTTGGTGGATTGGCGGGGGCGCTGACGGGCAAAACCGGCCAGAAAATGGCCGCGAGTGCGCTTAAATTAGGCGGGGCGGCTGCTGTGGCCGGGTTAGCCTACACCGCTTACCAGCGCTATCGCACGAGCCAACCTCAAGCCTCGTTGCCAAATACGCGCACGGCACCGCCCGCGAGCATGACTTACGATGCGCGCACCCCAGCGCGTCCGCAGCCTGTCGGCGAGATCGTCGACATCGTTGATATCGCGCCCCTTCGAAACAGCGGCTATTTGCCCCCCGCAGCAGATTCGACAGCAACTGAAGCGCTGAGTCTTAAGTTGATTCGTGCCATGATCTGCGCAGCCAAAGCCGATGGGCGCATTGATGCGTCGGAAAGTGCAAAAATCTTCGGTCAGATCGAGACCTTGGGGCTCGACCCCGAAGAAAAGAGCTTCTTGCTCACCGAAATTGGCAAACCGTTGTCTGCCCGCGATGTGGCCGCTGCCGCCCGCACGCCTGAAGAAGCCGCCGAGATTTACGCCGTTTGCGTGATGGCCGTGAACCCACATGGCCTTGCTGAGCAAGGATATTTGAAGGAATTAGCACAGCTGCTCCGCCTCGACCCGAGCCTGGCCCAAGCCATTCACGAGGGCGCCACGGCCGGGTAGCGAAACGGCCCTCAAGGGATCGTGACGAGAGTCTGGATTGATCTGCTTGCGATTTATGCCTAAGTTTGAGCTCAATTGTAGACTGGACGCAAACTTGAGATGCGCTGCCTCACGCCCATCACCAAACGACTGACCGCCCTGCTGAGTATCGGCTTGATCCTCATGGGCGTTGTCGTGTCTGGAAACGCCATGGCGGCGCATGTGAATGGCTTGGCCAATGCGGTTGCTGCGCCCTGCCATCACGCCATGGGCAACAATAATCTAGACATCAGCAACAAGAGCAATTTTGCATTCGATCTCTGTCGCCAACTCTGCCTCAATAAAATTCCCGACACAGCCATTTCAGCAATACCCGTCGATCTTCATTCGCCGACTCGATTATCAACGCAGGCTGTTTTTTTGGGATTAGAACTTGCCACGCCCTTGCCGCAGCATCGCGTTCTTAACACATCAGCGCCACCTGACCGACCGCATCGATCCCCTCATCTGGCCCAGCAGCGCCTCCGCATTTAGATCGTGCCACGAGTAGCTCACGTCACGCAACCTTGCGTGCTGCTTTGTATTCGATGGTGAATGTCTAATGTACGCTCAACTTTCTATTCTCGGACGATCCTTCGCTATTGGTGCTGCTGTTTTATCTTTGGGCGCATGCGCGAACGTGGATCAAGATGCTGCCTTTGGCGGTTTAAAAACCACACTTGGCGATCGCGTCACCCAAGACCTGGCATGGCGACAAGACGCAGCCAGTGACGTAGCCGTGGCCGCTAAAGTGAACTCCCTTGTCGCAAACGAGTTGGGCTTCGATTCCGCCGTTCAGGTGGCGTTGCTCAATAATCGCGCCCTCCAGGCCAGCTACGCTGAAATTGGCATTGCGAATGCGGATTTGGTTCAGGCCGGGCTGCTGTCGAACCCTGTGCTCGATATCCTCGTGCGGCCCACAACGAATCCATCCGACGGCAGCATCCTAGAGTTCGGCTTGGCACAGAACGTTCTCGACCTTTTCATGCGTCCAGCGCGGCAGCGCGTGGCCAAGGCCGAATTTGAAAAAACTCAGAATGAAGTGGCTGCGGCGGTGGTACACACCGTGGGCGAAGTTCGCGCGGCATATGTGAATGCCATCGGTGCACGCAATGCGTTGGCCGTCGTTAAAGAAATCGCCTTGGCCAGCGAAGCCTCGTGGGAACTGGCCCAGCGGTTCCATGCGGCCGGAAATATATCCGACCTTCAATTGGCCGAAGAACAAGCCATGCACGAAGACATGCTGGTGATGGTCGACGAAGCTAGCCTTGAGGTGGACGATACGGTTGAGAATCTTTCTGCGCTGCTTAACGTGTCGGCAGACATCCTCAAGCTTTCTGATCGACTCCCTGAATTGCCCCCCAACGACGCCACAATGGAGGGTGCAGAGACGACGGCGCTTGAGCGCAGGCTTGAACTAATGGCCGCGCGCAAAAACGTCAGCGCGCATCTGGAACAGCTAAAACTCACGACCAGCACACGCCTATGGCAAGAGATCGAGTTGAAACTTGATGCCGAGGGCGAACCAGACGGGCAATGGGCGATTGGGCCTGGCCTCTCAATTGCGTTACCACTCTTCGACCAAGGCGGACCTGCGGTGGCGCGCGCCGCCGCCACTCTGCTGAAAGCTGACAATGAGTTGCGCGGGCTTGAGTCCCAGATCCGCGTCGAAGTTCGCAAGGCTGCCGCAAGCGTGAGTGCTTCCCGGCGGATCGCGCAGCGCTATCGCGCAGCGATTCTGCCTTTAAAACAAGACATCGTTCGGCTGAAGCAGGAAAAATATAACTTCATGCTAATCGGTGTATTTGATGTGCTGGTTGCCAAGCGCGAGGAGACCGCGGCGTATCGCGGCTATGTCGAGGCTGTGCGCAATTATTGGCTGGCCCGCGCTGCGCTGGCTGACGCCATGGGCGGCATGGCCGTCGACACCACAGCCCCCGCCACAGGAGCAACGCCATGAACCCATCGCGCAGGAATTTTTTCTGGTCGTCGTTGACGGGCATGGCATCTGGTCTGGGCGCGGCGCTGATCGGCCGACAAGCCGCCGCGCAAGAACCAGCCAGCGCGCCTCAAGCACCGCCAGCTTCGTCGGCTAAGGGCTATGTGCCCGTGCATACTCTGAATGGCGTGACGTTGCCCTTTGTGATGAGAGATGGCGTGAAGGAGTTTCACCTCACGGCTGAAGAAATTGATCACGAGTTCGCCCCTGGTATGACCGCGAAGTGCTGGGGTTATAACGGCCGCACGCCCGGCCCGACGATTGAGGCAGTTGAAGGCGACCGTGTGCGAATTTTGGTGACAAACAACTTGCCAGAACACACGACGATCCACTGGCATGGGCTGCTGCTGCCCAGCGGCATGGATGGTGTCGGCGGCTTAAGCCAACCCCACATTCAACCCGGCGAAACTTTTGCGTATGAATTTACGCTGCAGCAGCATGGGACACATATGTACCACCCCCACGCCGATGAAATGGTGCAACTGGCTGTCGGCATGATGGGTATGTTCGTCATTCACCCCAAGCAGCCCGAGGCCAAGCCCGTGGATCGGGACTTTGTGTTTATGATTCATAACTGGGCCGTACACCCGGGAACCTATCGGCCCGATCCTTCAGTCATGCAAGATTTCGATGTGTGGACTTTCAACAGCAAGGCGTTTCCCGCCATTGAGCACCTTGCCGCGCGCACCGGCGAGCGCATTCGAATCCGCATGGGTAATTTATCCATGTGGAATCACCCCATCCATTTGCATGGACACCAATTTGTCGTAACCGGCGGCGACGGCGGACGCTGGCCCGAAGCACAGTGGCGCTCGGACACCACCGAGATTGTCGGCGTTGGCCAATGTCGAGCCATTGAGTTCGTGGGTATCGCTGGGGATTGGGCCATACACTGCCATATGTCGCATCACACCATGAACGCGATGGGGCATGAAATTCCCAACACACTTGGCGTTGATCAATCAGCCATGGCGCAAAAAATTTCGGCGTTGTTGCCAGGCTACATGGCCATGGGCGAAAGCGGTATGGCCGAACACCAAGATCACAGCGGCCACATGCCCGGCCCCAAAAACACGCTGCCGATGATGATGGGACGCGGGCCTTTCGGGAACCTTGAAATGGGCGGCATGTTTACAGTGGTTAAAATCCGCGATGACCAGGCCACAGGAGATTTCAGCGATCCGGGTTGGTTTAAAAACCCAAAGGGTACAGTGGCTTACCGCGTTGCGGGGCCTGCCCGATCTAAACCGGCCGTTGATCATAGCACCATGGACCACAGCAAAATGGACCACAGCACCATGGACCACAGCAAAATGGACCACAGTAAAATGGACCATTCGCAGAACTGAGCAGAGCCAATGGGCAAGTCAAACCCAGACACAAAGCGTTACAGAAAAGATTGCTGAATCGAACCTAAAGAGTCGCGTTCATCCGGCCTGAACGTTATTATTGGAGCTAGATGGCCGTTTTTGTATTGCGCGCGTTTAAGCAGATTGTTGTTTGCCATTCACCGGACAAAACAGGGAGAATCGTCCATGAAGAAGCTACTACTCACAACCGTTGCCGCCGGGATCTGCGGATTATTTGCTACTAGCGCCTCGGCGCACAACACGCTGACCTCGATGGAAGGCTACGCAGGGTATGTGACCGATTTTGAAATGCGCGTCACGCACGGCTGCAAAGGCAGCCCGGTGAAAGAAGTGCGTGTCAAGATTCCCGAAGGCGTGCTGCGCGTCTCGGTCGGCGCCAACCGCGACTGGAAAACCGAAGTTAAAATGCGCAAACTCGACAAGCCGGTTCCAGGCGAAGGCGGCAATATGATCACCGAAACCGTCGATCAAATTACCTGGAAAGATCCGGTCAGCCCGATCCCCGCTGGTGGCGTATTCGAAGGCCTGAAGTTCCGCGGCGCTCTGCCGAAAGAAGAAAATAAGATCATTTTCTTCCCAACCATCAACGTTTGCGAAACAGGCGATGACAAATACGTGGACTTGCCCAAAGAAGAACTGAAAGTCGGCGCGCCCGATTTCAAGAAGAAGCTGTGGGAATTCATGAGCGCGACACCTGGACCAGCGCCGTTCTTGATCACCACGAAGGCCTCCAAGGCTCAGTATCCTTGGGAACCCATGGAAGTGCCGAAACCCAAAGCCGACGCTGGCACACAGCAAAAAGCTGCGGCGAACTAACAACCGCTTGACGAGGTGGCGGGGCGGGCAACCGCTCCGCCGTTTCTATATCTTGAACTTAAAATCTGACTATTTCTTGGGGACGGCCATGATCCGAATTTCGACTCTCATTCGCCTGCTTGCCGTTCTTGTGACCATCGGCGTCTCTCAGACAGCCTTTGCCCACGCCGTCTTGTTGGGTTCGACACCCAAAGCCGGTGAAATGCTGGCGGACTCACCCAAGGAACTCACACTAAATTTTAATGAAGAGGTCGGACCGATTTTCTTCAAGGTCCTCGACAAAACCGGCAAGGAAGTTGGCAAGCCCGGCGAAATCAGGCCCGATGGGAATAACTTGCATCTGCCGCTGGGTGAAACCCTGGCCAACGGCACTTATGTTCTGACCTACCGCGTCATTTCTGCCGACACCCATCCGGTTGGCACAACGTTTGGATTTTCTGTCGGCGAGCCCATGGCTGATATGTCCCAGATGAGCCAAAGCGCCGCGGAAAGCAGCACACCATGGACCTATGCCGTGGCTGCAAACCGCTGGGTGCTTTACGCCACTATGCTGCTGGCCGCTGGCTCGGCCTTATTTACGCTTCTTATTCCAACGCCAGCAGGTGTTGGCGCAGCAACGTTTAGCCTGGGTCGCACATCGGCGATCATCGCCTCCGTCGCATATCTTCTGGCCATCGGAATCGGCGGGGCCGAGATGCTGATGGGCGGGGCAACCGCACTGTTATCGGTTGACGCATGGTCGCGCGGAGTAGGCAGCACATTGACCCCCAGCGCCGTCATCGGTGTTCCGGCCATGCTGGTCCTGATTTACGCCTTTGGGCAAGGCGCTGACAAACCCAAGACCGGCGCGTTGACCGTCGGCGCAGTTGCAGCTATCGGCAGCTTCCTGGTCACCGGCCATGCGGCCACGGCGGCGCCGGTTTGGCTTATGGCGACCGTTGTGGCCATACACCTATTCGGTGCGTCATTTTGGTTTGGTGCGCTGTATCCTCTGTTCAAAACGGCAGGCACCACCGACGCCACGCAAGCTGGCGTGGTGATGACCAAATTCTCAGTGTGGGCGATGTTCAGCGTTGGCCTCATTATTCTCAGCGGTTTGGCGATCTCTTTCGTGCAAGTGGAAAGCCCATCAAAGCTGTTGGGCAACGCCTATGGCGCTGGCCTTATTCGCAAGTTGGTGCTCGTCGCCATCATTCTCGGATTAGCGGCCTACAATAAACTCGTGCTGACACCTGCGCTTGAGAAGGGTGACGCAACGGCATCGCACCGCATCCGCCGCACCATACGTATCGAGATCGTGGTTTATGTCCTGATTCTGGGCGCGGCGATGTCACTGACCCTGACGACACCACCGCGCGCCATTATGGCGCCGGGTGCGGGCGGCATGGCGATGATGAATGAGGGATTTAAGGCGACCGTGCAAGCCAATGGATATACGGTCGATCTCGACATCACGCCTGCAAAAGCCGGCGAGAACATGATCATGGCGACCATCAAAGACAAGGACGGCCAGGTGATCTCGACGCTGGCTGATCTTGAGATCACGGGGAACTTACCCGCAGCCGGAATCTCCGATGTGTTTGTCAAAGGCCAAAACACCGGCAATGGGATGTGGCATTTCATGTTCAAAGAAATGATCATCCCCGGTGACTGGAAATTGAAAGTCGACGCGTTCATCAACGACTTTGATAAGGTCTCATTCGAAACCACAGTCCCAATCAAGTAAGTGGCCAGCAGAAGAACGCATGATCCTCTCTATTGCAAAAAAGGAACTAACGTCGGCTTTGCGTGATGGTCGCGTCATGTGGTCAGCTGCTATTTTCGCAGTCATGCTCATCGCATCGCTGGGGTCAGCCGCACAACGCTACGCTGACATTTCCAGCGAACGCGCCGCCGCGCAAGAAATCGTCAACGCGCAGTGGCAAAATCAGGGCGAAAAGAACCCTCACGCTGCCGCACATTATGGCGTCTATGCGTTCAAGGCTGTCACGCCGCTGTCGTTCTTCGATACCGGCGTGTCTAGCTTCACTGGCGTGTCGATCTGGCTTGAGGCCCACAAGCAAAACATGGCCGAGGGCGAACCCGCACGAGATGCGACCGCCATCGCGCGCTTTGGCGAGCTGACTGGCGCGTTTACTTTGCAAATGCTGCTTCCGTTGTTGGTTATTCTGCTAGCGTTTGCCTCCTTTGCAGGCGAGCGCGAACAAGGCACCTTGCGCCAAGTCTTGGCGATGGGCGTTTCACCCATTCGGCTTTACTTTGGCAAGGCTTTGGGCGCGGCGACTGCGGCGGGTTTATTTGTCATCCCTGTCTTTGTGTTAGGCCTGATTGGGCTTCTGCTCGTTCCTGGCGGCGTTGCGTTTCTCGGCCATGCTCTGGTCGTGGTGGCCGTCTACATCGTTTACGCCGCAATCTTTCTGTTCCTCACCCTTGCTGTATCGGCTGCCGCAGATTCGTCGCGCACAGCATTGGTGGTGATGGTTGCATTTTGGGCCGTCTCCAGCGTGGCCTTGCCCAAGGCCGCCGCAGATGCCTCGCGCCTGATCTATGACACACCAACCTCTGTCGCATTTCAAAAAGCGATTG
This sequence comes from Rhodospirillaceae bacterium, assembly GCA_002737725.1. GTDB lineage: Bacteria > Pseudomonadota > Alphaproteobacteria > Rhodospirillales > Rhodospirillaceae. The sequence continues at coordinate 30,250 of NSIP01000017.1, forward strand.
CGGCAGACCTGGAAAACGGTATGGGCGGAAAATCGCTCGATGCCATTGTGGCCGAGCGCAAAGAGCAAATGCTGAAGCTTTATAAAGTCGATAGCATTGAAAAAATGCCGATTAATTTCCAAGGTGTTGTGCTGGGCCTGCAAGAGCAACTGAGCAACGCAGTGTTCGATAAAAATTATGGCCAACTCTACGCTGCGCTGAACCAACAGAAAGGCGTATTTGAAACCTTTAGCGTGCTCTCGCCGCGTTTGGCCGTACAGATGGCGTCCATGGAGCTCTCGGAAACCTCGCTTGGTAATCATATCGCGTTCACCGCTCAGGCCGAGACGTACCGGCGCAACATGATCGACACGATGAACAAAGCCCTGACGATGAACTCAACCGGAGCAAACCCCGAATATCGTGCGGGGCCTGAGCTGTGGGCCAAGGTTGGTGTTTTTGATTATACCCACCCCCCCTTAACCCAGCTTCTCTCGGTGTTGGGACCCAGCTTCATGGTGATGTTCCTGTGGCTGGCGGCCTCGATCGTGGCTGGCCTTTTAGCTGCGCGTAAACTTAAGGCACTGGCGGCATAGCGCGCACATGTTCAATATTATTTTTAACCAAGAACTTCGTGTCCTTTCAACCAATCAAACCTGGTGGGGGGTTTTAAGCCTGCTTGTTATTCTGACGGTCTTGGCCGCACTGAACGGCAATGCCCGTTTCGAGCAGATGACGACGGCGGCGGCGAAACTGAACCAAGATGAAGTGATCACACAAACGGCTTTGCAAGCAGGCGCGCAACGCTATGACAGCAACCCCGTCGGCGATCCTCCAGCCGTAACGAGCCCAGGAAATGTGGGTTTATCCCTTCTCGGGCACTACGCTGTCATGCGCCACGACGTGCTAGCACCGCTGTCGGTCGGCCAAACTGACGTGCAGCCTTACTATTACCGCGTCACCGCACACCCCAGTCATACGTTCTTTAGCGCATCCGAGATTCAAAACCCGCTGACGCAAATGACCGGCAGCTTCGACGTTGCCTTCGTGATGATCTTTGTGCTGCCGATTCTGATTATCGCGATCAGTTTTGATTTGATGTCGCGAGAGAAGGAGGGCGGCATGTTGGGGCTCATTGCCGCCCAAGGCGTGTCGTTGCGCACGCTCATCTTGGCCAAGGTTGCGGCCAGGGCCCTGATTTTGCTCGTCGTACTGTTGGCGCTTACGGCGCTTGCTGCATTTCTGGCTGGTGCCGATTTAACGCAAGCCCAAACCTTCAATACTGTTGCGCTGTGGTTCGCCGTGGTCGTGGGGTATGCGGCATTTTGGTTTGCGCTGGCTTTTTTGATCAATGCCCTCAGTTGGCCGTCGGTGACCAACGGCGTAGTGCTGGCCAATTTGTGGCTGCTGTTTGTTGTGGTGCTGCCATCCATCGTCAACGTGATCGCAGGTACGCTCTATCCCGCACCGTCGCGCGTGCATTTGACGACTGAAATGCGCGAAGCCACCGAGGAAGCCGACAAAGCCGCCGCAGCCTCACGCGAGGCCTATCTGTTCGATCATCCCGAGTTGGCCGGCGCGGGCGGCAATATGGATGGCTTTTATGTCCAGGTCTTAGCTACCGATGCGGCCGTTGAGAAAGTCGTGACCCCCATCATGGCGCAGTTCGCTGAACAGGCTGGCAAGCGCGAAGGCGTGGTTGACTTTCTGCAATACACGTCGCCCGCCATCGCCGCCCAACAAGCCCTCAACGCTCTGGTGGGAACCGGCAACTCACACTTCGAGGATTTCACGTCGCAAGTTGAACGGTTCCATGGCAACTGGCGCGGATTTTTTGTCGGCAAGATCGTCAAGGGCGAACGCATGGCGACGGCCGATTTTGATGCCATTCCAAAATTTGAGTATGCTGCGCCTGACGCCACTTTCACACGTCAAACTGCCTACAGCCCCTTAATGTTTCTGGGCCTTGCTGTGATCGTCTTGATTGGTTGGGCTGGGCGTCGTTATGCACGCTACCCGATCGTATAGCTTCAGTATTCAGCGACTATAGGAGCCAGCAATGGCCTCAGCGTTCTCACGTCGTACCGCACTGGCCACTGCCGCGGTGGCCAGTGCGCTGCCTTTGACTGCAAAGGCTGCAACCAAGCGCAGCAAGATCGATTTCACCAAGCCAGAAGACAGCCTCTATGCCGTCGTCAAGTTGCGCGGCGATCTGTCGGGCAAGCGCGTTTTGCAATGGTACACAGGTACCTTGAGCTTGGTGGTGCCAGGCAAACTGCCCACGCCCGTCTGCCGCTATCAGGGTATTATCCGCACCAATTGGGTGCCGCAGCCCGACGGAAGCTATTCCTACCGCACGTTTGATTTAGGATTTTTCGGTAATCTCGAAACGGGAGAGTACGTTGAGAAAGTCACTAACCCCCTCACGGGTGAGATTGTGGAACCCACACAGGTCCGCGACGGCCCGATTTCGAGTATTTACTCGGTCAATGGCGCTTTTCCCAACGGTGCCAAACCCGACTTCAGCAAAAAACTCAATTTGCCGTGGATCGTCTCGGGCAACGATGTTTGGTATTCGGCCAGCTTCGGTTTCGAGTTCGCCAATGTTTTGCCACCCGCGCAGTACCCAAAACTCTCGAGCACTGACAAGGTGGTGCAGCGTAGTCAATTCACCTACAAGGGCCGACTGTCGGAGTTAGAGGACGAGAGCCTGACCAGCGCGCCGATGGAAACGATTATGGTGGTCACCTCCACCATTCATCCGTGGTTGATGATGGGCCAAATGCCTGGCATGCAGCAGATCCAGACTTTTTCGCACAAGATCGCGAAGGTCGAAGACTCATCAAGGGAGATGCAGGAATTCCTGGCCAGAGTGATGCCCGATTATCTGGATAAAGAGACGCCGTTCGAGGGCGCCGGGAATTCTTTTGAGGCCTACAAGCGCCAGCGCATCGACAAACAAGGCTAAGCTTCATCCAAACAGGAAATGCCGCCCCTCAACGATGGGTGTTCCCGTTTTACCGGTCACCTCGACGGCATCGCGCTCGAACATTTTTTCTAGCTCTTTATTACCGACCTTGGCCAGGTCTTGTATTTTCTCGATGTCATTGTGATGCGTGTAGTGTTCAAAAAAGTCGACGCTAATCGTGCTCACGGAAGGCCCGCATGGTGCGCTCCGCTTCAGGGCGGGCCATCCCTAAACCCACTAACATGTCGCGCGCCAGATCCAAGGCCGAGAGGAACGTTTCGCGCTGAATGGGAGTGATGCCTAGATCCGTCAGGCGATAAGCATGTTGACGGTTGCGGGCTCGCGCAAAAATATTGAGGTGCGGAAAATGTTTGATCACAGTCGCGGCGGTGCGAATTGAGGCCTCAACATCATCGAGCGCCAAAATGAAGATCTTGGCCGTATCCGCCTTGGCCGCGCGCAGAAGGTCGACGCGCGAGGCATCGCCGTAATGTACTTTATTCCCAAAGCGCTTAATAAAATCGACCTGATCAGAGCTGATATCGAGTGATGTAAAGTGGATTTTACGCGCCGCCAGAACCCGGCCGAAAATTTGCCCGAACCGACCTAAGCCCGCAATGATGACGGGGCTTTCGTCATCTGGCATCTTTTCGTAAATGGCCTCTTTGCGCGGCGTCAGCCGCTTCGTGAGCCAGTCATTGATAAGTGCAAACAGAGGGGGGCAGGCCCATCGACAAGCTGACCACAAGGACGAGGAGCTCATTTTGTGACGTCGTCATTAGGTCGAGCCGAGAAGCGTATTTCATAGAATAATATGCCATATATATGTTAAATAATCATATATAAGGGATTATTATTCTATTATAGGACAGTCTCAATCTCATTCCTCCTCGGACCCAGGACTTCAGCCATGGACGCCATCGACCGCAAGATTCTCTCCATCCTCCAGACCAATGCCGGGCTGGCGATCAATGACATTGCAGCCCGGGTGGGCTTGTCGCAGACGCCGTGCTGGAAGCGCATTCAGAAGATGGAACAGACCGGCGTGATCAAAGCACGAGTCGCGATCCTTGATGCCAGGAAGTTAAATCTTGGACTGACGGTCTTTGTGATTTTGCGGACCAGCCAGCACGATGAAGCGTGGCTGCAAAAATTTGCGCGCGCCGTGAAAGAAATGCCAGAGATCACGGCCATCTGGCGCATGGCAGGCGACATTGATTATCTGCTGCGCGTGGTGGTGAAGGATATTGATGCTTACGACGCGTTTTATAAACGCCTGATCAAGCGCATTCCATTGAACGACGTATCCTCGACGTTCGTGATGGAAGAAATAAAATACACCACGGCCCTGCCGCTGGACGGTCCCGAGCCAAAGTTAGCGGCGGCGTAGTTACCGCACGCTCTTCGGTGCCATTTGGCCCTCGGGGATGGCGGTGCGCCACGTGAGAGGTACGCGCACTTTCTTGAAGTCTGCCTTGGCAGCGTCCAGCAATTTCGGATCGGTATAGAGATCGATGGCAGTTGCGGCCAACACCTTGCTGGCCGTCGCCAAGGCCTTCGTACCGATGGTTGTTCCTGTAGCTGCGACCACGGGCCAGGAATGCATCGGCAAGCCATAGCCATGGGATGCAACACGAATCCCGCCCACGGGCACAAACCAAGAAATATCAGCCACATCGGTCGAGGCCTGGCCCGCCGGTTCAAAGTCATCACGCAATGGCTCAAGGTTACTGGACAACGAAATGCCAGCCTTGGTGTAATCAAATCCGAAGGGGTCTTTGAATTCGCGCTGCGTGGTGGCGGCGAAGGCCAACTCGGCGGCCGTCCATTGGGGTTGACCCAGCATGGCGAAGTTTCGTTGAAGGGCTTCTGCGAGGGGCCGGTTACCCAGCATATCATGGGTTTCCGACTGAATCGTCACGGCATCCAATTCTGTTTTGGTCATCTTAGCCGCCGATTCAGCGATCTCGCGTACCCAATTAAAATATAAATACGCGTCGTCGAAATTATTGGCGCGCACATAGTACCAGGTCTCGGCCTCCTGCGGCACGACGTTGGGCTGGCCGCCCCCTTTGGTGATCACCGAATGGATACGTGCTTCTTGTTTAATGTGCTCGCGCATGTACTGCACACCCACACTCATCAGCTCCACCGCATCCAGCGCACTACGACCGCTGCTTGGCGCGGCCGAGGCATGGGCAGCCACGCCCTTGAAATGAAACTTGGCGTTGATCAACGCTTTTGACGAACTATAGCTGACCTGATTTTTATCACCGGCGTGCCAGTGCAAAATCGCGTCATCGTTTTTGAACATGCCATCGCGCAACATGTAGACTTTGCCGATACCTGTTTCCTCGGCGGGTGTGCCGTAGAGCTTAATGGTGCCCCTTACCGCACCGGACGCAATGAGTTGCTTGACGGCGATGGCAGCGCCCACAGAGCCGACGCCAAAAATGGAATGGCCGCAGGCATGACCCGATTCCAGGTTGGCGCCAACGCTGGCGGTGGGGCTGTCGGATTGCGAAACGCCCAGCAGCGCATCGAACTCGGCCAAAATGCCCACCACCGGTCCGCCTTCGCCAAACGTTGCCACAAAGGCCGTGGGCATACCCGCCACACCCGCCTGCACCTTGAACCCATTGGCCTTCAAGAGGTCTTGAAGCTCCTTGGACGACTTGTGCTCTTCAAGGCCAACCTCGGCATATGTCCAAATTTTGCGGTTGGCGGCTTCCAGCGTTTTGGTATTGGAATCGACCCATTTAGCCGCGTCTTTCTTAAGTTGAGTCACATCTGCCGCATAGCTCGACCATGCCGCGGTGGCGAGCAGCGCGCCCAAGAGTAACCCAAGGCCGCGATTGATTTTGGTCATGGTTCAGCCCCCTTTGAGTCGTCTGTACGAAAGCTTAGTCGCAAGCCCCGGCAGACGGCAACGCCTGAATCTGTCCGGGCTAACCGAGCCTTGGCCAGAGCCTGCGCCAACCTTGGCTGGACGCGCTACTCTGTTAGAATAGGCGCTCAATTCAGGAGGACATCATGCGCGCCATACTTATCTTTTGCGGCTGTCTTATGCTGAGCACGACAAGCCAAGCGGCTGAGCCCAAGATGACGCCCGCAGAGATCGCGAAAACGATGACATTGATGGAACAGTGGATTGGCGGCAACTACTCTAGCCAAGCGCAATACGATACGGACCAGGCCAGCGATAAGCCCGACACCGAAAAGCACCGGCTAATGTTTCAGCTCTTTCAGCGCATCGACACTCCTGGCATCCCTGGCATCGTTTTCTTTGAACAAGGTTCGCGCGATGGCTCAACAGACCCCGACATGATTTGGCGCTCGGCGCTAATTCAAATTCTGCCCGATGAAAAGCTGGGTGTGGTGCGATACCGCGAGCTGGGATTCAAAGAACAAAAAGCGTGGCACAACGCGCACCAAGCCCCGGCGAAGTTCAAAGCTCTCACGCCCGATCAAGTGACCTGGGACGACGCCTGCGATTTTCTGGTGAGTCTGAATAAGGCGGGAACGGAAATTGCTGGTCCCATTCCCAAAATGAAATGCAGCCGCATCAATGACGGCACGGGCGAACGGATGTATGCCGACGATAAAATCGTGGTCAAGCCCGGAGAGTTTTGGTTCTTGGGCCGTTACATCAATGCCAAGGGCGAACACATCTGGGGCAACGAGAGTGATGAGCTCAATAAGCTTGTGAAGTTCGCCGAGATTCCCTAACGCGTGGGCTTGCAGCGCAACTGCATCAATGCGGTCATGACAGCCAAACCAACTGTGATCCCCTGACTGAGTGTGAGAAACGCCAGCTTGCCACGATGAACATCAACCGCGATCTCGATGGCGTCGAGGGCAGGTTCTGGATAAGTGGCGAAGATTTGGAGAAAGAAGAAATTCTCGGTCAAATCACACACTGCGGGGAACACGGCCCAAATCCACCAGCCGCGTTCAAAGGCCCCCCGCAGCATTTCCGAGCCGCTTTTTTTCACCAACCACGCCCATAAAAGCAGAGTGAACGACGAAGCGATGATGGGAAACGCCATGTCCACGGCTGCAAACCGCGCGTAGGCGGCAAAGGACCCAGGGCCCATCGCCCCAAGCTGAATAATGATCATTTCGCGGGTCAGCGGAAATTGAAGATCGAAGGGCACGAAGCCCGACGACACGGCCTGGTACATCGGTGTGAAGACGACTTTGAACAGGCCAATGCAAAACACCAGGGCCGCCAATGCGAAGAGCACATTGCGACCGGTGGCTTGACGCAAAAAGAAGGCCGAAAGAGTGACCATGGATTGTTTAGCTGTTCACCATGATCACTTTGCCGAAATGATTGCGGTCGTTCACCATTTGGTGGGCTTTGGCCAGTTCGCTCATGGGCAACACGGTATCAACTATGCCCTTGAACACGCCTGTGGCAAATAACGGCAGAGCCTGCTCATTAAACGTTTTCACCGTGCCCGGGATGTAAAACTTGCTGGTATCGATACTCATGGAGATGAGCTCCACATTGCGTTCACCGATGCCTAAGTCGTAGCTGACCACGCGCCCGCCGGTGGAGCCATAGTTCATCACCTTGCCGTGCGGGGCCATCGCATCAAGCACGCGCTGGATGGTCTCGCCGCCAATGGTCGCGCAGGCGATGTCGATGCCATAGCCGTTCGTGTCGGCTTTAATGCGCGCGACAATGTCTTCGGTTTTGTAGTTATAAATCCCGTCGCAGCCCCACTCTTTGGCTTTCTTCAGCTTGGCGTCCTGGCTGGCGGTGCCACCCACCCAACACCCACGATGCTTGGCAATTTGCAACGCTGCCGAGCCCACCGATGAAGCCACCGCCTCAATCAATACTTTCATGCCCGGCTGTGCGTTGGCCATGGTCACGACGGCGTGCCATGCGGTGTGCCAGCCCACAGGAATGGCCGCGCCCTCTTCGAAGGACAGATTGGACGGGAGCAAGACCGTCTTGCGTGCATCGGCCAATACTTTTTCAGCGTGGCTGCCGCGGGTGCGCGCCATCACCCGGTCACCGGGCTTGAAATTCGTGACGCCTGCGCCGACCTTCTCGATCAGCCCGCCGCATTCCATGCCCAGCACTTGCGGCAGCTGGATACCTGAATAGGTGCCCGCGCGCATGCGCGTTTCTGCAAAGTTGATGCCCGACGCTTTGACAAGGATCGACACTTCACCAGGGCCGGGCTGTGGATCGGGCAACTCAGCCCAATTCATTTTCTCAGGACCGCCAAACTCGGTAACCAGCCAACCCTTCATCACAGGACCTCCTCAGTTCTAATTCTATGTTGCCAGATGCTTCTGGACATCATCGACATCAATACCCGAAGGCACCGGCTTCAAGAACAGATAAAACAAACCGGCCATCACCAGGGGTATGCCGACGAAAAGAGTGAAAGCCATATCCCAGCCCATGCGGCCCACGGCTGTAGAAATCAGCAGCGGGCCCACCGCCGTGCCTAAGTTGACGGCTAATGAGCCACAAAATGCTAAGCCCGTCGCGCGCAGGTGCGTCGGAAAGATCTCGGCGATGTAGGCAAACTTAACGGCGGCGGCGCCGTAAAAGAACATGCTCATGACAGCAAAGGCCGAGATGGTGGCCGCATAGCTTTTGGTGCCCCACACCAGGAACAAGAAGGCCGCAGCGCCCAGCAGAGTCCATACGACGACTGTCGTTCGCCGCGTCAATACGAACTCACCCACATAAGCGGCCAGAATATAGCCCAGCACCCCGACACCATTGCCAATGCCGACGAGTATAGCCGACGAACCCAATTCAATGCCGCGTGATTCGACGAAGTACGTGGGGAAGAAAATCGCCGAGCCGCCGTAGGCGACCACAAACAAAAACTGCGCAATGAAAGTGGTGATAGAGCGCGCACGCATCTCGGGCGTGAAAAGATGACCGATGGATGTGAACAGCCCGCGGCCTTCCGTTTTCTCTTTGGCTAACGTGTAGCGATCCGTCTCTTTTAGCATCGCACGAACAACCAGCACATAGGGCAGCGACAGCAGCGCCACCAGAAACAAGGCACGCCATCCAAAGATCGTCAGGAAGGGGGCCGCAAACATCGCGGCTGCAAACCAGCCCAGCGGATAAGCTGTTTGCAAGAGGCCCGCCATCATGCCGCGATAACGGGCCGGTGCAATTTCAGTGACAATGGCGCCCGTGGAAGGATACAGCGCGCCACCCGAGAAGATCGCACCCGCACGTAACAACGTCAGCGAGATGGCCCCTGTCACCAGCGAATGAGCGGCGACCAAAATCGAGGCGGCCACTAATGAGATTTGCAGCATGGTCTTGCGGCCAAAGCGATCTGTCAGATGCCCAAACCAGACCTGCAAGATACCCCCCAGCGTGTAGGACACACTGACGATAAGGCCCATCTCTTGGAGCGATAAATCAAGGTCTTTGCGGATCGACGGCACCGCATAGGAGAACAACGCCAAATCGAGCTGGCTAAATCCATAGGCGACAAGGCAAACGAAGAATGCGCGCTGTGGGTACCCGCGTGTTTCCGACCATATCGACATTACCAACGATCTCCCCCTCGACCAGACGCCCCCGGCCTGGCCTCGCGTCTCGGCTCTCTTTATTACAGTCGCCCTGAAGTCTGTCGAATCGAATTGCCCAGGCCTTGCCAGTATTTAAGATGAGCCACCTTTGACAGGAGATGATCCATGCGCGTGTCGACTTTGGTAGCAGCATTGATGTGGGGTTGGTGGCATCCGTATCAGGCGCACCCCTTGAGTTCTCGACGGTCACCGGGCCCGGCGGCGCACCCCTGGTTGTGGTGCAGACCGGCAATAAGCAAGGCCCGGCGATTGTGTTCATTCACGGGTATTCCCAAAGCTACCTCTCGTGGGAAGAGCAGTTGAACTACCCCGCCTTACAAAAAAGACTTCCATCTCATTGCCTTCGATCTGCGCGGGCACGGCGCATCGGGCAAGCCATCGGAGGCCAAAGACTATGGCTCGGAGGCTTGGAGTGGTTATGTGGATGCGGTCATCTGACGTACAGTGCTTTGGTGCCGTCGGCTCACCAATCATCAATGCCGCCGAACAGGGCGAAGGAAATGGAGACTTCCTCTTTGACTGCGGGCATCGGGGCCGACGGCGTCTGAGCGAGGCTAGGCGTGACCGACATTAACGCGGCCAACGCGAGAAGAGGTACGGATGAGGGACATGACGCACTCCTGATTATCTTGGTGATTGCCTTGGACTGATGACGTAAAGCCCAATTGCGGCAAAATCGAGGTCTCGTGGTCCGATTCTCAGTTCATTCGCGACATGGGGTGCGAATGTCAAATCCGCTCCACTCGCGCTAAAGGTCTCCACCGATTACGAAAATCGTCCGGCCCATGGTGCGGCGGTTCTCGAAATCGTCGTGGGCCTGGACGATGTGATCAAGCGGAATGGGCGGATTGAGCGGGAATTTCCATTTGCCGCTCATCAGCTTTTCGTGAACCTCTTTGAACTCGGCACTCTTTGTTTTGGCCATGGCGTGATACATCACAAACCCGCGCACCGCAGCCGAACCTGCAATCAGGCCCGAGACGTTCACATCAGGCGCTTGGCCCGCCATAGCCCCGATGTAAATGACCTGACCCAGAGGTGCCAGGCATTGCAGGTTTTTAGGCGCCGTTGGCCCCGCGTTGCCGTCGATAATAATGTCAGCGCCGCGCCCGCCCGTCAGTTCCTTCACCTTCTTGGCCCAGTCAGGATCATCTTTTTCATTGATCACATGATCGCAGCCGTAAGATTTCGCATACGCGGCTTTGTCCGCCGATCCGACCAAACCAATCACCGTGCCGCCGATATCTTTGGCGATCTGTGTTGTCATGACACCCACCGCACCAGCGGCCGAGTGCACCACCACCACATCGCCCGCCGTCATGCGTGCCATGGTGTGCAGCATATGCCAGGCCGTGAGTGTTGAGGTGTAGTAGACCGTGCCCAAAATCCAATCGATGCCATCGGGGATGTGCACCAACGATTTGGCTGGAGCCACGGCAAACTCGGCGCAGCCACCCCATGACCCGGCCGAGGCTACGCGCTTGCCGACCATAGACGCGTCAACGCCCGCGCCCACTTTCTCAACACAGCCTGAATACTCATAGCCCGAAATAAAGGGCATGGGCGGGACGCCCCATTTAATACGCCCTGCCCGGCTGTGCGTATCCAGCGGATTCAGCGCGCAATATGCGACTTTGATACGAACCTGCCCCTCGGCGGGCTCGGGGATTGGCGCATCGGTAATACTGAGCGTGTCGGGTCCGCCGTTTTGCGTAATGACAACTGCGCGCATGGGTCGCTCCTCGAGGGTTGAATGCTGATGCCCGATGGATAGGCCATCGCCCGCAGGTGGTCAACTTTGGTGGGTGGACCAATACCAAAGGGGGGCTTGTGTCTTGGGCCATGTCTGCAGCGCGGTGGGTCTGCATGCCAAACTCAAACTCATCATCCAGCAGTATCGCCGAGATCTGGCGCGAGAAGGTGAAAGGGACCCTGATCAACCCCAACACGCTTCTGGCGACGGATTATATGAATCACTTCAATGAAGTGATGATGCTGGTCGAAATGCTGCCAGATATGACCGACATATTGCCCGATTGCGTCGGGTGGCAAAGCAAGACCTACCCCGAACACTTTTTTCAGATCGGCCTCGACTATGGGCCCTTGTCGGCTGAAGCTTACCGCCACGTTCCCTCGTCGATCAAAGTGCCGTTTGAATTGACGGTGGCACAACTGAACGCTGTGATTCATTTGACCGTCAAACGGGCTGCTGCCACCATTGTCATTGATGCCCTCGATGAAATGCGCCGATCCTTTTCGGCTGGCACCATCGCCATGCGCAAGCTGTCGGAAACGCTCTCGGGGATTATTAACGGTTCGAAGCAGACCATCGACCAAGCTGACATCGATGCGATCATGGACGCATCGAACGATGATACCGGCCCCGCCTCCACTGCGCCCAACGGCAGCCAAGACGATATTGATAAGCTGTTTGGCTGATTAAAGCTTCAGCGCGCCAGGGTTGACGATATGCGCGGGGTCCACCACGCTTTTCATTTTTTGCAACAGCGCCCAGGCCTCGGGCTTCAGTGCCTTGTCGTAGTGGTAGAACTTGCCCAACTGCATTGACACCGCGCCTTCTTGAACAAACAGCGCCGCCAATTCTTCGCGCATCTGAAGCACTGTTGCTCGCGCGCCCTCGTCGGCAGCCAGAACAGGTAATCGCGCCAGATGTTCAGGGCGCATGATTTTGTCGTACATCGCCAGCCGCGCATCGGGCCAAAAGAACACCGGCTCGATCAGGAACCCATAGTTGCCCACCGTCACCAGCAAAAACCCAGTGCGGACTTGATGCTTGGCCTTGGCCTCGTCATATCGCGCATACAGGGCCTGGACCTTAGCAATCATGTCGGCGGCTTGGCTGTGGGGCACAATACAGTGAACGGGAACCCATCGCTCGCCCTTGGGTCCCAAAATTGAATCGGGCGGAACAAACGGATCAGCATGAACAATGCGCGTAATCGACGCCGGCATGGCCTTTCCGCCCGAGGCCTTGGCAAGCTTGCGCGCTTTTTTAAATAACGCAGCAACGCCCTCGGCGGTTTTGTCTTCGATGGCCACATGCATGCCGTAGGGCACATCTTTCAAATAGCCGCGCCCAGCGACCGCGACCTTGATGCCGTCAAGTATGCCGCCAGTTTCAATCACCTTGAACAGCGTGCTCAGATCTTCCTTGAAGCTGCGCTTTGCTTCGACTGCGCGCGCACTTTGTTGTCCTGCATCAAAACCCATCGCTTCGGCTGCAATACCTTCGCGTGAAAATGCGCTGAGCGCCCCGGCCATGGCGCTTGCCGTTGAGAACCCAAAGGCCACGTGCTTGCGATGCTCGGGGCGCCGCATTAATCGCAATGTCGCAAGGGCCTTCATGCCCATGGCGCCAGCATCGGCCAAGAACAGCCCCATCATGTCGGGGCCATAGTGCTTCATGAAGGGTTTGCCATTCTGAATGGCGTGCGCGCCCAAGGGCTGCACGGTTCCATCGGCCAAGACAACCGTCAGCCCGATACATTGCTCAACCGCCGAGCCGTAAAGCCCTGAGCCAAAGAAAACCGAGTTCTGCGACAACGCACCGCCCACAACCGCGCGCAAGCCCGACAGCGGGCCCCAATAGGGCGTGCGCAGATTCTTGGCTTTCAGCGCCGCGTTCAACTCGGCCCACGTGCATCCACATTCGACCGTGACGTACATATCTGTTTCGTTGATCTCGACGATCTTATTTAAGCGCCTCATATCGACGGTGATGGAGGCCGCGCGTGTGTGCAAATACCCATCAGTGTAACTCATACCGCCACCACGGGGCACGAGCGCAACGCCCGCGCGACCGCAAACCGCAGCGATGCGGCTCAACTCATCAACCGTGCCAGGGGCAACGGCGGCTAAGGGCGTCTCAAGGCTGCGGTAGGTATCTTCGGCATAAAACAACCTCTCGTCTGTCGCAGACATCGTTTGATCACTACCCACGATTTGCCGAAGCTGATCGATTAAGCCTTGATGCGCCCCAAGATCAACCGGGGCTTTGGGCTTAGCTGCAGGAGCAGTGGCGGTGATGGGGCGTGAATCGTCGGGCATGGGCGTCTTTCAAAATGATGGGCGATCTTAACCTAAACACACGCAAAACCCCAAGGTGCTCTTGGTCCGAAAGGGGGAGATTGCGGCGCGCCCCGCCTTAGGTTCTTATGCCAACCTCATTAAGCAATCTACAGTTAGCGACAAGAGGCAGAAATGAATAAGGCTTTTATGCTCACGGCATTCCGGTCTTTGGGCTGTGCATTTTCGCGCTGATCGCGCTGCTCTCAAGGATCAAAATTTCATCGCCCTTTGACGTGGCCGGGTTCGTATTGGGGGCCACTGTGTTCTGGTACTTGATCGAAACCGTGATTTTGAAAACCCTGTTGCAAAAGAAAAAGCCGACCAAACGCTTCTGAGCTTTTGAGGGCGAACGTTAAACTTGGCTGGGCGAGCTCAACGGGTCGGCATAGCCCGCACTTTTAAGCCGATAGCGTCGTAATAATTCTGAATCTGCATTGATCACTCTCAACGCCGCCGCACTGCGCGCGATTACGCTTGCATCAAGACTATCCATTTCCTCGCCGCGCACATGATTCTCGGCCAGGACTTTATCGATGGCCGGTTTTACGCCACTTTCGTAGGCGCGCAAACGCCGCGTGACGATTTCGATGTCGTCCATCTCAGCCACATCGGGCAGGAGGTTCATGAGCTTAGCGATACACCGAATGGCAAGGTTCATCCCCTGCCCGCGCGCCGGATGCATGGCGTGGCACGCATCACCGACCAGCACGGTATTTCCCGAAACCCATTTGCTGGTGTTGAGCAACTTGACGGGATAAAAACCGCTGAGTTCAGCCTCGATGTTTTCAAGTTGCGGAGCGCGTTGAACAATGGCGGACTTGCGCATTTTGAACGTGGAGGTTTTCCAAAACGCGATATCGGCTTTACGAATGGGCAGGCCGATCTTCCACCCCCCAAAGGCGCGCGGAATCCGCGAGACACTGCCGTGGGCACTCATGAAGGTGGAGACAAGGTTGAGCGGGTCATTTTCGGTGCGGGGCGCAAAGAGCACGACCAGCGGGTTTTCATAATCGTGCTCATGCACATCGAAATTTAACACATCGCGCACCCGCGAGCTGCGGCCATCGGCCCCCACCACCAAGCGCGGCTTGATGACAACGCTTTGGCCGGGCAAGAAGCCGTCAGGCGCGGGCGCGTCATCTGGCAGCTTGAGGGTCAGGCTGCGAATGCCCTCGGGCCCGATGTCGAACTCGCGGCCGCGGGCAGGGCGAAACAATGTGTAATTGGGATTTTGCGCAGCCAAGGCAAGGAACGTTTGACCGATCAATTCATGGTGCAGATATAAGTAGTAGGGATGTGGAACCGGCATGCTCGCGTGATCCACATCCAAAATTAAATCATTCGTGTCTGTGAGATATTTGGCCCCATGGCGCTTTTCGGCCCCCGCATCCCAAAAGGCCTGCAATGCGCCCCATTGTTCGAGAATCTCAACCACGACGCATTGGAAGTGATCGCCGCGCGCGGTATCGAGTGGGCGATCAGACAACTCCACCTGAACAACACGGTAACCGCGATCGCGCACGCCACAGGC
>NSIP01000018.1 GCA_002737725.1 Rhodospirillaceae bacterium
CATTGAGCCGCGGCGTTACGCGCTTTATGTAAGCATGTCGGATGCCCTTATCCTCGACATACCAGTGGAACTTTGCCTGGAATTCGTGACCGTTATCGGTTCTGATTTCCTTAATTCGGAATGAGAATTTCCCGATGATGTGATCGACGAAGTCGATCGCGCTGGCTTGCGTATGTTTCTCATAAATTTTGATCGCCCGGACGCGGGTTGCATCGTCAATGGCGCTATATTGGAAGCGACAGATTTTCTCGCCGCACTCCCGGTATGCGCTCTTCCACCGGTAGAAGCTGGCCTGGCCGATGCCGAAATAGCGGCAGGTCTTTGCCACATGCCTGGTTTGCTCAGCATGAAGGAGCGCCTTGCGCTTGCGCTGTATGCCTCGTTCTTTACTGGTCATTCGATACATCCTCCTTGCCACAAATCGGCATTATGAAAGATGTATCGCAAGTCCGTACGGTCCTAAAGTTGAGACTAACAGTAATTACAGTATCAGTAACTATACGATAACCTCAGCCCAAACTGCCGCTTATCAGGCAGGTTCGTCAGGTAACTGTTCACCGTGCCGGGCGAAGTAGGTATGATGAAGCTGAGCTGAAAGTTCGGTGATGAAAAACCTGCGGCGGTGATCTCGTCGTTCTTGAGCAGATTGTTGACGTAGCCTGTGATTTGCCACCTATCAGATCGAAATCCGGTACGAAAGTCGACAGTTTTGAAAGAACTTAACGTTTGTTGATTGTCGAACGATGCAAACCGCGATCCCATATACCGACCGTCAGCTTCGACAAAAAACTTCACGTCGTCGGCAAAATCCTGTGTCCAACTTAGACTTAAGTTTCCGGAGTGCTTTGGTGCTAACACCAAGCTGCGCCCGGAATAATCCACGCTACAGAATGGCGTGCCTGCGGCCGGACGTACGACTGTACAGTTTCCAGCTAGGGCGATGTTTGTCGCCGTCGTCTGAACAAGACTGAACTTGAGGTACTTTGATTCAATATAAGAATAACCGACCGCAGCCGTCAGGTTGTCAGAGATAACTGCCATGCCATCGAATTCAAAACCCCTGACGCGCACTTTCTCGGCATTGCCGGGTCCAGACACCGGCAGGCCATCGTTGCCGATACGTGTACCGGTCTCTTGCTTATTTTTGAAATCTTGCCAGTAGATATCGGCATTCGTCCGAGCACGTCCATCAAGCCATTCAGCCTTGATGCCGAGTTCATATACCCAGAGTGTTTCTGACTTGAACTTAGTCCCCGAGAAATCTGCTACATTGTTGACAACAACCGGAGCCAGCAGGGAAAGGCTTCCTCCAGGCTTTTGCCCTTTGCCGGCCGACACATAGACCATCCGGTCCTCGTCGATTTGATAGTCGGCCGAAAAGCGTGGCGTATAGAATTTACTGAGTGTCTTGGTGCCGGCTAACGTCGAACCGTCTCTAAATACACGTACGCTTGCCGATTGGACAGAGGGGCCCGGAACGGCGCATGTCAGGTTCGGACCAGCCTGAAGGCGTTGTCCGCCTGAGCAGCCGATTATAATGTTGGCTACGGCGGAGGCAACTTTTTCGTCCTCCCAGCTATGACGAAGTTCCGCTGAGACGTTCAACGATTCCGTAAGCTTATAGCCAATTATTCCATAAATTGAATGATGGTGAGTGTCGCGGAAATAGTTATTGGGGGCTGGAACAAAGTCCGGCCGAGTCACGCCAAGCCCGGACAGAAGGGTTGCGCAGCCACCCGGCGTGAAGATGCAGGCAATGTTACGTGTCGCCTGACGAGCAGTCTCCCACCAATAGAGGCCGCCTAGGGTCCATTGGATCGGAGATTCGTTGTCGTTGGATTGAAAGCGGACATCCTGACTGATCAGCTGATTAGCTGTGACGAAATATACCTCTTGAATCGCATTTGTTGTGGGCGCATCGCCGTTTGGGAACTGATCGTTGAACTGAGACACATCAGCATTGCGATAGTAAGACAAGCCAATCAGATCTGCAGCATTGAAATTCCAATCTGTTCGAAGGTAGACAGTCTCTAAAGTGCGGTCAGTTCCGGGATAATCTTCGCCTGTGCGGGGGTTGCGTGACGGTGCTGGCGGCAGCAGGCCAGAAACATCAGGAATTCGTCCAATAATGACTCGTGTAGTCGTAGAACCGGTAGCAATTCCTGGAATGCCTTGCCCGATGGCAGTTGCGGGGAGGGTCAAAGTAGTGACCCCCGGATTCAATAGGCCTCGTGCTTCAGGGTCGAAGTGGTCTTTGGATCTCTCGCCACGCAGGGTGAATTTCAGCTCATCAGTCGGCGTCCAAACTGTGCTCAGCGCGAACCCGTTGCCATCATTCCCGCCAAGAGTTTTGCCAGTCACTGTGCTGCTGTAGTGGCCTCCAACGTCCCAGAGCGCCAGTGCTCCTCCGATTGACAAACGATTCTCTATTACCGGTCCGGATGCACTAACGCGTCCTTCGAGCTTACTAAAACTCGCCACTTCCAGAGAAGCGCTACCTGTGAATGTATCACCGGGTTTGCGGGTAATGTAGTTGATCGCCCCTGCAAACGCCGAGCGACCGTAGAGCGCCGAATGTGGTCCTTTAACTATCTCGACGCGTTCGATATCGAAGAGTCGAGGATTGACCAGGAATGATCCGCCAGCCGTTGCGATCGATTCAGAAGAAATATCGACGTCATCCATAAGCACAGCCGCATTCTGACGGCCGCGAGACGGCGAAAGGCCACGAATAGAAATGCGGGTATCCTGCTTTGAGAAACCTTCATCGTAACTAAGGCCTGGCGTGAATTTAGTGAGGTCTTCAATATCTGCGATGCCCTTCCTCAGGATCGTTTCACCTGTAATTGCAGTGATGACCATCGGTATGTCCTGTAGGTTCTCGGCACGCTTGCGAGTGGTGACTACAATTTCTTCAATTGCTTGGGCAGAACTTTCCGAGGCTATGAGCGGTATTGAAACGGCAGCAATAAGCCCCGAAAGAATGAAACGAAAAGCTCGTGACATTGAATTAATCCCCCCAAAAAAAAGCAATACCCATAAAGAAATTATCAGATCTACCTATGGTTATCAATACAATATAGCATTGTAACATTGGGAGCAGCCTGCGAGCTGTCGCATCTGACCTGACGGATTCTTGTGCCGGTCGAATTGAGAGAATTGAGCCTTTATGAGAGGGAGTTAACGATGATGAAACGTGGTTTAGGCGCGGAACAGATTGTTTCAAAAGCAAAGCAGATATCCCTCCCGCTGGTGGATAGTTCTTTAGTGCTCTTTGCTGCGGTTGAGGGTTTGGGACATCACTACCTTGATGACGCTTCTCACTAATTCTTGCACAGTTGCATTGCGCTTCGTATCTCAGAGCAACTGCATCGGGCGGCCAATTAAAATGAGAACATTTCAAGTTATCGCGCTGAGTCTGCTGATTTGCTTAGGTTTGATGGGGTGCATGAGCGCTCGATATGCCGAAAACAGTGGGGTGCTCATCTTTGGGGCCTCGCGTGAAACTGGACTTGAGATTGCACGTATCCTCGCTGCACGCGGTGAGGCCGTAACAGCCTTTGTGCGGCCAACCTCCGATCTGACCGCCCTTAAGACATTTGAAGTTAAGTTTATTGAAGGCGATGCCCTCAATCCCAGCGATGTCATAGCCGCTCTCAAAGCTAAGAAATATAGTGCCGTCATATCCACACTGGGAGGAGGCCGCGGCGACACCCGCCCTGATCTCGAAGGATCGAACAATGTTGTCGATGCGGCCAAGGCCGCAGGCGTCAAGCGTGTGATCATCGTCACCGTCATTGGAACCGGTGATAGTGCGAATGCAGTGTCAGATCGCGTGAAGCAATTCCTCGGAAAAGTGATCGCGGCCAAAGATCAGGCAGAGAAACATCTGATGGCGAGCGGCCTTGATTGGACAATCATCCGTCCCGGCGGGCTGACGTCTGATCCGCCGACCGGCAAGGGCGCGCTGCTCTCCGATCATTCGACAATGGGCTCAATTGCGCGGGTTGATTTGGCGAAACTCGTTGTCAAAGCACTCGACGATTCTGGCACGATTGGCCAGATTTATCATGCCATTGACCAGGATATGGTTGGTAAAGCACCGATGTGACGGCTGTCCCTTCCACTAATCCCGCCGTTCCGTCTGACCTGACTGCTTTTTCTGTGCCGGTCGATTTGAGGCCCATCGGTCAAACTCTATGCGGATTGGTCTCAAATCAAATTCCCAATCCGGTGGCCTTCGGCGGTGGCGGTGACCACAAAGCGCGGTGCATAGGCATCGCCGATGGTGTGAACCGCGAAGCCCAACGCGCGTAACGGCTCCAGCAGCGCATCGTTGGGTTGGCGCGGCGTCGCATACGTCAACAAGGTGACGTTCTCGATGATTTGCGTTTCACCACTATGAATGTTGCGCACGGTGATTTGGCCATCTTCGATGCCATCCACACCTACGGGCACGGAGTTGGTCATCACACGAATGCCTTTGCCATAAATGCGCCGGACGATGCCCTGACGATTCACTAGCGGCTCATCACCCGCAATGCCGCCACGTGGTGTGACAATCACCACATCATCGTACTTCTTTTTCAACATCTCAGCCGCCGCATAGGTCATGGCCGTGTGGTCTTTGTCGAAAATAATCGCTGTACCGCCTTGATGCGCGGTTTTGGTCACCAGGTCGCGGGCCACGTCGCGCAGGTCGGGGAAGAATGTGGGGTCGCGGTAGTCTTCGGGGATGAAGAATGGCCACGTCATACGCGCACCCGTCGCCAAAATCACCGCGTCGGGTTTCAGCGCGGCAATGTGTGACACGTCCGCTTCGACTCCCATCTCCAACTTCATGCCAAACTTCTGGCCCATTTGCAGTTGGAAGTCGTAAATGCTGCTGAGATTTTCGCCACCCGGCAACAAAGCATGAAGCCGCGTTTTGCCGCCGCCGTCCGCCGACTTACCAAACACCGTCACATCATGCCCGCGCGCAGCCGCCAACCATGCGGCTTCGAGGCCGGCAATGCCGGTGCCGATCACCGCGATCTTTTTGGATTTGGCGACGCGCTGGGGCCACCAATCGGCTTCGTCGCGTTGGCCCACGCGCGGATTGTTGTCGCACTGAATTTTTCCGCCCGCGATGATGATGTGCCAGCAGGTGTTACATGACACGCAGTAGCGCATCTCGCGCTCGCGGCCTTGTTGCGACTTGTTCGCCCAGGCGGGGTCGGTCACCATCGGACGACCGAGCATCACCAGATCAGCCAAGTTGTCACGAATGGCGCGCTCGCCTTCATTCGGGTCGGTGATCAGGCCCAACGCCCCGACGGGTATGCCGGGCAAATGGTTGCCAAGCTCGCGAATTTTTTCAATGTAGGGCGCGCGCGGGCCATGCAAGTCGGGCAAGTGCAAATCCAATGTGTCGGCATGTGTGCCCCAGCAGAAGGTGGCGTAACTCACATCGCTTTTGCCCACCAGTTTGGCAATTTCGGCGGCTTCGGCCAAATCAATTGACCCCGGCACGCCGTCTTCGCCGGGCAATTTTACGCCGACAATAAAATCTGGGCCGCAGGCTTTGCGGATCGCGGCCACGGTGCTGCGGATCAATTGCGTGCGGCCATCGCGCGTGCCGCCAAATTCATCCTCGCGTTTGTTCGACCACGGCGAGGCGAACTGATGAAAGATGTGCCCGTGCCCGCACGACATTTCGATGCCCGAGAACCCGGCTTCTTTCATGATTAATGCGGACTCGGCAAAATCTGAAATCAGCCGCCAGACATCCGCCGTGGTCATCACATGGGGCACGGTCCAGCTAATGTCATCGGGCAAGGGCGACGCGCCAATGGCCGCATCGTTGCGTCCCTGCTCGTGACGACCGCGCCCCGGATCTTGGATTTGGCCCAGCAAATGGCAATCGTATTCGCGCACCGCATCGGCCCAGGCGCGCAGGCCTTGTGTTTGTTTGCGATTGAACACATCGACCTTTTTCGGGCCGGTTTGATGCGAGGCCACATTCATCGGCTCGGTGATAATCGCCGATGCCCCGCCCAATGCCCGGCTGCGATGGTAGTTGATGAGCTGCTGTGTCACCGCCCCGCCCTCGACATAGCGCGTGGACATGGACGCATGGACCACGCGGTTTTTGAACATGAACGGGCCGATTTTGACCGGCGAGAACAAATTCGGATAAGCGGAATTGGACAGCGTCATGGGCCCGGCACGTTCGATATGAGGACGGTCTGACGTAAGCCTGAAACGACCAGGAGCCAAGCCAAAAAAGAGCCCGCTTCGACATGCGAAGCGGGCTAAAGGTGATAGAGGAGAGGGCCGATAATAAACTGGCGGGCGAACCGCCCACCGCGATATTTCCGTCTGTAAAAGCTCTCGCCCCTCACAACGAAAATCTCACTGTGCGCATTATGTCTAAGGTCTTCCCCCGCGTCAATGCATTTTTGCGCATTATAAGCATTTTATTAAGGAATGGTGTTTGTAGCCTGAATCGTGGTTGAGTCCAGACCCAACAGTAAATCAGAATCAAAATAGTCAAATATAATCATATTATTAGAGTAATTTTTCACCCGCCCTTGCACGACTACATCTAGCCTATGCGCCTCATCTGATCACTAAATATGCGCAATAAATCTCATATTTTGTCGGCGCTGTATGCGCTTTTTTAACTATATGATGAGAATGAATGCGCATCACCTTCAAACAGGCGTTAGGGAAATGGAGACGCTATGCAAGACGCCATCGCGCTGAATGCCACACCGTCGGCTGTTTCTGCACAGCAGGAGCAAACTCGCGCCCTGATTAGAGCCATGCTGACCTTGACGGCCCTCAGCGCCAGTGCGCTCGCGCGCGATGCTGGGCTGACCCCCTCGACCCTCAACCGCTTTATGCACCAGCCCGTGCGCCATACCCTCAGCCAGCGCACGCTGCTGACCCTGATGATCACCACCTTCCGCCGCATGAAGGCCCAAGGCATCTCCGCACTCGACGCTGGCGCACTCAGCGTGATTGCGCCTGTGTTACCGGTCTTTGAGCGCGCCATCTTAGATCAAGCGCCCGATGCCGAACGGGTGCTGAAAGAAATCAAGTTGCGCACCGGTGCTGGGCTCGGCCCGCACGCACGCAACGACAAGGGCCCGACACAATTGCGCGACTTGGCCGTAGTCACCACAACCACCCTGGGCGTCGATGTTGCCGCAATGAGTTTCGACAAGGCACCGCTGACCACACAGCGCCCACCCTTCCTTGCCGATGATGCCCATGCGTTTGCGTTTTTGCTGACTGATGCATCCATGACCCCGCGCTATGACGCAGGCGATATGCTTTACGTCAGCCCCGCACGCGAAGTGGCGGGCGATTACATAGATGTGGTCGTCGATCGCAAGGCCGGTGGCTTTTTGTTGGCACGGCTGGTGAGGACGTCAGACACCACCGTCACCTTGCACAAAATCCAAACACCTGAGGCGTTTGACATGCCACGCGCTGAAATACGCGGGCTTTATCGCGTGGTGGGTGTTCAGCGCCTCGGCGCTTAAGCTAGTAAATTTCTCAATTGCTCAGCGTCGCCGTGGCTGACGTCAGCGGCCCGGTGATTTGAATTGAGGCATCTTTCAAACTCGGTGGTCCAAGGCGAATGGGCGCGTCATTGGAGACGCCGAAGGGTTCGGCTGGAAGGCCGATCCAATTTTTGTTGAGTTTTAAATTCGCATCTTTGTCGTGGTACAGGGCGAACGCGTAGCTGCCAGCATGATCAACCGGAATGCAAATTCGCGTTTCCCCTTCCAACGCTGGCACACGCACGCGACCCACGCGACCGCTCTTCTTTAGCCAGCGTTCAGGGTCATCGTTGTGCAAATCAACCGTGATAATGCCTTTGGCTGATTTCACGTTTTTGACGGTAAGCTGAATCGAGAACGGAAGCTGTTCGCACACAACTGCGTTTTCAACCGGTGCGGCGGTAGGCTCATCATCAGTGGCCAAAGCAAGACCGGGGCTTGCCACCGCCGCAATGAAATACACCGACCAAGACCAGCGCTGCCATGTCATGCCAAATCCATGTGTCGTTTCAGAAACCTCAGCTTACGCCATGATAATGGCAAAATTGCTTTAATGGGGTGAAGAAAATGTATCGGTTGGCAAAATTTACTCCGCTAGTGGAGCGGATTTGACATTCGCACCCCTTGCCGCAACGGAACTGTGAAGCGAATATCAAATCTAAAGCTCCACTAAAAACCTATATTTCCTCGTGGTCCTTATGATTCTAACATTGGCAAAATAGCCATCCGAACCGGGACGCGAATGTTAGAATTGGGGCACGAGGTCGATTTGGTCATAGGGCACATAGCCAAGGTATATGGCGAAATTCTTGACCCGCTTGGCCACCCCGTCAAAACGCACATAGTCGTGTAATAAAATACCCGGCGCTTGATCGCGCTGATGACGCAGCACTTGCTTTGTTAACTCACGACGCTTGTCCAAATCAAACGTGCCTAGTGCCTCTTTCAACAACGGCATGATTGTTTCGTCGCAATACCATGGCGCTTTCCAAAAGCATGAGTTGCGCATAAAGCCGCGCAATGCATCAAGCGACGGCAAAGTCGTATAGTCATTGCCAATAGCAAGGCCGCCCCATTTACCCTGGTGGACACCTTGCGCAAACTTCGCAATCGGAACCATTTGAAGTTCTAATTTCACGCCCACAACCGCCAGATCAGAGGCTGCTTTTTGATAGACCAATGGGGCAGATGATGACGACCCCTCCCAAATTTCCGCAAGCATCACAAAGCCGTTCTCATACCCGGCCTCGGCTAATAATTTCTTGGCCAAAACTGGATCATACTCATAAGCCAGCAAAAACGGATCATAGCCAAAGGCATTGGCCGGGGCAGTTTGGGTGGCAACTTTGGCTTTCCCCGCCAGGATGGTAGCAACAATCTCGTTTTTGTTTACGGCATAATTAAGCGCACGTCGCACGCGCACGTCTTTCAGTGGAGAATCCTTCACCACGACAAATGCGAGATTTGTCATAGATCCTTCCGTCTGGACCACCATGGAGTGGCCCGCCGCCTCCAGCAGCGAGATTTGATCAGGTCCCAAAGCATAAGCAATATCAAGCCCACCCGAAAGCAAGCCTTGCACGCGCGCGGGGTTATCGGGTACGGCGCGTAATTCCAAGCGGTCAATCTTAGGCTTGCGCAGTGCGTTTGGATTCGCCCTGAGACTCATGATACCCGGCGCCAGTGAGTCTACGATAAAAGGACCGCTGCCAATGGGCGAGCGATTAATCCCTTCTACACCGACCTTTTTCCAATTCGTCGGTGACATCAGCCGCATGAGGCTGAGCTCTTGGGGCAAAAATGGATTGGGTGTTGATGTCGTGAACTCGATGCTGAGTTCGTTTAAGGCTCGCGCTGCTTTGAGGGATGGCAAATCAATTGCGACCGCGTAAGAAGCTCCCGTTGAACTATGTAGAAAGTCGACACTGAAAACCACAGCCTCAGCGTTCAGCGGTGAACCGTCTGAGAACACCTGACCGGGGCTCAGCGTGAAAATCCAGGTCGTCTCATTTTCCGAATGCCACGACGTCGCTGCTTGCGGGTGAGCAACTCCGGTGTTATCGACCCAGGTGAGCGCATCATAAATGGCCGGAGTCGTGTAGAGGCCTGGAATACCGTCCGTCGCTAAAGGGTTCAACCCCAAGGCCGGAAGTGACGGCAAGCCAACCCGCAGAACTTTATCCATACCCAAAGACGGCACAGCCACCATGCTCAGGAGTGAGACGAGCAGAATTTTGACGCATTTATTCTGCAAGGTCGATCTGCTCATAGGGCACAAAGCCAAGGTGAATGGCGAAATTCTTGACCCGTTTGGCCACACCATCAAAACGCACATACTCGTGCAGTAAAATACCGGGCGCTTGCTCGCGCTGATGGCGCAGGACCTGTTTGGTCAGCTCGCGTCGTTTATCCAAATCAAACGTCCCCAGCGCCTGTTTCAGCAGCGGCATAATGGTTTCATCGCAGTACCACGGCGCCTTCCACAGGCACGAATGGCGCATAAAACCGCGCAAGGGATCGAGTGAGGGCACCGAGTTGTAATCGATTCCAATGCCGGTGCCATCCCATACGCCCTGGTGCAGTCCTTTGGCATACTTCGGGATTGGCACCATACGCACATCGAGCTTCACGCCGACCAGCGCCAAATCCGAGGCGACCTTTTGATACACCAGAGGTGCGAATGACGAATTGCCCGCGTAAATCTCGGCCACCATCTCGAAGCCATTGGCATGGCCAGCCTCGGCCAGTAGCTTTTTGGCCAGTGCAACATCGTACGCATACGCTGGCAATGTGGGATCGAAGCCAAAGGCATTGGCGGGCGCGGTTTGCGTGGCGACGGCAGATTTACCCGCTAAGATCGTCGCGACGATCTCATCTTTATTGACGGCATGGTTGAGCGCACGGCGCACCCGGATATCCTTGAGCGGCGATTCCTTGGTCGTGACGAATGCCAACAGAATGATCGATGCTTCGGGTTGAAACACCATGGTGTGGCCCGCAACTTCGATTTGGGCAATCTCGTCGGGCCCTAGCACAACGGCGATATCGATTTTGCCCGACAGCAAAGCCTGCACGCGCGCAGGCGTATCGGGCACGGCGCGCAGTTCAAGCCCCTTGATGATGGGTTTGCGCAACGCCGTGGGGTTAGGCCGCAGGTTCATGACGCCCGGCGTCCAGGTCTCGACGATGAACGGCCCACTGCCTATGGGCGATTTGTTGATGCCAGCGTCGCCCACCTTGGCCCAATTGGCGGGTGACATCAGGCGCATCAGGCTAAGCTCTTGCGGAAGAAACGGATTTGGAACCCTCGTGGTAATTTCAACCGTCAGGTCATCGATGACGCGCGCTGATTTCAACGACGGCACTTCAACAGAAACTGTGTATGACGCGCCCGCCGGGCTGCGCAGCAAGTCTACCGCAAAGGCTACAGCTTGTGCATTCAGTGGCGTGCCGTCTGAAAACACCTGTCCAGGCTTCAGCTTGAATTGCCAAGTCGTCTCGTTGAGCGCGCGCCAGCTTTCAGCTGCTTGGGGCAAGGCGTTGCCTTTGGTGTCCACCCACGTCAGCGCATCGTAAACTGCAGCAAGCGTATAAAGCGCAGGCAAGTTGGTGCTGGTGAGCGGGTTCATGCCCAGCGACGGAAATCCCGGAATACCCACGCGCAAGGTTTTGTCTGCGGCCTGCGATGGCAAAGCCGCACCGAGGAAAACCAGGCAAAGAAATCCGAATACCCTGAGCACGAGTTCACTTTCACTAAGATGATAAGTCGTGCCAATGTAGCGGCCCATTCAGGAGGTCACAATGCCAACCGACAACACAATTGAGGCCCTCAAACGCCTTGAAGCCGTGAAAGCAAAACGCGGCTACTTGCTGCCCCACCATGGCCTCATGGCGCTGACTGCCCCAGAACTTCTGGCAGGTTATGATGCCTGCTACACCGCCCTGACCCTCGTCCCGCGCACGCTGAGCGAGTATGACCGCGAGTTTGTGTGGCTTGGCGTCCTCACGGCACGGCGCGAACACATTGCCTCGCAGCACTTGGTGAAATTCTTCAAAGCGGGCGGAACCAAGGACGAGGTGGACGTGATCGTGCGGCTTACCGCTGTGGCCGAAGGATCGGGCGCTTTCGCATTTATATCCGACCATTGGCAGCACCACTTGCCAGCATATGACCGCTGGGCGTTGTATTTTCAGGCCGTAAATGCTGCCACGGCCACCTCGCCCTTGCGCGCGGGCCTCATCCATATTGCGTTAGCGGCGATTTATGGGTGCCTGCAACGCGTGATGGAATTGAAGTGGCATATCACGGAGTGTTACCGGCTGGGCGTGCCCGAACCAGAGCTGGCCGAAGCGTTGTCGTATGTGATGTTCTCGGGCAGCGTGCCCTTTTTTATCGAGGCGTGCGGCGTGTGGCACCAGATGATCCGCGACGGCGAGGTGACACCCTCGGCACCCTTCAAACTCTGGGCCGAGATGGACGTCGGCGGACCGGGGTAGGAATAACAACTGTATCAAGACTCACATTCCCTCCCCGCGATGGGGAGGGATCAAGG
The DNA here is from genome assembly GCA_002737725.1 of Rhodospirillaceae bacterium. Lineage (GTDB taxonomy): Bacteria > Pseudomonadota > Alphaproteobacteria > Rhodospirillales > Rhodospirillaceae. The sequence continues at coordinate 12,107 of NSIP01000018.1, forward strand.
CTGAGGTGATGACAACATCTTTCTAAACCGCGTTCGCCTTCGCAGCGCGAATCTTTGTTTCCAGCTTATCCAAAAACCGCGAGCGGTCTTCTTTGCGGAAAGGCGCTGGGCCGCCGGTGATCATGCCGGTATCGCGCAAGTGCGTGTTCAAATCGCGCACGGCGGATGTCATGCCAATGGAGTTTTGATCGAGCGGTTGACCGTTGGGGCGCAGTACGGCAGCGCCCTTCTCGACACACCGTTTGGCCAACGGAATGTCGGCGGTAATCACAATGTCATGCGCGACGACATGCTCGGCAATCCAATCGTCAGCGGCATCGAATTTATCGCGCTCAACAACCACGCGATTGATCAGTGGGTTGGCCTCGCCGCGCAGCCACTGGTTACTGACCAAATGCACCAAGACTTCATGGCGCGCGGCCACGCGCAGGGTTTCGTCCTTCACGGGGCAGGCATCGCCATCCACAAAAATGGCAACCATTACTTGGCCTTTGAACAGGCGGCTTTCGCACAGTCGGCGATCAGGCGCGCGATGAGTCTTATATCCACAGTGTCGTGTGGTTTGAATCGGATACAGCCCTTGCCGAAATCACCATTCACGATGAGCTTCTTATAAACGCGATGAATAGCTTCGTTGCAATACATCGGCATGGCATGAAGTGTGACGCGCGTTTTACTGGCTGTGACCGCATACATGAATTCGCCTTTGCGATGAAACAGCCAGCCCTTCTCGGCCGTCATCAAACCTTGCGTGATGCTGACGGATGGGTCGTTCTCGGTAATCGTGCGTTTGAAGGCTTCGATCAACGGCGATGGCCCCGACGGCGGCTTGCCCCGCTTGATCTTGATCAGCTTGATGCCCTCGGCTCGACGTGTTGCTCGATTGGCAGCGATGGGTTGACGTTTAGGAATCATGACGTTAACTGTTTACGACACCTAAGGGCTGATAATCCAGCGTCGGGAACACAGACTTGAGTGTGGTCTCACCCCGCCGCTTGACCAAAATTTCCTGTAATACGTGGCGGTAATCGGTCGTCACCCTTAAATCACCGGCCACAAGGTCGGCGGCTTTGAGGCCCGGCCATTGACCATACATGCGCCCGCCGTTCACCGACCCGCCCAAGGCCATCATGACAGAGGCTGCGCCATGATCGAGGCCGCCGTTGGCGTTTTCCTGAACACGTCGACCAAACTCGGTCATGGTCACCAGTGTGATGCGAGTGCGGTACTCATGCATGTCGGCCCAGAACGCACCAATCGCCTGCGACAGTTCCCGCGCTTGGTTGCCGAAGAACGCATTGATATTGACGTGATGATCCCAACCGCCAAAATCAACCGTCGCCACCTCAAGCCCCACATTGGCCTTGATCATGTCGGCCACCGAACGCAGCGACGTGGAGAGTTGGCCCGTGCCGTAGCCAGCGGGGTTGACCGGCGCCTTGGACGCGTTGACGAGTTTGGCCTTCACGGTTTTGATAGTGTCGATGGTCGCACGTGCGGTCGCACTGTAAGTATCTGAACCCGCATGCATCCGTTCGATCAGATTTAAATTAAGATCACCTCCCGCCACATCGAAGCGCGTGACGTCTGGAATGGCAACCGAGGCGAGATAGCCCTGTAACGACAAATCAACCTCGGGCGAGGTCGATACCGCACTCAGGCCTGGCAGAACCAATTGACGTGCAAGCAAGTGGCGCCCCAACCAGCCACCAGCGATTTGCTTCTCACCGTCGGCGATGCCGCGCTCAACCTTTTCTTGGCTGACGAAATGGCTTCGGCTGTCGGTGGGCAAGCCTGCCGCATGAATGACCGCCAAGCTTTTGGCGTCAAACAGCGACTTCAGTTCAGGCATGTTGGGATTTATGAAGAACGGAACGCCACCAAGTGACGTTAATGGCAACGCTGCATTGGCCCCCGTGGCGGCAATGCCAATTGTCGGCCGCGCATCACGATAGTCAGCATCATCAGCAGGCGGGATGAGTTGTAGGCCATCGCTGCCAAAGCGCAAGAATACGACAATCAAAATGTCACGTTGCGCATTGGCGGAATCAGCAGCGAAAGCCGCGCGCACACCAGAGCTGACCGTCGTCATGACGCCAGATAGTAGAAGATTGCGACGTGTGATGTTCATGACCTACCGCACCCCAAATTCGGGCGAGGTCGCAATCAGCGCCACCAAGCGGCGCAGCGCATTCTCGATATTCAGCGCACCGCCTGATGCATAGGCCGCCATCGCACCCGTTGGACTGGCTGCATCTTCAATCAGCGCCGTCATAGCGGCGGGGCGCAACGCATAGCCCAGCATGCGTTCCACCCAGTATTCCACAAGCAATGTCGGTGACGCACGAGCACTGCTGGGTGTTTGTGCGCCCAACGCGGTCCGCAGTGCCGGGAGGGCAAGCAACAGCAAGGGCAGGTTCCAGTTATAAAGATTAGCCGACGTTGACAGCCATTGCGCATCGGTATCGGGCCGACCCTCGGGTGTCGGCCACACGTAAAGTCCATCGCCAAGCGCCGTGGCGGCCGAGCTGGCCAAATCGAACGCATTCACAATGGTATCGGTGGTACGAAAGAAAGCGATGATGCGCTCGTAGGGTCGACGCAGTTTCGAATTTTGTGTCAGTGGCGCGCGGATCTCATCGCCATCTTGTAGGATGGCTGCAAGCACGCGCTTAATTTGATCAGGTTGAAAACGATTCGTCAGCCAAGCCTGTTTGGCGCGTGCAATAACTGCGGGCGGCGGCGTATCACCAAAGACGCGTTTGGCAATTTTAGTACACACGAAATCAGCCGTGGCTGGATGGTTCGAGATGATGTCGAGCACCGCTCTGCCCTGTTGCATGTCATCTTTCAGGCCGGTGAGGTCGACACCTAAGAACGCGCGGGCTTGGGTGCTGTGCTGCAAGGGGTTATATGCATAACGCCCGGTGTTGGGCATCGCACCTTTTGGCCCCGCTTGGCCCTGCTCCAGCGTCCAGCCCGAAAACGCGCGCGAGGCTTCAATGATGTCTTGATCATTGAAGCCACTGGCAAGGATGCCGCGTTGCAATGGAAAAATGCCGGCGCTCGCCGTTGGCTTACCTAAGTAAACACCGCGGCCCATGGTGTGGAGCTCGAGAATCTCGCGGGCATAATTTTCGTTTGGCAGCGCTGCTGTACTGTCGGCGTTATTCAAATATCGCAGCATCGCCGTGCTGGTGGCCACGGCTTCCAACAGATCGCGAAAATTGCCGAAGGCGCGCGGACGGATCACGTGGGTATCGTACGCGGGCAAGGCGACTAAGGCAAAAATATCGGCTTGCCGCCCGATGTTGAAATGGTTGTTCCAAAAATCCACCATGAATTCGCGGAGTTGAAACGCCGAATGCGTGTTGCGAATCCAAGTGGCGGCGCTCACTTCCTGTTGTACGCGCGACAATTCATTGGCTGCGACCGAGAATTCAACGTTGCGCGCCAAATCCCACATAGTGGCAATATCTGCCGACATATAATTGAGCGGCCTGAGTTGATTGATAGTGGGCCACCCGACAATGCCCTTGGTCGGTGGCTGGCCGTTATAAGCAATGCGCATCGTTTGCGTTCTGAGATGCGATGCCAGTGAGGGATCATCACCCACGGGCGGGCTCAGTTGATCGTCGACCCAAGCCTTCCAACCGATGCTGCGCACAACCGCAGCATCCGTATCACGCGCACCGAACGTGACGCGATTCAGCGCAAGAGTCTCGGGGCTGGGGATCGTCTGCAGCATGTCTGTTGTCGGCAGCTTTCAGAATTGAACCGCGACGGTCACAGAACCGACGTGGACATAATAGCTCGGCGGCACGATTCCCGACCCCATGATCTGTGCCACCGACGTGTACCCAACATTATCATACTGCCAGTCATGACTGCTATGATGCTCGACTGTGTAGCCCAGTTTCAGCACCGTCGCAGGCGAGACGTTGTAGGCAGCCTTAAGCTTCGCATTGTGCGTGATTTCGCGGCTATCGGGCAAGGGTGCCACGACAGCCAGCACCGACGTCGGCGTGGCCTGGACGTTAATTTCGCTCAGTCCCCGCGACATGTAATACGCCGCGCTCAGCTTCAATTCCTGGGGTATCGCCTGCCAGTCGATGTTCGCCCCTAAGCTGCGCACGGTGTCTTTGTTTTGAGCGCCCCAAACTTGATTGGGGTTATTGAGGTTGTTCGAGGTGATGTAGTAACCCGCCTGCGCAAACCGATATCGCTCGACGCTATAAAAAGCTGAAGCCGTGAGATGATCTTGGAACGCATACGAAATGTCGCCATCGAGGATCAGTGATTTCGATTTCTGCCGCCCGTACGTCGTGTGCGGATAGGTCTCGCGCGCAAAACCTGCCCCGCTGTTCACTGTCAGCTTGGTGCCCACATCGAACGTAAACCCGCCTTTGGCCTCGTGACGCACACGATCGGCCAAGTTGAAGGTGCGCAACAACGGATGTTCTATGGATTGGTTCAGTGGCGAGGCATTAATATAGGTGTCAGTATGGCTCGCGTTCCACGATGCCTCATCAACATACCCCGAGCCGGTGCGATGACCATAGCTATAGGACGCCCAGACCAAACCCACATCGAAGCCCGACAACAGCTTGGCCTTCAGCGCGTGTTCGTTTGACTTCTCAAGTTGCTGATAGGTCCGTTCTTTGAAGTCGCCATTATAGGTCACACTGAAGCGTGTACGCGGCGTGAATCGATATGCGGCTTCAGCTTTGGCGCGCTGGAACATGAAACTGCGCGGCAAATTATAGCGAACATAACGACTGACACCGCGCAAGGCCGCTGAGACTTGGTCCTGCACATCATTAGGAATATAGCTATACAACTCGCGCGCAGTTTGGTTATCGCGTTCGTCATAGGTATAGCTGGCCGACAGCTCAACGTTTTTCCACTCGCTCGAGGTCAACCCGAGACTTAGAAATGTTTTGCGAATGTCGCCATCCAATGAGGATCGTGTCAAAGGGACGGGCGCATTTAAGTTGGGATTGGTGGTGTAGGGCAGAAACAGATCGTTCTGCTTTTGAATCGTGTATGACAATTTTCCGCTCAGGCGTGTTTGCGGGGCCAACGCCACGCCGCCCGAGAATGAAAACTGATGGGCAGTGTTATCGGGCGGCAAGCTGAATTGCCCGAAGGCGAAAGGATAGCCCGCAAACGCACCCGCAGGCCACGGCGGCCCAATCGAGCGCGAATAGGGGTTGGCAACCGTGATGGACTTCATGCCGTTATCAAACGTTGAAAGCTCGTAGCCCGCGTTCCACTGCCACAGCGCATTGGCAAAACTCAGCGACGCATTCATGCGGTTGGATGTGTAATCCACGGGCTGGGCAAAAAAGATACCGACCGGGAAATTCGCTTCGTGGCCAAATGCCAAACTGTCGGCGCGCAAGCCATCACGCGTGCGCCGTTGGAATTTAAACCGCAACTCGTAACCCGTGCCAGCGGGCGCCAGCACCGCATCGCCACCCATCACCTGCCACTCGGTCTTGAGCGCCAGTGGCTTAAGGCTTTGTTCAAGTGCGGTGAATCGCTGCGACGAATTGCCCGTAATCCAATTCGCAGGCAACGTCAGGCGCGAGGTTCCCACGCCCTCATAGGGCGTCTTGGCACTTTCCGTATGATGGCGCGTGAAGCCTTTGTAGAAGGCGCCCACCTGCCATTGGCCCTGCTGGCCATAGCGCACGAATAGATCACGCAAGTCAGTGCCCAGCAGCGAGACACCCGCAGTCCAGAACCTCGTGTTATCGGAGGTCCACGGGTCACGGCCCCGCAACGATCCGGTGAGAATGGGAAACGCCCCCTTCTCGGCAATGCCGCCATAGCGCGCAAAGTGATACGTATCTTGACTTTGATAACCAAAGCCGGTTTCAATTGAATTCAAAAATAGAGGCTGGGGTTTCTTTGCAGGCGCAATCTCACCCAAATCAAAATTATCCTGCGCTACGGCGCACGGCACGCACGCAGCCGAAGAAAGCAAGCACACCAACGTCCATCGCGGCCCAGGTGAGAGGTGCGCCATTACCTATTCTACCTTGCAAACCGAATGCCGGAGGGATGGTTCGAGCCATGCACTTGGCTGTGGCAGTTCAAGCAACCGCGCAGCACAGCCATGCGCGAAGGCGCAGACCCACCCGGAATGCTGGCCCCGCTGAAGGGCTGACTATTGTGCAGCGTGGAGTCATGGCAGTTCTGGCACAAATACGGTGCGCGTTGTTTTAACAGGCTGGCCTGAACCGACCCATGCGGCGTGTGGCAAATACTGCAATCTTCTTGCACCGGCGGATGTTCCCACAACATCGGCCCGCGCTTTTCATCGTGGCAACCATAACAAGTCTCATTCACGGTTGTGCCCACCAGCAAATGCGGGCCGGTTGAGCCGTGCGGGTTGTGGCAGTCCGAGCAACTCATTTGTCCCTCGACCACGGGATGATGTGACGGCTTCAGCGCTGCCGCGCGTTGTTCAGCATGGCAGGTGAAGCACACCGGCGCTTGGCTGACCGCTGACAACACCGGGTCTTGCACAACGTGCGAGGAATGGCAGTTCGCGCATGTCACGTCCGCAGCGGCATGTTGGCTGCCTTGCCAATGGGTGCGCGCAGCCCCTTCATGGCAATCGAGGCACACCTTGGTGCGCTGTTCAGTGGGTGATGTGTGGGGGCCCGAGAACACAATCTCGGGCGAGGGCCGTGCTTGGCCCTCGGCGGGCTTGGCCATATGGGCTTGGCTGTCGCCATGACACGATTGGCAGCCGGCAGTGTCGACCTGCGTGCGCGCATCACCCTTCACACTGTGTGCCGTGTGCAGCACGCCCGTGACCTTGGGGTCATCGTGGCAATTCAAGCAGGATTTAATCTCGGTAGACGCGCCCAGGCTGCGCGATGCGGCTGCGTCTTGCGCGCGGGCTCCAACGGTTGCGAGCATCAGCCCGCAAACCCATAAAGACAAAATCACTCGCAAACTCAGCATCCCAACCTAAACTAAATCGACCCCAAAACTTAAGCTTGAGTTTGTGCTTAATTTCTTACGGCAACAAGGTCTGCCGTGCCTTGGTCAACAACCAGCGTCTTCTCAAGCGAGACGTAATGAAACCGATGAGACGTATGCCCCGCATGGACGGCAAACCCAACGTTGTAGGTTTTGCCGGACGCAAAATCCTTATACCCCGCGCCCGCCACCATTTTGCGCGAGAAAATCACCGACCACTTACCGCCCGCCTCGGTGGACGTTGCGGTTACAACGGGGGTGGCGTGTTCCTGGCGCTTCTCAAGCACGCTGCCATCAACCATCACGGGGGCGGCACCCGGCGCAAGGCGGGCCTGCCAATATTCAACCACCGCTTGATCTGCGCGCAACTTATCGAGTTGATCGGCAGGTTTCATCTCATCGCCACCCGTGCGCGCCATTTTTACGCGCGAGCGCGACAAATATTTCGTCAGATCCACGCCAGCTTTGGCGCTGGGCATGCGCATCATGTCGTCATGACACAGCGCATAGCAGCCGCCGCGCGCCACTTCGGCCACCTTGCCATCGTCAATCATGATCGCTGCCATCAACGGATACTTGGGCTCCATGGCAGAATCGGGTTGCTGGCCCGGATCAAAATCCAGGCGGATCAACATATTCTCTGCATCATGGGCCGCCTTTACCGTGGCTTTGATCGAGCCGGACTTGCCCGCAATGGGCTCGCGCTCGCTGGATTTGTCGGCGACCAGCAATTTGCCCGAGGCGGCTTCTTCGCCCTCGTGGCATTGACGGCAGTTTTTACCCTCGCGAAATTTATCGGCCCCGCTGTGCTCAGACTGGGTCAGCAGCATCTCCCATGAAAGCTGGCCGGGGTAAAACAGAACCATGTCCTTGCCGGGCACCTTGTCCCAATCAACCGCAAAGCTTGGCAATGCGGAGAGCAAGATTAAATAAAAAGCCGCGAATTTGACTGAGCGATTCAACATGCTGCACGGGCTTTATTCATTGATGGGCTTCAGGGACTTTACCACTCTATCGTAGGCGCTGGCGGCAGTCATTTATTCCATATCAGCCCATGAATTTATTGACTTTTCATAGCCCGCGAACATGACATTCTATGCTTAACCGTTCTCGCCCCAGGACCAGCGCCCTCCATGCAACCTAGCACATATAAATACACCACCTTTGCAATGCTCTTTCACTGGTTCATTGCAGTTGCTGTTGTTCTGACTATCGCCCTGGCCTTGTATTTGGATGGGTTGGACTTGGGCCCCGCCAAGTCGCAGGCGCTATCGATTCACAAATCCGTCGGGATCGCAATTTTCGTTTTCACCTGGCTGCGCCTGGTGTGGCGATTGACGCATCGCCCCCCGGCCCTGCCCAACACCATGACCTCGCTGCAACGCATCGCTGCCACAGCAACGCATTCGTGCTTGTATGCGATCACCATTGCGATGCCCATCACGGGTTATATCTCGGTCGCTGCGCGAGGTCGGGAAACAACATTCTTCGAATTGTTTGTGGTGCCCAGTTGGGTTCCGCTGGACCGCGCGCTTTCAAACCTTACAGAAACGGCGCATCGCTATGGGCAATACGCCGTTTATGCATTGGTGGCACTGCACGTGGCCGCGGCGCTGTACCATCAATTCGTCGTGCGCGATGGGCTTCTGCGCCGCATGTGGCCGGGCCGCAGCCCCGATTAGTAGCCGTTCAGCCCAGGTCCGCCAGCATAGGTACTGGTGCTGGAATTCACAGCGCACGTGGTGCTCATGTTAATGCTGGCCGCCAACTGCTGATTGATGATCGACTGGCCTAGCATGTTGTACGGCGGGCCACCTGATGGGTCTGTCACAACCAAGTTGGCGTGGAACTGCGATGCCGTCGGTGACCAACCAGACTGACTTTCAAGGCTCACCATGGGAATAGAATATGACGCGTTCGGGGCCGTGAGCACGTTCACGGTCCCCCTCACCGTCCCGGTATCACTATCAAGAAGTGTCACACGGTAGGTGACGGCCACATTCCAGAAATTGTGAATCTCGACTTGGCTTGGGTACTCCGCAATACGCGATGTGTGAACGTTAATTAAAACAGCACTGCTGGAATTGGCTGCCACAGCTTGATTGAGAAGCGAGGTGCAGACACTGGCATTTTCAAAAAACTTGCTCACGGCGTTATAAGTCACGTGCTGATAGCCCGACATCGCATCGGGGTTTTGAATATAAAGCGAGTATGAGGTGTCGCCGCCCGTCAACGCGCCTGCATTTCCGTTTTGTAAAATTTGCGTCAGCGAGTATTGCGGTGAGGCGCTGCGACCCACTTGAATGCTGGCGGTTCCATAATTTCGCCCGGTCGGTGAACCCACAATCGTGATACTGAAATTGCTTGGGCCAGCCGCCCCGTTAAAAAGCCGAATGTATGACAGCGTGGCATTCGGGTTATTATACGTTGGCGCGACCACCGCATATAAAGTGCCATTAATGGCGCTTTGTTTTTCTGGGGCCGACGCGGCCCGGGCTGCGCGCTCAGACTGTTCGGTGGCGCTGGGCGGCGTAGGGCCACCCAAACCTTGAGGGGCTTGGCCGGTCATGAACGGGCGAACATCGAGTGTTGGGATATCGTCCGCGCCCTGCCCAGCCGAAGCAAAACCGAAGACGACAGATGCCGAAATCAATAAACGAAGCGAGATGCGCATCTTACTCTCCGCAGGAGTTGGTCGTTAAACGACCATGCTAGGCTTCAGGTTACAATTATAGGCCCCTTACCCTCGGCTCGGCAAACCATTACAACATAGACCCGATGAGAGGATGGTTTATTCCGATGCTAAAATTGAGAAAATATCGCACATCGGCGGCGAATTGGTAATAAAACTGACACATAGGCCGTCTTGAGATGGTGAGGTGCCTTTGTTCGACTTCTCCCAGCGGCCCCAAGGCTTTTATTTGGGTTAATGAGACAGTTTTGGTGAGACAGAAAGGTTGTTCTCTCCTGTGATGACCCCGACTGAGTAAGGGGCGTGACGGCAACTCACACAGACGATTTTATCGAGGAGATGACGGCACAACTTCCGGCTTTGCGGCGCTATGCGACCGCCTTAAGTGGCAGCGCAGCACAAGCCGACGATGACGCTCTCAGCGACGAATCCATCGACCATTTCGTGCAAATAGACGGCCTCATATTTGAGCGACCGCCACAAGCGCTCGATGAAGATATTGTCCATGAAACGTCCGCGGCCATCCATCGAGATCGCGATGCCAGCGTCTTTGAGCACGCCGGTGAACTCGAAGCTGGTGAACTGGCTGCCCAAAATGACCGCGAGCAAGTCGGGTACATGGTGGCATGGCCGAATTTCCATAAGCGCCCCTCGTCGTCCCAACTGTCACTGTAAACGGCAAACCATGTGTCTTCGTCGATGTACAGGCGACGTCTGGGTACGATATGCGATTTGCCTTTGGCCAACGTCTCCTCGACCACCCACACGCGATGAATCTCGTAACGCAGCGCCTCGGGCTTAGCATGGCCCCAACACCTCGCGCGCAGATAAGCTATGCAAGCGGTTATTGTTATCAAGTCCCGCTTGCCCAGTAGCGTCCAGTCATAGTGATCGTCAAGCGTTTGGAGCCCAGACGCATCGGGGTCGGGCAGGAATTAGGCATCAGCCTATTTCAAGGCCACCTCGTTGACGAACGGCGCAAAGCCGCCGCGGCGTAATCTGCTGGTAAGTGACGCCGGAGCCTCGATTATTCGATTACTTCGTGGGCGGACGATCAGTTGCCTTGGCAGGGTCAATGGCTGCCGCACCGAGTGGAAGGCCGCTGGTGGTCACAAAGCCTGACTCTTCGATGACTTCCCAAAAGTGATCGAGGCCAGCAATTTCACGGATAAAGTCGCCTGCGACAACTTCGAACACCTGATCGGCCTGGTGAAACTTCATACGCCCCGCCGTGACCAGAATAAGAGAATCTGTCTTGGCGCTGTTCTTTGTTGTTCCGCTTCCGGCGGCCATTGTAACCGCACGAACAGAATTGCCTGGGAATTCGTAACGTTTGATCTTCAACGTCGCTGAGCCGCCTTCCTTTGTCGCTGAGCCCAGAACATGCATTGGAACAGCCTCGCCCATTAAGCTGGGCGCCGTCCAGCTGACAATGACTGCATCGGCTGCAGCCCCAGCATTGCGCAGCGCCCCGCTGGGGCGACTGACGACGTCACCGGCAACCAGCATGGCAGGCTTGCCGCTGACATCAACCTGAGCCGTGCCCGACATGACATACAATAAAGTTTCATCGGTGATGGGGTGTAACACGCCACCGGTAGCTTTCGAGAATGTCATCACGCGCACGCGTCCTGTGGGCCAGGGGGCTGACTTCGCGCTGTAGGTGACCGCGCCCTTGGGGGCTTTGGCAGCATCGGCGCCAGACGCCATGCGGACCGAAGCTTTGTCGGCCCAGGCCGCCATAGCCACAACCGGGGCTGACTTGCCTGGCAGCACATAAACATCATCTCCGAGCGGCGCTTGAGCATGAGCAAATACCGAAGACAGCATCACGACAACACTGGCGGCAACGACGGCGGGAAAGCGCATGGGAGACCTCGTTCTGATAAGACGGCGATAATAGCTTGAACTTTATGGTAGCTCAATTTCAAAGCTATGATGCCCGATAGCGGCCAATGTGCCGTCTGCAATTTCATGCCAACGGCGGGATTTTTACACAATGCCCGTGTGACGGACGCGTTTATGCCTCGCGGGGCCAGCGGCATATCATGACTATTCTGCATGCGCGCCCTCACAAAGACCGATCCATGCGGTAGCCTGCTCATATCAGGTCGGCAGTAGGACAAAGCATCATGAAAAAAGTCATCAAAATTGTTGTGCTCGTTTTGGGCAGTCTGTTCGCCCTGTCAGGTCTTATCTGGATGGGGCAAGGCAGCGGCATCTTCCCCTACCCCGCCACCAGCCCGATGATTGATCAGTCACCCTGGATCTATCGTGGTGCAACCTTGACCATCGTAAGCTTGATCGCGATCTTTGCATCACGTCGCTTATAGTCTTCAGAAGGCCATCTCATGGCCACACCTCACGCTTACGATTCCGAAATACTCGGGTATTATTCCCAAACGGCTGACGCATATCTAAGCAGCCGGCCCGAGGTCGTCAGCCGCCACCTGGCGTCTTTTCTGGCCCTGCTCAAGCCTGCGTCCTCAATATTAGAGTTAAGCTGTGGGGCCGGGCGCGATGCGCAAGCCATGATCAAGGCGGGTTTTGCGGTTGACCCCACCGACGGCATCGCGGAAATTGCAGCATCTGCATCACAGCTGTTAGGCCAGATCGTGCGCGTGATGCGCTTTGATGAGCTCATAGCCATCGACACGTATGATGCAGTTTGGGCCAATGCCAGCCTGTTGCACGTGCCGAGGGATCAGCTCGTGGATATCCTGCGGCTCATCTTCACGGCGCTGAAGCTAGGTGGCTACCATTTCGCAAACTTCAAAGCCGGTAGCGTCGAAGGCCGCGACGAGCGTGCGCGCTATTATAATTATCTCTCGCATGAGCAGATGATTATGGCTTACGCGCAATCCGGCGATTGGGAGATCGTCCCTGCCCTTGACTACTTGGGTGGCGCCAGATTTGAAACCCAACAGATTCCGTGGGTATCTATGACGGTGCGTAAGAAAAGCTAACGCAACCCATTCTCAATCTTAGCGGGTCGCCGATAAATGCCGCTCTAAGACTTTCGCCCCGGTGCGGGTTTCTGGCTGCGGGCGTAATTTTCCAGGCTCGAGAGGTTCGGCTTTTGCGGCGACTCCAGCGGTGGCGGATTCATGATCTCGGGGTGATTCTTAAGCGTATGCTCAACCACGGTCCGCTTCAGCATCGACAGCGGGCCTCCTTTGTAGGACACGGACTGATAACTGCCATGGCCAGGTTCTTGGCCCATGAGCATCCACGGCAGCCAGGGCATAATGCGCGACCAAAATCGCAACCGCTCGCACGATGCTTGACGCTTTTTGATCTAAATATTGACTCGCAACCCTCTATAGGGCGACGTCGATCGTATCGAAGTTGAGGGTTCCCAGCCCTGGCGCGTAGTTCACAACACGGCGCGCGACGCCATCAAGGCCTGGCATTTCCCACAAAAATATTCCGCTCGGCTCATCGTGATAGAGCTTGAGCAATTGGCGCGTGAGCTTCAGCCTCTCCTCAACACTCGTGGCTGTTTCCGCCGCGCGCATCAGGGGCGTCCAATCAGGCCGACAATGCCAGGGCGCAGACCACAAGCAACTATGCACGCGAAGCGACCAAAGTGCATCGAGCGGGGGCATATTGTTAAAGTCCATCCCAAAACCTAAGCCTGGCCACCCGCCAGTTCGGATGCGGCTGATCTGTTGAGCGAAGGTCGCGGTCTCGATCTCGACCTTCACACCTACGGCGCGCAGATCTGAGGCCACTTGTTGATAAAAAGCTTCGTCGGCAGCCATGATTCCGGGCGCAAAGCTAAGCAAAATTTCAAATCCATCGGCATATCCTGCGTCTTTCAGCAAGGCACGCGCGCGCAAAGGATCATAGAGGTAAGCCTGCAAACTGGGATCGAAACCGAAGGCATGCTGCACAGCACCCTGTGTCGCTGGGGTTGTGGTACCGCCCAACAGCACATCAACAATTCGCTGCTTATTGACCGCGTAATTCAGCGCCTGACGAACGCGGACATCGGCAACAGGCGATGGCTTGTTCGAGACAAACGTAACAGTTTGCACGCGACCGGTCCTACGAACAGACAAGCTCCCGCCCGCAGATTCAATCAATGGTCTATCCTCAGGCCCGATATCGAACGCCACATCAATCGCGCTTGTACGCAACGCCTGAACACGCGCGTTGAGGTCGGGCACTTCCAAAATCTCAACGCGATCAATAATGGGGCGTCGCCACGACGTTTCACTTGCCTGCAACGTGACCTTTGATGCGGTCCACTCCTTCACAGCGTAGGGTCCAGTGCCGATTGGGTGTCGACTGAACTGCTGACGGCCGAGTTTTCTCCAATGCCCTGGGGCCGGGATGCGTACACCCGCAAGACGCCGGGGCAGCAGGACGTTGGGCGCATCGGTCTCAATGTCCAAAGTCATCGCATCAATCGCCGTCGCCTTGGTTACGTCGGACACCAATTGAGCCACCACTTCCAACAGCCCGGCCTCTGAGGCTAGATAATTGACAGCCGCCGCAGCAGCCGCGGCGTTGAACGGTTCGCCATTGGAAAAGCGCACACCTTCGCGCAGTTTAAAGCGCCAGAGCGTTGGCGATGTCATCTCCCATGACATGGCCAACGCGGGCACAACCTCACCATCGGCATTAAACGTGACGATGGGGTCATAAATCGCGAGCGCAGGAAGCAATGCAGGCACCACCAGACCGCCATATGGTGTGCCCAGATACGAGGGTAGGGATGGAACGCCGATGCGCAGCGACTTATCTGCCAAAACGGGGGTGGTTATGAATAGGATTGCGCTGAATGCGATGACGATATTTCTGAGCGCGCGCATGAGGGACCACGTCATAACACCGCCTTTAAATATAGGTCCAGCCACGATGACGCCGCCCCGGCAGTCGGGGCGGTAGTGCGTCACTTAAGTTTGTTTCAGACACAATCTCGGCCAACACGCGCTCGGCTGAACGGATGACCTCATCTTCATCCCACACCGTCGAGCGCCCAGCCTCAATCAGCTTGCGCCCATCCACAAAGACCGTGTGGACGATGCGCGTTTCTCCCGCCCAGACCAGCGTGCCCAGGGTACGACGGCGCGCGAAGTCAGGCGCCATCAGCGCCTGATTGAGATCGACAATAACGCAATCAGCGGCCTTGCCGACCTCAAGTGAGCCCGCAACCTCATCCATGAACAGTGTGCGGGCACCGCCGCGTGTGGCCATTTCCAAAACCGTTTCGGCCGTGGCCCAATGTTGCGACTCTGGAGCTGGCAGTCCTTGTGCTTTCTCGCGGTGGACAGCGAGGTTCTGGCCCAAAATAACATGGCGCATGACTTCAAACGGGTTTTGATTGTCAGTGACCATCGGGGCGTCGGTGCCCAGCCCCGGCATGATGCCCAATTTCAAAATGTGATGGAGTGGCAAGCCCACGCCGTCGAATTGTCGCAAAATCGGCACCAGCGCCAAGCGGCAATCGTGGTCCGCCAAAATCGCAAACTCGTGTGGGCGCACATTGACCCCCTTGCCCGCATACATCGGCGACGTCAGCAGATCGAAACTACGGTAGTACTCAACTTGACCACCATCAAACCCTCGTTTGCGCAGATCAGCACCGCTGCTGTTGTCGGTCATATCAATGTCGAGCCGCACGCCTAGACGATCAGCACCTTCGCGAATACGCCGCATGCTTGCAGGATCGCTCAGGAAGCGATAGTTCACAAAACCAGCCGCGACAGAAACGCGCGAAGACGTAAACTTGTCGCGTAAGCGCTCAACCTCAGTGAGCCCTGCATCGATGTCTTCCCGTCCGCTCGGAGGGACAATCTCGCTATCGACGATGCAGCGCGCCAAGAACCCGCGCATTCCCGATTCCGCAAGCGCGGCCCACGAACCATCGACAGATGTTTTTTGCGCATTGGTAAAATGCTCGTCGTGGGTGGCTGTGTATCCGGCTTTCAGCATTTCCAAGCAATGTAAGCGCGTAAGGATATAACTGCGATGCTCGTCGGTGCGCTCAGTAACCGTATAGAGTTGCTTCATCACTGTCGCGACGGCTTGGGGAATATTCAGAACCGGCCAGCGATCATCATTATAGCCGCGCAAGAACACTTGATTGAGGTGGTTATGGGCATTGAACATGCCCGGCAAGACCGCCTTGCCTACTCCATCAATAGTCTCACGCGCATCAACATCGCATGTCGCCATATCGCCGACAGCAATAATTTTGCCGCCTTGAAATGCAATGTACCCACAGGAGAACACTCGCCGTTGCGCATCAATGGTGACGATGTAAGCGTTCTTGATTAGCGTGTCGACTAGGGGCATATCAACTTTGATTTCGACGCATTGGCAGGGCTCCGCAAGCGACGCGAAATCTTAATCTACGACTTAGGTCCAGGCGCAGGTTTCTGGGTACGGGCGTAATTCTCCAGGCTCGAGAGGTTCGGCTTTTGCAGTGACTCCAGCGGTGGCGGATTCATCATCTCGGGGTGATTCTTACGCGTATGCTCAACCACCGTCTGCTTCATCATCGACAGCGGGCCTCCGTTGTAGGACACGGACTGATAACTGACATGGCCCGGTGCTTGGCCCATGAGCATCCACGGCAGCCAGGGCGTAATGCGCGACCACGAGCCAACGTACGCAATCGTCGTCATGGCTGGATTTTGCGCATCCTCGAGTTTGACAACATAAGTGTAATTTTCGCTGACTTGCACCATCTTACCCGCGCTTTCGCGCGGCCATTTGTCGGGGTCTAAGGCATTGGGATAGTACAAATTGACATTGCGCTGCGCGATGATAAAGCCGCCCGCGGCTTCGCGCCAGTTCAACAGCAATGGTTTGCGATTTAAGGCGTCGACTTTGTTCAATCCGCCGTACGTCGGTGGCAGGGGCTCGAATTCCTCGACGTGTGAATTCCAAGGGTCGTTGACAACATCGACTACTTTGACTTTTTCATTCGTGTAGGGGTTGACCCATTCGGTCAGGATTTGTTCCGTCGCAAGATCGGTGTAATAAACGCATTCGCGATGCAAAATACGGTAGCTGCCGTCGGACTGCTTACGTGTTGTGGCCACTGACCACACTTCAAAACCAAACAGGTCACGGACTTTCTCGCCTGCACGCACACCCGACACAATGCCAGACGCGCCGCCGTATTTGACCTTACTTTCGTCCAGATCCCCTTCAAGACGAGCCATGAGGTCCAAATTGCCTTTACCGGTCGTCAAGTCGATGCGGGGGCCCTTCAAACTCGGCTTGTCTGCCGCAAGTGCTGTTCCAGCAGCCAGAGTTGCTGCGCTGGTAGCTGACAGAAAATGACGGCGGTCCATTGGGCGCTTCCTTTCATGGGTTTTAAGCGCACAAAGCTTAGCCCCATTCCAAGGCGCGCGAAAGGCTGCACAAAAAACTCTGATGTGGATTCTAATTAATCCGGCACATATGGTAGATCCGGATATGTGATGCTCTGCACGCCCCTTAGGTTCACATACCCTGTCATTGGATTGACGCTTTGGCCATCAAATGCCTCGCCACCGCCGCACCTACAAGGGTCTGCGTCGCGCTCGTCTTTGGTAAAGATTAGTTGGCTGCGCGATGTAACGTCGCGTGCCTGAAAGGGCGCGAACGCTGCGTCTATCAGCATATCGAAATAGGACACTAATCAATAAGCCTTGGGTGTGTTCACAGCGACGGCGATATCGGAATAGGTTTGCGTGCCAATATGCGTGCCAAGCTTTTGGCGCTCGTCGACATGATCGCCAATGCTCAGCGGATTCGCGAGATCAATGTGGAAGATGATGAAAATAGAACCGGGCTGAAGGTCGGACGTGATGGGCACCTGCTTTCCCGCACAATCATTCTCAAGCCGGGTCACCGTACCCGCAAGCGGCGAGACAATGCTGGTTGTTGCGTCAGGTTTGATGAAGCATTGCTTCATCGAGCGGCATGATTCGAGAACGTCGTGGTAGTCGTGCGGGCGCTGGAACGGAATTTAGAAATCTGAGAGATTTTTTCCACTTCGATATAGTTGACGTTGACAAACTTGGGGATGCTCAGCGCATCGATGTCGTAATATCTAAGTGGCGGCAGTGAGCCGGCCTGCGAAGCGTGGCAGATCAACAGCATCATCATCAAAAATGGAACCGATCCGCGCCATCATTGTGCCGCTCATAAATACTCAAGAAGCGCGGTAGTAACCCTACTCTCTAACCGCTTAGAGTTAAGCAGTTATTACTTTTCAAGCGCCAGAGGCCTTGCTTTTGTTATCACAGCACCGCCCACTCAGTGCTTAAGATCGCCTGGAGAACACAGCGACCAGTTCGACATGGTGCGACCAGGTGAACTGATCAATCACTTGAATACTTTCAAACGCAAAGCCACCGTCGACCAAGATGCGAGCATCACGTACGAAGGTGGCCGGGTTGCATGAGGCACCGATCAGCAGCGGCGTTTTGCTGGTGGCCAGCGCCTTAGCCTGTTCATGTGCTCCGACGCGTGGTGGGTCAAAAACAATGGCATCATAGCGGTCTGCTTCATCGCTGCTCAGCGGATTGCGAAAAAGATCGCGACAAATTGCCTTGAGTGGCTTCGCACCCTTGGACTTTTCCAGCGCTCGGATTGCGGGCTCGACACTGTCGTAGGCATCAACAGTGCCGCGCGCCAACATCGGGCCGCTGAATGTGCCACAGCCCGAAAATAAGTCAGCGAACTTACCAGTTTCCGGTAATCGCGCCAATATCGCCGCAACAATGGCATCCTCTCCTGTTTTCGTCGGCTGCAAAAATGCCAGCGGTGGTAGCGCGACATCAAGCGGTCCAAATTTGGCGCGCACGGGATTGATTTCAAGTAAGACTTCAGGTGCATCGCGCTCGTTGGTACGCCACGAGATTCGATTGATATTCAGTTTATGGGCCAGTTCGGCAACGCCTTCATAAACCTGCAAGTCGGGCTTGCCTGCTTTGCCAACCGGGCCGGTGATGACCATATCGACCTGGCCATGTACGCTTTGAAGAAAGATGTCGGCAGCTTTGCCATCTTGCAAAATAGGCGCGAGCGATTGAACAAGCCCCGCACGAAGCGCCATGATACCAGGCTCGACAACCATGCACGTGGCGATATCTGTCACCTGATGCGAACGACGTCGAAAGTATCCCAGCGTGACGGTGTTCTTCTTCTTGAAGGCCGCAAAGGTCGCACGGCGGCGCGTGCCGGGGAACGAGAAGATGGGTTTATGCCAACTTTCTGGCTGTAGTCCTTTTTTGTCCAACGCGGACCTGACGATATCGACCTTCCAGTTTTTGTAAAATTGATCATTGGCGTGCTGCAGCGTGCAGCCACCACACGCATCATAGTTTGGGCATGGTGCATCAATACGGTCGGGCGAGGCTGTGACAACCTTGGTCAACTCACCGCGCAAGACGCCCCCCGCCCCACTTTGAATGTTGGCCTGAACAACATCGCCCGGTAGCGCACGATCAATATAGACGGGACCGCGATCCGAGCTGTACATGCCGTCGCCATTCGCGCCGAGCTGGTGGATCAGGAAGTCAGCAGGCATTACTGGCGTCGGTCCAGGCTTTGGCCAACGGACATCTTCTCGAACAGAATGCCGTCGCTGCGCACTTCATAGCCATTAATATCACGGCGCATAGCGACGATGTCGGCATAGTTAATCAGAAAAATCGACGGCGCCGAAGCCACGGCCAAACGCATGGCGCGTTGCAGCTTTTGCGTTCGCGCGGTCGGATCCATATCGTAACGCGCGGAATCGATGGCCTGGGCGACCTCTGCGTCGCAGAAAAAGGGCGTCCATACACTGTGACAGGAAAAACTCTCGAGCGCTGGCTGCGCGTCGTTCATAATCCGACTACTCCAATTCAGTGAGAAGGCGTCGATGCCTTGCCAATCTCCCGCTTGCAGTCGACGACTAAAGTCTGGAAATGGTAACACGCGCAGCTTGACGCGCACACCAACGCGCGAAAGATCTTGGGCGACCTGCTGAAAAATAAGCGTATCGCCCGGCACTTGCCCGGCCCACACACCAATGGTCATGTCGAACCCATTGGGATAGCCAGCCTCGGCCAGCATCTTGCGCGCTTTGTCGGGGTCATAAGTGTAAGGGGCAATCTCAGGGTCATAGCCGACCGCCCCCGGCGTAGCCCCTTGGCTTGCGACCTGCATCAGGTCTTGCAAAATCTGATTTGCGATCACGTTTTTGTCGATGGCATGGTTGAGCGCACGCCTGACCATCGCATCTACCAGTGGCGAATCCTTCGCATCAATTGTCCTCAACGCGATGCTGATAACGATTGGATTTGGGGTCGTCACAACCTGAAGACCGGCTCCTTCGATATCCATGATGCTATCGGGATCGAGATTGACCGACAAATCTACCTCACCCGACAACAATGACTGAACACGGCGGGCGCCATCGGGAATCACCCTCATCTCGATCGAGGTGATGTCTTTGTGTTTGCGCCAGGACTGCTTAAAAGCTGCAAGTCGAATGTCAGTTGCATTTGGCCCCCATGAGACCACGCGGTACGGTCCCGAGCCGACAGGCGCCTCTTTATAAGCTGCCTCGCCTGCTCGATTCCACTCATCAAGATCAGCAATTCGTACGATACTCATGCGCCGTGGCAAAAGAGGGTCTGGTTGATGGGTCGTGATGGAGAGTGTTGAGGCATCAATCACGCGCGCGCTTTTTATCGTCGAGAGCTGCTGCGCAACCCAAAACCGGCGCGCGTCAGGACTTGCCACAAAATTCAAAATATCGACAACCGACTTGGCGCTCACAGACTTTCCATTGTGAAACACAACGCCCGGCCTTAACTTAAATACCCATTCCGTATTCGAGTTGGTGCTCCATGACAGGGCAAGCGCAGGTGTGACTTCACCGTTTAGCGAAATCTGAGTGAGGCCGTCATAAAGGGCCGAGACGATACTTCCGCCCGCATACGGGTCAAATGGATGGCCTTTCGCCAGCGCCGGCGTCGAGACTGCGATACGCAAATTTTCAGCAGAGGCCGGCGCTAGTCCACACGACATGACGGCGAGCACAATAAAGACGCAGGCAATATTGGTCATTCCGCGCGACGCAAGACAGCCTTCAGTTCGTCCAAGTATTCGGTCGATGGCCCGCCTTCAGCATCTCGCATCACTTTGATTCCGCCTTTTGCGGCTATTCGTTGGCGCGCGCGCTCATAAGCTTCAGGCTGCCATTTCGAGGAAAAGCCACGGGGGTAATCTTCGCCGCTGTCGCGCCGTCCATCGGCTGACCAAAGCATCGGGAATAAGGGGCCATCTGGTTCCTCACCGGCGATCATTTCATCAAGACTGATCCCCGCAATATTCAGGCAATCTGGGCGTGGATCCCAGCGGATATCCTCGCCCAGAACGCGCGTTGAAATCGCAAAGCGCCAATCATCAAGCGGGTTACCGCTATTATAGTGAAGCGTCCAGGGGTGAATAATCAACATATCGCCTGGTTCCATGTCCCACGACAGAAACTGTATATCGGGCTCACCGCGCAGGCGCTGAACATCCGGCTGGGTTGGTCGGCTCGCTGGACGGACCATTTGTTGCGCATTGGTCGAGAACAGCCAGTAAAGTTTGTCGTGCCGCTGCGAACCAGCAATACATTCAAGACTATTGGCTTTCGTAATACGGGTCAGCGGCACCCACAATGATGGCACCATCTGACCTGTGACGGGCCATCCCGCCCGATCATTGTGCCAGATTGTTTCTGATTTTGAGTTCGGCTCTTTTGAAAACAATTCGTCGAAGAAAAAGCGCACCGTCTTCGACTGCAAAACCTTTCCGGTCGCTTCGCCAAGCGGCGATTCAAATGAAAACTTGCGGAACTCTGGGATTGTCCTTGCCATGAATCGCGCTTGGTTGAGCGACGGCAGGAGGCCAAATTTGCTGGGGTTCAGCTTGGCCTCTTTCGCCACCGGTCGCAGCATCTCAGCCCACTCACGATCAAAGACATTGCGAAGACACACCACGCCATCACGCTTGTAAGTGTCGATATCGTCTTCTGTAACGTCTCGCAGCGGGCTTCGGTTCATGGGCGCAGGTCCGGAATATATTGAGGATCAATCATCACGCGCGACGCGAATACCAAATGACTGCGACTTCATAAAGCCCGGATCGCGGCCACGAAAGGTCACGCGGTGGCGCGCCGAATCGCTGGTCCAACTACCACCGCGATTTCCATGTCGAAAGCACTCGGGCTGCGTGACAACGGGACGGCCATCGAGACCTTCAGCCGGGTAAGGCATTTCGTAGCAATCCTCAATCCATTCCCAGATATTCCCAATAATGTCATGGACACCAAATGCATTCACTGCGCGGCTTCCGACATCGGCGACATAGGGTTGACCGTCATCACACTGCGCGGCTCGCACCGTGCGATTCAGCCCAGCGCGAACGCCAGATTGGTCGTACATGTTCGCTGTTGCGCAGCCACCATCTGGCGTCGGTCCCCATGGATAAAGTTGACCCTTGCCTTCTGAGGCGACGTATTCCCATTCGGCCTCCGATAGCAGACGGTACGGCCGTTTGGAAATTTTTGACAGCCAATCGGTGTAGGCTTTGGCTTCGTACCAACTCACGCACACAATCGGCCATTGTGGGGTCTGGTTGCCCGGAAGTTTCGGGTTGTCCCATGTCGCGGTAGGATCAAACTTGGCACTTGTGCCATCCCACAGCATGCACCCTGGGCGCGTTTGAAAACCTGTGGCAGTCACAAATTTCTGGAAATCGCCAATGGTGACCTCGTATTTGCCAATGGAAAATCTGTGTTTGATGGTGACTGTTCTCACCGGCCCTTCATATCGCTCGGGCTCGCCATCATCGCGGCCCATCTGAAAGGTCACCGGCGGGATGACAACCATCTCTGGGCAGTCGGCACAGTCCCGAACAGCTTTTGCGTCAGCCGCCATCGCCGAGGATATGGCGCTGGTGGCGCTGACAAACCCTAAGATAATAAGAGTCCCTAAAATATGCATTTCGCCCTCACTGCCCAATCCGAATTTCCAATGAAGCATTGTTACGTTGTCTAACCAAGGGCGCAAGGCGATTCATCACAACGCCATTTGGGTGAAACAACTGAAAGGGCCAGGAGGTGACTGTCTAACCTGTGGTCAGTTATATATCCCAACTCGTCGATGGGTGCTTCGCGCCATACCCTTCCACGCATCCACGGGGGCGCCATGATTCAGAAAACTGTATTTGCAGCTTCCGTCATCTCGGTAATAGCCGCGCTGCTCACGTCGCCGTTGCTCGCCAGGGAGCAACCTCTGCCTACGAGCGTGTCGCCTCAGTTCTGTATCACGGTTAAACAGAAACTGGCATCCACGGCGATGGTTGGTGAAAATACTATTTTCGCCGACATGGCCTCGTACCGACACTCAAAGCCAGCCTTTGAACCCTTGAAGATTTATCAAGTTGTCACTTACGCCGCGAGCTTACCTATTGTCGTGTCATGCAAAATGAAAACGTCTGCGCACTTGCGTGAGGTCTATGGCGCAAAAGCCGCTGGCCAACAGCTGTTCTGCCCCGACATCGCGCTGATGTTGAAACAGCAAGCCATTGCCGAACTCACTACCGAGGGTCAAGCCGATGCCGCCTCACGCGCCACAACATTTGTACTTGATCACGATGTGCCGTTCGTCACGGGCCGGGACTACCTGGCCGATTTTCGCACCATCTATCGCACCGAGGATGGCGCCACGCACGTCAGCTCGCCAGGGCTCTATCAAAACCTTGAAAGCTGGTACACGCCCCTGCTGCCGGAATTCTTGAAGGGCCAAAGTTACTGTCACCTCGCGACGGTGGAATATTTGAAGGCCGTGGCCACCGGCGCGATGGCGCCGGGTGCAACGATTACTACCAACGACGATGCGCCGACATCTTTGAAATAGGGTTAGACAATGGACCGTGACACCGCCGTCAAACTTGCTCAGCAGGGCATTAAGGCCAACAACAAAAGGCTTGTAGACGCCCTGCTTGCGCGCAAGGCAGAGCCGCGGGCAAGCCCAACCCTCAACCTCACCTTCAGATGTGCCGATCATCGCCGTCACCTGCGCGACAGGGTGGGAGTGCTATGCCATTGTCGAGGAACTTGTCACCACGCGGCGTTTCAGAGTTCGCGCCCTGTACCGCACGCTCGGCACGCAGGCCGCTGCGCGGCTGGAAGCGCTGCTGAAGAAAACAGAAGCCGAGGCGCCAGGGATACTGACGCTACAATCAGGCGTGGATATGAACTCAGCAGAAACATTGACTCGGAGCTTTGCCGGTTGTTCCGGCGTGGTGCTTTACAACACCGCCAACACCAGTCAGGCGGGCAAAATTACGAATCATGGGAACGATCCGGTTGGCGGGCGACCTGTGGTAATGCGCCAAGCGCAAGCCGCACTGTCAGCGTTACGCGCCAACCCATCGGTGAAACAAGTGATCACCCTGATTTTCCCAACCGACAAAGTCACGGGCATCGCCGACCAAGCGCCGCCAATTCCTTGGTGGATCGATCAGAAGCTGCGCCTGTCGGATTTCTTGCGTGGCCAGGGCGTCAACGTCACGTGCATCTATCGGCCTGCGTATTACTACGCCATGCACCGCGTAGATTATACGGCTCATGCGCATTTCCGCGGCAGCGGTGCGCTGTCACGCAACATGATTACCGAGAATAACATCCCTGGCATTACCGACCCCGACTTTTTGGTGAACTGGGTTGACGTGCGCGATATCGGCAAATAGGTGGGCACGTGCTTTGAGTACCCCGAGATCTTAAACAACGAAGATTTGTCGCTGGCTTCAAGTGCGGTGACCGGCCAGCAACTTGTTGAAATAGCCGAACGCTGTAACCGTCACGGCACAAAATTTCGCTATCGCCAATTTCCACTGTGGCTGATGAAAGTGCTGAGCCGTGTCTCGGAAGAAGTAGTTTATCCGCTGCGCTATGCCGAGTGGTATAATGAACGCGGCAATGGCTATGACTTCGCCAGCCAGGAAGACCTGGCAGACCTCGAGCGCGTGCATCCCCTGTGGACCTTCGAAAGCGAGCTTGAATTCTGGGGTATTAATGATATCAAACCCGCCGCCAGTCAGAAGGCTTAAAGACCATGCGATCAAAGGCAATGCGTTGGGTCCGTTGGGCGTTTGCCATCATCCTGGCTTTAGCCGTGCTGACGTATGGCGTGATGTTGCAGCAGCAATATACCCGTTATGCCGATGCCTCCACCCTATCTATAGCTGCCGCAACGTCAGATGACGATGTGAAGGTCGATAATGATCGCTATCTCATATTCCGACCACTGCACACAAAAGAACGCTTAGGTGTGATTTTTTATCCCGGCGCTTATACCGACGTTCGTGGCTATGCTCCGACTTTGAAAATGATTGCGGCAGCAGGCTATCGCGTCATCGTTGTGCCGATGCCTTTCGACCTAGCCATTCTTGGTATCAATCGGGCGAGCGATGTACTGGCCGCCAACGCCGACCTGCAGCATTGGGCGATTGTTGGACACTCGGTCGGCGGCACCGCGGCTGCGGCTTTCGCAAACCAACATCGTAATTCGTTGGATGGCGTTGTGATCTGGGATTCTTACCCACCGTCGTTCGCGAGCTTAAGGGACTTTGAAAAGCCAGTTTGGCACATTCATCGCGCAAAGCTTGACGGAGCGCCACCAGAGACGTTCGTGAAGCAACGCAACCTTTTTCCACGCGAGAGCCGGTGGGTGCCCATTCCGGGCGGCATTCACATGAACTTCGGTTCGTTTAGTGGTGGTGGCTACCAAGAGGACTGGACGCCAGAGATAAGCCAGACGGCGCAACACACCATTGTTATTCAATCAACGCTGCAAGCGCTCGCCGATATCGAGCGCTTCGTACGATCAATCCAGGCCGAATAACCTCACCTCGGCGAGCTTCATCACGAACATGCTCGTATGCGGTAAGGCAAGATCAAGAATTACCCAAGTTCTTTCGCTAAATGTTCTTGTAATAACTTCCGTTTGTACGGCTTTTGATTGAGCGTGAGCCTTCATCAATTCGGCCAACGTGGACGACGGCATTCTCGGTTTACCCGGACACGTATATCACCTTGAGAGTTGGCTGAATGAGGCAAGCCTGTCGTGCGAGGCTTGGGCCATCCATCCCGCCCTTTAGAAAAACATCTGTTAGCAACAGATTAACGCCGCTCAGATGCCTCAGTTCACTAGTGTTCTCAGGCCATCTGCGACTGGGATCACGTCATATCCAAGTGTCGGGCCGCCGTACGGACTCGTGAGACATCTTTCATAATGCCGATTTGTGGCAAGGAGGATGTATCGAATGACCAGCCAAGAACGAGACATACAGCGCGGAACGCTGCAGCTCAAAGGCAAGGTAGAGCGATCACATCGCTCGGATCAGGAAGAGCCTTACCAGCCCCTGTCCTACAAAGATGATGTCGATCTCGGTGCCAAACTCGACGAATGGGAAGCCTTCTATAACTTCAACCGACCGCACGGCGCCTTCAATGAAAAAAACACCTTACGAGGCTCTCAGAGGAAAGCTACAATCCCAAAACCAAAGTGTCTCGCAAGTTCGTCGAACTTACATGTTAGGTAACGCCAGCGTAAAAGCTATTCTTCTTTGAGATCAAATTTTATTAGAAGAAGTGCGCCTGCAACATTGCAGATTGCCGGAACAACCGACGCCAGCATCAGTATCGCGATAAGAGCGGATTGAGGTTGAGTCGGAGGCAGGTTAGCACCACCAGCACTGATAAATCCTGATGACTCCAGAAGCATGCCGGCAATCAATGGTCCAAATGCAGCCGTTCCTTTCTCGACCATGCTGTATATGGCAGCAAGCGTACCTTCCTGCGAGACTCCACTGCTTTTCGTGTTGTGCGCCATCGTGTCAGGTAGAATTGAAAAACCCATCACCAGCAATCCAGATGTAGCAACGCCGATCATAAATATGCGAGCGTTTGTGACCCAATCCACCTCACCCGTAATTGCAAATAGCCAAGTTAAAGCAATGGCTGCATAAAAATATCCTGCCGCTATGTATATCAGGCGTTTACCGTAGCGTTTTGCTAACCAAGACCAAGCAGGCAGTGACAATAGTGTTCCAGCGATTTGAAAAATCACAAAACGAACTAAGAACCCCTCACCCTCACCGAGGATGTAGCGTGCCATATAGAGGAGGGATGCGCCCACTGTGGCAGTCGACATAAGTTGGCATAATTTCACGCCAATAAATATTTTGAACGGCCTGTTCTTTAGGACATTGCGTAGTTGTGCAAGGATGCTTCCCGATGTCGGTGCGCCTCCTGTAACGACTGGTATTCTGGCAACAATCAGCGCGCAGCTGAACATGGCTAACAATATTATCAAGCTGTGCACCGCGCCCATGCCAGCGTAGCCAGCCCGACCGCCTCCATACTGTGTAATTAAAACTGGTCCAAGGCCAGATACAATCAGACTGGAAAGCGTCATGAACGCGACGCGAAAGGTCATCATCCTCGTGCGTTCATGCGGTACAGATGTGATTTCCACCGGAATGGTTAAGTACGGAACAACAAAGAGGGTGTAGCCCGATGCGTAAAGTAGAAGCGCAACCAAGACATAGGCGTTAAGAGCAAGTCCGGATAAGCCAACTGGAATTGCAAATAATATAAAATATGCCAGTGCGGTCAGAGGTGCCCCAACTAATAGAAATGGAACTCGTTTGCCCCAACGACTCTGAGTCCGATCACTCCATTGGCCGACGGCTAGGCTGGCGAAAATATCCCATAACCGCGATATAAAAATAAGCAGGCCAGCCACAGCAGGCGAGAGCCCAACATATTCCGTCAGGTAGAAGAGCACGAGCAGGCTCATCGCACCGAGCGCGGTACTTGATCCGATCGTACCGCTCGCCCAGCCAGCGGAAACCCATTTTGAAATACTCAATTGTCCTAGCCTTGCGCTAAAGCTTCTATTTTAGGGGAAATCATTTTTCCCGCAGCATGGTCGAGGGCGTACATGGGTAGCGCCGTTTTGCGCATCACATAGTGACCGCCCATTTGACCCAGATGGATACGGATATCATCATCCATATAGGCGACATGAGACCAGAGCTTGGGTGATGGTGAGAGCATGGCCGAGAGCTTGTCTGTGGGAGCCACCCCAATGGCAATGCGGTAATCGTCCAGCGACATATTTGAATCAGCTGGTATTATTTCAAACTTATCAAATTCAACAAAGAACCTGTCAGGGTTTTCTTCTTTTCGAGAATACCGTCCGTATGTGAGGTGATGAGAATCAATTTTATTTTTACCGATTCTGTACAGAGCATAAAAATTGTATGTCCCGCTTTCGGGTTTTATTTCTAGGCCAGAGTAAACTTGTTGTGCCGGCACATCGGGAAGGCGCCCCATCGAGAATACGCGCAGGGATGTGGTTACCTCAGTTCCCTTGTTCGTCGCGCCGTCGCCGCCAACCAGCCGCCCGAAACTCACATACACTCCTGCCCAGTGCCCCTTAAATACTTCCGGATGGTTGAGTGCTCCGGGGTATTTCGTGACCTGAACCAACTCATCAATCAAGGCATCTATGCTCTGAGTTGCAGGCGTCTGTGCGCCTAAACCTTCCTTGTGAGTGGCGATGAGTTCGAGCAGCTCTGCGCGAAGCTCTTCTCGTTGAGCCATTTTGAGGTCCTTGAGAAAATGATAAAGCCAGAGACTATATTTTAAGGTAACCGTCCATGTCCCGAACGACGTCGGGGTAGAATTCTTTATTGTTACGATTGAGGTCCATGGGGAGTTCATCGTAATTCACAATCACGCGTCCCGCTCCGCGTGACATGCTGACGCCATTAATCTCTGACATCTCCATCCAAGGGCGCCAGCTAATGACATTCACCTTATCGACCGTAGCCGGAACGTGAGAGCTAGACCGATCCGCCAGCATCTCAAATGGCGCCCTGAATGCGAAGACCTCATGAAATTTTAATGGCGCGCCGCCTTTGGTCATTGGTGGCACATATGAGTCGATGCGCTCATTGAAAGCGACATCTCCGCCTACGATCGGCAGCGGCTCAAGCCAATGTTTATTTTTGATGCCTTCCATGGCGTACGGCTCATTGATGACACTCAGAGACATCGGGATTTTTATCCGTGTCGGTCCCAGCACTTGCGCCGGTACAGTAACCTTGCGGCCCGTGTAGGGGTTATTCCACTTGTCCAAGACTTTCCCTGTCTCGAGATCAGTAAAATAGACAAGTTCTAAATATACCGCATCGAAACTCCCGTCATCTTTGCGTTGGTGACGAGTGAATATTTGTTGCGAGACCCCAAGTAACTGTGTCGTTTCTTGGTCAACGATTCCTGACAAAACACCTTTGATCCAGCG
This sequence comes from Rhodospirillaceae bacterium, assembly GCA_002737725.1. Classification (GTDB taxonomy): domain Bacteria; phylum Pseudomonadota; class Alphaproteobacteria; order Rhodospirillales; family Rhodospirillaceae. The sequence goes on from NSIP01000018.1 coordinate 41,165, forward strand.
AATGGCAACGCCCTCATCTGTTCGACCCATGATACGGATCATGGTGTGCAGCCGTTCAGAGGGATCATCCCAATTGATGGACGCGGCAGTGCGGGCCTGGCCTGAGCTTGCGATGAATTGCGCGATACCACACGAGACACCGATGCTGAATCCTCTTCGCGAAATATTGGCCACTTCTATCCTCCGATGTCGCATTTCGACAGCGTCAACGTCGTCTTTCTAGGTCAGCTTAGCCTACTTCAAAAGGCTACTATCAGCAATCTTCAGCAGCCTCAACCCATTGGTATTAATTGATAATATTACTCTAAGTGTCGTTGGCGGATGTAAACCAAGTCGCTCCCGCGCTTCCATTTTTCAGCACAAAACTAGGGTTGTTTGAAAAAGAACATTAGAAATCTGTTAGAAGTTATCGACTGTAGGACCGTACGGAGCACGATCATTAAAGTCTTCCTCTAACAGACGTGCATATAGAGCCTTTGCCAGGTCCTAGACCTGTGCTTTCGTGAGCTTTTGCATTTTTCGGGTAATTGCTCGGAAGAGGGAAAGGATTGCATTGGTGACGTGCAAGCCTCTTGCTCTCGCGACTGCTGGATTTGCGGTGTGTAGAGATCGCATAAGTTCCGTACGACCGAATAGGTGCCGGACAACTTTTGGAACTCGAATCCGGTGGTAGTAAGAAAAGTCCCGTTTAAAGACGTGTGTAGCAGTCGGTTGTAGCAACACCATCGCGACCACTCGCACGAGCGTGAGTGATGGTGATTTATTTCAATGAGTTAGCTGTTGAAATGGTAGCGCGGGAGGGAT
>NSIP01000019.1 GCA_002737725.1 Rhodospirillaceae bacterium
ACTTGTCAGTGCCATCCGCACAGCTTCTCGTCTAAATTCTTCGGTATGTATGCGTCCCATAATAACACTCCTTGATGCATGATAAATCATTCAAGGATGCGGAACTATTCCGTGACAAGACCAGATTCACGCTCGCTCCGGGGTTATAATGGCACGGGCCTGTCGAGCACTGGTGGAACACCCAGCGACAACCCACGAAACTTCGTAGCGGACCAAGAGTTCCTAAGTGCCGGCGCTAGGTAATTCCTTTCAACCTCGACGAGTTTCTTCCCTTTGCGTGAAGCGAACCTGGCGGCGTTATAAAGTGGGGCCACCAGTTTTAATGAGATCGACCTGTCGGGGGCTTCGTATGTCGTTAAGGTTCTCGATGGCGCTGTCTTCCTCAACGCGACCCTTAAGAATGTGAATTTTGTCGGTGCGTCATTGCGCGGTGCAACTATTTAGCGCGTCATATGTTGACGGGCACGCTTCAATCAAGCCGATCTGCGAGGGGATTATTTGTTGTGGGCGCAGGGGCTGACGTTATCGCAAGTCCAAGGCGCAACAACAGATTCAACGACACTGCTTCCGACGGGCCTTGGTAAAGCGATCAATGGAACCTTCGGCGCTTCGGGTGCTGCGCCGTTCTCAAGCTAAGGCCTTCTCACCCTGTCGACTGCATGTCGGTTCGACCTGCTGACTCAGCGAGGGCCATGTCGAACATCCGCACCAGTATTTCAGGTTCTTGCGCACCAGCAATGGCGCGCCCCTCATTGAAAATATAACACGGCACACCCGTAATCCCGAGACGATGCATGCGCGCGTTTTCAGTGTAGACCGCATTCAGATCTGTTTCAGTCGAGAGGTGGGCGTAAGCCATGCCGCGCTCTAGCCCGATCTCCTCGGCCAGTTTGACCAGCACCTCGACATTGCCGATATCGAGGCCGCGCTCGAAGTAGGCGCTAAACAGCACATTAACCGCTTCGGTCTGGCAATTCATGGTTCGTGCTAGACGGATGAGGCGATGGGAATTGGCCGAATTGGGTGTGCGTTTAATTTTGTCGAGCGCGAAATTGATGCCTTCGCCTTTGCCGGTAAACACCAACGCTTCGACGATACGCTCGTATTGCGCGCTGCCCCCAAACTTACGTTCTAAATACTCGCGACGATCAACGCCCTGGGGCGGCAGATCGGGGTTCAGCAGAAAAGAACGATACCGAAGTGTTGGCTTCATATTGGGGCGCATCTTTAGCGCGCGCTCAAAGCGACGCTTGCCGACGTAACACCATGGACAAACTGTATCGAATACGACGTCGATTTGCATAGTTTGATTGCTCCAAATGTGCACCTATTATATCCCAGATTGTAGAATCGCAAATTCGATTATCCATATTTGTAAAGGTGTTTAGAGCAATCTTTGCGGGTAACGCCAACATAGCCCATTCATTGATCACTTAGACTTTTCTAATTGTTAGCACATGCTGAATTTAGATATTCCGATGATCGATTGAGGGCGCTCGTGAGGTTGCGTGGGCGCGAAGCGGGCGAGGTATGGCAGTGGTTCGAGGGAGTTTGGCCGTGACTCTCAAGTCACCTTTGACGGCGGTAGACCTGGTTGGCACGGCCCGCACTGAATTTACCCTGTCTTCGTCGCCATGGCGCGGCTGGGCGGTGCGTGGTGGGACTTCAAGGTCAAGGCGACACCGGCGACGGGCTTTGGTGCCAAGAACGAAAAGATCACCCTGACGTATGGGGTTGGATTAGAGTATCGCTGGATCACGTTGGGGTATGACGTCATCACTAAGGTCGACCAAGAAAACCTGCTGGCTCCGACCGAGCCGAAGATCAAACAAGACTTTAAGCGCCTCAGCGCCGGGCTGAAGTTTGCTTTCTACATTGGAGCCCGCACTGTCGCCGTTGCTTGGGCCGCTATTCCTTCGCCACGTCCAGTGAAGCCTAAGCCTTCGGTGGTGGTGGCTTTTACGCTGATACGATTTGGTTCAACACCTGCAATGCTAGCGAGGTGGGCCACCATGGCCTCGCGGTGCGGGCCGACCTTGGGGCGTTCGCAGATAATGGTAATGTCCAAATGTGTGAGCGTTCCGCCACGCGCACGCAACAACGCCATGGCATGAGTCAGAAATTTTTCAGATGGTGCATCTTTGTAGGCGGCGTTCGACGGTGGAAAGTGCGTACCGATATCGCCTGCGCCCATCGCGCCCAAAATGGCATCGGTAGCCGCATGCAGCGCCACATCGGCATCGGAATGGCCGAGCAGTTTGTGCGTATGGGGTACGCGTACACCACACAGCATAACGTGATCGCCCTCGGTAAAGCGGTGTACGTCAAAGCCCGTTCCAACGCGCGTTTCCAGCAAGGTTTGCTCCATACGATTGAGATCGTCTTGGGTTGTGATTTTGGTATTGGCGACGCCGCCGGGCACCGTCTGAACGCCAAGCCCCGCACGTTCCAGCACCGCAGCATCATCGGTCAGTTCCAATCCGCGCACGGCGCGGTGGGCTGCAACGATTTTATCGTAATGAAATCCTTGCGGCGTTTGCGCAGCAGCTAGCTGCGCACGCGGAACGGTTTCGGTAATGCGCGCATTGGCATCAATGCGTTTGAGCGTATCGGCCACAGCCAGCACCGGTATCACGCCTGGCGCGTGGGCGAGGGCGTCGATCACGCGTGAAATGACGTGGGCATCAATGCCGGGCCTCGCCGCATCGTGGATCAGTACGTAATCGGGCGGATCGGCGGCCAAGCACTCAAGCCCACGCAAAACAGACTCTTGGCGGGTTGCGCCGCCCAAGACCGGGCTTTGGACCCGCAATCCCATAGCAGCAGCGTCAAAACTCGCTCGATCATCGGGGTGAATGACCGTCACGATGCGGCGCACGCGGGGGTGAGCGACGAAGGTTTCCAGGCTCCAGCGTAATATCGGCCGCCCGGCCAGGGGGTTGTATTGCTTTGGGTTTTCGCTCCCGTAGCGCTGTCCGCGTCCCGCCGCCACAATAATAACATCACAGGTATGGCCGCTAGGTGACACGTCGGAGGCTCCAGAAACTTACGACATTATAATAGGGTGCAGTGCAGGATCAGCAAGTGGTTGTGAACCCTCGCAGAAACAGCTGCCGAAAATTTAGGCAAGGCCTTGATTTTTCGCGTAAATTCTGTGAAAATGCCCAATATATCAGCAGCCCAAAGAGCAATGCTCAAACCCATTCATATCGGCTCGTTGTTAATCGGCCAACCGGTGTTGCTCGCGCCCATGTCGGGTGTGACAGATTTACCATTTCGCACGCAGGTCCGCAAATTTGGCTGCGGTTTGGTCTATTCCGAAATGATTGCCAGTGGACAGATGGTGCGCGCCCACACCGAGACCCTGCGCATGAGTTCCAACTGTGCCGATGAGGGCGAGATGGCGGTGCAACTGGCGGGCTGCGACCCGGTGGTCATGGCCGAAGCGGCCAAAATGAACGAGGCACGCGGGGCCGCGCTGATCGACATCAACATGGGCTGTCCGGCCAAAAAGGTTGTGGGCGGCATGGCTGGTTCGGCCCTGATGCGTGACGAAGACAACGCGCTGAGAATTATCGAGGCCGTGGTTCAGGCGGTCAAAATTCCGGTCACGCTGAAGATGCGCATGGGCTGGGATCATGACAATCTCAATGCCCCCAGCATTGCCCGCAAAGCCGAGGCGGCTGGGATTCAACTGATCACAGTGCATGGCCGCACACGCCAGCAGTTGTATACGGGAAATGCCGATTGGGCGTTCATTGCCAACGTCAAGCAGGCCCTGCGCATTCCCGTGATCGCCAATGGCGATGTGGTGAGCGTTGATGATGCGGCAACAATTCTACGTGTGTCGGGCGCTGACGGTGTGATGATCGGGCGGGGCGCCTTTGGGCGGCCCTGGTTCCCAGCGCAAATTCAAGAGTTTTTAGCCACCGGTCGTCGTGTCGCCGACCCCACAGCCACTGACAAAAGCGAGATCGTCAGCGCGCACTATGATGCGCTGTTGTCTCATTACGGCGTTTACAAAGGGATGCGCATCGCGCGCAAGCACTTGGCTTGGTACGCCGCTGGTCAACGCAACGCCAATGCCTTTCGCGTTCAGGTGAACACGCAAGAAAACTCAGATCGCGTCAAAGAACTGATTGTAACGGTGTTTCGTGATCAGGCTGAATTGCGCGAGGCGGCCTGATGGACGATTTCGTCGATCGCACATCCCTGAGCCCAGCGGCAGCTAACCCCGAGGCGATTTTGGCGGCGGTTGCGGCTGCCACTATTGCCGTCGATGAAGTATTGACGGTGCGGTATGTGAATGCGGCGGCTGAACAGCTCTTTCAAACGAGCGCACTGGCTATTATCGGCGAAGGCTTAAGCAATTTTCTGTCACCGCACGGCGCGGTGATGTCGCTGGTCGATCAAGCCAAGCGCGAAGGTGGGCCAGTTTCTGCCTATGGCGTGAGCATGGACACGCCGCGCACAGGCGTACGCACGCTTACTGTTCACGTGGCCCCCATGTCCTACACCACCGGCTGGCTGGTGCTATCACTGCAAGAACAAACGCGCGCGCTCAAAATCGGCCAACAACTTGAGCATCGTAAAGCTGCGCGCTCGATGACGGCGATGGCGTCGCTGCTGGCGCATGAAGTGAAGAACCCTCTGTCGGGTATTCGTGGTGCGGCACAGTTGCTGGAACAGAACGCGCCTGAAGATGAGAAACACCTGACGCAGCTCATATGCGATGAGTGCGACCGTATCGTGGCCTTGGTCGACCGGATGGATGTGTTCTCGGACGAGCGGCCTTTGGCGCGCAGTCCGGTCAACATTCACATCGTGCTCGAGCGCGTGCGGCGCATTGCCGAAAACGGCTTTGCGAAATCTGTCAAGATTGTCGAGCGTTACGACCCGTCGTTGCCGCCTGTGGATGGCAACAATGATCAGCTACTGCAGGCCTTTTTGAACTTGGTCAAAAATGCGGCCGAGGCCGCACCGCAGACCTTGGGCGAGATCGTCATCACGACCAGCTATAAGCAAGGGGTACGCGTCTCGCTTCCGGGCAGCACGGCCGGGCGCGTGCAACTCCCGTTGGTTGTGACGATTCAAGATAATGGTCCGGGAATTTCGGATGACATTCGGCCGCACTTATTTGATCCGTTTATCACCACCAAATCCAATGGCAGCGGGTTGGGGTTGGCACTGGTGGCAAAAATTGTTGCTGACCACGGCGGTATTATCGAATTTGAAAGCGAATCCAAGCGCACTTTGTTCCGGGTGATGCTGCCGATCATTAACACCGGTGAGGTGGTCAATGACTGAAGCCACAGTACTAATTGCTGACGATGATCATGGCGTGCGCACGGTGCTGTCGCATGCTTTGGGCCGCGCCGGGTTCAACGTCCGCACGACCGGAAATGCCGCTACGTTATGGCAGTGGGTGTCGGACGGTGATGGAGATGTTGTCGTCACGGACGTGATCATGCCCGATGAGAACGGGCTTGATCTGGTGCCTCGCATCAAAAAAATCCGCCCCGAGTTACGCGTGATTGTGATGAGCGCCCAAAATACGTTGCTCACTGCGGTGAAGGCTGCCGAACGCGGGGCCTTTGAATACTTACCCAAGCCCTTCGACCTGACCGAGGTCGTCAATTTGGTCAAGCGCGCACTGGCGCAGCGCAGCGAGCGGCTGCCACAGCCCGTCAACGACCCAAGCGAAGAGAAGCTGCCGATCATCGGCCGCTCACCGGCGATGCAAGATATTTACCGCACGGTTGCGCGGTTGATGACGACCGATCTGACCGTCATGATCAATGGCGAGTCAGGCACCGGCAAAGAGCTCGTGGCCCGCGCGTTGCACGATTTTGGTCGACGCCGCACTGGACCTTTTGTTGCTATCAATATGGCGGCTATCCCACGCGAGCTGATTGAAAGTGAATTGTTCGGCCACGAGAAGGGCTCGTTTACAGGCGCCACCATGCGCGTGACAGGCCGCTTCGAGCAGGCTGAAAGCGGAACATTGTTCCTGGACGAAATCGGTGACATGCCCATCGAAGCACAAACGCAGCTTTTGCGCGTGTTGCAGGATGGGCGCTTTACCACCGTGGGCGGGCGCACGCCCATTAAGTCCAACGTGCGCATCATTGCTGCCACGCACCGCGACCTCAAAAGCTTGATCAAGTCGGGTGTGTTTCGCGAGGATTTGTTTTATCGCTTGAACGTGGTGCCGATCCGCATTCCGCCACTGCGGCAGCACGTTGAAGACATCCCCGAGTTGATCGCGCACTTCTTTGCGGGTGCGGCGGCCGAGGGCTTGCCTGTCAAAACCATCGACGCCGCAGCCTTGAACAAAATGAAAGCTTATCGCTGGCCGGGAAATGTGCGTGAGCTTGAAAATCTCGTGAAGCGATTGGTGGCCTTATATAGCGAGCCCGTGATTGGGGCATCGATTATTGAGATGGAATTAGCGGGCCAAGCACCGGCCATCGACGATGGTGTCGGTGCAGCCACACTCAGAGCAACTATTCAGCGACATTTGCAGGCCCACTTCGAAGCCCATGAGGACGAGTTACCGCCGCCTGGCCTTTATGATCGTATCTTACGTGAGCTGGAACGCCCGCTGATCGCGATGACCATGCAAGCGACACGGGGCAACCAAGTGAAAGCCGCCGAAGTGCTGGGCTTGAACCGCAACACGCTGCGCAAAAAAATCCGCGAGCTCGACCTCAACGTAATGAGGAGTGGAGCACCATGAGCGCCGAAACAGCCATGTCGATTGAGACGCGTAGGCCGTTGTTCATGCGCCGTTTGGCCATGCGCTTTGCGATTTGGGCGCGCCAGGTTCGTCTGATCGATCAAATTTCGGTTTTAGTTGTTATCGCCTCACTGGTCTCGGGTGGTGCGACCTACGCTGCGCTGACGGGGCGGGGCTTCGACGAGCCCAGCTCAACGCTCATCATTGTTCTTCTGAATATCGATGTCTTCCTGCTGCTGGTTCTCACCCTACTCATTGGGCGCAGGCTGCTACGCTTATGGGTGGCGCGCAAGTCAGGCGTGGCAGGGTCTCGCCTTTATGTCAGGTTGGCGCTGCTGTTCGGCGTCATGGCCGTCGTTCCGGCCATCATGATGGCAGTGTTCTCGGCGCTGTTTTTCACCTTAGGCGTTCAATCGTGGTTCGGCGAGCGAGTCTCGACAGCTATTAACGAGGCCGCAGCCGTGGCCAGGGCTTATTTGTCTGAACACCAGCAAGTGATTCGCGCTGACGCGTTGACGGTGGCCAACGACATCAATCGGCAATGGCCGCAACTCAGCCAAGGGCCGAGCGTGCTGAACAATTATCTTTCGACTCAAGCAGCCTTTCGCGGTTTGACGGAAGCCGTTATTTTCACCTCCGATTGGAAAGTTATTGCCAAAACGGGCTACACTTTTGCCCTTCAATCCGGCGAACAAATTCCGTTCGAGGCCATCGCCCAGGCGAATTTGGGCGGCGTGGCTGTGGTGACGGGCGAAAGCTCCGACCGCGTTCGCGCGCTTGTCAAGTTAGATGCCTATCCCGCTGCTTACCTTTATGTGGGTCGGTTTATCGATGCGCGAGTCCTCGGCCACGTCAGCCGCACCGCCGCTGCGGTTGATGAATACGCCACACTCGAATTGCGCCGTGCGGATATTGAAGTCAGCTTTACGCTGCTCTTTAGCGTTGTTGCGTTGCTGCTCGTCGTGGTGGCCATATGGTTCGGGTTGACGTTGGCATCGCGTATGGCGCAACCGATTGCCGATTTGATCACCGCGTCCGAGCGCGTCGGGCATGGAGATCTTACAGCGCGCGTGGCCGAGATCGCAGCCAATGATGAACTCGCCACGCTGGGCCGCGCGTTCAACCGCATGACACACCGTCTGGGTGAACAGCAAACGGATCTGCGCAATGCCAATAATCAGCTCGACGAACGCCGCCGCTTTACCGAAACGGTGCTGGGTGGTGTCAGTTCGGGCGTGATTGGCCTTGATCCTTTGGGTTACGTTACACTTCCCAACAAGTCTGCTGCTGTGCTGCTGGGCATGGACCTGACGGAGGCCATTGGCCGCCCCATTGCCGAATTGGTTCCTGAGTTTATTTCGTTCTTAAACGATATCCGTCAATCCAAACAAAAGTCGGTCCAACGCGAGACGTATATCACGCGGGCCAACCGAACACTCATCTTCCTGGTGCGCCTTTCGGCCGAGCAAGACGGCGACAAGGTGCAAGGCTATGTCTTTACGTTCGATGACATCACCGAACTTCAGTCGGCGCAGCGCAAAGCTGCCTGGGCCGATGTGGCGCGACGTATCGCTCATGAAATCAAGAACCCTCTCACACCTATCCAACTTTCGGCCGAGCGCTTGAAGCGCAAATACCTCGACCGCCTGAGCGAGGAAGATGGCGCATTGTTCGCGCAATGCACCGACACCATCATCCGTCATGTCGGTGATATTGGTCATATGGTCGACGAATTCTCGGCCTTCGCCCGGATGCCCAGCCCGGTGATGGTAGTGGTTGATTTGCGCAAAGTCGTGCTCGACGCTGTCATTTTGCAACGCAACGCCTACCCCAAGATCTCGATTTCGTTCGAGATGCCCACCGGACCCATGACGCCGGCGTGCGATGCGCGGTTGCTGGGCCAAGCGCTGACAAACGTTTTGAAGAATGCGATTGAAGCGATCGAGATTCGCATTACGCAAAGTGAGGCGATGCTCGCAGGCAAGATCGTGATCGAATTAGAAAATTGCGATGGATTATGCCGCATCCGCGTCATTGACAACGGTATTGGATTGCCACAATCCGAGCGCCATCGTTTGACCGAGCCTTATGTGACCACGCGCGTTAAAGGCACGGGGCTTGGCTTGGCCATCGTTAAAAAAATTATAGAGGATCACGGCGGCACGGTTGCTTTAGATGATTCTCTCGATGGCGGAGCAATTGTGACGTTGACGCTGCTCGAAAGGCCGTCCCCAGATCGGGTGCGGCGCGCCTACGACTTTAAGCTGCCGTCGCGCGCGAGTGGGTCATGATAGTGTTAAGACGAAGCAAGAGGTTCGGCCATGGCGCATAATATTTTAATCGTTGACGACGAAACCGATATCCGATCGCTGATCTCTGGTATCCTCCAGGATGAGGGATACACAACCCGTGAGGCGGCAGGCAGCGAACAAGCACTGGCCTTGTTGAAGTCCAAAGCACCGTCTGCAGTGATTCTTGATATCTGGCTAGAACGCAGCAGGCTTGATGGCTTGCAAGTTCTAAATGCGATCAAAACCATGCGCCCGTCTGTTCCGGTGATCATGATCAGCGGTCACGGTACGATTGAAACGGCCGTCAAGGCTATCAAACACGGCGCGTACGATTTTATCGAGAAGCCATTTCAGGCGGATCGGTTGCTGCTGATTTTAGATCGCGCGATTGAAGCCGCTCGCCTGAAGCGGGAAAACTTAGAACTCAAATCTCGAGCGGGAGAGCCTGAGAAATTGATCGGCAACTGCACGCCTGTCGCAAATCTGCGTCGTATCATCGAGCGCGTTGGCCCAACGGGATCACGGATTCTCATCGCAGGCCCTGCGGGCTCGGGTAAAGAAATAGTGGCGCGTCAAATTCATTTGAAATCACCGCGCGCGGCTGGCCCATTTGTTGTCGTCAATTGCGCATTCCTTCATCCTGACCGCTTGCAAGACATGCTGTTTGGCACGTCGGGTGCAAATGATCAGCGGGCATTGGGCCTTCTGGAAATGGCTGACGGTGGCACTTTATTGTTGGACGAAGTGGCCGACATGCCGCTCGAAACGCAAGGGCGAATTGTTCGTGTTCTGCAAGACCAGAACCTGGACCGCTCGAATGGGATGGGCCAGGTTGACTTAGATGTTCGCTTTGTCGCAACGACAAATCGCGATTTGACGAATGAGATTCGCAACGGGGCATTTCGCGAAGAACTTTACTATCGCCTCAGTGTAGTACCCGTACAGGTGCCCGCATTATCCGAGCGGCGCGAAGATATCCCTGAGCTTGCCCGTTACCTGATCGAGCGCGGCGCGGTCACTGCAGGGCTTCCGCGACGTGAATTGGCCGAAGATGCCATCGCGGTCCTTCAGACGTATCAATGGCCGGGCAACGTGCGGCAGTTGCGTAATGTCATCGATTGGTTGCTGATTATGGCCCCCGGGACAGCCAGCGAACCGATCCGCGCGGAGATGCTTCCCCCAGATATCCGCAGCGATGCACCGCAAATGCTGAAGCTTCAGCGCTCTGACGAAATGATGACGCTGCCGCTGCGCGACGCGCGCGAGATGTTCGAGCGCGATTACCTGGTGGCTCAAGTCATTCGTTATGGTGGTAACATTTCCAAGACATCCGAGTTCGTGGGCATGGAACGCTCAGCGTTGCATCGAAAGTTGAAGTCCCTGGGAATTGGGGGCGATATGCGCGTGCGTCTTGAAGACCAAGAGTCGTATAGAGCCCCCAAGATATTTCCATTAGGTCGCGCCGGTTTTAGGCCCGAGTAAGGGGCGTTATAGGTTTGCTGTCATGAAAATTGTTATTTGCGGCGCAGGCGAAGTTGGTTCAAGCATTGCCAAATATCTCTCCGAGGAGGGTGGCAACCTCACCGTCATAGATCAAGATGCCGATCTGGTGCGCCAGATTTCACAAAACTTAGACGTGCGAGGCGTGATTGGGCACGCCTCGCACCCTGATGTCTTGGAACGTGCAGGCATTGCTGATGCCGATATGATTATCGCCGTTACCCACTCCGACGAAGTCAACATGGTGGCCTGCAAAATCGCCCATCACATGTTCAAGGTCCCCACCAAGATCGCGCGCATTCGCAGTCAAGTTTACTTGCAGCCAATGTGGGCTGAACTTTATACCAACAAAGCGATTCCCATCGACGTCATCATTTCCCCCGAATTGGAAGTGGCGCGCGCGATGAAACGGCGCATCGAAACGCCAGGTGCGATAGATGTGATTCCACTCGCCGACGACAAAGTGCGCCTTGTGGGCGTGCGCTGCACCGCCGACACGCCCATCACAGCGACGCCCTTACGACAGCTCACGAGCCTGTTTCCGGACATGAAAATTGTTATCGTCGGGATCAAACGTAATGACCGCGTCATTATTCCGCGTGGTGATGATGAAATGTACGATGACGACGAAGTGTATTTCGTTGTCGAGTCAGATCAATGCCAACGTGCATTGTCAGCGTTTGGGCATGAAGAGGTCGCGATACGGAGCTCCGTCATTCTGGGCGGCGGCAATATCGGTCTGTTCGTCGCGCAACAACTTGAAGCTGATCACCCCGAGATCAACTTGAAGATTGTTGAGTTTGATCTCGCTCGTGCAGAATTTTTGTCTGAGACCCTTAATCGAACTACCGTCCTTCATGGTGACGCTCTAAGCCCTGAAATTTTAGCCGAGGCGGGCGTGGCCGGGGCAGGAACCGTCATTGCCGTGACACAAAACGACGAGACAAATATCTTAGCCTCTCTGCTGGCCAAGAAAAGAGGCGCGCTGCGCACTGTCACGCTTATCAATAAGTCGAAATATAACACGTTGGTCAGCGGCTTGGGTGTTGATGTCGTCGTCAACCCGCGCTCGATTACAGTATCGCGAATCTTGCAGCATGTGCGGCGTGGACGCATTCACAGCGTCTATAATCTGCAGGATGATTTTGGTGAACTGATCGAGGCCGAAGCCATGCAAACCTCTGGCCTAATTGGCAAGCCACTGCGCCAGTTGAATCTGCCTACGGGAACGCGCATTGGCGCGTTGATCCGCAAAGGTAAGGTGATTGTCCCGCGCGGCGAAACCACGGTTAACAGCGGTGATCGTATTATCATGTTCGTGGCGAAAGGTGCTGTGAAGCATGTTGAAAAATTATTCTCAGTTCGGTTGGAATTCTTTTAAGAATGTCGCACGTCGCTTATGTCAATGGCAGGTATCTGCCTCACAAACATGCAACGGTTCATATTGAGGATCGTGGGTATCAGTTTGCCGATGCGGTTTACGAGGTTACTTGTATCTGGAATGGGTTACCTGTAGACCACGCGTCGCATTTGGCGCGGCTGCGTCATTCACTGACACAATTACGCATCCCGATGCCCTGTAGCGAGGCAGCTTTGACGGCCCTTCAACGCGAAGTCGTGCGCCGCAACCGCGTGACGCGCGGAACACTGTATCTGCAGGTTGGGCGCGGGGTTGCAACACGCAATCAACCGTTCCCCTCAAAGCCGGTGAAGCCGAGTTTAGTCATGGTCGCAAAACACGGGGCAGGGCCTTCTGAAGTTGTTGCTCAAGCAGGGGTGAAAGTCACTGTGCAGCCCGACATTCGCTGGGGCCGTGTTGATATCAAGTCGGTAGGGTTGCTGCCCAATGTTCTGGCAAAACAGGCTGCTGCCGAGGCAAAAGCCTTCGAAGCGTTGCTGGTTAAGCCCGATGGGAATGTCACCGAAGGCGGTGCGGCGAACGCCTGGATTGTCACCAAAGATAAAACGCTCATTACGCATCCGCTGAGCAACGCAATCTTAGGCGGTATCACGCGGGCAACGGTAATGCGTTTGGCAAAAACAGCAGGTTATCAAATCCAGGAACGCGCGTTCAGTTTGGACGAAGCGCTTGCGGCCAAAGAAATGTTTCTGACCGGAACAACGACATTTGTGCTGCCGGTGGTTCAGGTCGACGAGCGCACCATTGCCAACGGATCGCCCGGCAGCGTGTCGTTGGATTTGCGTCAGCGCTATCTGGACTATGTTAATGCACTCGATGATACGGCGTGGGCTCCCATCTGATGACGCCCTTGCCTAAACCCCGTGCCGTCTTGCTCGATTGGGATAACACACTAGTTGATACGTGGCCGTGCATTGGCAAGGCGGCGAATATTACACTTCAAGCAATGGGCCAACAGCCGTGGACGGATGCTGAGATTCGCGAGCGCGTGGCTGGCTCGTTGCGTGACACCTTTCCAAAAATCTACGGTGATCGCTGGGAAGAAGCGCGAGAGATTTTCTATCGCGCGTTCGAGCAGGTCCATCTTGAAATGCTGACCGTGCTGCCGGGTGCCGAGGCCTTTCTGAAGGTCGCGCTTCAACGTAATGTCTACTTGGGCGTGGTGAGCAACAAGACTGGTAAATACCTGCGTGCAGAAGCTGATCACTTGGGTTGGACGCCGTGGTTTGGTAAAATCGTTGGCGCACAAGATGCCGCCCGCGATAAGCCTGCGCTTGAGCCTGTTCACCTGTCGCTAGCAGGATCAGGTATTGAGATCGGGGCTGACGTTTGGTTTGTGGGCGATGCCGCCATCGATATGGAATGTGGTGCTGCGGCGGGGTGCACGACAGTTTTAGTTCAAGCCGCCGACTATGATAGTGCGCATCGGCCACAGCGGCATGTGCCTGACTGCCGCGCACTGCTGGAAGCATTTGAACACGCGTGGGCAGAGTGGGGGTTAAGCTGAAAATAATTGGGTTGGGAATTGTGGGCGTTCTTGTGCTGAGCTACGCAGGCTTTGTGGGTTATGCCTACTGGCCAGTGGGCCTGCCGGGAGTGCCTGCGAAATCGTTGGCCGACGCCACCGACAAGTTTGTCGACGTCGATGGACTGAGCATTCGATATAAAACCTATGGCGAGCCAGCACCGGGCAAACCTAATCTTGTCCTGATGCATGGGTTTGGGAATTCGCTGCAGTCATATCGCAACCTCATACCGCTGTTGATGGATTGCTGCTTCGTGGTGGCGTTTGATTTCCCGGGATACGGGTTGTCGTCTAAGCCGGTCAAGTTTGATTACAGCAATGCGGGTCAAGCTGAGATCGCGATAAAATTTTCCAAGGCCTTGAATATTGAAAAGCCGGTGTATGGTGGGCACTCCATGGGCGGGGCCATCGCATTACATACCGGCGTTAAAGACCCGGCAGCCTCGGGAATTATCTTTATCGATCCAGGTATTTACGAAACTGGTGTGCCGAAAGTGATGGCCATGACCCCGTTTCCGTTGCCGCGTATGTCGGCCAAGTTATTTGGCAACCGCGAATGGCGCGGGCAATTCATGAAAGTGTCGTTTGTCGACCCTAGCGTCATCACCGATGCCGTCATGGATGACCTGTCACGCACGGCGCGCACCGATGACTACTGGACCGGCACGACAGCCATGATGAGCAATTTCACCATGGGCCAGGAAGAACCGCTGTTGCCCAAGGTAAAGGTGCCGGTGTTGGCAATCTTTGGCGAAGCTGACCGCAACCATCCCGACGCCGACCGAAAAAGACTCCAAGCCGACATTCCCGGAAGCGGGTTAGTCGTCATTGAGAATGCGGGGCATTACCCCCACGAGGAAAAAGCCACTGAAACCGCCACGGCGATTAAGGCGGCGCTGGCAACTTGGTTCCCGCCACACCCTTAAACCCTAGGCAATCTGCCGAGGCTGCCCAGGTTGCCCAAAAGCCAAAAAAAAACTAGCATTTCAAAGGTTTCACCAAATTTGCCGTGAAACTGGAGTGCGACCTAAGCGGTACCAAAATAAGTCAATAAACAAAACATAAGGTGCAAACTACCATGCCCGCCGAGAAGGCTCAGAACGTTCAAGATGTGTTCTTGAATGCCATTCGCAAAAACAAAACTCCCGTCACTGTCTTCCTAGTCAACGGCGTAAAGTTGCAGGGTATCGTCACATGGTTCGACAATTTCTCGATGCTCTTGCGTCGTGACGGTCAGACACAGTTGGTGTATAAGCACGCCATCTCGACAGTCATGCCGTCAGCGCCTGTCAACCTGTTTGAGCCGACCGACGGCACGGGTGACAAAGAGGACGTGCCTGCTGCAGGCCACGCCGAATAGACCAAGATAGATCAAACAAAGAGGCTCCCCACGTCCCACGCCACACAAGAAACCGCCATTCCGGCCACCCGGACGCTGGTAGTTTATCCGCACATTAAGTCGCGCGACTATTCAGACTCTCGCGGTGATCGCCTGGCCAGTTCACGCCTTGAAGAAGCGCGCGGGCTGGCTGCTGCCATTGCTCTGAACGTTGTGCATTCCGAAACCGTGAACTTGCAACGCCCGCGCCCAGCGACGCTGCTGGGGCAGGGCACGGTGGACCGCCTTGGTGTGCTGATCAAAGAGCAGGATATTTTGCTGGCGGTGGTTGATGGCCACTTGTCACCAGGTCAGCAGCGCAATCTGGAAAAAGATTGGGCCTGCAAGGTGATCGACCGCACCGGTCTGATTTTAGAAATCTTCGGCGAACGCGCCAAGACGCGCGAAGGCATGTTGCAAGTTGAACTGGCGCATCTGAATTATCAGAAAAGCCGACTGGTTAGAAGCTGGACGCACTTGGAACGGCAGCGCGGCGGCTTCGGATTCATGGGCGGTCCCGGTGAAACGCAAATTGAAATCGACCGTCGTTTAATCGGCGAGCGCGTAATTCGGCTGAAGAAAGAGCTGGAGAGTGTGACGCGCACCCGCCAGCTTCATCGCCAAGCGCGCAAGCGCATCCCGTACCCCATCGTCGCATTGGTGGGTTACACCAACGCTGGCAAATCGACGCTGTTCAATACACTGACCTCGGCCGGTGTGGTCGCGAAGGACCAGTTGTTTGCAACGCTTGATCCGACCATGCGGCAATTGAAATTGCCGTCGGGTCGCTCGGTTATTTTGTCTGACACGGTTGGATTTGTGTCGGATCTACCGCACGAATTGGTGGCAGCGTTCCGCGCCACGTTGGAAGAAGTTCTGGAAGCCGATGTGATCATCCATGTGCGCGATGTTGCCCACGAGGAAACCGAGGCCCAGAAGAAAGATGTTGAGGAAGTACTGGCGTTTTTAGGGATCGACCCTGAGAAAGCCAGTGAAGCTAAGCCGATTGTCGAGGCCTTGAACAAGATTGATTTGCTGACGGAAGATGACCGTCTACGCATCACAGGCACCGCGTCGCGCGCCAATGATCGCGTGGCCTTATCGGCTCTAACGGGTGCGGGAGTGGCGCGGATGCTAGCCGTGATCGACCGTCATTTGGCCAAAGCCCGCGATGCTATTGAACTTGCGGTACCCCTCGAAGACGGCGCGACGCTGGCCTGGATTTATCGACGCGGTGAGGTGCTCAGCCGTCGCGATACCGAAACTGAGGCCATTGTCATAGCCTTGCTGGATGTCGCCGATGTCGCGCGGCTTGAAAAAAATGGCAGCGTGCGCATCAACCCGCGGCTGTCAGCTCCTGCTGTGGCAGCGGAATAAAAGTGCGCGATATCGACCCTGTCGCTGTGATCGGCGCGCTGCGCGAAGTGGCCGAGACCATCATCCTGCGGCGCTTCAATAAGCTGGCCGATGTAGACGTGCGCACCAAAACCAGCAAGCATGATCTTGTCACCGTGGCCGACCCGGAGGGTGAACTGCGCCTGGCCATCACGTTGCCCGCGTTGTTTCCGGGTTCGAGGTTGATCGGCGAAGAAAGCGTATCAAAAAATCCTGCCTTGCTGAACGAATTGGCCAGATCCGGCCCAGCACCAGCGTGTTCTCCTCGGTCGTGCGCAGGCGGAACATGGCGCCTTGGCGGCTGATGAAGTTGAAGCTTTGCTTGCGCCCAGAAAACTTGCCCTCCTTCATGTATTTGACTTGAAAGCGTCCGCTACCAATGGAGTTGATTTCCTTGAAGCTGGAATCACCCTTCAAATATTTCAGGTGGTGGGCAATCTGGCGGTCGGCGTCCTCTTTGTTGATGGTGCCGCACGCCAGTTTTCCGAATAGCGGCGCATAGGTGATGATGCTGATGTAGGTAATTCCATACTCGCCGGTGGACGTGAATCGGATCTCGGTGTCGAACTGCCCTGGCAGCTGGCCAACACCGCCAGCGTAGTCATGGCTATAAAAATAGAAATATTTATTATTTTCAATTCATTAAGTTTACTTCTTAGGACATAACATTAAGTTTTAAAATTGTCATCCTGGGCACAATGCCCAGGATCAGGGTATCGTTTACGTCTTCTCCTCATCCTTAGCCTGACGCCAAAACGTTTCCATTTCGTCTAAATTGGCCTGGGCCGGGGTTTTGCCCTGGCCCGACAGAAGTTCTTCAATCCGCCGAAAGCGCCGTTCAAACTTCAGGCTGGTGCCACGCAGGGCCATGCCGGGGTCGATATTGGCCTTTCGGGCTAGGTTGACGCAAGCAAACAACAAATCCCCAATCTCGTCGGTAATGCGTTCGGGGCCGGCGTTGGCGGCCATGGCCTCTTTAATTTCGCCAATTTCCTCGTCGATTTTGTCCAAGACTTGCGTTGCATCGGGCCAATCAAACCCCACGCGCGCGGCGCGTTTTTGCAGCTTCTCCGCGTGCTTCATGGCGGGCAGGGTGGCTGGAATATCATCCAGCACACTAGTGGCGTTACCCGACGCTGCTTTTTTATCGGCCCGCTCGGCGGCTTTGTGCTCTTCCCAGCGCGAATTTTGCGCGCCCACGGTGGCTATCACTTCATCGCCAAACACATGCGGATGGCGGCGGATCATTTTGGCGCAAATTGCAGCCACAACATCTTCGAACTTGAAGTGCCCGGCTTCCTCGGCCATACGGGCATGATAGACCGACTGCAACAGCAGATCGCCCAACTCGTCTTTGAGCGATGCCATGTCGCCACGCGCGATGGCATCAGCCACCTCATAGGCTTCCTCGATAGTGTAGGGCGCGATGGTGGCAAAGGTCTGCTCGATGTCCCAGGGGCAACCAACCTCGGGCGCGCGCAGCCGGGCCATGACCTCGATCAGGTCGGCGATGTCGCCCGTGCTGCCATCGGGCAAGGCGTTGAGTGGCCGGTTATCGTTAGAACTATCAGGCATGTGGAACCGTTTGAAGCGTCACGAATGCCACAATCTATGCTGAAACAGCATTCAATGAAATGATCTGGAATTTTGAATAATGCGAGCGCCATCGCGATTGCAATGATGTCGACTAGTTGCTATTAAACAGCATCAAATTGTCGCATAATGTATATTATGAATAGTAATGCGGCGATGTTTCACTTGACGTATTAAAGACTAGCTATGGTAGCAGAGCGCTTTACCCTGGATGCTCTTGTACTGCTGACCTTCGGTCGAAACCGGTGGCACGAGCATGACGGAGTTATTTGGATAACATGCCCACCACTCAAACCAAAATCGAGTTCATCTGGGATGATCGCTGTCCGCTTAAACAAGCCAGCGGCACGTTGAGGTTTGAGGCGGTTGATACGCCCGCCAACGAAGGCGTGTTTGCTCATGCGGTGCGGTCATGTTTAATTGGCTCGCTCGATGTATCCGATCAACGCCTGATAGCGCTGAAAGGTTTGTCAGATGCCGTGCGTAGTTACGTTCGTCCTAACCCGGTGTTTTCTTTTGATCGTGCGTGGTGGCGGTTGGCGTACGATCCAGCGGGTGAGTTGGCGGGTTTTACGCAGCCGGTGATCTTTCGCAATTCCGAACGTGATGGTGGCCTACACGAAGGCTCGCTGCATTACATCGGGGTGTTGCCCGCCTTTCGCGGCAAAGGATACGTCGATGCGTTGCTGTGCGAAACCACCGCCATTTTACGTGATGTTGGTGTGTGGCGCATTTACTGCGACACCGACGAGCACAACACGCCGATGATTAAATCATTCGAGCGCGCGGGGTATCGCCGGGGTAAAATGCGAACATTAGAATTACCAGGTTAAGCCGCCATCATAAAACGTATAATCATCTGTTGCGACGGCATCTGAAAAGGTCTGAGTTCGGCCAACTCCACCAATGTGGGCAGAGCCGCCTTTGCGATTGCCTCCCACGACAACCGCGGCATTGAACAGGTCGTGTTTTATTCCGATGGACTAGGTACGCGCCCCTCTCTGCCGCGTTGTACAGCGGCGTTATTTGGCATTGGCCTCGATCAGAGCATCAAGTACGCTTATCGCCTCCTCATCTTTAACTATAGTGCGCGGGCTTTCTGACATCACATTCGCCTGGATGATGAAGCACGCCACGGCGGCAGGGCTGGAACTGACGCAAGGCTGTCTGGAGCCTCCGCTCACCCAACCCGATCCATTGGATGCATTTGATCGGCGCATTATCTCGGACCGGCGCAAATCCCTTGCACTACTTTTACCGCGCACTTGGAGCAAAAACCCGCCCCCTGCCCGACGATCTGCAGCAACTCGACAGAAGTGTATTCGCGCGTTGGCGAGGGCCCAACCGGGATACCGCCCCAAGCACTTGCCGGCACGATTTCGCGAGGTACTCGACCACCAGGACTAAGTGTGAACGGCAGCCCTCATCCATTGAGAGGCTTGTTCATCTGAGCTTTATCTGAACGGGGGCTCGTCAAAGGCACGGAGTTTTCGGCTATGAAGGCCTGGTCCTTCGCGCCGCAGTTCATCGATTGCCGCCAGCCCGATGCGCAAGTGTTGGCTGATCGCCTGATCATAAAAGCGGTTGGCTTTACCAGGCAGTTTGAGTTCCCCATGGAGCGGTTTATCCGACACGCATAGAAGTGTTCCGTAAGGAACCCGAAATCGGTAACCTTGCGCGGCAACGGTTGCGGACTCCATGTCAATAGCAACGGCGCGTGACTGATTAAAACGCAATGCGGTTGCCGTATAGCGCAACTCCCAATTTCGATCATCTGTTGTCACAACAGTGCCCGTGCGCAAACGTCGCTTCAGGCTCTCGCCTGTTTCACCGGTCACTAGCTCGGCGGCTTTATGAAGGGCCAGTTGCACTTCAGCAAGTGGCGGAATCGGAACTTCCACGGGCAGGATGTCATCCAAAACATGGTCATCGCGCAGATACGCATGCGCCAGGACATAGTCGCCGATGGTTTGGCTTGGGCGTAAGCCACCACAATGCCCAATCATGATCCATGCTTCGGGGCGCAATACCGCCAAATGATCGCAGATCGTTTTGGCGTTCGAGGGACCAACGCCGATGTTGACCATGCTCACGCCAGCGCCACCCGGCGCCATCAGGTGGTAGGCGGGCATTTGGTGTTTGCGCCAGTTACTACCGGCCAAGGCCTGAGTGGGATCGGCTGTCTCAGCCGTGACCACCACACCGCTGGGTGCTGACAATGCCGTGTAGGGGCTGTTCGCTTTCTTAAGTTCTTGACATGCCAAATCAACGAACTCGTCGATATAGCGCATATAGTTCGTAAAAAGAATGTAGCGCTGTAGGTTCGCGGGCGGTGTCCCCGTGTAATGCTTCAGCCGAGCTAAACTAAAGTCAGTTCTAGCGGCGTCAAATAAGCTTAACGGATACACACCGTCTTGAGCGTTAATCCATAAGCCATCGGCAACTTCATCACCAATATGCGAAAGCTGTGTTGTTGGAAACCACCTTGCCAGTTCAGAAGGCTCGGCTTGGTTGAAAGCGAAAATCTCAGCTCCGTCGAGGACATAAGGGTAAGGAATCTCTTGCTTCGATCGACTGATATGAATCTCGACGCCATAATCGTTCTGAAGAAGGCTGAGTTGGTCAGTCAAGTAATCGCGAAACATCAAGGGGTGGGTAATGGTCGTCGTGTATGTCCCGGATTTGTTTAATCGCGCAAAGGCCCTGGCGACACGGGCCTCGGAACTCGTCGGCCGATGAATAACGGTGATTTCGGGGTATACGAAAGCACCTGCTGCGCGCTGGCTTAAGTCTGGCTTTGTTCCGTCGCGGACGTAAGCGGTGAGCGCCTGACGAAGGTTAGCGACAGATTGCGCATAAATGGCTTCAAGTTCGTCGATAAGCGCTTTGACCATTCAAGATAACCCCGATGAGTTCGAGTATGGGGTTCTATCTTAGGGTGCTCGCGCGCAAAGCCATAGTAAAAGTATCTCGATGTGGGCGCTTTCGCGCCCATCGAACCGAGACACTGACGATCTCAGGTGCTTGCGTTAGCAGCTTTGGTGCTTAGGCCGATTTCGTGCCCAGCAGGTTGGTTGTGCCGATCCAGGCTGGGGGGCCCTTTTCGTCAACACTAAAACCCGCCGCGCGCATGGCTCCTACGAGGTCGAGGTTCTCGTACTCGTTCCACCACACTTCATTGTTCCAGCGGTGGTCCCAGTAGTGCCGGAATTTCGCATGGGCGTTATTTGAAACCTTGTTGCTGCCCGTATAAAAATCGATCGGGAAGAACACGCCGCCCGGCCGCAAGATCCGATGAGCTTCGCGCACGATCTCAACAGCCGCTTTTGCCGTGACTTCGTGGAAGAGAATATAGCATGTGATCATATCGAAGTGGCTGTCGGGAAACTTGGTATCCTCGGCCAAGCGCTGGGCGAAATTCACATCAACGCCCAAATCGACTCCACGCATATGCGCATAGCGCACGAGCGGCCCTCCCACATCAATGCCCCAGACTTCTGCAATGGGAAAGCGCTGCTTCAGCGCCACTGTCATTTGGCCGGTGGCGCACCCTAGTTCCAGAATACGCATCACTTTGCCATCTCGCGGCGGCGGCACGGATGCGGCGAACTTGATGTGCAACTCGTCTTGATCGTTGCTGCTTTTATAAAAATTGTTGGTGCCGTAGTGGTACACGTGCCCAGCGAACTCATCGCCCACATAGCCTCCTGGCTGAAGATGAATCTCGTGCTTGGTATAATCGGGGATATTCATGTTTGGATTGAGTTCCAAAGTCCCCGGCCCTGCTAGATCCGTCTTTTCCATTTCGGCTAAATAAATGTCGGCTTTGGCATGGTATGCGTCGCGCAAATATTGCCAGGTCATTTGCTGGCAACTAATCCAGGCACGCACGCTAGCCTGCACCAGCGGGTCGTCTTTAATAATGTCGATGACGGTTTGAATGTCGGGGTCGCCGTTGGGGTCCAGCCCCTTGGCTTTGAACAGTTCATTCGTGCGTGTGGCACAGACGCTGTTAAAGGTGCGGTCGGTCCACTTGCGGAAGCTGGTGAGAAAATCCTGTTGGCTTTCCAGTTCTAGCGTCGGTAGGCGTTCTAGTCGTCCAGTTGTTCCACGGGGTTCAAAATCGCCCTCAAATCCTTGGTGTGTGGAAGATGCGGTCTTTGAGGTGGCAGCCTTTGGGGTTGCAGCACTGGCGCTGCTGGTCATGGCTGCTGCTGCGACACCCACTAAGGTACGACGATCCATGGTTTGAATTCCTCTGCACGTGCCTCTGATAGGCAGCAATGCTAGTCCTTTTTTTAAGGCAAAGTCGCATGCAAATAACTGATATGAATAAATGATATGTGGGCATGCGAATGTTTCGGTTGCGAGCCCCGGCAGGCTCGCCCAGACTAGACGCTGGGCAGCCTTACACGGAACAATCAAACAGTTGCGCACGCAAGTCTAGCGAGGTGACCACCAGTGCCGTCGTATGTCCGTACTGCACCAGGATCGAGGTGCGACGGCGATTATTCTTGGGGTTGGCGGGGTTGCAATGACCCCATCCCTCCGAGATCGAAGGCACACCGTCCGCTGCTTCGCAGCCGAGGATGGTGAATTTTGATGCTCATTAAGGGATGCTAATCGATCCGGCCGTAAATCGGATGGAAGCTGAGATCGTCGATCAGTTTCAACCCGCTGATGTCGCTCGGGCGCTCCGTGGGAATGCAAATCATGTTGCACGAGGTCACATTGGGACAGCGGTTGTTGAACTCGCCAAAGAAGTTGACGGGATTAAAAAGCAGCGGTTGATGCCACCACAACTGATAGCCCTTTGAACGAATGGTGCTGATCAGATCAGGAGACTTATCAGCCCGATCATTCTCGACATACAAAATGGGCCTGTGCTTGGCGATGAGCTGTGTCGCCTCCTTGATGACATCAGCTTACATGCCCTCGACATTAATTTTAATTAAGCTGACATCGCCCGGAAACGTGAGGTCATCAAGTCCAACAACTTGAATTTGCGTCGGGCCTCCGGTGGTCAATGCCACGCCACCGAAGTTGCCAGCAGTAGTGTAGTCGACGGCGGGCACGGTCCATAAGACTGACTATCGACCCGGCCCCACCATCATGGGCAGAGCTGTTACGGGGACGTTCAGTGGCATATTTGGACAAAGCAGGTGGAACATCTCAGGCTGTGGCTCGATGGCGATGACCATGCTCGATCCGACGTGCCGGGCCAGAGCCACAGTGTGCGTACCAACGTGCGCGCCGACTTTAATCACCACACTGTCAGGTAACACGAATTGGTTCAGACTTTGCTTTCTTGCTCGCCGTATTCGCCATAGGCCATCATCGCTTGGCCGAGGTAGATGATGTCGTGGCGATTCACCAAGGAAGGTACCATGGCGCCCACGCACCAGTGCGATGCGATCAATCAGAAGATCAACACGATCAGGCACGGGCGCTCACAGGTTTTGCTTTTCTGAACAAGCGGAAGAAATTTTCAGTAGTGCGGCTTGCCAATTCTTCTCGACTGATGCCCTTTAATTCTGCCACCACAGCAGCCGTGTGCGCGACGAACGCCGGCTCGTTGATTTTACCGCGATGAGGAATAGGTGCCAGGTAAGGCGAGTCCGTTTCCACCAAAAGCCTGTCGAGCGGCACAGCCTTCACGACATCACGCAGCGCCTCGGCTTTCTTGAAGGTCACGATCCCAGAGATGGAAATATAAAGGCCCAAGTTCAGCGCGGTATGGGCCAGATCTAGGCCTGAGCTGAAGCAATGGATCAATCCGGTAAACGCTCCCTTCCCCATTTCCTCAGTAATTGTGGCTGCCATTTGCGCGTCGGCGTCGCGGGTGTGAATGACGACGGGCAATTTGGCTTCGCGGGCGGCGGCCAAGTGCACACGGAAACTCAAGTCTTGTTCAACGCGGGGGCTGTGCTCGTAGAAAAAATCCAGCCCGGTTTCGCCAAATCCCACTACTTTGTCGTGTTCAGCCAAGCTAAGCAGTCGCGCCACATCGACGGCGGGTTCTTTGGCAGCTTCATGTGGATGAATGCCAACGGTGGCGCTGACATCGTCGTATTTCTCGGCAATCGCACGAATGTTCTCGGCGCGGGTCACGTGCGTGCAGATCGTCAGAAAATGCCCGACGCCTGCCTTGCGTGCGCGACCCATCACCGCGTCTTGCTGGGCTGCAAGTTCAGGGAAATCAAGGTGGCAATGGCTGTCGACAAGAAAACTCACGCACCCTTCTCCGTGACGTGCGGGACCCAGCGCGGGAACACCGGGCTAGGAGGCGGCAACAGACTACCACCCTTGAGTGCATGTGCTGGGCCCAAATGTGCGAACGAACGCGCACCTGCCGCAACGCCCAACTGGTCGAGCATTTTGTTGGCTGAGATTGGCACGAAGGGCTGCATCAAAATGCCTAAGTGCCGCACAATCTCGGCCATCACGTACAGCACCGTATTCATGCGCGCCGGATCGGTTTTCTTTAGCGCCCAGGGGGCTTGTTTATCAACGTAGCCATTGGCCGCACGGACCTGTACCCAAATGGCATCCAATGCCTTGTCGAAGGCCTGGGCGTTTAAGGCGATTCGCACAGGTGCAATGGCATCGGCACATGTCTTCAAAATATCAATGTCCTCCGGCATGTACGGACCTGGCCCAGGCAAAACACCACCGAGGTTTTTGGAGATAAAGCCCAAGCCCCGCTGCGCCAGGTTGCCCAACTCGTTGGCCAATTCACCGTTGATGCGCCCCGAGATGGCGGCTTCAGAAAAGTCACCGTCGTTGCCAAAAGGAATCTCGCGCATCAGGAAGTAGCGCACCTGATCAAGTCCGTATTTTCCAACGAGCGTGTTGGGATCGATGGTATTGCCCAAAGACTTCGACATCTTTTGCCCCTCGACGGTCCACCACCCATGGGCGAAGACGCGCTTGGGCGGTGCTAGTTTCGCGGCCATCAAGAATGCAGGCCAATAGACGCAGTGAAAGCGGATGATATCCTTGCCCACCATGTGCATAGCGTTGGGCCAATAGGCCGCGAAGTCTTTGGTGGTGTCGGGGTAACTAAGGGCTGCGATATAGTTGGTTAGCGCGTCAATCCATACATACATCACGTGCTTTTCGTTGCCGGGCACCGGCACGCCCCAACTAAACGTAGTCCGTGAAATGGAAAGGTCGCGCAAACCGCCCTTCACAAAACTGCGCACCTCATTGAAACGGCTTTTGGGGCCGATCACCTCGGGGTTGGCGTCATACATCGCCAGTAACTTGTCTTGAAAAGCTGAGAGCTTGAAGAAGTAACTTTCCTCTTCCACCCAATCTACCGGCGCACCGGTGGGTGCCAGCTTTTCGCCTTTGGGGCCTTTGGTCAGTTCGCCTTCATTATAAAAGGCCTCATCGCGCACGGCATACCAGCCTGCGTACTTCGACAAATAGATATGCCCGTTCTTTTCCAGTTCAATCCATAACGCCTGACAGGCCGCGATGTGACGTGGCTCGGTGGTGCGGATGAAGTCGTCGTTTGATATGTTCAGTGTCGCGGCTAACTCGCGGAAAGTTTGCGAATTGCGCTCGCACAACGCAATGGGATCAATGCCTTGCTCCTGAGCAGCTTTAGCGATCTTCTGGCCGTGTTCGTCGGTCCCGGTCAGGAACTTGACGTTGTAACCATCCAGCCGCTTGAAGCGCGCTATCACATCGCAGGCGATGGTGGTGTACGCGTGGCCGATATGCGGCTTATCGTTGACATAGTAAATTGGCGTGGTGATGTAAAAGGTCTCTGGTTCGGTCACGGGCATTTGCTCTGGTTGATATAGGGTTTCGTATACCCCGCCGGGCGACCAGCCGCAAACGGCAAGGAAAGGGTCAGGAAAAGGCTGCGGATGTGCTGTTTTGTCTACGTTTTAGGCTGCCGCGATAAGGTGGGTGCCCGTACGTATGTGGGCTGGACCACCGACCTTGAGGCACGGCTAGCAAGCCACAACTGCGGCACCGGGGCCAAGTCGACTCGCGGGCGCGTTTGGGTGCTGCTGTATGCCGAGCGCTATCATTTCCGCCATGAGGCCATGAGCCGCGAATGGTACCTCAAACGTGACCGGAGTTTTCGGAAACGATTAGCTGGCCATCTCTGAAGCGTGAACAAGAATTAGATATAACCGCCGCGCTCGGTACCAATCGTACGTCAGTTAAATGCTCATCACTGATGCTAATGTATTTTACAAGTGTAACTATAAAAGAATAAGAAACGATTTACTCAGTATAGTTTCGCTCGATAATCATTCCACACATACCGTCGATGCTCGCGAGCACCGCCGACAATTTTCCCCGCATATCACTGACGCCGAACGGGGACCGATCGTTTCGTGGCGCTGAAGCTCGAAAATATTATCGGAGACTTGTGGATTTCGACGAATCATAAACTGGTAATCCTAGTGAAGGGATTTGGTCACATGATAACAACTATTATTTGTTAATAACCCGTTTCGCAAGCCGATCACGAAACGGCATCTTTCTGCCTCCCTGTAGTGTTATTTCCACCCACAACTCCGCGACTTGTTCTGCTCGCGCAGGTACACCATCAGCGGCTCGAAGTAGGCCACAATCGCTGAGCCATCCATTTGTCTCGAGCCGGTGAATGCCTCAAGGGCATCAGGCCACGGTTGCGAGGAGCCCATGGCCAGCATGGAATTGAACTTCGCACCCACTTCTTTAGATCCATAGAACGAACAGCGATGAAGTGGGCCTTTCCAGCCCATGGAATCGCATGCGGCTTTATAGAATTGGTACTGCAGAATGCGCGCCAGGAAGTAGCGCATATACGGCACGCCACCGGCGATGTGATATTTGGCGGCCGGGTCAAAATCATCGGCCGAACGTACTATAGGTGGGCGCACACCTTGATAGTCTTTGCGCAGTTTCCACCAGCCCTCGTTGTAAGTGGCGGGAGTGAGTTGGCCTGAAAATACCTGCCAGCGCCATTTATCGACCAGCAATCCAAACGGCAGGAACGCCACGCCATTCATGGCGCGTTGCATTAGCAGCCCCACATCTTTGGAGGCATCGGGAACATCCTCAATCAGCCCAATTTGTTTGAGGTATTCAGGCGTGATCGACAGCGCTATCATATCTCCAATAGCTTCATGGAAGCCATCGTTGGCCCCACCACGGAATAAGACGGGCTGGCCTTTGTAAGCGCGTTGATAAAAATTGTGGCCCAATTCGTGGTGCACAGTCTGGAAGTTTTCGGCGTCGACCTGTGTGCACATCTTGATGCGCAGGTCGTCTTTGTCGTTGAGGTTCCAGGCCGAGGCATGACAGACCACTTCGCGGCCTATGGGCTTGGTGATTTGCGACCGCTCCCAGAACGTCTGCGGCAATGGCTCGAAGCCCAGCGAGGTGAAGAAGCCCTCGCCCGTTTTGACAATCTTTTCAGGCGTGAAGTTTTTTGACTTGAGGATTTTGCTGAGATCAATTCCCGGGTCGGCTTTCTTTGGCGCCACAAGGTCACCGAGCGCTCCCCACTCTTGTGCCCACATATTGCCCAAAAGATCTGCGCGAATGGGTTGATCGAGCGGCACGATGCCGTTGCCGTATTTCTCATTCAGTTTCCCACGCACATGGCAATGAAGTTCATCATAGATCGGTTTCACTTGGGCCCACAGCCGATCAACTTCAACTGTAAAATCATCCGGCGGCATGTCGTAACCCGAGCGCCACAGCGCGCCTACATCGGCGTATCCCAACTCGCGTGCTCCAGCGTTCCCGATCTCGACCATGCGGGCGTAATCGGCCTTTATGGGCTTGGCAACAGCGTGCCATTTGGCCCACACCTCTGTCAGTTGCGCCGGGTCTCGCAGGGTTTGCATCAGCACTTCGGTTTCGTTCTGAGGCACTGTCTTGCCGCCGAACTCGATCTTGCCGGTTGAGTAAGCTGACGACAGCCGCGTTTTCACCTCGGCCAACTCTGTGCCCAACTTCGGGTCTTGTGGGGCCGGGAGCGTGATCCCCTGCTTAATGAAGCTGAGTTTGCGGCGCACGTCAGCGGGGACGTTCACTGCATCGTATTTTTTGGCTTCAATTGCGAAATCGACTGCTCGCTTCGTGGCACGTTCGCTGATTCTTGAAACCAGCCACTGCGTATCAAAGTTGATATAGGTGGAATAAACCCAGTTCGTGCGCGAGGATTCTTCGCTAAGTGCCACGAATTCCTGCTCGGCTTTGCTGATAAAGGCCGTTGCTTCTGCGGCCGTTGGCGCTGCGGGCTTCGTCGTTGTGAACGACTTGAACATCTCCATGCTGTGCGCGGCGGCCGCCGTTGCGAAAAACCCCGAGATGCTCAACACGACTGCGCGCGAAAACGGGCTGGATGGGAACGTCATCGGGTACCCCCCTGATTCGATCACTATAATCTAAACCTTAGCCGCACTCTCGACCTTCATCAATGCCGTCAAAATGCTGCGCTTTTTGTCGAGGTTGATGGCCTCGGTGCGATTAGCTAAGTGCGTGATCTGTTGCCAAATATCGGCCCAGACGGCGGGCGACGCGGCGGCGGCGAGTTTGCTGCTGGCGGTACGCTCGCCCGGGATAATATCAGGGGCGTGTTGAAGTGTGTCCTGCGCACCCTGCGTCGCTACGCGTGCTAACCACCATGACAACAATCCCATGAGCGTGCGAAAGGCATCGCCCTTCGTGGCCTGATCGCCGAGTGCGTGAAGTTTGGAGATGTTGAACTTTGGAGCGTCTTGCAAAAGGTCAATCAGGTTGCGGAATAACCCAATCCCGCCCTCGTCTGCTAGTTCCAACGCGCGTCCGATGCTGCCGTCGGCCAGGATGGCAAGCGGTGTCACATCGGCTGATTTGATATCGGGTCGGTAGCGACCAATCAACGTGCCCACTTGTATCTGAGTGAGCGGCCGCAAATCGAGCCTGCGACAACGCGAGCGGATCGTGGGCAACAAGCGATCAGCGTTATGCACAACCAAGAACAGCAGCGCCCGGTCGGGGGGCTCTTCTAAGATTTTTAGTACTGCATTGGCAGCGTTGTTGTTCATCTCGTCGGCTGCGTCGATCACCAGCGCGCGCCATGCGCCTTCGGCGGGTGTCATCGATAAAAACCCACCGATCTCGCGCACTTCGTCAACGCCAATCACGGTTTTGCGCTTGGTCTGCTTGGCGTCCGACCATAGCCGTTCGATGCTGCGAAAATCGCTGTGGCCCATGGCCTGAACACGCCGAAAGACCGGATGACTGGCCGACATCTCAAGCGTTTGGGGTGGCGGCAGGCCGCCGAACATATCAGCCTCGGCGCTTCCAACTTGTTGCGCCAAGGCAAAGCGTGCCATGCGGTAAGCCAGTGTGGCTTTGCCGATGCCGCGTGGCCCCGCGATCAGCCAGGCATGGGCCAGCCGCCCACCACTCCAGGCACTGAGGTAGTCGCTCTCGGCTACAGCATGACCGATCAAGTACGGGTTGGCGCGTGGCTGGGGAGCAGTGACGTCGTCGTCAGTCATCGAGCACACTCAACACAGCCGACAATGTTTGCGCATGGGTGGCCTCCATGCTTTGAGTGGCATCGATCACCTTACAGCGCGCAGGCTCGGCCTTGGCAATCGCCAGAAAGCCCTGACGCAGCCGCTCGTGAAAATCGCGGCCCATGCGTTCGTAGCGATCTTCAGCAGCGGACTTGTTCATGTCAGGGCGAGCCATAGCGCGGGCCAAACCAATCTCGACCGGCAAGTCAAAAATGAGGGTGAGGTTGGGCTGGAAATCGCCCAAGGCAGCGCGATGAACCGCCTTCACAGCATCCTTGTCGACCCCATGCCCATAACCTTGATAGGCCATCGTTGAGTCCGCAAATCGATCTGAGATCACAACCTTACCGGCAGACATTGCGGGCCACACGGTTTGAACTACGTGATCACGCCGCGCTGCGTAAACCAGAAGCATTTCGGTTGCGCCATCCCAGCGTCCTGGCTCACCCTTTAAAAGCAAACCACGAATCTCCTCAGCCCCAACTGAACCTCCCGGTTCGCGGGTCATGATCACGTCACGATGCTGTGCTTGAAGAGCGGCGGCTAAGAGCTTGATCTGAGTCGACTTTCCGCCGCCCTCACCGCCCTCAAATGTGATGAAAAAACCGTTCGTCAACGCACTACTCCTTGCCCAAGCATAAGATTGCGTCGGGCCACCTGAAATAGCAACGCGCTACTGCGGCTGGGTTACCGTTGTTGCTGGTCCGGCGGGTGGTGGCGCTGCTTGAGGGGCTGCGCTGGCCGCAGGCATCGGCGGGCCTAAAAAGATATAAGTCGCAGCAGCCTTTAAACGACCGATCAGGCCGAGCCTGCCTGCGCTTTCTCCTGCGGTAATTGTCACTTGCAAGGTCTCCATTCCTTTGGCCCCGATCACCAGTTTGCCAACTTCGGCACCTTGGGCGATGGGTGCTGGCAATGGTCCATCATAAACGGCTTTTACGCTCACACTTTGGGCCTGTGCTCTTGGCAACGTCACAACCAAGTCTCTTTGGATGATGAGTGGAATGCTTGCCTTGTCTCCTAACCAAACCTCGGCATCGGTCACTTTGGCGCCCGCGACAAATAAGTTCCGGTTGGTGAACTCACGGAAGCCCCAATCCATTAGTTTTGATGTCTCTTCATCACGGGATTTGATGCTGGCCATTCCGTTGGCTGCCAAAATGAGACGACGGCCATTACGAATGGCTGATGCTGTTAGCCCATACCCGGCTGCTTCCGTATGGCCTGTTTTAAGGCCATCAGCCCCACTGTCGACCTTGTAGAGCAGCGGATTGCGATTGCCTTGGGTGATGCCGTTGTAAGTAAAGTTGGTCTCGCTATAGAGCGAGTAGTATTCGGGAAAATCAGCAATGATGCGTCGTGCCAGCACCGTGAGGTCGCGCACGGTCATATAGTGCTCGGGATGCGGCAACCCGGTAGCATTCATGAAATTACTGTTGATGAGGCCAATCTCTTTGGCTTTGGCGTTCATCTTCTCAGCGAAGGCTTCTTCGCTTCCAGCTAAGTTTTCGGCCAACACAATGCAGGCATCGTTGCCCGATTGGATGATCATACCCCTGAGCAAATTCTCGATTTTGACTTTGTCACCTGGGTTTAAGAACATGGTCGAGCCTCCCGAGGCCGCCCCTCCAATTTTCCAGGCGTTATTTGAGACCGTCATTTCATCGTCGAGCGATACACGACCCGCTTTAATGGCATCGAAGGCCATGTAGGCGGTCATCAGCTTGCTCATGGACGACGGCGGCATACGCTCGTCGGCTTGCTTCGAATCCAGCACAGCGCCGGTTAGGAAATCTAACAAGATGTATTCACGCGCCGCAATATCGATGGCCTGAGCGCGCACGCTGAGAGATGCGACACACAACACGGTGAGCAGCACAGCCTGAGCAAACAGTTTAGGAAACATGTTCATGGTTACCCTTAAAGCTCAGATCGCCCTCGCAGGGTCGGCGTTCAGAACCTGACGATTTGTGCATCCTCGTAGCCGAAGGATTTGATCTGCCCCAAGAGGCTTTCTGCGCCGGTATCATCCTGCAAAGGGCCAAGACGGACGCGGTAGAGCAGCTTTCCTGCGACGTTTGTCGTCACAATGAACACGTTGCCAAATTCCCGCAGCTGCTGCTCAAGTCGATGGGCATTAGACGGCTCAGAAAAGGCGCCAGCCTGGATGTAAACCCCCGTCCCTGCGGGCAAATCGACCTTGCCCTTCCCAGGAACAGATTTTTGCGGCACTGGCTCGGGCAGCTTAGCAACTTGAACTGGTTTTGGGGCCGGAGCGGATTTGGCTGGCGTGCCAGGCGGTGAAGCCAGTGCCGATGAGGCAATCGCCAGACGCGGCGCGGCGTTAATTTTTGGCATTTCGCCGGGGTTCTTTGCCAGGAGCTGATTCTTAAGCGTCATGCTTTCGTCGCGATCGATCTCGACGCGGACGCGAGCGATGCCTTGCTCTTTAAACCCTAAAAGCTGCGCACCTTGCCGCGAGATATCGATGATGCGCTTGCTTTTGAACGGCCCACGGTCGTTGATCGTGAGTTTAACCGAGCGGCCGTTTTCGAGGTTTGTGACGTTAACGATGCTGGGTAACGGCAAGGTTGGGTGAGCTGCAGTCAGCGCGTTCATGTCATAGCGCTCGCCGTTCGCCGTGCGCTTGCCATGGAAATCGGCCCCATACCACGAGGCCGTACCCTCCTCGACATAGGAATAGTCTTCCGAGGGATAGTACCAAGTGCCTTCGATCTGATAGGGGCTGCCAACCTTATAGGCCCCACTCCCGGCGTCGGGAGCGCTGGCCTGGGGCGTTAGCGTGGGCGGTGA
Organism: Rhodospirillaceae bacterium; assembly: GCA_002737725.1. Taxonomy (GTDB): domain Bacteria; phylum Pseudomonadota; class Alphaproteobacteria; order Rhodospirillales; family Rhodospirillaceae. The sequence goes on from NSIP01000019.1 coordinate 32,184, forward strand.
CGGGGCACGACCCGTCGAGCACGCAGCCAAGGCGCTGGCGAATACAAAAACATACAAGAGGCGTGGGTTGCCCCACCTTAAACCAAGATGTCGCATGATCTAGTGTCAAAAATTACAGTAACTACAACAGCTTGTAGCCTACTGGCGCGCGTCGCGCAAGGCGACCCCCTGGTTTTGGCCTGCGCATGGGATGCCCTGCTCGGATGCGACTGCTAAAAACGCGACGGTTTTTTGATCGGCATACCCATCTGCAGGCAGTTTGCAGGCCGCCTGATACTGGCGCAACGCCCGCCGGGTCACGCTGCCCAGCGTTCCGTCCGGCTCAGCTTTTAGGTGACCGAATTTCTTGAGTGTGGCTTGCAGTTGCACCACTTGATCTCGCGACAATGGATCATCGCTATTGCGCACAGCGACCAGCACAGGAGCTCCGCTAATCCTGTCGGACAAGAGGCCAATCGCTAAAGCATATGAAATCGAGCGGTTCCACTTCAGAATAATCCGGAAGTTGTCATATACAAGAAAAGCAGGGCCATTGCGGCCAGACGGCAAGATGAGCGCCGCGCTGACGTCTTGCTTTGGCAGCGGTTGCCCGTCGGCCCGTGTGATGCCCAGCAGGGCCCACGCATTGAGAGGCTTCAAGGTTTCAGCAGCACCACTATCCAAGCTGGCCAACGTGAGGTCGAAGTTTTGCGGCAGCCGCACTTCCCTTCCCCAGCTGCGTTTTGAGTCCCAACCCAGATTCTTCAAATAATTTGCTCCCGATCCCAAGGCGTCGGTGGTTTGTTCCCAAACATCGATACGGCCATCCCCGCTCTCATCGACGGCATGACGCAAGAACGTTGATGGCATAAATTGGGTTTGCCCGATCGCCCCCGCCCAAGACCCGACCATCTTATCTATAGCGATATGCCCGCGATCGATGATCGTCAAAGCGTCGAATAACTCGGTGCGGAAAAATGTGCTGCGCCGCCCATCGAAGGCTAAGGTCGCCAGAGCGGTTGGAACCTTGAAGCTACCGATATTGCGACCATAGTTGGTCTCAAGGCCCCAAAAGGCTACCAACACCCGGCCAGGAACGCCGTATTTGGCTTCAAGGCGTGCCAGCAGGTCGCGGTTCTCCTTTAACCGAGCGCTGCCGTCTCGCACACGGGCCTCGGAGACAGCGGAAACCAAATATTTCCAAAACGTTTGGGTAAATTCTGGCTGTTTGCGGTCCAACTCAACCACACGCGGGGTGGGAGTTATGGAATCAAGTGATGCGACCAATGTCGGCTCAGAAATACCCTTCCGCGCGGCTTCCGCCCGAAAGTCGGCCAGCCAGGATTGAAAGGCTTGTTGATCAGGCAACGCTCCTGGCGCGGTGCGGTGCTCTTGGGTCACTGCCCGCCCCACCTGTGCGGGTGGCGCGGGCGGTGTCGCGCAGCCCGCTATAAGTAGGGACAGGCTAACAGCCGAGGCGTTCAGGCGAAATGCATACGTCATGTCATACTCAGTATCCAATAGGCCCTCATAACATAACCTCATGATCTGAGTAGAAAATTAAGCATAAGAGGCTTTTGCAATGGATTCTTCGGCGTGACTCTGGGAGGGTGTTTTGAGTACAATGTTGCCTTGTGGGACAACTCACTCTTGAGGGTGTGGTGACGGGGATTCAGATGCAAGATCAAGCTCAACCAGACCAAGTTCAAGCTTCAATTCAGGCTGCTCAAGATGCTTTCGGATATAGCGCTATGGACTGCCAAAAGGTCATCGGGGATTACAACAAATCTAAGACGCCGGAAGATCAGTTTCATATTCGTATCGACGTTCACATGGGCGAAGTGATTCACACCGCCAACGACGTGTTCGGTGAGGGCGTGAATATCGCCGCGCGTATTGAACCAAAAGCCGACCCGGATGGTATTGCTGTGTCGGATGTGATCGCCAACGCGTGCTGGAACAAAGTTCCTGCGCACTTTCAAAGTATGGGCCGATTGCCCATGAAAAACATCGCCAACCCACCTGATCTGTTCAAGGCTTACCCCATCGAGCAGCAATCAGCCGCGAAGGTTGCAAAGCCTGGAACTGTACCGGCTGCTTCCGCTGGTGGATCGGCTCCGGGTGGCGTGTTCAAGATTTAGCTTTGAAAGTGATGGCATTTTCACGCTTCTGGGCAGGACTCGCTGCATTCATTGCGGTGTGCATCTCTCCGGCCTATGCCGCCGATAAGGTGACGTTCGGCACCGATTGGCGCGCACAAGCTGAGCATGGCGGTTTTTATCAAGCCCTGGCGACCGGCATATATGCCTCCCACGGGATTGAGGTCACGCTGCGTCAAGGTGGCCCGCAAGTTAATCATGCGCAGTTATTAGCCGCAGGGCGCTTGGAATTTGCGATGGCCCCAAATTCGTTCATCCCGCTCAATTTTGTCGCGCAAAAAATTCCGATGGTGGCAGTGGCGGCGTTATTTCAGAAAGACCCCGCCGTGTTGATTGCTCATCCTGGCGTTGGAAATGATAGCCTTGCAGCACTTAAAACTCGCAAGATCATGATTGGGCCCGACACGCGCGTTGGCTTTTGGCGATTTTTGAAATCTAAATACAACTTCACCGATGATCAGATCGCGCCCTACACATTCAATATCGCGCCCTTTTTGGCCAACCCATTGGCGGTGCAGCAGGGATATTTATCGAGTGAACCTTTTCAAATTGAACGCATTGGGATCAAACCCAACGTCTTCTTATTGGCCGACTCTGGATATAGCAGCTACGCTGCGATCATCACGACCTCGCGGAAATTGACCGAAACCAATCCTGATCTCGTTCAGCGATTTGTCGATGCATCCATCAAAGGCTGGGCCGATTATCTGTATGGCGATCCCAAACCTGCTGACGCACGCATTAAAGCCGACAACCCCGAGATGACCGATGAGTTGCTGGCTTACAGCCGCGACAAGCTGCGCTCCTATGGCATTGTCGATAGCGGTGACACGAAGAATAAAGGCATCGGTGTGATGACAGACGCACGGTGGAAATATTTCTTCGATGTCATGGCCGCAGACGGTCTTTATGCGAAAGATATAGATTACAAAGCGGCCTACACCCTGTCGTTCATTGGCAAAGGTGTCGGACGCGGCCCGACACGGCCATAGACTCGCACGGTGTCCGACGCCCTCTTAAAGCTGTCTGGTGTCTCCCACACGTTTCCCAATGGAACGCGGGCCTTGGCGCCGACCAACCTCACCCTTGAAACTGGCTCATTTGTCAGCCTTGTTGGGCCATCGGGCTGCGGCAAATCAACGCTCCTTCGCATTGCCTCGGGCTTGATGCAGCCAAGCACTGGGCAGGTGAACCGTGCATTTGCAGCAAAACCCGGCGATGTTGGATTTGTCTTCCAAGACGCCACATTGATGCCATGGGCGAAAGTGATCGATAATGTTTGCCTACCTTTAGAAATCTCAGGTTCAAATGCTGAGAGTGCGCTTGCGAAAGCGATGTCAGCGCTTGAGCGCGTTGGATTGGCCGAGTTTGCCGATGCGTATCCGCGGCAGTTGTCTGGCGGCATGCGGATGCGCGTGTCCATTGCACGCGCCATCGTGACGAACCCCCGCCTGCTGCTGATGGACGAACCTTTTGCGGCGCTAGATGAATTCACGCGCTTCAAACTCAACGACGACTTGCTGCAACTTTGGCAGGCCAATCGGTGGACGGTGATGTTTGTGACGCACAGTGTTCGCGAAGCCGTTTTTTTGTCCGAGCGTATTGTCGTGATGACGCCGCGTCCCGGGCGCATTGCTGCCGATATTCGCGTCAATCTTCCCGCTCATCGTGATGCAGCATTGCGCTTGGGGCATGTCTTTGCCGATGAAAGCGCCCGCATCACGTTAGCCTTGGAACAAGCCATGGCGACGGGAGACCAAGCCGCATGAAAAAGCTTGGATACGCGCTACTCCCATATTTATTTGGCCTCGTGATACTTTCTGCCTGGGAATTAGGTGTTCGTTTCGGTGACGTGCCTGAATATATTTTGCCTGGTCCACTCGCCGTTGTGAATGCGCTATGGGCAAATATTGATGACTTGCTGGATGGTTTGGCTGTGACATTGCAAGTTACCATAATCGCACTGGTGCTCGCAGCTCTGACCGGTGCCGGTTTTGCATTTCTGCTCGCGCAATCAAAATTGACGGAGCGAATGCTGTTTCCTTATGCGGTGATCTTACAAGTCACGCCCATCGTCACGGTGGCCCCCTTTGTGATTATCTGGGTTGATAATATTTTCGGTGTTCTTTTAATTCTCGCCTGGATGGCGGCTGTGTTTCCGATTATTTCAAACACACTTTTTGGCCTGAAAAGCGTTGATCTCAACTTGCGCGACATGTTTCGCTTGTATGGAGCAACCAAAGTGCAAACGACTTTGCGTTTATTAGCACCATCGACCTTGCCTCATTTCCTCAGCGGACTGCGTATTGCCGGAGGCTTGTCATTGATCGGCACGGTGGTTGCGGAAATGGTGGCAGGAACCAGCGGCGAGCGTTCGGGCCTTGCATCGCGATTGCTTGAGGCCAGCTATCGACTTGAGTTGGC
>NSIP01000002.1 GCA_002737725.1 Rhodospirillaceae bacterium
CGGGCACGCCGTGCTCATCGGCGCGGCGTCAATTACGGTTGCGACCTGGTCCGCAGCAACTCTGAAACCAAGTTTGTTCAAATCAGGCTTCGGTCGTAGCAGCGACGGGGAACACAACTAGACCAAACTCCCGGTCGAGACTAATCGGAAAAATATATACTTAGGAGTTTGACATGAAAAAAAACGTCGGTGATGTGGATAGAATGGCCCGTTCTCTTTTAGGCCTGTTTTTTTATCATTACCCATCATTATGACATTGCCAGCAGGCCCTACCTACGTCATCGCGTCTATAGCTGCGGTCGTCGCCGGGGCCTTGTTGATATGGTCCGGCATCAAAGGGCATTGCTTTGTCTACGGGTTCTTTGGATTTTCAACCTGCAAAAGTGAGTAAATCGCCTTTTCGTCATCTGATGATATTGCGCAATGTTCAGAGCCGAAGCCAAAAAATTGACCAGGTTACCCGTATGGTACCCGTTAATAAATAACGCAAAATCTAAGAGGCAAAAATAGCCTCTGATAATCCATATAAGTCATTGATTTTATTGGTGCCCCCGGCCGGACTTGAACCGGCACGTCCGTTACCAGACAACGGATTTTAAGTCCGTTGCGTCTACCATTCCGCCACGGGGGCTTTTGAAACGATTGCGCCGGACCCTAATCCGGGATCGGTTTGCGAGCAACCATCCGTGTCATTTTTTAAGGCGATGGACCGATAATCGGCTCGCCACCGAGCACGCGCATGGCCGCAGCGACTTTGGCAATGACGGCCGCGATGGTTGCTTTGTCGGTGGACCGGGCAACAATCGAGGTGCCCAGCTTATCAAGCCGCATGAACGGGTAGCTGCCAATCGCCACATGGGGGTGGGCATTTTGGATGGCACTAAGGTCTGCGGCAATATCTCCTTCGCGCACATGGGCATCGACACTTTGCGAGTAAACTGGATCGCCGCCTTTTAATGTGGGCGCCACGGCATCAAACATGGCGCGCGTCACGGTGGGCACGCCCGCCATCACAAACACGTTCTCAATGCGGTAGCCGGGTGCCACGCTGATGTGGTTCTCGATCAAACTCACACCCGCGCCGTCGGGCACTTCGGCCATGCGCAAGCGCGCGTCATTGGTGCGATCACCATAATAGGCGCGCAAATCGCGTTCGGCGTCGGGGTGGCGAATCACCTTGCGGCCAAAGGCTTTGGCCACACACGGCGTGGTGATGTCGTCATGCGTCGGGCCAATACCGCCGGTGGTAAACACATATGTATAAGCTGAGCGCATCGCGTTCAGCGCCTCGATGATGCGGCTTTCCACATCGGGCAAAACGCGCACTTCGCTTAAGCCAATACCCATGGCGGCCAGTCGCTCGCCGAAAAACTTCAGGTGCGCGTCTTGGGTGCGGCCCGACAGGATTTCATCGCCAATAATCAGCAGGCAGGCGGTTGGGTTGGGGGTGTTGGTCATGGTTTTACCAGACACACATTACAGAGGGGGCGCACATCAAGGCAATCGCCCGTCTACTTTAAAGCGCGCCGCAGCGGCTCGATCAAGGGCAAGTCCGCTGGGGGCATATCGTAGTTGTTGAGGTCCGCCGCACTCACCCACGCCAAGGCTTGCCCTTCGCGGCCCTTCAGCTCGCCTTGCCAGCGCGGGCAATCGAACAGCGGCATCAGCAAATGGAAGTCGTCATAAGTGTGTGACGCGAAGGCCAACGGCTCAAGGTCTGCAATATCAACCGTGATGCCCAACTCTTCGTGCAACTCGCGCACCAAAGCTTGCTCGGGCGTTTCATTGTCCTCAACTTTGCCGCCCGGGAATTCCCACAGCCCCGCCATTTTTTTTCCAGCGGGGCGTTGGGCCAGCAACACACGGCGTTGCTTGTCAATCAACGCGACCGCGACCACCAAAACAATGGGCTTTTGTGGGGGCATCATCAAGTCCGATAAGACCCGTTGATGTCGATGTAACCGTGCGTCAAATCGCAGCTCCATACCGTTGCATGCCCTGGCCCAATTCCAATATCTGCTTCGAACACAACCTCTTGGCCCTTCATATGCGCCGCCACCGGCGTTTCATCGTAGCCGGGCACGGCTTCGCCTTCTTGCGCTACAGCAACTCCACCAATACGAATAGCCAGCTTGTCCCGGTCAACTTTTTCACCCGACTTGCCCACCGCCATGACAATGCGGCCCCAGTTGGCGTCTTCACCTGCCACTGCCGTTTTCACCAGCGGCGAATTGGCAATCGTCATGGCAATACGGTGCGCTGCTTTGTCGTGCTCGGCACCGGTCACGCGCACTTCCAAGAATTTCGTGGCGCCTTCACCGTCTTTGGCAATTTGTTTAGAAAGGTCTGTCATCAAATCCAGCAGCGTGATTTTAAAATCCGCCAAGCGTGGATCATGCGGGTGGTTCACCACCTTATGAGCGGCCTGGCCCGTGGCAAACATCAGCAATGTGTCCGAGGTCGAAGTGTCGCCATCCACGGTCACACAGTTAAATGTTTTGTCCGCACTACCTGCGACCAAATATTGTACCGTTGCCGCATCCAATACCGCGTCGGTGAAAATGTAAGCCAGCATCGTGGCCATGTCGGGTTGAATCATGCCCGAGCCTTTGCAGAAGCCGACAATATTCACGGTCTTGCCATCGATCATAGACGTGCGCGTTGCCACTTTAGCAAACGTATCGGTGGTCATGATCGCCTTGGCGGCGTCGAGGGTTGCTGTGGCGCTGAGCTTGGTTTTCATCTCAGGCAACGCCGCGACAATTTTTTCAAAGGGCAATTGAACACCAATGGTGCCCGTCGAGGAGACGAACACTTCATGGGGCGCGCAGCCGAATGTTGCGACCGCCGCCGCGACGGTTTGCTCAACCGCGCTCGCGCCCTTCTTGCCGGTGAAGGCATTGGAGTTGCCAGCATTGACCACCAACACCCGGGCCTGGCCGTGCTTGCGATTGGTCCGGCACTGCTCGACCGGGGCCGAGGCCGTGAGCGAGCGCGTGAAGACGCCGCCGACCGTTGTTCCCGCGACGAGTTCGGCCACCATCAAATCGGTTCGGCCCTGATAGCGTATCCCCGCCGCATGCGTCGCAAACTTCACGCCTGCCACGGCAGGCAAGGCGGGGGTGGTCTTGGGGGCCAAGGGTGAAACGGCAAGGCTCATATCTAGCTTCCTATCGAGCTTCTTTGTCATGTGTGGCGTCCTTAACCATGCCCAAAATCAACTCAGGCAGACGGTCAAAACCATCGGACATTTCAATGGCACAGCTCAAACCCAGCCACAAGCCAACGCCATTGGCCGCAACAATCATAGCCTACCTGACAACCCATTCAAATTTAATGATAATTTCTGGCTCGTGGGGCCCTGAAACAGGGCAAATTGTGGCCGCGTGCGTTGACTTATGCCCCTTGCGCTTCTATCTGTCTGCACACAACCACATGTTCATGGCTGTTCCCGTACAATTTGGGGCTGTCCAGCTGCCCCCACCACAGTTCTGTTGAGGTTTCGATGCTCGGCGCACTTAAACGCCTGTTTCCCTCGCGCAATGAACGTCTCATCAAATCGCTGCGACCCATTGTCGAAACCATCAACGCCAAGGAAGCCGAGATTGCGGCGCTTGACGATGCGGGCGTGCGCGCTCGGACCGATTGGTTGAAAGATCGCCTCGCCAAGGGCGAAACGCTTGATGCGATTTTGCCCGATGCTTTCGCCACGGTCCGCGAAGCTGCCAAACGCACGCTCAAGCAGCGTCACTTCGATGTCCAAATGATGGGCGCCATCGTTCTCAATCGCGGCAAGATCGCCGAGATGGGCACCGGCGAAGGTAAAACTCTTGTCTCCACGTTGGCTGTTTATCTCAACGCACTCACCGGCAAGGGCGTACACCTTGTCACCGTGAACGACTACTTGGCCAAACGCGATTCGCAATGGATGGCCCAGATCTACGAATTTCTTGGGTTGAAGGTTGGCTGCATTCAACATGACCTCGACGACCAGGGTCGCCGACAAGCCTATGCCGCCGATGTGACCTACGGAACCAACAGCGAGTTCGGCTTCGATTATCTGCGCGATAACATGAAGTATGCGATTGAGGATATGGTTCAGCGGCCCTTCAATTTCGCCATCGTCGACGAAGTTGATTCGATTTTGATCGACGAAGCGCGCACCCCGCTGATTATCTCAGGCCCCTCACAAGATCGCAGCGAGTTGTATGTCAGCGTGAACAAAATCGTTCCGCTGTTTCAGCCCGAGCATTACGAGAAGGACGAGAAACAAAAATCCATCGCTTTCACCGACGCGGGCACCGAATTCGGCGAGCAGCTCTTGCGCGATCATGGCCTCCTCACCGAAGGCGGCCTTTACGATATTCATAACGTCGAGTTGGTACATCACCTCAATCAGGCGCTCAAAGCGCACCACATGTTCAAGCCCGATGTTGATTACATTGTCCGCGACGAGCGCGTGCACCTGATTGACGAATTCACCGGCCGCATTATGGAGGGCCGTCGCCTATCTGAGGGCCTGCACCAAGCCATTGAGGCCCGAGAAGGCGTGTCGGTTCAAAACGAGAATCAAACGTTGGCCACGGTCACCTACCAAAATTACTTCCGTATGTACCCGAAGCTGGCGGGGATGACCGGCACGGCCATGACCGAGGAAGAGGAATTCACGACCATTTATGGTTTGGAAGTGATCGATGTGCCCCCCAACAGGCCGCGCATTCGCATAGACGAGCACGACGAGGTTTATCGCAGCGCAGAAGAAAAGTACGACTCAATCGTCAAGCTGATTGAAGAGTGCCATGCCCGCAAACAGCCGGTGCTGGTGGGCACGGTGTCCATTGAAAAGTCCGAACTGCTGGCCGAGCGTTTGCGCAAAAAAGCCAAAGTTAACCCCCAAGTTTTGAACGCCAAGTATCACGAACAAGAAGCCTTCATTATTGCGCAGGCCGGGATGCCGGGTGCGGTGACGATTGCCACCAACATGGCCGGTCGCGGCACCGATATTCAATTGGGCGGCAATGCGGAGTATCGTATTCAAGAAGAAGAAAAGCGCCTGGAGCGCCAACTCACCGACGCCGAACAACAAGCCATCCGCGACAATGTAGCGGAGAACAAGAAACTCGCGCTTGATGCGGGCGGGCTTTATGTCGTCGGCACCGAGCGTCACGAATCGCGGCGCATCGACAACCAATTGCGGGGTCGTTCCGGCCGTCAGGGCGATCCGGGTGGCTCGAAGTTCTTCTTGTCGCTGGAAGATGACTTGATGCGCATTTTCGGCTCCGAGCGCATGTCGGGCATGTTGGTTAAGCTCGGCCTAGAGCAAGGCGAAGCCATCATCCACCCGTGGATCAATAAAGCCATTGAAAAAGCGCAGCAAAAAGTCGAAGCGCGCAACTTCGATATGCGCAAAAACTTGCTGCAATTCGATGATGTGATGAATGTCCAACGTCGCGAGATCTTTGAGCAGCGACGTGAAATTATGACCACCGAAGATGTCTCACAGTTGATCGGTCATATGCGCACCGAAGTAGTGGGCGATTTGGTCGCGAAGTTTATCCCCTCACGCGCCATGCCCGAAGAATGGGATGTCGCGGGCTTGCATGAAGAGGCCTTGCGAATTCTCGGTATCGACTTCCCATTCAAGGATTGGGCGGCTGAAGAAGGCATTGCAGACGAGGAAATCCAAGAGCGCCTGATGGTGGCGATTGATAAGAAAATGAATGAGAAGGGTGCGGGTTTTGGCGCTGAGATCATGCGACGCATCGAGAAAAGTTTGTTGCTGCAAACCATCGATCATGGCTGGCGTGATCATCTGGCGCGTCTTGATTATCTACGTCACGGTGTGAACTTGCGCGCCTATGGGCAAAAACAACCTTTGTTAGAGTATCAGCGCGAAGCTTATGTAATGTTTGAGGAGATGTTGGAATCGTTGCGCGATCGTGTGACGTCGATTCTCTCTCGCGTCGAGTTCAAGGTTGAGCCCCGGCCCGAAGATTTAGCACCCAAACCACGGTTCCAAGTTGAGCAGCCTCGCAGCCTGCCTGCGAGTGAGAGCACGCAATCCTTTGTCACGTCGCGCGTGGTCGGTCGTCAAAGTGCTGAACTACGCAAGCCTGATGATCCCACGACCTGGGGGAAAATTGCCCGTAACGAGGTGTGCCCTTGCGGCTCAGGTAAAAAGTATAAGCATTGTCATGGCGTTATCGTCGGCAATGAGGCGCGGCCCGCTTAAAAGTTTAAATGAGTTGTAGCGTCGTTGGCATTGCATGGCCCTCGCAGAGTATGCAGAATCAAACTCTGCTTGAGAGGGAAATCACCTGATGGCGATAGAACCCAATCTTGAATCTGCACTCTCTGCCTAGCGCTCCGATCTTCTCAACAAGCTCGGCAACTCTGCGCAGGCGTCTGACCAGCATCGTGCCCGTCAAGCCGTTGGCGAGATCAGCGAGCAGGCGCAGAACTCTCGTGATCGCAATACCAATACATTGCCTGTCGACTCTGTGCGTGGCCGCAACCTGAATATTTCTGTCAAATTGGGCTGCGCCTTGGCAGCGGCTTGCCGCCCAGCTCCTGCATTCTGCATTGCGGCGATTCTGAAGGACCGTGTGGGCTGATGTCTGCGTTGGACGCTTCTCAATTCAGTGAACACTCTCCCTCTCTCAAGTTTTAAGGACTTTCGTGCCGAACGTACTTTCCATCCGCCATGTCGCTTTCGAAGATTTGGGGATTCTTGAAGACATTTTCACCGCGCGCGGTTGGTCGTACCGCTATCACGAGGCTGGGACACAAGATTGGGCCACGCTCAATCCGCTGGCGGACGATTTGGTTGTCGTATTGGGTGGGGCCATCGCTGTCTATGATACGCATCTCTACCCCTTCATTACCGACGAACTCAAATTTCTCGAACAGCGCCTCGCGGCACGCAAGCCAACACTCGGCATATGTTTAGGCGCACAAATGATCGCTCAGGCGTTGGGCGCGCGCGTGTACCCCGCCGCCGTCAAAGAAGTGGGTTGGAGCCCGCTGCAGCTCAAAGTGCCAGGGCATACCTCGCCCTGTAAATGGCTCTCAGCCGAGCACGCCTTCATGTTTCATTGGAACGGCGACACCTTTGTCCTTCCCGATAACGCTGTTCTCTTGGCATCCACGGGCAGCTACCCGCATCAGGTATTCATTTGGAATGATGTTGTGTTGGCGTTTCAATGTCTTCCCGAGGTCCGGACTCGTGATCTTGAAAACTGGTTCATCGGCCATGCGGTTGAGATCGCGACTACGCCCGGTGTGAATGCTCGCCCGCTGGGCACCGATACCCTGAAGTATGGCCCCGCCCTCGAGAAATACGGCCGTTTATGCTTCGAGGAGTGGCTGACTTCGCTTAAGATCGGCTAACAGGAATTTCCCTGGGGAGGGATCGATGCGTTATTTTATGTCACTCGGCTTGGCGCTAAGCGTGCTTGTGGCAACGCCAGCGATGGCGCAGCAAACTCCAGTCACAAAAAAGCCCGGCTGGTCAAGCGATCAATCACCGCTGCAACGCGACATGATGGTGATGAATGCCATTATGCCCGGCACCTACAACAACTACGAACAGACCTATTTTAATAAGCGCCTCGATATTCCTGCTGATCAGCGTCACCGCCACATTCATACCGAGATTCGTAAAATCCCCGACGCCCGCTTTGGCGAGCACGCGTTCTATGTGCAGGATTATTGGGATGATGATCCCTCGAAACAGCAGCCCCGCATCTATAGTTTCTTTGTTGATGAAATCGAAGGCGCGCTGCGCATGGAAAGTTATTACTTTACCGGGCTTGATCGCGCGGCCTACTTAAACGCCCACGACGATCTGAAAAAACTCGATGGCCTGACGAAAGATAAACTGAACTACGTCAAGGGGTGCGATCTTTACTTTACACGCACCGTAGATGGTTTTCACGGCAAGATGAAGCCCAGAGCCTGCGTGTACGAGGAGAAAAGCGAAAAAGTTTACGCCGATTTCCAAATCATGATTGGCAACAAAAGTTTGTGGAAAGGCGACATCATTCGCCGCGTGAAAGATAACAAACAGGTCAACAGTGAACCAAAACATTTATATAAGCAAAATCGCGCACGGTGGTTCACCTGCTCACTCACCTTGGGTGAGGGGGCTGATGCGCCGCGCTTCAAGGGTCTGAACATTATGGATCAAGGTGGAACGGCCTGGCTGCCAGTGCCCACACCCGAGCATTCAGACCGCGAGGTTGGCCTGCACATTCGCAATGTTGATTGGGCCATGAACAACTCGAAGACAGCGTTCACCAATGACGTGTTCTCGCTCTACCTCGATGAGCGCTGGAAAGGCCAGGAACGACGCCACATTATGTATACTTGGTCCAAGGCAGACTCCGAACGACTCGGGATCAATCTGCTCTATATGCAGGCCTATTGTGTCCTGAAAGAAGCAGCCAAGCCCAATCCGCAACTCTAGAGCAAGCCGCGTTAAGTTGGAATCGGCGGCTTGCTCAAAGTCATTGTTATGTTGCGTCGCTTTGCAGAACCCCGTGGCCCACTTTTCCGCGCGACGCTCTAAGCCTACTCGACGTCGAGGCCCATCAAGCTGCGCGCAAAACTGTGCGAGGTGAAGGGGCGCAAGTCCTGCGCACTTTCACCGACGCCAACATAATGAATCGGCAGGCCGAATTTTTCGGCCAGCGCCACAATCACACCGCCCTTGGCGGTGCCATCAAGTTTGGTCAGCACCAGGCCCGTCACGCCCACCATTTGCTTGAAAGTTTCAACTTGGGCATGAGCGTTTTGGCCGATAGTGGCATCCAAAACCAACAATGTGGCATGGGGTGCGGTGTCATCGACCTTCTTGATGACGCGCACAATCTTCTGTAACTCGTTCATCAGATTTTCTTTGTTGTGCAATCGCCCGGCGGTGTCGATCAATAAAACGTTGTCCCCGCGCTTGCGCGACTCACTCAACGCCTCGAAAGCCAGGCTCGCGGCATCAGACCCCGCATCGCGCGAAATGACAGGCGAACCCGTCCGACTGCCCCACACTTTCAATTGCTCAACAGCGGCTGCACGAAAGGTATCGCCCGCAGCCAAAGCTGACGTGAGGTTTTGCTCTTTGAACAATTGCGCCAGTTTGCCAATGGTGGTCGTTTTGCCTGCGCCATTGACGCCGACCATCAGAATCACGAAGGGCTTTTTGTTGGGGTCAATCGATAACGGCCTTGCGACCGGCTCTAAAACTTTAGCGATTTCGGTGGCGAAGCTCGCGCGCACCTCATCGCCACTGACATCTTTGCCGAAACGCGACTTGGCTAAATCTTGCACGAGGCGCGAAGCCGTGACTGAGCCGATGTCGGCGCTAATCAACAACTCTTCAAGCTGCTCTAAAGTTTCTTCATCGAGTTTCTTCTTGGTGAACAAATCACCAATGCCACCAACAAGGCGCGATGATGACCGCGCAAGCCCGGACTTCAGGCGTCCAAACCAGCCTGTTTTGGGCTCTTCACTGTGATCGGTCATGCGGTGATCAGTTGCCCGACCAACGAGGTATCATCGCACGAGACCAGCCGCACATGCGCAATCTCGCCTGTCGCGGGTCCCGCCACGCGCACAGGAACATAGTGTTCGCAATGGCCTGAGCCATCGCGCTCGATCAACACCTGCGCCGTGGTGCCGACACGCGCGCGCAAATAGGCCGCCATCACCTCGCGGCCTTTCTCGCGTAAACGCCGGGCGCGATCCTTGATATCAGCGCCCTTCACTTGGGGCATCAGCGCGGCGGGTGTGCCGGGACGGATTGAATAGGGGAAGATGTGCAGATGCGTCAGCTCACAGTCATCAATCAGGGCTAGCGTGTTTTCGAACATCTCGTCGGTTTCGGTGGGGAAGCCTGCAATAATATCGGCTCCGAACACCACATCGCGTCGGGCCGCACGCACCTTGGCGCAAAACGCAACAATATCGGCGCGCAAGTGACGACGCTTCATACGCTTTAAAATCATGTCATCGCCCGCCTGCACCGAAATGTGGATATGCGGCATGAGGCGCGGATTATCAGCAATCACACCCAGCAGGTCATCGTCGAGTTCCGCCGGGTCGATGGACGATAATCGCAGGCGTGGCAATTCCGGCACAGCCATCAGCAGGCGGCGCAACATTTGCCCGAGGGTTGGCTTGCCCGGCAAGTCGCCGCCATAACCCGTAATGTCCACACCCGTAATCACAGCTTCTTTGAAGCCCTTGGCCACGAGCGCGCGGACCTCTTCGACAATGCGGCCCATGGGTACGCTACGGTTATTGCCGCGCGCAAAGGGGATAATGCAGAACGTGCAACGATGATCGCAGCCTTGTTGCACTTGGACAAAAGCGCGGGTGCGGCCATCGAAACCCTCAACCAAGTGCTCGGCGGTTTCGCGTACGGCCATAATATCGCTAGTCAAGATCGGCACAGCATTCTCGGGCATGAAGCTCTCGCGCTTCATTTTGTGTTCGTTACCGATCACGCGTGCCACTTCCGGCATGGCGGCGTAGGTTTCGGGTTCCAGTTGCGCCGCGCATCCTGTGGCAATAATTGTCGCGGTGGGGTTGTTGCGCTTGAGGCGGCGGATGGCCTGCTGGCTTTGACGTTCGGCTTCTTTGGTGACAGCGCAGGTGTTGACGATGATGGTGTCGGTCAGGCCCACGGCGGTGGCGTGCTCGCGCATCACTTCAGATTCGTACGCATTCAACCGACAGCCAAAGTTGACCACCTCAACGCTGGTATTTTTGCTCACGGCATTCATGACGGTAGCGCCCACACGCCCTCGAAGACATAGGCGACAGGGCCGGTCATGATTACGTGGCCGCCCTCATCCCATTGCATCTGCAAATCGCCACCATCAAGCGTGAGTGTAGCGCTGCGATCACTTAAGCCCCGGCGCACTGCAGCGACTAAGGCCGCACAGGCCCCCGTGCCGCAAGCTTGTGTAATGCCCGAGCCGCGCTCCCACACGCGCATTCTTAAATGCGCGCGCGATAAAATTTGCACGATCTCAATGTTGGCGCGTTTGGGAAACAACGCATGGTGCTCAAGGCGCGGCCCAATATTTGCCAGGTCTACCGCTTCGGCATTGGGCACGAAAAAGACCGCATGGGGATTGCCCATACTCACGCCGACGGGGTCGTTTAAGGCACCGTCGGAAATTCCCAAGTGCAGCGTGTCGCGTTCTTCAGACAACGGAATGTCGCGCCACTCTAATTTCGCAGGGCCCATGTCGATAGACACCAATCCATTGGGCGCACGCGTTGCGATGACGGCCCCGCCCAATGTTTCGATCCTCAGTTGGCTTTTGCCGGTTTCATTCATCACCAGGTCAGCCACACAGCGTACGCCGTTGCCGCACTGCTCGGCCACTGATCCATCGGCGTTGCGCACGCCCATGAAAATGTCGCCGCCATTGCGCGGTGCTTCAATGATCAAAATTTCATCGCAACCCACGCCCCAACGCCGATCAGCCAGGGTTTTGGCAGCCGACGTGCTTAAATTCAGCGCGCGCGTGCGCGCATCCAGCACGACAAAGTCGTTGCCGATCCCATGCATCTTCCGAAACGGAAGGTCAGCGCCGTGGGCTGCGCGACTCGGTGGGGGGACGTTAGCCATGGCGCGGGTTATAGGGCATTTTCAGCAAAAGTGTGCTTCGGTTTTGCGGTTAAAACTGCCCCCTGATTTAAGAATCGGCGCGTTTTCTGGGGGGCCAAGCTCAGTGGCAAGCCAGTCCAGCCGCTCTATGCCACACCCCTGCTATGGCAGGCGCAAAATCTAGGGCGAGAATTCTATATAACATATTGATATATAATGATAAATATCACTTAAAGTGGAAACTCTAAACCAATGACCGATTCAGGCTGGCCCCTGCCTTGACGATGCCGGGCCCCACGCGTAAACACCCCGCACCTTTCGTCGGGCTGCTCGCCCAGCTAAAGCCTTGAGATCACTTTATATTCATAGAGCACTGCGCTCCCAAGGGGGCCCGCCAGTCCGCGAGTGTCGCGCACTGGCGTAGTTTGCGTTTTGCGTACACGGATTTTGGATCGGCGATGTTCGACAGTTTGGCAGATCGTTTGGGTGGAGTGCTGACGCGGCTGACGCGCCGCGGCGCGCTGAGCCCATCTGACGTGGCCGACGCCATGCGCGAAGTGCGCGTGGCGCTGTTGGAAGCTGACGTCGCGCTGCCGGTCGTTAAAGAATTCATCGACAAAATTTCAGCCGAGGCTGTTGGCGAGAAGGTCATCAAATCGGTCACACCCGGCCAGATGGTCGTGAAAATTGTCCACGACGCGCTCGTGACCATGCTGGGTGGCGAGAACGAAGCTGGCGGGCTCGACTTTGGCGCACAGCCTCCCGTGCCGGTATTGATGGTGGGCTTGCAAGGTTCGGGCAAAACCACCACCACTGCAAAAATTGCCAACCGTCTGCAGATCAAAGATCGCAAGCGCGTGTTGATGGTCTCGCTCGATACCTATCGCCCCGCCGCTCAAGAGCAGTTGGCGATTCTGGGCCGTCAGGTCAGTGTCATTTCATTACCCATTATTGCCGGTCAACAGCCGCTTGAGATCGCCAAGCGCGGTCTCAGCGAAGCCAAACTTGGCGGCTTCGATGTTGTGATGTTCGATACCGCCGGTCGCACCACGGTTGATGACAAAATGATGACCGAGGTCGCTGCTTTGCGCGACCTCATCAAGCCGCATGAAACTCTATTGGTCACCGACGCCATGATCGGCCAAGACTCGGTGGCCACCGCAATGGCATTCCACAAAACTGTTGGCTTGACCGGCATTGTGCTGACCCGCGTTGACTCCGATGCGCGCGGTGGTGCGGCCTTGTCGATGCGCGCTGTCACCGGCCAGCCGATCAAGTTCATTGGCTTGGGTGAAAAGGTCGATGCCATTGACGTGTTTCAACCCTCGCGTATTGCCGGGCGCATCCTCGGCATGGGCGATGTGGTCAGCCTGGTGGAACGCGCGACCGAGAATATTAAACAAGAAGACGCCGAAAAACTTGCTGCCCGCATGATGGAAGGCAAGTTTGATCTCGAAGATATGCTCTCGCAGATTCGTCAGATGCAAAAAATGGGCGACCTGAAGGGCATTATGGGCATGATCCCAGGCCTTGGGGCGGCGGCCAAACAAATCGCGGCATCGAAAATCGACGACAACGTGGTCAAGCGTCAGGAAGCCATTATTCTGTCGATGACACCAAAGGAACGCCGCAACCCCGACCTCATCAAGGCCTCGCGCAAACAGCGCATCGCCACGGGCTCGGGCACCGGCGTGTCGGATGTCAACAAACTGCTGAAGCAACATCAAGATATGTCGGGGATGATGAGGCGCCTGAAGAAGATGGGCGGCTTAGGCGCACTCGGCGCAATGATGGGCAAGGGATTGCCGGGCATGATGCCAGGCATGCGAGGCCCCGGTATGGGTGGCGGTGGGCCACCAATCGGGCGTCGCTAAGGGAAGTTGAGTTTAGGTTTTAATTTTAAATCGTGAGCAAGGAGAGTTTTTCGGATGGGTCTTAAAATCAGAATGTCACGCGCGGGGACGACCAATCGGGCGTTCTATCGCATCGTTGTCGCCGACTCGCGCTCGCCTCGCGATGGCCGTTATTTGGAACGCTTGGGCACTTACAATCCGCTATTGCCGCGCGATCATAAAGACCGCGTGGTCCTGAAGCTCGAGCGGATCAAACATTGGATGGGCGTGGGCGCATTGCCGTCCGATCGCGTTCATCGCTTTTTGGCCAAAGTCGGCGTGATGGAAGCCCCGAAGATTCGCCCGCAAACCAAAAAAGACAAACCCAAGACCAAAGCTCAGGAACGTTTGAAGGCTGCTGAAGAAGCGGCAGCAAAGGCTGCGGAAGCGCCGGAAACTCCGGCCGCCGGCTAATCTTGGTTGAGCGCACCCATCGTGGCCGCGTCTGATCCTCGTGTGTGTCTGGGCGTCATTGTTGGCGTCAAGGGCATCGCAGGTGAAGTTCGAGTTAAAAGCTTCACCGAAGTTCCCGCTGATGTTGGTCGTTATGGACCAGTTGAAAGCGAGGATGGATCGAAGACGTGGGATCTGCGGGTTGTCGGCGAAGCCAAGGGCGTCGTGGTCGCAAAGCTGAAAGGCATCAGCGATCGCGATCAGGCTGAGGGCTTGAGGGGCGAAAAACTTTTCGTCTCACGGGCCAAGTTACCGCAGCCTGAAGCTGGCACCTACTACCACTCTGACCTTGTCGGAATGGCAGTGGAGCTGACAACGGGCGAGAGCAAAGGAAAAGTAGTTGGCGTTTATAACTTCGGTGCGGGCGACATCATTGAAGTAGGCGACGGCCAAACGGCGACGATGATGGTGCCATTTTCGGCAGCGGCCATCGCCGAAGTAAATGTGAAAGAGCGTGTGATTCGCATCAACCCGATGCCTGGATTGTTTGATGGGGGTGATGGCGACGAGACTGAAACTGAAGAAGAGGACAATGAGCTAAACGAGACTGCAGCCCCGGTGAAACGCCGTGACTGAAGCCCTCAGCACCACACCGTTCAAGGCGATTGTGCTGACCTTGTTTCCCGAGATGTTTCCAGGTCCTTTGGGGCATTCGTTGGCGGGAAAGGCCCTTGAAGACGGAGTGTGGAACTTGAAGGCGGTCGACATTCGCGGGTTTGCTAAAGACAAGCACCGCACGGTTGATGACAGTCCTTTTGGTGGCGGCGCAGGAATGGTGATGCGGCCTGATGTTCTGGACGATGCCATTGAGGCTTCGTACCCAGGCCAGGGGCCACTGATTTACTTCACCCCTCGGGGTGCGACGTTAACGCAAGCGCGGGTGAAGGCGCTGGCGGCAGAAGAGACGGTAACGCTGATTTGTGGACGCTTTGAAGGCGTTGATCAGCGGGTGCTTGAGGCCAGAGGAGTCGAGGAAATTAGCCTCGGTGATTTTGTGCTCTCGGGCGGTGAGTTGGCGGCGCTGACGTTGCTGGATGCGGTGGTGAGGTTGCTGCCGGGTGTGGTGGGTCGCAATGAGAGTTTGGAGGATGAAAGTTTTGAGACCGGGCTGCTAGAGTACCCGCACTATACCCGACCCGACCCCTGGCAAGGAGCAAGCGTGCCCGAGGTTTTGAAGTCGGGCCATCACGCGAAAGTCGCGGCGTGGCGGCGGGCGCAGTCAGGGGCGGTTACACAAGAACGGCGGCCCGATTTATGGGCCAAATATCAGGCGCAAAAAGCGCCGAAAAGTTGAGGCAAACGGCACTGCGATAAAAAGAGATTCTGACAAAGTTTTACGTTAACCAAGAACAAGAGACGCAAAGGAAGACAGTCATGAATGCGATCGAGAAGATTAATCAGGCTCACGTGGCCGAGTTGATGGCGGGCAAAACCATGCCCGACTTCGCTCCCGGTGACACCGTCAAGGTGTTCGTGAAGGTCAAGGAAGGCGATAAAAGCCGCCTCCAAGCTTACGAGGGTGTGTGTATCGCGCGGAAGAACGCAGGCATCAATTCCTCGTTCACCGTACGCAAAATCTCGTTCGGCGAAGGCGTGGAGCGCGTATTCCCGCTCTATGCGCCCGTGGTCGACAAGGTCGAAGTGGTGCGTCGCGGTAAAGTCCGTCGCGCCAAGTTGTACTACTTGCGCGATCGTCGCGGCCGCTCGGCCCGCATCACCGAAGATATGGCCGGTGGCGCTGATGCTGCTGGTGCTGCCGATAAAAAAGCCTAAATCTGTCATGTTCTAGCGGAGTGCTCGCGGTTGCGGGCACCCGCAAACATGTCATTTTACACGCCAGATAAAGGATGGGTGCTATGGCCGCGCCACGTACGCTTTACGACAAACTGTGGGACAGCCACGTCGTTCACAGCGACGCGGTCGGCAATTGCCTTGTCTACATCGATCTACATCTCACGCACGAAGTCACAACGCCCCAAGCGTTCGAGGGGCTGCGCATGGCTGGGCGCAAAATGCACCGCACCGACAAGACCATCGCGGTGCCCGATCATAATGTGCCCACGACATCTGACCGGCTTGAGAAAATCAAAGACCCCGAAAGCCGCCTGCAACTCGAGACCTTGGAAATCAACGCGCGCGATTTCGGCGTGCCCTACATTCCCATGTCCGATATCCGCCAAGGCATTGTGCATATCATTGGGCCCGAACAGGGGCTGACGCAGCCGGGAAAAACCATTGTGTGTGGCGACTCGCACACCGCAACGCACGGTGCATTTGGCGCGCTGGCGTTCGGCATCGGCACGTCAGACGTGGAACACGTGTTGGCCACGCAAACGTTGCAGATGCAAAAATCTAAAAACTTGCGCGTCCTCCTTGATGGCGCATTGCCGACAGGTGTGACTGGCAAAGACCTCATTCTGGCGATCATCGGCAAGCTCGGGACTGCTGGCGGCACTGGCCATGTGGTCGAGTATGTGGGTCAAGTCTTCCGCGACCTGTCGATGGAAGCCCGCATGACCGTGTGCAACATGACCATCGAAGCGGGCGCGCGCGCAGGCCTGATGGCACCCGATGAAAAGACGTTCGCTTATGTGATGGGCAAGCCCCATGCGCCCAAGGGCGCACAGTGGGAACAAGCTGTGGCTTATTGGAAGACGTTGAAGTCTGACGAAGGCGCGAAGTTCGATACCGAGATTCGCATGAACGCGGCTGATATTGTGCCCCATGTCACCTGGGGCACCAGCCCCGAAGATGTGTTGCCGATTAGTGCCAACGTTCCCGACCCGAATGATTTTACCGACGCCAACAAAAAGGCAGCGGTGCAGCGCGCGTTAGACTACATGGGCCTGATGGCGGGCATGCCGCTTGAGAAGGTGCGCGTGGACAAAGTGTTTGTGGGTTCGTGCACCAACGGGCGCATCGAAGATTTGCGCGCGGCGGCTGCCGTGCTCAAGGGCAAGAAGGTGGCAGGCCACGTTGGCATGTTGGTGGTTCCAGGCTCTGGGCTTGTGAAGCACCAAGCCGAGGAAGAGGGGCTTGATCAAATTTTTGTCGCCGCTGGCGCTGAATGGCGCGAGCCAGGCTGCTCCATGTGCCTTGGGATGAACCCTGATATTTTGCAACCTGGCGAGCGTTGCGCCTCAACGTCGAACCGCAATTTCGAAGGTCGACAAGGTCGCGGCGGACGGACTCATCTGCTCAGTCCGGGCATGGCTGCGGCTGCAGCCATCACCGGGTATCTCACGGACGTGCGCAAGGTTTAAGCGATGCCCGAAAAAGACGCGGCCCCTGAAATTAAAGTCGATCTCACAGCGCTACGCCAGGCCAAGGCCGAGCGCGCGCTCAGCCATGACAGTGTTGAGATCTTTGATTACAACGGCAAGTTGCGTCAGTTACCAGAATTCAGTATTTTGTCGGCCTTTGCCCGACGCAAAAATCAAGAGCACTAAAGGGGGCGTTCACGATGGAAAAGTTCACCGTGTTGAAGGGCGTGGCGGCACCTCTGCCATTGGTTAACGTCGACACCGACGCGATCATGCCCAAGCAATTCCTTAAAACCATCAAGCGCACTGGCCTGGGTTCGGCGGTGATGTTTGACATGCGTTACGATGACAGCGGCGCTGAAAAACCCGACTTCGTTCTCAATCAACAGCCCTATCGTAATGCCAAAATTCTGATTGCCGGTGCCAACTTTGGCTGTGGCTCCTCGCGCGAACATGCCCCCTGGGGTTTGTTGGACTTTGGTTTTCGCTGCATCGTTGCCCCCAGCTTTGCCGATATTTTTTATAACAACTGTTTCAAGAACGGCATTTTGTGCATCACGCTGCCGCAAGCTGACGTTGATCAGCTGACCGCCAAGGCGCAAGGCGGCAACACCAAGGGCGGCGAGTTCGTGGTTGATCTGGCGGCGAAAACAATCATTGCGCCTGATGGGGTTGTGACCAAGTTCGATATCGACGACACGCGCCGTCACAATTTGCTCAATGGTTTGGACGACATTGGTCTGACGTTGCAGCAGCTCGACAAAATCAAAACCTTTGAGGCTAAGCAAAAGGCCGAGCAGCCCTGGCTCTACGCATGATCGTTCGTAAGGTTCTCGCGCTCGCGGGCGACGGAATCGGCCCTGAAGTTCTGGCGGCTACGCGCCGCGTGATGGATTGGTTTCAGGCCACAGGCCGCGCCAAGTTTGAAGTTACCGAAGGCCTCATCGGCGGGGCGTCGTACGACGTTCACAAAACCCCACTGACCGACGAGACGTTGGCCCGCGCGAAGGCGTCTGATGCGGTCTTGTTCGCCTGTATCGGTGGCCCGCAGTGGGACCAGTTGCCCTACGATGTTCGTCCCGAAAAGGGGCTGCTTCGCTTACGCAAAGAAATGGGCCTGTTTGCCAACTTGCGCCCTGCCATCGTCATGGATGCTCTGGCCAGTGCATCGTCGTTGAAAACCGATCTGGTGCGCGGTTTGGATATCATGATCGTGCGCGAGTTGATTGGCGGCATTTATTTCGGCGAGCCGCGCGGGGTCGAGCAACTGCCCGATGGCACGCGGCGCGGCTACAACACGCAAACCTATTCAACGCCTGAAATTTTACGCATCGCCCATGTGGCGTTTGACCTGGCGCGCAAACGCGGTAAACGCGTGTGCTCGGTCGACAAAGCCAACGTTATGGAAAGCGGCTTGGTCTGGCGCGAGGAAATCACCAAGCTGCGTAACGCGCAGTACCCCGATATCGAACTCAGTCACATGTACGTTGACAACTGCGCCATGCAGTTGGTGCGCACGCCCAAACAGTTCGATGTGATCGTGACCGATAATTTGTTTGGCGATATTTTGTCAGACTTGGCCTCCATGCTCACCGGCTCCTTGGGCATGTTGCCCTCGGCTAGCTTAGGTGCGGTTGGTGCTGATGGTCGTCAGCCCGCCGTATATGAGCCCGTGCATGGTTCGGCGCCGGATATCACAGGCAAAGGCATCGCCAACCCGCTGGCGATGATTTTCTCTTTTGCCATGATGTTGCGATACTCGTTCAATCTTGGTGCCGATGCGGACCTGCTGGAAAAAGCAGCGCAGAATGTGTTGTCTGGTGGTGTGCGCACCGGCGACATCGCCGAGCCCGGTCAAACCCCCATCAGCACCACAGCCATGGCCGATGCGGTTGTCGCGGAACTCGGGCGGCTTGCGAAATAAATTTAGCGAACACCTATGGCATCAAGGTGATGTCGCATCTGCCCAGTCACGAATAATCCAAACATCGGAAAGTCACTGTAAAGCGACCACAGCGGATAGGTGAACGTGGCGGGGCGGTTGTTCTCGACAAAAAAGTGCGCGGCCCAGGCAAAGCCGTATCCGGCCAAAGGCATGCCGATCAGGTAAGTGGTATCGAGCGCGAGTCCTGCCACCAAGAAGACAAGCGCCAATCCTGTCCCTATATAATGTAAGCCGCGTGTGAGGGGCCTCGCATGCTCGCGCAGATAATAGGACCAGAAAGCGCTGTATTCTGCGATTTGTTCGCTTATTTGTACCGTTGCGCCCTGTCTTGCGATTCAAGGTCTGGGGGGGTAGTTTGCCGCACCTTTGGCCGGGCCGACAATGCCCCACCCACATTCACCAGATCAGGATTGCCGCTATGCCCGATACCGCACGCCCCTCCGCCAGCGATGGCTATGTCGTCGCCGTCATTGGCGCCACCGGCAACGTCGGCCGCGAGATCATGCAGACGCTAGTGGACCGCAATTTTCCGGTTTCAAAAATTTATGCCTTGGCGTCTGAACGCTCGGTCGGCTCGAAGGTATCCTTTGGCGATGATAAAATTCTGACGGTCCAAGATTTAGAGAAGTTCGACTTCAAGGGCGTGGATATTGCGCTGTCATCTCCCGGTGCGAAGGTCTCGGCCATCCACAGCCCGCGTGCGGCCAAAGCAGGTTGCGTGGTGATCGACAACACTTCGCACTTCCGTATGGACCCCGATGTGCCCTTGGTGGTGCCTGAAGTCAACCCGCAAGACATCGCGCGTTACAAGAAGAAGGGCATTATTGCCAATCCCAACTGCTCGACCATTCAAATGGTGGTGGCGTTGAAGCCGCTGCACGATGCTTTCAAAATTAAGCGCGTGGTGGTGTCGACTTATCAGTCCACCTCGGGCAAGGGCAAGGCGGCCATGGACGAACTGTTTAACCAAACCAAGGGCGTCTATGTGAATCAGTCTCCGCTTGATACGAAGTCGATCTTTACCAAGCAAATCGCCTTCAACGTCATTCCGCACATCGACATTTTCCTGGACGACGGCTCCACCAAAGAGGAGTGGAAGATGGAAGTGGAGACCAAGAAGATTCTCGACGCCAGTATTCAAGTGCACGCCAATTGCGCCCGCGTTGGCACCTTTGTGGGCCATGCAGAGTACATCAATATCGAAACCGAACGCCCCATCAGCGAGCGTGAAGCGCGCCAAATTTTGTCCAAGGCGCCGGGAATCTCGGTGGTCGATCACCGCACTGACGAGGGCTATGTCACGCCGGCTGAAGTGGTGGGCGAAGACTCGGTTTACATCTCGCGCATTCGCAAAGACCGCAGCGTGCCCAACGGTCTGTCGATGTGGGTGGTGGCCGATAACCTGCGCAAAGGTGCGGCGCTGAACGCCGTGCAAATCGCTGAAGTGTTGGTGCGCGATTACCTGAGTGTGAACGCTTAAATTTTCAGCGCAATGCGTTGATCGCAGCGACGGCTACGACGACTAGGCCGACGACGCCAATCACGATGCCTTCGATTTTATTTAATCGCTGCAGGCTCTCGATTCCAAATCGATGCCGAAACAGGCGCGTGACGGCGCTGAGAAAGCTCCACCATAAAATCGAGCCACTAAACACACCGGTCACCAACATCCACACTGATTGACGGGTGCTGGCAGGGCCAAGGGCTGCGAACAGGCCTAGCGCACCCAGGAAGGTGGCCGGGTTGGCAATCGACAACGTGAAGGCTTTGGCAAGGTCGCGCCAGAGTTGCTGGAACTCAAGGCCCGGTGTGGCGTCTTTCGGCTGTGCAAAATAGATAGCCGCCCCCAGTCCCGTAATGATGAGGCCGCCCGCCAACCCCAACTCGGTTTGGTACGACATCACAATCGTCGCGATCAGTGTCAGGCCTAGCCCGGCGATGGCACCGAAGATGGCATCAACCGTGGCTGAGCCCAGCCCCACGGCCATGGCGCGGGCCCATTCACCTCTCATCGCCCGTTTGACGCACATCACGCCCACCGCACCTACGGGTGCGGCCATCAGCAAGCCCATGATCAATCCGCGCAAGAAAGGAATTTCTGTGATGGAATCAAACATTCGTGATGGAACCAAACAACAGCAAGGCTAAGTTATAGCTCAACTGAACTATTCGCCAAGGCGCGGCTAGACCAATACCCACAACCTCAGATACTTAAGCTCAACCCCATTTGATTCGGATCATTGCGTTATGCCGTTTGTCTCTCGCCCACGTCGCAGCATGCTTTATATGCCCGCCTCCAATGCGCGCGCCTTGGAGAAAGCCAAAAACATTCCTGCCGATGGTATAATCTTTGATTTGGAAGATGCGGTTGCGCCCGATGCGAAGCCCGCTGCACGCGCTGCCGCCGTGGCGGCCGTAAAATCAAAGTCCTATGGGCGGCGTGAAGTGATGATCCGCGCCAACGCGCTCGACACACCTTGGAGCCGCGATGACTTGCAGGCGATTGCCACATCAGGTGCTGATGGCGTGGTTCTACCCAAGGTCAACGACGCCAATGGTGTGCGCACCGCCGTTGCTATTTTGAAAGGTGCCGGCGCCCCCGATGAGATGGGGTTGTGGGCCATGATCGAAACGCCGCTGGGCGTCATCAATGCGCGCGAGATTGCGGCGGCTTCTCCACGAGTGGCGGGTTTGTGTGTGGGCACGGCAGATCTAGCCAAAGACTTACACTGCGCGCATCCGGCTGATCGCGCACCGATGTTGATGGCGCTGCAAACCGCCGTCATGGTCGCGCGCGCCTTTGGCTTGTACGTGCTCGATGGTGTGCACGTGGATTTGGATGATGCCGTTGGATACGAGGCCGCCTGTCGCCAAGGCCGCGCGCTGGGCTTTGACGGCAAAACACTGATCCACCCCATGCAAGTCGATGTGGCCAACGCTGTCTTCGCGCCCGGTACTGACGAAATCGAACGAGCCAAACGCATTGTCGCCGCGCACGAAGACGCGGCTGCCAAAGGCCATGGCGTCACATTGCTGGACGGTCGGTTGGTTGAGGTGCTGCATGTGGCTGAAGCCAAACGGCTGCTGGCGTTTGCCGATGACATCGCGGCGCTTCAGTCGGCGAATGCTTAAACATGTCGCTCACACTTTCGGTTCTTGACCAATCGCCTGTGCGTTCCGGGGGCACGGCGTTCGACGCCGTCGAAGAGACGGTTCAGCTTGCCCAAGCCACCGAAAAACTTGGCTATCACCGTTATTGGCTGGCCGAGCATCATGGCACCGAAGGGTTGGCGGGCTGTTCGCCCGAAATTCTCATCGCGCGCGTGGCGGCCGCCACCAAAACCATGCGTATTGGTTCAGGTGGCGTGATGCTGTCGCACTATAGCCCGCTGAAGGTCGCTGAAAACTTCGCACTGCTGCAAACCATGTACCCGGGCCGCATCGATTTAGGGGTGGGCCGCGCGCCCGGTGGCGATTATCTGACATCTGTTGCCATGCAATACGGCTCGGAGATTGGCGTAGAGTACTACCCCACCAAAATCATCGACCTCAAAGCGTTCCTGACGGGCACGACGCCCGCCAACAAAGCGCTTGAGCGCGTGAAGGTGACGCCGCGCCCAGCCGTGCCACCTGAAATTTGGCTATTAGGATCGTCGGACGAAAGCGCAAAACTTGCCGCTATGTTTGGCTTGCCGTTTGCTTTTGCCCATTTCATCAATCCCGTGGGTGCCGCAAAAATTCTGCGCGGCTATACCGAGAACTTCCAACCTTCAGATGTTCTTGCCCATCCCAAAGCCGCCATGTGTGTCGGTGCCATTTGTGCGGAAACCCAAGCCGAGGCTGATCGTTTGGCGCTCTCGCGTGGCCTATGGCGGGTCATGTTAGATAAAGGCGCGCTTGGCCCATACCCCACGCCGGAAGAGGCCGCAGCTTATCCTTACACGGAAGCCGAGCGCCGCACGGCCGAGAAGTCCAAACGCACCGCGATCATTGGTGATCTGCTCACCGTCAAAGCGGGGCTGGAAACCATGGCGACTGATCATGGTGTGGAAGAAATGATGGTGGTCACCATCTGTCACGATTTCAAGGCGCGAATGAGGTCTTACGAACTCATTGCCGAAGCCTTCAAATTACCGCAGCCTTAACCTGCATTACACAGGAGAACCCCATGCCCGTCAGTCAAATGGTCCGCGCAGCACTTATGGTTTCAAATTTGGACCAGAGCCGCGACTTCTATACACAAGTCCTCGGCCTCACTGAAGTCTACACAGAAGGCGAAGCCAAAGGCGGCAATATGCATGCGCTGATTGGCATGCCTGATACCGTCACGACGCGCGTGTGCATTTTGAAAGTTCCCGGCAAGCCAGCTTATGGCATGGTCGGGCTGTTCGAGGTTAAAAATCCGTCGCCGCCGAACATTCAACGTCACAACAGCAGCTCAAATATTGGCGAGCTGTGTATGGTGTTTTATTGCGATAATCTCGACCCCATTCATAAGGCCGCCAAGGCGCGCGGGCTCACAATTGTCGCAGCCCCTGTTCAACTACGCGTGCGCGGCCACATCAAGCAACGCGAGATGACACTACGCGGGCCTGATGGCGAAAAAATAAATCTCATCGAATGGGATTTGGCCAAAGCCGATGCGGGTGATCGACCCGAAAAATGGCCGGGCGTACCGGAGTAAGGGTTTACGGAACTTTCGGCCCGTCGGGCTCCGCCTGCCCGGCACTTAGAGCTTCGGATTGCTCACGTAGCGTGAAGAACACGCGGTCGATGAATTTCTTTTTTTCGTCTTCAACAATCGCGCGTTGTTCGGGCGTAAAAGCATATCCCTCAATGTCATCGCCGAGGATTACGCCCTTTTTTGCAGCCGTCGCCTCAACCGTTGCAAGGCGTTCTTTCACCACCCAAAGCTCTTGAGCCAGCGTCATGCAGATCGAAACTAGCTCATCGACGCCCTGGGCGCCGAAGAAGCGCAACTGCTTACCCTTCACGCCGTGACGCAGCTTGGTCTTTGATTTTTTGGCTTTGACCGCGAACATAACAGACGCCTTATTTCCAAGCCCCGAACGTAAACCACTGCACGCCGTCAACCAATCGGCCCATGTGGTTTTCGCCTTTGTTATCTAACTTAGCGTCGGCGACGGCTTTGGCAATGGCGGCGTCGCCGTAAAAATTCAGGCTTGGCGCGACGTATTGGAAGCACTTGCCCTTCTTAAATCCAGCAGCCACGCATTCTTCCTGCGGGTCGGAATCGCGAAAGGCTTTATAGAAGGGCTCTTTGTTATAAAAGCTGTCCCAGTCCAGATAAAAACTGTCGTAGGCAGATAACATTGAGTTTGGCGGCAGTTCGTAATGCAGCATCACGCCGCCGGGCTTGAGCATGCGGTAGGCTTCTTTAAAAATCGCGCGAATATTTTTCTTCGGAATCTCGTGCAGGAACATGCACGAATAAATGACATCAAAGGACTCATCGGCAAAGCCCGTGTGCTCGGCATCTTTCTGCGCAAAGTGTGTGCTCACCCCGTAACTTTGCGCGCGGCCATGGGCATAGCGAACGGATGGCGCACCCACATCGATGCCCGTCACCTCGGCTTGGGGGTAGCGCTCTTTCCATGGCAACGTGGAATGCCCCAGCGTGCAGCCCATGTCTAAAATCGCCTTGGGCTTGAAGTCAGGGTACCGCTTGGTGAAATACGTCGACACGGATTGGGTAATGTCATCCATGCGCTCGCCCAAGAACCCCATGGCGAACACCGATAGGCCGTTGTCGTAAATCGCGCCTTGACTGACATCGTCGGGCATATGTTCTTCGTGGTAATTACCCGGCATCAGATGCACATCAAGCTCGGCTGTGTAGCGCGGGATCGACAGCTTGGGGTCCACCGTCAGCGTGCCGTTGGCCTTTTGGGTTGATTGAGAAAGGATTTTTGTTTTGGCCACCAGCTCTTCAGATTCGCGCTCGATTCCAGGAATGACGCTGCGCCACACCATTTCCTGCGTGTTACAGCGCATCGACGAATAGAATTTGAAGATCGTCTCGCTTTTCAACGCCTTGTGAATTTCCGGCGCGGTCTTGGGCGCACGGTTTTTTTTCTTCTTAAAGTTTGGCGCGACCTTGTTGTCGTAAACCGTGCGCATATTGCTCGATAAACTATTGAGCACATAGGTGCGCATGCCCGAGACGAAGTGTTGGCGCGCAAGTTCGTCTCGGCTGTAGTCCACTTTCAGGTCGTGGTTGACGTTTTCGGTCATGGGCAATCTCCCGGCGTTTCGTGCTTTGTCACCAAGGCTAGTCCTGCGCTGGTGGCGGTTCAAGCTTCACCAATTCATACACCCTGTCGGCGGGCGTCCAGAGGAATTTGACCATGATGGAATCGGGGTCTGTCACATAGATATCTACCGCGTTATCAATTTTAAAGTGGTCGGTCTGGAAGGCCCCTGCGGGCGTGGTCACTTTTTCAGGCCCTAAGTACTCTAGTTTTTGTGTGTAAAGACGCCCCAGCAGGGCTTGCGGCCCGGCGGCCCCGGCATCCATGTCGTAGACGGTGATGGTTTGCACGCCGCCTTTTTTCTTGTCGTAATAACCCATGTGCCAGGCATCGGTGCTTAAAGGGTGTGGAATGAAAGAGAAATTCTCCGGCACTTTTACATTCTGTGTCAGCATGCCGTTGGGCGTGTTGGCCACAGCATTCAGTTGATCGCCCAGGACCGTAAATAACCCCGAGCCCTTCCACTTCCCGCCCACCCAGTACAACAAGTACGCCTCTAAAGGTCGAAAGTTGGCATCGACACGATAAGTCACATGGCGCTGGACACCGGGGCTGCCATAGCGGTTCAAGGCCTGCATGGTCCGCGAGCCGTCGGGGTGAACGCTGAGGTTCCAGTTCTCGCCACCCAGCAGGGCGCCCGTGCTCAGCACTTTATAAACAATGGTTCCCTTGGCGCCGCGCACCACGTTGGCATTAGCACCGCCAATGGTGGGGTTGGGCTCGGTCTGCGCTGCCAGCGAACCAGTCCAGGCCAACATTATTGTTGTCGCTAAAACGCGCGCCGTGATCTTCATGGTCCGCGCCTAGTCTCGACCAAATAGTGTTCGCGGTCGATGGATGGGTAAATAAACTTCACCAGCATGCCGTCTGGGCTGGTGACAAAAATATCGACCACGTCTTCGATGCGATAGTGATCGGTCGCAAACGTGCCCGCAGGCACGCTGACACTCTCTGGCCCCACGTAGGTCAGGCGATAGGACATCAACTTGCCCAGCAGCGCCGTTGGGCCTTCGCCTGTCGCATTAAAGTTGTACGCCGGGATGGCCTGCGCGCCGCCTTTGGCTTTATCGTACAGCATGGCCCGCCATGAATCAGTGGCGAGAACATGGGGCACCACAGCAAGCGTGTCGCCGATCTCAAAGGTTTGAGATTGATCGCCATAGGGCGTGTTGGCGGTGACAGTGAGGGTTTTGTCTTTCGCTCTGACGAACGCCGACCCACGCCATTGTCCATCGAACCAATAGAGGGCGTATGCATCAAGGGGTTTGAATGACGCATCAACACGTTGCACGACGTGGCGCTGAACATTGCGCGGTGCGTATTGCACAGTCGCGGACATTGTCCGCGATCCATCGGGGTGAACCGACAGCCGCCACGTCTCGTAGCCATTCACTACGCCGGTACTTTTCACGCGGTACGCAATCGTGCCTGTGGCCCAACGGGTGATGTTACTATTGGCTGTGGGCACGGGCTCGCTGGCGGCAGCAGAACCCGCTGCAATCAGCACAAGGCAAGCGAAGACCAGTCGAGCCATTGTGCGGCCTATTTCTTTGCGTTGTCGCCGGATTTAAATTCCGTCAGCAGGTATTCAAGATCGCGCGGGCCGTTCACCACCCGGATCATCAACTTGTCTTGCTCCGTCACCCAAGCCTCGCTGGCCCCGCCGAGTTTATACTTCACCGTATCGAAGGTGCCTGCCGGCGTTGTGACCCTCTCTTTGCCAAGGCGTTCGAACTCGAAGGGGATCATGGTACCCAGCGGCGGTTTATTATTATCGGCGGTGGCCTCAATGGAATACAGCGTGCCTTTTTGTGGACCTTTGGCTTTCACATCTTCGTACCACGTGTGCCAACCGTCGGCGGCGACGGGGTGTGTGCCGATTGACATCTTTTCAGGCGCGCTCAGTGCTTGTGTGAGTTGACCTGTTGGCCCACTGGATGCGGCGTTCAGTTTGTCACCCATGACGGTAATAAAATTTGAGCCCTTGTATCCATTGGGTGTCCAGTAACTCAGGTAGGCTTCCAGCGGACGGAAGTTCGCCGCCACGCGCAGCACCACAGTGAATTGATTGTTCCGCGCAAACAGATCGTGCCACATGATCATGGTGCGCGAGCCGTCCGGGTGAACGTTCATGTGGAATTTCTCCCACGCACGTTTGCGTTTATCGCTCAGCGCTTGGTACGTATATGTGCCCTCGGCCCAGCGCACGATGTTGGTGTTCGCTCCTGTGTTTTCAGGCTGCGCCTGAGGGGCGACCTGCGCCCAAGCATGAGAGGCAAACACAGATGCCGCGACGAGGGCAATTTTGAAAAAAGTCATGTGGCAGATCTCCGTTACTTAGGGCCAGCAAGATAGTTCGTCAGCAAATATTCTCGGTCAAGGGACGGCCACTGGTATTTTACGAGGACACGATCAGCGCCCATGACCCACACATCAAAATCGTTTACCCGATAGTGCTCGGTTGTGAATGTGCCTGCGGGCACCGTCACCTCCTCAATGCCCTTCAACTCCCATGTTTGATCCATGGGAGTTGCGAGGATCGGGTTTTGAGGTTTCGAGATGGCATCAATGTTCAGCGTCGCGATGCGTTGAACGCCGCCAACCTTTTTGTCGTAGGTGCCGCCGTGCCAGCCATCAAAAGCCAAGGGGTGTGAAAGCAGCGAGAAGGCATCGGGCGCATAAGTGCTTTGAGTGAAGTGGCCAGAAGGCCCATTGATCTCGGCGGTCATTTGGTTACCGCGAATGCGAAAAACACCCGAGCCTTTAAATCCGCCGTCGTTCCAATATGCCGTAAAAGCTTCAATCGGGCGGAAGGTATCGCTCACGCGCATCACAACGTTCATCACCGCATTGCGGGCGAAGATGTCATTGTGTGTGATTAGTGTCCAGGTTTTGTCAGGATGCACCATGATAGAAAACCTCTCGCTCCCACGTGCGCGCTTCTCCTTCATGGTTTGGTATAAAATTTCCGCCTCATGCCATCGCACGATGTTTGGATTGGGGCCGGCATTCTCATGCTGTGTTGTTTGAGGTGTTTGTGCGATTGCCGCGAAAGCTATTCCCGTCAACGCAAACAAAGCTGTGGCCAGGACGATCGTCTTCATGGTCCCACCTCGTAGGTTCTTAGCACATATTCGCGGTCGGATTTCGGACTTGATGATTTCACCAACATCGAATCAGGCCCACTCATCCAAGCAGCAGAATTTCCACTGGTGTATTTTATGGTTTTAAACGTCCCCGCCGGGACCGTCAGATTTTCTTCACCGCTTTCGGCTTGCTCAGTTTCAATCAAGCGCACGGTGACGGGCAAACCTAAATCGCGCCCAGCCTCCAATGAATAATAACGGCTGACCTGGGGGCCTTTTTTTTTGTGGTCGTAATACCAGTAGTGCCACCAGTCGCTCGCCAGTGGATGCAGGCTAATGGAAAACGCATCGGGCGTGGTTTGGGCTTGATGGACCTGACCTTGCGGGCCGGTCGAGACCAAATCCATAGTCCCGTCATTGAACACAATCTGCACCGCACCTTTGAATTTTCCTTGGGTGAAAAACTGCGCAAAGGCATCCAGCGGGCGCATATTTTTATCAACGCGGGCCACGCCGGTGAACTGTGTGTTGGTGGCAAACAAGTCGTGCCACATAATCATGCTGCGCGATCCGTCGCGGTAGACAAACAACTGCCAGGTCTCGACCCCACGCAACCTCTGATCGGAAATTATCCGGTATTCGTAGGTGCCGCGTGCCCAACGCGTGATGTTGGTATTTGGTCCGGTGTTTTCGGCGCTCGGAGTCGCTGGCAGGGGCAATTGCGCCTGGCTTGGCAGAGCCAATGCCGACACCGCGAGAAATAGTACGGTTGGACTCAAGATCATCATTCTCTCCCCACTCCAATCGTGGACTAAAGCTTGGGTGTCAGGCAATGGACACTATGCATGAAGTCTCTCTTTTATAGCCCTGATTGGTGTTCCTGCCGTTTGACTTCGCTGGCGATGGGGAGTTACATCTAATCGTCTCGGCCAGGGTGGCCGAAGACCTTGGAATTCCTCGTAAAGATTGGGATTTGGCCGCCATGTCGACTGCTGCAAAACCCGCCACAACTCGGACCTTGGGGACGCGCGCGCTGTCGCGCCCATTGTCACCACATTTGCAAATCTATCGCATGCCATTGGCCGCGATGTTGTCGATTGCTGGCCATCGCGCTACGGGCATTGGCCTCGTGCTCGGCTTGTTGTTACTCACATGGTGGCTGACCGCTGCGGCGTTTGGGGAGCCGGCCTATACCACCACGATGGCCTTCATTGGCTCGTGGTTCGGCAAATTTATTCTGTTTGGCTTTTCATTTGCGTTTTATTTCCATCTCTGCACGGGCGTGCGCCACTTATTTTGGGATGCAGGCAAGGGATTCGAGATTCCCGATACTCAACGCACCAATCAAATTGTGATTGCCGCCGCCGTGATGCTGACACTTCTCACCTGGCTCATCGTGTAAGGGCACATCTTATGGTCCCCAAACCCGATATGCTTCGTTCCGCTCTCGGCCGCGTTCGCGGCCTGGGGTCGGCCAAGGAAGGCACCCATCATTGGTGGCAGCAGCGCCTCACGGCTGTGGCCCTGATCCCCCTATCGATTTGGCTGATTGCCAGCATCGTCAGCCTTTCGAGCTCTGGCTATGCGGGCTTTGCCAGTTGGTTCCATAATCCAATTCACGCCACCGTTATGATCTTGTTTCTGCTCGCCGTGTTTCATCACGCACAATTGGGCCTGCAGGTTGTAATTGAGGATTATGTACCCAACCATGCCGCCCGCACGGTGTGCGTCGTTGCTGCAAAATTTGCGTGCATCGCTTTGGCCGTGTCGTGCGTCGTCTCCATTCTCGTCGTTGCGTTCAAAGGCTGATCGATCATGTCTACCAACTCTGCCGGATACAATATTGTTGATCACGACTATGATGTCGTGGTGGTAGGTGCCGGGGGCGCTGGTTTGCGCGCCACTTTTGGTATGGTACAGAACGGCCTGAAAACCGCATGTATCACCAAAGTATTTCCCACCCGCAGCCATACGGTCGCTGCCCAAGGTGGCATCGGTGCAGCACTGGGCAACATGGCCGAGGACAATTGGGTTTGGCATATGTACGACACCATCAAGGGGTCGGACTGGCTGGGCGACCAAGACGCCATTGAATACATGTGCCGCGAAGCCATTCCGGCTGTGTACGAGCTTGAAAATTACGGCGTGCCGTTCTCTCGCACACCGGACGGTAAAATTTATCAACGCCCCTTCGGTGGTCACATGCGTAACTTCGGCGAAGCGCCGGTTCAGCGCGCATGCGCAGCCGCCGACCGCACGGGCCACGCGATTTTGCATACGCTCTATCAGCAAAGCCTGAAATATAAGGCCGAGTTCTTTGTCGAGTATTTCGCCATTGATTTGATGATGGATTCTGAAGGCTGTCGGGGCGTTGTTGCTATTGACATGGCGACCGGCACTATCCATCGCTTCCGCGCCCATACTACCGTCATTGCCACGGGTGGTTATGGCCGCGCCTACTTCTCGTGCACCTCGGCGCATACATGTACTGGTGATGGCAATGGCATGGTGGCGCGTGCTGGCCTGCCGTTGCAAGACATGGAGTTCGTGCAGTTCCACCCCACCGGCGTGTACGGCGCGGGCGTGTTGATTACCGAAGGTGCGCGCGGCGAGGGCGGTTATCTCACCAACTCGGCGGGCGACCGTTTCATGGAACGCTACGCCCCCACTGCCAAAGACTTGGCCTCGCGTGACGTTGTGTCGCGCTCCATGACCATGGAAATTCGTGAAGGCCGCGGCGTTGGGCCTGAGAAAGATCATATCCTGCTGCACTTGGAGCACCTGGGCGCAGACGTGCTGTATCAGCGCTTGCCTGGCATTACTGAAACCGCGAAAATTTTCGCGGGCATTGATGCCACCAAAAACGCCATCCCCGTGCTGCCGACCGTGCACTACAACATGGGCGGCATTCCCACCAACTACATGGCCGAAGTGATTAAGCCGCTGCCGGGCAAGCCCGACAACGTGCTCCCCGGCCTCATGGCCGTGGGCGAAGCGGCATGCGTGTCGGTCCACGGTGCCAATCGGTTGGGCACAAATTCACTGCTCGATCTAGTGGTGTTTGGCCGTGCGGCGAGCTTGCGCGCGAAGGACATCGTCAAAGCGGGCGCAACCCACAAGCCGTTACCCAAGGATGCGTCGGACTTGGCGCTCAGCCGTCTCGACAGAATTCGCAATGCCAATGGCTCGCTCACGACAGCGGCCATCCGCAAGTCCATGCAGCGCACCATGCAAAACGATGCCGCTGTGTTCCGCACATCGAAGACGCTCAAAGAGGGCTTGGACAAGATGGGCGAAATCGCAGGCACCATGAAAGATCTGCGCATCGCCGATCGCAGCCTCATCTTCAATACCGACCTGATTGAAGCACTGGAGCTCGACAACCTGATTCCCTGTGCGCTTGCTACGATTGGTGGTGCTGAAGCGCGCCATGAAAGCCGTGGTGCGCACGCGCACGAGGATTATCCTAATCGCGATGACGCCAACTGGATGAAGCACACGCTGGCGTGGATTGATGACTCTTATAAGGTGAAGCTCGATTACCGCCCTGTGCACACCTACACGCTGACCAACGAAGTTCAGTACATTCCGCCTAAGGCGCGCGTGTACTAAGGTTATAAAGGTTTTTCTATGGTCGAATTTACGCTTCCCAAAAACTCTCAAGTTAAGCCCGGTAAAAAGCACGCCGTCCCGCCGGGTGCCAAAAATCTGCGCACGTTTAAGGTCTACCGTTACGATCCCGACACCGACGAAAACCCGCGGCTCGACAGCTACGATGTCGACATGGACACCTGCGGGCCCATGGTGCTGGATGCGCTGCTGAAAATTAAAGACGAGACCGATCAAACGCTCACACTGCGCCGCTCGTGCCGCGAGGGGATTTGCGGCTCGTGCTCGATGAACATCGATGGCCGCAACACGCTCGCATGTTTGAAGCCCATCGAAGAATGTAAAGGCGACGTGAAGGTTTATCCGTTGCCGCATATGCCGGTCATCAAAGACCTCGTGCCTGATTTGACCCATGTCTATGCACAATATGCGTCGATTGAGCCCTGGTTAAAAACCGACACGCCAGCCCCGCCCAATGCCGAGCGCCAACAATCACCCGAAGAGCGCGCCAAGCTTGATGGTCTCTGGGAATGCATTTTGTGCTTCTGCTGCACCACCTCGTGCCCGTCTTATTGGTGGAACGGTGATCGCTATTTAGGACCAGCGATTTTGCTGCAAGCCGCGCGCTGGATTAACGATTCACGCGACGAAGCGACAGGTGAACGCCTGGACAATTTGGAAGACCCGTTCCGATTGTATCGCTGCCACACCATTATGAATTGCACGCAGACTTGCCCCAAGGGCCTCAACCCTGCCAAAGCCATCGCCGACATCAAGATGAAAATGGTCGAGCGGCAGGGGTAGCATTTATCTCAACTGTCATGGCCCGGTCTCGTGCCGGGCGATGACGACTTGCGTTACTTCCCCACGCACTTAAAAAACGCGCGCGTCGGGGTCAGTAGCGCGCAGCGGAATTCATCCTGGCCATCAAACTGCGCAGTTCGTCCAGTTTTGGCGCACTCGGACTTGGCTAGTTCAAGCACATCGCGCGGCGTTGTCCCCCGAATCGAATAGCAGATCGCCAGCCGGTCGGGTGTCGAGACGCCCACAGGGGCGATCTGGCCCGCTTCGCGCCGCCCGTCGACAAAAGGCGCACTGGCGCAGCCCCCCAGCATCAGGGCCGTGGCGATAATGGCACGGGCATGGACACGTTTCAGATGCGAGACTCGGGGTGGTTGGCGGCTGGGTTGTCGTCCCGTGGCGCTGAGGGTGGGACGCGAATGTTCTAAATCCATGAAATTCCTTGCAAATCTTTAGCGTTTGAGGCGTTGTGAGCCCTTCACACCTGTTTATCTTTCAGCCCGAACGCACAGTTGTCGAGGGGATATGTGATGGTTGTGACTGCCGAAGACCTTCTCAAAGAAGGCAAGAAATTCCGTTTAGTAACCCGTAGCGATTTCGATGGCCTCGTTTGCGCCGCTGTCTTGAAAGAGCTGAAGTTGATCGACGAGATCAAGTTCGTCCACCCCAAAGATATGCAAGATGGGGTGATTGAAATCTCCAGCCGCGATATCACCACCAATCTGCCCTTCGTTGAGGGTGTGCGGGTGGCGTTCGATCACCATTTTTCTGAAACCGTGCGCCTCGGTTCCAAAGACACCCACATTATCGACCCCAAAGCGCCCTCAGCCGCGCGCGTGGTGTACGATTTCTTCGGCGGCAAGAAAAAGCTGCCGCGCATCGGCGATGAATTGATGATTGCCGTCGACAAGGGCGATGCTGCCCAGTTCAACAAAAACGAAGTGCTCAACCCCCAAGGCTGGGATTTGATGAGCTTCCTGATGGATGCGCGCAGCGGCTTGGGCCGTTTCCGCGAGTTCACCATCTCGAACTATCAACTGATGATGGAATTGATCGACAAATGCGTTGAGATTCCCATCGATGCAATCTTGATGCTGCCCGATGTGGTCGAGCGTGTTGACTTGTATGTCGAGCACGAAGCCAAAGCCAAAGAGCAGATCAAGCGTTGCTCGAAGGTCTACAAGAACTTGGTGATTCTCGACTTGCGTGATGAAGACACCATTTGGGCGGCCAACCGTTTCCTGATTTACGCGCTGTATCCGGAAACCAATATTTCAATTCATATGATGTGGGGCTTGAAGAAGAAAAACACCGTTTTTGCCATTGGCAAGTCGATCTTTGATCGTGGCTCAAAAACCAATGTTGGCGAGTTGTGTTTGAAGTACGGTGGCGGCGGCTACATGGCGGCGGGAACCTGTCAGGTGCCCAACGATCTGTCCGAAAAGACGCAGGCCGACTTGATTGCCAAAATCAACGCCGACGGCTGAACTGTCTCATAAGCTTTCGCTGTATCGCCCGGCAGATTTCTATTCGGGCGATGCGCATTTTAGCGTGATGTATATTAAGTGACTGAAGGCCCTATCTTCCGCTATCGCGACCTGATGACGCTGGGCGAACTCAAGTCCGATCCAGCGCAAAAGCTGGCGGCTGAGCGACTGCAAAGCCTTCATCATGCGCTGCTGCATTACACGCCCAAAAGCGGAAAGAAGGGTTGGATGCAGCGCTTCGGCCTCACGCCCGAGATTGATCGCGCGCCACCCCAAGGAATTTATTTGTATGGTGGTGTCGGGCGCGGAAAATCGATGCTGATGGATTTGTTGTTTCAATCTGTGCCGATCAAAACCAAAGAGCGCGTGCACTTCCAAGCCTTCATGCGCGATATTCACGCTGAAATTCATCAGCTGCGCCAAATGCCCGTGCCCTTCGAGGGTGACCCGATTCCCGGCATGGCCGATGGCATTGCTGACAACACCACATTGCTGTGTCTCGATGAGTTGGAAGTGCGTGACATCGCTGACGCCATGATTGTCAGCCGCTTGTTCCAGCGCTTGTTCGAGCGCGGAGTGGTGGTAGTGGCCACCTCTAACCGTCACCCCGACGATTTGTATAAAGACGGATTACAGCGCGAGAAATTCCTACCCTTCATCGATCTGCTCAAAACTAAGCTTGATGTGCTGGCGATGGAATCGTTGCAAGACTATCGCCTGGGTCGGCTGATGGGCTCGGCCGTGTATTACACTCCCTTGGGCACTGCTGCTGATACGGCGCTTGATCAAGCTTGGTCGCGTATGACCGATGATGCGCCACCCAAGCCCGATTATATATCGGTGCAGGGTCGCCGTGTTGAGATTCCGGCCAGTGCGCATCAAGTGGCGCGATTCGCTTTTTCGGATTTATGCGACAAAGCGCTGGGACCTGCCGACTACATGGCCGTTGCCGCGCAATATTCCACCGTGATAATGAGCGGCATTCCGCAGATGACGGAGGAGAAAAAAGATTCAGCGCGGCGTTTTGTCACGCTGGTCGATGCGTTGTACGAACATCGCACGGTGTTGATCTGCGCAGCAGCGGTCCCACCGACGGATCTTTATGTGGGTCGCGATGGCGGCTTTGAATTTCAACGCACCGCCTCACGCCTCATCGAAATGCAGGCGATCGATTACATCAAACAACGGCATGTGGAGGAGTAGGAAGAGCCCCTTAGCCTCTCCCAAGGGAGAGGGCTTTCTACAACTCACACTTATTGGCGCTACGGAATTTCATTTCCTCGCTGATGGCGGCTTTCATTTCGTCCATGCTGGCGTAACTTTTGGGCGTCGCGCCAATCAGCAGCACAAACGTACCTGTCTTGGCGTCAGCGGTTGAGACCTCAAGCTTGCCGCCCTTTTTCACTTGTATGGGATTCACCACCGCGATCTTTAATTTTGGGTCACGCATTTGCACGCGTTCTGCTGTGCCTAAAAACGACTCGCTGTGGAACGAACCATTAATGTGCATCACCTTGCGCCCTGGGTTTTTTTGCAGGTGCAGATAGATCGACTCGGCCATGGTGTCATCGCGCGTCACTTGGGCTTCGAAGCTGCGTACAGCAGCAGCACTGGGGCCTTTCGGCTTGTCCTTATCGGCGTCTTCACCGTGCGAGCCGTCACCGGCGGCAAAGCGCATATACTTATCCTTGTAAGCGCCTTCATTCAGGTTGAGTTGTGCGGCTGCCCATTCGCGTTGCTCAGGCTTCATGGTGGCTAAAAAAGCCGCACCTTTTTCACCCACGCACCTGATCACCGAACCGGGCGCTTCGGCTGCAATCACGGACAGGCCGCGTTCCTTGGCATATTCCACCAGCGGGCGATAACTGACGGGGTAGTTGTCCCACGCACGCCCTTTGGTGCGCAGCACCTGCTCGCCAATTTTACCCGCCATGAAATTATCGACCACGCCCTGCACGTCGCGCTCGAACTGCTCCATCGACAGGCTCATGTTTGGTACGCGCTCCTGAATGGCGCGAAACAGCGCCATTTGGGCCAGGTGGTTACCGGGGTGGCGGTGTTCTTCACCCACGAAGATGACATCGAAAGTCTTCAGCACATCGGCCGCCTCAGAAATGCTGACTGACTTCGGGGTGGCCTTGCCGCCGTCTGTATAAACCAGCG
Organism: Rhodospirillaceae bacterium; assembly: GCA_002737725.1. Lineage (GTDB taxonomy): Bacteria > Pseudomonadota > Alphaproteobacteria > Rhodospirillales > Rhodospirillaceae. The sequence continues at coordinate 36,589 of NSIP01000002.1, forward strand.
CGTAGTCCGTCAGGTCCTTCAGTGAATCAGCCGTGGTCGCGGGCGATGTGGCGCAGGCTCCCAGGCCAGTTGCTAAAAAAATCAGCGCACCCGCACTGAATCTCAGCCTGAAATGCTGCCGAATCATCACGGCCTCCCTTGCCCTAAATGCCTGATTCAGGCTACCACCTCGTCCGCAATTCAGCACTTGGAAACGGGACATAACCCATGGCGCGTATAAAAATCGGCCTCGTCGGCGCAGGCAATATCGGCGGCACCTTGGCTCATCTGATCGGCCTGAAAGAACTGGGCGACGTGGCCATGTTCGATATCGCCGAGGGCATTCCGCAAGGCAAAGGCCTCGATATCGCCGAATCGACCCCCGTCGAGGGCAAGCACACGGCCTACAAAGGCGGCAACGATTATTCGGTGATCGCCGGTTCCGATGTCGTCATCGTCACCGCGGGCGTGCCGCGCAAGCCCGGCATGAGCCGCGATGACTTGCTCGGGATCAACTTGAAAGTCATGAGCCAAGTGGGCGAGGGTTTGAAAAAGCACGCCCCCAATGCTTTCGTCATCTGCATCACCAACCCGCTCGATGCCATGGTGTGGGCGCTGCGCGAATATTCGGGCCTGCCGAAAAATAAAGTCGTCGGCATGGCGGGCGTGCTTGATAGCGCGCGGTTCCGTTACTTCTTGGCCGAAGAATTTAAAGTCTCAGTGGAAGATGTCACCGCGTTTGTGCTCGGCGGCCACGGCGACACCATGGTGCCGCTGACGCGTTATTCCGCGGTGGCCGGTATTCCCGTGCCCGACCTGATCAAAATGGGTTGGAGCACACAGGAAAAGATCGACAAAATCGTGCAAAGAACCCGCGATGGCGGTGCTGAAATCGTCGGCCTCTTGAAAACCGGCTCGGCCTTCTATGCGCCCGCCGCTTCTGCCATTCAAATGGCCGAAGCCTATTTGAAAGATAAAAAGCGCTTGCTGCCCTGCGCCGTTCATGTGGATGGTCCTTATGGGCTCAAGGATATCTATGTCGGCGTGCCGGTGATCATCGGTGCGGGCGGTGTCGAGCGTACGGTTGAAATCGCGCTGACGCCTGAAGAAAAAGTGATGCTTGATAAGTCGGTCGAGTCTGTGCGCGGCCTGGTGGACGCCTGCAAAAAAATCGATCCAGGCTTGGCGAAATAGTCTCCGCCGAAATTGCCATCAAAACTAGGGCCAGAAGGGGCTAACCCCTTCTGGACCTTTGCTTTTTTTGACCTAATCCGGAGTCGGTGCGATTGCGCGCCGGGGGTAGGGTGCTATAAATGGGCCAATAATAGGCGATCGGGCCGATAGCCCTACGATCGCATTTCCATAGTCAGGGCCTGACTGTGTACAGGGGAGCGGCCGCGCATGAATATCCATGAGTATCAAGCCAAGCAGATTCTGAAGAAATTCGGCGTGCCGGTGCTCGACGGCGGCGTGGCCTATACGCCCCAAGAAGCCGAGAAGGTGGCCGAGCGCCTAGGCAAACCCCCCTTCATCGTCAAATCGCAAATTCATGCGGGCGGGCGCGGCAAGGGCAAGTTCAAAGAAAAAGAAGCCGGTGATAAGGGCGGCGTGCGTCTGTCCAAATCCATCGCCGAGGTCAAAGAAAACGCCACGCAGATGATCGGCAAGACTCTGGTCACGATTCAGTCGGGCGCGGCTGGCAAGGTCGTTAAGCGCGTGTACGTCGAGGCAGGCTGCAACATCGCGCGCGAGCTTTACTTGTCTATGCTCGTGGATCGCGCTTCAAGCCGCGTCACCATCATGGCCTCGACCGAAGGCGGTGTGAACATCGAAGACGTGGCGCACAACACGCCCGAGAAGATCACCCTTCAAACCATTGACCCGATCACGGGCATCCAGCCTTTCCATTGCCGCAAAATTGCGTTTGGCCTGGGGCTCACGGGCAATCAGATCAAATCCTGCGCGAAGTTGCTGCCGCTGCTGTACGACGCCTTTTTGAAAACTGATGCCTCGATGCTGGAAATCAACCCATTGGTTGTCACCGCTGATGGCGAAGTGCTGCCGCTCGACGCCAAAATGAATTTTGACTCCAACGCGCTCTATCGCCATCCCGATATCATGGAGCTGCGCGACATTGATGAAGAAGACCCCACCGAGCTGGAAGCCTCAAAAGCTGACCTCAACTATGTGAAGCTCGATGGCAACATTGGCTGCATGGTCAATGGGGCCGGTTTGGCCATGGCGACGATGGATATCATCAAGCTCTATGGCGGTGCGCCTGCGAACTTCCTCGATGTGGGCGGCGGTGCGACCAAAGAGCGCGTGACCACGGCGTTCAAAATTATTCTGTCCGACGTCAACGTCGAAGGCATTTTGGTCAACATCTTCGGCGGCATCATGCGTTGCGATGTCATCGCCGAGGGGGTGGTGGCCGCGGCCCGCGAGATCAGTCTCAATGTTCCGTTGGTCGTGCGCCTCGAGGGCACCAACGTCGATCTCGGCAAAAAGATTATGAAGGACTCAGGCCTGCCGATCATTACCGCCGATAACCTGGCCGACGCCGCGCAAAAAGTGGTTAAGGCCGTAAAGGAGGCCGCGTAGTGTCTGTTCTCGTTGGTAAAAATACTAAAGTCATCTGCCAGGGTTTTACTGGAAGCCAAGGCACGTTCCACTCCGAGCAAGCCATTGCGTACGGCACGAAAATGGTGGGCGGCGTGACCCCCGGTAAAGGCGGCGCCACGCATCTGGATCTGCCGGTCTTCGACACGGTGGCAGATGCGAAAAAAGCCACGGGCTGCGATGCCACAGTGATTTATGTGCCGCCTCCGTTTGCGGCCGACGCAATCCTTGAGGCCATCGACGCCGAGATCGCGCTGGTGGTGTGCATCACCGAGGGCATTCCGGTGCTCGACATGGTGCGGGTGAAGTGCGTGTTGGCGGGTTCCAAAACGCGCCTGATTGGGCCGAATTGTCCTGGGATTATCACGCCCGGCGAATGCAAAATCGGCATCATGCCCGGCCACATCCATCAGAAGGGCAAGATTGGTATCGTGTCGCGCTCGGGCACGCTCACTTACGAAGCCGTGGCACAAACCACAGCCGCAGGACTAGGCCAAACCACCTGCATCGGAATTGGCGGCGATCCTGTCAACGGCACCAACTTCATCGATTGCCTCGAGCTATTCCTGGCCGACGATGCGACCGAAGGAATTATTATGATCGGTGAAATCGGCGGCACGGCGGAAGAAGACGCTGCTGAATTTTATATGCGCGCCAAAAAGAAAAAACCCATCACCGGGTTTGTGGCGGGCGTGACTGCCCCACCAGGGCGTCGCATGGGCCATGCGGGCGCCATCATCTCGGGCGGAAAGGGAACTGCGACTGCGAAATTCGAAGCCATGCGCGCTGCTGGTTTTCACATCGCCGACAGCCCAGCCTCGCTGGGTCAAACCATGCTGAAAGCCATGAAGGGCTAATCATTTGCGCACACTTGCTGTTGTCTTCGCGCATGTGATTTGTTGGTTAGGGCTTTCGGCGCAGGCGGCAGATCAGGCGCAACTGCTCATCGGCGCTGGCCAGTACGACATCATCCCCAACGACAACAAGTCGGCGGCGCTGCACGTGCAATATCGCTTTGCCAATGGGTTTGGCGGCGGCCATGCGATTGGCGGAAAATTCTTAGGCGTCAAGCCGCTTATCGGTGCGTTCATCAACACTGACAAGGGCGGGCTGATGTTCGCAGGCCTTGCCATACCGCTGCAATGGGGCAATGGGCTGCTGGAATTCGAGCCCTCGGCAGGGATCGCGGCCTATCGCCAAGGCGACAGTACGTTTTTAGGCGGCACCGCGCAGTTTCATTTGGGGATTCAGGCCTCGGTGCGCGTTGTAAGGGGCGTGCGCGCAGGGCTTGGCGTCACCCATGTGTCGAATGCGCAAATTTTACATAAGAAAAATCGCGGCACCAACATTCTGATGGCCACCGCCGGCTTGGAGTTCTAAGTTTCAGATCATGCGTTTGCCCGGACCCTTTGAAATCACGCGCGTCGTCGATCTGTTTCATCCGTTTCGCGAACCTAGCTTCTTATTTCCTGATGCAACGCCCGAGGCCTTTGCCGCTACCCGCACATCAAAGGACGCGCGCTTCGTCAATATCGCCGACTGCAAACTTATTATGTCGTTCCACAGTTTGATTGTGCGCACACCGCGCAATATCATTTTGGTCGATACGTGCGTGGGCAATCACAAAGACCGTCCCGCACTACCCGAATGGCATCAACGCACCGACGGCGATTATCTGAGAAACCTGGCGGCAGTGGGCCTCGCGCCCGAGCACATCACCCACGTTTTGTGCACGCATTTGCACGCCGACCATGTGGGCTGGAACACTAAACTGATCAACGGTCGTTGGGTGCCGACGTTCGCCAACGCCAAATACGTCATGCACGCCAAAGAGGTCGAGCACGCTGATCATGCGCAATGCACCGCAGATGCCAACGCGCGTCACAGGTTTTGGGACGACTCGGTGCAGCCCATCCTTGACGCGAAGCAGGCATTGATCGTTGCCGATGATTATGAAATCGAACCTGGTGTACATCTCATGCCTGCCCCCGGTCACACGCCAGGCAATATTGTGCTGGTTCTCGATGACGGCAAAGAGCGCGCTTATTTGGTGGGCGACACCATTCATCACCCGGTACAGATCGAGCGGCCGGAGTGGTCCAGCCGCTTTTGCTGGGACGCTGAGATGTCGCGCCAAACACGCACAAAGTTCATCAGCGATGTGGCTGAAACCGGTGCGTGGGTAATTCCGGCTCATTTCGCGCCACCCTGCGCGGTCCAAATTGTTGCTGCGCCCGGTGGTTTCTGGTTTAAAACCAGCGCATCATAAGCTTCTGCGATACGACCAGGACAATCATGAAAATCGTTGATTTCAATGCCAACGTGCGCCTGACAGAAGGGCTTGCGTATAATCAACAGGGCCGCTTGGACGACGCTGAAGCGTGTTACCTTGATGTGATCGAGACCGAACCCTCCAATACGGAAGCGTTGAAACTTCTGGCGGTGGTGATGGTCGCGCGCGGCGAACTTGAAGATGCGCTGAGTTATGCCGCCGCTGCCGTAGACCTGCAGCCCGAAAATGGCGACTATCGCCACTTGTTGGGGCGTATTCAGCTCGATTTCGGCGATCTTGAAGCCGCACGAGTTTCGCTCAGCGGCGCGCTGACCAAGGCCGCATCTGATCCATTGAATCTCAACCTCGATCTTGCCGAATGTCATGGTGCGTGCGGGGCATGGGACGACGCGCTTGGTATCGCTGAAGCTCAAGCGCAGGCCAATCCTGGTGATGCTCGTGCGCTCAGTGTCGCAGGAAACGCAGCGGCGGCCTTGGATAGGAATGAGCTTGCGCTTGGTTACTTCGAGCGGGCCGCGGCGGTGAATGGAAACGATCCGGCGTTGTGGGTGAGTGCGTCGAAAGCACACCGTGCTTTAGGCGATTTAGAGCACGCGTGGCTTTGTATCGAGCGCGCACTCTCATTGGCGCCCAATGACCCCAACATACATTTTGTGGCGCGTATTGTCCGTGGCGAGGCCGTGCCCGCCTGGCATTTCAATATGATGAATGATGCCGCGCGCAATGCGGCGTTCAAATGTGCCATGGAACGTCAGATCAAGCCTCATCATGTTGTTTTGGAAATCGGGACGGGCGCAGGCCTCTTGGCCATGATGGCCTCGCGCACGGGTGCGCGTATTTTCACATGTGAATCTAACGCGGCCCTGGCCAACACCGCGCGCGGCCTTATTGCATGCAACCGACTCACCGAACGCATCACTGTCATTGACGGGCCATCATGGGAGCTTGAGGTCGAAAAAGATATTCCTGGAAAAGTTGATGTGCTGCTGGCCGAAATTTTCTCAGCTCAGTTGGTGTCTGAGGAAGTTATTCCGACTATTGAAGACGCCAAACGCAGATTGTTAAAGCCCGGCGGCATTGTCATTCCGGCTGCAGCGACCATGATGGGCGCGTTAGTTCACGGCGCCGGCATGGCAGCCCTCATACGTGTTTCGACCATCGAGGGATTCGATTTTACATCGTTTAATGCTTTCACGCCCGTCCTGATGAATTTGGACACGCCCAATACCGCATTGGAATGGTTGTCCGAGCCGGTGTCGTTATTTCATTTTGATTTCCAAAACCAAGACGAATTCCCAGCCGAGAGCGGGCAGGTGGGCGTAGAGGTGACACAGGACGGCCTCTGTCAGGGCGTAGTGCAGTGGCTGCAAATCATGCTCGACAATGAAACACTATACGAAAATGCACCACTCGGTCCCGGCGCGACGCGCACCAAACACTGGACGCCGCTGTTCTACCCCTTTCCGATCCCGCGTGAGCTGAAGAAAGGCCAAACCGTCATGCTGCGCATCGGTCATGATCGCAAGGGTGCGCGCGTCGAGCTTGCAGAGATTCTCTGAGCTATCGTTTTTCTGCGAACACTTGCTAAGCTGCGAGTTTAAGTACGGAGGTGACAATGTCGCGTTCAGCGATCACGGGGCAGGGTTTTTTGTGGCGCTGGGCCTTAGCACTGATCGTTGTGCTCGGCACATTCAATCCCACGGAATATTCGTATTTTAATTGGGCGATGAACAGCGAAGGCTCGCTGCCGCTGAAGGTGCTTGTTGGCATCGTTTTACTGATCGTGATGGTGATTTATTTGCGGGCCACCTGGTTCTCGATTGGGCCCTTGGGTTTGATTCTGGCGGGCGCTTTTTTCGCGGCATTGATTTGGGTCCTGGTGGATTTTGGCTTGCTGGCCTTGGGCCAGGGCAGCGTTCTCACCTGGATCACCTTGGTGATCCTGTCGCTTATTCTCGCCATCGGTATTTCGTTTTCGTTATTCCGCCGCCGCATTTCGGGCCAGGTCAATGTCGATGATGTCGAAACTTAAACAAACGGTGAAATCATGATCGACTGGTTCATCAACCCGAAGACAACCGCGCTGATCAATGTTGATCTGCAAAATGTGTTCGTCGAGGGCTATTCGATTTCCTCACCCAACGGGCCAGCGGTTGTGGCTCAGCTCAACCGGCTGTCAGCGGTCGCGCGCAAAGTCGGCATATTGGTGATTCATACGGCGCAGGAAACGCGGGCCGATCAGTCCAATCGCGGCATCGCGGCTGACATCGTGCAGAGCTACATGAAAAGCCACAATATGGAGCGGGGTGGGATTACGGCAGGCTCTGATGCAGTGAAATTGTCCTCCCGCTTAGAGGTCGCACCCAGCGACATCATTCTGATCAAGCCACGCTACGGCGCGTTTACGGGGACAGACCTCGACCTAATCTTGCGCGCGAAGGCGATTGATACAGTCATCATTGGGGGAATTGCGACCAATGTGTGTTGCGACACCACCGCGCGTGAGGCCAACATGCGTGATTACAAAGTCTTCTTTCTGAGTGACGGCACCGCCAACCGGGGGCTGGCCAATCTGTCGGCCGACCAGGTCAAGGCCGCCACGTTAGCGACCTTGGAATTCGCCTTTGCCCAGGTCATTACCGTAGACGGCATTATCTCCAAAATCGGAGCGGCCTGAAATCTGGGCGACGGCCCGGGGGAAACCCCACTAGGACCCTGAAATCACACGGATTTAACCCTATTTTTGGCCCTAGCGCGTTGTCGGCTGGCTGCAATTGGGCTATGAATACCATATGCGCGTCCGCCCCGTCGGTGGAGATGGTTGGCGGGGCCGCGCGGGCCAAGGAATCCAATCGTGGATACAACGTTTCTCTCCGGCGCAAACGCCGTTTTTCTTTCCGAACTTTACGATCAGTATTTGAACAACCCAGCCTCGGTTGATCCCAGTTGGGCGGCCTTCTTCCGCGATCTTGGCGATGATCGTGCCGAACTGATCGCCGATTTGCATGGCGCTAGTTGGGGCAATACCCCCTCAGGCGTCATCGGCGTGCCAGATCCCGACGCTGCTGCTCCTGCCAAAGGCAAAGACAAAGGATCAAGGCCCGCAGCCGCACCCAGCGGGGCCGTCGATCAGGCCGCCGTGATGAAGCAAGCCGAAGACTCGATCAAAGCCCTGGCTTTGGTTCGGGCCTACCGCACGCGCGGTCATCAGCTCGCCAATCTCGATCCGCTCAAGCTTTACAAAGCGTCATCGAGCCCAGAATTAGAAATCAGCTACCACGGCTTTGCCGAGGCCGACCTCAACCGCCAGATCGTGCTGGGCGGGATTATGGGTTTTGATAAGGCCACCCTGCGCCAGTTGATGGATGCGCTCCGCCAAACCTACTGCGGCACTATCGGTGTCGAGTACATGCACGTCCAAGACATCAAGCAGCGCGAGTGGTTGCAAAAACGCATCGAACCTAATCGCAACCAACCGGCGTTCTCGCCCGAAGGTAAAAAAGCAATTCTGGAAAGACTTGTCGATGCCGAAGGCTTCGAGAAGTTCCTCGGCATTAAATATACTGGCACAAAGCGCTTTGGCTTAGATGGCGGCGAATCAACCATTCCGGCCTTAGAGCAAATCCTCAAGCGTGGCGGCACCTTGGGTGTGAAACAAGTCGTGCTGGGCATGGCGCATCGTGGGCGGTTGAACATCCTCGTCAACGTCATGCACAAGCCCTTCAGTGCGTTGTTCTCGGAATTTCAGGGCAACTCGCCCAATCCCGATAGCGTCGAAGGGTCCGGCGACGTGAAGTACCATTTAGGTACGTCAGCGGATCGCGAATTCGATGGCAATGTCGTGCACTTGTCGCTCACAGCCAACCCGTCGCACTTAGAAGTTGTTAATCCGGTTGTCTTGGGCAAAGTTCGCGCCAAGCAAGACCAAAGTGGTGACGCCGGACGCAAACAGAGTTTGGCGCTGCTGATTCACGGTGACGCCGCCTTCGCAGGACAAGGCATTATCGCCGAATGCTTTGGGTTCTCGCAGATCGAAGGCTATGCCACGGGCGGCACCATCCACGTTGTGATTAACAACCAAATTGGCTTTACCACCACACCGCGCTATTCCCGTTCGGGCCTTTATTGCACCGACATCGCTAAAATGGTTGAAGCGCCCATTTTTCACGTCAACGCCGATGACCCCGAAGCCGTGGTCCATTGTGCGCGCATGGTGACTGAATTCCGTCAGGAGTTCGGCATCGATGTGGTGCTTGATATCGTTTGCTATCGTCGCTTTGGCCACAACGAAGGCGACGAGCCGAAGTTCACCCAGCCCTTGATGTACAAGGCCATCGAAGCTCATCCTACAGCGCGGACCCTTTACGCACAGCGCCTCGTCGATGAGGGCCTTTTCACCCAAGCCGAAGCCGACGGCATGATGGCCAAATTCATGCATATGATGGAGGCCGATTTCGAAGCCTCTGCCAGCTTCAAACCCAACAAGGCCGATTGGTTGGAGGGCTCGTGGAAGGGCCTGGCCTCCATGGGCGAAGAAGAAGAATTCCGTGATGACGCGACGGGTGTCGCCCCCGATGTGTTGAAAGAGGTCGGCTATGCCATCTCGGCCAGCCCGGCGGGTGTAGCGGTCAACACCAAAATTGCGCGCCAGCTCAAGGCCAAGCGCGAAGCGATAGATAGCGGCAGAGATATTGATTGGGCCACCGCTGAAGCCATGGCGTTTGGCACGCTGTTGGTCGAGGGCAGCGCGGTGCGTTTGTCAGGCCAAGATTGCGGTCGCGGCACGTTCTCGCAACGTCACTCGGTGCTGGTCGACCAGGAAACCGAGGCGCGCTATGTGCCGCTGAGTAATATTCGCCCGGGCAAACAGGCGCGTTTCGAAGTCCTTGATAGTCCGTTGTCCGAGCTATCATTGCTAGGCTTTGAATACGGCTACAGCTTGGCTGAACCTAATACACTCACATTGTGGGAAGCGCAGTTCGGCGATTTCTCCAACGGCGCGCAGATGATCATCGATCAGTTCATCTCATCGGCTGAAAGCAAGTGGCTGCGGTTGTCGGGTTTGGTCATGCTATTGCCACATGGCTATGAAGGTCAGGGACCAGAGCATTCGTCAGCGCGGTTTGAGCGTTATTTGCAAATGTCGGGCCAAGATAATTGGCAGGTCTGTAATTTCACCACGCCGGCCAATTTATTCCATGCGCTGCGTCGCCAAATTCGTCGCAACTTCCGCAAGCCCTTGATTGTGTTTGAACCTAAATCCCTGCTGCGCCACAAGCGTTGCGTCTCCACCCTCGAAGACCTCAGCTCCAATGGCAAGTTCCAGCGCGTGATCGGCGAAACGGGCAAGTTGGTTGCTGACGCCAAAGTCCGCCGTGTCGTAGTCTGTACGGGCAAGGTTTATTACGACCTGCTGCAAACCCGCGAAGATAAAAACATCGACGACGTCGCCATTCTTCGTGTCGAGCAGCTTTATCCCTGGCCCAAAGAAACGCTGGTCAAGGAGATCGCCAAGTACAAAAACGCCGAAGTGGTGTGGTGCCAAGAAGAGCCCGCCAATATGGGGGCGTGGACCTTCGTTGACCGTCGCCTTGAGTACGCGCTGGAAGGTTTGGATATTAAATCCAAGCGCCCGGTCTTCGCAGGCCGCTCACCGGCCGCCTCGCCTGCCACAGGCCTGATGAAGATCCATGTGAAAGAGCAAAATCAGTTGGTGGAGTGGGCGCTCAATACGCCGCTTGCGCAAATTCCGCAGCCTTTCCGCCGCGTCACCAAAATCAAGATGGCAGCGGAATAAATATTCCGCTGATCCAGCGCACGACGAACACGACCGCCTCTTTAAAGGTTTGCATATGACAATCGAAATTAAAGTTCCTACGTTGGGTGAATCGGTTTCCGAAGCCACCGTCGCCAAATGGCTGAAGAAGGTGGGCGACAGCGTTGCTGCCGACGAACCCTTGCTCGAGTTGGAAACCGATAAGGTGACGCTCGAGGTCAATGCGCCGGCTGCCGGAACGCTGAGCGAAATTCTGGCCGCCGAAGGGGCCGAAGTGGGTGTTGGTGTAGTGCTGGGGTTGCTCGGTGCAGCAGGTGCTGCAGTCGCGCCAAAAAAAGCCGAAGCTGCAAAACCTGCCGCGCCTGCGCCTGCCGCCGCCGCAGCTGCTCCGGTTGTTGCCAAAGCGGCTGCTCCCGCACCCAAGCCTGTGGCGCCCGCACCTGCAGCGGCGCCGAAAGTGTCGATGGCTGGCGATTTTCCCTTGGCCCCCTCGGTGCGTCATTTGGTCGACGAGCATGGCCTCGACCCCCGCAAAATTTCAGCCAGCGGAAAAGACGGGCGCCTGACCAAGGCCGATGTCATTGGCTATATCGCCAACGGTGGCGACAAGGCGGTGAAGCCCAGCGTGCCCAATAATGTTGCGCGCGAAGAGCGTGTGAAGATGACACGGTTGAGAAAGAGAATCGCCGAACGTTTGAAAGAAGCACAAAACACCGCCGCGATGCTGACTACGTTCAACGAGGTCGATATGTCGGCTGTCATGGCCATGCGCAATAAATACAAAGACGGCTTTGAGAAAAAGCACGGCATAAAAATGGGCTTTATGTCGTTCTTTGTGAAAGCCTGCGTCACTGCGCTGAAGGAACTTCCCGCCGTCAACGGTGAAATCCGTGGCGACGAATTGATTTACAAAAACTTCTACGATGTTGGGGTTGCTGTCGGCACGCCGCAAGGCCTCGTGGTGCCGGTAGTGCGCGATTGCGATACCAAGTCCTTCGCTGAAATCGAGGCCGAAATTTCAGGCTTTGGGCGCAAGGCGCGCGATGGAAAACTGACCATCGAAGAAATGACTGGCGGCAGCTTCACTATTTCCAACGGCGGCATCTATGGCTCGATGTTGTCCACGCCCATTCTCAACACGCCACAGTCGGCGATTTTGGGCATGCACAACATCAAGCAACGCGCCGTTGTGTTGGATGGTGGCTCCATCGTGGCGCGCCCCATGATGTACCTGGCACTCAGCTACGATCACCGCATCATCGACGGCCGCGAGGCCGTGACGTTCCTGGTGCGCGTCAAAGAAGGCCTGGAAGACCCCAGCCGCCTTGTGCTGGATATGTAACGATAAAAATTGTCACCCTCGGGCTTGACCCGAGGGTTCAGGGTTGTGCGCGCGAGCAGTGGCCAAGGCCTACGGGAGTTCTTAAATGTCCGATACTTTCGACGTCATTGTTATCGGCGGTGGGCCCGGCGGTTATGTGTGTGCCATTCGCGCAGCCCAATTGGGCCTCAAAACCGCATGCGTTGAAAACCGTGGCACACTGGGCGGCACGTGTTTGAACGTGGGCTGCATCCCCTCCAAAGCCATGCTCCAATCCTCGCATTTGTTTGAAGAAGCCAACCATTCATTCGCGAGCCACGGCATTAAAGTCTCGAAGGTAGAATTAGATTTGCCCGCCATGCTAGCGCGCAAAGACGATGTGGTAAAACAAAACACCACGGGCATCGAGTTCCTGTTTAAGAAAAATAAAGTCACCTACATCAAAGGCACGGGCAAAGTTGCCAAAGCTATCCCGGGCGCGCACCAAATTGCAGTAAAAAGGCTCGACGGCACCGACGCTACTTACACCGCGAAATATGTGGTCATCGCCACGGGATCTGAAGTTACGCCGTTGCCAGGCATCATTATCGACGAAAAAAAAATTGTGTCCTCCACCGGCGCACTATCGCTGGCCAAAGTTCCCAAAAGTATGGTCGTCATCGGCGGCGGGGTCATTGGCCTGGAAATGGGCTCGGTCTGGCGTCGCCTGGGCGCGCAAGTGACGGTGGTTGAGTTTCTCGATTTCATCATGCTGCCCATGGATGGAGAAGTGCGCAAACAGATGCAACGTATTCTGGAAAAGCAGGGCATGAAATTCATGCTCGGCCAAAAAGTCACCAAAGCTGTGCCCGGCAAAGATGGCGTGACGCTGACCATCGAGCCCGCTAAAGGTGGTGCGGCCACCGAGATGAAAGCCGATGTGGTGCTGGTGGCCGTGGGCCGTCGTCCGTTCACCAACGGCTTGGGCTTGGCCGAAGCGGGCGTCAAAATGACCAACCGTGGCTTTGTCGAGGCTGACATCCATTATCAAACCAACATCGAAGGCATTTTTGCCATCGGCGATGTGATCGGTGGCATGATGCTGGCGCACAAGGCCGAAGACGAGGGCGTGGCCGTGGCTGAAGTGTGCGCCGGGCAAACCGCGCATATCAATTACGATGCCATTGCATCGGTGATCTACACGTGGCCCGAAGTGGCTGGCGTGGGCAAAACCGAAGAGCAATTGAAAGAGGCGGGCGTGGCTTACAAAGCTGGCAAGTTCCCGTTCACCGCCAACTCCCGCGCGCGCAGCAACGGAGACATGGAAGGTTTTGTGAAAATCCTGGCCGACGCCACGACCGATCGTGTTCTCGGCTGCCACATCATTGGGCCCTCGGGTGGCGACCTGATTATGGAAGTGGCGTTAGGGATGGAATTTGGCGCCTCAGCCGAAGACATTGCGCGGACCTCTCATGCCCACCCGCAATTGGGCGAAGCGGTGAAAGAAGCCGCGCTGAATGTCGACAAGCGCGCCATCCACATTTGATATACCGGGGCGGTATATGCCGACCACACTATGGCCGGTATAACCGGTAAATACCTTTCAATAATAGGTGGAACCGGTGATCCATGAATTGCGCTGTTCCCACCATCGCCGTCATCATTCCGGCTTATAACGCGTCAGCGACGTTAGCCCGAACGCTCGCCAGTGCGCTGAAGTCGGTAGGGTATTGCGGTGCGCAAGGGTTAGAGATCGAGGCTGAGTCATGGTGGTTGATGATTGCTCGACCGATGCCGCAACCTCCATCGCGCAAAATACCACAGGCGTGCGGCTCATCACCCATGCCATCAATCACGGTCCGGGCTTTGCGCGGAACGAAGGTGTGCGCCAATCTCACGCTCAAATCCTGTTTTTTCTCGATGCCGACGACGTGTTCTACTCTAACCATATTCACGCCTGCCTTGCGGCGTTATTGGCTGACGATACGTTGGGCTTCGTGTTCACGCGCATGCGCATCTATATGCCCATGAATCCCTATTGGCCAGCGTCACTGGATAAAAGTAGCCCCATCAACTTTTGTGTATGGCGCGTGTGGCACGACTGGCTGCAAGGCTTTGCCGAAGACGACGAATTTCGCACTCACCGGACCGAGGATGTGCTCTATCGCATATGCCTGCGTGGGTTGGTGAAGCACACAAAGTTGGATCTTGAGACGTGCGAGCAATTTGTCTCGCCTGGCAATGCGCTTGATCGTCAGCGTCAGAAGCTTGGTCTGTCAAAAAAAGATTGGATGGACAGCGGCATCGATGATGGTTTTGTCATGACCGAGCGCATGAAAACTGTCAGCATGGATCGTCTTATGCACGTTGAACGACTTCTTGGAACCACGAAGTAATCCATCATGTTTCTGCCCATCGGCGACGATAATCCGCACACCACGTTCCCCATCGTCAATTACACACTGCTGGGTTTGTGCGTGATGGTGTTCCTGTGGCAATTCTCGCTGTCAGATTTCGAAGGCGAGGCGGCGGTGATCATGTTCGGGCTGATCCCGGGTGATCTGTTTGGCACCGTGAAAAGTCAAATCGAACGTCCGCCTGATGTGCTGACGATCTTCACCTCGATGTTCCTGCACGGGGGCTGGATGCACCTGTTGGGCAACATGGGTTATTTGTGGATCTTTGGCGATAACATCGAGGCCTCGCTCGGCCATGTGCGCTATCTCATGTTCTATTTGCTGTGCGGTGTGGTGGCGGCCATGGCACATGCTTTGGCCGCACCTGGCTCGGACATCCCCATGATCGGCGCCTCGGGCGCCATTTCGGGCGTGCTTGGCGCATACTTGGTGCTTCATCCGCGCGCCAATATTCGCGTCTTTGTGTGGATCATCATCTACTTCTCGGTCTGGAATTTACCCGCCTTCATCGTGTTGGGCTTCTGGTTTGGCGGACAGTTGCTCAGCTCCATGAATGTTGACCCAGGCGAGCCGGGCATTGCCTTCATGGCGCACATCGGCGGCTTTGTGGCCGGCGCAGTGCTGGTCTTCTTCTTCAAAAAGCGCGACGTGAAGGCGTTCGAGCTCGCTCACAGTCGCGCCTTTGCGCTCGATAAGCGCCCCATTCGTATGCGTCGCAGCGGTTCGGTGCCGCGCTCGGGCACACGCGGGCCTTGGGGCTAGTTCACATCATGCAGCCGATCATTTCCATTTCTAACCTGTCAAAAACCTACGCCACAGGCTTCAAGGCGCTTAACAACGTGAGTCTCGAGATCAGTCGCGGCGAAATCTTTGCGCTGCTGGGTCCTAACGGGGCGGGCAAGACGACGCTGATTGGCATTGTATGCGGCCTCGTGACACCCTCAAGCGGCACGGTGCTGGCCGACGGCCACGATGTGGTGCGCCATTATCGCAATGCCCGCTATAAAATCGGCTTGGTGCCCCAAGAGCTGACAACCGATGCCTTTGAAACCGTGTGGGCCACCGTCAAGTTAAGCCGCGGGCTGTTTGGGCGCGCACCCGATGCCGCGTATTTAGAGAAGGTTTTGCGTGACCTGTCATTGTGGGACAAGCGCCACGATAAAATTATGACGCTGTCGGGCGGCATGAAGCGCCGCGTGATGATTGCCAAAGCGCTGTCGCACGAACCCGAGATTTTATTCCTCGATGAACCAACAGCCGGGGTTGATGTCGAACTGCGTCGGGATATGTGGAAGATGGTTCGCGCGCTGCGCGACCGGGGTGTGACGATTATTCTAACCACGCACTACATTGAAGAAGCCGAAGACATGGCCGATCGTGTGGGCGTGATCAGCAGGGGCGAGTTGATCTTGGTTGAAGACAAAGCTGAGTTGATGGCGAAGCTTGGCAAGAAGCAGCTTACGTTGCAGCTTGCGCAGCCGCTGGCTGCCATCCCCGACGAACTGGCTGATTGGAAACTCACGCTGAAATCTGGCGGGTATGAATTAGAGTATGTCTTTGATGCTAAATCTGAACGGGCAGGGGTGTCGTCCTTGCTCAAGCGCATGACAGACATTGGACTTGCGTTCACCGATCTACATACGCAGAAAAGCTCGCTCGAGGATATTTTTGTCAGTCTCGTCAGCGACAAATCGCTAGCATCAAGCCTAGCGGGGCAGCCATGAGCGCACCGATGTTCAATCACCACGCTGTGTGGGCGATCTATAAATTTGAAATGGCGCGTTTTATGCGCACGGCCGTCCAAAGCGTGCTAACGCCGGTCCTCACGACATCGCTCTATTTTATTGTGTTCGGCTCGGCTATTGGCTCACGCATGGATACTATCGATGGCGTCAGTTACGGCGCGTTTATTGTGCCGGGCCTCATCATGTTGTCACTATTTACCGAGGGGCTCTCGAACGCATCCTTTGGCATATATGTGCAGAAGTTTACCGGCACCATCTACGAACTGCTCTCAGCCCCCATCTCGGCGTCGGAACTGGTGCTGGCCTTTGTCGGTGCAGCCGTGACCAAATCACTGTTGTTGGGCGCGTTGATTTTAGCCACGGCTGCGCTGTTTGTGCCGCTACAAATTCTCCAACCCGGATGGATGGTGGCCTTTCTGTCGCTAACCGCCATTACATTCTGCTTGTTCGGTTTCGTTCTGGGCGTCTGGGCCAAAGGGTGGGAGCAACTGTCTATGATCCCATTTTTGATTGTCACACCGCTGACGTTCTTGGGTGGGGCATTCTATTCCATCGATATGCTGCCGCCATTCTGGCGCACGGTGACGTTGTTCAATCCTATCGTTTATTTGATCAGCGGCTTTCGCTGGAGTTTTTACGGCACCGCCGATGTAGCGGTCGGAACCAGCCTTGCCATGATTGTGGTGTTCTTGATGGTGTGCCTTGCGGCCGTCGCGTGGGTTTTCAAAACCGGGTATCGGCTGAAGAATTAAGCCGCTTTTATTTTGGCGCGCGGATGCGTCTGACGATAAACTTTCGTCAAATGCGCCGCATCGACGGCTGTGTATCTCTGCGTCGTCGACAACGACGCATGGCCCAGCAATTCCTGAATCGTCCGCAAGTCACCACCCTTGGCTAGTAGGTGGGTAGCAAAGCTATGTCTCAGGGCGTGTGGCGTTGCGGTTTCATCAAGCCCTAACTGCGCGCGCACCTGTCGCAACTGGCGTTGCAGAACGCCAGGGTTCAGCGGCTTGCCGCGCGCCCCCACAAACAGCGCAGCGCTTTTTTCGGGCGGGAAGGGGCACAGCTTGCGATAGGTGCCTAGGGCCTCTTTGACCACGGCCAACACGGGCACAATGCGTTCTTTGCGGCCCTTGCCCACCACGCGCAGAGTGTCGCCTTTGGGGATATCGCCGCATGTCAGGCTTAAGGCCTCGCCAATCCGAAGCCCACAGCCATACAACAACAACAGCACCGCAATATCACGGGCTGACAACCATGGTTCATCGTGGGTTTCACCGATTGTACGGATGGCCTCCATCGCATCGTCTTCGCGCATAGCTTTGGGCACACTACGTGGCAAGCGCGGTGTTTTGATGGTGGTGACAGCAGGGTTATGCAAAATCTCGCGACGCTCAAGGAACTTAAAGAAGTTTCGCAAGGTCGATATGCCACGAGCCAGTGAGCTGCGCGCAATGCCAAGATTGTTGCGATAAGACAGATAGGCGCGGAAGTCAGCAGGTTTGAGTGCGGCCAGTGCGGCCACATCAACTTCACCGCCGACGTGGTCAGCCATAAAAGTCAGGAATGCAGCAAGATCGCGCGCATAGGCGTCAATCGTGTGTTCAGAGGCGCGGCGTTCCGAGGCCAGCCATTCACGCCACAAGGTAATGGCAGCGGTGAGGTCTTTGCTCGCCGCAAAATGAATCAGGTGTTGGGTTACAGTTCCAGTGTCCACCAGCGTCCCACGGCGTAGCGGGTGACGTGCCCCAGGAACGCGATCAGTTCAGTTCCTTGGTCGGCATCGAAGTAGCCCGGCACGCGGCAGCCCACAGCAAACACGCCAGCAGGCAATCCTTCGCCAGCTTCCAGATGAATCAGCGCATCCGAGCGCACCAACCCGGCACTGGCTCCATAAAGGGCTGCTTCGCCCTCGATCTCGGGGCGAATGCGGCTGGGTTTATTGCCCAAAAGTTTTTCAATGGCACCGTGTGGCAAACCACGAATCGCACTGCCAAAATCGCCCGGCAAATTTTCGGTTTCAAACGCGATAGACACCGCATCGACGCCCAGGTGCAGAGGAAGTTCATCATGCAAAATTTGCGACATCTCGGCGTAGTCACGCGCGTACAGCAGGCCCAAGGTGCACTCCATGGCGCGCTCGACCAATGACATGTTGGCGCGTGTAGTCGACACCAGGCTTTCGCTTGAATTTTTTAGGTCATCGACTTGGCTGCGCAGGCGATCAACCACAAAGCGCTGCATATCAACGACAACGGTCTCTGTTTCAAAGGTGCGGTCGGGCGAGATGGCAGCCAGCAGATCAGAGTTGTTCAACAATACGCGAGGATTGCGGCGCAAATACGCAATGACATCTTGCTCGCGCAACTCCACCAGCGGCTCGGTGTTTACTTTTCCGCCAGCTTTAAATTGGTCGGCCATTTTGCATCGTCCCCCACTCGGTCCCTGGCCGCTCGGCGCTTGCCCCGTGTTCAGGCCAGATTTATCGGTCTGGCTTCCGGGCTTGTCGTGATCGCGCCGCATCGGCTTACAGGATTGATTGGCCAGTTTTGGCCCAATCGTCCATGAAGGCTTTTAACCCCTTGTCAGTTAACGGATGGTTGAATAGTTGGCGCAAAGTGGATGGGGGCATGGTGGAGACGTGGGCGCCAATTTTGGCAGCCTCTACTATATGCATGGGGTGGCGGATGGAGGCCACCAATACCTCTGTTTTGAAGTCATAATTGCGGTAAATCGTACAAATATCGTCGATCAGCGCCATACCGTCGCTGCCGATATCATCCAAACGCCCAACGAAGGGTGAAATAAAGCTGGCTCCCGCCTTGGCGGCCAAAAGTGCTTGGGCGGGCGAGAAGCACAGGGTGACGTTGACCATAACCCCATCGCTCGACAGGGATTTGCAGGCCTTCAGGCCGTCGGGTGTCAGCGGCACTTTAATCGTCACATTGGTGGCGATTTTGCGCAGCACGGCCGCTTCTTTCATCATGGTGGCGTAATCGAGCGCGGTCACTTCGGCGCTGACGGGGCCCGGCACGATGGCGCAAATCTCGCGCACCAAGTCTAAAAACTTCTTGCCCGACTTGGCCGCCAATGATGGGTTGGTGGTCACGCCGTCTACCATGCCGGTCGCGGCCAGTTCTTTGATCTCGTTGATATCTGCGGTGTCGATAAAAAACTTCATGACGGGCTCTAATCTGTTCCTGGTGGTTGCGCCTTAAGCAAGGTCAGGGCAACAGTGTAGTCCATGCGTCTGCGCATCGCCACATCGTCCAAGGGCCTGTGAATAACTCTGCCGTAAAGACATCGTTTGAACCCGGCGAGATTGTCAGCGTGCTTTTGCCGCTGCCGATTGAGGCGGCCTATGACTACCGTGTGCCGGAACATGAGACCTTCGTTCTGGGCGATGTCGTCGAGGTGCCGCTGGGCCGCCGCTTCGAGATTGGGGTGGTTTGGGGTCCTGGCAAGGGCGATGTGGCCTCGCACAAAATCAAACCAGTCTTGCAACGCGTGGGCGTGCCCCCGCTGCCCGATGTCTCGCGCAGGTTCATCGATTGGGTTGCGGCTTATACCCTGCAAGTGACGGGCGCGGTGTTGCGCATGACGCTGAACCCCGCGCGGCGCTGGCAGCCGCCAGCCGTTCCCACGGTCATTGCTGCTGCGGGCCCCAGTCTGGAAACGGCCGGGATCAAGCCGACGGCCTCGCGCCAGAAGATTATGTCTGCGGTCGAGCTTGGCCGCAGCTACAACACCATATCAGCCTTGGCCAAAGCAGCGGGTGTGGGCGCGGGCACGATTCGCGATCTGATCGACGGCGGTGTTCTGAGCCTGATGGTGCTGAAAGATATTACGCAGGACATTACGCCTGCGCCGCCCAAATTAGAGCCAGCACAAACCAAGGCCGCTGCAGATATTCTGACAAGACTGGGCCAAGGGTTTTCGGTCACGGTGCTCGATGGCGTCACGGGCTCGGGTAAGACCGAAGTTTATTTTGAAGCCATCGCCGAGGTGATTGCCAAGGGCGGCCAAGCACTGGTGATGCTGCCGGAAATCGCACTCACATCACAGTGGATCGCGCGATTTAAAGCGCGCTTTGGTTTTGCGCCCACCGAATGGCATTCGGACCTGAAAGGCAAACAGCGTCGCGAAAATTGGCTTAACGTCACCACCGGCGAAGCAAAAGTAATTGTTGGTGCGCGATCATCTTTGTTTTTGCCGTTCCAAAATCTTGCGCTCATGGTGGTGGACGAGGAACACGATAGTGCCTTCAAACAAGAAGAGGGCGTGATTTATCATGCGCGTGACATGGCCGTGGTGCGTGCGCGGGAAGGGGCCATCCCCATCGTGTTGTCCAGCGCCACGCCGTCACTTGAGACAATGGTGAACGTCCAGGCGGGCCGCTATGCCGAGGTTCATCTACCCGGCCGCTTTGGCGAGGCGGTGTTGCCCCACATCAGTGTCGTCGATTTGCGTCAGCATAAACCCGAGAAGGGCTTGTGGGGTCGGGCATGGTTAGCGCCACCTTTGGTCGCGGCTATCGACGAAACTTTACACAGCGGCGAGCAGAGTTTGCTGTTCTTGAACCGCCGCGGGTATGCACCGCTGACGTTGTGTAATGCTTGCGGCCATCGCTTGCACTGCCCGCAGTGTACGGCGTGGCTGGTGGAACACCGGCTGACCAAACGGTTGCAGTGCCATCACTGCGGTTATACGGCCGCTCGCCCAAAAACCTGCGTCAGCTGTGGCGCAACAGATTCCTACGTGGCCTGCGGGCCGGGCATTGAACGCGTGGCCGAAGAGGCGCAAGCCCGCTGGCCCGACGCCGTGGTGAAGATGGTTGCTAGTGATACGCTGGATCGACCCTCGGCGGTGGCCGAGTTGATCGACGATATTCTGGAACATCGCATCGATATTTTGGTGGGCACGCAGGTATTGGCCAAGGGGCATCACTTTCCCAATCTCACTCTGGTGGGCGTGGTCGATGCCGACTTGGGGCTATCAAGCTGGGACTTGCGCGGTGCCGAGCGCACCTATCAATTGCTGCACCAAGTATCGGGTCGCGCCGGGCGGGCCGAGCGACGCGGGCGTGTTTTGTTGCAAACCCACGACCCCGCCCATCCGGTGATGCATGCGTTGGTGTCAGGCAATGATGCAGATTTCTATGCCCAGGAATCCGAGGCCCGGCGCATGTTGGCTATGCCGCCCTTTGGGCGGCTGACGGCGCTTATTCTCTCAGGCCCTGATGAAATTCAGGTCAAGGCCGTGGGTGATATGATGGCCAATGCTGCCCCCCGCGGTGAGGGTATCGAAGTGTTGGGGCCTGCGCCCGCGTTCATGGCGCTGCTGCGGGGCCGTCACCGCTACCGGCTTTTGTTAAAGACCCGGCGCGATATTAAACCGCAATCTCTTGTCAAAGAATGGCTGTCGCGGCTGCGGGTGCCGTCAGCTGTGCGCATGCAGATTGATGTGGACCCTTATAGTTTTTTTTAAGAGGTACTCGATCTTTGACGCAGGCAGTTCCATACTTTGTATCGGCCCCTCGGAAATTGAGTAGGTTTTGATAAAACGGGAGATTGAATCGATGCAGTCCCAGAATTGGCATGATCTCGGCGAGCTTGAATTGCTTTGTTAGAAACCGCTTCAAGAGATTGTTGTTGGCAAAACGCGTCTCGCGGTCTCCTAGCGTGATGGAACGCTCGCGGTGATCTCGGGGGCTTGTAATCACGTTGGGGGCCCGCTCGGTCGCGGCACGTTAGAGGGGGACTACGTCACTTGCCCTTGGCACCAATGGCGTTTTCATCGCGCCACAGCCAAGGGGGAACCGGGCTATGAGGAAGATGCCGTGCCGGCCTTCGCCATCAAAATCGAAAATGGCCATGTTTTTATTGATCTCAACTCCGGCACGGCGCGGACTCACAAAAAACGCGAGCCCCATCCCCTGGCACGACCCAGCGAACGTGCGCCGGGTCCGGTGCGTGTGGTGAGTGTGTCGACAACGGCCATGGACAGTGCTTACCCCCGCCGCAGCACGTCGGAGCGTCTGTTGGAGATTCGCTTGAAGAAGCGCGCACGGTGCTAGCCTGCGAGACGAAACTGATTCGTCTCGACGAGCTCACGTTCCGTCACTGCGAGGGGTTTTATTCAAAAAGCGCGCGGGCCTGCACCTGGCCCTGTTCGATCACGCAAATGGATGCCACCGACCAAATGGATCAGGTTTATGAGGCCTTTGTCCATTGGGCCGATGTCATTCTCGTACCCCCCATCCGAAGGGGCAACGCAAGCTCGCTGTATTATAAAATGTTCGAGCGCTGTAACTTCATCCAAAACCCAGAAACTATTGCCGCACGCGTTTTTCTTAAAAATAAAGTCGCGGCTTTTATTATCACGGGCGGTCAGGACAACGTGCAGGGTGTTGCCGGTCAGATGCTGACATTGCTTTGCTGAAATCGGGTGTCAGTTTCTCCAACATCCCCTCATCGCCCATTCGCCCGGCTGGTCGGCCGAAAACATGGAAAACAATATCCGTTACGTCGAAGAAAGCACCAAACTCAGGGATGGCGCGTGCGGGCTGGCCTGGCGCTGTGTCGATATGGCCAAACTGTTCTTATCGGGCCATCACCCCGCGTTTGAACTGGTTGGGGGCGGGCGAAAGGCCCACCAGCTTCAACTCCCGAATCCACCCGCTAAGTGAAGTTGGGGTCGCTGCACTCTGTTGCAACGCGATAGGCGGTATGCTAACAACCCGCCGTCGAGCGTTGAGCCTCTCAGCCCAGCGTTGAAATCGTTATAAAAATCAACAAGTTAAGACGCCTCTGGGCCACTTGAAATGGTCCCCGGAACCGGAAATGAGGCGTACAGACAAGTTAGGCTAAGGGACGCGTTTTCAGTGGCGGGGCAAGCAGACAGAACAGGAGGGTTAGCGGCGCGTTACGCCACAGCTCTCTATGGTCTGGCCGATGAGCAAAAAGCGCTCGATGTGGTCGCCGCCGATTTGAAATCCCTGCAAGCCATGATCGACAGCAGCGATGATTTCCGCCGTTTCATTAAAAGCCCAGTTCTTTCCCGCGCCGATCAATCCAAAGCCATTAAGGCATTGGGGGATAAGGCTGCGTTATCGGGCCTGACACAAAAATTCCTGGGGCTTGCCGCGGCCAATCGCCGGTTGTTTGCACTACCCAGCATTATCGCGGCCTATCTTGATCTTTTGGCCACGCGGCGCGGCGAAGTGACGGCGGACGTCACCTCGGCTGTGCCACTTAGTGACTCTCAGATGTTGGCGATTACCGCCGCGCTGAAGCAAACCGTCGGTCGCACGGTTTCACTTACGTCTAAAATCGATGCGTCTATCCTCGGAGGCCTGATCGTTCGGGTTGGTTCGCGGATGGTCGACAGTTCAATCAAATCCAAACTTCAGCGTCTGAAGCTTGCCATGAAAGGGGTCGGATAATGGATATCCGTGCCGCGGAAATTTCCGCAATTCTCAAGCAACAAATCGCCAACTTCGGCACCGAGGCCGAATCCGCCGAAGTGGGCCAAGTGCTCTCGGTTGGTGACGGGATCGCCCGCATTCACGGTCTCGATAACGTCCAGGCCGGTGAGATGATCGAGTTTCCGGGCGGCCTCAAGGGCATGGCCTTGAACCTTGAATCCGACAACGTCGGCGCCGTGATTTTCGGCGACGACAGTGGCATCAAAGAAGGCGATACGGTCAAGCGCACCGGCACCATCGTCGATGTGCCTGTGGGCAAAGAGCTGTTGGGCCGCGTTGTTGACGGCCTCGGCAACCCCATCGACGGCAAGGGTGCGATCAATTCCAAAGAACGCCGCCTGGCCGAAACCAAAGCACCTGGCATTATCCCACGCCGCTCGGTCCATGAGCCTGTGCAAACCGGCATTAAAGCCATCGACGCGCTGATCCCGGTGGGTCGCGGTCAACGCGAGTTGATCATCGGTGACCGTCAAACCGGCAAAACTGCCGTCATTATCGACACCATCATCAACCAAAAGAAAATTAACGCGGCGGGCAGCGAAAAAGAAAAGCTGTACTGCATCTATGTCGCCATCGGCCAAAAGCGCTCGACCGTGGCGCAAGTTATGAAGACGCTCGCTGACCAAGGCGCGCTGGAATACACCATCATCGTTGCCGCCACCGCTTCTGACCCCGCGCCGATGCAGTTCTTGGCCCCCTATACGGGTGCGGCCATGGGCGAATGGTTCCGCGATAACGGTATGCATGCCGTCATTTTCTATGACGATTTGTCGAAACAAGCGGTTGCTTATCGTCAGATGTCATTGCTGTTGCGCCGCCCACCAGGTCGCGAAGCGTACCCTGGCGACGTGTTCTATCTCCACTCGCGTTTGTTGGAACGTGCGGCGAAAATGAACGAAGCCAATGGCTCGGGCTCGCTCACGGCCTTGCCTGTCATTGAAACGCAAGCCGGTGACGTCTCGGCCTACATTCCGACCAACGTGATCTCGATCACCGACGGTCAGATCTTCCTGGAAACCTCGCTGTTCTATCAAGGTATTCGCCCGGCGCTCAACGTTGGTATCTCGGTCTCGCGCGTCGGTTCATCAGCGCAAATCAAGGCCATGAAACAGGTGGCCGGTTCGATCAAACTCGAACTCGCCCAGTACCGCGAAATGAAAGCGTTTGCACAGTTCGCTTCTGACCTCGACGCCTCGACGCAAAAACTGCTCGCACGCGGTGAACGCCTGACGGAACTGTTGAAGCAACCGCAATACCAGCCGGTGCCGATTGAGGAACAGGTGGTATCGTTGTTTGCTGGCACGAACGGTTACCTCGACAAAATCGCCGTGCGCGATATCGGCCGTTTCGAGAAGTTGATGTTGGCTGCCATGCGCGATAAGGCGGGCGACATTTTGCAAGAAATTCGGACCGAGAAGCAGATCACGGACGCCTTGAAGGCCCGGTTGAAAGCGTTCTTGGACGATTTCTCGAAGTCGTTCACTTAAAAGCAGGTCGAAACGAAATCACTCAGGCATAGCGTAAACCTTTCATGCCCAGTCTAAAGGACTTCCGCGTCCGCATCGCTTCGGTGCAGTCGACGAAAAAAATTACCTCTGCCATGAAGATGGTGGCAGCGTCGAAGTTGCGTCGCGCGCAAGAAGCCGCCGAGGCTGCGCGCCCCTATGCCGAGGGCATGGAAAAAATGTTGGGTAACCTGGCTGGCAGCTTCAAGGGTCAGGCGGGCGGACCTAAGATGATGTCGGGCACGGGTAAGGACGAGGCTCATCTTGTGCTTGTGATGACCGCTAATCGCGGCCTGTGCGGTGGCTTTAACACCAATATTATCCGCAATGCCCGTCTTCTCATCCGCGAACTGAAAGACAAGGGTAAGCAG
This sequence comes from Rhodospirillaceae bacterium, assembly GCA_002737725.1. Lineage (GTDB taxonomy): Bacteria > Pseudomonadota > Alphaproteobacteria > Rhodospirillales > Rhodospirillaceae. The sequence continues at coordinate 62,080 of NSIP01000002.1, forward strand.
GTGAAGGTGTTGTGCGTGGGCCGCAAGGGCCGCGATAGCTTACGCCGCGATTACCGCGATTTGATTGTCGATAGTTTCACCGAGTTCGCCCGCAAGCGAGTGGCCTTTGTCGAAGCGGCCGAAGTATCGGCCAAAGTGACCGAGATGTTTAACACAGGTCAGTTCGATGTGTGCACCATGGTGTATGCGCGCTTTAAGTCGGCACTGACGCAAGTTGTCAGCCGCCAGCAAATCGTGCCGTTCCCGATGCCCGAATCGGCGGCAGCGCCGATGCCCTATGAATATGAACCGTCAGATACCGAAATTTTGGAAGAACTATTGCCGCGTAACCTAGCGATCCAAATTTTCCGCTCGATGCTGGAAAACGCAGCCTCTGAACAAGGTGCGCGCATGACGGCCATGGATAACGCGACACGCAATGCCGGCGAAATGATCAGCGGGCTGACACTGAAGTACAACCGGACGCGTCAGGCCATAATCACCAAAGAACTGATTGAAATTATCTCCGGGGCCGAGGCCGTTTAGGCCTCCTCCGAACACGAATGCGAGCACGATAGGAGCGAGCTATGGCGAAGAATAACGCAGGCGCAATCTCTCAGGTCACCGGCGCGGTGGTAGACGTGAAGTTCGAAGGCGATCTTCCGTACATCTTGAGCGCGTTGGTGGTCGAGAACAAAGGTAAGCGCCTGATCCTTGAAGTCGCCCAGCACTTGGGCGAATCGGTGGTGCGCTGCATCGCCATGGACTCAACGGATGGCTTGGTGCGCGGTCAGAAAGCCACCGACACCGGTGCGCCCATCAGCATGCCAGTTGGCCCTGGCACGCTGGGTCGCATCATGAACGTCGTGGGCGAGCCCATCGATGGTCGTGGCCCCATCAACGCCAAAGAATACTATCCGATTCACCGCGCCGCGCCGTCGTTTGCCGATCAGGCAACCTCGGCTGAAATTTTCGTCACGGGAATTAAAGTTATTGATTTGCTCGAGCCTTACGTTAAGGGCGGTAAAGTTGGTTTGTTCGGCGGCGCTGGTGTCGGCAAAACTGTTCTGATTCAAGAACTGATCAACAACATCGCCAAGCAGCACGGTGGCTACTCGGTGTTCGCGGGCGTTGGCGAGCGCACACGTGAAGGTAACGACCTTTATCACGAGTTTATTGAATCCAAGATTATCGACCTCGAAGGCAATAACAGCCGCGTGGCCTTGGTGTTCGGTCAAATGAACGAGCCCCCCGGTGCCCGCGCGCGCGTCGCTTTGTCTGGCTTGACCCAGGCCGAGTACTTCCGCGACGCTGAAGGCAAAGACGTGCTGTTCTTCGTCGACAACATTTTCCGTTTCACCCAAGCCGGTTCCGAAGTGTCGGCGCTGTTGGGCCGCATCCCCTCGGCGGTCGGTTATCAGCCCACACTGGCGACCGACATGGGCGCGCTGCAAGAGCGCATCACCTCGACCAAGAAGGGCTCGATCACATCGGTTCAGGCCATTTACGTGCCTGCCGACGACTTGACCGACCCGGCCCCCGCCGCTTCGTTCGCGCACTTGGACGCAACCACCGTTCTGTCGCGCGCCATCTCGGAATTGGGCATTTACCCGGCCGTTGATCCGCTCGATTCCACATCTCGCGCGCTTGATCCTTTGATTGTTGGCGAAGAGCATTACCAATGCGCTCGTGACGTGCAGCGTATTCTGCAAACCTACAAATCGCTGCAAGACATTATCGCTATCTTGGGCATGGATGAATTGTCAGAAGAAGACCGCCTGACTGTTGCGCGCGCTCGCAAAATTCAGCGCTTCTTGTCGCAACCGTTCCACGTGGCTGAAGTTTTTACCGGCAATCCAGGCGTGTTCGTGAAGTTGGAAGACACCGTGAAGGGCTTTAAGGGTATCGTGAAGGGTGACTACGATCACCTGCCCGAACAGGCCTTCTACATGGTTGGCACCATCGAGCAGGCTGTTGAGAAAGCCAAGAAACTCGCCGCCGAAGCCGCTTAGTTCATTCACGCAAGGCCCGCTTTAGACAAGGCACATACCGATGGCCGATACCCTGCAATTCGAGCTGGTCTCGCCGGAACGCTTGCTCTTATCAGAACAAGTGGAAATGGTAGTTGTGCCGGGCACTGATGGTTATTTCGGCGTGCTGCCAAAGCATGCGCCGGTCATGTCAACGCTGCGCCCGGGTGTGATCGATGTGTATCGCGGCGGGGCCATTGCCCAGCAATACTTCGTCGCGGCTGGTTTCGCCGAGGTCAATGTGTCGGGAATCACCGTCCTGGTGGATGAGGCTGTTCCTGTGGCCGAGATTACACGCGCCAAGGCCGATGAACGTCGCGCGAGCGCTCAAAGCCTGGTTGAGAAAGCCACGTCTGAAGACGACAAACGTAAAGCCGCCGCCGCCATGCGCGTTGCTGATGAAATGGCGTCTGTCGCAGGTCGCGCAAACTAAAGCCGCAGTTGCGGCTGTAAGCTGTTGACCTATATTCTTCATCTGGGCCGATCAATAGCGTAGGGCTATGCCGCATTCCCGCTCTTGGACATTGAACGATATTCCGTGGGCCCACTTTCAGCCCGTGCACGTCACGCTCGATGTCTTAAGGGTCATCAAAGCTGCCGCCGTGGTCGAACGCAATGGTGCCGACTATGGTCGCTATTTGTGTAACGTCTTCGCTGATGATGCTGCATTCTGCGAGCTTGCCCGAGCATGGGCGCATGAAGAAGAGCGGCATGGCTTGGCGTTGGGCCGCTGGGCAGAACTGGCAGATCCCCAGTTTAAATTTGACGCGGTATTTGAGAATTTCCGCACGCTTTACCGAATCCCTGTCGATGCGACCGCCTCGGTGCGCGGTTCTCGGACCGGGGAGTTGTGCGCGCGCTGTGTTGTCGAAACTGGGACCAGTTCATTTTATTCAGCCTTGCGGGATGGCACGGACGAGCCTGTGCTGAGGGCGATTTGTGCTAAAATCGCTGCTGATGAATTCAAGCACTATAAGCTCTTTCTCGCAGCGATGCAGCGGTACGCTGTCACCGAGCCGCTCTCGTTGCACACCCGACTGAAAGTGGCTTTAGGCCGCATTCAAGAAGCTGATGACGACGAACTGGCTTCTGCCTATTTCGCAGGTAACACGTTGCCGGGACCTTATGACCGCAAGGCCAGCGCTGCAGCCTATAGCGAGCGTACCTTCGGCTTTTATCGTAAGCGCCACGCGACGCGGGCAGGGCACATGATTGCGCAGGCGATTGGCCTGCGAGCCGACGGCATGTTCAGTCGTTTGATCCAAATAATGATGTGGGTGGTAATCGGCTTTGCCGGGCGGAAATTTCGATCAGTCACTTAAGTTTTGACGATCTGATCAACAGCGGATCGAAACGCAGCCACGACTTGGATGTAGATATCGCGCTTAAAGCCCACGATCACGTCGGGAAGGTCATGAAAGGGCAGCCACTTCCACGTCGAAAACTCGGGGTGCTCGGTGGCGATGTTGATGTCACAATCTTTGCCTAAAAACGTCATCAAGAACCATTTCTGCTCTTGGCCCCGATATTTTCCCTTCCACATTTTTTGGGAAAGCGCAGTGGGCAGATCGTAACGTAGCCACTCGGGCGTCTCGGCAATGATCTTGGCCTTGTCGGTACCAATCTCTTCCATCATTTCACGCAGCGCTGCTGTCTGTGGATCTTCGCCTTTGTCGATGCCGCCCTGTGGCATTTGCCACGCGGGTTCGGCGCTATCATGTCGTTGGCCCACAAAGACATGGCCGTCGGCATTGATTAACGCAATGCCGACGCCACGGCGGTAGGGGCGGGCGTCGTCGACCACAACAGTCACCGAATTTATTGAACGAGAAGTTGCGAGACGGGAGCCAGAGCGATACCCCTTTTGGGCAGTTGATCAACCCACAAGACCAAACGTTCGAAGCTGACAGGCCGCGCCGTCATCACGGCGACCGAACTGCCTTGATATTTCCCCAAGCGTTCGGCGTAATCGAAGCGGGCGTCAACGGCAGCCCGGAAGGGCCGTTCATCAATCACAACATCGGTTGTTGCGCTTGGCACTTCGGTGTCGCCGATGCGGATGCCGGGACGGCCCTGCACATAAAATAAGTTTTGCTGTTTGAGTTTGCTGAACACCTCACCGAGATGGCACTGCGATTCACGATATTTGCTACCCATGTCGTCAAAGATTCCCACAGCACATGTTGCTTCCTTCAAGATCATCTCGAGCCGGTCTTGATTATCTTTGGGTTCAAGCGAGGTGAGCAGTCCTAAGGGGCCTGGGTCATCACCGCCGGAAGGCATCCATGGCTTTGGGTTCGCGGTTAAACATGCCGCGCACTTTGTCTAAGACGCCATTCAAGGTGTCATGCAAGGCCATCGCTGAATTATCCGCCGCTCGTTAAGCCGATTTTACCCCGATTGTGTTCTAGCGGAGCAATCTTAACAGCGCCCTAACACAGCGCAGAGGTTAGTTGTTCTGACTTGCTTGTTGATAGACCGAGATTCCTCGCAGCAGGTCAAGGGCGCGCGCCAACTGGTAATCGTCCGTATCTTGGGTGGTCCTAGCATCGCCCGCCGGGGCGGCGGGGGTTCCGGCAGGCGGGGTTGACGCTGCTGCCGGTACCGCCGGCGCAGAGTTGGCTGGCGCCCCGGGCGCAGTGGTCGTGTCGTTGCGCAAAGCGCCCGGCAAATCAGCTTCAGCCCGGCGGAATCCTGGCGCGTTGGGGCGCTGCACAGTGGCTTGTTTGACTTCGATATCAGGCTCGATGCCGGTGGCTTGGATGGAACGTCCGCTGGGTGTGTAGTAGCGTGCCGTCGTCAGGCGCATCGCGCTTTCACCCCGGCCCAGGGGAACAATAGTTTGCACCGAGCCCTTCCCAAATGACTTTGTCCCCAACACAACTGCCCGGCCATGATCTTGTAATGCACCCGCAACAATTTCCGACGCCGACGCCGAACCATCGTTGATCAAGACCACCATGGGTTTGCCCTGGGCGAGATCGCCTGGCTTGGCGTTATAGCGCTGCGTATCTTCAAGCCGACGTGTGCGTGTGGAGACCACCTCGCCGCGTTCGAGAAAATCGTCTGAGACCATGACGGCTTGATCGAGCAGCCCGCCAGGATTGTTGCGCAGATCAAGCACAAAGCCGCGGAGTTTATTACCAAGCTTCGCATTGATCCCTTTGATGGCGCTCTCAAGACCTATTTGTGTTTGCTCGTTGAAGGATGTCACGCGCAAATATCCGATATCGCCCTCGACTCGCGAACGTACAGATTGCACCTTCACAACGGCCCGTTTCATTTTCAGATCAAAAGGGTCAAGGCCTTGGCGGCGGATGGTGATGGTAATTTCAGTATCTGGCGCACCACGCATTTTTTCGACGGCTTCGTTGAGCGTAAGCCCGATTGCGGGCTTGCCATCGATGCCGATAATGTAGTCGCCAGGCTGCACGCCCGCTTTGGCAGCCGGTGTTTCGTCGATGGGCGAGACGACCCGAACAAGGCCATTCTCCATGTTGACCTCGATGCCTAAGCCACCAAACTCGCCTTTGGTCTGCTCTTGCATGTCCTGGAAACCTTTGGCGGGCATGTAGCCCGAGTGCGGGTCAAGCGCAGTCAACATCCCGTTGATGGCATTTTCCAAAAGCTGCTGGTCGGTGACTTCTTCGACGTAGTCACGCCGCACGCGTTCGAACACATCACCGAAGAGCTCGAGATACTTATAAGTATCCGTTGAGAACTTTGTCTCGGCGGCTTGTGCAGGCAGAGCGAGCGCAACAGCCGATGTCGAGAGAAAAAACGCGGTCGAGAATTTTGTTTTAAAGGTCAATGTCATCTGTTGCTCTTGCCGACTGCGCGGCTTGTTAACCATGGAAGGGGATTCGCGGGCTGTCCGTTTTGGCGTAGTTCAACGTAGAGTTCGGCAGTACTTTCGTTGGTCATAACGCCGATCGGCTCACCTGCAAATAAGCGCTGTTCAAGAACGCAGTCGATCCGGCCTAAACCCGCAAGAAGGGTATGATATCCCTCGCTATGTTCGATGATCAAGAGAAGGCCGTAGCCGCGGAACGGACCGGCGAAAGCCACCACGCCATCAAACGGTGCGATCACTTGGCCACCGGCCCGCGCCGAGATCACGATACCCTTGTTCAGGGCGCCGGTATCATCGCCACCTTCCCCATAACGTCTTTTTAATGTGCCTATGGCCGGGAACGGCATCGTTCCGCGCGCGCCGCTAAAGGGCCGCAGATCAGACGGCTTGGGCGTGCTAGCCGCGGAAGCGGGTGGAAGTGCTGCCATCTTGGTTTCGCCCGCTGGGGATTTCGGCTCTGGGGATTTGGCAGCTGATCCATCCATGCCCATGGGCGGTTTCAACACAATCCGCCCTGCCGCAGGTGGGCCGCTGGGCGACGGGGCCGCTGCAATTCTTGCCGCTTCAGCTTGCCGCACAGCTTCTTGGCGTTTGGCTTCGCTCGCACGCTGCGCGATCAGCTTGGCCACGAGCTCTTTCAGATCGCCCGCCTCGTTGGCCAGGCGCTGCACTTTAGCCGTGGCTTCGGCCGTGGCTGTCGTGAGTTCCAACTGCAACTTCGCTTTTTCTTGCTCCTTGGCCTCAAGGGCGCGCTGCTTGTCGATCAACCCTGCTGCGGCTAAGGCGATTTTCTGTTGCTGCTCTTGCATCTGTGTGCGCACGCCGTAAAGCTGCCCCAGTTCGGTTTCGAGAGTTTTGGCCGAGGCTTGAACTTCGGGAATGGCTGCTCGCAGTAAAATGGCGGTTCGCACAGCATCATCGGGCTTCAGCGGTGAGAGTGTCACAGCATCGGCAGGTCGTAACGCCATGCGTTGAATCGCCATGGCCACGCGCTGCATTTGTTCGTCGCGAAGGCTCAAAGTTGATTTGAGTTTCGCTTCTTCTTTCTCAAGATCGCCGAGGCGATTTTCCAATACATTGAGCGAGTATTCTTGCTCCTGCACCTCTTGGGCCAAGCTGACCAAGTTGCCACGCAAGGTGCTGAGCTCGTGTACTACGGTGTCTTGGCGTTGTTGAAGGCGTGCCTTCTCTGTTTTGCCTACTTTTAATTCTTGTTCGAGGGCGCGCAAGCGCTCTTCTTCTGGCGTGAGGTTTTGTGCAATCAGCGCGGAAGACAGAACGCTTGATGTGAACAGGCACGCAATAAAAAGCGCCGAGTGCAAATGGGTTTTATTAAACCGCGTCACGGTTTTGTTTTTTATCTGCGGCGACGGCCCTAATCAAAGAGTGCCCCGTCATCTCGCTGGGTTGCGGCAGACCGAGCAAATCTAAAACAGTCGGTGCGATGTCAGCCAATCGACCATCCTTAAGTGATGTCAGTTCCATGGGCGGATTGACCAACACGACAGGAACTTTTCCGACCGTGTGTTGGGTATGGGGCTCGCCGGTGTCGGGATCGCGCATTTGTTCTAGGTTGCCGTGATCGGCTGTGATCAGAAGCGTGCACCCGGCAGCCTTGACGGCGATCTCTAATGTTCCAAGACATGTATCGATAGTTTCTGCGGCTTTGATGGCGGCAGGTAAAATGCCCGTATGACCCACCATATCGCCGTTGGCATAGTTGACGATGATCATGTCGAACTTCTTTTGCGCGATGCTCGAAACAATGTGCGATGTCACCTCAAGAGCTGACATCTCGGGCTTAAGATCGTAGGTCGCAACCTTGGGACTCGGAACAAGAATTCGCGTTTCGCCGGGAAACTCTGCTTCCCGCCCCCCATTTAAGAAGAACGTGACGTGCGCATATTTTTCAGTCTCAGAAATATGCAACTGCGTCAGCCCATGCTTGCTTAAGATTTCGCCTAGAACGTTGGTAGGCGGGGCGCTGGTGTAGAGCGCCGTCATGAACCGATTGAGTGCGCAGGAATATTCCGTCAGGCCGGTGGCAGCGGAAAATTTGATTGTGCGGGGACGCACCAGCCCGTCAAAGTTTGGATCCAAAAGCGCAGTTAAAATTTGTCGCACGCGGTCGGCACGGAAGTTGCCCACTAGCAGGCCATCGCCATTCTTCATGCCTGTATATCCAGGCATCACGACCGGGATCATGAACTCGTCAGTGATCTTGTTGTCGTAAGAGGCACGAATCGCACTCAGTGGATCGCTGGCATGGGGCGCGTTGGCCTCAGCGACGGCAAGATAACCTTTCTCAATGCGCTCCCAGCGCTTGTCGCGATCCATGCCGTAATAGCGTCCGCCGACGGTCGCAATATGCGTTAGCGTCTGCGGCTTCAGATCGGACATGAATTTTTCCATGAATCCGAACGCGGACTGCGGGGCTGAGTCCCGCCCATCGAGAAACGCATGAATGAGCACCGGTACACCGGCCTCACTGACGATCTTGGCTAGGGCGACGATATGATCTTGATGCGAGTGTACGCCGCCGGTGGAAATCAATCCCATCACATGGCACACACCACCGCTGCGTTTCAGCGCGGCGATGAATGTTGTCAGGGCTGTGTTGGTGGCAAGGCTGCCATCGGCTACCGCGGCATCAATACGCGGCAGCTCTTGCATCATGACCCGGCCAGCGCCGATATTCATGTGGCCGACTTCCGAGTTGCCCATCTGTCCGACGGGCAGGCCCACATCGAGTCCGCTGGTTTCCACCAGGGCGTGGGGGGAGGTTGCCAATAGCCGGTCCCACGTGGGCGTGTGTGCCAAGGCGATGGCGTTATTGTCGCGTTCTACACGGTGGCCCCAGCCATCAAGGATGCACAGAATCACTGGTGTGGGCCGGGGCGCGTTCATCGTTGGGTCACTCTCGGGGTCGTCTGGGGTGCAGGCGATCAGGACTAGGTTCTTGTGATCTTAACGCAAGCGCAAAGCAATATCAAAAAAGCTATATATATCAGTTTGTTGTCGGCATTTCTCGGGTCAGGAAAAGCCGCCAGCGGCCTTGCGTTGTAGGGACTGATAGTCGATATATGACCCTGAGAGGCTGGCGGTGGACAGATGTCTCGCCAACCCGGTCAGGTCCGGAAGGAAGCAGCCGTAACGAATCACGTCTGGGTCGCTGTCCAGTCTCTCGCCTATATCAGTCATCACTCGCTAGGCCGCACCGCCCATCCATGACCGACAGCGCATCCGATCCGGCGGCCGCGACCGGCACCAGTGCTGCCAACTACCGGGTGCTCGCGCGTAAGTACCGACCGGCACGCTTTACCGATCTCATCGGGCAAGAAGCGGTGGTGCGCACTCTCACCAATGCTATTACCTCGGGGCGCATTGCCCAGGGCTACATGCTGACGGGCGTTCGTGGTGTGGGGAAAACAACCACTGCGCGCCTGATTGCACGCGCACTGAATTGCATCGGTGTCGATGGCAAGGGCGGCCCAACCCCCGATCCATGTGGCGTTTGCGTGCACTGCACGGGCATCGCCGAAGACCGGCACGTTGATGTGCTGGAAATGGACGCCGCAAGCCGCACGGGCATTGATGATATTCGCGAACTGTTAGATGGCGTGCGCTACCGCCCCACCTCGGCCCGCTACAAAGTCTACATCGTCGACGAAGTTCACATGCTGTCGGAGAAGGCCTTCAACGCACTTCTCAAGACGTTGGAAGAGCCGCCCGCGCATGTGAAATTTATTTTTGCCACTACTGAAATTCGCAAAGTGCCTGTGACGGTGCTGTCGCGTTGTCAGCGGTTTGATCTGCGCCGCATCGAGTCAGATGATTTGACGGCATTGTTCTCGGGCGTCGCCGACAAAGAACACGCCAAGATCGAACCCGCCGCGCTCGCTTTGATTGCGCGCGCTGCTGATGGCTCTGCACGGGATGGTTTATCGATTTTAGACCAAGCGATCTCACAGGCGGCAGGTGGTGGCGATCAAACCGTCACCGAGCAAGCTGTGCGCGATATGTTGGGCTTGGCCGACCGCGCCAAAGTGTTCGATTTGTTCGATGCGGTCATGCGAGGCGACGTGAAAGCGGCGCTGGCGATTGTGCAAGATCAGTATGCCTCTGGGGCAAATCCCGTGGTCGTGGTGCAAGATCTTCTCGAGTTAGTGCACTGGCTGACGCGCGTAAAAATTTCCACCGAAACAGCGCGCGATCCAGGGCTTGCTGAAACCGAACGCACACGCGGACTCGAGATGGCTAAGGGCTTGTCCGTGCCGGTGTTGTCGCGGGCCTGGCAGATGCTGCTGAAGGGCCTCAGCGAAGCACGCTCTGCACCGCTGCCACTACAAGCCGTCGAGATGGTGTTGATCCGCCTGGCGTATGCTTCTGATTTGCCAACACCGGGTGATGCTTTGAAGACCCTGCAAAGCGGCGGGGCAATTCCTGCTGCTGCGCGGCCGTCAGCTCCCGTCCCATCGCCAGCTGCACCGCGGGCTGCACTGGGCATGAGCGGCGGAGTTGCCACTGCCGCTTCTCAACCCAGGCCGATGCCCGAGCCATTGGCCGTGCTGCCTGCTGAGGCAGTGGCACTGAAGTCTTTTGCCGATGTCGTGGCGTTGTTTGAAAGCAAACGCGAGATTTTGTTGTCGGCGCAGCTGACGCGCGGCGTGCGTTTGGTGCGCTTTGAAGAAGGGCGTATCGAGTTTAACCCAGAGAAGGGTGCGCCGAACGATCTCGCAGGCCTTGTCGGAAAACATCTGACCAAGTGGACCGGCCAACGCTGGATTGTCAGCGTCGTCAGCGCTGCCGGAGACAAAACTCTTTACGAACAGGAAGAAGACAAAGCCAAGGCTGATCCGCTGGTGAAATCATTGTTAGATGCGTTTCCCGGCGCCAAGATCGACCGCATCAGTCGCGTAGAAACTTAACTATTATTTGTTGGAGACCCCCCGATGAAGAACCTCGGCCAAATGATGCAAAAAGTGCAGGAGATGCAAAGTCGTATGGGCGACATGCAGGCTCGCCTGGCGGACATGGAAGTGTCGGGCCAGTCGGGCGGCGGCATGATCACGGCGACTTTGAACGGCAAGGGTGCGCTGCGCCGCATGAAAATTGACCCGTCCCTGATCAACCCGGCTGAAAAAGAAATGCTGGAAGACCTGATTGTGGCTGCGGTCAACGATGCCAAGGGCAAGGTCGATGCGGCAGCTGAATCTGAGATGGGCAAAATTACCGGCGGCTTGCCATTGCCGCCGGGCTTCAAGTTGCCTTTTTAATGTAGTCGTGACGGCGTTATGGCTGGAGCCGAAATTGAGGCATTGATTCGTCACTTGGCAAAATTGCCAGGGCTGGGCCCCCGTTCGGCGCGGCGTATCGCGCTGGCGTTACTGAAAAAGCGCGAGACGATGCTCGATCCGCTTGTGCGGACGATGATGGTCGCAGCAGAGACAGTGAAGATCTGCTCGGCGTGCGGAAACTTTGATAGCCAAGACCCCTGTGCCATTTGCACCGATCCAAGACGCGACTCCGCGATTGTTTGTGTGGTCGAAAGTGTCTCGGACCTCTGGGCCATGGAGCGCACCACTGCTTTTAAGGGCCGCTATCACGTCACGGGTGGGCTGCTCTCGCCTATCGATGGCATTGGGCCTGAAGATTTGAAAATCGACCTCCTGCTCGCGCGTGTGCGACAGGGCGAGGTGAAAGAAGTTGTATTGGCGCTCAGTGCAACCGTGGATGGCCAAACGACGGCGCATTACATTGCTGATCGGCTGAAAGAAAAAGGATTGAGCATCTCGGGCCTCGCGCATGGCGTGCCGGTTGGGGGTGAGCTTGATTATCTTGATGACGGCACTATTTCGGCAGCTCTCAAAGCCCGCCGGCCCATGTAATGCAGTCTAGGATTCGGTGTCTTGCCACAGCCCAGCCATAATCCTGTGGGAGTGTGTGGATTGATTCCGGCATTGTGGGGTCGTATGTGCCATGCAACAACTGGCTTCGCTGTTCGTTTATAGGTTGTGCGTTGATATTTTTTAGCGTGAGGAGGTTCTGATGATTCGTTCGGTCATATTTGCAGCCATCGCGGCTTTAACTTTGTCGGCTTGCGTCAGCCCGCGGTATGTCACCTCCGATGTCACGCGCTTCCATACGCTTCCGGCAACTCCGTCGGGGCAAACCTTTGCGATCACTGCGCTCGACAAAGAGCAGGAGCAAAGCCTGGAGTATAAGCAGTACGCCGACATGCTGAACGCCAAGCTCACGGCGATGGGTTTGAAGCAATCAACCGGCGGGCCCAGCAAGGCCGATTTTGCAGTTACATTGAAGTTTAGCGTCGAAGGCCCCAGCCCTGATGTGCGCAGCCGCACCTCAAGCGTTTCCATCGGTTATGGGTTCGGTGGGCCGCGTTGGGGATTTGGCGGTGCCTATGATCCGCTCTATGACAGCTATGCCAATACTCAGCAGGTCTATGTGCGCCGTGTTGATTTGAATATGTACAAAGGGGCCAGCTACGGCACACCGTCGCCCGAACGTGTATTCGAAGGTCGCGCATTGAGCGAAGGCCTGAACGGTCAAATCGTGCCGGTGATGCCTTATATTCTTGATGCGATCTTTAGGGATTTCCCAGGCGCATCGGGCTCGACCAAGACCATGCGGGTTGAAGTTCCGCGCGATGTTGATGCGGCGGCAACCGCATCCTCACCCAGTTCGCGGTCCAGCTATTAACTTGAACAGCGCTTAAGCGCTTTCCACCATTAGTCGCGCACCGTCAACGCCGCTCACGCGCACGCGTGCGCCGATGGGAAGGTCTGGCCCGCTCACCAGCCATGATCCATCACCAACTGTAATTCGCCCATGGCCGTTCTCGATCGCGGTTTGTAGAACGTAAACTTGACCGATGTATTGAACGCCTCGCTGATTAAGCGTGGGGTCAGCGCTGTCGCCAGATTTTGGTTTCCAGTAGCGCCGCCCCACGATCGCGAAGATGACACCAAGCACAGCAAAGATGATGAAATCCATCTGCCAGCCGAGATCAGGCAACAGAAGTGCGATGAATCCCACCACGATGGCGGATAAGCCCAACCACAAGAAGAACACGCCTGGGGCTAGCAACTCGATCGCAAACAAGACGAGCGCAAAAATCCACCAGCCCCAATGATTGAATGATTCCAAGAACGTCTCCATGGACCGTCTCCTAGCCCGCGTCAGGAATACGTGCTGATTTGGTTTGTGTTGTTGGGCCCGCTTTGCCAAAGGCCTCGCGAGCCAGTTCGGCAATGCCGCCGATAGCGCCAATGACACCGCTGGCTTCCAGTGGCATCAGAACCAGTTTGGCATTGGGGGCTGACGCCACATCCCGCAGCGCCTCAACATATTTCTGAGCGACGAAGTAATTGATGGCTTGCACGTCGCCCTTGGCAATGGCTTCCGACACCATGGTTGTCGCTTTGGCCTCGGCTTCTGCGAGGCGCTCACGCGCTTCGGCTTGACGGAAGGCGGCTTCACGCTCGCCCTCAGCTTCCAGGATTTGCCCCTGCTTTTGACCCTCAGCGCGTAAGATCGCCGCTTGCTTCGCGCCCTCAGCTTCAAGAATCTGCGCACGTTTCTCGCGCTCTGCTTTCATCTGCCGTCCCATGGCGTCCACCAAATCCTTCGGCGGTGAGATGTCTTTAATCTCGATGCGCGTGATCTTGATTCCCCACGGCGAGGTGGCTTCGTCTACCACCCGCAGCAGGCGCGCGTTGATGGAATCACGCTGCGCAAGAAGCTCATCCAAGTCCATACTGCCCATGACCGTGCGAATGTTGGTCATGGTCAGGTTGAGAATCGCGACGTTGATATTGCTGACTTCGTAAGCAGCTTTGGCGGCGTCAAGCACTTGAAAGAACAGCACGCCATCGGCTGTAACCACCGCGTTGTCCTTGGTGATGGCTTGCTGCGAGGGCACATCCAGCACCACCTCCATCATATTCATCTTGCGCCCGACCGATTCAATGAAGGGCGTGATCAGGTGCAGGCCCGGCCCGAGCGAGACCATAAATTTTCCGAAGCGTTCGACGGTGTAGTTCCACCCCTGTGGCACCACCACAACGGCGCGGAAGACAATGATGACGCCAAGGGCAAAAACGAAGATGGCAAAAATCGATGCGGACACGGCTTAACCTCCAATAGAAATGGCAGGTAACACGCAATCATATTTATGTAAGGAGAAAACAGGGCACGATCAAGGCCGAGGTGAAATTATTGCAAAAGCTCTCGCCGGGGTTGCTCGGCTTCTGGCGCGATCAAGTCCGGCACTTCGACCGCTTCGCCACTGGCGTCGAGTGGTATGTTCTCGATGCGTGCGCCGCGTTTCATAATTTTCTCGGTCGATGTCTGAATCTCCTTCACGTCCGTTTGGGCTTGGCCGAAATGACGGGCCAATTCGCCCACGCGTTTATCAAGCCGCACGACGTCTTTGGTCAGCTCGCCGATTTCGCGCTGAATCAGGTGCGCTTGCTCACGCATACGCGCGTCTTTTAAGATCGCACGCACGGTATTGAGCGTTGCCATTAATGTTGTCGGTGACACCACATAAACGCGCCTGGCAAAACCAGCCTCCACGATGTCTGAGAAATTTTCGTGCAGTTCGGCAAACACCGATTCCGCCGGGACGAACATGATCGCTGAGTCTGACGTTTCACCAGGGATGATATACTTCTCGGCGATGTCCTTGATGTGCTTCAGAACATCTGTGCGGAACGACTGTTGAGCCGCTACGCGTTCGCGGTCATCGCTAGCCGAGATCATGCGTGCATAAGCCTCGTGCGGATATTTCGAATCCACTGCAATCAGTCCTGGCGGATTAGGCAACTTGATCACGCAATCGGCGCGTTTGCCGTTCGATAGCGTGAATTGAAACTCAAAAGCCCCTGGCGGCAACATATTCCGCACCAGATCTTCCATCTGAACTTGGCCAATGGCTCCACGTGCCTGTTTGTTCGACAGCAAATCCTGCAGGCTGACCACATCTTGCGACAGCTCGGCAATGTTCTTTTGGGCGGAATCGATTACTGCCAAACGCTCCTGCAATTGGCCCAAAGTTTCGGTGGTTTTCTCGCCCGCTTTCATCAGGTTTTCGCCCACCCGGCGCGTGACTTCGGTCAGGCGCTCGTCGAGCATTTTTGTGACGTTGCGCTCCTGCGCCTGAAGACGCTCGGCAGCGCTCGATTGGGCCGCAATCTGGCTTTCGGACATTTGGGCCAGCCTGCCTGTCATGCTCGCTTGACTATCGACCAAGCGGTTCATGGCGTCCGAGAGAATGCTCAGCCGGTCATTATCCTGGCGTGAGGCGCTGATGGCGCGCCAAGCCGCCAAGAAAGCCACAACCGCCAGCGCGATGGCGATTGACGTCAGGGCAAGGGTTGTCGTTAACACTACTTTGCGCTCCAAAGATTGGCTGCCATGATGAGGACAATATTCCAAACGACTCTGGTGTTAAACACGTACCTTCGTTTGCTCCTAATCTTCGGACCCAACCTCATCGAGTTCCTCATGCCTCTTCGTCTTCTCTGCATCATTGTCACGCTTTTCGCTCCTTTCGCGGCGCAGTCGCAAGAGGCCCCAATCCCGCCCGAAGCGCGCAAAGTGCTGGAATTAACCATCTACGAGAGCGACTTGGCCTTGGTCAAAGACCAGCGTGATTTCAAGTTGCCGACGGCGCAAAGCACGCTGGCGTTTTTAGGTGTTAGCGGCCAAATCCAGCCAGAAACGGTTCTGTTTCGCCTGCTGGGGCCAGAGCCATTCCAAGTGATCGAGCAAGTCTTTGATTCCAATGTGCTGAGCCCACAATCGGTTTTGCAACGCTCTGTCGGTCGTGACGTCAGCGTTTTCACGCCCAACCCCGCAACCGGGAAGGACACGGTGGAACGGGCCAAAGTTCTGTCTGTCGATCAAGGCCTTGTGCTCGAGATTGGTGGGAAAATACATACCCAAGTGCCTGGGCGCATTGTGTTTGATACCTTGCCAGAAGGGTTGCGTGTCTCGCCCACACTTCTGATGACCGTGAAGGGCCCCGTTGCGAAGGATCTGCGCGCCGAGTTGAGCTATCTCACCAGTGGGTTATCCTGGCGCACGAATTACGTGGCGGATTTTGACGCTGATGAAAAACGGCTTGATCTGACAGGCTGGGCGACCATTACAAATACAACGGGCGTTGACTTCAAGGACACGAAAGTCAAATTGATCTCGGGCGACATCAATCGCAGCGCGCCCTCCCCTCAGATCAAGACCATGGCCCGCCGTGGCGGACCTGAGGTGGCCATGGCCATGGCAGCCCCAGCTGACGGCATTCAGCAGCAAAGTCTGGGGAGCTATCATCTCTATAACATCGAAAAACCCCTTAGCCTTGAGAACAACCGAACCAAGCAAATTGCGCTGCTCGGTGGAAAGGGGGTTGCCGTGAAGCAGGAATATATTGTGCGCGGCGAGCCATATTTCTATCAGCAACAGATGCCGGAACGCCCGCCGGTCACCCAAGCCGAAAGCGCCATCACCCTCAAGAACGACAAGGCTGTAGGTTTGGGTTTGCCGCTGCCCGCGGGCGTGGTGCGTGTGTATGGACAAGACGAAACGGGTGCGCCGCAGTTTTTGGGTGAATCCGCACTTAATCACACGGCCGAGGGTGGGGACGTTCGCATTGTTGTCGGCCGCGATTTCGACGTGACGTCGGAGCGCGAGCAGAAAAATTTCGTACGCGCGGGTGAGCGGATCGTGCTGACAACCTGGCGCGTGAGTCTGAAGAACGCCAAGACTAAGCCAGTATCCGTACGCGTTGTTGAACCATTTGATGGGGCCTGGGAGATCACGCGCGAAACCCAAGCTCACGACAAAGCCAACGCCCGCATGGCCGAATGGACCATCACGGTTCCCGCTAAGGGCCAAGCGGACCTGGAATACACTGCTAGAATCCAAAATTAGAGGGAGTTGACCGGGCGCGCCAAGGGCCTTATCTCACGGCCATGGCGAAGCTCAAGATCATCATTGCCCCAGATTTGCGCCTCAAGAGCAAATGCACGCCCGTAGAGTCGGTCGACGCTGCGACGGCCAGGCTCATGTCCGATATGCTCGAGACCATGTATGACGCCCCGGGCATTGGGTTGGCAGCCCCCCAAATCGGCGTGGCCAAGCGCATAATCGTGGTGGACCCCGCACCAGAGAAGGGTCCGCCGCGCCCGATCAAGATGGCCAACCCTGAGATTATCTGGACCTCCGACGAGAACAAAATCCACGAAGAAGGCTGTCTGTCGTTGCCTCGGGAATATGACATGGTCGAGCGGCCCGATAAAATCCGTGTGCGGTATCTCAACGAAAAGAACAAACAACAAGAGATCGAAGCTGATGGCTTATTATCTGTCGTGATCCAGCACGAAATCGATCACCTTCAGGGCACGCTCTTCGTCGATCACATCTCAAGCTTGAAGCGCGGTATGATTTTGCGGCGCCTGACTAAGCAGAAGAAACTTGGTCGTACCTATTACGAGACGGAGCCTGCTTAATCCCATGTCGAAGCCCCAGCTCTCCAAGCCCGGGCGGATTATATTCATGGGTACGCCTGACTTTGCGGTCACAGCTGTGGCTCGCTTGGCCAGAGTTCACGATGTGATTTGTGTTTATACGCAACCGCCCAGGCCAGCTGGCCGGGGCCAGGCCGAGCGGCCCAGCCCCGTGCAACTGTGGGCCGAGAAAAACAGAATTGAAGTGCGCGCCCACAAAACATTAAAATCTGCCGACGCGCAAAGTCAGTTTTCCGCACTGAATGCGGATGTCGCCGTGGTTGCGGCGTATGGCTTGATTTTGCCCCAAGCGGTTTTGGATGCGCCACAACACGGCTGCCTTAACATTCATGCATCGTTGTTGCCGCGTTGGCGGGGGGCTGCGCCCATTCAACGGGCCATCATGGCGAACGATACTGAGACGGGGGTCACGATCATGCAGATGGATGCGGGGCTTGATACCGGGGCGATGTTGCTGTCGCGTAGCGTTGCGATCAGCGATCAGACCACGGCTGGGGAACTGCATGATGTGCTTGCCAATCTGGGCGGCGATCTCATTCTGGAGGCGTTGTCGCATCTCGCCCAAGGGGCGCTAAACTCTCAACCCCAACCTCAGATGGGCGTGACGTACGCCGCGAAGATCGACAAAGCCGAGGCAAAAGTTAATTTTGATCACGATGCCAAAACCGTCTTGCGTCAAATCCATGGGTTATCGCCATTCCCTGGCGCGTGGATCGAGCTTGCGGGCGAGCGCATCAAACTCCTTCGCGCTGAACTCGTCACAGGCCAAGGGCATCCTGGCGATGTTATAACGCCCGACTTCACTATTGCTTGCGCCCAGCGCGCGATCCGGCCCACGCTGGTCCAGCGCGCTGGCCGTTCCGCGATGTCCGTGGGCGATTTCCTGCGTGGCTTCGCGTTGCCTCCCCATACCCGCCTCGCATAGATTCAACCTCGGTAATCCTGATTCGCATTGGCTATTTCCATGTTCGGGCGTCGTAAAATCATCTCAAAGGGCGACAGGGTTTATTTGTTTGAACCTCTGCGTGATTGCATGGACGATTTCCTGGCGATGACAAACGCCAGCCAAAACTTTCATCGCCCGTGGGTTTTCCCGGCACTCGATCCACGCCGCTATCGTGGTTATCTCGACCGTTTGGCCAATGGGCGTACGATTGGCTTTTTTTTAGGTCGATTAGAGGACGATGCCTTGTTAGGCGTGGTCAATATCAATGACGTTATTTATGGCGGTATGCGTTCAGGTACCTTGGGCTACTATATCGGCAGCGACTTCACGCGCAGCGGATACATGAGCGAAGGGCTATCCATGGTTCTGGACCGCGCTTTTATCGAACTAAGGCTCCATCGCATGGAGGCCAATGTGCAGCCGGGGAATGAGGGTTCACTTGCGCTGATTCAGCGAATGGGATTTCGCAAGGAAGGGTTCTCACACTCGTTCTTGCAGATCGATGGCGTGTGGCGCGATCACGAACGTTGGGCAATACTGGCCGAGGAATGGCTGGGCGACAATGGCTTGTCGACGCGCCAGATGAGCCAGAAATATGGCGTGACCGCTTAATGCCGCGTTTTAAGTTGACCATTGAGTATGATGGCACGGGCTTTGCGGGCTGGCAGCGCCAGGACAATGGCCCCTCAATCCAAGCCGTTTTAGAGGCGGCGCTCAAAGCCTACTGCCAGATCGATATTGTAGTGCAGGTCGCGGGGCGTACGGATGCGGGCGTTCATGCGTTGGGGCAGGTGGCGCATGCCGATATCCCGCGTGATGATCCGCCCGAAGTTGTGGTGAACGCACTCAACGCGCACCTTCGTCCGCATCCTGTTGCTGTTTTGTCTGCGATTCGCGTGCCTGATGGCTTTCATGCGCGGTTCTCAGCGCTCGAGCGTGCCTACGAGTATCGGTTTGTGAATCGGCGCGCGCCGTTAGCGCTAGATGGTGATCGCGCCTGGTGGATTTCTCACGCCCTTGACGCGTCCGTGATGCACGATACGGCGCAAGTTCTTGTGGGCAAGCACGATTTCACCAGCTTCCGCGCGGTTGCTTGCCAGGCCGATTCCCCAGTTCGCACACTTGATGAGCTTTCGGTCACACGCCAGGGCGAAGATATTCTAGTTCGGGTTCGGGCCCGTTCGTTTCTGCATCACCAAGTTCGCAATATTGTGGGGACTTTGAAACTGGTGGGCGAGAGAAAGTGGACGCGCAAAGACGTGGCTGATGCGCTTAGCGCTCGTCATCGTTCTCGCGCCGGCCCTACCGCGCCGGCCTGTGGGCTCTATCTCGTCAGTGTTCGATATCCCGATGGCTGACGTTAAGTTGGAATCTGATCAATCAGCTCGCTGCTGACCAGGCTGATCATGATATCGATCAGTACAATCCCAAATGCCATTGAGGTTGTCACATTCAATGCCGTGCGTGCCAGGAACGTTCCATAAAATAGAAACAACCCCAAGATTAGAAAATTAAAAAATGCCGCCGCCTCACCGTCCAAGCCCCCGAAATCGACCAATAATGTCAGAGGCAACACCACCAGTCCGACCAACAACTGAAACCAGTTATAGGGAGCAATGTAAGTGAAATAGGCGCCGTCTTTGCCCAAAGCTCGGGTGACATAGAGCATCACGAATGGAAACAAGACCCAGGTCAGAACATAAGCCAACGTTTCCACGATCACGCTGATAGCCAATTCCGGAGTTGGATCGGCGGCCATATATAAAGCGGAAACGTGAATAAATTGCAGCGGCGCTAAAACAAGGGCCGGAAAGAACGAGCGCAAGAACCCGGCATAAGACTTTTCAAAAAACGACAGCCCGTCTGGCTCCAACGCTAACAACAAGCGCAGGCCTTTAAGCGCCTGGGCAAATCGTGCGGCGTCGATCATGAGGGGGCGATCATGTTGTCGCAAAATGGCGTTCGAGCATACGCCGATAAATCGCCGTGAGGTCGTCCAAGTCTTTCAAGGCACAACGCTCGTCGGCCTTATGCATCGTCAGTCCCACCATCCCCAGTTCAACAACCGGGCAGACGTCTTTAATGAAGCGCGCGTCTGACGTCCCGCCCGTGGTGGATATTTCCGGTCTGCAGCCCGTGATGTCTTGGACTGCGGCAGCGACCAGCTCGCTCAACACGCCCGGTGGTGTGAGGAATGACTCGCCCGAGATGCGCGTTTCTAACTCGTAGTGTGCTCCTTGCGCGGCGGCATCAAGCGTGCTCTTCAGCCATGCTTTCAGATTCTCGCCGGTGTGCAGATCGTTGAAGCGGATATTGAAAGCCGCTCGCGTTGAGCCCGGAATCACGTTGGACGCTGTGTTGCCGACATCAATCGTGGTGATCGCCAGTGTCGAGGCTTGAAAGTGTGCCGAGCCATTGTCCAAGGGCTTAGCGATCAAAGCGCCAAGCAATTTAATCAGATGTGGAATCGGGTTGTCTGCCAAGTGCGGATATGCCGAATGCCCCGCTGTGCCATATACGACCAGCTTGGCGGTTAGGCTGCCACGGCGGCCAATTTTTGCCATGTCGCCGAGTTTTGTTTGGCTTGTGGGCTCGCCGACCACGCAGACGTCAATCTTTTCTCCGCGCGCCTTTAGCCAATCCAGCACTTTCTTGGTACCGTTGATTGCATCGCCCTCTTCATCGCCCGTAATGAGTAAGCTAATGGAGCCATTGAACGATTTATGTTTCTCGGTGAACTGCGCGCTGGCCGCAACGAACGCTGCAATCGCGCACTTCATGTCCGATGCGCCGCGCCCATACAGGTAGCCATCAATCACATCGGCCTGAAAAGGCTCGGTTGTCCAACCTGAGCCGACTGGAACAACGTCTGTGTGTCCCGCAAAGCAAAAATGAGGTGCTTGGTTGCCCAGGCGCGCATAGAGATTGCTGATCGGTGGCGCGCCGTCGTCTGCGAAGACAAGGCGATGGCATGTGAATCCCAGCTTGGTCAGCGCCGTTTGTAAAACATCCAACGCCCCTTCATCCAAGGGCGTAACGCTGGGGCGTCGAATCAGCGCGCGCGCCAACTCCAGCGGATGGCTCAGGGCGGAAAGGGTGGGGGCGTCGCTCAATCGCGCAGCAGTTCGTTAATGGAGACCTTGGCCCGCGTCTTTGCATCGACACGCTTCACGATGACCGCACAACCGAGCCCCGGCCCTGGCGATCCATCCGGCAAAGCTTTTCCTGGCAATGTGCCCGGCACAACCACGGCATGCGATGGGACGCGGCCCATGAAAATTTCGCCGGTCGCGCGGTCGATAATTTTTGTCGATGCGCCGATAAACACCCCCATCGACAGCACCGCACCTTCTTCGACCACCACACCTTCGGCCACTTCCGAGCGTGCACCGATAAAACAATTGTCTTCGATGATCACAGGGCCTGCTTGCAGCGGCTCAAGAACGCCACCGATCCCGGCCCCTCCCGAGATGTGAACGTTCTTCCCAATTTGTGCGCAGCTGCCCACCGTCGCCCACGTATCGATCATGGTGCCGGTGTCCACAAAGGCCCCGAGATTGACAAAACTCGGCAGCAACACAACCCCGGGGGCAATATGCGCCGAGCGGCGCACGATGCTGCCGGGAACGGCGCGAAAACCTGCTTGCTTGAACTGGGCGGCTGACCAGCCGTCGAACTTTGAGGGGACCTTGTCCCACCACGATGCGCCGCCCGGCGCACCCGAAATCGTGCCCATGTCATTGAGGCGGAACGACAGCAGTACGGCTTTTTTTAGCCACTGATTAACCACCCACTTTCCGTCGCGCTTTTCGGCGACTCGGAGCGTGCCCCCATCCAGCAAGTCCAAGGCTGAGCTAACCGCATTGCGGTATTCGCCTTGCGTGGCGGCACTCAAGGTGTCGCGTGCATCCCAGGCCGACTCAACGGTCTTTTCTAAGCTATTGATATCCATGATACTTTAATGATTTTCAGATGTTGCAGGAAGGCGTGCGCAAGATAGCGGCCATGGCCCTGGTGTCAACGCCGCAGGTTTCCTGGCTGAGGCGCGAGATACAGTGTCAGTTTGCGAACTCTCCTTTGACTCAAAACCATTCTCCAGGAATACCTAAGCAGTTGGAACATATGAGAAATCGCCATGTTCCAGGCTGTCGCCCCGGCTGATTCTAACCCGGCATTGAACTCCCCAGAGCCAATCCCGCAGATTTCGCGGGCGGCTTTGCAGCGCCACGAAGAAGCGGTGTTAGAGATTGACCGGGCGGGGGGCGTCACAGCGCTTAACCCTTTGGCCACGCTCTTGCTGGCCAAGCTGGGAGTTCACGACCAAGTAGAATGTTTCGCAACTCGCGCTCCGAGCCATGAGTGAGGACCGCGCGCTCGTCGATCTCATGGATGTCGGAGAGAATGAGTCCGTTCAACACCTGCAAGCGACATTTATTTTAGTTGATGGCCGCGCGTCCGCATTTTGTTTTATGCGCGGCCTAACGCTTGATTACAGTCTCCTCCGGGCCTTGGTTTATAGCCGACGGCGGTATCGTGACTTCGTTGAAATCTCGAGTGACTTTACCTGGGAGACGGGCGCTGATCGCCGATTTTCCTATGTCACGCCGCATGGTGCCTTGGGGTTTAGCGCCGATGATATGCTGATGATAGAGCCTGCTCGGCCACTTGCGCCTGAGTCTGCCAATGCGAATCCGTTTTTCACCATAGATCGTTTAGAGCACCAAGAGTCTTGGCCGCGCCGCCGCGATGGGCAAACCGCATGCATGGTGGTGAGCGCCTTACCCTTGATTGACGTCAATGGCGTATGGCGTTAGCGCGCCAAATTGATCTTGAGCCAGAAATTTTATTCTTTCTTGACCGCGACGAAGAGGCCTCGGTGCATCGAATCGCTGCGGTCAATGCGGCCACGCCCGACAAGGCATCGTTGATCTTAGCTGCAGATGACGAATGCGATATTCGCGCCGAGCTGGCCATGTGGATTGGGCGGATTGTCCCTGGCTTTGACAAAACAGATTCCGATAAAACCTGGCGAACCGTCCACCAGGTATTGATGATGCTTGTCCGCGATCAATTGCCGCGCATGCGGCGTGTTCTGTCTGAAGCTCTGAAGTGCGTTCCTGACGCGGCTCACGATATTATCGCACAGCTTGCGCGTGACGCGGAAACGGCCGTTGCCGGCCCGGTGTTGGAATTCTCTCCGGTCCTTACCGACGAAGACTTGGTTGATGTTATCCATGGCAGTCCGCTCACCGCATCGTTGATCGCGATTTCTAAGCGCGTTAACGTTGGCGAGGAAGTCTCCAATGTCATTGTTGATACGGCTGATGTCGATGCAATTGCGGCTCTGTTGAATAACCAAAGCGCGCAGATTCGCGAGGCAACGCTGGACGCTATTATTGATGCAGTCCCTGTGTTTCCATTGTGGCACGAACCCTTGGTGCAACGCCGTCAATTGCCCGGACGTGCGGTACTGCCCATTGCAGATTTTGTTGCTGATTCCTTGCTGAAGAAACTCGCGGCGCGCAAAGATTTTGATGAGTCGGTAACGGCTGCACTTGCTCATATTGTGCGCCAGAAACTGACGCGTGAAGACGGCGGCCTGTCGCTCACGCCCGGCCCCCTGTCGGTTGCGCTCGACCCAGTAGCTCTCAAGGCGGCGACCGGGCGTGCGAGTGATTTAGCCAAGGCTGAAAAGCTCACGACCTCATCTATTATGCTTCTGGCTCAGGATGGTTTGACATCCATGATGCTTGCTTCACTGGCTGTCAAAGCTGAGATCCCGGTCGAAGCTGTGAAGGAGGTTGTTCAATCCGCAAGTGCCAAGGGAATGCTGGCTATCGCCTGGGTGGGTAACTTTACTGCTGATCAGGCAAAAATCTTGCAGCTCAAGATTGCGCGAGTGATACCGAACCATGCCATCAAGCCAAAAAGAGATAGCTGGTTTGACGCCACCGAGGCCGAAATGGAATAGCAACTGAATATGTTCAAAGACGCAAGTTCGCGGTATCGCGCCTCGGCCTAAGGATTTTCAGAGTGTGCGCGCCGTTGTCTCTAACCACATCGTCAGATTTTCCGTCAGATGTTGGCAATGATCGTGATTGCCGGTGTCGATATGCACCGGCGTGGGGTGTTTCACCCAAATCGTTGTCATACCAAGGTCTGCTGCTGGTTTGAGATTCGCGCTGGAGTCTTCGAACATGGCCGCGCTGTTCGCGTGAATGGCGTGCTCGCGAATCATTTTTTGATAGGGTTCGGCGTTTGGCTTTGGCAGATACTCCGCTGATCGAATATCGAAGATGGCCTCCATCAAATGGCTAATCTCAAGACGGTCCATCACGCGCTCGGCATGATAGGCGGTAGCATTCGTGAAAACGAATTTCCGCCCCGGTAGCGATTCAATGGCTTTGGCGAGCCTGTGATCAGCATCAAGAATGTCGTGATCAATATCGTGGACGAAATCTAAAAAAGTATCGGGGTCAGTCGCATGATTGAGCATCAATCCGCGTAATGTCGTGCCGTGAGCATGGAAGTATTTCTTTTGCAGCGTATAGGCCTCGGCAAGCGTGAGGCCCAACTCACGCGCGATAAACGATTTCATGCGCGCATCAATCTGGCCAAAGACCCCCGTGCTCGCGCTGTAAAGCGTATTATCGAGGTCAAAAATCCAGGTGTCGATGAGCGATTTCATTTCGCTTTAATTAAGGTGCCCGCGCCCGTCGGCGTAAAGAGCTCCAGAAGCACGGCATGTGCAACCCGGCCGTCCATAATCACAGCCGCTTCAACGCCTTGTGCAACGGCATCCAGGCAAGTTTGGACCTTGGGGATCATCCCGTCCGTGATTGTGCCCGTCTGCATTAAGGTCTTCGCGCGCTCCACGGTCATTTCTTTGATCAATCGGCCTGTGTCATCAAGCACGCCGGCCACGTCGGTTAGCATTAAAAGTCGTACGGCGCCCACGGCTGCGGCTACAGCCCCTGCCGCAGTGTCGGCATTGATGTTGTAGGTCTCGCCAGCCGGTCCCACGCCGATGGGTGCAATGACAGGAATAATGTCGGACTTCTCGAAAGTATCGAGAATGTGCGGATTGATTTCAGTCGGCTCGCCCACATAGCCAAGGTCTAAGATTTTTTCGATGTTCGAGCCTGGGTCGCGCTTGGTGCGGCGCAATTTCTGCGCCCGAATCAAGTTACCGTCTTTACCCGACATGCCCACGGCAAACCCGCCAGCGCGATTGATGGCGGTGACGATTTGTTTGTTGATCGAGCCGCACAGCACCATTTCAACAATATCGACGGTGTCAGCGTCCGTGACACGCAAGCCATCGATGAATGAGCTTTTGATCTTTAACCGCTCAAGCATAGCCCCAATCTGTGGGCCGCCGCCATGAACGACGATGGGGTTAATGCCGACTTGTTTGAGCAGCACGATATCGCGGGCAAAATTCTGTGCAACCGAGTCATCGCCCATGGCGTGCCCGCCGTATTTGACCACGACCGTTTCCCCGGCGTGTTCGCGCATGTATGGCAACGCATCGGCCAGAACACCGGCTTTGGCCAGCCAATCATCAGTCGGGGGTATGCGTTCGCGGTTCATTGTTGGTCCTCGGTCTCAGGCGACTTCTTCGCGCCTATCAGGTTCGGGTGTTGCTAACACCTACTCTGGCAAGGCTAACTCTGACAAGGCGGCACGTAGCTCGGGCAGGCCGGTGGCCTCAACCGAACTTGTATCAAGGATGACGGGGTGCGCGGCGACGTGTTTGGCCGCCGACCCCGCGACGCTCTCACGACAACGCGCCAGTTCAGCAGGTTTAATTTTATCAGTTTTGGTCAGCACGATTTGGTAATTGACGGCCGATTCGTCCATCATGCACATAATATCTTCGTCTTGCGGTTTTAGGCCGTGACGGCTGTCAATCAGCACATAGGCCCGGCGCAGTTGGGTGCGGCCCTTGAGAAAACGCTTAATGAACAAAGCCCAAACCGTGGCCTTGTCTTTCGGGGCCTGGGCGTAGCCATAGCCTGGCAAGTCGACCAGCATGAGCCGTCCACCCAGGTCGAAAAAGTTGATTTCCTGGGTACGTCCTGGGGTGTTGGAAACACGCGCAAGCTGTCGCTGCCCCACCAGGGCGTTGATTAAACTCGACTTGCCGACGTTCGAGCGCCCAGCAAACGCAACCTCGGGCAAGCTGGTAATCGGAAGTGTGTCTTCCGACAATGCGCCAGTCACAAAAGCAATCGGCCGGATGAACAGCCTGTGGCCATAAGCGAGGGCCGCTTGTTCGTCTGCCTTGGTCACCTAAATCTTAACGCCCATACGGCGCATGATGACCCATTGCTGCAGAATACCAAGGATGTTGCTCCACGCCCAGTAGATCACGAGGCCAGCGGGGAATGTGGCCAGCATATAGGTGAACACAAATGGGAAGATCATGAACACCTTGGCTTGGATGGGGTCGGCCGGCTGCGGGTTCATTTTTTGTTGCAGCCACATGGTCACGCCCATGATCAGCGGCCAGATCCCGATGTGCAGGAAACTGGGCATGGTGAATGGGATAAGCCCAAACAAGGTGAAAATGTTGGTGGGGTCCATGGCCGAAAGATCGTGAATCCAGCCATAAAACGGCGCATGACGCATTTCAATGCTGACGAACAGGACTTTATAAAGCGCAAAGAACACGGGGATTTGAATCACAATGGGAAGGCACCCAGACAAGGGGTTGGCTTTCTCGCGCTTGTAAAGTTCCATCATTTCTTGGTTTAGGCGTGTGCGGTCATTGGCAAAGCGCTCCTGCAATTTTTGCATCTCAGGCTGCAGCTTTTTCAGTTTGCTCATGGCGGCGAACTGCTTGTTAGCCAGCGGGAACATCAAGCCACGCAGCAGCACCGTGAAGCCCAAGATCGCTAGGCCGAAGTTACCCAAAAAGTCTTTCATCCAGTTCAGGATGTAAAAGAACGGATAGGTGAGGAAATAAAACCAGCCGAAATCGATAGCCAAATCCATGCGTGCGATACCAAGGCTTTCAGTATAGCCATCCAGCAAGCCCACTTCTTTCGCGCCAGCAAAGACGTATGATTTGATGGTTTTTCTCTCGTTCGGGGCGATGGTGATGGGTTCGCCACGCAGGTCCGTTTGGTAACGCTCGCGTCCATTGACGGTGGCGTAATTAAACGTCGCGTCGATCTTCAGTGTTTGGTCGAACGCCAGTGCCGTGAGCCAGTATTTATCGGTAATGCCAATCCAGCCGCCGGTGGATTGCTCGATCACGCGCTGTTCTTTTTTCAGGTCGTCGTATTTCATTTCCTTCAGCGTGCTGTTGAACACGCCCAGGGGGCCTTCGTGGAGGATGAAGAATCCCTCTGTCTTGGGCGTATCGAGGCGCGCAATCAAACCATAGGGATAAATCGTAGCGGCCTGCGCGCCGATGTTCTCGACAGTCTGCTCGACAATAAACATATAATCTTTGTCGGCGCTGATGGTCTTGGTGAAGCGCAAACCTGCCCCGTTGTCCCAGGTCAATACGGTCGGCGTGGATTCGGTCAACGCCTTGCCGCTCTCTTGTGCAGTCCACAGCGTTGTCGCGTTGGGCAGCCTCAGATTCGTGTCAGCCGACAACCACCCCATTTCAACGAAGTAAGGTTTTGTTGCGGTCATGGGTGAAAGCAAATCAATGGGCGGGCTCGTGGGGTCGATGGTCTCGCGGTATTTCGTCAAGGTTACGTCGTCAAATCGTGACCCAATCAGCGAGAGCGAGCCCTTAATGTGCGGCGTTTCAATGCTCACGCGCGGGCTCTCGATCACTGGCTCTGGTGTCGCGACAAGCGCGTTCGTGGGCGGCGCACCAACTCCTACTTCAGGTGTGGTCCCGGGCATTGCCGGTGGGGGCGTCACGGCCTCGGCGGTGACAGCTGGTCTTGGCACAGGCGTTGGCGCGAAGAACATCTCCCAGCCCAGGAGAATCAGCAGCGAGAGCGACGCCGCGAGAAGAATGTTTTTATTGTCACCCATTTGCGTGCGTCTAAACCGTTGGGGTTGGTGAGGGATGAGAATCGCAATGTCCGTGAGCCGAACAATCGTGAGCATGAAAGTCAGGAACGGGGTCGAATCCAGAGCCGCCCCAAGGATGGCAGCGGGCAATTCGTTTTAAGCCCAGCCACGCGCCTGATGCCGGGCCATGCTTTAGGATCGATTCGGCGGTGTAGTGCGAACACGACGGCGTATAGCGGCAGACAGGCCCAATCAACGGCGAGAGCGTCCATTGATAGATCTTGATCAAGCCCCGCATCAGAAAGCTCACACATGATTTGATCATGGTGCGGCGGCCAAATCTGATTGCCGCTGCGCAAGTTGACGAACCACGCGGTCTGCGGCTTTGCTCAATTCCGTTCTCATGGTGGCAAAGTCCCGCGAAACCGCGCTATGGCGCGCAACCAAAACCAGATCGACGGTTTGATCTGTCATCGCACTCAGTGCCAAATCCACGGCTGCCCGCAGGCGACGTTTCGCGCGGTTGCGAACAACGGCATTGCCGATTTTGCGACTGGCCGTGAACCCAACCCGAAGCCGCTTACGTTTTGTCGAGTCGGGCGTCTGGGCTGCGCCTTGTATTAAAAATGCAGGCGTCCCCTGGCGAATGCCTTGTGCGGCAACGCGGAGGAAATCGCTTCGTTCTGGTAGACGGCCCCAGGCTCTGCCCATGGCAATACTCCCAGGCAGCAGCCGGGCGGTTAAGCCGACAGGCGCTTGCGGCCTTTGGCACGGCGGTTGGCCAAAACCTTACGGCCGCCAACGGTCGACATGCGTGATCGGAAGCCGTGGCGGCGTTTACGCACCAGTTTGCTGGGTTGATACGTGCGTTTCACGTTGAGAACTCCGGAGAATCAGAAAAAAAGACACCCCACCCATCAAAGGCGAGGCGTCCCATACTTTAAGGTGGGCGGTGTATACGGGCCTCGCGTCCCAGTGTCAAATGAAAGGGCAGGCTATAAGGGTATAAAACGGCTGATTTTAGCCATTTTAAAGGGCTTCTCAGGCAGTTTGAGGTGCTTTCCAGGCATTTGGTTCATTTCTGCCCTACCACCGGCTAGGATCATAGGATCATGGATGTCACCGCCAAAGATACGGCCCCAACCACCATCTTGGCCGAGCCACCTGCCGACCGGCTTGGGGTGACCTTTGGGCTGTCTTGGTGCCTGTTGGTGCTGACAATCGTGTTTGCCATGTTGGCGGAGATTTTCATTCTCGTGTCTTCATTGGCGCGCTTTCGAGTCGATTATCTCAGCGAGAAAATCGACGCTGCGCACTTAATAATGTCTGCATTGGAGGCCGCACCCGGCCAGCAGTCGCCGCCAGGGCAGATCGATCCCAAACTCCGCGACCGACTTTTGGATCAGGCTGACGTGTTGGGCATGACGATTCTGCGGCCCAATATGCCACCTCGCACCTTAGGGCCTCGCATGCCGCCCCGCATTCCCATGCTTTACGATCTGCGCAATGCCATGGCGCTGGAACTGGTGATCGACGCCCTCTCGACAATGCGCAACCCCAAGGCATCGGTGATGGGAGTCACCGGCTTAAGTAAGGCCGATCCTCGCGTCGTGGTCGAGGTGGTGCTGGAAGAACGGCCTTTGCGTAACGAACTGTGGAATTATTTTAATCGCCTGCTTGTCATCAGTATTTTCATTTCCGTGACTACGGCGGCCCTTGTCTATGCTGCGCTTCAATGGCTATCCGTGCGCCCGTTGCGCCGTCTGACGGCAAGTATGATTGCTTTTCAGAAAGACCCGCAAGATCCGCGCCGCGTGATTACGCCAGAGGTGCGCGATGATGAGGTTGGGACCGCCGAGCAAGCGCTGGCTGACATGCAACAACGACTGCGCGCACTGTTGCTGGAAAAAGAGCGCCTGGCTGGCGTTGGCTTTGCGGTGATAAAGATTTCTCACGATTTGAAAAATATTCTGACGACAGCGCAACTCGAATCAGATCGCCTTGAAAACGCGCCGAACATTGATCCTGATATCAAACTGATCACCAGCGGCATCGTTCATGCTATTGATCGCGCAGTGAAGCTTTCTACGAACATGATTCGTTTTGCCCGTGAGGGCTTGCCCGAGGTCCGCAAACAGCAGCTTGCATTACTCGCCATTTTGACGGATCTCCGCACAGCGTTGCAGCCCGTATTGCCCGGCGCGTCAATTGTGGTGAATGTTCCAGCCGAGGTCATGTTTTCGGGCGACCCCGAGCTCTTGCAGCGCGCGTTGGAGAATCTGATTCGCAACGCCGCCGAAGGAGGGGCAACCCAGATTACGCTGACATACGAGCGAATCTCAGCCGATGACGCGCTAATCGTCACCGACAACGGGACCGCCTTGCCCAAAAAAGCCATCGACCATCTTTTTGTACCGTTTTTGGGCTCGGTGAAATCAGGCGGAACGGGCCTTGGTTTGCCCATCGCACGCGAAGCGTTGCGTGTGCAAGGCGGAGATATCGTCCTGCGATCAACGACCGCTGGAGTCACTATATTTGCCGTTCTCTTGCCAGTGGCTTAAAAGATTGGCGATGAACCTTTCAACCATGATCGGGCTGGCCTTTCTACTGATCGCGATTGCTGTCGTATTGTGGCTCTACCGTTCGCGCAATGAATGACTATATCGACGTCACACGTCATTGATTTCAATTCTCAGAAAGAAGCTTGAGCGTCCGTGAGCACAACACCCAAAAAAATCGGCCAACGCTTTACCGTGCGCGACATCGCGGCCTATAAAGGGAAAATGCCGATTGTCTGCATCACGGCCTATACAGCGCCCATGGCCGAATTCATGGATCATGCTGTTGATATTCTGTTGGTCGGTGATTCATTGGGGATGGTGCTTTACGGCATGGAGTCCACCTTGGCTGTGACCTTGGACATGATGATCGCGCATGGCGCGGCGGTGGTGCGGGGCTCAAAACATGCGTGTGTCGTGGTTGATATGCCCTTTGCTAGTTACCAAGCCTCGCCTGCTGAGGCCTTCAGCAACTGTGCGAAAGTTCTAGCCCAAACGGGGTGCGCTGCTGTGAAGCTAGAGGGTGGCGTTGTGATGGCCGAGACCATCGCCTTTCTGACTGCGCGGGGTGTCCCTGTGATGGGGCATGTCGGTTTGACGCCCCAATCAGTTCATCAGCTTGGCGGATACCGCACGCGCGGAGAATCCGAAGCCGAATCCGAAGACCTGATGGCTGACGCCAAAGCCGTCAGCGAGGCGGGCGCTTTTGCGGTGGTCGTTGAAGGCACGGTCGAATCTGTGGCGCGCGCGATGACCACATCGATCCCCATTCCCACCATTGGCATTGGGGCCTCATCGGCCTGTGATGGTCAGGTCTTGGTGGCCGAGGATATGTTGGGCCTGTTCAGCACCTTCACCCCGAAATTCGTCAAGCGCTACGCCGATTTGGGCCGTGAAGTCACCTCTGCGGTCGAGGCCTATGCCGCCGATGTCCGCGCACGCCGCTTTCCGGGCCCCGAGCACGTGGTCGCTGCGAAGTCGAAATCATAACCAAACGTCATTGTGATGGCCTCTTCAGTGCAAGATTCGCTTGTGACGGTCCGCGATGTCGAGGGCTTACGCCAGCGCGTGCGGTCGTGGAAAAAATCAGGGCTATCTGTCGCTTTGGTTCCAACCATGGGGGCGCTTCACCATGGGCATGTGGTGCTAATGGAACAAGCGCATGCGATGGCTGATCGCGTGATCGCGACGATCTTTGTCAACCCAAGTCAGTTTGGGCCTCATGAGGATTTCAGCGCCTATCCGCGTCAAGAAGCGCGCGACTTCGAGATACTTGATAAAGCGGGCGTGCATGTTTTATTCGCACCCACTGCTGAGTCAATGTATCCGCCAGGCTTTACAACGTCTGTGAAGCTTGCGGGTTTAACCGATGTGCTCTGTGGCCCACTCAGGCCCGGTCACTTTAACGGCGTTGCGACGGTCGTCACAAAGCTTTTGCTTCAAGCGCAACCTGACATTGCGCTGTTTGGCGAGAAGGATTTCCAGCAACTGGTGGTCATTCAGCGAGTCGCGGCTGATTTAAATATTCCTGTCGATATCATTGGTGTTGCGACCGTGCGTGAGCACGATGGCTTGGCGATGTCATCACGCAATGCTTACTTGACGCCTGACGAGCGCGCTCAGGCCCCCGCACTTTACTGCGCAATCCGCACGGCTGCGGGAAAAATTCATCAGGGCGAAGACCCGAAGGGTGCGACCGAAGAAGCCAAGGCGAGCATACTCGCGGCAGGCTTTCGCAGCATCGATTACGTTGATACGCGACAGGCCAAAACACTGGCCCTCTTGAAACGCGGAGAATCGCTCGGGCGTGTCTTTGCCGCGGCGCATCTTGGCCGAGCGCGGCTGATCGATAACGTCGAAATTTCTGAGAACGTTTAAGGGCTAGTCTTTAACGCACGTAGATGTGCACTTCCGCTGTTGTCGCTGAAGGGTTGTTCATGGATGCCATAATGACCTGCTCTGAGGGCAAGCCCATATTGGTCATGGACCGCATCACATTCTCGGCATTCCGACGTGCAGCATTCGTGTTGCCGCCCGACGGCGAAACAGCTACCAGGTCGAACACCGCATCAGGGCGGCGCTCCAGTGCCCGACTGAGGGCCTGATAAAGCGCGGGTTCATAGGCGACATCAGCCTTGTCAAAGCGGATCACAACCAATGGCTTTCGATCCGTGAAACTCGCCGGGGTGCTGGCGGGGGCTATTTGGCGCGCATGTGCCGCGGTACTCCCGCCTGCGACATACATGCCACCGACGTTAATTCCCGCTGCCAAATCCACCAGCCCATTGCGCTCGTTGGTGATGAATTGTTGCTGACGCGAAATATCGTTGTTCAGCCCTTGCAGAAGACGATCGATCACAATGTTGGTTTGGCCCAACTCATCCTCGAGCATGCGCAATTGACGATGATCCTCATCCACAGCACCCGACAGCGTGAACGCGCTGCGCACGTTGTCGAGCAAGTAACCGGCCGCGCCAGCGTCGGAGGCGACCAATGACGACAACTGGTTCATGATCGACAAATCGCCATCACTGGCAGTGAGCTGTGATTGAGCTTCCTGCCATAGGGCTAATAATTCGGGGTTTCCAGGCGTTGTGCCGATTTGCAGGCGCGCGCGGATAGCGCCGACGGCCGCATTGAAGGCGTTGGCGTTGGCGACTGTTTGGCTACGCGCTGTATTGAATTGCTGGCCATGCGTGCTGGCGTTGGCTTTTAGCTGTTCAAATTCACCGCGAAATTGTTCGACCCGCTGCCCAACTGCGGTTGTTCCGCGGTAGCTTGTCGATGCAACAGGTGCGGGGACCGGCGTACTCGAGAACAGTGTGCCAGCACTGCTCTCCGTTGGCGGTGGCGGTGCAGCCACGGCCGCAGCGCTTTCAGATGTGTCTGAACTGAACGATGGGAATAAGGCATCGCTTGCAAACGAGCACCCCCCCAAAGCCAAGGACATCCCTAAAACAAGCCAGCGCTGGTTTTTTGCACCACGCTTATTTACAACCCGTTCAAACGTCATGAGCCAAATCCTGCCCGTGGCAAACCCACGCTTGGTTCAGGTTCCGGGCAAGGTGCCAGGACCGAATGTTTTGTTTTCCCTAGATCAAACCCCTAAAGGCTTGAGTCCGCTCCGAATTCTGCCCGAAGCGGTCATCTTCAGACACTTTACTCAAAGCTATTTACTTGAACAACAGGCAAGAGCGCCGATTCGGCATCCTATTTTAAGTCTCTCATCGAAGTTCATGGCCTAATCTCGCAGACTTGGGAAGGGGTTAGCTGTTGCCCCCACAAGCCATGAGATCGAGGTTTTGCTTGCATGGCTGCAGCAATCTGAGTATCCCGGCACCTCCTTGGAAGGGCGAAGGGGGCTTCTGACAGCTTTTATTCGCTTCTCGAGGGGTCCCGTCAGCGCGGCGGCAGGTCAACCGGCACATTGGCTTGTCGGACGGCTGCCTCGCAAGACACGCGCCCGTAGCTCAACTGGATAGAGCATCTGACTACGGATCAGAAGGTTAGGAGTTCGAATCTCTTCGGGCGCACCATTCTTTCCCTATAAATAATAATAACTTGAAAAGCGGTATGGATGCCGCCCCCTCTGGGGGCCGTCCCAGAAACCGGACATTGACCGGACGCGTGGATAAATTCATCTCAGCATGAAAATGGCGTTCAGACGGCTATAGCCGAACTGACAAAACCGCCAGAAGGACTTTGTCAGTTCTGTCAGTGCCGGCCTGGGTCATTTGCGGTGCGCGATAGCCCCCACCCAGGCACTTCGCCCCAGCACCCCCCACCCCCACAAAATGCTCGGGATTATTGATCTCCATATGCTCACGCTGGGTCTTCATGAAGTCGGTGTACCACTCAACAAACAGGCCTTGGGCACAGGCATCAAATCCTATGGATGGCGGGTTTTTGCTGAAGTTGTCAGCCGTTCCAATGGTCATCTGATCAAAAGTATCGGCGAACTTAAACAGGGCAGCAACGGCATCACGCTCGGTTCTGTTTGGGGGGCGATCCACGTATTCAAATTTTGTACTATCCGGCCAGACGGCCATCTGGAAGCGTTGCAAAGCCCAGTGCTGCTGGGCCAAGTGCGCCTTGTTTACTCCATTTCCGATCAGGGTGTTTGGGACCATGCGCCGGATTTTGTTCCGGTCGGGAAAACTTCTAACCGAGGCATGGCCTCGGAGCGTGCGGCGCGCATCGCCGTCACTGAACGTCAAAATCAGAAAGGGGTCTATCGATGAAAAAACTGATTGTCGCGACCATCCTAGTCGCTGTTGCCATGCCATCCTTGGCAATGGCTCAAGGGGACAAGAAAGCCGAGGTTCGTTTGGCCAAGCTGGAAGAAATTGTCGTCACGGCCGACAAGGCGCAGCAAACTGGTTATACGCCTGATGCCCAAACGGCGGCTTTACTGGCCGAGATCGCGAAAACGAAATAAGCCAACGTAGAGCAATGCGATCAGCGGTGGGGGCCTTCAGGCTCCCACCGCTTTTTTAGTCATCGATGTCATACATTTATGCATGACTTCTTGGCTTGTTCTCGTGCTCACTTTCTCGTCAATATCGGCTCTGGTTTGAAGAGAAGGACGCTCGCGATGCCTCTGAACATTTATGAACGTGACCTGCCCCGCGGGCCTGCAAACTTTGAAGCATTAACGCCTTTGGCGTTTTTGCAGCGCAGTGCTGCGGTTTACCCAGATCATGTGGCCGTCATACACGGCACCACGCGTTATTCTTATCGCCAATTTGCCGAACGCTGCCGACGCTTAGGCTCGGCGCTTGCAAAGGCGGGGGTTGGGCTCGGAGATACGGTAGCCGTTCTGGCCCCGAATATTCCAGCGCATCTCGAAGCGCATTTTGGTGTGGCGATGACAGGTGGTGTGCTCAATGCGATCAACACGCGGCTTGATGCGAAGACGGTTGGGTTCATTCTCGATCACGGCGAAGCGAAGGTTTTTTTAGTCGATACTGAACTGGGGCCTGTCGCCGCAGAGGCATTAAAGCACTGCGCTGCGAAACCTTTGGTGATCGATATCGTTGATGCTTTGGGCCCGCAAGGGCCCCGCTTGAGTCAGGTGGACTATGACTCCTTCATTACAACAGGCGATCCCGCTTACACAGGCCATTGGCCCGAGGACGAATGGCAAGCCATTACACTGAATTATACGTCGGGAACGACCGGCAACCCGAAGGGTGTAGTTTATCATCACCGTGGTGCGGCGCTGAATGCCATCGGGAACCTGCTTGCGTGGGATATGCGATCTCATCCTGTGTACCTCTGGACGTTGCCGATGTTTCACTGCAACGGCTGGTGCTTCCCCTGGACGATCACAGCGCTCGCCGGCACACACGTGTGCTTACGTAAAGTAGACCCCAACGCCATTTTCAATGCGATGAAGGCCCATGGTGTGACACATTTTTGTGGCGCGCCGACGGTATTGAGTATGTTGGTCAATGCGCCCGATGAGATGAAGCTTGGTTTACATAAAGGGATTGGCGTGATGACGGCGGGGGCCGCACCACCGGCCGTGGTGATCTCTGCGATGGAAATCATGGGGTTCTCTGTCGCGCATGGGTATGGGTTGACGGAAACCTATGGCCCGTCAGTGATTTGCGCCTGGCATAAAGACTGGGACGGTAGGTCGTTGCCGGACCGCGCTGCATTAAAGGCCCGTCAAGGCGTGCCGTATCATGTGCTCAATGGCCTGAACGTGATGAATCCCGAAACAATGACGCCGGTGCCAGCTGACGGCGCAACCATGGGCGAGGTGATGTTTCGCGGTAACGTGGTGATGCGAGGGTATCTGAAAAACCCCAAAGCCACAGATGAAGCCTTGAAGCACGGCTGGTTTCATTCCGGCGATCTTGGTGTGATGCACCCGGATGGTTACATCGAACTGAAAGATCGCTCGAAAGACATTATTATTTCGGGCGGTGAAAATATTTCGACGATTGAAATCGAGAGTGTCCTTTATCATCATCCGGCGGTGCTTGAAGCCGCCGTTGTGGCGCGGCCTGACGCGCACTGGGGCGAAACGCCGTGCGCATTCGTGACTCTCAAGACGGGCCAGGTTGCCAGCGACAAAGACATCATCACGTTCTGTCGCGACAACATGGCGCATTTTAAAGCTCCCAAAACGGTCGTCTTTACGGATCTGCCCAAGACATCGACCGGAAAGATCCAGAAATTTATTCTGCGTGAACGGGCTAAGGCGCTTTGATCAACGCGCGCATATCGAAGCCTCAAAGGTTGCCAGCCACGCCGCTGGCGTTTGTCTGGCACTTCTTGCGCCAGGGCCATATGGCGGGCATTGCCGTCACCGTGGCGATTAGCGTGATTGTTGCGGTTGTTGAGGCGGGTGGCACATTTGCCTTCGGCGAGCTGATCAATGCGCTTGCCGCTGATCCGCCTGATTCTACAGCGCCAGCGTCGACGCTTCTACCAATAGCCGACCCCGTTTTTATTTTCGCCGTCGTTGTTGGCTTTTGGATGGTGCCGCCGATTGCACTGCGTTTGCTGGGGGCCTATCTCGGTCGGTTCCAGTCTGATTTAAGGGCTCGCATCCATGATGAGGTCTTGGGCTACGTTCTTGGTCATGCACCACGCTTTTTTCTCGATGAAGGCAGCGGCTCTGTCGGCCATCGTATTCGCACAAGCGCCTTGGCAGCCTATCTTGTGATCGAGTTCCTCTTCTTCCGCCTCACCCGCTTTGCAGCGCTGGTCTTGATCGCGCTGATCATGGCCTCAGCCCAAGCGCCGCGCTTGGTTCCAGTGTTCGCCATATTCGTGGCGATGTTCGTGATTTTATCTTTCTGGGGTGCGCGCCTCTGCTGGCCGTATGGGCGTTCGTTATCGGCGGCTTCGACGGCACAATCTGGGCGCAAAGTCGACGTCGTTGCTAATTGGGATACGGTCTTAAGTTTTGCACGCGCGTCATTCGAGCAACTCCAGCTTCGCCCAATCAGTGACCGTGAGGCGAAGGCAAAAGTGCGGTGGGTTGATTCGCAATCAATCATGGGAATCGTGTTGCAAATGATTGCAATGGCGTTCGTGGTTACAATTGGTTGGCAAGGGTTGGCTGACGCGCAGGCGGGCGAGCTGACCGTTGGTTTATTTGCAACGATCATGACTTTGGCTTTGCTCATCGCGGGGCACCTGGCTTCGTTAGGTGATCAGTTCCTGCAATTCTCAGAACAGTACACGCAACTTGTCGACTGTCTCGAGGTCATCGCCCGCCCTCATGAGATTATCGATACGCCTGGCGCAAGCGATCTCACGGTAGTAAGGGGCGCGGTGGAGTTTCGCGATCTGCATTTTGGTTACTCTGAAAGCGCGAAAGTGTTTTCAGGTTTGTCGCTCTCGATCCGAGGCGGCGCGCGCGTGGGGCTCGTTGGCCCGTCAGGGGCTGGCAAGAGTACGCTGATTAAACTGATGCGCCGTCAATTCCCATGGCAGCAGGGCAGTATACTCATTGATGGTCAAAATATTGCCGACGTCAAATGGGAGTCGCTCCATCACGCCGTTGCGGAGGTTCCGCAGTCACCCACTCTGTTTCACCGCAGTGTCAGGGATAACATTCTGTATGGCCGACCTGATGCTGATGAGGCGGCTTTGCTGGCGGCAGCCAAGAGCGCCCATTGTCATGAGTTTATCGTAGCCCGGCCTAAGGGCTATGACGCCGTGGTGGGCGAGCGCGGGATGAAGCTGTCGGGTGGTGAGCGTCAGCGGGTGGCAATTGCGCGCGCTTTTCTGAAGAATGCTCCCATTCTTATTCTCGATGAAGCCACGTCGTCACTCGATGGCGAGGCGGAAAACTTGATCCAAGACGCCTTGCTCAAACTCATGGATGGTCGCACGGTCATCGCCATCGCGCATCGCCTGTCGACGATCATGCACCTTGATCGTATTATTGTGCTGGATGCGGGTCGCATTGTTGAGCAAGGCAGCCATACCGAGTTGTTGGCCTTGAACGGTGCCTATGCCCGGCTCTGGCAGCACCAAGCTGGTGGCTTCATTTAACGAGAGATCATTTTTAACATGAGCATTGTTCTTCATCAATTTGCCCCTATGTATGGGCTCCCCAATCCCAGTCCGTTCTGCATTAAGCTTGAGACGTACTTGCGCATGGCCGCATTGCCCCACACGGTGGAAATAATCAAAGGGCGAATCAAATCAGCCACAGGTAAAGCGCCCTACATTGAGCTTGATGGAAATGTGCTCTGCGATTCCGGCTTAATCATCGAACATCTCGAGCGCACGAATGGCCACCCTGTCGACGGCAAGCTCACCTTGGCCGAGCGGGCGCAATCACTGGCATTCCAGCGCCTTATGGAGGAGCATCTTTATCAAGTCGCTGGTTTTGCGCGCTGGGTTGATCCTGCAAATCCTGACGAGACTGGCGGCTATGCTCGCGCTGTGGTTGGCCTGAAGAGCCTGCTCGCGAAAATTATCCCGCCTATCGTGAAAAGGGATATTAAAAAATCACTCTGGCATCACGGCATTCGCCGCCATGCCGACGAAACAATCTGGAAGTTGGGTATCGATGACGTCCATGCGCTCGGTCATTGGCTCGGCGCGCGCCCATGGTGTTTTTGTGATGCGCCAACAGTTCTCGATGCCGTGCTGTTTGCATTTATCGCAAGCATTGTCCGCACGCCTTGGGATTCTCCGCTGAAAGTCGCGACGCTGAAGCATCGCAATTTGGTGGATCATTCAGAGCGCATGCTCGCCAAGTATTTTCCTGAGTTGGTGAAAACATGAAAGCCAAGTTCCACCGCGCTTTCATCGTGTTGATCATTATACTTAGTGGCGCTCATGTCGCCACAGCAGGCGCGATCTCTAGCGAGATTAAGCTGTCCCTTGTATGGTTTATCGGCGTCGGTCTGATGGGGCTGTTTCTCGCGTTTCTCATTATCATCGCTGCCCGGCTGCCTGAGGATCCCATGACCACGCGCTTGTGCTTTGCGGCCAATGTGTTTGCGGTCATTTTTGCATTCGGCAATCTCATGACTGACCGTGATCTAACCACGATGGCCGCGATCCTCTTTCTTTAGGTTTGGTGGTCATGGCTACGTTTCCTGCTCAAGAATAGGATTGCATCATTAACCGATCTAATGTTGCGCGATACGGCACAAGTAAAATCCGCCATGCATAAGCCCTATCAAAGGGCGGGAGCTTATAGAATGTCCAAAGCAGTCGTGACCAAGCCGCGCAAGTCTGCAAAGCCTTACCCCAACGCATCGCTACTGGTAGAAACAGCGTGGCTTGAGAAAAATCTCAAGAATCAAAATTTACGTATCATTGACTGCAACGTGCGCATGACTGTTAAGTCCGAGGGCGGGTATATGATCGAGCCAGGGCTGGCCGATTGGAAGGCCGCACATATTCCCAGTTCGCATTTTATTGATCTTATCTCTGAGCTCTCTGCGCCGCATCCTACGTTGAAGTTCATGATGCCGACAGCCGATCATTTCGCGCGTGTGATGTCACTGCATGGCATCGGGAACAAGCATCGTGTTGTGGTGTACAGTCGGGGGGCCAATTATTGGGCAACCCGCCTGTTCCTCATGTTCCGTGCCATGGGGCATACCAAGGTCCAGGTTCTCAATGGCGGTTGGGATAAATGGGCCATGGAGCAACGCCCCACGACGACACTCGCGAAGAAAAATCCGAAAGCGATCTTCGAGGCCAAATCCCGGCCAGGGCAAATTTTGAACAAAGCCGAGATGAAAGTGGCCCTCAGTACCACATCAACCTGCGTCATTAATGCGCTTCATCCAGATGTACACGCTGGTCGCAAAACATCTTATGCGCGGGCGGGGCGTATTCCTGGCTCGGTGAATGTGTTTGCGAAAGATCTCATCGATCCCATAACAAAAAAGTTCTTACCTGCGGCACAACTGCGCAAAATATTTGCCGCTGTTGGTGCGATGAAAGCCAAGAAGGTTATCACCTATTGTGGCGGTGGTATCTCCGCGACCACGGACTCTTTTGCGCTGATGCTCCTGGGGCACAAGAATGTAGCGCTGTACGACGGCTCGATATCCGAGTGGGCTGCTGATCCCAAGTTGCCAATGGA
This sequence comes from Rhodospirillaceae bacterium, assembly GCA_002737725.1. Taxonomy (GTDB): domain Bacteria; phylum Pseudomonadota; class Alphaproteobacteria; order Rhodospirillales; family Rhodospirillaceae. Next base: position 103,057 of record NSIP01000002.1, read on the forward strand.
AATCGGCGATTAGCCCTGAGACTTGCCCGCAAGATAAGCTTCCCAAGCTGAACGGTAAGTCTCGCGTAGTTTTTTCTTTTGTACTTTGCCCATGGCATTTCGTGGAAGGGACTCGGCAATCACAATCAACTTCGGGACTTTATAGTTTGCGAGTTTATTCTTCAGCGCAGTCTGGATACTTGTTGTATCGAGCGCGGGGCTGTTCGATTTCAGGGTCAACACCGCGAGCCCTGCTTCGCCGAAGTCTGGGTGTGGCATGCCGATGACAGCCGACTCATCGACACCCGGTAGGGCATCGATCAAGCTTTCAATTTCCTTGGGATACACATTGAACCCGCCCGAGATCATCATGTCCTTGGCCCGCCCCACAATCGAAACCATACCGTCGAGCTCGATGCGCGCTAAATCACCGGTCTTGAAATAACCGTCACGCGTGAAATCCTCGGCCGTTTTGTCGGGCTTGCGCCAATAGCCTTGAAAGACATTGGGTCCTTTGATCAAAATTTCACCCGTCTCGCCGCGTGCGGCCTCGCGGCCATCTTCGCCTGTGATGCGTAAGGCGATGTCGGGCAAGGGCCAGCCCACGGTATTGGCCCTGCGTAGCTGAGCAGGCAGTGCGCTTGTAATAATGCCCGCTTCAGTCATGCCATAGCGTTCGAGAATGCTGTGACCAGTTCGGCTCTGGAATTCAGTGAATGTTTCTTCAAGCAGCGGCGCCGAGCCAGAGATAAACAACCTCATATTGCGGCAAGTCTCAGTGTTGAATGCAACATGAGCGAGCAGTCGCACGTAGTAGGTTGGCACGCCCATCATGACGGTAGCGCGCAGCAAGTCGGCGATGACGTCATCTGCCGAGAATTTGGTAAGAAAAAGAATCGATGTGCCGTTCAGCAGCGTTGTGTTCAGCGCCACAAAAAGGCCGTGGGTATGAAAAATCGGCAGCGCATGGAGGAGTATATCACTTGGCCGGAACTGCCAAAGCTGATGCAACGTCAACGCATTGGATGACAGATTGCCATGGCTCAGCATGATGCCTTTGGGTTGCCCGGTTGTGCCAGAGGAGTAAAGGATCGCTGCTAAATCCGACCTGGCTCTCACGGCGAGCGCGAACTGAGTTGTCGAGACGACTACGCGCTCCATCAAGGTTCCCGTACCATCGGCAGTTAATGTGAGAAAGCTGCGCACACGACGCTTCGATGCAATCGTATCAAGTTCGGGTGATCGGGGATCGCCAATCACAACAGTAGGCTCGGCATCGGCCAGGAAATAATCTAACTCGTCCTCCCGGTATGCAGAGTTCAGCGGCAGGTATACAAAACCGCCCCGTAAGCAGGCTAAGTATAGCGCAACCGCCTCAGCACTTTTCTCAACTTGAACTGCGATCCGATCGCCGATCTGCGCACCACACTCGACCAGCACTTGTGCAAAGCTGGCCGACATGTCGTCGATCTGGCCATATGAAACCACACGACCAGATTGCAAAATTAAAAAGGGAGCGGCCAGGTTTTGCGGAAATCGTGACCGCAACAGGGCGAACAGATTACCGTTCATACCGCCATATCTTTGAGGGGAATGGATACATCGGCCAATTTTACCGGATCAATCTGGTTTTTGGCGGCAATCAATTTTTTAGACTGCAGAAAGTCCTTGGCCATATTGACGGCATTGCAGGCGACAAACACGCCATGGCGCAAATAGCAGGCCGAGAATTTCCGCTCGGGCATGGAACCACGAATGACTACAGTATCTCCGGGCTCTGACAGACCTGTCATTTGTAACTTCAGATCGTATTGATCGGACCAGAACCAGGGCACTTCAGCGTATTTCTCGGGCTTGCCAAGGATATGCAAGGCCGCAGCTTTGCCTTGCGCTAATGCATTGGGGACTGACTCCAGTCTTAAACGCCGTCCAAGAATTTCATTGGGATGGTTGGAGCAATCGCCCACCGCGTAGATATCAGGGTCGCTGGTCAGCGCAAATTTGTCGACCACGATTCCATTATCGCAGTTCAGCCCAGCAGCTTGCGCAATTGCAATGTTCGGTACAATGCCAATTCCCACGATCGCTAGATCAGCCGCAATCCGTTGTCCGGTATTGCAGACGACATACTCAATTTTACCTTGGCCTTCGAGCGCTGTAACGGCGGTCGAGGTGAGAATGTTCACACCCGCTTGGCGATGAACGTCGGTATAGAAAGCGGACATTTCTGGGGCAACGACGCGATTGAGAACGCGCGGCAAGGCCTCGATGACCGTGACTTTACATCCACGTTTGATGACGACAGCTGCAACTTCAAGGCCGATATATCCACCGCCGATAATGGCAAGGTTTGCTCCGGCGACCAGCTGGTCACGGTAACCTATCACGTCATCGATACTGCGTAAGTAATGAACGCCAGGCAGCTCGGCTCCGGGGCATGACAACTTCCGCACCCGCCCGCCGGTGGCAATCACGAGTTTGTCGTAAGCGAGGGCCTCACCATTTATGAGCGTTACGCGCTTTTTGGTGCGATCAATTGTTTTTACTGACGTATTGAGCCGGAGTTCGATTTTATTCTGCGGGTAAAATTCTGGCCCGCGCATGTACATGCGCTCAAGTTCGGCTTCGCCAGCCAGAAACGCTTTGGATAAGGGCGGACGCTCATAAGGAATGTAAGCTTCATCACCCAGAACAATGATACGCCCTTCATAGCTGCCTTGGCGTAGCGAGATGGCGGTCTGTCCGCCCGCTTCGCCGGCACCGATGATGACAACTTTATGCTCTGACATAAGTGGCTTTACGTTTGATGCTGAAGGAAATTCGAAGCGAGAGTGTTTGCCTCAGCGTCCACCAAAGTCTTTGATGGTATCGTCGGCAACCAACCGGTCGATTTGATCCTGCGTCAGGCCCTCCGCTCCTTCTTTCCCAACGGGTCTTGGGCACTCACCCAGGCCACGACGATCTGCACCCCCGGCCATAATCTCAGTGCGGCGGCGGCGATCGGGTCCGAAGTACGCCTTGGAATCGACAAATGGGCGCGGGCGCTCAATAACTTCACGAATACGAAGCAGCATGTCTTTGGCCGTAATGGGTTTGGCGATATATTCGGTAACCCCGGCATTGCGCGCGGCGATAACCTTTTCGCGAAGGGTTTCAGCACTGACCATAATGATTGGCGTAAAGCGTAACGGGCCCTTGTCGGTGCGCACGGTGCGCAGCATTTCGACACCGTTCATGAGACTAAGCCAATATTCCGTCAAAATGACGTCGGGCGGCCATTGCCGGATGGTGTTCATGGCATTGCGGCCGCAATCGGATTCTTCGATCATTTTAGCGCCCGGCGTCTCTAAGGACGTTCTTGATCACCCGGCGCATATAGGGCCTGTCGTCCACCGCGAGGAACGAGATCGGCTTTAAATAGTCTGTGGTAACCAGTGCCATTGTCGCCGTTCTTGCCTTAACGTTCTGTCGCGCTATTGATGTTGCGCGGTCTTAGTTGCGGGCAAGTGGCCCCAATTGGGCATAAGGTATTCTATTTCCTGAAAAATTCAACTTTTTGCACATTGTCATGACCACAACTCGTTCGCCTCAGCCCTCAGCCCCGAGTCCCTCTGCCAGGCTGGCTGCCCATGCGCCCAGAACGTGGCAGCGCATGCTGTCTGGTCGACGGCTGAATTTGATAGACCCATCACCGCTGGACATCGAAATCGAGGACATTGCGTTGGGTTTGGCACGCAATACCCGTTGGAACGGCCAAACCAAAGGTGCTCATGCCTGGAGCGTCGCACAGCATAGTGATTTGGTTGTTGATATCGTCCGGCGGTTGAAACCCCGGGCCACGGCTCGCCTCTTGATGGCGGCTAAACTTCACGATGCGTCTGAGTATGTGACCCATGATCTGATCACGCCCCTCAAGGCTGTTGTTGGGGATGTGTTTAAAGAGGTGGAAAATCGGCTGACACGTGCGATTTTTCTTCGATTCGGCTTACCGGCTGTTTTAGCGACGCCCGATAAAGCGTTAATCAAACGCGCCGATCTGATTGCCGCAGCGACAGAGGCGGTGCAATTGGCAGGCTTTAGCGAAAAAGAGTGCCGCAGTGTGCTCAACTTCAAGGAAAAGCCGCTGAAACATGTTAAACTCACCCCCTTGTCGGTGGCCGAAGCCGAGCGCGAATTTCTTGCTGGATTCCAGCAGCTAGAAAAAGCGCTCAAGCTTGAACAACGGTAGAGCGGTTTATTCCCGGGGAGGAACTCATGACACTGCGTCGTTCAACCATCGCATTTTTGATTTTCGGGGCTTTGGCGGCGGGTTCGTCTGTCGGTCTTGCGGCCTTCGGTATTCATGGCCTTGGCCAGATCATGAAATACCCAGCCCAAGCGGTGCGAACATTTCTTGATGCTACAATGTTTCAAGCTGACCAAGGGATCGCAGTACTGATTGTTGCCGTGGTTTGCCAACTGATGGCCGAAGGCTGGTCGCGCCGGATCATGCAACTGTCAGGAATTCTGCTGTGCGCTTCAGTGCTTATGTTCTCGGGCAGCGTCTATGCCATCACCTTCGACAAATTTGGCGGGCTGGCCCCGGTCGGCGGATTCTCGGCGATGATTGGCTGGCTGTTGTTCGCGCTTGGTGCAGGCATGGGTTTGGCCAAGGGTGAAGTGCACTTGCCAATCGGGGCCCAACCTCACCCCGCCGAGTAGGAGCGCGCCATGTTGCAAGGTGTGAACTGGCTTGGAGTAGATGCGGCTAAGCTTGCGGCCATGGCCGTGGGCTCGCTGTGGTATTCACCGCTCATGTTTATGAAGCGCTGGCAGGCCGAGCTTGGGAAAACGCCCGAACAAATGGACAATTCAATGCTTGCTGTCGGTAATTCTGTGGTGATGTATCTCATCGCCGCTGTCGGATTATCGGTAGTGTTAGACTGGAAGGGCGTTGTATCGATTGGCGACGCCCTCATGACATCGGGCGCCATCTGGCTTGTTTTCGTGGGTTCAATTGAACTGATGCACGACCGCTATAACGGCGCTTCGGCTGCGTTCTCATTGATTAACTGCGGTAATACGCTAACCGCTTTTCTTGCCATGGGCGCGGTGATTCAGCTGCTCAGCTAAATCAAAGATTTTGCCAAACAGGCCTTCGTTTTTCTAAAAACGCGTCGATGCCCTCAGTGGCATCTGGTTCCATCATGTTCTTGGCCATCACAGCACTGGCTGTCGTATAAGCATCGACCATGCTCTGGTCGATTTGCTCGTAGAATGCGCGTTTGCCAATAGCCAATACCTTCGGCGATTTGGCGGCAATAGACTGGGCCAAGTCATTCACTTTTTTATCTAGTGCATCTGTTGCGACGGCCGCATTAATCAAGCCTGCCGTTTCTGCTTCGGCAGCGCTGATCGCTCGTCCCGTCAGCAGCATCTCCATGGCTTTCTTTCGTCCGATGGTGCGCGTCAAGGCTACCATGGGCGTCGAGCAGAACAGTCCGATGTTCACACCGGGGGTTGCGAACGTGGCACTGTCCGAAGCAATTGCAAGATCGGCGGTGGCTACCAACTGGCAACCTGCTGCCGTGGCGATGCCATGCACGCGGGCAATGATTGGCTGACGGCAGCGCGTCATGGTCAGCATCAAATCGCCGCACGCCTGAAAAAGGGCGAGCGTCCATGCTGGGTCGTTATGGCTGCGCATTTCTTTCAGGTCGTGCCCCGCACAAAAGGCTGGCCCACTTCCCGCCAAGATCACCACATGAATCGATGAATCATTATGGGTATTTTGCAGCGCTAATGTTAGTCGCGTGATCAATGCCGACGACAGCGCATTGCGTGCGCCGGGGCGGTTGAGCGTGAGCGTGCGGACGCCGCCCAAGTCGCTTTGCAACAAAAGGTTGGTGTCCGCGCTCATGAGATAAAGATATTAAGGCCGGGGGTCTTCGATCAACTCAGTCAACTCACCCGCAGGGCCAATAAATGTGGCCGAGCGTTTCGGGCCATATAAGTTCGCGGGTGGCTGGATGAATTTAACCTTGAGGCTGTCCAACGAATTCACATTAAAAGTCGTCATCGCGACACCGGGTGGCAGCTGTCCATCGGCGCGCGCGCGGGCTTTGGCGCTGGGTGGATATCCATCAATCTCGATGTTGTTGCCTTTCTCGCCCATGCGGACCAAGCCCAGCATGAACTTTTGATCGGCAGGCAGGCCTTGCGCTTTGGCAATAATGTCGATGGTTGTCGGGTTCGGTGGGCCGCCCCGCAGCAAGAAATTTTCCATGTAAAATTTCACCATGCTGTCGGCATCAGCCCCGGCCAGGATCATAATGAACGGGCGATCGATGAATGATTTTGCGGCCGGTAGCGGTGATTTTGTCAAATTACCTTGCTCGGCGGTGAAGTAAAGAATTTCTTCTGCAGGCCCTTTGAACTGAGTTGCGCGGATAGTGGCGTAAGGGGGGTTCAAATTTTTAGGACCTCCCACGTGGACAAACGGCGACTTACTTAAGCGCTCATAAACTTTGTCGGGGTCTTCCACCAAAATCTCAATCGCATTCCAGCCATGTGTGGTCATGGCTTTGTAGTCTTTTACCGCATCAATTTGAACGGCGCGAATATAGACGTCGGGCGATCCTTTTGAATTCATGGTCACGAACGGACGACCTGCCATCTTGGGTGTGCCCCAGCTTTTTGCCATGGCCTCAGATATTTTGCCCTTTTCGATCGTCTTGTATTCCAGCCATTCGTTGTAAAGTTTTTCGATTTGCGCAACGTCAGGGGCCGCGACCGTTGCCATTTTGATGCGCGTAATCAGTGGCGTGACAGCAGGTGTTGGCGTCGCTGCAGGTGCTGGGGCTGGCGTTTGAGCACTCAGAGACGGCATGATACCGAGCATTCCAATGGCAGCCGCGGTTGCGATCAGCCAGCGCCGGTTCAAGACGTTCATCATCAAGCTCTCCCGTGTATTAAAAAAATATCGCGATTTCTCACTCTTCGATCAGTTCAATGATCTCTCCAGCAGGGCCAACAGCGCATGCCGCGCGCTTGCCTTCATAACCAGCCCCGCTCAGTTTTGCAGGTTGGCTCAGCCAGTTCAATTTGAATGTATCGAGGTTCTTGACGCCGAAGCTCGTCATGGCCACGCCGGGCGGCAGTTGCCCATGGTTGCGTGGCCGTGGGCCGGTATTGGCTGGGTAACCATCCATCTCAATCAGATTTCCGTGGTCAGCCAAGGCGGCCACCGTTATTGGAAACGGATGATCGGGCGGCAAAGCTTGGGCATTTTGAATAATGTCCACGGTATTGCCGCCAATTTTATTGCGCTTCATTTTAAACGTATCGCAGTACCAATTTCGCGCACGCTCCGCTGATCCAGTGGCCAATACCATGATGAAGGGGCGGCCAACCTCTGCCCCAGCTTTGGGCAGTAAGCCAGTACCGGGATTGCCAGTATCAGCCGTCAGGTAAAGCACCTCATTGCCGGGGCCTTTGACCTGAAATGCGCAGATCGTCGGATAGCCGCTGAGAAAGCGGGGCTTTCCGATAATATGAAATGGCGATCTGCTCATTTTGACATGAAATTTCTCGGGGTCCGCCACGATGATTTCCGCTGCGCTCCATCCCCAGGTGGTCAGGGGTTGGTAATTGGCGACACGATCAATCTCGACTGCGCGAATATAAACATCGGCTTTACTCGCCGGGCGCATCACAGTTGCGCGCCGTCCGGCCATTGCGTGGGCGCCCCACAAGATTGCATGTGCGGCGCTGACTTTGCCAGTTTCAATGGCAGTGTAGCCCAGCCATTTTTTGTATAGCGCTGTAGTCTCGTCCAAATGAGGGACGGCAATGGTGGCAATTTTGATGCGCTTCAACAAAGGGGTTGTGGCCACAGGTGAGCTCCCGGTCAGAGAAAGATCGCATACCTGACCACGAGCTGTGCATAGCGACAAGCCTGTGATGACAAGCGTTAGCAGAGTGAGCGCGGACTACGATTTGTGGTGCTCAACCAATGCAAGCCATGCAGGCCAACCAGAAATGGCCGCAGCCATCTCTGTATAGCCGTCTGCGCCGGGGTGCGCACCGTCACGGCCCTCCGCCTCGACCCGCCAATTCTTAAGGGTGGGGAATACGCTCAGTATGTCGAAATACGGCACAGCGTTTTCGGTACAGATTCGCTCCATGGAGGCGCAGCGTGCGCGATGGTCAGGTTCGCGCAGCGTGTTCTCAGCGTAAGTCGGCAAGCCAGGCGGCCCAATCATCAGCGCTGGCCAGTGGTCTGCAGTCTCGCTCAAGATCAGGCACGTATTTTCCATTTGGCGCTCGAATGGAACTTACGGCGCGTCGTTTTTACGCCAACAGTTGTTCGTGCCGTAGCTAAAAACCACGGCAGATTTTTCCATATTGGTCAGCCGCGACTTGGCCTCACGAAGCCAAGTCTGCGCAATCAAATCGCTGGTAGCGCCGCGAAAGCCGCAGTTATAGGAAGTGATGTCGTTCCCTTTGGCCCGCGTAATCTCACACAATCGCCCGACCCAACCTTGGTAAGTTGGGTCTCCGATTCTGTTGACGTAGGATTCGCCGAAGAAACAGATACGCATCAACAGATTATAAACAAGCCTCACGCGCGGCCCCAACGAAAAACCGCCGAGGTTTCCCCCGGCGGTTTCATTGCTCAGATCCAAGCCATATTACTGTTTTTTGAAGGCATCCAGAATCTGCGTGCCGTTGGCCACCCACACATGGGGCTGTTTCATGAGCCAGCGCAGCGCAATATCCAGGTACTTAATGCGGTAGTGCAGGCCCATGATGTATGGCGTCAGCGAGAGCGACAAAATCCGCCCGCCGTGCTTTTCCGATTCTTTATAAAGTCCGGTGAACTGATCTTGGATCTGCTCCACAAACTCATCTTCGCTGTGTTTGTTGTCGATGATGATCTTGCGATCGCTGATCTCGCTGCTGTGCGGCATCGCCCACAGTTTGCCCGCGCCATCGGGTGCGGTCAGTTCGAAGGGCATGTCGTCAGCCACCCAGTCGCATACGTATTCAATGCCCGCGTTTTTCACATATTTGAGCGTGTTCCAACTTTCCGACTTCGCCGGGCTCATCCAGCCTTTGATCGGCTGGCCCGATAACTTGCGCAACGTGGTTAAGCTTTCGGTTACCTGAGCCAGTTCCAAGGCGTCGTCCATGCCGCCGTAATGCAGTTTGCCCTGGTCCACACCCATTGCGATGATTTCATCGCCACGCGCGTTGATCGCGTTCACAAGGTACGGGTAACGCTCGGCGACCATCGAGTTCATCGCGACCGATGATTTTATTCTATGCTTATCGAGTACGCGCCAAATGCGTTGAATGCCAACCCGGTTGCCATAATCGCGCGTCGTGAAGTGGCGCAAATCTGGGTACGACGTCACCATGCCGCCAGGCGCTTTGAAGGGCTTGGCGGGCTGATCGAGTGGGAAAAACTCTAGATCCGTCGTGATCCACAGCGCCACACGGGCGCCGTTGGGCCACTGCACTTTTTTGCGGTTGAACAGAATCGACCACTCGTAGAAATCTTGGTCCATGCCGTAACGACGCATGGGGTATTCCATGTACTCTTTGGCGACGGTCATGGCTTAAGCTCCCTTGCGGGCGGCGATATCAGCCGCGCAGGTGTCATAACAATTTTTGTAGTAGTACTCGGCAATCTCGCGCGCGGTGGCCACCCACACGCCCGGTTTTGTGGTGATGTAATCGAGCGCCTCTTCAAACGCGGCCATGCGATGCGGGTGACCTACCGCATAAGCATGCAGTGGAATGCACATCACGGTTCCTGTGTCTTTGCCCTCTTCGTAGAGCTGATCAAACTGATCTTTGATCATTTGGCCGTAACGGCGCGGCGTGGCGAGGTAGCTGTTGTAGACAATGATGTCGTTTATCTCGAGCGAGTAGGGCATCGAGATCAGGCGGCCCTTGTTAACCTTCACCGGCTGCGGTTGGTCGTCTTGGAACAGGTCGCAGGTGTACAGGAACTCGTACTCCGCTAACAAATCCATCGTGCGTTCGGTGTGCGTCAACGCAGGCGCTAGCCAGCCAGCGATGCGTTGCCCTGTCGCCTTCTTCACCGAGTTGATGCTGTCTTCCATGATGGCGCGCTCTTGCGCTTCGTCCATATCGTAGGAATAGCGCGTATTATAAATGCCGTGCGAGAAGAACTCCCAATTGCGGTCCGCGCAGGCTTTGATGATTTCCGGGTGATGATCGAGCAACGCCACAGAAAGCGAGATAGAACCGCGCACGTCGTACTTATCCATCACTTCCATCATGCGCCAATGACCGACGCGGTTGCCGTAATCGCGATTGGAATACAGGTTCACATCCGGGTGAGGGCGTGGCCAGGGTGTGCGCTTGGGATTGATCGGCGGATTGATTTCGTAAAACTCAATATTGGGGGCGACCCAAAACGCCACACGCGCGCCACCGGGCCAGGTAATCTTGGGGCGGTTTTCATAGGGCCAATAGTCATACAAATTGAGATCGGGTTTCACGACGGACTCTCCGGAAAGTACAGATGATGCGTTGGTGCGTGGTCTATTTCTTGCCGCTCAGCCAAGCCTTGACGGTGTCGACGGATTCGACATCCGTGTACTTCAGCGCAAGGTCGGTCAAGTTGGCGAAGTGGTAACTCTCGTGTTTGTCGGCCACGCACTCTTCAATCACCGTAGTGCGATAGCCGTGTGACAAACTATCGACGCCACAAGCGCGCACACAGCCCGATGTCGATCCGCCCGTGATCAAAACTGTATCAATCTTGTGGAATGTCAGCAGGCTGACCAACGCAGTGTCGTGGAAGGGGCTGGGCATTTTCTTGCAAAACACTACATCCTTCACGTAGTCGACGTCGCAGCGCTCGTCGATCTTGGATCGATCCGAGCCAAACTTAATATTCTGCAAACTGTCGGGCGTATTGGTGCGCGTACCCCACACCCCGCAATCCTCGCCCGATTCCATATAGGCCACATAAGTCCAGATCACTGGCCAGTCTCGCGCGCGCATCAAGGCCGAGACTTCATTGATGTATTTGATTTGGTTGGGGTCGGTCTCATAGGCGGTTTTGTATAAATCGGTGCGCGTATAGGCCTTCTGCACGTCGATGTTCACCAGCGCAGCCTTTGTGCCAAAACCAAACTTGGCGCGTGCCGGGTTAGCCTTCACGTCTTGATACAGCTGGCGTGCGGTTTTGTTGGATAGCTCCATAACGTCGTCCCCAATTTATGTGGTACCTACTCGGCAGCCTTGGCCAGCTTCTCGTCGTATTTTTGCCCTGCGGCCATGATGTCGTTCAAGCCCAGAATACCGTTCACCTGGGCGAAATCAAACATCTGGTCAAGAACACGCGCCGTCGATCCATCTTCGTGCAAGGCTTTCAGGTATCGGCTGGCCGCATGGGCAATCACGCGCACCATGGTGCCTGGGAAAATGACCAGCTTAAATCCCAACGCACCCAATTCGGCTGCTGATTTCAGTGGTGTTTTTCCGCCCTCGACCATATTGGCCAGCAGCGGGATCTTACCTGCAAAAGCTTTGCCCAGGCGTTCCATTTGTTCGGTGGTTTGCGGCGCTTCAATGAACAGCACGTCAGCCCCAGCATTCATATAGGCAACAGCTCGGTCCATGGCTTTGTCGATGCCATCCACCGCAATCGCATCCGTGCGCGCAACAATGACAGTGTTTGCGTCTTGGCGGGCATCAAGGGCCGCTTTGATTTTGCCCACCATCTCAGCCGTCGAGACCAACGTTTTGCCTGCCAAGTGCCCGCAGCGCTTAGGGTAGGTTTGATCTTCCAACTGAATACCTGATGCGCCCATCCGTTCGAGCAGGCGCACCGTGCGCTGGGTATTGAGCGCATTGCCAAAGCCGGTGTCGGCATCGACCACAAACGGAATCGAAATGCGCTCGCGGATATGGCTTACTACTTGCGCAACTTCAGTGAGTGTCGTCAGGCCGATGTCGGGTTGCGCGATGCGCGTATAGGAAATACTCGCCCCGCCCAAGTAAGCGCACTTAAAGCCATGCTGTTCGATCAGCAGGGATGTGAAGGCATCGTACATGCCAGGTGCGACTATAACGCCAGGCCCCGCGAGCAGATCGCGCATTGCCTTTGCATGACTCATGCTGCTTTTCCTTGTCCAAGGCGCTTCTTCAAATGAGGCATCAGCCCGCCGTCGGTGATCATCTCCATCAAGTGCGCTGGAATCGGATCGACTGTATAACTTTTGCCCGACGTGAGGTTCTCAAGTTTGCCCGAGACGGCATCGACGGACAGACGGTCGCCTGCATTGATCTCTTTGTAGTGAGGGAAAAATAGGCAAGGCACACCGAAGTTCAGCGCATTGCGATAAAAAATCCGCGCGAAGCTGTCGGCTAAAACGGCCCCCACTTTCAACAGCTGCAAACTGAGCGCAGCTTGCTCACGCGCGCTGCCGACGCCGAAGTTGTGCCCTGCTACCATGATGTCGCCGGGCTGCACGGACTTGGCAAATGTGGGGTCGACGGACTCCAGGCAGTGTTGTGCCATGATTTCGTTGGCAGCTTTCAAGTAAAACCCCGGCGCTAAAAGATCAGAGTTGATCTCATCGCCGAAGCGCCAAACTTTCCCGACAATAGCGCTCATGACAGAAACTCCCGCGGGTCGGCGATATGCCCAGCAGCAGCTGCGGCTGCGACCGTATAGGGCGATCCCAAGTAAACCGAGGCTTCATTCGCGCCCATGCGACCTTTAAAATTTCGATTGGTCGACGAAATGCAAACTTCGCCTGCACTCAGCACGCCTGCGCCAAGTGCTGCACACGCCCCGCAACCCGACGCCAACATCGTCGCGCCCGCATCGATCAGAATACTCAACGTGCCATCGGCCGCTGCATCAGCATAAACCTTTTGCGACGAAGGTGCCACGAGCAAGCGCACATTGCTGGCAATCTTGCGACCCTTCAGCACTTCTGCGGCCATGCACAAGTCCGACAGCTTTGCCCCCACGCACGCGCCAATATAAGCCTGATCAATTTTAATCTTGGTATAGTCGCCCACAGGCCCGCTGTTGGAGGGGGCGTGGGGTGCTGCGATTTGCGGCTGCAATTCTGTAGCATTGAATGCGTGCTTTGAAATGTATGAGGCGTCGGGATCGCTGTGCCACGTCAACGCATTGGTTGCGGGTTGCTTACCAGCCGCGCGAATAGCAGCCAGTGTCGTTTCATCAGGCGCTATCACGCCGGTCTCACACCCTAACTCAGCCGCCATGTTGCACAACACGCTACGCTCGCTCATAGACATACTAGTCACGGTGTTACCGCCGTACTCGATAGCCGTGAAGGCGTTGTCCATGCCCAGTTGGCGGCATAAGAATAGCATTACATCCTTGGCGACAACGGCTTGGTTGAATTTCCCGCTCCAATCCACGCGAATGGTTTCAGGCACCCGGGTCCAAATCTCGCCCGTGATACACACGCCCGTCATCTCGATGCCGCCGAAGCCAGCCATGTAGCAGCCGTAGGCGCCGCCCATGGTCGAGTGACTGTCGCCCCCACAAATAAACATGCCCGGCTGTAAGTGACCATTCTCGGGCAGCACGATATGGCAGATGCCTTTCATGTCGTAGAAGTGTGGGATTTTGAATTCGCGAACAAATTCGCGGGAGAGTTTCAAGATGGCGGCAGTGTCGGCATCGACCGCGGGAACAAAGTGGTCAGACACCACGACGATTTTTTCCGGGTCCCAGACACCAACACCCAATTCTTTCAGGCGCGGCCAGATTTTACGTGGGCCACCAGAATCAACGATCATGGCCAAATCAACTGTGCATGTCACAATCTCGCCCGGGCGGACAGAGTCTTTGCCCGCTGCCCGCGCGATAATCTTTTCAACCAGTGTTTGACCCATGCCTAAAACCTCTTAAATTTCTGCCAGAAACACTAGACCCTCATTTCAGCCGACTCAATCCGGCTGGGACGTATAGCAAGTGCTCATGCTATGATACTCTCATACGATGAGCAGAATGGAGATAGCCATGCCCGAATGGGTCGCGACAGCAAGAAAAAGAAAACCTGAGCAGGAAACGCGTTGGGCTAAATTTAATTGGCAAGACCCACTGGGTTTCGAGGGGTTGCTGAATGAAGACGAACGCTTGATTCGCGATACTGCGCGCAACTATGCCCAAGACAAGTTGTTGCCGCGAATTGTGCAGGCCTTTCGCAACGAAACCTTTGATGCAGCAATTTATCCCGAGATGGGTGCGCTTGGACTATTGGGCGCGACGATTCCCACAGAGTATGGCGGGCCTGGCGTCAGCCATGTGTCGTATGGGCTGATCGCACGTGAGATTGAGCGTGTGGACTCGGGGTATCGGTCAATGATCTCGGTGCAATCCTCGCTGGTCATGTATCCGATCTATGCCTACGGTTCCGAAGCGCAGCGAAAAAAGTATTTGCCCAAGCTTGCCAAGGGCGAATGGGTGGGTTGTTTTGGGTTGACCGAACCAAATTCGGGCTCGGACCCCGGCAGTATGGCGACGCGCGCAAAAAAGGTTGATGGCGGATATTCCCTCAGCGGCAGTAAAACTTGGATCTCGAATTCTCCGGTCGCGCAAGTGTTCGTGATCTGGGCCAAAACCGAAGACGATATTATTCGGGGGTTCATCCTCGAGCGCGGGATGCAGGGGCTGACTACGCCTAAAATTGAGGGCAAGTTTTCATTACGCGCCTCTATCACGGGCGAAATTGTGATGGATAACGTCTTTGTCCCCGACGACAATCAATTGCCGAACGCTGAGGGGCTCAAAGCACCTTTCGGTTGCTTGAATAAGGCGCGCTTTGGCATTGCCTGGGGCACGATGGGTGCGGCGGAGTTCTGCTGGCATGCGGCGCGGCAATACACACTGGATCGTCTGCAGTTTGGTCGTCCCTTGGCGGCGAACCAACTCGTGCAGAAAAAGCTAGCAGACATGCAAACCGAAATCGCATTGGGGTTGTTAGCGGCTTTGCAGGCTGGTCGCATGATCGATGATGGAACCGCTGCCCCGGAAACGATTTCCGTCATCAAGCGCAACAATTGTGGCAAGGCCTTGGATATCGTGCGGGTTGCACGCGACATGCACGGCGGAAATGGCATCGTCGATGAGTTCCACGTCATCAGGCACATGATGAATCTGGAAACCGTGAATACCTACGAAGGCACACACGATGTCCATGCGCTGATTTTGGGTCGCGCCCAAACGGGCATCCAGGCATTCTTTTAGGGGTAGGCTGTGATTTACGCTTTTATCTGCAAGGACGGTGGCGACAAAACACAGATCCGGCGTGACGTGCTGCTTGAGCATTTGCGCTATATTGAATCCGTGATCGATAAAATCGTGGTCGCGGGGACGTGCCCGCCCTTGAGCAGCAGCGATCCGCGCCAGTTTGAAGGGTCAATGCTGATGTATCGCGCCGACAGCCCTGCCGAGGCGCGCTCGCTCTTTGAATGCGACCCCTATTTCAAGAACAAAATTTGGGACAGTTACGAGATGATGAACTTCTCACCAGTCGCCGGAGATTATATCGGCGGACGAACGTGGGATATCGTCGACGGAAAAGTGATGCGGAAAGATCCGCGAGCTGCATAACATTGGAGTGAGCGTCATGAATGCCGACACACAACTACGTAATGACCGTCTAGTCGAACGATTGGTCGATATTCTGGGCAAAGACGCCGTCATTACAGACGCGGCCGAGCGTCGATTCTATTCAGCAGATGTGTATTCCGAGGGCGAGCATTGCGCTGCCGCGCTTCGCCCGACAGATGTATCGTTGTTGGCCAAAGCCATTGGCACCGCAACGGCCTCTGGATATGCGGTGATTGGCCGTGGTGGTGGCATGTCCTACACAAATGGTTACACACCTATTCGCCCTGATACGGTGACGGTTGATGTCGGTGCGCTTAATCGCATTCTCGAAATCAACGAAGCCGACATGTACATCACGGTGGAAGCTGGAGTGACGTGGAAGCAAATTTATGATGCGTTGAAGCCAAAGGGTCTTCGTTTGCCCTTCTTCGGCACATTCTCAGGCATACGGGCAACTGTGGGCGGTGGCTTGTCGCAAGGCGCACTCTTTATGGGCACCGCGCGCTATGGCCAGGGTGCTGATATCGTTTTGGGCCTTGAAGTGATTCTGGCCGATGGCTCTGTGATCACCACGGGGCAGGGCGGCTTCAAAAATGCCAAGCCCTTCTATCGCACCTACGGCCCCGATATCACGGGCCTGTTCATTCATGATGGCGGTGCTTTTGGAATTAAGACCAAAGCCACGCTGAAATTAATTCGCACCCCCACTTCGATTGGCTTTGCGTCATTTGCGTTTTCAAGCCTCGATAAAGCAGCAGCGGCCATGTCGGAAATTGCGCGCTCGGGAATTTCTGAAGAAGCTTATGTTTTTGATCCGGAATCGACCGACAAAAATATGGCCGGTGCCAGTGTGGTTGAGGATCTCAAAACGCTCGCCGGTGTGGTGAAGGGGCAGGGGTCTTTCGCCAAGGGCCTGATCGAGGGCGCGAAGTTGATTTTGGCAGGTCGCAGCTTCACCAAAGACGGCATGTTCTCCTTGCACATGGTGGCCGGCGGTCGTTCCGATGCTGCTGTGGACGCTGACTTGGCGGCAGCACGTGAGATCGCATCCAAGCTCGGCGGCGAAGAGATGCCCAACTCGATCCCCAAGGCCGTACGCGCCGATCCTTTCAAACCACTGAATAGTGTGCTAGGCCCCAAGGGTGATCGTTGGGCTGCAATGAATGCCAAGGTCGCGCACTCCGATGCCATGCCCATTATCAATGCTGGTGAGAAGCTGCTGGAACCTTACCGCGAGCGCATGAAACAAAATGGCATCTGGGTGTCGCGCTTGTTCATCGCCATCGACTCCTATGCCTTCAGTTACGAACCTGTGCTGCATTGGGACGATTCGTGGTTGCCGGTTCATGTTCGTACACCCGAGCCCAGTCATTTGGCAAAGCTGAAAGAGCCGGCAGATAACCCCGCTGCGCGCGCATTGGTTCACGAGATCAGGCTGAAATTCGCGGCTATGTTTGCTGAGTATGGTGCGTCGTCCAATCAAATTGGGAAAACGTATCCGTATCTGCAATCGCTCAAACCTGAAACCGCGCGGTTTGTGACCAAACTCAAACACACCCTAGATCCTGGCCACCAGCTTAATCCTGGCGTTCTCGGATTTAATTGAACTCTCGCCCTTTTTATCGCTTCGTTTTCGCCGCAGATAGGAGGTTCCATGGACCAACGGATCAGCGCAATTACGCTCGGTGTCGACGATGTGAATCGCTCGCGGGCGTTCTATGAAAAGCTTGGCTGGGCGGCCACCAAAGCCAGCGATGAGAACGTCGCCTTCTTTCCAATGAATGGCTTTGCGTTGTGTTTGTTTCCCACCAAAGAGTTGGCGAAAGATGCTGGTGTTGATCGGCCTGGGTCGGGATTCGACAACATCACCATCTCTTTCAATGTCTCGACCGAAGCACAGGTGAAGCGGGTCTTGCAAAAGGCCAAGAAGGCAGGCGGCACCATCTTGCGCGATGCCGGCCCGGTGTTTTGGGGCGGGTTCACCGCCTATTTTGCCGACCCTGACGGGCACGACTGGGAAACTGCCTACAATCCGTTCTGGAAGATCGATGCCAAAGGCAGCATCAAACTGCCTAAGTAGTTTGACCCTGTCTTAAATTAGGCCCGCCATGTCCGATACATTTCTCAAACGCACGACGTTGATCGTCGAAGACGTGCGCAGATCCATCGCTTTTTATCGCGATGTGCTGGGGATGAAACTGTATTACGACCAGCCCATGACGGTGGGTGGTAAGGTCATCCCCGTAGGCGTGCCTGGCGCACATGTTCATTTGGGCATTATGGAAGGCAATCATTCCGACGTGGCCAAGATTGGCCTGCTGCAATGGACCGACCCGCCACTCGAGAAACCTAAAGCGCCCTATCGCAAACGAATGGGCATCGGCGACATTGTCATTGTCACAGAAACGCCTGATCTTGATGGCCTCTATGCACGACTGAAGGCGTCGCCCGAGTGCCATATCCACTGCCCTCCGCACGACTGGTCGGTGCCTACGCCCGACGGCAAGGACCAGATCGAGATGACGACGTTGGCGTTCTTCGACCCGGATGGTTTCTTTTTCGAGGTCAATCACAAGCGCAATATGCCAAATGTTGCGCAGTTTGCGATTCGTCGGACTACGCTGATTGTGCGCGACATCGACCTGAGTGTTGATTTCTATTGCCGCGTCATGGGCATGGAGCTTTGGTACGATCAGACTATGACTGTGGGCGGCCAGGTGCTGCCAGCCGGCGAACCCGGAGCAAAAGTGCGCGTGGCGATTCTCAAAGGTGCAGACCCGGTGGTGGGCATGTTGGGTATTATGGCGTTTTTAGATCCGCCCATTGAACCTGTGCCATTACCTAAGCGCCCCTTGCAAATTCGCGATCCTATTTTTGTCGCCAGCGCTCAGGATGTGAACGAGATTTATCGGCGCATGGTGGGGGCGCCAGCACATATTTCTTGTCCCCCCAGCGATGATAGCGTCACCGCCGCCGATGGATCGACATTGAAACTCACGACCATGAGCTTTTTCGACCCTGACGGTTATTTTTATGAACTCAACACCCGCAAGATTGTGTAGTCATGACCCAAGTTACACTTAAACGGACCACGCTCATTGTCCGCGACGCCGAGCGTATGATGCGTTTTTACCGCGATGTATTGGGCTGGCGTGTCGATTACCAATCCAACATGAAATTATCGGGCGGCATTATCCCTGGCGGCAAACCCGGTGATGAGGTCAAGCTCATCATCATGGAGGGGGCCGACAAAGAGATTGCCAAGATTGGGTTGTTGGAGTGGGTCAATCCCCGTTTGCCCGATCCGGGCCCTGTCAGATCGCGCCTAGGCATTGGCGATATCGTGCTGGTGGCCGATGTCCCCAACATGACGGAGTTGGTGAAAAAGATTGAAGCGTTTCCAGGTGCGGTGATCCATTCTGCGCCAAAGGACGGTGCTTTCCCCGACCCACGAGGGGCTGGCGAGATTCAATACTCGTCCATGGCGTTCTTCGACCCTGAGGGATTTTTCTACGAAACTTATTTCCGCTATAATCGTCCCAACCCCGAGACGTTTCTGATCCGCCGCACGACTCATATCGTGCGCGACATTGACAAGACACTCGAGTTCTTTAGCAACACATTAGGTCTGCCCAAAATCCAAGACTCAACAATGCAAATCGAGGGCATGCTGGCGGCGGGAAAGGCGGGCGATACGGTGCGCTTCGCCGTATGTAAGTGTCAGGACGACTATATTGGTATGGCGGCGGCCTTACAGTTTGTCAAAGATACTCTCCCAGATCCAGGAGAGGCAACGTGGGCGTACGGCATTGGTCGTGCATTGTTTGTAGCCGGTACAGATGATGCGCACAGCTTGTTTGCAAAGGTGAAGGCCAGTGGTGTGAAAGTGACACGCGAAGCATTCGAGCGCGCTGTGCCCAAGTCGGGCGGCGTGGGCGAAACTAAAATGATTTCCATGGGCTTTCATGATCCCGATGGCATGGTGTGGGAAGTCAATCATCGGCTTTAAGCTGCGGGCTTGCTTGGTCCCTGGGGATTACGAATAAATAACGTCAAGGCTGCGGCTGCAGCCGTGATGGCTCCTGCGGCGAACAAGGGGCCCTCAAACCCGAAGGTGTTGGCCAGGGCACCCAGGACCAATGCGCCAATGGCTGGGCCTGCGCGTGTGATAGTGTACCACACACTTAAGGAGCGCCCGCGCATGGCCTCGTCCACCACGGTTTGTGTGAGAGACTGCGAACCCACACCCACCATAACACCGAAAAACGCCGATACGGCCAGCACCACAACTCCTATAAAATAAGTGCCTGCATCCATCAGTGAGAACACTGAGATACAGATTCCACTCATGACCATGGCACCGATCACAAGGCGGCTTAGGCCATCTGCTGTAGGCCGCTGTGCCAAAAGCAACCCGCCAAAGATTGCCCCAATGCCCTGAGCGGCGGTCAAGGTTGCTAATCCGCCTGCGCCCCGATTGAATATCTCATCAGCAATCCCGGCCATCAAATCACCAATGGGCCACGTGAGCGTGCTGGCGATGCCAACGGTGGGGATGAACCAACCTAACAGCGGGTGCTTCAACGTATAGCGCCAACCCGCGGCCATATCGTTGAACATGCCCGCCCACGCCGCACCACGTCGAATAGCGGTGCCGTGCGCCGGAAGGTGAAGCGACAACAGCGCGGTGATGACGCCCGCGTAACTCACGGCATTGAGCACAAAACTCCAGCCCACGCCGACCGAGGTAATGATCACGCCACCCAAGGCCGGCCCCAAAATACGCGCGGTGTTGAAAACGAGTGACGTAATCGCCACAGCATTCCCCACGCGGTCCTTCGGCACAATCATTGGCACCAAAACTAAGCGCGCGGTTTGAATCAGCGGCTGTACGACGCCGGCAAACAACTGAAGCAGGAAGATCAAGATGGGTGTGATGTCGCCCGTTAGCGTTAGCACAGCCAAAGCGATAGCTTGGAGCAAAGCAAAAAATTGCCCAAAGATGGCAATCTTGCGGCGATCAAAGCGGTCGGCAATCACGCCTGTGATGGGAGCCAAGACAATGACAGGAATAAACTCGGCCATGGCCACGGCGCCGAGCCACACCCCAGACTTAGTCAGTTCCCACGTCAGGTAGCCCACGGCCATGCGTTGGACCCACGTGCCCAACAAGGACACGGCATTTCCGGCGGTGAAGACGCGGAAATTGCGATGAGACAGAGTCTCGCGGATGGCGGTGAGGCTGATGTCGAAGCGGGCCATGACACACTTTATAGACGAGCGCGCCAGAATCTGCGCCCTACTTTGTCGTCATGATTCGGCTTGCGAACACCGATTTTGGCGAAGCCGCTAAAGCTTTAATTTGAAGCCTGTGTGTGATTTCGTGAAGCCGAGCTGATCGTAGAGTCTGTGGGCGTCAGTGCGCTTAACGTCCGAGGTGAGCTGTACCAACGCGCATCCCCTGCTGCGCGCGCGATCAATCGCCCACTTTATCGCTACAGTGCCTAGGCCCTAGCCCCGGCGTTGCGAGGCAATGCGAACCGCCTCGATCTCGCAGCGGGTCGACCCCTGTCGCGACAACCCCGGAATAAACGTAAGCTGAAAGCAACCAACGATTTCGTTTTGATCTTCCACGACCCACAGTTCGTTATTCGGGTCGGCCTCAATGGCGGCGAACGCACGCAGGTATTGCTCACGCGCTAAGTCAAATGAACCATCGCGCGCTGCGCCGAGCGTGTCATCAGCGTGCAATACCACAATATTCGCTAGATCAAGAACTGTGGCTTGCCGGAAGCTTGGTTTCACATTCACGCCCCTGGGGCCTTAATAATGCCGCGCGCCAGCAGGTCTTCAATCACGCGCGCCTTGATCGGGTCGTAATCTTTCGCTGTCTGCAGAGGCGTCTTGGCAAGCGCATCAACCGGGAAGAATTTGGCTTGGTCGTAACCGAGCTTGTGAACGGGCACTTGCAATTCTGCCAGCCAATTTTGTGAACTCGGCGTTGTGCGGGCTTTGCGCAAGGCATCGATATCGATAGTCGCGGTCACAAATCCTTCGTCACCGTCAGCGGCCGTCGCCAGGGCTTTTCCTGTATAGTCGATGATCTCGGAAGGAATGCGCGCTTGTAACGGAGCGGCTTCATCTTCGCCGACAGGACCCAAATTTGAGAGCAAGACATAGGACATATTCTCATAAGCGCGCACGCGGCGAATTTGCGTGCGAATGTCGGGTGGCTGAACACCAGGAGGTGCTGGCGAAGCGGTTGGGTTCAGCAGGACCTCGGCACCATTAAACACGAAGTTGCGCGCCATCTCGGGCCAGTTCACGTCGAGTGCCACAATCGATGCCAAGCGCCCAATCTCGGTATTGGCCACGGGGAAAACTGACTCAGGCCCCATTTTATCAAGCCACTCAGTCCATACATCGCTTGGTCGAGACTTCGTGGTGAGGTCATAAAGTTTACGGTAGTTCAAAACCACGTCGCCGGATGGCCCAAGGATCACGCCCGACAGGAAATAGCGATCTGGAAACTGAGGGATAATTTCGGTGGTGTTAAATCCGACAAACGCTTTTGCTTTTTGGGCAGCTTTGGAGATGCGGTCGGTTTCTTTGCCAGGCACACGTAGCGAGGCTTTCATCCAATCTTTAACGCCAGGCCCACCTTCGGCGGCTTGCAGACAAAACTCAGAGAATGAATACAACTTTGCGCCAACTTCATCGGCACCGCGTTCGATAAACTTAACAACGCGATCAAGATTTGCATTTAACGCATCGGCGCGAAACTTCCCGGATTTGTCGAATGTGGGGGTAACACGCGTTTGCACGCAGCTTGCTTTGTAAGGCTCAATCTTTTTGCCACTGGCACTCAGAGAATTTACTACGCGTGTCGTGCCGATCTCTTCGGCCTGGGCGCTGGAAATCAATGACGCGCCTGCCGTGAGGGTGGCGGTTGTCTTCAAAAGGTTGCGGCGCGTTGTATCGGTCATGGCTTGGTCTCCGCTTTTAATGGTCGCTGCAAATAGGCGCGCTTTCCTTCGACCACGCGATCATAAAGCTCCTGTGCCCTACCGCCAGCCTGAGATATAAGTTCATGATAAACCTGAGCTGTGGCTGTCTTCCAACGCGCGCGAGCTTCGGGCGAGAGTTCTTGGCCGCGGACACTGCCAGCCGCCATAGCGGTTTTCATCTCGCGTACACTGTCGACTCGAATGCCGTTGCGAGCCTCACGTGTGGCGGGAAAGCCGGCGTCGACAATGCGCTGATGTTCTGGCGTCAGTGCATTCCACCATTTGGAGTTGGTAATGATGCCGAGCATTGACGTGGTGTGTCGAGTAAAGGTGTAATTGGGGGCGTCTCGGTTCGTTCCTGTCATCAGGTAAATGAGGTCGTTGGTCTCGCCTGCGTCAATCAGGCCAGTTTGCAACGCGGTCACAATGTCTGTGAGTGGAATCTGAATCATATCTGCGCCCAAATCGCGTGCAATGATTTGCGAGGCCGGGTCGATCAGCGCGCGGAATCGCATATTTTTCATCTGCGGCGGCTCGGTGATTGGTGTGCGGCCATAAATGCCATGCCAAACTTGACCATAGTGTCGCAAGCCCACCATGCCGTGTTCGTGCAGTAGATCGTTCAGCAGTGGAATCAGGAAATTGTCGTATACAAAATCTACCTCGTCCCAGGTATCGAACAGGAACGGGGCATTCAGCAACGTAAATTCGGGGACCGCAGTAGCAATGGATGCATAGCCCACGCCCACCAATTGAACGCGTTCGCGGCGCAGCGCGTTAAAGATGTTCTCGTCCGCCCCCAGTTCGCCTCGTGCCAGTACTTTGACATCGAAGGGCGCGCCCGGCGCATTCTTGAGCGCATCGCCCCAGCCATTGTAAAATTTATCCGACGACAGCTGCAGCATCGAGAAGGCTGCAATCGTAGCCGGAATTTTTTCACCCGCAACTGCGCTCGTGAGGGCCCCGAAGTAAAACGCAGTTACTGCCAGGGTGAGAAGCCTGAACATTGCAACGATCAGTTAGTCCAAAGCCGCAAGAAATGCGCTGGCACGATCTTCGACTTTGGGCGGACGTACGAGCGTTGCGCCCGATTTAAGTTTCTTGGCTGCGTGCTCGGCTTGGGCGTAGCGTGCATCCTCGCTGACGGTACAAACCATCGTGGGCGCAGTTACGGCTAGCAACAAGGCTGCCACATCAATCTCAAGCGCGGCCAGAATGGGCTCAGCGTAATGATCCCATTGTTTCAGGGTATCAACCACCCGACCATGCAATCGCGGCCCACCCATGCGCGGTTTTATTTTACGAATGGCTTGCGCGGCGCCATCGTACCAAGGCCACTGTGCTTCTTGGTCCCGGATCATGTGGAAACATTTATGCAAATGTCCGCCCTCGCGCGAAGGGCGCAGATCGGGGCAATAGTTAATCCGCATTTCGGTGCGTTGATCGGCGTCGGCCACCATCACGGCATCAAGAATGAGTTTATTCACCAGTGCCGCGTGCGAGGCCGCAAAGCACACGGCATGGGCCGTGCTCATGCCCTCGGCAATCACGTCCACTTGACCCAAGCCCAATGATTCAACCACGCGCGCGATGGTGTCGGCGTAGGTTTGCGGCGTGGGTTGCGATAGCGGACTTGATTCACAACATCCCGGCAGATCAATGCCATACACAGGGCGATCTTGCGCTAAGGCCAGCAAAAGATGTTCGTCTTGGCGGGCTGAGCCGGGGAGATCTGGCAAAAATATAATCGGGCGTTTGGATCCGCTACCCGCGCGTCGCACTAACACCTGGCCTTGCGGGAAGTTGACGTAGCTGTTGGTCGTGCGACCGATGAGGGCCGGTTGCTTTAAGGGATCGGGCGGCGTGAAGTTTGCCGCACCCTTGAAGTCGGCGTACTCGTTAAATATTTCGCGCAGCCGTGTTTTCCATTTGTCACGATCAGGCGCCAGGCTTTCTTTTGTCACGCCGTCCGGCAGTGGATTGGGCAGTGCAGATAAATAGCTATGGAGAACGTCGTCTTGCCGCGCCATTACTATAGTTCGCGCTTTCAAAGTTTTGATCACAGGTAGTGCCACATAGCGCATCGCGCCCGCATAGGCGTCGGAGAAGTGCGGCCCCGCCATGAACAAATCCAAGCTGTACTCGTGAAGCGCGCCCATGTCTTTGCCGTGGGTAGGCTGCCGCCCCTCCTTGGTTTTTGCAAACCACGGAAACCAGCGCTGGAAGTCGAGCACACGGGTCCACTCTTCTGCCAAGTGCCCACCGGAATCACTCACAACAAAAGGCTTCATGTAACTGGCAATGAAAGCTGGGTCGGCACCGCCGGGGGGCAACGACAACCCGTCTAAGATGGCAACGGCTACGCGTTCAGGGTGTTTAGCCGCAAACGCCAAAGTGATTTTGGAACTGGTGTGAAATCCATAAACAGGGCAGCGCTGAACGCCGAAAGCGCCAATCGTTTCAGCTAAGGCTGTACCGAAATCGGGGATTTCAAGTTGCCGACCATGATCGAGCGGTGTGGAATTACCGTACCCAGGTGTATCAATCGCGATCACGGTGAACTGATCAGCGAATTCTTTGAGCAGTGGGATATGCAACACCGAGGAGCGCGGCGAATCGTGCAGCAGAATGATCGGTGGTCCCGACCCCGCCATGCGGTAATGAACCTGACCGTTGCCGACGTTGACGAAGCCTTTTTTAATGGTCGCGTCCTTGGCTGCCATACACCCTCCGAAACAATATGATCGCGCGGTACCCTAGCGGGCGCGCATCGCTTTCGCGACTCTATAATCGGCTGGGCTAATAGGGCAAAGCCGTATCGTAAGGCGCGGTTGCCAAGGGCTGTAGCTGAGGGGGTAGAATGGGGTTATGGGCGGGGGCCCAATCAATCGGAGTCTCGGACTCTGACCAGACTGTTGTCAGCGGGCCACCTTTGCAGCGAAACAGGCCAAACAACCCTTTGAGCGTGCCCACGGGCCCATGTTCGATGTTCGCAGGACGCCAGAAATATGCGCCTGGCTTCAACGTGCCCATGGGCATGGAAATCTCGCCGTCTAACAGGAACACTTCTTCAACAACCGGGTGCGTTTCAGTGCGACCATGAGTCATCTTCTTGGGGTTATCAGGTCCAAATTGCAGCAACCAGGTGCGCTCGCCGGTCTTGGGGTCTTCGCGCAGCAGTTTTCGCCCGGCATTGTTGGCGATGGCCGCGACTACCGGATCGCTGGGTTGACCCCAGCTCATTTTTTCGCTCTCGATTTTGGCGATCAATCGCGCTGGGTCGTAAAGCCCTACAGGCGCGTCACCCAAAATGGTGCGATGTTCGCCCTCATGGAACGTTATCACGCTGGCGCCCTTTGGGCTATTCATGCTTGGGCGTGGCATACCTGCAGGCAAGTGAGCATAGTCACCTTTGCAATATTCTACGCTGCCAACCCAGAGCGCGCCGTTGAGCACGTAGAGCTCTTCATCGCTATTGAGGTAATGGGACTCAGGCAGGCTCCAGCCTGGGGGATATTTCATAATGACACTGACGGCCTTGCTGTCGGCATCGTACGACAGCGCCTTTGCTAAAGCTCCCGGACGTGACGAGTCTTCACCGAGCGTTTTCCAGGGCAACACTTGTGTTTGAATAAACTCAATGTGTGGGCGCGCCATCTTAGTTTTCTGCCACGGCGGGGTCAGGTTTGCGTCGCAGCGCCCATGCGGTTGCCAGCACGGCACCGGCGCCTGTCATGATCGCCAGAATTTGAATAATGCGTTCAACAATCGGAATGGCGCCAATGAGGGCCAGCGCCAAAAAGCCCATCAGGGTCCAGCCCACGCCTTCTGGCAGCTTAGAAAGTCCGGCCGCATTGACGCTGCCGGCCAGGATGTCCATATCGCCCCGGACATTCATGTCGCTGCCAAGCCAAACTTCGCCGCCTGCAAGATCGCCGTCACCGGTCACTCCGATATCAAGTTCGATCCGTCCGGCCGCAATCTTCAATTCGCCCGCCGCTCCACCCAGCACACTCGCGTGCGAATCCTTCACGGCAATGCGGCCGCCAAAGCCGATGATGTCGCGCACATCCTTGGTTACGATTACCACATCCTTGGCGGCATCGACTGTTATTGCCGTTTGCGCGTAAGGGGTATTCCCCACGTTATCTTGGGCGTGTGCGCTCGAAAGGGCGAAAGCCAGGCTCGCCAATATGCGAAAGATCAGTTTCATCCCGTTACTCCTTTTCCAACTTCACACGCGCCTCATGAGTTGAGCGGAACAATCGCCGGATGAGGGCGTCGCGCTTGGAGGCGCGGTCGTCTTCAGCATCTGTGTCGGGTTGCCATGATTCAAGATCGGTGCGGGTCAGCACGCCCTTGGCATTTAAGATTCGTTCCATCGCATCAAATCGGTCGAACAACACCGACACCTCTGTTGCCAAAGCTAAAATCATGGCGTGCATTTGATCCATGTTGGGGTCTGCAAAATACTGCGGGCGTGTTCCTTGCGCCACGCGTGGCGTTTGAATTTGTGTGCGCGTCTTGGTCACGTTACTTCGATACGCCCGCGTACCAGGCCTGCCCGCCGCCACGGGTTGAGCCCATAAACTTCTTATTTTCGACTTCCACCGCGGAGGTTAGCGCATTGGCTTGGGCCACGCCCGGGCCGTTGCCTTCGAAATACTTGGTCGGATCGAAACCAGCAGCGACTGCGACATCTTTTAATTCAAGATCGTGGACGCCCCCCCAGAAGGGCTCATTATTATTGTATGTGTCCCAATCGCGAACAAATTGGTTCCAGGGGTCGACGCCTTTGTAAGGCGGTAATTCCGAGCAGAGAAATAACCCACCAGGTCTGAGCGCCCTGAAGGCTTCCTTGAAAATATTAAACGTGGCGTTGCGCGATGTCTCATGCAGCGTGGCCAAGCAACAGACGAGATCAAAGCTTTCGTCGGCAAAGCTCATGTGTTCAGCGTTCATTTGATGAAAATGGATCGGCAATCCCCAAGACTCGGCGCGCGCATGGGCGTAACGAAGCAAGGCGGCCCCCACATCAATGCCGTGAAGGTCTGCTTCTGGGAACATTATTGCCAGGCCCCCCGTTGAACCGCCAGCGGTGCACCCAATCTCGAGAATTTTTTTCGGTTTCAAGTCAGGGCGCACGCGGCTCACCATCATGGCGGCGGCTTTGCCAATGCCATCCATGCGTGGGCCAAACAGGCCTTGGGTATAAATGAACGCGCCACGGTCATAGAGCGCGCCTGCCGTGACATCGCCGGGGAGTAAGTCAGCAGAATAGCCCCCAGGGGTTGCGTGATTATCGTTGTGCTTAATGTAGCCAGGCATCTCAAAGTTGGGGTCGAGCGTCAATGAGCCCGTTGTTTTTCCACGTGCAATGTTTTGGGCAACATCGATTAAGTCTGGCAGTTGTCGTTGAATGCTCTCATCGACAGCATTCCACATCATTTCTTGAATGGTGCGCTGAAACGAACTGGTCATTTGATAATACGGCTGGCGAACCATTTCCTTGCGAATCTCATGCCGGTCGGCAGGCGCCCGCTCATGGGTTTGCTGAAACGCCGGCAGAACATGCTTGTCGTAGACAGCCTTATTGCCAGGCGTGATGTCATTCAAGACATGCTTACCCAGTTGATTAATAAACGCCTGACGTGCCGCTTCATCCAGCGTTGCGCTGGGCAGGACGGCGTGGGGCATTTGCTTCAAAGCAACCATGGCTGGCCTCTGAAGAGTTGCTGAAAACTGGCCAAATCGTATCGCTCAACGCCGGCTAGAACAAGGCGATGTTCGACTAATTCAGGTCTCGATCAAATGATGAATAACGCCGTGTGGTGCGCGAATCGTCAAGGATTGCGCTTCGCCATAGGGTGACAGCGAGGTTGAGGCCACTGGGGCTAAAATCTCAGCACCAAAGGCCTTGGCTTCGCGGGCGTGGTCATGGATATGGTCGACGAACAACGTGCCACCCGCCAGGCCACGGTTAGGAAACACCGCCCGACTTTTGAGCGACGCATAGGCGCCCTTCGGCAAGCCATAGTGGATGATGCCGAAGTAGGGTTCGGACTTCTTCATACCGATGTTCTTGGCCCGGAGCTGTAATTTGTGCGGTGTGCCCACCAGCTTCGAGAAACTGGGGTCGTCGATGGCGTATTCATGCACGACAGATAAGCCCAGCACTTTTTCATAGAACTCGACGACCTTCGGTTGGTCTTCGACGGGGCTTGAAACACTCTGGGGTTCAGAAAACAAAGCGCCCGTCACTGTCGCAAAATCCTTAAAAAACTCCTTTGGCCCACTGATCAGCGCCGTCACAACTTCATCAGGCCCCCATAAATGGCCTTCGATGAATTTTCCGTTGGGCAGGTCGTACTCAGAAATATCATCTTTCAGCTTGAAGCCTTTGGATTGCAAGTGCGCGTTGGCAGCGGTGAAATCTGGGACGTAAAAATCGATCACCTTCAAGGCGTCGCAATCAAAGCCCGAGGTGCGGCTGCGGATCACGGTGGGCGAGATCGGATCAAATTGAACTAATCTCACGCCGAAATGCGTTTTGGGCGTTTCCATCAGAACTGTTTGTGCCCCATGTCCCTCTAGGCCCCAAAGCGCCTTGACTTGTGTACGGTCCAGCTGCTGCTGGGCAACCACCTTCATGCCGAACACGCCCTCGAATAACGCGCGCTGAGCCGGAATGCTTTCGCACGAGATGATAGGGCCGTGAATAAAGCGAACACTCATGAAACTATTCTTTCGTTAGGCGACGGCTTCTGATCGTCGATAAGAGTTGATCAGAGCGTTGTCCATCAAAAAGGCGCGGTGTTTGTCAGGATCAGCAATGATAGCCTGCATGTCACGCAGTGCCTCGCGCCGCTTGGCGGGGTCGCTTTCGCGATGCCGACGGTAATTGGCATCCGAGGTCGAGTGAATATCATCAATGGCGGCACTTCGCCGTTGGCGGGTGTATCGGTCGAAGAGTGCTTCTGCGGGCGCACCCTCTGCGATGGCGATGAGCTTTGTTGTGAGATTAAAGACGTCTTGTACCCCGCCGTTCATGCCGAAGCCTCCCGCCGGACTATTCAAATGAGCTGCGTCGCCCGCGAGTAAAATGCGCCCGATGTTAAATGTCTCGGCCACGCGTTTATGCACGCGATAGAGCCGTGCGGTCATTAGGGAGAACGGCGCACCGGCAGGGCAAATCTTGGCGAGTTTCGCTTGAACGATCCCATCGGACAGCGTGTCTTCATCGAGGCTGTCGGGCGGCGGTGACCAGCCAACGCGCCACATAAAGCGTGTATGAAACATGCTAAAGGGCCCAAAATCGGACCAGAAATAATTAACACCCAGCATCGCGGGCATGTGCTCGTGGAAAGCAAAGGGGGTGCCCACCGTGAATGACACGGCGGGGTATGTTTCACCTTTAAATCCGACGCCAAGTTTTGTGCGAATGGCGGACGTTGCGCCGTCAGCAGCAATCAACCACGCGCCGGTGATGATTTCGGTTTTGTCATCACGAATAAACGTTGCACTGACGTTGTTTGTGGTTTGCGAAACCTCGCTCACATCGGCGCCGAAGATCAGCGACCCCGGCGCTTCTTTTTCAAGTGCTGCTGCGGCCAGCGTGACGAGATTGAATTGCTCGCATTGTAGCCGGTAGGGGTAGCGTGTTTGATCTGCAATCAAACCATAATCAAAAATCGCCGCCTCGCCGGTTTCATAGATGCGATACTGCCAAAGAGGTGATGGTCGACCAAGTTCATGCAGGCGCGCGGTGAGACCCAGCGTGTCGAGAAGCTCCAGCGTTGGGGCATGGAAGGTTGAGGCCCGCGGTTCAGAGTGCAGGGCCTCGGCTTTTTCCAGCACGGTGACGGCGATGCCCGCGCGCGCCAGCCGCAAAGCGGCAACCAGGCCAACCGGCCCAGCGCCGACGATGAGAACGCGGTCTTTTTTCGGCGAGCCCACGCCCAGAGTTACCATGGCAGCGGCGCCCCATCAAAGTTGAAGAAGGTCGCTGTTTTCTCCACCGTCAAGGTTTCCATAATGGCGCTGAGTTCCTTCACTGCCAGTTCCGTAGTGCGCAAGGGCATACGACCGCGGGCAGCGGCCATCATGTCAGTGTCCACAGGGCCGGGGTTGATCAGGGCAATGCTAATTCCCCTGTCCTTCAGGGCATAGGAAACGTTCTTCATCACCATGTTCACAGCGGCTTTGCTGCCACGGTAAAACGGCTGACGGTTCGACGTGACACCGGCGATGGAGCCTTCGCTTGATGTCACCACCATCACTTTTTTCTGTTTGCTCATGGCCAAATGCTCTGTGAAGGCTTCGGTTATCTTCAGCGGCCCGCGCACGTTGGTATTCATCACGTCATCAAAGCTTGCGTAATCGATGGTTCCAAATCGTTGCTTTTCGGGTGAGCCCGTGATGCCAGCATTGTTAATGAGAATGTCGATAGCTTGCCCTTTATATTTCGCAGCCAGCGCATCGATAGCTGCAAGATCAGTCACATCCAAGGCCTCAACCACAATATCTTTGTCGACTTTTGCCAGGGCATTCAGTTCAGTTGCTTCGGCAGGCTTGCGGGCTGTCGCGATCACTTTGTAACCCTTGGCAGCATATTGGCGCGCGAATTCCAGCCCAATGCCACGGTTTGCGCCGGTGACCAGAACTGTGCCAGAATCGCCAGCTTGGCCGGTCGTTGCCATTAAGGCGCTTGCGGCTAACAATGCGCCACCAAGCGTGAGGCCTTTCAAAACTTTCAGCATGACACCCTCCATTATTTTAGATTTATGAGTCGTTAGCGCAATTAGCATGAGCTTGCCATCTTGCCCAGGTCCCGTTCACTGAGTGGATTTGTTGCGCGTTGGCCTGACACCAGCACTCCCGCTGGCCAAAAGAATTCCTTATAGTAACCTTATCAATGAATTCGCATTTCGCGCGACTCCGGGGGAGACCACGACCGATGACCGCTCAGCCAACCTTTATTCAACGCCAACTTGCGCGCGTGTCCAAGGTCGAGCCGCAGGAAGCCGCCGCCGTGCTAGCGGCCTTCTTCCTGTTCTTTTTTGTGCTCGGCAGTTATTTCGCTGTCCGCCCCGTCCGTGAAACGATTGGTACACTTCTCGGTCGTGCTTATGTGGCCGATCTTTGGCTTTATACAGCCCTGTTCTCAATCGCAATTGTGCCCATTTATGGCTGGCTGGTAGGGCACGTCCGGCGCAGCATTCTCTTGCCGAGTGTTTATGGTTTCGTGGCCGTGGTGATGGTGGGCATCGGCATATCTTTAAGTGCGGATGAGTCAAATCGCGCGACGGGCGCTTTTTTCTATGTCTTTATTAGTGTTCTCAACCTCATGCTCGTATCGGTCTTCTGGAGTTTCCTCTTGGAAATGTTCTCCAGCGAACAGACTAAGCGCTTGTTTGGATTTATCGCGGCTGGCGGAACCTTAGGCGCGTTGATTGGGCCTTTGACCACGCGCCTCTTTGCTGAGGCTATCGGCACATCTGGTATTCTTTATATTGGCGCCGCGGGCTTTGTTGGTGCGATTCTTTGCCAACGCATTTTGCTGGGCATTTGGAAACCGCAGCAGGTCGTGGCGGCATCGGCTACCGCAGCAGGAGTTGCGCGTGGCACCGACAAAGCGGTCGGCGGCAACCCGTTTGCTGGAATCACAATTGTTTTGAAGTCTCCCTATCTTTTGGGGATCGCTTCATTTGTGGTCTTGTTATCGACGGCTAATACGATTCTTTATTTTGAGCAATTACGCATCGTCGAGGAAACGTTTTCTGAAACCTCACGCCGTACGGAAGTCTTTGCCAATATCGACCTTATTGTTCAATCACTCACCATCTTCACGCAGCTTTTTCTCACTGGTCGTATTGCTTCAAAACTAGGCGTGCGCGCCCTGCTGACGTTCTTACCGATTGCTATGGTTTTTGGGTTCTTGATGCTGGCTGCCTTTCACGCCTTTGCGGTGTTGGCCGTTGTGTTTGTGCTCCGCCGTTGGGGCGAGTACGCCTTCATTCGCCCGGGTCGTGAAATGTTGTTTAGCAAGCTCGATACCGAGGCAAAATATAAGGCCAAAAACTTCATCGACGTTCCGGTGTATCGCGCAGCTGATTATGTTGGGGCTCAGGCGAAGACGGCGATTGATGCATTGACCATGTCCCCGACGGTTGCGGTCCTTATAGGTGCCGTTTTGGCGGGGATATGGGCATTCAATGGCTGGATGCTGGGCAAAAAACACGATAGACCGGTTGAGCCCAAAACTCGTCACTAATCTGTGACGACTGGGCCTTTGGCCTCCTATAACTATTCTTGTCGAGGCGGTTATTGATCACAGTAATCGCCTCGAATCATTCTACACCATTACTTCACGGGGAAGGGGCCACGCATGTTCAACCGTCGTTCTCTCATTGCTACCGTTGCCATGTTCAGCTTCATGGCCCATTGCGGCAACGTCACCATCAATAAAGCTGTGGCCCAAGAAGGTGCAGCCAAGCCCGCGCCGGTGCTGCCATCGATGAAGGGCGAGACGATTGTGGTCGCAGGCACGACAGGTCGCAGTGGCAAGGTGATCGTGGAGTTACTGAAGGCCGAGGGTGTCAAAGTGCGCGCCTTCTCGCGCAACATTGAAAAAGTAAAAACTGAGGTTCCGGGCGTCGAGTAGATTTCTGCCGACGTCAAAGACGCCAAGGGCATCAAGGGCATTGCCAAAGGCGCAGACCGTATGGTCATCGCGCTCGGCTCGAACAGTTTTAAAGATCCCTCCAACAAGCCCGAGCTCGTCGATAACAAAGGCGTGGCTTTGCTCACCGACGAGGCGAAGGCGGCGGGCGTAAAGCAGGTTGTGTTGATTTCATCGGCAGGTGTGACCAAAGCTAAGCCCGGCGAGGGAGATTTCGCAAAAATCATGTACAACGTGATGAGCAGCAAGCTTGAGGGCGAGAATTATCTGCGCAAAAGCGGCCTCAGCTAAACCATCTTGCGTCCTGTCGGCTTGTGGGACAAACCGGCTGGGCAGTTCGGCATCGCGTTCTTGCAGGGCGATGTGCCAGTTTCGGGCATGATCGTGCGCACCGATGTCGCCGCAGTCGCAGTCAATTCCCTGAATAACCCCGAGGCCAAGAATAAAACTTTTACGTTGTTCAATGTGGCCCAGCCACAACTTGATGCTTGGAAATCTGCGCTCGGTGCGGTCGCGGCGGATTAAACTATCCGTTCAGCCGTTTCTTGAAGCTGACCATGGTGTAGAAAAGCTTGCGATGGAGCGTGAGACTTTTTACGCGCCACCCGCGCCCCTTGTCGGCCCAGCGCCCTTTCTGCGTGGCTTAAGGTTACCGCGCCCACGCCCGCGCCACGATGTGTTTGCGCCATCCAAAGGTCGGTAATCTTGTCGAAGAATATACTGCCTTTGGGCGTGTATGCAGTCACACCAATCAGCTCACCGTTCTTGAATGCGCCGAGGGTTCCGCCAATGGGCTATGCCGCTTTCAGGGCCTTACGGTTTTTCCACTGAAAGAGACGTTAGAGTTGAGGGATGTCGGGTATGAAAGCATCGACCAAGGCTGCGCGTTTAAGAGCCGTTGCCTGTCGAAAGTCAGATTTCCGCAATTGACGGACCTCGAACTGAAGCGAGATCACACCGGCGTGCTTTCATCAACAAAAAGCAACACTGCACCGCACGCCTGTTCAGGCTTTAGCCACACACTTTTTTCGCCTGAAACCTGAAACGGGATATGTTTGCTCGTCAGAAATGCGCGCGTTGCTGTGATGTCTTTCACTTTGATGGCAAAAGATGCAAAGCAGGGTGGGGCAGGCAGTTTTGCGCCAGGGCAAATGGCGGTCATTCCTTTTGGTGTCATGGCCACGAAACGCTGCTGCTTCAGGGTGATGAAGTGGCCCATAGGGAAAGAGCGCACGGTTGCCCCCGGCAGGCGCTTATAGCGCGCAACGGCATCATCAATGTCGTTCACCAGCGCGCCCACGCCCCGCAATCCGGACGCGCCATTGGCATGGTTTGTCATGGTGGGAATGAAAACTAACTCGGGCGTTTGGTGCTCAACGACGCAGGCAAAGCCCTCGCTGGCAATTGATTCGGGGATTTGGAACCATTCAAAGTCGGCCACACCGCGCACACCGCCAGCATTCACCTCGCGTGAGGCATGCCGAATGGGTGGCATGACAACGCCGAATTTGGCCATGTCATCCCAGCTGGCTTGCGCACTATCAGCACGGAACGCCAGAATATGCAGCCCTTCGTGTTTCGCGATCCAGCTGTCGAGATGGTTTCCTTGGCCTGGGCGGTCGACGGCGGTCAGTTCCAAGTAGGTGTCAGGAAAGATGACATGGGCCGATTTCTGGCCCAGCGGAACCGGGTTCCCGTCGGGGTCGGGCTGAGTCAGCGGCACTGGTTCGGTTACGGCAAAGCCGAGCGCCCTGAATGTGGCGACCATCTTTTGAATGTCGCTTCCCACCAGACCGATATGGTCGATCGTTGTTTCGCTTGCCTGAATACGTGTTGTCATGCCCAATTCATGCCAGATTTGTGGCTTGGGGGCCAAGGGGGACCAGAACAGTGTCGAACGTTTCACAAGATCAAGCCGCCGGCACCTCAACCGAGGATTATCCCAGCGAAACCTACGCCTGGTACGTGGTGGCGGTTTTGGTGTTCGCGTACACGGTCTCCTATGTTGATCGCACCATCCTGACCTTGATGGTCAAGCCCATCCGCGAAACGTTGGGCATCAGTGATGTGCAAATCAGCCTGCTGCACGGGTTGGCCTTCGCTATTTTTTATACGGTGCTAGGGGTGCCGCTGGGGTGGTTGGCTGATCGTGGTAATCGCACCAAAATCATTGCCGGCGGCATTTTTGTCTGGAGCATGATGACGGCCCTGTGCGGCCTGGCGCGCTCCTTTAGCCAAATGTTCTTGGCGCGCGTTGGGGTTGGTGTCGGCGAAGCAGCGCTGTCGCCAGCGGCTTATTCGATGATCAACGACTATTTCCGACCACAACGGCGCACCTTGGCCATCAGTATCTATGCCACGGGCGTTTACATTGGTTCTGGCCTGGCTTTGATTGTCGGCGGTAGCGTGATCGCCATTACGCCCTCGTTGGAACTGCTAGTCGTGGGCCACCTCGAGCCTTGGCAAGTCGTCTTTCTCGCCGTTGGCCTACCGGGCCTTTTGGTTGCCGCGCTGATGCTCACGGTCAAAGAGCCCAAACGACGCGGGTTGATGAAGGGAGGGCAACCGACGATTAAAGAAACGTTGGCCTTTATGCGTGCGCGCTTCGCGATTTATGGATTTCACTTTCTGGGCTTCTCAATGCTAACGATGTTGTGGAGCGGCTGTGCGGCCTGGATCCCGACATTCTTTGCACGGACCTTCGAATGGACCCCTGCCCAAATGGGCCCGATCTTTGGCACAATTGTTGCCATCTTCGGAACGATTGGTCTCATATCCGGCGGCGCCTTTGCCGAAAAGCTCAAGCACAGCGGCAAGACCGATGGCAATATCCGTGTGGGTGTCATCTCCGCCGTTGTCCTGTTGCCATTGGGCGTTTTGGCACCGCTCATGCCCTCCGCTGAACTGGCAATGACGGTCTATGCTGCTTTTGTCTTTTTTTCGAGCCTGCCCTTTGGCGCGGCGGCTGCGGCCTTGCAAGAGATTACGCCCAACCAAATGCGTGGTCAGGTTTCAGCCTTGTATTTGTTTGTGGTTAATCTCACGGGCATTGGTATCGGCCCCACGATTGTGGCCTCGATCACGCAGTATGGATTTGGTGATGATTTGGCGTTGAAATATTCACTGTCGATCACTGCGGGCATTGCGGCTGTTCTGGCGGCTGTCTTGCTGACATTGTGCTTAAAGCCTTATCGTGAAAGTGTTGCCATGGCACGCGACTGGATCTAACCAAAATGCAGGAGTCAAGGTCATGAAGTTCAGGACTATTGTTATCTCAGCGTGTTGTGCGGTTATGGCCACAGGTGCGCTGGCGGTTGAGCGTCGTGGCGGTCTCAATCCCGAAGGATAAAAATAAGCCAGCCTCGGACATCAGCGATGGACGCTACATCGCACTGTTGGGAAAAATAGCACAGGGTTGGAAGGTCCTGCTTGATATTGATAATGGAGCGGTTGGGGCGGCGCCGGATCTGGCCGCTAAGCTCAAGAAAGAAATCGGGTAATAGGGAGCGGCGTCGATGAAGGAAAATGTGAAATATCCGGGCTATATTGGAATTTCTGACGTTTCCACCACATCCTTCGAGCAGATGCGGGTAGAGGCCTATTTTGAAGGCCAGCCCTCCATCATGTTCGATGAGCCCGATGGCTTTGATATCGGTGACCCACCTGAGTTGCAGGGCCGCTCACGCGGCTGGTCGCCGGTTCACGCGCAGCTGGCGGCCCTTGCAGGGTGCACGTCGATCACGTGCGCGGTCGTTGCACGCGATATGAAGTTCAAATACAAAAGCATGAAAACGAAAATTCGGTCATTGATCGACATTCGCGGGTTTTTCTTCGATCTGCATTTGCAGCCGCAATACGAGCAGATCAACTTCGATCTTGTTTTTGACACCAAAGAATCGCCGAAGCGTATGAAAGCATTTGCCAATGAGGTTGATCGTCGTTGCCCGCAAATCGGCCTTTTTCATAAAGCCAAAATGCCGCTGGTTATGAGCTGGTATCGCGAAGGCCTAGCTAAACCGCTCCACGAGGATAGCTTTGATCTGCCCAAGGGCCCGACGCCCGAGGAGAAGCTGATTGCTCAGGAAAAAGCAGCTGCTAAAATAAAAGCTAAAAAGAAGATATAAATCGGTCGACGATGTCCAAGCCCACTGTCTACCTTGATCAAGAAGGCTCTGTTGCGACAATTCACCTGAATCGTCCCGACAAGCGCAATGCCTTGTCCATCGTGATGTGGCAGCAATTACTTGACGCTGTGGCGCAGGCCGACGTTGACCCGTCAGTGAAAGTGGTGATCATCACAGGCGAGGGGCAGGCTTTTGCGGCGGGCGCTGACATCGACGAATTTAAGCAGGTCTTCACCGACCCCAAGGTCGGGCAGGCGGTGGCTGACATTACGTACCGCTCGCAGATGCGACTGCAACGAAATGCAAAGCCCACCATCGCTAAAATTCGCGGGTCGTGTATCGGCGGGGGGTGTGGCATCGCCTTGTGCTGCGACATGCGATTTGCCGACGACTCTGCCAAGCTTGGCATCACGCCCGGCAAGCTAGGCCTGATCTATACCCTGGCCGATACGAAGCGGCTGGTGGATGTGGTTGGCCCTGCAAAAGCCAAGGATATTCTTTATACCGGACGCATTCTGGGGGCCGAGGAAGCGCTGAGCATTGGATTGATTGATCGGTTAGTCGCGCCTGGCGATCTGGACAAAGCGGTGGTGGACTATGCCGCCGAGATTTGTGCGGCCTCGCAGTTCTCCGCGCGCGGCACCAAACAGATCATTCAGCAGATTCTTGATGGGGCCAGCGATGATACCCCCGCCACCCGCCGATTGTTCATCGATGCGTTTGCTGGCCCTGACTTCAAGGAAGGTTTTGCAGCGTTCGCTGAAAAGCGAAAACCGAAGTTTACGGCGTGAACAACTTCGCGTAATTTCTAGCCATGCTCGATGCATCCTTTAAAGATTATGTGATCGACCAGCTCCGCGATGTCGGCGGGGCAGGGGCACGCGCCATGTTCGGCGGCTTTGGCATCTATAAGGGCGGCGTCATGTTTGGCTTGATTGCCGATGACGAGTTGTATTTTAAAGTCGATGACAGCAACCGACCCGACTTCGAGGCCCGTAAATCAAAACCGTTTGTCTATGAGGGCAAGGGCAAGCCCATCGCTATGTCCTATTGGCGTGTCCCCGATGATGTTTTGGAAGATACGGACCAGTTGAGGGCCTGGGCCCTGAAGGCCCATGAGGTTGCGTTTAAGAAGCGCACAACGCCCGCGGCCCAGCCGCGCCGTCGTTTCCGCGCGACCACCCGCGCCCGGCGCTAGTCGCTATCCGTTCCAGTGGTTCACCGCACGACCGATGTGATCGCCTCAGCCATCGACGCGCTGAAAACAATCGCTAAGCATGCAATTCTGGTGAATATCCGCATTGGTCCCTCCGCAGGGTGGTTGCGAGCGAACAGTTACTTGATCTTCTGCGCAGCGTAGGCTTTTTTACCCTCTTGGGCGATATCCCATATGCGTTGTGCGTCGCCACCAATCTTATCAATCAGCTGCTTGGTCACGTTGCTCGTGGCCTGTCGCCATAGGGCGCGTTGTTCGGGCGTAATGGTGTGCACGGTAAACCCACGCTCTTTGGCTTGAGTCAAATCACCGGCGACCTCGTCCCGGGTCCATTGCCGCGATGTTGCCATGGGAATCCACGACTCAGTCATCACCTTTCGTTCCTCGGCGGGCAGGCCCTCGACCCAACTTTTTTTCATCACAATAACAGACGTAGCAAAGTTGTGATCGGTCATCGTAATGTGCCGGGCGTCGTTAAGAATACCGGTGCGGACATACATCACCGCGCCGGTTTCGCCCGCTTCAATCAGACCCGTTTGTAACGAAGACACGATATCGGTGAATGCCATGGGAATGACATCGGCCTTCAATGCTTGCGCAAATAATTGTGCAGCGTCGCTTGACGCCACGCGAAACCGCCGTCCCTTGGCATCTTCTGGCACGATGATTGGTGTTTTTGACCAGACTTGGCCAAAGCCGATTTCGTCCCAGTTCATAAAATAGATATCTTTGGCAGCGAACAGTTTGCTATAAGCCGGGAACAAATAGTTATCCATGACGAAGTCTGCTTCGGCGTAATCGTCGAACAAGTAAGGCGCATACAGCAGCGCCAGCTCGGGAACGGTGGTGCTGGCTACAGCGCCCGACCAGTTAGACACCTGCACGCGGCCCCGGCGGATGCCGGCAACCAAGTTCTCTTCGCCACCCAACTCGCCATAAACAAGCAACTTCATCGTGATCTTGCCGCCAGACGTTTTTTCAACGACGTCGCGATAGGTTTGCCACTTCTGGTCGCCACGACTATTACGAAAGCCTGTGCCGCCTGCGGTCACTTCCAAAGCGTGCGTCATATCTGCTGCGCCAAAAATCAGCGCTACCGCCATCAACAAACCGCGAACAATCATTGTCATGCCTTTACTGTTAAGTTACTCAGGCTTGCAAAGCCACCCAAGCATAGCCGTCGGGGGCTGTGAACGAAAAGGCCGCTGTGCCAAATTCGTCGGGTCGAATTTCAGTAATGTCTGTGGCTCCGCCATGTTTTCGGTAGTTTGCAACATCTGAGTGCGCGGCCTGAAGATCGCGCAGGCGCACCGTATACATGCAGTAACCCAAATGCCCAGGGCGTGAATGTGGCCGCAAGTCAGTCTGTGAGCGCGCGTTTTGAATTAGGAATGCGCGTAGTCGCCCGGGCAATTGGGTATCAAGCGTATCGCCACTCTCGGGGTCCTCGAAGTCGCATTCGGTGAAATGTTCGCCTGGAGTGAGGTCAAAGTATTCCGATGGCGTGTAACCGAGCTCATATTCGACATGCACTTTTTTGCCCACCCTGAACCCCAGAACCGCTGAATAAAAATCGAAGATGCCAAAGTCTTCGCCCGCAACCACAAGACCCATATGGCAACCCTCGCTGGTGCGAAGCAACGACTCGGTCGCAAGCGTGCCATAGCGCGTCATGGACACGCAAAACCGCTGCATCGCCACCACGCGGGCTTCGGGGAACGTCATCTGAAAGTTGTGCGAGGCGCGAATCGGTGCTGCAAAAGGCCGTTGCTCATAACCCCGCGATGGCGAACGCACATTGATCAGCGGGC
Source organism: Rhodospirillaceae bacterium (assembly GCA_002737725.1). Lineage (GTDB taxonomy): Bacteria > Pseudomonadota > Alphaproteobacteria > Rhodospirillales > Rhodospirillaceae. The sequence continues at coordinate 143,497 of NSIP01000002.1, forward strand.
CTTTTAGTTGAATGTCCTGGCCCTGTTGCCGCGCGGTTTCGGCATGGTTGAAAACATTCATTACATCGTCCGTGCGATGCACCGACCATCGCGACCCGGTACACCGAAGCGGAGCGTGCCCCAATCCAGGGCCCTGTGGGTTTTGCCACGCCAAGAGCCGAATCAAACCACCTGTCGCCGACTGATGGGCCAGTCGGACGCTGGTGAGATTCCCTGCGACACCATAAAGTTGATGGGCTTGGTCAGATGACAAGCTGCCGTGTGGCCCAGGTGCATAGCCAAAGGCCTGCCAGAAGGAGATTGCAGCCTCGAGATCGCTCACGCCAACCCCAATTTCGTAAAGACCTCCCACCAAACTCGACTTAGCGCTGGCCATTTTTTAAAGCCCCGGTTAAACGACAAGTCGTATTTCACAGTCCTGGCACCCCAAACGCAAGGCTTGTCTTTCTGGGGGCAGGTGGAGATTGGTTGGTTGTGACATTTCCGGTTCTTCAATCCGTTTTAGATGCCGACGCGCTCGCCACTGAGCTTGCACGCCGTTATGCGCTGATAGGCGTCGTGCGCTGTCGACTCATTAGTCGGGGTATGAACGACATCTATGAGGTGAGAAACGGCACACAACGCTATGCGCTCAAAGCCGCGCGTGCTGGAAAATGCACCGACGCTGAATACGGCTATGAGCAGGATCTTGTCCTGCATCTTGCTCGCGCGGGGTTTGTCGTTCCAGCGCCTGTGCCGCTCAAGGATGGGACCTCGTTCTTCACGCTCGATGCACCCGAGGGCCCTCGCCAGGTTGTTTTGATGCGCTGGCTCGATGGTGTGCCATGTACCAAGAACATGACGATTGATGATGCGCGCCGTCTGGGTGTCTTCCTGGCGCGCCTTCACGAAGCCTCCGACAAATTTAATCATCCTGTTGCGCGCTCGCCGAATGGCGAAGCTAAAATTTGCGAACGGTTACCCATACTGCTTGAGATGGTGGGTGATGACCGCGACATGATCTCATTCCTGCAACGCGCGGCTGCGGCTACTTATGCGCGCATCGAAGCACTCGATCATCGCATTTTGCCGCGCGGTACCACGCACGGCGATTTTCAATACGCCAACATCATGACCCAAGCTGATGGTGGTTTGGCCGTATTCGATTTCAGCGATTGCGGCGAAGACTTTATCGCGCGCGATTTGGCTACGTTCTTCTGGCGCGCAGATTTCGATGGCGTGGGCGAAAAACTCAACGGGCCGTTCGTCGCGGGGTACGAATCACGCCGACCGTTAGGCCCTGTCGAGCGAGCAGCATTGCCGTTGTTTCGCGCCTCACGCCATTTGCTGATCACAGCCAGCTTCGCGCACTATGTGAACCGCATCGGGCCCATTCCTGGCTTCGATGGCAGCCTGCGGTATTATCTTAGCATGATCCGCCTGCATTGCGCCCAGGCGGGCTTGGCTTAGGAGCATTTCCCCGACAAGTGAACCGGTTGGCGTGGGATATGCGACCAGCAAAAATTAAAGCTGATCGCTCAGCTCAACCAGCTCATAGGCAGTCATCATATAGCCGCCAACAGTGCCTTTCAAAAACGTATAGTTGCCGTCGGCTGTAACCCACACGTCGTAGATCGGATGCTCCACTGGTAGCCCATGCACTTCACCGAAGCAAAAGTGCAAGGCATCGAATTTACCAGCTTTCACGATCACTTTTTCGCGGGCGACCAGTGAGATCGTCGCTGAGGCCAAAGCAATACTTGGGCCCGTGGCACCGCGATGATCGGTTGATGACACCACGAAGCGGGGCAAGGTTTGCGTTTGAGGTCCGTTGAGATCGAACAACTTCACGCACCACCCGTCATTGGCGATGGCATGACCACCAAACATTAGCGTGGGCCCACTCAGGGGCCAGCGCTGACTCAAGCGGCCTTCGACGGACGTGAATGTTTCGCATTCGGCTTCGGTCTCGGTGAATCGGAACCAGCCTGTCCCGCACAATTTGTCGCCCACACTGATGCGGATAAAGGCGTCGGTGGGGCGCCAGTGTGGGTCGAGGCTCAGTTGCTCGAACCGCAACACGCTGGGCCGGTCGTCGATTTCGGCATGGGCCATCAGCGAACGACGACCATCGTTATGCACCACAACCGTGAACACCTCGCGGCCGCGTTCCTGGCCCAAGCGGTCGGGCTTGTTGGATGTATACGCAATGCGCCCACGGATGATCTTGTGATCGCGTTGAATGTGGTCGGGCAGGGTCATCGATGCCGACTCAAACTTTTGGCGGGGTTACATCTTTGAAATCGATCAGTTCGTAATACGTTTGCATGTACCCAGCGACGCCGCCCTTGAGGAACGTGAACTCCCCGTCAGCCGTTGTCCAAATTTCATAGGGGGGGTGTTCAGTGAGCAGTTCTTTGGTGCCCGGGAATTGGAAGTGATAGGCATCAAAAGTACCGGCCTTCACCGTCACCTTTTCTTTTCCTACGTAACCCAACTGCATCGAGATAGCATAGAAGAGGGGGCCCGTTGCGCCGCGATGATCGGGCGAAGACAGTAAAATCTGGCCGATGTTTTGAATGCCGCCTTTGGCAATGTCGTAGTGTTTGAAGTGCCAGCTATCGCAAGCGATGGCGTGGTTCTGGAAGGTTTTGAGCGGCGCTTTCAACGCATACCTTTGCGATACGCGACCTTCAGTGGCGGTAAATGTCTCGCATTCGGCATAGGTATCGTAGAATTTCATCCAGCCTGTGCCCATGAATTTGTCCCCCACCGTCAGGCGCATCATGCAGTCGAGTGGCATCCAATCTTTATCAAGCGCGTAAATGGCATCGCGGTGAACGCTGGGCCTGTCGTCAATTTCTGTATGGACTGTGATGGTGCGTGAGCCATCGCCATGGACGACCAGCGTATACATTTCACGGCCACGCTCTTGGCCTTTGCGCTCGGGCTTGTGCGAGATGTACGAGATCACGCCGGTATAAACCTTGTGATCGCGTTGCATAATGGATTGGCCTGCGGCCGGTGCGGCGGTGCTCATCGTTTATCTCCTACTATTCGTCTTTTTGATATTTTTTGATTTGTCAGGGCGCATCATAAGTACTGGCGCGATAGAGGCAACGGCCACCATTACCTCATGACGGGCTGTAAAGCATGATTTGTCGTACTCTCGTAAGCTGCTGCAATATTCAGCGCTGTGGCGTCGGCCCAAGGCCGCGCCATGATCTGCAAGCCCATCGGCAATGTGTCATTCGTCAGCCCCATGGGCACGGACACGGCTGGCGCTCCGACGTAATTAGCAAAGGCTGTGAAGGCTGTCAGCGTTTTGGGCATCGTTTCTTTGAAACCGAAGGCGGGGCAGGGCGTCGTGGGGGTTGCGAGTGCGTCAACTTCGGCAAACAAAGTGATGGCAATGGGCCGCACGGATCGAATCATTTCAAACGCTGCGGCCAGTTTTGGTGCAGTTTGTTGCTGACCGAACGCAATCCCCTCTTGGAATATTTGCGTAAAGCCCAGCGGGTTTTGCTCCAGAGCTTTGGCATAAAACACCGCTAAGTCTGCTTCAATCACCAGCATGGCTTTCGGGCGAATGGCGTTGTGCTGATAACCTGCGAGCGCAACGTCGATGATGGTTGCTCCCAACGCCGCTAATTGCGTTAGCGCTCGCTCATATGCAGAGGTGATGTCCGGGTGAACGGTATCGGCAGCAAATGCATTCAAATCGCGCAACCTTCCGATCCGCAAACCACGCAGCGATGGTGGTGTGTGAAATGATGCTTGGGCGTGCTGCGGAACAACACGGCTGAAAGAATCAGCAGCATCGGGTCCGGCCAAGACCTCGAGCAATAATCCTAAATCCGCAACTGAACGCGCCATGGGCCCGACGTGATCAAGCGTCCAAGATAAGGGGACGACGCCGTGCGTACTCACCAGTCCCTGTGTTGGCTTCAAGCCAGCGATGCCGCAGAAAGAAGCGGGAATGCGGATTGAGCCCAGCGTGTCTGTGCCGAGCGCGCCTGCGCACAATCCGGCCGCCAACGCAGCGCCCGACCCGCCCGACGATCCGCCCGGCGTGAAGCCAACGCGGTGCGGATTGTGACAAAACCCATAGGCCTCGTTCGCGGTTGTCGCGCCGTGTGCCGCTTCGTGCATGTTGAGCTTGCCGAGTATGACCGCGCCCGCAGACCTGAGTTTTGTGATGATTGTTGCATCTCTTACGGCCACGACGTTACGTCGGGCTTCAATTCCGGCTGTGGTCGCGACGCCTGCAACGTCGATGTTGTCTTTGATTGCAATCGGGATGCCATCGAGCGCCCCGCGCTCAAGGCCGGAGCGACGACGCTGATCTGCGGCATCGGCAGCGGCTAGCGCCTGTTCGGTCAGAACAGTCAAGTATACATTGAGCTTAGGGTTATGTTGCGCGATGCGCTGCAGATAAAGTCCGGTCAATCCGCGCGAGGTGATAGAACCCGATGACAACAGCTTGCCCAGGCTTGCGATGCTTTGGAACGCCAGCTCGGCTGTGTGCGTGTCCGCGTTCATGCTTTTTTGAAACGCTCGTCTAAAAGTCGTTTGGGTTTCTGGCGCTTGTCCACTTCCGTTAAATCCGCCAGCGCGCCGGGCTGATGCAACTCGACATTCATTTCAACGCCGATCCGGGTTTTGAGCAAGGTCTGAAATACGCGCCTCAACTCTTCGCTGGGCGAGGCGTCAACCTCGATCTTAACCGTCATTTCATCACGGCCCGTTGAATCGCGCATCGCGTGGCAAAAGAACTCGCCTTTGAATTCCGGGCGCGCATTCAAAACGCCGCCGATGCCATGCGGGAAAACGTTAATACCGCGCAGTTTCACCATATTATCAGAGCGTCCGAAAATGCCCTGCAGGCGCTTGAAATTCAACACCGTTCCCGCGTTGTCGGCATAAAACGCTGACACGTCATGGGTGTTGAAGCGGATCATGGGGTAAATGTCGTCTTTAAAGAGTACCGTAGTTACGATGTCGCCGGACTCGCCATCCTTCACAGACTTGCCGGTATCAACGTCGAGGATTTCCACGTAGTGGGCATCTTCCCACACATACATTCCGTTGTGATCGGGGCCTTCGCTGGAAATGATACCGGTGTCGCCCACGCCATACCAATCAAAGCATTCAGCGCCCCCCCACATCTCGGAGATTTCTTTGATGTTTTCGCGACCGAAGTGACCCGAGATCATGCGTATTTTGATGTCACGGCCTGGCACTAAGCCTTCTTCGCGCGCCACTTGGGCCAAGCGCTTCACGTAATCGATGAAGCCAACAATCACTGTGGTCCCGAATCGCTTCATCAGTTGAACCTGCTGGACTGAGCGGGTTTCGACGCCGGTTCCAGCAGATATAAACACAGCGTTGGTAAAATGCAGAACAGCCTCGCGCATATAATGCCCAGCGTTGACCATGCCATGCCCATAGACTGAATGGACGACGTCCGCGCCGGTCATGCCTTGCCAAATGTAGGCGCGTGCGACCAGCAAATTTTGGATCTCGCGTGTCTTCGGCCCAAACAGCAGAACTTGTGGCGTGCCCGTCGTGCCCGATGTGGTGTGCATCACTACGGGGGCGTGATCGGGGTCGGCGAAGTCGAGCCCGCCAAAATCACCGAAGGGTGGTTTTTCGCCTAGGCTGTCCATGACGTCGGACTTCGAGAACACGGGCAGTTTCTCGATGTCATCAAGCGAAGTGATGTCGCCGGGCTTAGCACCCGCGTTGCCCCATAACCGCTGATAGAATGGAATCTGCCACGCGCGCCGCACGCAATTCATGAACAAGAGGTTTTGCTGAGCTTTAAGTTCATCGCGACTGATTTTGGAGAATCGCGCCACAAAGTCCTCACCGATCGGGTGATCTGTCAGCATTTGGTTCAAATCAAGCGCTGCGAAATAGGGTGGGATCTTCGGCATTTTAGTAAGAGCGCGGTAGGCCAAGAATATTCTGGCCGATATATGCCAAGATCAAGTTGGTTGAAATCGGTGCCACTTGGTACAGTCGCGTTTCGCGGAATTTGCGTTCGATATCGAATTCCTCGGCAAAGGCAAACCCGCCGTGCACTTGCACGCAAATCTCAGCTGCAGCCCAACTGGCTTCAGAGGCCAACATTTTTCCGATATTGGCTTCCTCACCAATAGCCTCACCGGCATCAAACTTTTCTGCGGCACGTTCAACCATCAGAGCGGCGGCCTTGTATTGTGCGTAGGCGCGTGCAATGGGGAATTGGATCCCCTGGTTCTGACCGATGGCCCGCCCAAAGACTTTGCGGTCGTTGGCGTAGTCCACGGATTTTTTGATAAACCACTGTGCATCACCCAAACATTCCGACGCAATCAACGTGCGTTCGGCATTCATACCATCGAGAATATACTTAAACCCTTTGCCTTCCTCACCGATCAGATTGGCCGCTGGCACAGGCACATTGTCGAAAAAAACTTCGGTCGTCGCATGGTTCATCATCGTGCGGATGGGGCGAATGGTAAGACCCGCCTTTAAAGCCTCGCGCATATCAAGCATAAAGACACTTAGGCCCTCGCCCTTTTTCTGAACTTGGCCCTTGGGCGTGGTGCGCGCTAGCAGAACCATAAAGTCCGAATGTTCCGCGCGACTGGTCCAAATTTTCTGGCCATTGATGACGTAGTGGTCACCTTTTTTTACAGCGGTGGTTTGCAAGGCCAAGGTATCAGAGCCAGATGTGGGCTCGGTCACGCCAAAAGCCTGAAGCCGAATGTCGCCCTTGGAAATTTTGGGTAACCAATCTTTCTTCTGGGCAGGGCTGCCGTGCTTTAAGACTGTCCCCATGGTGTACATCTGGGCATGAATGGCCCCGGCGTTGCAGCCGCTTTTGTGGGTTTCTTCCAAGATCGCGCACGCGGCCTGCAGCCCTAAGCCTGACCCGCCGAACTCTTCGGGGATTAACGCCGCCAAAAACCCTGCCTTTGTCATGGCATCGACAAACTTCGTTGGGTAGGCGCGCTCGCGGTCCGTCTCGCGCCAGTACTCATTGGGAAACTCGGCACACAGCGCGCGCACGGAGTCGCGAATGGCGTCAAGTTCAGCAGCGGTCATGATGGTCATGGGCAACTCAGTTGATGGCTTAAGCGAGGGGGTAATCTAAACGTCTTGGCTCAAGCTTCAATAACCCGAGTGTCATCGCTCTCGACCAAGCCCGCAATGTCCGATATGCGGACGTCGAGCTTAAAAGGGTGGGAAGGGGCTGACGCCAATCATCCATTCATGGGCCATCAGCAAGATGACGTAAGCGACTAAAGCGATCACGGAATGCCATGACAGCATGGCCCGCCAGGGCATGGGGGCCCGGCCACAGCTCCACAGCCGGTGCGCGCAAAGCGGCAATAATCAGCCAGGTCGTGACGGCCAGACTGATGACCGAGTACACCAAAAAAACCCACGGTCGCCCAAAATACTCACCAAGGACGACCTTGCACCACGAACCGACGGCAAGCTGTGCGATACGAAAAAGATGGCCAACCCGGCCCAAAGTTCGGCGAACGTTCCGCTCACTTTGAAGTCTTCTTGGCGTCTTGACGGCGCTTCATCTCGGCTTCGAACCATCCGGGCGCGCGGTTGTATGAACCATCCAACTTGTACATGTCGACTTCTTCAATCTCGACGCTGGAAAACATCCCTTGGATGGTGAAGGGGTCATCATTCACATAGCGCTCGATCGCAGCACGGTCGTTAGTGTCGCTGATGGAAATCCCACCAATACGATTGTTCACGTCATCCAAAATGGCCGCCGAGACAACCGTGGATGAATATTTCAGCAAATGTTTGTTGTGGTCTGTGTCATAAGCTTTGCGAATCTCTTCAACGTCACGATCAGTCGCATAAAGACGGCGAACCAAGAACATAGTTTTGGCGCGGACATCGCTGGTCGGCATCACCGGCACGTTGTATCCAGCAGCTTGTTGCCGACGTTGTAGTTCGGGCGAAAACCAAGCTGGCGCGCGGTTATAGCTGCCGTCTATTTTGTACAAATCCACCGGATTGATTGTTATTGAGACGTAAATACCAGCCTTGGTGAAGGGATCGTCGTAGATATAACGTTCAACATCGGCGCGTGTGTTTATGTCGCTGATGGACACGCTTCCGACGCGTTTGCGGTCTTTGTCGATGATCGCCGAGGCGACGACACTTTGTCCGTATTTCAGCAAGTGCTTTTGGTGCGCGGACTCTTGTGGCGCACGCAGGGCGTTGATGTCTTTGTCCGTCGCATAGGTGCGTCGAACCATGAACATCAATTTGCCGCCTAGCAAAGGCGTGGTATTCATCTTCTTGTCTTCAGCCATGACGGGCGTTGCGAAGCTCATCGAAAATGCACCAGCCGTCAGCAGTGCCGAACGTCGCGCGCATGTCATGGCATACTCCGTGTGAGTTGATCTCAATACCCAGCTTTGGCCTCGACATCGTTATCTCGACCCATGACTAAGATTGTCCGGAAATAGGAGCACACCACTTGCCCGCGTTGATTCTTGGCCGTGGTTTTGAATTTCACGATTCCTTGCCCTGGGCGGCTTTTCGAGGGGCGTTTTTCCAGTACTTCCGATTCCGCATAAATCGTATCGCCTGCGAATACGGGGCTGGGCAGCATAATGTCGGTCCAGCCTAAGTTGGCGATGGCCTTCTGGCTCATGTCCGACACGCTCATGCCGGTGACGATAGATACTGTGAGCGTTGAGACCACCAGCCGTTGCCCAAACTCGGTGTGCTTGGCGTATTCGGCGTCGTAATGAATCGGGTGCGTGTTGTTGGTCAGCAACGTGAACCACGTATTGTCGGTTTCAGTGATGGTGCGCCCTGGGCGATGTTCATATGTCGCCCCGAGCTCGAAATCCTCGTAGTATCGTCCGCCGCGTTCCCGGTAACGTTTCTCGCCAACCTTAACTGATTCCGCGACCATGTTTGTATCTCCTGCTATTTCGGGGCTTTGACTTGTGCCGCAAACGTGTCGGCAATGTCTTTGCGTGTTGCAAACCAGACGCCGGGCTTGCTTTGGGCATGCGTGATGAAACGGCGGAGCTGACCAATGCGGCCAGGCCTGCCAATGATGCGCAAGTGGACGCCCACCGACATCATCTTGGGCGAAGCGGCACTCTCAGCATAAAGTTCGTCGAACGTGTCGCACACATATTTTAACCACTGATCGGGTGTGTAGGCTGGAGCCATCCACATCTTCATGTCGTTGGTGTCTAACGCATAAGGCACGATGACGATGGGCTTAGCGCCAGCGGTATCCCAAAACGGAACATCGTCGGAGTAATCGTCCATGTGGTACGTGAAGCCTTGCTCGATCAGCAGATTGCGCGTGTTGCCTGTAATGAGATAGCGCGCCAACCATCCTGCGGGGCGAGTGCCACAGGTTTTTTCGATGCTTGCGACTGCCTTCGCAATGAACTCGCGCTCGGCCGCTTCGTCAAAGCGGTGCTGTGCAGTCCAACGATAGCCGTGCGCGCACACCTCGTGCCCGCCGCTCACAATGGCCTTGGCGATATGTGGTGCGCGTTCCAGCGCCTGGGCTGCAGCTGTAAATGTGGCTTTGATTTTGCTTTGTTCGATGAGTTTCAGGACGCGGGGTGCGGCGGCTTTAATGCCGTACTGATAGTTTGTTTCATTGCCGTAATTGCGGATCGGCTTGCCCAGTGCGACTTGAAACTCGTCAACTGGCTCGGGTCCACGATCGCCATCGAGGATGTTTTCCTCTGCACCCTCTTCAACATTCACCACCAGTGAGACGGCTAAACGTGCGCCGCCTGGCCAGGAAAACAAACTCATGGAATTCTCCTAATGATATTCTTCGCCGCCTGAGACATTCATGGCCTCGGCGGTGATATAATCGGCTTGGTCCGAGCACAAGAACGCACAAGCTTTGGCAATATCGTCCACCAACCCTGGACGTCCCATGGGAATGCGCGCGCGCATATCGGCTAAATACGCATCGACACTTTTGTTTTGCGACTTACTCATAAAATCGTTTTGCCATGCGCCTAGTCCGGTCGTGACATGGTTGGGGCAAATGGCGTTGACGGTAATTTTGTGGGCGGCCAGTTCCAGGGCTGCCGCACGCGTCAAGCCAATCAGGCCGTGCTTGGAGGCCGAGTAAGCCGCAGCTTGCGCAAAGCCCGATTTGGCAGCTTGGCTGGCAATGTTGATAATGCGCCCACCTTGTCCTTGTTTGATCATCTGCTGGGCCGCGTATTTGATGCCGAAGAAGCAGCCGCGTAAATTCACACCCAGAACGGCGTCCCAGTGCTCTTGGGTCATGTCGACCAGCGGGCCAAACAAATAGCCGATGCCGGCGTTATTCACGAGGATATCGACCCGCCCAAATGTTGTGACGGCAAAGTCCACCAGGGCCGCGACGTCTTTTTCGATCAGCATGTCGCCGGCAAAGCCTGCAGCCGCACCTCCGCTAGAAATAATTTCATCGACGATTTGGTCGAGCTCAGCCTTTTGACCGACGCCGTGAGACGGCGCGATATCGCCCTTCACTACGCCGATGTCATGCACAACCACCTTGGCACCATCGGCGGCCAGTCTTTTGGCCATAGCCTCGCCCAAGCCTTTGTTACGGCCCGCGCCGGTCACAATTGCGACTTTACCTTGCAGCCCAGACATCATCCCTCCGCTCTGCTCTTCGCTCAGCTCCGCATTAGGCCGTGGGGCAGGCCAAATCAACTATGAATCTGTGCGCGTTCACCCGGGCAACAGCATTGAACAATTGGACATTTTGTAACTCTTGTACTAGGCCTCAGAAGATGACGGCTCAGTCCGGTGCCACATCGACGCAATTACATGTACAGCCGGCCTTGTCGCGCTGGCAGCTGGCCGCCAGCAGTGCGTTGTCGCCGTTTGCGTTGGTGGTGGTTTCACCCCTTCTGCCCGAACTTCGCCGCATCTACCAAGCCCCTGAGTCCGAGATCGCCTATGTGCTCTCGGCGTATCTTATCGGTCTCGGCGTTGCCCAGCTTTTGCTCGGTGCGCTGTCAGATCGGCATGGTCGGCGACCTGTGCTGCTCATCTCGTTGGCGGTTTATGCCATCATGTCCGTGGTCTGTGCTTATGCACCGACTCTAGAGTGGTTGATCGCTGCGCGGTTTTTGCAGGCTTTTGGTGCGGCAGGAACCGCAGCTATTTGTCGCGCCAGCGTACATGACGTCCATCATGGCGACACTGCAGCTTATTACATGTCCTACATTGCCGCTGCTCATTCTCTAGCTCACACAATGGCGCCTGTCGTTGGTGGTTATGCTGGCGATCTCTTCGGATTCAGCGGTGTGTTCCTCGGGTTAAGCATGCTCGGCGTGGCCATGGGGGCATGGTCATGGCGCGCCATGCCTGAAACGCGCCCGCGCGCCACGGACGGCCAGGCCTTCGGCTTATTGCATCTCTTGGCGGTGAATGGACGCTTGCTGAAATCGCCGGTCTTTGTGTGTTACGCCATGATTTATGGTCTCACGGGCGCGCCCTTTTTTGCTTTTTTGGCGGCAGCTCCGGCATACTTTGCCGATCATTTTTCAATCCAAGGCGGCGCGTTTGGCATGTATTGGTCGTTTATGTCTGTGGCGTTTTTGATGGGGGCCATGGGCAGTGCGCGGCTGGTCAAACGCCTCGGTCGCAAAAACTTGTTGGCATTGATGGTAGGTGGCTCTGGCGCGATAGGGGCAAGTTATCCCTTCTTTGTGTTGCTTCTGGATGCAACGCCCCTCACGCTGATCGCACCGCTGGTGTTGCTCTCGCTCTTCTTAGGGTTCATCACGCCACTCACGCTCTCGGGCGCGATTACCACACATCCTACAATGGCTGGAACGGCCTCGGGGCTCTGTGGCGCCCTCACCATGGCCGCCTCGGCGCTGCTCACCATCGCTGCGGGCGCGTTCTACGATGGCACGGGATTGGGCCTGACCTGGTCCATGTCTGGCAGCATGGTCTCAATGTTGGGGTTCTATCTGACGCTGCGCGTCTTCGAGCGACGCACAAAAACTGCACTCTAGAACGGCTTCGATCATCTCAAAGCCTTTTATGAATAAGCGTACCAAAACACCGCACCTCATGATGCCCGCCGTGTTGACGCGTAGCGTTGTTGCGGTTGACTCAGATGCCCATATACCATGGGGTCCGAGCTCTTCAGGTCGACTGAACCATGAATGCCGTGATCACAGACTGCGACAAACTTGCGGCCAATCCGCCCGACCCAGACCGGATTATGCCAGGCGTGCCCCGCGAATAGATCGACCTCCCGCGTGCGATTGAGGCCTGTCGAGCTGCGGTAGCCGAGCACCCTGATGTCGGACGACTCGCTTATCAATTGGGGCGATGCTTCTTCTATGCCGGGCAAACTGCTGAAGCGCTTGCCAGTTTTCGTCAGGCGGCATCACTGGGGTATCGGCAGGCGCACTTTATCCATGGCCTTGTCATGATGCGCCACTCCGAGGTTGTCAGCTTTGATCTTAAACAGATCGAGGGCCATTGGCGTGACGCTGCTAGGCTTGATCATGCCAATGCCCAGGTTAGCTATGTGCGCGAAACGCTGAGGGGCACGTTTGAAGGCATCGCGGGACGTCCGGAGCGCGCTGAATTGAAAAGATTCCTGGAGCATGCCTGGCCCAAAGTCGACTATCTTGGCGGACTGCTCATCGACGACTTGATGGCTGCGCTGGTTTAGGCGCAATGCACCTGGGGAGGGGATGATGAAAAAACTATTGCTCGGATTAACAGCGCTGACGTTGTGGACAGCGCCCGCAATCTCTGCTCAAGAAATCACCGAGTGCGACAGGCTGGCTTCGCACGGATCGGACCCCGACAAAATCGCGCCGGCGGTTTCGGAAAGCGGAATGAACAAAGCCGCCGCACAAGCCGCCTGCGAAGCAGCCGTTGCCAAAGATCCCAACAATCGTCGTCTACGTTATCAATTGGGTCGGGCATATTTCTATGATGGCAAGTTCGACAAGGCCCTGCCGCATTTGGAGTTCGCGGCCAGTGCGGGCGGACAACAAGCACAATTTGTCTTGGGCTACATTATCGATGGCGGCCAAGGCGGCGTGAAGAAAGATCTGTGCAAAGTCGAGGACCTGTGGGTCAAGTCCGCCCGCCAGGGTCGCTTTGCAGCTCAAACTAGCTATCCGCATCATGTTGTGCGCGGCATGTTCAAAGGCTGCAGACAACAAGCTGACAATGCCGAGGCTCAAGTGTTCCTGGATGCGGCTAAGAAACAGGCTGGCGATTATTACCAGAAGTTGTTGGTCTCGATGCTGATGGAAGAATTCGCCACTTACAAAGCCAAGAAATAAGGAAACGCACGATTGCATTAACTGCTGGGGCGATTATTATTTTATGACAAACAGAACGAGCGTGCCGTGCAAGAGGTGCGGATATCGGCAGACAAAGGATACCAGCAAGCTCAATTTGTGTTCGGTGCTTTTATCAACAATCAGCGGCCCTTCGCACCCACCGATATTTGCCTGGTGGAACAATATTGGTTGAAGTCTGTCCAAGCGGGCCGCCAAGCGGCGCGCCTGAGTTATGTGCGCCATGTGGTGAAGGGAAAATTCTCTGGTTGCAAGATTCAAGCTACGACAGCAGACATGCGGGGTCTGCTCGACACAGCGGCCAAAGATTCTCCTGGCTATTACGAACGGCTCTTAATCGAAGACCTCACTGAACAGCTGAAAATTTATAAGGGTTAGAAGTTACACGCGATGCACAACATACAAGTTCAACTGGCGAAACAGCCCGACGGTAATCCCAAGGCGTCTGATTTTCAGGTCGTAAAAACTGATATCCCGAAGGTGGCCGACGGGCAATTTTTGGCACGCAATATTTACCTTTCCCTCGATCCTTACATGCGCGGCGCGATCGCCGGGCGGCATATGGGCCATCAGCGCTTGAATCAAGGTGATGTGATTTATGGGCGGTGTGTTGCCGAGGTCATGGAGTCCAAACACAAAGACTACAAAGCTGGTGATCATGTGGTGCTCGAGGCGGGCTGGCAGCAGTTCTATGTCTCAGGGGGCGAAGCGGCTGACGAGATTCGTAAAATTGATGCCAGCATCGCTCCGCTGTCAGCTAACATCGGCGCGCTCGGCATGCCGGGGCTCACCGGCTGGGCGGGTGTCGAGAAGCTCGCTAATCCAGCTTTGGGATCGACATTTGTTGTCAGCGCCGCTGCTGGCCCGGTGGGCGGCACGGCGGGGCAAATCGCCAAAGCCAAAGGGTGTCGCGCTGTGGGCATCGCAGGCTCGGATGAAAAATGCCGGATTGTGGTGAACGAGTACGGCTTCGATGCCTGCGTGAACTACAAGAATAAAAACTGGGCCGATGAGCTGAAGGCGGCCTGCCCCAACGGTGTCGATACCTACTTTGACAATGTCGGCGGCCCGATGCTCGACACGATCACCCAACAGCTCAATCTTTACGGCAAGATTATCATGTGCGGGTTGGTGTCGCAGTATAACCGCGCCACGGATGGCGCATTTCATGGCCACAATATGGGACCCTTCGTTGGCAAACGCGCGCAGTTGCTGGGTCTTGTGGTCTATGACTACTACGCCAAGATGAATGAATTTATGAAAGCCGCCGTGCCATTGGTGAATGCGGGAAAACTGAAATTTCACGAAGACCGTGCGGAGGGTATCGAGAAGGCGCCCGATCATTTCGTCAAACTGATGAACGGGCAGAACAACGGTAAAGCGTTGGTGATTATCGCGCCGGAGAAGGCTTAAGGAGTTTGGCTTGAATCTACCCAATCGCAACGCTCAGGTTCGATTGCGTCGCCAACGCGATGGCTTGCCCGACGCTGGAGATTTTCAAATGGGCGACGGCCCCGTGCCCGAGCCGGGCGACGGTGAGTTTTTAGTTCGCACGATTTATCTGTCGCTTGATCCCTATATTCGCAAAGCGATTCGTGGCGATCATCCAGGACACGCGGTGCTCAGTGCTGGCGATGTGATCTATGGCCGTGCTGTCGCACGCGTTGTGAAAAGCCGTCATGCCGGTGTCAAACAGGGCGACTACATGGTTGCTGAAACCGGCTGGCAAAGTTATGCGGTTCTCACGCCCAAAAAAATTGTTCAGCGCATCGACCCCGCGATGGGCCCGCTCTCAACCGCCATCGGCGTGCTGGGTATGCCGGGGCTCACAGCGTGGGGCAGCATAGCCCATCTCGCGCCGCCGACAGTGGGTGACACGTATGTTGTGTCTGCCGCGGCTGGCCCTGTGGGCGGCACGGTTGGGCAGTTGGCCAAGATCGCGGGCGCGCGTGTTGTCGGCATCGCCGGCGGGAAAGAGAAATGCGACGTCGCTTTGCGTACCTATGGGTTTGACGCTTGCATTGACTATAAAAAAGACGGCTGGGAACAGGCACTCCAACTGGCGTGCCCGAATGGCATCGATATTTATCACGACAACGTCGGCGCACCGTTACTGATGAAGCTGGTGGCCTACTTTAATCTCTATGCCAAAGTGGTCATGTGTGGACGGCCTGGTGATTATCACTCGGGTGAGTTCGGTGGTTTAAGCCCGGGGCCCTTCATCGGCAAGCGCGCGCAACTGCGTGGCCTTGTGGTGTATGACTATGAAAAGGATTTACCCAGGTACCTGCGTGTCGCCTCTACGCTACTGCGCGAAGGTCGCCTACGGTTTAAAGAAGATCATGCCGATGGCATCGAGGACACGCCTGGGCATTTTCTAAAACTGATGCGCGGCGAGAATGTCGGCAAGGCGATTGTCGCCGTGGGCCCTGAGAAGGGGTAGTAGAGCAGATTTGAGATTCGCCACTCTTATCGCGGCTGATCTGAGTAGCGATTGTCAAATCCAAAGTTCCACTACAAACCTACATTTGCTTGTAGTCATCATGATTCTAACATTCGCAAGTTCGCAGTCCGAAATGGGATGCGAATGTTAGAATTGGACCACTAGGGCCTCCCATCATCCCGCAGCAAATCCTGAATATAGCGCGCCATAGCCTCGCGCATATCAGGGTCATCGATGGCTTTGCTAAATTTTTTACGCAAGGCTTTGACTTTCTTTACGCCGCGTTCCACGTCGATGTCATCAAGTGAGCGCAAAGGTTGTTCGGGTGTTGGTTTTTGCGCTGGCGGTATTGGCTTGGCCACGGCTGGGTTTAGATGAGCGTCACGGCTGCGATGCCGCCGATCACAAGAGCTAAGAATGACCAACTGACCAGATCCAAGCGCTTTTCGATGAAGGCTTGCACCGGCTCGCCATAAACGCGCAGCAAGGCTGCAATGGCAAAAAACCGCACGCCGCGCGTGACGACTGAGGCCAATATAAAAGCCAAAAAATTGAAATGCGCTGCACCACTGGCAATGGTCACAAGCTTGTAGGGGATGGGCGTCAGCCCTTTGATCAGAATGACCGCCGTGCCCCACTCGGTATACCAAGTTTGAAATTCTTGCGCACCTTTTTGCAAGCCATAGGCACCGATCAGCCATTGTCCCAGCGTGTCGTACAGGAAGTAACCGATGGCATAGCCGAACATCCCGCCGATCACGGATGCAACAGTGCATACCGTCGCAATCGTAAAGGCACGGTCGCGGCGCGCTAACACCATGGGAATAACCATGGCATCGGGCGGGATTGGAAAAAAAGAGCTTTCCGCAAACGAGACTGCAGCCAGGGCATGCAGTGATTTGGGGTGGGCCGAAAGGCGGATGAGAAAATCGTAGAGCGGACGGAACATGGGCTGTGGTGGGCTCTTACTTTATAAGGAACAAACTCAGCGGCGGATAGAACGCGACAATCCACAGCACGATAATCATGAGAATCAGAAACGGCCACACGCCCTTGATGATGGTCACAAAATCTTCGCGGAAGGCGCCCATCGCCACAATGATGTTGAGCCCCATCGGCGGTGTGAGGTAACCAATCTCAAGGTTTACAGTCATCATGATGCCGAAGTGAACCAAATCCATACCGTAGCTTTGCGCCATGGGCGGCAGCAGCGGCGAGAGAATTAGGATCGCAGAACCTGAATCAAGGAAGCATCCCACCACCAGCAAGAAAAGGTTGACCAGCAAGATGAACATGAATTTAGAGTCGATATAGCCCGTCAGCCACTCGACAAGTTGGTTGGGCACTTGCTGGTACGTCAAGAATACATTGAGCGACAACGCCAGCGCCAAGATGGGAAACAAGCTGCCCATCATGGTCGATGTTTCGCCGACCGTGCGCCAAATGAGGCGGCCCATTTCCGAAATCGATCCATTGAAATTTTTGATGTCGCCCCGCACCAAATACATAAACCCGTGTTTATGGACCAGCGACTCAACCAAAATTGCAGTGAGCACTGCCACGGCTGCCGACTCTGTGGGCGTGAAGTAGCCAGAGTAAATGCCGCCGAGAATGATCACGGGCGTCAGCAGCGCACCAATCGATTGAATGAAGCTTGAGAGAATTTCATTTGCTGACCACCACTGGCCGCGATCACGCGTCCAATTCACGGCCATCGAGTAAATGATAAAGACGCCCAGCAAGACTAGCCCCGGTCCAATACCGGCAATGAACAGGTCGGCGATGGAGGCTTGGGTCATGATCCCATAAAGGATCAGGGGTATGCTGGGGGGAATAATAATGCCCAAGGTGCCGCCCGCACACAGCATACCAATCGAAAACGTGCGCTGGTATCCGGCGGCGATCAGTGCCGGGTACATGATGGAACCAACAGCCAGCAGCGTGACAATTGATGAGCCGGAAATGGCCGCGAAAATTCCACAGGCCAGGAGGGCAGCGACGGCAAGACCGCCCGGCACGGGGCGCATGAGCGCCCGCATGAGATTAATCAATCGTTCCGCGATGGAGCCTTGCGACATAATCGCACCGGCGAGGATATACAGCGGCACCGACAGCAGGACCTCGCGGTTAGAGGCATCCCACATGTCGTAGATGACATTCATCAACTCGCCGTCGCCCCAAAAATAATAGGCTGCGAACGTGGCGACGCCGATAATCACAACAATATTCTGGCGCGCAATCAACAGCGCGATCAGAACCACAGGCAGCGCGAACCCGGCAATGGTGGCGCTCATGGGCGCTCTCCTTTGGCCGCGCGCTCGTGATCAAATGAATCGTGTCCGTATAGAATTTCCTTTACCTGCTCGTCTGATGGAACTTCGGCGCTGCCGCCACTCGCGGGCCTGATTTCGGGGTAAAGGCCATAGAGAAAATGACGGATGGCGACGAAGCCAAAACCGATTGCAATTGTCATTTGCACCGGCCAGATCGGGTTGCGTAGCACCGGTGCCACGTCTTTTAGATCGTAGCTTTCCAAGCTGACTTTGACTGCGACGGCGCACATGAATGCGCAGAACATAGCGAACCCAAACTCGCTGATTCGTTCCATTAATTTTTCGTGCTTAGCCGAGAACATCTTGTCGGCAAAATGGGGGCGATAATGGCTGCCTGCAGCCGAAGCCAATCCGATACCGATATACGAGACAACAATCATTCCGATCACGGCCAGCTGGGGTGCACCAAAAGCACCCGAACCGGTGATCTCGCGCTTTAACACGTCGTAAATCAACGCTCCCGCTATGACCAGAAACGCTATGAAACACAAGAACTGCTCGAAGATTCTCAGGCGGTTCAAGAACGTTTTCGCAAAATTCATCAATCCCCCACCCCAGGCCCTCCGCCCAGATTGCCAGGCATCATAAGGGTTCACTTGGCCGTGTCTCAAACAGAATCTCTAAAATTTCATACATATGGCTTTCGGGCGAACGTGTGGGTGGCCTTTTGAACAACTCAAGCCTCGAGGGTTGAGGTGGAGCAGTGTCTGCCTCAGGATTTCATTGATACAGGTCTGGATTAGAAATCTTCTCTCGTTAGAGTGCGAATCTGAAACAATGAGGATGTGATGGCTGGTTCCCTAGACCATATCAAAGTCCTGGATTTATCGCGGGTATTGGCGGGGCCATGGGCCACCCAGATCCTGGGCGATCTTGGCGCCGAGGTGATCAAGATCGAGCGCCCCATCACGGGCGATGACACGCGTGGTTGGGGCCCGCCTTACATTAAAGACGCCCAAGGCCACGATGCGGCGGCGGCGTACTACGTCATGACCAATCGCAACAAAAAATCCATTGCCATTGATATTGCAATGCCTGAGGGCCAAGACATTGTGCGCAATCTCATTGCTCAGTCAGATGTTGTCGTTGAGAACTACAAAGCAGATGGTCTGAAAAAATACGGTCTCGATTACGACTCGATCAAGAAACTCCATCCGGGCATCGTCTATTGCTCCATCACTGGGTTTGGGCAAACCGGCCCATACGCTCACAAGCCCGGGTACGACCTCATCGCCCAGGCCATGGCTGGGCTCATGAGTGTCACGGGCAATCCACCTGGTACACCTGGCGATGACCCCATGAAGGTCGGCGTCGGCGTGTCAGACTTATTCACCGGCCTCTATGCCACGGTTGGAATTTTGGCAGCCTTGCGTCACAAGGAAAAAACCGGTGAAGGCCAGCACATTGATGTGGCGTTGTTGGATACCACCATCGCCATGATGACCAACATGGCGCAGAATTTTTTAGTTTCGGGACAAGTTCCCACGCGCATTGGCAGTGCTCACGTTAATATTGTTCCCTTTGGCACATTTGAAGTTCAAGACGGCCACATCATTGTGACGGTGGGCAACGACACACAGTTTCGACGTTTGTGTCAGGTTTTGGGTGCGCCGCATTTGGCCGACGACTCTCGTTTTCACACCAATTCGGCCCGCGTCACGCACCGTGCTAAGACCAATGCAGCACTAAAACCCTTATTTATGCAGCACAAACAACTCGAGCTGATTGCAGCGCTTGAAGCTGCGCTCGTCCCTGTGGGCCCGATTTACACTGTTGATCAGGTCTTTGAAGATCCACAAGTCAAAGCGCGTAACATCGTCAAACACACAGATGCGGGAGGCGGCATTCAAGCGCAGATTGTCCGCAACCCGTTGGTGATGTCGGGCACGCCGATCGAGCGCATTCAAGCGCCGCCCATGTTGGGCGAGCACACCACGGATATCCTCTCGCGGCTTCTCAGCCTCTCGCCAGAAGCGATTGCAGATTTAACCGCGCGCGGTATCGTGGGCGATAAAACATAAGAGGTCGATTATGCTCACACGTATCGTTGTTTTTCTGGTTGGTATTGCGGGCGTCGCGCACGCCGCGACATTGGCTGAAAACCTTACTGCCGAGCGCGTGACATTATTGAATTGGGTACAGGGGTCATTCAGTAACGCTCGCCAAACACGTGAAGGAACCAATGCTTTGGCTGACAAGCCAGCTGCTGCAGATGCCGCGCCTGATCTGCTGTTTCCAATCTTCAAAAAAATCGATGTTCCGGCATTGGGCGCGCATGTGGTGTATTTGCAATGGCCCATGGGTTCGCCCGAGGGCAAGCTACAGCGCCAGCGCATTTGGGTTTTTGCTGATGATCCAGCACGCAACGCGATCATGATGAAGTTCTATACGTTGAAAGAACCGCAGAAATGGCTCAATGCGCACCTTGAGCCCGGCAAAGTCAGGGCCATGGCCGCCGCCGATGTCATTCCTTATCCGCCGGCGTGCGATTTGCCATTTCGACGTCATGGCGATGTGTTCTTGGGCGAAATCCCCAGGGGCGATTGTAAAATCGTGTCGCAGGAGACGAAAACGTCGATGACTATCAATGGGCGCATCATCGTCAGCAAAAATCAGGTTTGGTATAATGAATCGGGAACTCGCGACAATGGCGCGGTGGTGTTTCAAGTTCCCCGCTCTGGCGCCTACGAATTCGACCGTCGCTAAACGTTACTGTTGATTCCACTCTTCCGTGGTTCGCTCGCTCACGGGCTCGGCGTAGGGGCCGCGGTATGGCCGCACGTTCGACACGACAATACAAAAAAACACATGGCTGATGGTAAAGCACGCCACCACCGGCCACGGCGGCAGACCATCAAATATCGTAAACATTAGCCAGCCCAGCACAATAAAAACCCCGACCGTCATCCAAACGATCACGCGCTTAGTGTTCATGGTGGGGCCAGCGCTGCGAGATAATGTGGGCATGTCTGAATGATACGCCAAGCCCCACAAGAGTCCAAGATCGCGATGTCAGCCCGCCAGCATTTTCCAGCCAAATCCAATAGCCGCCGCTCCCACTAACGTCGAGCCGACGCCCATATGAAAGCGCAAGATGGCCAGCATGCTGGCCACCGAGATGAACAGGGCCGCGATATCAATAGTGGCCCAATCCGGGATGCTGAGGTGCAAGGCCCCGATGGTGCGATCCTCAACCACGGCAAACAGCACGTGAATGGCAAACCACACTGACAAATTCAAAATGACGCCGACAACCGCAGCGGTGATGCACGACAACGCCGCATGTAGCCAGCGCCGACCCAACAGTGCTTCCACATAGGGCGCGCCCACAAAGATCCACATAAAACTTGGCGCAAACGTCACCCATACCGTCAGCGTGGACCCCATGACGCCCGCCATCAATGGCGACATTCCCAAATCAGCGCGAAAGGCAGCTAAATAGCCGACGAATTGTAGCACCATGATCAGGGGGCCTGGCGTGGTTTCCGCCATCGCCAGCCCATCAAGCATCTCGCGCGGGCTCAGCCAGCCATAGACATCCACGGCTTGCTGCGCCACGTAGGCCAGCACCGAATAGGCACCTCCAAACGTGACCACCGCAGCTTGACTAAAGAATGTGCCAAGAGCGGTCAAAACATGGCCTGGTCCCAGCCATGCCCAACAGGCCGCTACGGGCACCAGCCAGATCGTCAGCCATAGGATTGCGGTTGTTATGGCGGACTGTGTGTTTGGTGTGATGTGCGGCATGCGTCCATCAAGAATCGCGCGGTCAATAACGGCTAGTGTTGCATCAGCGCTTTGAGGAACTTGGGAACTTGGGATCAGGTGTTTGTTCCAAAAATTTGCAGCGATGCCAAAGAGGGCTGCGAGCGCGATGATCGCCGGGAAGGGCACCGCGAATAAGAAGATGGCGATGAATGCACTCACAGCCACGGCGATCATCACGTTATTTTTCAGGGCGCGCTTGCCAATGCGCACGACCGCCTCCACCACAACGGCAAGAATGGCCGCTTTCAGGCCGAAGAACACAGCAGTGACCCATGCCAGATGGCCATAACCCGCATAGAGAATACTCAGTGCCATGATGACCACAAAGCCCGGCGCGATGAATAGCAAGCCTGCCATCAATCCACCCGACGTTCGATGTATCAGCCAGCCAATGTAAGTGGCCAGTTGCTGGGCCTCGGGCCCTGGCAGCAAAATGCAATAGTTCAGGGCGTGCAAAAAGCGCGCCTCGCTGATCCACTTTTTCTCGTCGACCAGAATGCGATGCATCACGGCGATCTGGCTAGCGGGTCCGCCAAAACTCAGTGCTGCCACCCGCAGCCATACATTTAAGGCGTCGCTGCGTGAGATAGAGTCGCGAGCGTTGTCTAGGTTTTGCATGAAAGGCCCAATTTGCAGTACAGTGGGCTGTGCAATTTTCCCACCATTAAATATGGACCACAGATGATCGACCTTTACTACTGGCCCACACCTAACGGCCACAAGATTCCGATTATGCTGGAAGAGTGCGGGCTCGCGTACAAAACCCATCCGATCAATATGCTGAAGGGCGACCAGTTCGACCCGGCGTATTTGGCGCTCAATCCCAACAATAAAATTCCAACAATTGTTGATCAGGATGGACCGGGCGGGAAGCCCTACAAGGTGTTCGAATCTGGCGCGATCCTGATGTACCTCGCTGAAAAGACCGGCATGTTCATGCCGCGCGAGATGGCCGCGCGCTTTGAAGTTCTTCAATGGACTATTTTTCAAGTGGCCAACGTCGGGCCGATGTTCGGCCAATGTGGGCACTTCATGCAGTACGCGCCCAAGAAAATTCAATACGGCATTGATCGTTATCAGAACGAAACTAAACGCCTCTACCGGGTTATGGATAAACGTCTCAGCATCGTTCCGTATTTAGCGGGCGATTATTCCATTGCCGATATGGCGACCTACCCGTGGGTGAAGATCAACCATTTCCACGACATCAACATTGACGAGTACCCCCATGTGAAACGCTGGCGCGAAGCCGTCGGGTCGCGCCCCGCCGTTATCAAAGGCTGCGCGTTGTTGGAAGATGTGATGAAACTCGGCAACCCCGACAAAGAGGCGTTTGATAACTTGTTCAACAAGCAAAAGACGGTGTAACCCCAAACGCCATCGAGGATGGCGGCGTGGGTGTTACGGCTCATTGGGGTCGCGGATACTCAGTTTAAATCCGGACATTCGGATTCTATCCATCACCTGCTTGGCATGGTCCTCGTCGCGGGTTTCCAGCGTAATGCCCAGCCGAGCCGAGCTGGCTGACAAATCCATGGCAAAGCGCGAGTGAATCACTTCCATCACATTCGCGCCCTCTTCGGCGCAAATACCGCTGACGGCGTGCAGTTGGCCTGGCTTGTCGGGCATTTCGATATTCAAGGTCAGCACTTTTTTCTCGCGGACCAGGTCGCGCATCAACACCGACGACAACATGCGCGCATCGACGTTAGCGCCTGAAATCACCAAGCCCACAGTCTTGCCCTCGAACATGTCGCGATATTCCAGTAGCGCCGCCAAGGGTGCCGCGCCAGCACCTTCTGTCACGGTTTTGCCGCGTGTGGCCAGCATGGCGACCGCACGCTCGATGCTAGTTTCGCTCACGGTCACCACGCTGCGTACATGAGCGCGCACGATGGGCGCTGACACCGCGCCAGCCGTCACCACGGCAATGCCTTCGGCCATGGTTGAACCACCGCAGGGAAGTTTGCGGCCCTGAACCGCATTACTCATGGACGGGTAAAGCTCAGGCTCCACGCCGATAATGTCGATGGTGGGCTTCACAGCTTTGGCGGCCAACGCAATCCCGGCAATCATGCCGCCGCCGCCGATGGGAACGACGATGGTATCCAACTCGGGCACGGCGTCCAGCATCTCAAAACCAATCGTGCCTTGGCCCGCAATCACGTCGGGATCATTGTAGAGGTGAATGAACGTGATGCCGCGCTCGGTGGCCAACTTCTCGGCAAAGGCCGAGGCTTCGACCAGGGACTCGCCTTCCAGCAGCACCGTTGCGCCGTAATCACGCGTCTTGCGAATTTTCATGAAGGGCGTGCCCTTGGGCATGACGATGGTGGCCGGAATTCCCAGCCGCCCAGCGTGATAGGCCACGCCTTGCGCGTGGTTGCCCGCCGACATGGCAATCACGCCGGCTTTTTTTTGCGCATCATTCAGCGTGGTGATTTTTGCCAGCGCCCCGCGCACCTTGAAGGCGCCGGTATGCTGTAGGTTCTCAAGCTTGAGGTAAACGTGCGCACCGGTGGCTTGGCTCAGCGCCTGACTAAAAACCGTGGGCGTGACGATGATGTGTCCTGCGATACGCTCGCGCGCGGCGCGGACGGACTGGGCAGTCAATGGTGATGGAGACATAACGACGGCATCCTGTAAGAAAAAGGAGATAAGCAAAACGCAAATAATCGCAGGCCGATTCTCAGGCTAGAGAATCGGGGCGGTAATTCGGATGCTCATCATTCGCCGTGTCATGCTTAGGGATTTAGCAGGTTATCCACAGGTGAGCAAGACTCGTGGTCTGATTCTCACATACGCTCCACTAGGCGCGTGGCTTAAATATAAAATTCTGTACATAGCCTGGTTGCCCGCGTCGCGCACGATGGTCGGACTCGGGGTCGAACTCGGCAATAGGGCGCAAGGCGCCGTCGCGCACAAAAAACACATCGGCATTCAAAACGCCCATCTCCGCCAAGCATTCTTCAATGGGTCGCTTGCGATGCCATTCTTCAATTTCAATCATCAGTGTCGGCTTTTCACGGCGCACGGTTTCTAACATGCCGCGCACTGCGGAAGCTTCAAAGCCCTCCACATCCATCTTGATAAACCCGACGTTTATAAAATTGTAGAAGTCGAGCGTGTGCGCCGCGATGGGCACAGTCGTAAAACCGAATGGCGCGGTCTTTTTATTTTGATCTAACGAGGCGCCTTGGTTTGTGAACCCCGCTTTGTTGTAACTCGGAATTACCAATTCCGCTGTGCCATTGGAATCTGAAACCGCCACGTTGTAGGCCTTCGCGTTTGCGGGCAGCGCGCGGGTGAGCAGCGGAAACATTTTGGGGTGGGGCTCAAAGGCATGAACCTCAGGGCACAACTTCGCCAACGAATGGGTGTACACGCCCTTGTTTGCGCCGATGTCGATGGCGATTTTGGTTCGGTCGACCAACTGGGGCAGAATATTAAATTCGCTTTCGCCGCGTCGGGCGTAGCGACGCAATAATCGCCACATATAAAGTTGGGGCGGAATCAAATTGTATTTGATCCACTCTTCCCATGAGTACTGTGATTTGTAGGCGGGCGATGTCATTTAGTTTGATATCACGATTGATTGGGCTAGTGGAGCGGATCTGATATTCACTATCCTAGTCGCGGCGGAACTGATAAGCGAATGTCAGATCCAAAGTTCCACTAAACATTTTAAGTCTCGTGTGGTTTTTTGATTAGAATTTCCTATAAGTGCGCGCAGCGAAATCCTAGGAACTTCAAATCCACCACATGAGTGAAACACCGCACAAAGCGCCATGTCTGCTTCCCCATCCTTCCACCGCGACAACCGCCCCCTGGGTGTGGCCTTGATGCTTCTGGGGGCCTTGGTCATGACGGCGACCGACGCGGGAGGTAAATGGGTCATGGTCCAAGATTATCATGTGGCGCAACTCAATTTCGTGCGCGGGTTTTTTGCGCTGCTCATCCTCGCCCCCACGGCGCTGAGTGAGGGCGGTTTTGCCGCCTTGCGGACCAAACGTCCCATCGCGCACGGTTTGCGATCGGTGCTGCTCGTTTGCTTGGCTTACACGTGGTTCTTTGGACTAACGACTTTGCCGTTGTCTGAGGCGACCGCCATCGCCCTGTGCGCGCCCTTGTGCATGACAGCACTGTCGGTTGTGTTGCTGGGTGACAAAGTGGGATTGATAGGCTGGGGCGCGGTGTTGCTGGGCTTTGTTGGGATGCTGTTTATCATCAGGCCAGGCACGACGATGTTCGAGCCAATGTTTCTGCTGCCTGCCTTTGCCGCCGTTGGTTACGCAACGTACATGGTGACCAATCGCATGCTCAGTGCCACCGAGTCCGTTACGTCGATTACTCTTTATCCGCAATTGGGCATATTGTTTGTATCGGCGGTGTGGGCACCGTTAGTATGGCAAGATCTGACGTGGCCGGCCTTCTTGGGAATGGCATTCACAGGCACGGCGGCGGGGATCGGCCATTTGTTGCTGACCTATGCATTCCGATATGCTTCGCCGTCCGTTCTGGCCCCGCTCGATTACACCGCGCTCGTGTGGGCCACGATCTTTGGGTATGTGCTCTTTGCGCAATTGCCCGATGTGACGGCATGGGCAGGCATGGCGCTGATTGTCGCCGCAGGACTGATCGTGATCTATCGCGAAGCCATGGCCCCGCGTGTGAAGGCTGCCTCAGTGTGAGGCCGCAAAGGCGCGTTTGCCCTCAAGAATCAGGTCATAAAACTCCTGAGCACGGCCGCCGATGTGTTCAATCAATTTGGCGGTGTTGAGTTTCGTTGCCTCGCGCCATTTTGCGCGCTGTTCAGGCGTTAACACATGAACTGTTACTCCAATTGTGGCCAGCCGCGACATTTCCTGGTCGTACAGCTTCGCTGCTTCAGCGCGCTGCTCCGCTAACGTCTGATAACTGGTCAGCACAATCTCGCGCTGGTCGTCCGGTAATTTATCGAGCCACGCTTTGTTGAAAACGCTCGAGCCCGAGGCGCGGCTGTGCTCGGTGAGCGTGAAGTGCGGCGCATAGTGGGTTTCGCCGCCGCGCGCATAAAGCACTAGAGGCGTCTCGCCGCCCTCGACCAATCCGGTTTGCAAGCTGGTGACCAGCTCGGTGCGTTGCATGTGAATCACATCAGCCCCCACGGCCTCCAGAAACATTTGCGATGTTTCAGAGGGTAAGGCGCGCATACGGTAATTTTTTGTGTCGGCCGGGCTTAGCAGCGGCTTCTTGCCGTAGATGTTGGTCCAGCCCACGTCCTGAAATTCGTGCAACACCACGCCCTTTTGGGCGGTCATCTCGACCAGTGGTTTTTTCAAGAAGTTGTCCAACACAAAATGGGCTTCAGCCTCTGAGTCGAACAGATAAGGCGCGGCCATCAGCGCATATTCGGGCACGAGGCGCGACATACTGGCTTCACCGAAGCTCGAGATTTGAATGCGGTTGCGCAGCAGCGCGTTCATCATGCCGTCTTCGCCACCGGTCTCGCCGCGAATCAACAGTTTGATGCCAATTTTGCCGCCGCTTTTGGCGGCTATCGTTTTGCCGTAGCCGTTCCAAATCAGATCACCAATATCCCCAGGCGCCGAAGCCGCACCCGCCGTGCCGATAATCACAGCGCCTTTGGGCGGCTCGAATGGAGTCTGCGAATGGCTTTCGCTGGGGACTGATAGAATCACCAAGATCAGCACGGCCAGTGCGGCGATAAAGTACCAACCAAGGGACGGCATTGGGGAGGGTCCTCACAAATCAAAACGCCCGCAGTGTGTACACGTTTTTCCGACGCCTTGGCAGCGGCTGGTGAACCTTTAAGATGAGAAATCTCAGAGAAGGGGTTTTGCCATGCGGATTCGTGCTGCCGTTTTACATCAGATGGGTGCTCTGCCGCCTTACGCACAGTCTCAGCCGCTGAAGATTGAAGAACTGGAACTAGACGCGCCCGGCGAGGGCGAGGTTTTGGTGAAGATCAAAGCCGCCGGTCTGTGTCACTCCGATCTTTCAGTCATTGAAGGCACGCGCCCGCGCCCCACGCCCATGGCCTTGGGCCACGAGGCCGCAGGCATCGTCGCGGGGCTTGGCGCAGGGGTGAAAGAATTTGCGATCGGCGATCATGTGGTGCTGGTGTTCGTGCCCAGTTGCGGGCATTGCATTCCGTGCGCCGAAGGGCGCCCCGCTTTGTGCGAACCCGCAGTCGTGACCAATACGGCAGGCACGCTGGCTTCGGGGGCGCGCCGCCTCAGCAAAAACGGCACGCCGATTCACCATCATCTCGGTGTGTCAGGGTTTGCCGATCATGCCGTCGTCAGCCGCCATTCACTGGTGAAGGTGGACAAGTCACTTCCCTTTGATGAAGCCGCACTCTTCGGTTGCGCTGTCATTACGGGCGTGGGGGCTGTGTTGAATACCTCGCGTGTCAAAGCTGGCGCGCGGGTTGCGGTGATCGGTCTTGGCGGTGTCGGACTTAACAGCCTACTTGGTGCGCAGGTGGCCGGTGCACGCCAGATTGTCGCGATTGATTTGCGCGAAGATAAGCTTGCCCTCGCCAAACAATTGGGGGCGACACATACGTTTAATGCCTCCGATCCAGACGTGGTCAATTTGGTCAAAGCGGCCACCAACGGCGGTGTCGATTACGCCTTCGAAATGGCGGGCTCGATCCCGGCGTTGGAACTGGCCTGGAAAATCACGCGTCGTGGCGGCGAAACCGTGACCGCAGGGTTGCCGCATCCACAAAAAACCATGTCTTTTGCGCCTGTTCAACTGGTCGGTGAGGAGCGCACACTCAAAGGCTCGTATTTGGGCAGTTGTGTGCCGGTGCGCGACATTCCCATCTACATTGACCTTTATCGCGCCGGCAAGCTGCCCGTCGACCGCCTGATGAGTGACCGGATTAAACTCGACGACATCAACGCCGCCTTCGATAAGCTGGCCTCAGGGGCCACGGTGCGACAAGTGGTGATGTTCGACTAGGTTTCAGGTGGTGTAAGCATGTTAATCAATAAGCCGCGCGCCTATGAGATTCTGGATAAGCACAAGCTCGATGGGCTGATCGCTGCCAATGCAGTGAACGTGTACTACCTCACCGATTATTGGGGCCCGTTCATGAACATGCTACGGCCCTTCTATAATTACGCCATGTTTCCGCGCCGCGAGAATGCGCCGGCCGCGCTGATCGGCTCAGCGGTCGAGTTTCAACGTTTACACGAAACGCCTGACGCGACCTGGGTTGAAAATGTGTGCGCGTATTCACACCCAACAACGTTTGATCGGCGTGATTTTGATCCGGACACTGAAGACCCCGAAGCCGTGCAAGAAGGCCTGAAGTGGCCTGTGCGCGAAAGCACGTTGACTGAGGCTGATCATGTTTTCATCGCGCGCATGGAAACCTATCGGGGCAGATACTCCGTCAATGCAATCTATGGGCTGAAGAAGGCAATCAAAGACGCAGGCCTCGAGAACGGCACCTTCGCCGTGGATGATCCGCGCGTGATCACGTGGCTGCACGAGATCGGCCTGAAGCACGTCAAGGGCGTCGAAGGAACACAAATTTTCCGCGACATTCGGATGATCAAGTCCGAGATTGAACTTACGATCATTCGCAAGGCCGCCGAGATGAACGAGATCGCTGTCAATGCGGCCATCGCCTCCTTGTATGTTGGTCAACCCCAAGACGAACTCGAGATTATTTTTAATACGGAGTTGGCCAAGCGTGGCGGCAAGGGGCGCTATTTATCCACGGGCACGCGCGGCCAACGCAAGTCGCGCATTCAAAAAGATCAACTCGTCACGTTCGACGGCCTGGCCGAATACAAGCACTACTGCGCCGACATGGGTCGCACGGCCATTTGCGGAACGCCAACCGATGAAATGCTGCTGCGCAATCAAGCCATGAAGGTCGGTTGCGACATCGCTTATGGCATGATCAAGCCGGGCGTGACGGGTCGCGCAGTGACGGAAGCGGTGATTGACGGCATGAAGAAAGCGGGCTTTCCGGGGTTTGTGATTTGCACACCCCATAGCGTGGGGCTGGAGCATACAGATCATCCATTGCCCATTGGCCCGCAGTTGCCCGGGAGCCAAGGTGCATTTGTGTTTTTAGAGAACATGGTGTTCACCATCGACATGCCCTATTACGAAATCGGCTGGGGCAATATGCATTTGGAGGATCTTATTCGCGTCACCGCAACGGGCATTGAACCGCTGAACAGTTGTGATGTGAGCTTGCGGATTGTTCCCGACAAGGGCCTGCCGCGCGCAGCAGAATAACCCCATGACCAATCCCTCTGCGCCGTCGTCTACGACCCCAAGCAATCGTCTCAATGGCGGGAAGGTGATCGCGCGCACGCTCGCGCATACCGGCGTCCGCACGGCATTTTGTTTGGCAGGAACGGCCCATACGCAGCTTTTGTTTGGCTTACAGGATGAAAAATTTCGCATCGTCTCGGGCCGTCATGAAACTTGTACCGTCGCCAGTGCCGATGGTTATGCGCGCGTCTCGGGCAAAATGGGCATCGCCCTGATCAAAGCCGACCAGGGCCTCCCCAATGCGATCACCGGCATTATCACCGCGCAACTGGCGTGTTCCCCGGTTGTGGTTCTCGCCTCGCTCACACCCGCCAACACCTTGGAAGCTGAAGGCGAGGATGAGAACGACATTCTTGATTTGGTCAAAGGCCAGTGCAAATGGGCCAAGACGGTGCCATCGCCTGATCGTCTGGCTGAGTTTGTCGAAGCTGCGATTCATCAGGCTACGAGTGGGCGGCCTGGCGTAGCGGTGTTGGGCGTGCCTCAACATTTTGAAGCGGCTGCCATGGAGTATATTGAACGCGCCAGACCACAAATCGCGAGTCGAAATGCGCCTGTAGCTGATGTCTCGTCAATCGATGAGGCGGCGCGGCTGCTCGCTCAGGCGCAGCACCCCATGATCATTGTCGGCAGTGGTGCGGCCTTGTCACAGGCTGGCGCAGCTTTGCGCCAATTGGCGCGCACGTTCAAAATCCCGGTCCTTGGCAGCAATCTGGGGCGTGGGCTCGTCCCCGAAGACATGAAACTGGGATTTGCCTGGCCTTTAGCACAGGTGGCGGCGCGCGACGCCGATGTGGTGCTGATTGTGGGACTGCGCATGGGTCAGCGCATGGGCTATGGCCTAGCACCAAGATTTTCTGCAGATGCGAAGTTCATCCAAATCGATGTTCACGCCGAGGAGATTGGGCGTAACCGACCTGTCGATGTTCCCATCGTTGCCGATGCCAAAACGGCGTTGGAACAGCTACACACTGCGCTCGCGGCGAAAAAGGATGCAGTCACCGCCGATCCGCTCTGGGTGAATAACGCGCTTAAAATTCGTTTGGCACGCATCGACGAATTGGGCCGCGACGAAAAAGCACCCATCCATCCCTACCGCATGGCGCGGGACTTGATGGCGCAGATGCCCGAGAATGCCATATACGTCGGAGACGGCGCAGATATTCAAAACTGGATGCACGCGATTTTGCGAATCAAATCTGAACGAGCGTTTATGGATCACTATCCGCTTGGCTCGATGGGCATTGGCACGCCTTTGGCTTTGGGGGCAGCTGCTGCTGCACGTGAAATGGCGGAAGAAACCGGTGACATGGAACGCCCTGTGGTGCTGGTCACGGGCGATGGCTCGTTTGGTTTTTATTGCAGCGAATTGAATGGCGCAGCTTTGGCAGGTTTAAAAATCGTCTGCCTCATTTCAAATGATGGCGCCTGGGGTACCGAAAAGCACGGCCAAATGAACGCGCTGGGAAAATCGGTGAACTGCGAGCTGGGCCAGTGGGACTATCAGATGATCGCCCATGCCTATGGGCTGAATGGCGAGCGCATCGAAAAACCCGAAGACATAGCGCCCGCGTTACGCCGCGCCTTTGCCGCCGATAAAACAACAGTGCTCAATGTCATCACCGATCCCGCCGCCGGGCTTATGCGCAAACAAGACCCGCGCGTTCAGACTGTCGCGTTTGAAGATTTGGTGTCCAGCCAGAAAAAGCACTACACGCCAGCGATTGCTTAAGCCAGTTACGAGCAACTTCGTATTTGTCCTGCTTTGATATAGAAAAATTTTCCTCTTCGTTCGTATTCCCTCTATCAGGAAGGGAAGAGTAGGGTGAGCTTCGATTCCGCCTTTTGATATTGTCGCTGTCGAGGTTTCCATGACCACCACGCCCAAGCGCCCGAACACCCTCACCGGGGGTGAAGTCATTAACCACGCGCTGTCGCGCTATGGTGTGAATACCACCTTTGCCCTGGCGGGCACCGCGCATGCGCATCTGCTGTGGGCTATGGAGCAAGATAAAGCGCGCCATCCGTGGACGATTATCTCAGGCCGTCATGAAACGGGCACCGTAGGCGCGGCGGATGGCTATGCGCGCGCCACAGGCAAATTGGGCATTGCCATGATCAACGCCGAACATGGCCTCGCTAACGCTATGACGGGTATTGTGGTGGCGCAGGCAGCGTGTTCGCCGGTGCTGGTGCTCACAACGTTGGGCATACCATCGCAAACCGAAGCGATCTCCGAGCGCGGCAACGACCTCATGGATATGGCCAAGCCGTTCGTGAAATGGGCCAAGGCCGTGCCTGACCCCTCGCGACTGGAAGAATATGTGCACGCTGCGGCCAAGCAAGCCATGACCGGTCGGCCGGGCGTGGCGATGTTGGGCATTCCCAATGGCTGGGAGTCAAAAGCCGTCGAGATGTCAGAACGCGGCGAGATGGCGCTGACCACACCACGCCATCCTGGCCCATCCGATGAAGCGCTGAAAACCGCTACGGCGTTATTGGCCAACGCCAAACGCCCGCTGATTTTGGTTGGGGCTGGGGCGATGCTGTCGGGGGCCTCGCCTGCGCTGCGCCGCTTGGCCGAGACGTTCCGGTTCCCCGTGTTGGGCAACAGCATGGGGCGTGGCATCGTCGCGGAAGATTTAAAAATTGGCTTTCCCTGGCCGCTGGCGCAAGTGGCCGCCAAACAAGCTGATGTTGTGTTGGTACTGGGCGCACGATTGACGCAACGCATGGGCTTTGGGCTGGCGCCGCGGTTTGCCCAAAACGCTAAATTCATCCAAGTCGATGTTCATGCCGAAGAGCTGAACCGTAATCGCGTCATTGATGTGCCCATTGTCGCCGACGTTCGCCTCACTGTCGAAGCGCTGCAAACCGAACTGACGCGCATTGGCTTTAAAAATAGCGTCGATCCCACCTGGATCAACGAGGCCATGACTGCTCGTGTGGCGCGCATTGAAGAATTGGGCTTGGACGAGAGCGCACCCATTCATCCCTACCGTATGGCGCGCGAGTTGATGAAAGTGATGCCCGATGATTCGATTTATGTGGGCGACGGCGCTGACATTCAAAATTGGATGCACGCGATTTTGCGCATCAAGCACCCCCGCGCCTTTATGGATCACTATCCTTACGGATCCATGGGCACAGGCACGCCGCTGGCCATTGGTGCGGCCTCAGCCATGAAAGAAGAAGCGCTGAAGGCGGGCACTACGCCGCGCCCAACGGTGTTGGTGACGGGCGATGGCGCGTTCGGCTTTTATTGCAGCGAATTCAATGGCGCCGTTATGGCGGGGTTACGCTTGATTTGTCTGATCTCGAACGATGCAGGCTGGGGCACCGAACGCCATGGCCAACTCAAAGCGCTCGGCGGGCAAGTGAACTGCGATTTGGGTCACTGCGATTATCATTTGATTGGCGAGGCCTATGGGGCCATCGGTCGGCGCATCGAGAAACCGGCAGATATTGCGCCTGCACTGAAAATGGCCTTTGCAGCGGATCGTCCGGTGGTGCTGAATGTGATCACCGACCCCATGGCAGGTTTGCTGCGCAAAGAAGACCCGCGCGTGCAATGCATCGCGTTTGAAGATTTAGTCTCAAGCCAGAAGACGCAATACACGCCGGAGATTGCATAAAGAAAACCCGGCCATCGACAAAACCGGCAAGCGGCTCGCTATGGGCTCCACAACAGGATCGTTATGGACAACCGATAACAGTGGCGGGTCGTAGAAGCTGATCAGCGCCCACTTGCCGCCGATTTACGCCGTGCGGTTTGGTTAAGCCGAGCTAGAAATTAACGTCGCTGATAATGTAATTCTTCACGGCGGGGACGAAGTCGCCCTTGATCACTTTGACGTGGTGGGCGTCTTTTTCATACGTTTGGCGATCATCGTCATTGGCGAAGTCTGCCACCAGCAACCACTCATAGGGGGCCTTATCGCCTGCGGGCAGTTTGTTCTTTTCCAGCATGTATCCTTTGACAGTTGAGATCGTGCGCAGTGTTTGCATCGAGTCGATGACGCGCTTTTTCTCGGCCTCACTCAGTTCATCTTTCAAGTTAAATAATACCGTATGGCGATGCATGGGGCTGTCCTTCAATCTTAATGATGCAAAAGCTTCTGGACCTATCCTAGCGGTGCGACCAAGATGCGGTCTACCACAGATTTGCGCATTGGCCTGAGCGTTATGTTGTTTAGTCTGCGGCATCACTTTAGGAGCATCATGATGTCTCGTCTCCCTATCGCCGTTCTCGCTGCCTTAGGCCTGCTCATCTCCTCCGCTCAAGCCTTTACTGTGCTGATCACGGGTACCAATCGCGGCATCGGGCTGGAACTGATCAAGCAATACGCTGAAAAGGGGTGGGATGTTGTCGCCACCGCGCGCAACCCCGAGAAAGCCCATGAGCTTCAGGCGTTAGCCAAAAAGCACAAAAAGGTCACAGTCGAAAAATTAGATGTCAGTGACGTGAAGGCCATCGAAGCCTTAGCGGCAAAATACAAAGGTAAACCCGTCGATGTGCTGATTAACAATGCAGGCACTTTGGGCGATGTGTCGAAACAAACCATTGGCGCATTGGATCAAACTGAATTTGTGAGCGTGCTCAACGCCAACACCTTCGGGGCATTGAAAGTCACCGAAGCCTTCAAATCTAATCTGGCTGCGAGCCAAATGAAAAAAGCCTTCGCCATGACCAGCGGCTTGGGCTCGTCGGAACTCACCGCGCGGCGCGGCGGCTTTTACGCCTATCGCATGAGCAAAGCGGCACTCAACATCGGCTTTCGCGCGTTAGCGGCTGACTGGAAGGCCGAGGGTATTATGGTGGGCATTATCGCACCCGGCATGGTGGAAACGGATTTGCTTCGAGCATCTAATTTTCCTGGCAAAGGTATCAGCACGCAGGAAAGTGTGACCGGAATGATGAAGGTCATCGATGGCATGACATTGGAGAGTAACGCCAAAGCGCTGAATTACAACGGCGAAGCGATTCCGTGGTAACGCATCGAAAAAACGAGATCAAAAGGGGCCGTTTGATGCGGCCCTTTTTTATGGCGTCTTGATGTTTGAGTTGTGATGGCGGGGCGCGAAGCCGAGAATGTTATTCTCGGGGTCGGCGATGTAATAGATCGACACTGGGCGATCAGACGCCGTCCATTTTTCCACTAAAGTTGCCCCTGCGGCTTTGGCCCGCGCTATCACAGCCTCTTGATCTGTGGTTTCAAAAATCGCCACCACGCCTTGCTGCGTGCGCGAAGTTTTTGCCGGCCCTGGTTTGGTATTGGGGTCCATCTTCACAACTTCTAGAGACCCCACTTGCCCGTCGAGATGGAAGATCACGCCGCCGTTGGCCGAGACCCGCACTTTCTGGAACCCGAGTGCGATATAAAATTCCGACAACTTAGCAGGGTCGGGCGAGCGCACCAAAATCGTGGGCGCTGCGGTGAACAGAGGCGCTTTGTCTTGAGCCGTTGCAATGCTCGAAAGTGCGAAGGTTATCGCGAGTGAAACGGCAAGAATGGTTTTCATTTTGGCCTCCCTTTTTTCGACAGCATAGCCATCAAGCCGGACAACTCACACCTGTTCCGCCCAGGCCGCAATAACCGTCAGGGTTTTTGGCCAGGTACTGCTGATGATAGTCCTCGGCGTAATAAAACTCGGGTGCATTTATAATTTCTGTGGTCACAGCACCAAATCCGCTTTTACCTAATGCTTGCTCATATGCAGCCTTATAGGCCTCGGCCAATTTACTCTGGGTATCGGAGTACACATAAACACCCGAACGATACTGCGTACCCACATCATTGCCCTGACGCATGCCTTGCGTGGGATTGTGTCCTTCCCAAAACTTCTTCAGCAAAGTGTCAAATGAAACTTTCTTCGGGTCGAACACCACACGGACAACTTCATTGTGCCCTGTCATTCCGCTGCAAACTTCTTTGTAAGTGGCGTTAGGTGTGTGGCCTGCTGCATAGCCCACGTGGCTGGAGTATACACCAGGGATTTGCCAGAACAGTTTCTCTGCCCCCCAGAAACATCCCAAGCCGCACATCGCCATCTCCAGCCCTTCGGGGAAAGGCGGTACGATTCGATTACCGTTCACAAAGTGTGTCTCGGGCACGGGCATCTTGGTCGAGCGGCCCGGCAAAGCTTCGGCCTTTGAGGGCATGGCGGGTTTGCTGCGCGTAAAGAACATCAACGACTCCATTCTTGGGGTATCCCCACGCATGGGATGTTACCACATCACATAATGTTCGTTAGCGTCGCCGGAAAGGCCTGCGGCAATCAAGAGTGCGTGTTGGCTTGGGGGCGTAATTTGGGTCATTATGTAACCAAGACCAATTCTAGATCGGGGTAAGAACTGATGAAACACCGTGTCTTTTTGGCTTTGTCTGCGCTGATGGTAGGGGTTTGCGGTACCGCTATGGCGGCCGATTTACCCAAGCCAGGCAGCACGTTTAAAGACTGTGCCGATTGCCCCGAGATGGTGGTGATTCCACCAGGTCAATTCGTGATGGGGTCTACGGCCGATGAGACCACACGCGAGGGCACGCCGGATCGTGACGCCGCCAATGAAAAGCCACAGCATCAAGTGAATATTTCTTACAGCTTCGCGGTGATGAAGTTTGAAGTCACACGCAAAGATTTTGCTTCGTTTGTGACTGCCACTCAACGCGAGATGGCCGAGGGCTGCAAGATTTGGGACAAAGAGGCCAACGCCTGGGGCATCATGGACGCCGATGCCAATTGGAAAAATCCCGGTTTCGCGCAAGCCGATAATCACCCTGTGGTCTGCGTGCAATGGGCCGATGCAACGGCTTATGCCGATTGGATATCCAAAAAGTCGGGCAAAAAATATCGGTTGCTGACAGATGCCGAGTTTGAATGGATCTTACGAGGGACGTCCTCTGGAAAGGCCAATCAAACTGTGCGGTGGTGGGGTGATGACCGCGAGCAGGCGTGCCTATTTGCCAATGTGTCCGACCTCACCAAAGCTGCGATCCAAAAGCTTCCGCCTGATCCTGCGACCACATTTCAATGCAAAGACGGTTACACCTACACCGCACCGGCTGGTTCGTTCAAAGCCAATCCGCTGGGCGTGCACGATGCTTTTGGGAACGCATGGGAGTGGGTACAAGATTGCTTTGCTGAAAGCTACGTGGGCGCGCCAGCCAACGGTGATGCGCGCGAAGATGGTGATTGTTCCGAGCGCGTCATTCGCGGTGGCGCATGGCACGCCGACCCCTGGTATCTCCGTTCGGCCAAGCACGATTGGGCGCCACCCGAACTGAATACCGCGCGCGTGGGCATTCGTATCGCGCGGGATCTCAATTAACTTATTTTACTGGCGCGCTCGGCAGTGGTTCTTGCGGTTTTGCAGCCCGCAAAACCCGGATCACAGCGTTTGGCAAACTTGAATCATCCCAATCTATGCGGGCTTTGCCTTGGCGCACGATCACCAGATTCTCTGCCCGGCTGATATAAACACGCTGCCCTCCAAAACCGTCGAAGAAGAAAATATCAGGATCAATCCATTCTTCTGCCGCTGGAACAGAGGCCCCTTGCTTGGCGACATTATAGAAGCGTTGCTTGATGTATGGGTTTGCACGCCAGACTTGAAGGCCATAATTCGGGTTGGGCGTCGACGCCGCAATCATCAGCTCGACCCATGCGGTAGGCACCACTTGCTTGCCATCGAACTGCCCGCCGTCTTTCAGCAGTATGCCGACTCTCATCCAATCTTCGGTGCGCGCCATGAGGGTTCCCGCGGTGCGCGGCATGCCACCGGCTTTATCAAGCCATACATAGGCGTCTTTGGCACCGATGGGTTTCCAGATCTTTTCGGATAAATAATCTGCATAGCGGCGTTTAGTTGCCGCCTCGATAATCATCCCGCCCAACTGGCTGTTGGGATTGCGATAATCGAAAACAGTCCCAGGCTCGGCAATCAAGGGACGGCTAAGCGTGAGCTGGCGCATGAACAAGCCCTGCTGAAAGCGAGAGTTCGCGCTAAGCACCCCGCCGTCCATCGACAACGGCGCTAACCCAGTCGCCATGTTCAGGACGTTATGGATCGTTATTTTTCCACGCGGATCATTGGCCCACTCGGGGATGTATTTGCCGATCGGGTCTTCGAGGTTGCCAACCAAACCGTCTGCAATCGCCGCCCCCATGAGCGTCGACATCACGCTTTTATGCATCGAGGCGGACTCTGCACGGGCATCAGCGCTCCCGCCCGCAAAGTATTTTTCAAGAATTACCTCACCGCCCTGCCAGATCATGAGTGAGTAACCATCGAATTTTTCGTTGAGGGCAATGGCCTCGCTGAAATCCAATTCAGGCCGATTGCCGACGGGCAGGGGGCGGTAGTCGCCTGCGACCTTCTCAATGGGCTCGCGCAATGCTGTCACATCGGGTGGCGATGAGGGCGGCGGTCCATAGGCCGCGTTAAAAGCTAGTTTGGGCCATGGCCAGGTGAGTAGAGCAAAGCCACCGATACCTAAAATGAGAACAAGACCCATCGCTCCCAGCGCTTTTTTCATGATGCCACTTCCTATATGAGCCGTTGCGTCGCAATGCTTGGCTTTTATACTGCGGCCCATATTGTACCCATTCAACCATTATCATGACATTCTCAGCGCAGGCCCCCACCGTCGCGATCCTCCTCTGTACGAGGAATGGCGAGCGTTTTTTGCCCGCGCAGCTCGACTCTATTCAAGCGCAGACCCATAGCAACTGGACCGTCTGGGCGTCGGACGACGGCTCGACCGACGCCACCCGTGAGATTTTACAGACGTACCGCGCGGCTTGGGGAACTGAAAAAATGATGATTTTGAATGGCCCGGGCACTGGATCATCAGCCAATTTTCTCTCGCTGGCCTGCAATGGCGCAATCATTGCTGATTATTTTTCCTTTGCCGACCAGGACGACATTTGGGAGATCACAAAATTAGCCCGTGCGCTCACACATCTGGCGTCCGTTCCCCCAACAACGCCTGGGCTCTATCTTTCACGCACCTCTCTAATCGACGAAGAGGATCGCGAGTTGGGGCTTTCGCGATTGTTCACCAAGCCCCCGAGCTTCAGAAACGCCCTGGTCCAGAATATTGGTGGCGGCAATACAATGGTTTTTGATGCGGCCGCTCGTGATATTTTGCTGAGCGCAGGCCCCAAGATTAAAGTCGTAGTCCACGATTGGTGGACCTATATGGCCGTGGCGGGCTGCGGTGGCATAGTGTTCAATGATGCCGTGCCGTCTTTGAAGTATCGCCAGCACAGCGACAATCAGATTGGATCGAACCAGGGCTTAGCGGCGCGTGTTTTTCGGGCCGGTCAGCTGCTTGAGGGTCGATACCGCGACTGGGCCGATATCAATCTGAGGGCATTGCAGGTCATTGAAGCGCGCCTCACCCCTGAGAATCTTGAGACTTTGCGCGCTTTTCGTGTCGCCAGGACCTTACCTCTGATCCCACGGTTGATTGGGTTGTCCAGGTCTGGCATCACCCGCCAATCTTTCATCGACAACCTCGGCCTTTACCTGGCCGCTGCATTCAATAGGCTTTGAGCAGATGACCATTTTTGTGACTGGCGGTGCTGGATTCATTGGCGCCAATTTCGTGATCGACTGGTTGGCGGCAGGTCACGAGCCCGTCGTGAACCTCGATAAGCTCACTTATGCGGGCAATCTTGAGAACTTGGTTTCACTCAAGGGCAATAAAAAACATGTATTTGTGCAGGGCGACATCTGCGATCAGGGCTTGGTCGAGAAACTGCTCGCCGAACACCAGCCGCGGGCAGTGATTAACTTCGCTGCCGAGTCCCATGTTGATCGCTCCATTCACGCGCCCGAAGATTTCATTCAGACGAATATTGTGGGCACGTTTCGGCTGCTCGAAGCCGTGCGCGCGCAGTTCGCGAAGATGAATGATGCGCAGAAGTCAGCGTTCCGCTTTCTCCATGTCTCGACAGACGAAGTCTATGGTTCACTATCGCTGACTGACCCTGCATTCGCAGAAACAAAACGCTACGAACCCAACAGCCCTTACTCGGCGTCGAAGGCGGCGTCCGATCATTTAGTGCGGGCGTATCATCATACCTATGGGCTGCCGGTTGTAACGACAAACTGTTCGAATAATTACGGCCCCTATCAGTTCCCTGAAAAGCTCATCCCGCTGATCATTCATAACGCGCTCGTGGGAAAGCCCTTGCCGATCTATGGCGATGGGCAGCAGATCCGTGACTGGCTCTATGTGGGTGATCATTGCAGCGCCATCCGTGCGGTGCTGGAGCGTGGTCGGCTGGGCGAGGTCTACAATATTGGTGGCGATAACGAACGCGCCAATCTCGATACAGTCAAAGCGCTGTGCGCGATCTTGGACATCGCAAGGCCGCGCAGCGATTGCAAGGCATACGCCGACCAAATGACCTTCGTGAATGATCGCCCCGGCCATGATCGACGCTATGCGATCGATGCACGTAAGATCATCGCAGAGGTGGGCTGGCGGCCTGCTGAAACACCCGAGAGTGGTTTCCACAAGACCGTGAAGTGGTACTTAGACAACGATGCCTGGGTTAAAAACGTCACGAGCGGAACCTATCGCAACTGGGTCGCGCAGCAATATCAGTGAAAGTTCTGCGATGAAGATTCTTCTGCTGGGTGCCAAAGGCCAAGTCGGTTGGGAACTGCGCCGCGCCCTGTCATCAAAAGGCGACGTGATGGCGTGTGGTCGGTCTGAAGCCGATCTGTCGAAGCCCGATGATCTGCGCAGTATTTTAAAAACTGCAAAAGCCAATATTATTGTCAACGCTGCCGCATATACAGCCGTCGATAAAGCGGAAACCGAACACGACCTCGCCGAATGCATCAATCATGAGGCCGTGGCTATTTTGGCGGCCCACGCCAAGCAGTCTGATGCGCTCCTCATTCACTACTCTACTGATTACGTCTTCGATGGCACAAAATCTGCGCCCTATGTCGAAACTGATCCGACAAACCCAATCAGCGTTTATGGCGCGACGAAGTTGCGCGGCGAAGAGGCAGTCAGCGTCAGTGGGTGCAATCACATTATTTTCCGCACGGGCTGGGTCTATGCGCCGCGCGGGCAAAACTTTGTTAAAACGATGCTGCGACTCGCTCAGGAGCGCGAGGAGTTGAGTGTGGTTGCTGACCAAATCGGCGCACCAACCAGCGCAGCCTTAATCGCGGAGGTCACGGCTCAGACTTTAAGTATGCCGGTGTTGTCAGGGATCTACCACCTCACCGCCTCGGGCGAAACCAGCTGGCATCGCTTTGCTCAGGTCATCCTGGCAGAGGCACAAAAGCGCGGCCTATTGCTAAAAGCCGGGCCTGCCCATGTTAAAGCCATTGAGACGTCAGCCTACCCCACACCGGCCAAACGTCCTGCCAATTCCCGTTTGAATACAGATAAGCTAAGAACAGCCCTACGGCTGGCTTTGCCCGCCTGGGAAGAGCATGTACAGCGTGTCGTCGCGGCGCTGGTAACTGAGAGCAAGAAGTAACCTATGGTACGTAAAGGCATTATACTGGCGGGTGGCGCGGGAACGCGACTGCATCCGGCAACGTTGGCGGTCTCCAAGCAGTTGCTGCCTGTGTTCGATAAGCCGATGATCTATTATCCGCTTTCAACCTTGATGCTGGCAGGCATCCGCGAAGTGTTGATTATCTCGACGCCCCAAGACACCCCAAGGTTTGAACAATTGCTCGGTACGGGTGCGCAATGGGGAATGAGTTTCACCTATGCCGTTCAACCTTCGCCCGATGGCTTGGCGCAGGCCTTTCTGATCGGTGAAAATTTTATTGGGAATGACCTGTCGGCACTCATCCTCGGCGACAACATCTACTACGGCCATCAACTTCCCGAATTGCTGGATTCCGCTAACGCTCGCCAAGCTGGTTCCACGGTTTTCGCCTATCACGTGAATGACCCAGAGCGGTATGGCGTTGTCGAGTTTGATAGGGGCGGCAAAGCCATCAGTATTGAAGAAAAGCCACAAGCGCCCAAATCCAATTACGCGGTCACCGGGTTGTATTTCTACGACAAAGATGTCGTGAAGTTGGCCAAGCAACTCAAGCCGTCCAAGCGCGGGGAGTTAGAGATCACGGATCTCAATCGCCTCTATATGACCCAAGGCTCTTTGTCGGTTGAGATTATGGGGCGTGGGTATGCGTGGCTCGACACCGGAACGCATGAATCTTTGCTTGAGGCAGGCCAGTTCATCGCCACGCTCGAGCGCCGCCAGGGGCTCAAGGTTGCATGCCCCGAAGAAATCGCCTTTCGAAACCACTGGATCGACGCGGGCCAGTTGGAAAAACTCGGTCGGTCCTTGGTCAAAAATGAGTACGGTCAGTACTTGTTACGCCTGTTGGATGAGCGCTTGTTTTGATGAACGTCACGCCATTTCATATTCCTGACGTGATGGTTCTTGAGCCAAAGGTTTTTGGTGATGAGCGAGGCCTTTTTTTCGAGAGCTTCAACCAAAGAACATTCTCTCACATCGTTGGAATACCCTCGGTTTTCGTTCAAGACAATCATTCCAAATCAGTCAAGGGCGTTTTACGCGGTCTGCATTATCAGATCAAACAGCCGCAGGGAAAATTGGTGCGCGTTGTCGCGGGCGAGATTTTTGATGTTGCTGTCGATATCCGCAAAAGTTCGCCGACTTTTGGAAGGTGGGTCGCCGAGTGCTTGTCGGCCGAGAACAAAAAGCAAATGTGGGTGCCGGCCGGGTTTGCGCACGGTTTCTTAGTCACATCAGAGATCGCCGAGGTGCTTTATAAAACGACAGATTACTACGCTCCGGAGCACGAACGCTGCATCGCTTGGAATGACGCTGAGTTAGCAATCACCTGGCCCGACATCAAAGACATTTCACTGTCAGCAAAAGATAAGCAAGGTTTAGCCTTCAAGCTCGCCGAGGTTTTCGGCTGATGGCTCATTTTTCCATCTCGCCGGTAGAAATGGTAGGAAGCCTGTGGCGCAACCGCGGCTTGGTGTCTCTCCTCATCGCTCGCGAGATTGCGGGGCGTTATCGCGGCTCGTTCTTGGGGCTGGTGTGGTCTTTTTTTCATCCACTCTTGATGCTCGCAGTCTACACGTTTGTCTTTAGCGTCGTTTTTCGGGCCCGCTGGGGCGGGGTCGAGGAGACGAGATTTGAATTCGCCCTCGTCTTGTTCGCGGGGCTGATGGTGTATTCGTTGTTTGCCGAATGCCTCAATCGTGCGCCGAACTTGATTCTTAATAACATTAACTACGTCAAGAGGGTGGTGTTCCCGCTTGAAGTATTGCCATGGGTTGCGATGGGCGCCTCGCTGTTTCACATGGCTATTAGTTTTTTTGTTTGGTTTCTTGCCTACACGACTTTGTTTGGCGTGCCGCCTCTGACCGTCTTCTTGTTTCCTGTCGTTCTGATTCCACTCATCTTACTCACCCTGGGCCTCTCGTGGCTGTTGGCCTCGCTCGGGGTTTATCTCCGCGATGTTACGCAAGTGGTTGGCGTGTTGACATCGGTTTTGATGTTCTTGACGCCGATCTTTTATCCCCTCACGAGTCTTCCCCCAGAATTTCAATACTGGCTGTCATACAATCCGTTGACACCTTTAGTCGGTTTGGTGCGTGACGCGCTCATGTGGGGTCGGGCTCCGGATTGGCAATCATTTGGATTTTTCACGCTGGGGGCTTTGGCGGCGGCTTGGCTGGGCTTCGCCTGGTTTCAGAAGACGCGAAAAGGTTTCGCCGATGTCCTCTGAGATTGCCATTCAAGTTTCCAACATTTCGAAGTGCTACCAAATTTATGGCAAGCCGCATCATCGTTTGTTGCAATCCATTTTTCGTGGCTTTCGCAAATACTACAGAGACTTCTGGGCGCTGAAGGATGTGTCGCTTGAGGTCAGGCGCGGCGAGGTCTTGGGTATCATCGGCCGAAACGGTGCAGGAAAATCGACGCTCCTCCAAATCATTTGTGGAACCGTCACGCCGACGTCAGGAACAATTGCGGTCAATGGTCGTGTCGCTGCGTTGTTAGAACTGGGAGCGGGATTTAATCCGGAATTCACCGGCCGAGAGAACGTCTACCTTAATGCCTCGATCATGGGGATGACGACCTCTGAGACCAATGCTGTCTTCGACGACATCGTCGCATTTTC
The DNA here is from genome assembly GCA_002737725.1 of Rhodospirillaceae bacterium. Lineage (GTDB taxonomy): Bacteria > Pseudomonadota > Alphaproteobacteria > Rhodospirillales > Rhodospirillaceae. The sequence goes on from NSIP01000002.1 coordinate 187,840, forward strand.
TGAACTCGCAGATTTCATCAACGAGCCCGTTAAAACATACTCCAGCGGTATGTTTGTTCGGCTTGCGTTTGCGGTCGCCATTCACACATCGCCGGACGTTTTAATTGTCGACGAAGCGCTGAGCGTGGGCGATGTCGCGTTTCGTAATAAGTGCATCAAGCGCGTTCAAGAGTTGCGAGCCAATGGCACGACGATCTTGTTTGTCTCACATGACCTCAGCACATTGCAGTTGATTTGTGACCGTGCCATTTGGATTGAGAAGGGGTCGATCAAAGCAATGGGCGATCCCGTAGCGGTGAGCCAAAACTATCACGCAGCCATGATGGGTGAGACGGGCGTGACGGCGCAGCGCCCTTCGGTTCCTCAACAGCGGACTGATCAAGCCCGGTTCACCGCCTTTGGCCTGCGACGTGGTGAGGGGGTCATTTTCAATGCCGGACAGGACATTGAAATTAATTTCGAGTTGGAAGCTCTCAAAGCCTTGGAGCATGCGGTTTTTGCAGTCAGCATCTATCGTGCCGATGGTGACTGGGTGATTGGCCAAACCAGCCGCGAGGCCGGCGTGGTCTGGAAGCCCATGGTGGCGGGGGCAACGACGCAAGGGCAATTAGTGCTGGAAAAAACATTTCTGGCTCCCGGCGATTATGCCGCAGCTTTTGGCGCTTACTCTGGCGACTTATCGATTTGCTATGCCTTGACGGAACTCAACGTACATTTTTCAGTTCGAACTGATTTTCCAACATGGGGTAAAATTCTTCATCCCGCGCGATGGGTGATCCATGACTGATCGGCCTGTATCTATAACGCTTGAGTTGCCGCGTCGTTTATAAATTTCGCGCTTAATTTTCGTTTGTAGGGCGGCTTCTCAGCCACGCGACAGTGCGCGCCAGGCCGTCTGCAAAAGACGTGCGCGGTTCCCAGCCCATCTCTGCTTTTGCCCGCGCAATAGACAATATGTTTCTCGGTACGTCGAACCCGCGAGCAGTGGCGTAGTTACGTTTGCTTTTCAAGCCGGTCGCCCGCTCGATCTCATCCAAGACCTCATTGAGGGTCAAGCCTGCCCCCGACCCAATGTTAAAAACGCGTGCAGGGCCATTGTGCGCCCCTGCACGTAACAGCGCTTGTATGACATCGCCGATATAAACGTAATCACGAATGGTTGTTCCATCACCCCAAATGTCAACGGTCTCACCGCGCAGCACTTTGCCCAGAAAAATGGCTATCGCGCCCTGCAGCGCCAGTGTGCGTTGACGTTCGCCATACGGGTTCGAAACACGCAAAATGGTGTAATCGAGTTTGTGAAGATCAAAAAATAAATGCAGGTATTTTTCGATTGCCAGTTTGGTGATGCCGTAAGAACTTATGGGATCGGTGGGATGGTTTTCATCTACAGGGACGGTTTTGGGAATGCCATAGACCGTGCCACCCGAAGACACGAACACGACTTTCTTGACACCCAGTCGAACAGCATGAGTCAGCAGCCGCAGCGTGCCCAAAACATTTGTTTCTACATCGAACAACGGATCTGCGTTGGAGGACTTCGGCAGTGTCGTCGAGACGAGGTGATAACAGATATCACATCCTTCCAAAGCTTGGCGCACATCTGTCTCGCTCGTGGAATCGCCATCAAACCATTCGACCTTGCTTATGATCGCGGGCTCGCTCAATGGGGTCAGGTTAGGGCGGTCGAGCACTCGCACGGACTGCCCGGCGGCCACCAGCGCATCGACCAGGTGGGAACCAATAAAGCCCTTACCGCCAAGGACGAGGCTCTTTTGAGGGGTGGGTTCTGTCATCTGCTGAAGGAAGGCTTCTGAACTGTTTCGAATTCGCACTACAGTTATCACTCCAGTGTCTTAAGGCCAAAGCGCTTTCTGGCCCTAAGGCCCCTCTTGCCCATTCTCAACGCGCGCAAAGGCAGCCTATAATTCGCATGAGAAGCCTCGCCCTGGTTGCTCGGCGAAAGGCAGAATTTCATGTCACGCAAAATGACCATTCACAACACGGCTATAGCGCTTGCTGAGCCTGGCTTCTAAGGCCTGGGCGGTGGTGCCACCCACTGGACAGTTCAGTACGATCAGGCGCGGCAAACGTTACCGTATGGTAAGAATATGGCCATGCTGTATTCACGAAGCGGAGGTTTGAGATGGCGTATCGACAGAATCTGGTAATGGCTGTGGCGCTCGTGTTTGTCGGGCCATCGATTGCGCTTGCCAAAGGCAATGTAGAGCAAGGCCGCGCTATCGCAATCGAGTGTTTTGCCTGTCACGGCAAAGACGGCAACGCGCCGTCGACCAGCAATCCTAAAATCGGCGGCCAACACGAGCGCTATCTTGTTTTGTCGTTGAAGGAATACAAAAATGGCGGGCGCAAAGAATCGCTCATGCGCGGTGCCGTTTTGAAAATGACCGATCAAGAGATCGAAGATGTCGCGGCTTATTACGCGGCCCAGAAAAACTTTGCCGAAGCGCCCGCACCCAAGCCCGGCTCTGCGGCGGCAGCCAAGGCGGCGGCAGACAAGGCGGCTGCGCCTGCCGGCCCGGCGCCGACCGGACCTGGTGCATTTCGCGTCGATAAAGTTGAACGTAAGGCGACATTCGTGGCGCTCCTCGCCCAAGCCGTCGAAGCCAGCAAAGCGGCCAAGCCCCTCAAGTCCGATGCATGCCCAAAAGTCGACGCGTCGCTTGCGACCAAAGATTCTGATAGCGATGGGGTCGCTGATGCCTTTGATGCAGCCCCTGAGAATGCAGCAGAATTTGCGCGCGACGCAAACGGTGATGGGCGTTTTGAGATTTGCAGCATTCAACAGCTGCAAGCAATCGTATCCATGGGGGTTGGCGATGGCAAAAAAACCAGCCTGACGCCAGACGACCGATTGAAGCGAAATTATGAACTCGCGCGCGACATTGACGCCGCACCGCTCGACAATTTTGTACCGATCGGCAGTTGTGGCCCGGACGACAACTGCATGATGGCGCGTGGCAAGTATGGTTTCATGGGTGTTTTCGATGGGCGCAATCATGTCATCCGCAATCTCAAGATTTCACTGCCGCAGCGCGGTGGCGTTGGTTTATTTGGCGTGCTTGGTGAAACTGGGGTTGTCATGAACCTCAGCGTCGAGAACGCGTCCATCGAAGGCCGCTCTGGCACGGGCATCATGGTCGGGGCGAACATGGGCACGGTCTATAAAACCCATGCCAAGGGTACCGTGAAGGCAGGGCTCGCCGTCGGGGGCTCAGTTGGTGGAAACTCTGGTCTCGTGGCCATGAGTACAGCCGAAGGCGGTGTTACCGCTCAGCAGGCTGCGGGCGGTCTGGTGGGTGACATGACCGGCGGTGTTGTCAGTTCATCGGCTGATGTTACTGTCTCGGGCAATCGAGCTCTTGGCGGGCTTGTGGGCTTAAGTACCTTTGGCATGGTCTTTGATAGTTCGGCCTCCGGCCCTGTAAAGGGCACCAGCGACTTAGGTGGGCTCGTGGGCATGAACACCGATGGCACAGTGAACAATAGCTTTTCGACAGCGAGCGTGATCGGCGAGACCAGCAATATTGGCGGTCTTGTGGGCTTCAATTCGCTGAGTGTGGTGCGCAATAGTTACGCCACCGGCGCAGTAAGTGGGGCTGACACTGTTGGTGGCTTGGTGGGTCGCAACAACGGAGTGATCCGGCGAAGCTATGCCGCCGCTTCAGTGAAGGGCGAAAGCAATTCTGGTTCGCTTGTCGGGATCACGGTTGATGGTGAAGAGAAGTCAAGCTTTGCGCCTGGTGCGCCAGCAGATTTAAAAACTCTTGAAGCCGAGAAATCAGGCTGGGCACCCAAGGTTAATATCTCTCATGATATGCTAGACTTCTATTGCGACCGTAATTTCAGTGGCGCGATCGAGCCGAGCGAACGAACCGCACAAAACTATATTTGGAAATTTGATAAATCTGCCATGCCACCAAGCTTACGCTGTGGCGTGAGCGCGAATTAATCTTTTTGGAGGAAACATCAATGGCCGACATAAGCTTAAACTCATTGGCACGCCGGCACGCTCTCGGTTTTGCAGCGGTGGCGCTCACACTGCCACGTCTAGTAACCGCAGCTGAGACGCGCGTGTCCAATGCCACACCGTTTGCGAAGGGCGACATTATCGTTGCGGCGACGGTCATGGATAATCCAAACGATGATCATGCGGGCACGGGGCGCTTATTGCAGTTTGATTCGAATCTCAACCTCAAGGGCACCCTGTGGATTAAGGCGACGAATCATAAACTCAGCGGATTGACGTTCGGCCCCGACAAAACGCTGTATGGGTTTGCGCCGCTCAATCACGCCGTGGTGGAGGTTGGCCCCGATGCAAAAGAACGCCCCCTGTTTTCATTTGCCGATCGCGCTTTCAGTAATGTGTCGTTTCCGAAAGATGGAACCATTCTTTTTGGCGAGCATTTGGTCGGAAGCAAAACTGAATCGCGATACGTCTCAACCAAGCTCCCACTCATTACCGGGCGTACAGTCGTTGGTGACGGGCATGTTTATCGGTTCTCGAAAGACCGCAAGCAGATCGAGGAATATGCCACCGATGTTCATGGCGGCATAGAAGGTTACCATGGCGTGACGAGTTTGGTGCTCGCCGACAACGACACGCGCGCGATTTACATCTCGGAGACCGGTAACCGGATCCTTCAATACGACCTCAAGAATAAGAAACAAATGCCAGATTTGGCGGTCTTTAACGACGATCCGCAGGTTCGTATGCTGCTGTGGATGACCCGGATGGACCAAGACACGCTCTTGGCGATTACCGGAGCTAGTATGGTCACAATCAATCAAAACACGGGTAAAGTTTTACGTGAATATAAAATGGGCACGTTCGGCTGGGCTGCTGCCACAACGTCGATTGATGGTCAGCACATCCTCGTAGGTAATTTTATGGACGGCGATATCGCCAAAGTGAATGTGAAGGATGGCGCTGTTGTTGCGCGCGCCAACTGCGGCGAGAAGCGCTCACTTTCTGGCGTTGCTCAATTCCCTGGTTAGATCAAATTTAAAAAGAGGCATAAATGTTCCTTAAAATCCTTAAAGGTATCGCGTTCACCGTCGTTGCGTTGGTCGCGCTCGTCGTTGCGGCACTCTTTGGCTTTTATCTCACGGGGAATAATCAAAACGTTGAGGCGTTTGCTTTCGCCCCGCCCGTCGCCAAGGAGATGGTCGAGCCGGATGACGGAATCCTCATTTTTGGCGCCTCACGGAATACCGGCCTTGATGTGGCTGAACTTCTGGCCGCGCGAGGTGAAAAGGTCACGGCGGTCGTGCGCGCCAACTCAGACACGGAAGCTTTGAAGAAGCTTGGTGTGACGCTGGTGACGGGTGATGCGCTGGATCTGGTGTCTGTGAAGGCGGCCATGGCCGGTAAAAAATACCGCGCCATACTAACGACGATCGCTTGCTTTAGCTGCAATCCAAAGCCCGACTTTCTGGGGAATAAAAATATTTTTGATGCGGCAAAAGAAGCCGGTCTGAATCGTGTGCTATTGGTGACTACGATTGGTGCTGGCAACAGTTTCGATTCTGCACCCTTTCCGGCAAGACAGTTTCTCAAGGAGATGCTGCCGCTCAAGACCCAAGCGGAAGATCATCTCAAGTCACTGGCGCTTGACTACACCATCATTCGTCCAGGTGGCTTGAAAACGGCAATGCCAACCGGGCGAGCTATTTTGTCAGAAGACCACACGGCGTCAGGCATTATTACGCGAATTGATTTGGCTGGCTTAATCGTTGCGTCCATTGATGATCCGCGAACGATTGGCAAAACATTCTCTGCCATTGATCTCGACTTCAAATTTCCCCTTGATATGCGATAGCACGAAAATCGAGTCACTCACGGCAGTCATGATAGGGGCGATCAGATGTTCCATAAGTTCGTGTTCAAAACTAAAACAGAGCGGCGTCTGGCCGTCTTGGCGGCCCTGATTTCTTTGCCGGCGATTTACGGGGCTTATGCCTTCGCAGCCGACACAGTCAAAATGCAAGTCGTGGCAGACACCAGCATCTTCAGAAAAATTAAACCCGATGTGCTGGCGATGATTGAAAAAGGTGAAGCTGATTTTCTGGCGCGTGATCCTAAGCGCCTGGGTGATTCTGTCACAGAGGATTTTGTCTGGTACCGCGTTGCGCCCGATGGGCCCAAAGTCGCCGCTCAAGGCCGTGCGAATATGGTCAAGATGCTCGAACAGTTCTTCACCGCCGATGCGCCCGCCGGTTTTGAGTCAAAAGTCTATCGTCTTGGAATGGTCGGCAATATTTTGATTCAAGTTGAAGTAGATAAGTACGATTCCAAGACCGAGGGCAAGGTCGAGAAAACATCAGTGGAACTCTATGAGTTTCGCGATGGTCGCCGCTTCCGGGAGTGGCGTTTAACGCCAACGGCGAGTCCGTTCGATAAATAGACGCTAAAAATACTTTAGTCGCCAATCAATCCGATGCGCAGGCTGATGCGCGCTGTCGTCCCTGCGCTTTGTCCAAAGAGGCCACCAGGAACAACAATAAACGGGCGGTTTGTAAATAAATTCGACACGGCAAAGCGCAGCAGCATCGAGCGCCCGGTCCAGTCAAAGCTGTAACGTCCACCCGCCGAGAGAAGCGCATAACCTTTGATATCTAATGTATTGGCGACATTCGCCTCGCGTCGGCCTTGCCAGTTCGCCCGGCTGTCGAGCGACCACCCGGGGGCCCAGCTTAATTTGTGGTCAATGCTCGCGATTCCAACCGTCGATGAAATGGCCGCAGGCTTGCGTCCCACCGCTCCAGTATCAACCAATTGACCTGACAACCGTGGCTTCATGATCATGGCGCCGAGAACCAAAGATGTTGTTGGCGATACTTGGCCGCTGAAAGACAACTCCAGGCCCCGATGATTGGCTTCGCCGACGATTGCAAAAATGCCGTCAGGGCGCAGTCCGTTGCTTAACTTCGTCACGTCAAAGCCAGCGGCTGTGACGTTCAGTCCTGGCGTGAGTTCATAGTGCGCACCGATCTCGTACTCTTTCGCCACAACCGGCGGCAGAACCTCTGAACGATTCATCGCATTTTGCGGTGCGATGCCGCTTTCCTCGACACCCTTGACGGTGTTGGCGAACAATGTGAGTTGATCGGTCGCTGCAAACACGCCCGACGCATTATAAAACCAGGTATTATCAGGCCGCCTGTTTCTGGTTCCGTTCGCTGCAATGACCGTTTTGATATAACGGGTGCGGTGTAGGCCGCTCCGCAATTCCAGCCGACCGAAATAATTCCCCCCGTACCCCATGCTACCGATAACTTGGTCAACATCAGAGTTCACTGAGGAAATCGGCCCAGGTATTATGGGTCTTTCTGAGTATTTCAAATTCGTCGTATCAAAGCGTCCGATGCGAACGTTAGGTAATGTTTCGCGCAGAGCGCGGCTTTGCCGACCTCGCACGGCGGCGCTCAGCGTATGTGCTGCGTTTTCCGTATCGAACTGGTATTTCATGATCAGCCCACCCGTCAGTGCTCGGCTGTGCTGATTGAGCGTCGGTTGTAACGTCACCTCAGCTGTGCGGTCGGGCCGCAAGGTCACGAGGGTGAAATCTTGCGGCATACGTTGTGTGTCGGAATAAAATACAGAGCTGGCAAGCGACCAGCGCGAAGATAGCTCTACATCAGCAAGTGCGGCGGCGTTGTAGCTGTATCGCAAGACACGCGCCCAGGGCGGGCTCAGATTCAACCCATTCGTGCGGGGCGGCAATGCGTTGATCGCGGACGCAACACTATAATCGCCATCATATGTTGAGCGATCGGCTGAGAAAATAGTGCGAATGCGGACGTTATCTGTGGGCCTCCACTGCGGCACCAGTCCGATCCCGTAGTTATTCCCGCTGGTGCCATTGGGATAGCGCACATCAGGCAGGGCTTGCAGGCCGCCGGCAAGCCCCCACTTGCCGTGCTCAGGGGCATAAGCGCCCGCAAACTCGACAAACCGCGTGCCATAATCGCGAAGACCGAAATTCACGCCGAACTGGCGGGTTCCGGCATGGGTATCTTTGAAACGGTAATCAACCACGCCCGACGGTGAGGGGTAGTCTAATCGCGCAGCGTTAACCCCGACCTTCACGGTCACACCTGCTAAAACCGTATCAGGCAACTGAAATTCGCGCAGAAAATAAAGCCCATCAATGCGATAGGCACTGGCATCATTCAGATTGAAACCTCTGACTTGGTTTTCATTGTAAAGGCCAACCTGCTCGACGCCGACACGCTCGCCAAAAGCATCACGCGCTCGCAACACGGCGTTTTCAGGCTCTTGGGCAACTAAATGATGGGGCGCATTCAGAACGAGCGTGAAGACCATCAAGCTGGCGCGTGACTTCAGGCAAGAGGTCATTGTTTCGCAGAACTCACATTTCTCGAGCGGTGCGAACAACGCCGTAATCGCCAGCACAGATTGGGATCAGCAGCCGGTTGAGTATATGCATCGGCTTTAGTGTGCAAGTGCATGCACTGGCCCTGTTCGGACTCGTTCGTGCGTCGAAACGGACGCTCGGATGTTTTTGGTCATATGGCGCTGACTGAGCTACGCGGTGAATTACTCCAGAAGCGTATTTAGATTATAAATCAATGATTTAGGCGTGTTAGAAGTGTTATGCGGATGCAACATCAACGAGTAATGGGTCTCGCCTGCAGCGCTAACTTGTCATTTCCGATGAGCTTTTCAGGTCATCGAGTTTGGCGCTATTGTGCGCTTGCTTATACGTCGCGCTTGCTCACGATATCTCATTGATTTTGCTGCACATGTTCTGCTGATCGAGGTTCAGATCGGCGTCGATCCAGTGACATAGGCCGCATGTTAGGTGTCTCTCGCGGTTAACTCAGTGCTGATCCATAGAAAACCTACTCGCATATGGTTTGGCCATTCAAGGCCAACTGGAAGCATTATTTTCTCATGAGAGATCGTTAATTGCTGTGTGCGCGGTTGGTTATGCCAATGTTGCTCACCAGTGTTTTCAGTGTGAACACGCCGATACTAATTGCATTAAGATTACCCCGGTTGGGCGTAAACTTGCCCAGCAATAGGGGGTGACTGCAGGTGACGGCTATCCATTTTCGAATCCTCCGGGGCGTTACTAAAATTGTCACCGTCTCAGGCATTACGCTTTGCGCGATCGGATTGATGAGTTCAGCCATCGCCGCCTCTCCCCAAAGCCTGACGCTGGGCTTCGTCGTGCGCGATTGGTTCACAGAAGTCTACAACAGCAAGTTCATTGATGAATGCCCTGAGGGGCTGGCGACCAGTAATGATGAAATTTGGTGGCGCGGCTTATCAAAAGTCGACCGCGCGCGATTGACAGATAACGGCCTCATTCAGAACTTAAATCGCATGCCAACGGCTATGCGCCGCGGGCCGGAAGGCGAGAATGTTTGCCTTAATCCCACAGTCGTCAAAGACCCGCCCATGCGTGTTGTTGAGGGTAAATACTCTTTTGGCGCCAATCTCGACGAAAATGTCGATGGCCAGCCGACGGCAAATACGTGCGCTCATAATAATTTCACTCATCCAGACGGTACGACGGGTATCGATAACCAAATGTACCGGCTGATCGGCTGTGTGTATGGCTGGAGACGCGGAGGGTTGCCTGAACTCAATGCCCATGAAGGGCGCGGGACCAGCGGGCTTGGCATGATCTTGATTGAGGTCACCCGCGTGACGGACCCTCGAAATTCGCCCGACGTCACAGTAACATTTTACCGCTCGGTCGATCAGTTCGCGCTGGACGGTGCGGGCCGACCGCTTCCATTTTCGAGTTACAATATTGATACGGCCAACGGAAAACAGCGCTATGGTGATTCCCTCAAGGGCTCGATCAAAGACGGCGTGCTGACAACGGCACGTGGTGACGTGCGCTTGCCATTCTATGGCAACTATAACTTTTTGCACCCCGCGATCCGCGACATGGGATTGAAGCTCGAGATTGCCGCTGATGGGTCAACTGCAAAGGGGACGGTCAGCGGATACTATGACCTTGATGAATTTCTTTATTACGTGGGTGGTATGGTCGGGCACACCTCGACAGGGGATAATTGCCCAGCCATGTATGTTGCTGGCTACCAACTCGCCGATGGGTATCCCGATCCAGCAACAGGCCAGTGCACTCATTTGTCCTCTTCGTTTAGTATTGGCGCTTATGCGGCATTCGTCATTCACCCTGAACAAAACGCCGCAAACACAGGGACTGATGCCCGAGTTGATGCTGGGCTGAAGAAACCATAGGCGGCGCCGGTAAGATGAACGCAAAAACGAAACGCATCGCCGTGTTGAGTGCCCTTGCAGCTCTGAGTGCATTGCTGTCTTCGTGTGGCGATGTAGAGCCGAAATCGACAGGCTCGCCGCCAGCCATGCGGCGCCTTACCAACGATCAATACCGCAATATTATTGCCGATGTTTTTGGCCCTCAGATCGTTGTGGCTGGGCAGGCTGACCCGTTGCTGCGCACGGATGGCCTTTTAGCTGTCGGCGCACGGAGCGCCAGAATCACGCCGTCCGGCTTCGAGAAATTCTACGGCCTTGCGCGATCAATTTCTCAACTAGTCGTAAACGAAGACAATCGGGACCACTTAATCCCATGCCAACCAGCTTCGGCGAAAGGCGCTGACGACGCTTGTGCTCAGCAGTTCATCGCGAAGGTTGGGCGTTTATTGTATCGCCGCCCGTTGCTGCCTGGAGAACTCGATACTGCGATGAAGTCGGCTGGGTTGGCGGCGCAGACGACTGGTAATTTCTATCGCGGTTTATCAGTCGCGCTGTCGGGCATGATGACAACACCTCAGTTTCTATTTGTGGTTGATGAAACTGAGCCAGACCCCGATCAGCGGGGCCACATCAGGCTCACGGCATATGCGAAAGCCTCGCGCTTAAGTTTCCTGTTGTGGAACACAACGCCACATGAGGCGCTGTTAACTGCTGCTGAGAAAGGTTTGCTGCACACAACAGAGGGCTTGAGCGCCCAGGTGGATGCGATGATGGCTTCGCCACGCTTTGAGGCGGGTGTGCGTGCTTTCCTCGACGATTTCTTGCGATTTGATCAGTTTGAAACGCTCGAGAAAGACAGTGTCATCTACCCAGCGTTCACGGTCAAGGTGGTTGAAGATGCGCGTGAGCAAGTTCTTCGTACCGCAGTTGATCATTTGGTCGATCGCCAACGGGACTATCGTGATCTGTTCACGACACGGCAGACATTTATCTCAGGGGCCTTGGCGCGAATTTACCGAGTTCCAACGACGAAGCCTTCGGGCAATGCGTGGGTGCCGTATGAATTCGCGCCCGATGATCCGCGGGTCGGGCTTCTCACGCAGGTCGGATTTGCTGCTCTTGCATCGCATCCGGGGCGCAGTTCACCGACACTGCGCGGACGTGCTATACGTGAAGCATTGTTATGTCAGAAAGTGCCCGACCCACCTGGGAATGTTGATTTCTCTTTATTCGAAGCGGCTGATTCGAATAACAAAACCGCACGCGAACGCCTCACGGCGCACCGGACGGCCCCGGCCTGTGCTGGGTGCCATAAGCTGACCGATCCCATCGGCCTTGGCCTCGAAAACCTTGACGGCGTCGGCCAACTCAGAGCAACAGAGAATGGGGCAATGATTGATGCCAGTGGCGATTTGGATGGCATCACCTTTAATGATGCTGCGGGACTGGGGAAGGCCATGCGCGAAAACCCAGCCACTACGTCATGTTTGGTCGATCGGCTCACGGCCTATGCGTTGGGACGTAGCGCTACGGCAGGCCAGATTGTCTTCCTCGATTATCTCAAGGCTACATTTGTGAAGAACGGCTATCGCCTCCCGGATCTGATGCGCCGCATCGCCACGAGCGAAGCGCTGTATGCGGTATCGGCACCGGAAGTGGATGTGAAGCCTGTTCAATCAGCGGCGGCAGCAGTCGCAACAGGTGCGGCGCTCCAAGAGGTCTCACCATGAGCATTCTCATCAAACGCCCTATACATCGCCGAACGGTACTCAAGGGCTTGTTGGGCGGCAGCTTAGTTAACGTCGCGCTACCCTTTTTAGATTGTATGCTGAATGATCATGGTACAGCCCTGGCCGCAACGGGGTCCGCGCTGCCAGTCCGTTTCGGCACGTGGTATTGGGGTATGGGGCATACGCCCGGCCACGCGATTGCCGATAAACCACAAACAGCCCCCGGGATCGAATTCTTGACTGAAACGCAGGCGCTGAAGCCCTATGCAAGTCAGCTCAACTTCTTCGGCGGCTTTGGCATGCCGCTCGATGGGCGTTCGAATTATACACACTTCACAGGCTGGGTCGGTAATCGCACAGGAACGATCCCCCAGAAAGAAGGCGAGATCACGAACCCGACACTTGATCTGATCATCGCCGATGAAATTAGCGCCGGTACGCGCTTTAAAACGATAGATGCTTCGAGTGCGGGGATTGCTCGCGAAAACTATAGTGCGCGCAGTACTGAAAGCCGCGCCCAGGCCGAGATTTCTCCGGTCGCACTTTACACACGATTGTTCGGGCCTGAATTTGTCGATCCCAATGGGGCCAACTTCAAACCCGATCCCGCCATTATGCTCGAGAAGAGTGTGCTATCAGCCTTCGTCGAGGAGAGCCAAAGTTACGCCAAGACCGTGGGCGCCGCTGATCGTGAGCGGCTAGATGAATACTTCACATCAATTCGCCAGCTGGAAAAGCGGATGGCGCTGCAGCTTGAGAAGCCCGAGCCAAATGAAGCGTGCCTGGTTCCAAAAAGGCCAGCAGAATTACCGCCTGATCGTTTAGCGCAGGCCCGCGAAATGCCCAATGTGATCGAGACGCACGCGATCATGGCAAAACTGCTGGCGATGGCGGTCGCCTGCAACCAGACTAAAGTCTTCAACATGGTCTTTACCGATAACTTTGCAAACGTGCGCAAGAAGGGCGAAAGTTATACGCACCACCTTCTCACACATTCCGAGTTGATTGACTCTGATCTTGGTTACCAGCCACTTGCCTTCTCGTTCAATCAGCAATGCAGCGAGGCTTTGGCAACGTATCTTGAAACTCTCTCGAGTATTCGCGAGGGCGCGGGCACGTTACTCGACAATTGCCTCATTTTTGCCTCCAGCGAAACAAACTACGCCAAGCTGCATACGATTGACGGCATTCCGATCTACCTTGCTGGTAAGGCTGGCGGGCGCATGAAAACCGGGCTGCATGTTGTCGGTGGCGGTGATCCGATCACCCGTGTCGGGTTTACAGCCATGAAGATTATGGGCGTTCCACTTCGGAATTGGGGTTCAAAGTCACTTCAAACCTCGAAAGCCATCTCCGAGGTGATGGCCTAATGCGGTTTGTTGTATCGACCCTGACCGCTCTTCTGCTGGCTCATGCTGGCGTCCAAGCCGTCGAGCTGGACGTCACGCCTGCTGAGGTCGCGTTACGAGAGCAGGGTCATGGTTGGATACTGGTGAACTCTGCGGGCATGACACTTTATACATTCGTGGATGATCAGAAATTTGCCGATCCGGCATGCGTTGAGAAATGCGCGATAACGTGGCCCCCGCTTCTAGCCAATGAGACTGCGAAACCCGACGGAGACTGGACCCTGGTCATTCGTGGCACTGGGTCACGCCAATGGGCCTTTCGCGGAAAGCCACTTTATACATACAGCCGCGATGTTCTCTCCGGCGATATGAATGGCGATGAACTGCTTCAAAAGTGGTATGTTGCTATTAAGCCAATTCCAACGCCACCAGCTTTCATGACGCTGAAGATGCCAGCTGGTTATCTGCTTGTCGACCAAAAGAAAATGACACTCTATACGTCGCAGTCCGATCGAAATGCGACTTCGGCATGTGAGGGCTCTTGCGCCAAAACTTGGAAACCAGTCGAGGCTTGGGCGTTGGCCGAATCAACCAGTTCTGCGTGGTCGATCACGACGCGCAAAGATGGCGTCCGCCAATGGGTGTTTAAGGGTCAGCCGCTTTATCGTTTTGCGGGTGACTTCAGCCCAGGCGAGATGACAGGTGAGGGCAACAAAGGCTGGCGCGCTGTTGTTCTCGAGCCGCCGCTGCCGCGGCCGGCATGGGTGACGTATCAGAAATCTGACGGCGGCGAGCTTATGGCTGATGCCGCTGGTCACACCTTATATGCGCATGACTTGTCAAAGCCCCGGCTCGGCATTGCGAATTCGGGCCGTGATATGGAAACCCCTCATTTGTGGGCACCTGTTTTGGCAAAATCCGAGGACAAGCCCATTGGCCAATGGTCCATGGTGACGCGCGAAAATGGCGATCGCCAATGGGCCTACAAGGGGATGCCGCTATATACAAATATTCGCGATCAAGAACCCGGCGCGCTCAACGGAATGCGCGCGACGGATCGCGTTTGGCGGACAATTATGAAATCTGGCCAGAGCATGGCTGGAACGCAGAACTAAAGCGGATTTGCTAGATAAGGCGGTTTTATTTGGGGGAGCTCAGCATGCTGTTGCCACATCTCTGCACCGACGCGCAGGGTCATTCTGTACTGGACGAAATTGAACTCAAAATGATGGGGCCAGGCGGCGCCAGCGCGCAAGATGGGGTGTATTTTCAACGCATACAGGCGGCGCAACAAGATGTTGTGCATTGGAACATCGGCCACGCCTTACCAGGGCACTTTGTCGATTTTAAGCCGATGGTGGCCTCGACTTTGATTGCTGTGTTCTCTGGGCAAATGAACGTCACCGTGAGCAATGGTGAGGAACGTCAGCTAGCCCGAGGCGATATGATGCTCGCGCAGGATTTTACCGGGCAGGGCCACATGACGCGGTTTTTGGGGCAAGAGGCCTGTAACTACCTGCTCATCACCATGCCAGGTGGGTTCAAATAGTTGGTCAGGCCGCGCCCCATGTATCAGCTATTTTCCTTGCGATGTTCGCGCGCCATGGTTTGGGTTGGCTGTCTTCTGGTTGTCCTGACCCTCTCAACCTTCTCGGTTGTTCGCGCTCAGCCAGGAAGACCCGATCTCTCTTGCGCTTATTTCTCGCCCAATCCCGATGACACCGCAGGCCCGCCTATTACGTTCTACGCAGATTTGTCGGCCGACGAGCAAAGTGCTGTCACAGAAAGCCCTGGAACCGGGCGTGTCGAGTTCGTGCTTGATCGCGTAACCTTGAAGCTCGCCTGGAAGGTGACCTTCCAGAAACTCACGTCTCAACCGACAGGGATTCATATTCATGGGCCGCAAACACCTGGCGGTGAAGCGGGCATCCTGATTGATCTCGCGCTCAAAGGAATGACGCTCCCTATCGAAGGCGCGACGGTGTTGAACGAAGGGCTCTTGGCGTATCTCGTTCAAGATCGACTGTACGTCAATTTGCATTCAACAAAGTATCCCCTTGGGGAACTGCGCGGGCCTGTGAAAAAGGCTCGGCCTAAATGCTAAGTCCATCAATTGAGAAAGAGGAGCCGCAGATATGGCCACACCAAATTTGAATTTGGCAAAGTCGTACCGCATCCCTGGTTACAAACTTGATGCCAATGGCCGTTCGACCTGGACCTACTACGATATCCCGCTGCTGCAAACGGGCCCGATGAGTGCGTTGAGTGCCAACCAGGTGGGTATGAGCTGGGGTTTGGGCTTAAGCCAAAACAGCCCCAAGCCTTACAACATGAACGAGATGCATAAGACTAATCAAATGGGCATTGTCTGGGTGATGTCGGGGCATCTTGAGACAACAATCCAAGTTGGCGAAATGCGTCGCCGCGCGCCTGGCGATGGAAATTTTGTTCATGGCGATTGCTTGCATCACTCGACCATGCGCAGCGCCGTGCCAACGACCACGCTGAGCTTGAATCTCACGAACACAGTCACGCCGGGCTATGCGTTCAAGTGACTGATCTATTTCTGACCGGGGGATTGGGGGAAAGAAGATGACGTTTTTAGGTCTGCTCGTGATCAGCTACTTTATGATTTTAAGCCCCGTATCTGGAGCGGATCTACCGCCGCATGCGCTACGGAATATTGCGCCGATTGCACCCAGCGCTGACTTTCACATCCCGGGCGCGTCTCTCACGCCCATGTTGCTCGCAGAATGGGAAACCGACAGCCGCATGGGCAAGGCCATCCAAATTGTTTGGGGGAAGGAGGCGGTTGATAAAGCGCCTGTCACGGCCTCGCGTTATCAACAAAAAACCTACACTTTCCCAACCGGCGCAATCCGCGTTCTTGATTTTAAGAAGGATACGGGGGGAATGGTTCATGCCATCACCACCGAAACGGCGATCTTTGTACTCAAGGGCGCGGGCAGGGTCGGTGTCGCCGGGCAAGTTATTGAGATCGGTGAGGGTGATGCTGTCAACTATCCCAGCGGTGTTTTACGCGGCGAGGGCGATGCAACAATTCTGGCCTGGACGACCACCGGAACGCTGAACAATGAGGCGTCAAAGGCGATGGTCATTCGCGCAGGCGATGCGAAGATCAATCATTCTGCCGAATGGGATGTGAATGGTAAACGCATTCGTGCCAATGCCCCCGATGATCTTGCCAACGCTCCTACTGATGCTATCCGACTTACCGTAAAGCGTTACGATTTTCCCGGCAACTCAGTGCGTGTGGCACTCAGCAAAAAAGGCGGACCAACAAGCCCAACGACCGGAATACTTGATTCACTGATTTACGTCACATCTGGTCATCTGCGTTTTTTTCAAGGGGATAAAGTGATCGAAGCTGTGCCCGGTGATGCCATTCGCGAGATCGCTGGCGAGTATCATCATTGGTACCGTATTGAAGACTCCTCCTTTGTTGCCACCAGTAGCCTTCCCATTCAGCCTTTCACTCAGAAACAACCCTAACCATATGTCCCAACCATCGCATGAGTTTCGGCACCATTGGCGAGTCGTCATGGCTGCGGCCATTGGCGCAGGCTGCGGCATCACGGGGGCGACGACCTATAGCCTCGGTGTTCTGATCAACCCACTTTCAGATGCGTTTGGCTGGACCCGCACCGAGGTCTCTGCGGCCAAAACATTCATCACCCTGGGCTTCGTGTTGACGGCCCCATTTATTGGCTATGTCGCCGATAAATTTGGGGTGCGGCGAATCGCCATGCTTTCGCTACTGGCACTCGCAATCGCGATGCTGGCCATGACCCAACTCAATGGCAACATTTTCGTCTTCTACGGGGCCCTTTTAGCGCTGGCCTTTGCCGGATGTGCAACAACGCCCTTGGTCTGGACGCGCGGCGTGGCGACTTGGTTTGAGAAGAAGCGGGGTATCGCCCTTGGCTTGACGCTGACAGGTTCGGGCTTGGCTGGCGTAATTGCCCCGGCGGCGCTGAGCGCTTTGATCAATGCGTATGACTGGCGTGCCGCTTTTATCGGAATGGCTGTGGCCGCGCTCCTGGCCTTGATCCCGGTGTATTTTTTCTTTTTCGAGAATGGTCGCCAAACTCACCAAACCTCTGTCCCGCCTAATGTGGCGCTTCATTCTGGGTTTGCCGTTCGCGAAGCCTTTCGCTCTCGCCGGTTCTGGCAATTTGGTTTTGGCTTCATGCTGATCGGCGCGGTGGTCTCTGCGCTTATTGTTCATCTGGTGCCGCTGCTGACTGACGCTGGAATGACGCGGGACTTGGCTATCAAAATGGCGAGTATTTTGGGCGTGGCCGTCATTTTGGGGCGTGTCACCACGGGTTATTTGGTGGATCGGTTTCACCCGCCCTACGTCGCTGGGTTCTTTCTTTCCATGCCCATTGTTGGCTGTCTCTTGCTCAGTGGCGAACCCGGTTCAGTGTGGTTGGTGATTCTGGCCGCCGTCACGGTGGGCATTGCCGCCGGATCAGAGGTCGATCTGGTGCCCTTTCTCACAGCACGATATTTTGGCCTGAAGGCTTACGGAAAAATTTACGGTTGGATCTTCGTGTTTTTCTATGCGGGCGTGGGTGTTGGCCCGCTTTTTCTGGGCCGGATGTATGATCTGTATGGCAACTATAACATCGCACTCGATGTAGCGATCCCGACCCTCGCCTTGGGCGTGCTTGCCATCGTTACCATGGGCAAGGCTCCGCCTTTTGCAAAGCCGCAAGCGAGTTTATGAATCGTCGGTATCTTTGGCCAAACAGCGTTATGCTGGCTTCTCGGCATAAGTTGTGCACGCCAACATGATGTCTTGTTCGCCCCGCTCAACCATAAAGCCTGTCTTCTTCAAGAGGCCGTCGAAATCAGAGCCCGTAAAGCCGACGGAATAGGGCTCACAATTATCCTTGCTGTCTACGTCCATGAAGTACGTGAAGTACGGGTCGTTATTTTTGTGGCCGGTTGGGAAATCGAAAACAGTGAAGATGCCACCCGGCCGTAGAATGCGGAATGCCTCCTGGACGATTTTTACGCCAGCTTCAAGGGAGACCTCGTGAAAGAGCAGGAAGGCTGTGACCGCATCAAAATGCCCGTCAGGGAATTTTGTGTCTTCAGCCAAGCGTTGAACGAAATGGCATTCAACGCCCAATTCGGCTGCGCGTTTATGCGCGTACCTGACCTGAGGTGCTGCGACATCGAGGCCATAAACCTGCGCATTGGGGAAGCGCTCTTTCAGCGTGACCGTCAGCTGACCGATTGAACAGCCGAGCTCGAGTATGCGCGACATTTTCCCGTCTTTCGGTACGCGCGTTGCGGCAGCCAAACTCAGGTGATATTCATCCTGCGTGTTTGCTCCAATGAAGAAGACATTTGAGGCGTGGTGATACCAGTATCCGACCAACGGGTCGCCGCCGTAGCCGCCCGGTTGAATATGGATCGGATGCTTCACATAAGCTGGTGGGTCCCAGTCAGCATCGTACGCGACAGTGCCCGGGCCTTTATGATCGTAGGTTGCAAGTTCGGATCTGAAGACATCATCTTGCGCATGAAACGTTTCGCGGTAGCGACGCCACATCATTTCCTGAGCGCTCCGCAACAGACGATTACGGGCGGTGACTATTGGCAAGGGGTCGAAGATTGCGCGCACATCATTGACGCGCTCGAGGTCTCGACCGGCGGTTTTTGCCTTCTCAATCACCGCGGCGACTTGTGGAGCAATCGCTTTGCTCATGGGTCCAAAGATAAAGGACCGCATGCTTTCGCAAAATTCACCATAGGTTTCAGCATCAAGTTCCGGTGCGCGTTTTAAGCGCCCAACCCATCCTCGATCAACAATGGCGTTCATGGCTTCATCCCCTTGCATGGCGCTCGCGAAGGTGAAGTATAGGGTTATTCCTTGCGGCATTGAAATCACACTGATAGCAGGGCCCATGCGGCTCACGCATGGCTCTCCCCGAGGGGCCGCCCTTCATACCCAATGCAATCTAATCATGGCGCACCCCCTAAATATCATTTGTAGGTGACGGGTCTCTGACCGCAACATGGGACCTTATTACGGGAGCTGCACTATGCCTTTTGTTTCGTTGGGAAAAGATCGCATTTACACCGAGATTCATGGTGAGGGTGAGGACCTTTTGTTGGTGCCGGGTCTGGGCGGTCGGGCACAGTTCTGGTCTGCGCAGGTGAAGCCACTGTCCAAGCATTTCAGGGTCATTTTGCATGATCATCGGGGGACGGGCCGCAGCAGCCGCTCAAATATCGTCTACGGGGCCAAGCAGATGGCCGAGGACCTGTTGCGCGTCATGGACGGCCTGAAAATCTCATCGGCGCACATGGTCGGGCATTCGACCGGCGGTGCAATTGGCCAGCATATCGCCCTGACAAACCCTGAGCGGCTTAAAAAATTGGTCCTCAGTGCCAGCTGGTGTGGCCCTGATCCCTTATTTATCCAACTATTCGAGACCCGTCGCCAGGTGCTGATCTCGTGTGGCCCGAGCGCCTATTTATTCATGGGGACCCTCCTCGCCACGCCTGCGTGGTACCTCCAGTCGCGCTTCGCATCCTCGCGTGACTTTATGGAAAGCCGCCTAAAGGATTTCTCGGGCCTTGAGATTGAACTCAGCCGCCTTTCAGCCGTGATGTCGCACGACCTGCGCAGCCACGTTCACAAAATCAAAACCCAAACGTTGGTGATCGGGGCCGAGGATGATCAAATCACCCCGCCCGGTTTTTCGCAGGAGTTGGCCGAGCGCATTCCCGGTGCAAAATCCGTGTTGCTGCCAAAGGGAGGGCACTTCTGCCCTATGACCGTCGCTGAGACATATAACCAACATATCCTCTCATTTCTGAGCCCCAGCAAACCGGCTAAGGCTCCTGCACGTCGGAGCAAGCAAAATGCCCGAATATAAAACCGCCAGTGTTGTGATCGGCCCGGATGAAGGCACATCGCTTTGGCAGCCTGTGCCGTCACGAGGCTACGTGACGACCAAGCTGACGCCCGCCAATATGCCTTTTGATACGTTTTCGTCTGGCATCCAGGTTCTGCCACCGGGGTGCGAGGTCCGTCAGCACGCCCATGCGCGCAATCATGAACTAATTTTTGTCTATGAGGGGCGTGGTATTTGCGTGATTGATGACGTGACCCATAAAGCCGAACCCGGCACGACAATTCTCTTTGGTCGCTATTCGCAGCATCGTCTCGAGAATACCGGCACCACAGATATGAAGCTATTTTGGGTCTTTTTCCCGCCGGGCCTGGAAGATTGGATGCAGGCCATCGGTAAGC
The DNA here is from genome assembly GCA_002737725.1 of Rhodospirillaceae bacterium. Lineage (GTDB taxonomy): Bacteria > Pseudomonadota > Alphaproteobacteria > Rhodospirillales > Rhodospirillaceae. The sequence goes on from NSIP01000002.1 coordinate 208,462, forward strand.
CCCGCACCGTGGGCGAGCCGATGCCCGAAGCGTTCCCACGACCGGACAATGTTATGGACGTGATGAAGCGTTTGCAGTTCATAGCACCGCCACCAAAACTCTGATTGAAAGACTCTCATGCTCGTGTTGACCAAGAGTGACATCACCCGCCTCTTGCCTTTAAAGGCTTGCATTGACGTCATGGCCGCCGCCATGACCCAAACCTCACAACGTCGCGTGAGCCTGCCCTTACGTCAGTTTATGCCCGTGCCCAACACCACGGGTCGCTTGGGCTTGATGCCAGGATATATTGCCGAGCCTGCCCGTTTCGGGCTGAAAATCGTCAGCAAGTATGATCGGCCGGCTGGCAGCAAACATGGCACCCATGTTGGGGCAGTCATGCTGTTCGACGCCGCAGAGGGCTTGCCCCTGGCTTTGCTGGAGGGTGGCACGCTCACCGCTATCCGCACCGCAGCGGCCAGTGGCTTAGCCACGCGCACCCTGGCCCGCGCGGATTCAAAAATTCTAGGCATTCTCGGCTGCGGGGAAGAAGCGCATATGCATATTCCAGCCATGCTGGCGGTGCGGCCCTTTGCCGAGATCTTGGTTTGGGGGCGTAACATCGAGAAAGCCAAAGCCTTCGTTTCGCATCTTCATTTGCCCTCGGGCGTAATAGCCCGTGCAGTGGCCACTGCCCACGAGGTTGTATCGGAATCAGATGTTGTTTGTACGACCACGTCAGCACCCACACCCATTCTTGAGGGTGAATGGATCAAACCAGGCGCTCACCTCAATCTTGTGGGCTCGGCTATGGCAACGACGGCTGAGGTCGACAGCGCATGTGTTGCGCGCTCGCGCTTTTATGTCGATTACCGCGAGGCGGCATTAGCCCAAGCTGGGGAATTGCTCAATGCGATCAAAGCGGGGCTTGTGACGCCTGAGCATATTGTCGGCGAGATCGGCGACGTGCTGATTGGCAAAGTCCTGGGGCGCAGGTCGGCAGATGAAATCACAACATATAAATCGTTGGGAATCTCCGCTCAGGACTTAACCGCGGCTGACTATGTCTATACTGCCGCGCGTGCCCAGGGCGTTGGCATTGAGGTAAACCTGGCCGCGTAAAGCAGCTGATGCTACACGACAGGGTTTGTTACGCTTGTTAATGTCGATAATTAACAACCATACCGGTGCGGTATATACCGCAGTGGTATAAAAACACATAGTCGAAGCGATCACGCGAACGTCAGGTCAGTAGCCGCTGCTCACTCTGACGCAGTTTTCCACACAGCGATCTAACTCTTGAAATTATGCTCGTCATAGTTTTGCGCCGCTGCCAGAAAATCAGGCGTGCCGATCAGAGCGTTCAGACTTTTGGCATCATGCATACCGGCACGCAAAGATTTTGTATGCCCCTCGGTCTTGAGCGTTTGAAGCGTCTTTTCCATCGCGCTTGTGGCTGACTGCACGGCAGTGCCAGGAAACAGCACAATAGAATAGCCCAACGCGGCGAGTTCACCGGACGTTTGTACCGGCGACTTGCCGCCGTCGAGGAGATTGTGCAGCAAGGGCTTTCGCCCCGCAAACTCTGCCGTCAGGCGTTGAAGGTGTGTCAGTTCAGCAAGACCTTCGACAAAGATGATATCTGCCCCTGCTTCCGCATAAGCGCGTGCGCGATCAAGGGCTTGATCGAACGTTTCGGTGAAGGGCGCGTCACTGCGGGCACTAATGAGCGTTTCTGAGGAATGGCGTGCGTCCAGCGCAGCCTTGATTTTGCCAACCATTTCAGATTTTGAAATCAAGGGCCGCGCCGTCAAGTTGCCAGGTGACTTATGGTTCACTTGATCTTCGATCTGGATGGCTGCGGCCCCCGCGCGTTCTAAAACACGGACCGTCCGGGCCACATTGAGCGCATTTCCGAAACCACTATCGGCGTCCACCAGAACGGGTATCGATACGCGGTCGCGGATGCGCTCAAGCGTTGCGGTCACCTCAGTCAAAGTCACCAATCCGATATCGGGGCGGGCGAGGAGTGTGTAAGACAATGCGGAGCCCGACAAAAACAGCCCCTCAAATCCGGCGCGTTCAGCAAGAAGCGCACTCAGCGAATCATAAACGCCTGGCATAGCAATCAAGCGGCTCCGCGCGAGCATCTGGCGGAACGACATGCTCATTCACTTACCTCTTCAACCGTTTTTCGGAATGCCCTCAGGCCAGCGACGATGACTAAAGTTCCGGCAACGATCAATGCCGTACAAACAATAGAGATGGAAATGCCGACCATCTTGGGATCTTCAAATACATAGTCAGTACACAATGCTATCAATACCGGGCCCATGCCAGGGCCAATCAAATTTGCAATCAGCAGATAAATGGCCACCAACTGCGCCCGCATCCGGTTGGGCGCAATCGTCGGAATGGCCGCCGTGCCAGCGCCGAACGGCATCGAGCCCAGGAAACACATTGGCCCGATCAGCATCAGCGCGATCTTTGGGTCATCAATCAGTGGGAAGATCGCAACAAGTGGAATTGTCGGTATGGCAGCAATGATGGCCGTGCGCAGATTCGCATCCGCATACCCGCGCGCGCGCAGCCAATCACACAAAAAGCCCCCGAAGACGGTGCCGAGTGATCCGAGCGTTGTGACCAAGAGGCCATAACTGATGCCAATCTCGCCTGCGGTATAACCATGCACGCGGATAAAGAAGCTCGGGATCCATGCCCCCAATCCAAACTGCACCGAGGCCAGGATACTAAAGCCGATGTAAATGGGGCCAAGAATCCCCCAGTTCTGACGGATAAAGGCAAGAACCTCGCGCAGAGACGCCCCGGCTTTGCCTTCCTGGCGCTGGCTTTGCACGTCTTGGCGGGGTGGCTCACGGACCGTCGCCATCAGCAGCAACAGCGCAAAGCTGGGAATTCCCACGGCGATAAATGTCATCTGCCAGGGCTTCAACGTGCCGAGGATTGGCACCGTGACCTCGCCCAGCGACGTCACGGCTGCGATGAGCATGCCACCGCCTAAAAGCGCTACACCCGTCCCCAGGAAGCTGGAGCCCGTAAAGACACTGATCGCGCGCGCGAGCTTACTTCGCGGAAAATAATCGCTCAGCATCGAGAAACCTGCGGGCGACAAGGTTGCTTCCCCGACCCCGACAAACATGCGCGCGATGAACAATTGCACATATGTTTTGGCTAGCCCGCAAAAGATCGTCGCTAGTGACCACAAGAACATGCCCGCACCGATCACCCATTTGCGGTTGGACGTGTCGGCTAAACGGCCGAGGGGGATCGCCAAGATGGCGTAGAACAGCACGAACGCAAATCCCTGGAGAAGGCTGATCTGTGTGTCGCTGATACCGAGGTCTTGTTTAATCGGCTCGACCTGGAGATTGATGATTTGCCGATCAACGAAGGCAACAATGCTGGCAACGCTCAGGACAAACGTCACATACCAAGCATACGCATCTGACCGGAACGAAAAATCTGGGGCTGATTTTGACATTAGCCGCTACCGAGAATCAAATCAGCAGCACGCTCGCCAATCATCATCGCTGCACCATTGGTATTCCCACTCACCAGGGTTGGCATAATCGACGCATCCACAACACGCAATCGATCAACCCCACGCACTTTCAATTCAGGCGTCACAACGCTGTCCCCCTCGCGACCCATCCGGCATGTACTGACCGGATGATACCCGAGAAAGCTCGTCCGCCTGAGGTATTCTTCCCACTCTGTATCAGACTGCACGTCGGGCCCTGGCAAACGCTCGGCAAGGAGATAGGGCTTGAAGGCGGCCGAGTGAAAGATTTTCCGTATAAAGCGACCGGCCGTAACGGTGGTCTGTAAATCATCGCTCGATGCATAGAGGCTGTGCTCAATGATTGGCGCAGCCGCGGGGTCAGCCGAGCGTAGCCGCAAACGCCCCGGGTTGTTGGGCAAGGTCACGTTGAAAGCTGCTGTCACCGCTGGCTTGAGATAGGGGACAATACCCTGAGTTGTGAAATCAAAAGCAAAGGGCCCCAACATCACCTGCACGTCAGGCTTTGGTTTGTCGGGGCTCGATTTAAAGAATGCAACCGCGTGCGGGTACGGACTGGCCGCAGGGCCATCACCCATCAGCAGCCACCGCGCCATGTACCACAAGATCCGCGGGCTGTTCACATCGACGTTATATGTGCGCACATTAACGTCGATGCTGACCATACCCTGTGGATGGTCAAGTAAATGCGCCCCGACATGGGGGTTGTCGACCAGAACGGGAAGACCAAGGTTTTGCAAATCTGAAGCTGGGCCGATCCCAGACAGCATAAGGAGTTTTGGCGACCCTAATGCACCACTGGAAAGAACAACCTCACGATCAGCACGGAACTGAACGATACGGCCTTTATGTAAAGCTTCCACGCCGGTACATTTTTTTCCATCAAACAGTAGCTTGTGAGCCGTAACGCCGGTTTTAATCGTCAAATTTTTGCGACCGCTTGTTCGCCATAGGTAAGCGCGTGATGCGCTATGCCGCCAGCCGCGCTTCTGTGTGACTTGCGGAAATGACACCCCTTCTTGTGAAGTCCCGTTATAATCAGGATTAAATGGCACGCCTGCTTCTTGCGCGGCTTTGACAAATACGTCGCCCATCACATGGCGTGTGCGCAGATGTGCAACACTCAATGGCCCTGTGTGCCCGCGCACGCTTGGATCGCCCTCAGCGAAAGACTCCATTCTTTTAAAATACGGCAATACGTCGGCATAGGCCCAGCCCATGTTTCCAAGTCGCGCCCAGGTGTCGTAGTCCTCGGCCTGGCCGCGCACAAACAACATTCCATTGATCGAACTGCTCCCGCCTAGCGTTTTGCCTGCAGGCCACAAGTCAATGCGTCCTTGGCGTGACGGATCTGGCTCGGCCAAGTGGCACCAATCAAGTGAGGGGTTTCCGACAGCTTTGATAATAGCCGCAGGCACATGAATGTAGGGCGACCAGTCTGCCGCGCCAGCCTCCAGCAGCAGAACACGATGCTGTGGGTTTTCCGAAAGGCGGTAGGCAAGCGCACAGCCCGCTGATCCCGCCCCCACGATAATAAAATCAAATGTTCCCATGGAACTGTAAGTTGGTATGAGTGATGATAAAGTTTGTCATTGTGGTGATGAGCGCTCAAGCTCGCAATTGCACAACAGACATGGACTGATGCCCCATTCGCATCGCATGTAGCCTTGCGTCCAGACGCTGCAACAGGTTAGCTGAGACTTTAAAATAGCCGTGGACCATGACCGACTTCAGCCCGCTGATTGCCGACCTTCATCGCTTTTGTGGGCCAGGCGCTGTTCTGACGGATGATGAATCGCGTGCGTTCTTCTCCCAAGATGTCTACCGCATCGGCCTCAAACCCCTCGCGGTCGTTAGGCCCGGTTCAGTTCTGGCACTAACGCAAGTCGTTGCGGCCGCGATAGCGAAGGGGGTGGCCGTTTTTCCGCGTGGCGGCGGCATTTCGTATACCGATGCTTATCTGCCAACGACCGAGAGCGCCTTGGTTCTTGACCTTCGCGGTCTCAACCGCATTCTGACCATCAACGCTCAGGATATGTATGTGACAGTAGAGGCTGGCTGCACCTGGGCGGCCTTGGACGCGGCCCTCAAGCCCCACGGCTTGCGCCCGCCGTTCTGGGGCCCTTTTTCAGGCAGCAAGGCCACCATTGGCGGCTCCTTGTCGCAAGGAACGGCGACCTTCGGCTCTGCCCGTGTCGGCCCATCAGACGTTGCTGTCATTGGCCTGAAGGTCGTTCTGGCCGATGGATCGATTCTGACCACCGGCTCAGGCGCACAGCCCCACCATGCGCCGTTCTTTCGTCATTACGGCCCTGATCTGACCGGTCTTTTCACCAGCGATTCAGGTGCCCTCGGCATCAAGGCCGAAGTCACTTTGCAATTGGAGAAACGACCAAATTGCGTGCAGGGTTTGTCGTATGCTTTTCAGGATGCACAGGCCTGCTACAGCGCCATGGCCGAGGCGGCGCGTTCTGGTCTCGCGGGGGAAGTCTTCGCCGTTGATGCTGAGCTGCTGCGACAGTCGGCGGGGAATGCCGATTTGCGGCGCGATTTTGCCACGTTGCTTCAGGTTGGCCGAAGTGGGTCTGGGCCCTTCGATGGCCTGCTTCGAATGATGCGGCTTGCACTGGCAGGCCGAAATTTCGCTAAAGGCATCCCTTTTACGGTGCATGTTGTGACTGAGGCTAACGATCAGTCGAGGCTGAAGGGAAATGTCAGCGAGCTCAGGCGAATGATCGAACCTTACGGCACGGAAATCGCCAACACCGTGCCAACGGTGGTGCGCGCAAATCCGTTCCCGCCCCTGGCTGTAATGGCGCCGAATGGGCGGCGTTTGCTGGCCATCCATGCAATTGTGCCGTTTTCTGTGGGCACAGCGCTGCACGCCGTAACCGAAAAGATCGTCGGTCATTATGCGAATGTGCTGCACGAGAACAAAGTTGCCATCGGCTATAGTTTTGCGACCGTAGGCCGCACGGGCCTGCTCTACGAGCCCGTATTCTATTGGGAAGATTCCCGTGAGCTTTTTCATACCCGCGAAAGCCCTGCCGACATGCTCGCCGCCATGGCCACCTTTCCACCCAATCCGTCGGGCCGCGCGCTTGTCCAGCGCGTCAGAGATGAGATGGTCGAGGTTATGTTTGCGCATGGCGCTGCACATTTACAGATTGGCAAAGCCTATCCGTATCTTCGCGAGCGTGATCCTTCAGCGCTTGCGTTGCTACACACCCTTAAGCGCCACGTCGACCCGCGCGGATTGATCAATCCCGGAGCGCTGGGCTTGGCGATGCCTGGGCCACAGCCATGAAAAAACTGAATATCGCGATTATTGGCGGCGGGATTGGTGGCCTGACAGCAGCGCTTGGCTTGGCGCGCAGTGGCTTTCGACCAACGGTCTACGAACAAGCGCCAGCTTTAGGCGAAGTCGGCGCAGGCCTGAGTGTTACCCCGAACGCAGTCAAAGGATTGGTTTTTCTCGGGTTGGGCAAGGCACTCGATCAGGCCGCCTCAGAGCCACTGCAGCAGATTGTGCGTCACCATCAGACCAATCAAATCATGGTGCGCATTGATCGCAACCCGTGTCGAGATCAATACGGTGCGCCTTACTTGCAAATTCACCGCGCCGACATGCACCGCATTCTTGTCGATGCCTTCACTGCTCTGGTACCTGATGGTATCCGGCTGAATGCGCATATTGCAGCGATGACCGCAGATCCCTCAGGGGTTGCGCTGACGTTGGCTGATCAGTCCACTGCCAAGGCTGATCTTGTGATTGGGGCTGACGGTTTGCGCTCAAGTGTGCGGCAATGGTGCTTTGGTGGCGATGCCGCGCGCTATACGGGCCATGTTGCCTATCGCGGGTTGATCCCGCGCGCAGACCTCAAAGATTTGATTATGGACGAGGGATCGTGCGCTTGGGCCGGGCCGGGGCGCGTCTTCTTGCGCTACCCCTTGCGGCACGGAGCGCTGATCAACTGCGTCATGCTGGGTCGCTCTGAACATTGGGCCGAAGAAACCTGGTCGGCGAAGGCCGATGTTGGTGAGTTGCAGAGCACACTGAAAGGCTGGCCCGAGGAAGTGCAACGCTTGATCAATGCCATCCCCTCTGAACGCTGCTTCAAATGGGGCTTATTTGATCGGCCTCCGCTTGCGGCCATTGTGAGTGATCGACTGGCGCTGATTGGGGATGCCGCACACCCGATGCTGCCGTTTTTCGCGCAAGGTGCTGCCTCAGCGATTGAGGATGCCGTTGTGCTTGCAAGGTGTATGGAGGCCTCTGACGATCTCGCTGACGCGCTACAGCGATATCAGCGCGCGCGCCTCGAGCGTGTGACGTTCATGCAAATCCAATCCTCAGCCGGGGGCGAGCGCTTGCAAATGGACGACACCGAGCGGTTGAAAAAAGAACCACTCAAGAACGAAGATACGCTGGGTATTTTCCACTATGATCCGGCAAACGTTCCGATTTAGCGCACACTACTCAGCGGCCTTACCTTCTTGCAGCATCGTGAACAGTTTGCTGTCGTTGATGTGATCGCGTCGCTTGCGTTTCCAGCTTGTCGAAAAGCCGCGCGGAAAATCTGCATCACCGTCACGTTGGCCGCCTTCAGACCACAACAGCGGAAAGCAAGGGCCGCCGGGCGGTTCGCCCTCGATCATTTCATCAAAGCTGACCCCGGCTAAGTTGACGCAGTCCGGGCGCGGGGCCCAGCGGATGTCATCGCCAAACATCCGCACTGAAATCGCAATACGCCAATCGGGGCTGACGTTGCCGCTGGAGTAATGCAACGTCCACGGATGCACCACCAGCATGTCACCAGGTTCCATTGTCCATTTAAGGAATTTGACATTCGGATCTTTGCGCCAGGCTTCGCCGTCGGGGTGAGGCATGCGGTCCGCAGGTTTAATCATCTTTCGGGCATTGGGCGAAAACAGCCAATACTTCACATCTTGCGTATGTGAACCTGCAATGCACTCGAGGGAGTTCTCGGTGCTGATGGGCGTTAGGGGGAGCCAGAGCGACGGCACCATGGTGCCTGCGGTCGGCCAGCCCATGCGGTCCGTATGCCAAATGGTTTTCTCAGCCGAGGTTGGCGATTTTGCGAAAATCTCGTCAAAGAAAAATCGAACGTGCTGAGACCCGATGACGCGGGCGCACGCTTCAGCCATCGCCGACTCAAAAATCAATTTGCGAAACTCTGGGATCAGCCGTGACATGTAGCGCCCAGGGATTGTTGGTAACAAGCCGAAGTCTTCTTTATCGACCACTAAGCGCTTCGCCACCGGCAAGACCAAATCAATCCAATCCGGGCTTAAGACCTGCCGCAGGCAGACCACGCCATCTTGCTCATAGGTGGCGCGTTCAGCAGCGGTGATGGGGCGAAGGGGGCTGGAATTGAGGGCCATCTGCGATCCTTTGCACACGGTTGGGTGATTTAATGTGCACTGATTATTGCTAAATCAGCTATTCTTTCAAATATAATCAGGCCAGTCATCCATGCACCCAGTGCATGGAGGTTCGCCGACGGCAAATTGAGGATAGCCCATGGAACTGCGTCAGTTGCGTCATTTTGTCGCCGTCGTGGAGTGCGGGAATTTGTCGCGCGCTTCACGAAAGGTTCATATCAGCCAACCCGCCCTGACCCGCAGCATCAAGGCCCTGGAAGGGCATTTGCGTGCGCGTCTCTTGGATCGTAAGCCGCGCGGGGTCGTTCCGACGCCAACAGGTGATGTCTTTTATCAACATGCAAAGCTGATCTTGAATGAGTGTTCCCGCGCTAAAGATGAAATCTTAGATGTTGAGTCAGGCTCCGTCGGCCAAGTGAACATCGGGATTGGGGCGATGTTCAGCGCCGCCATCATTGATCAAGTGGTTGGTCGCATTACGGAACATCATCCGACACTCCATATCTCGATCACAGAAGGTTTTTTCGAAGACTTGGTCGATCAATTGCGTGACGGGCGGATCGACGCTATTTTCACAAACTTCCCGGCCGCTGCTGCGGCTGTGGATCTTGTGCTCGAGCCCCTATGGACCGTGACCGCTGTCATCCTCGTCTCGGCGCGACACCCGTTGGCGCGTAAGCGGAAAATCACGGCCGCTGATCTTTCAGATACAAAGTGGGTGGTGGTCAATCAGCCGCATGTTGCCGACTCCCTCGATCAACTCTTTAGCAAGAGCGGCTTGGCCTTGCCGACATCGACAACGCGGACAAATTCCCTTGGCTTGATTAAGGCGTTGGTCGCGCGCCAAGGTTTTGTCAGCTTTCTGCCCGAGCATCTGGTGAGCGATGAACTCAAGCGTGGGGAACTGTTGATCTTAAATCTTCCGCAAGGCCGCATCGAGCGGCGCGCAGGCCTCATTTTACGGGCCGGAGTTCATCTACGCCCCGCGGTCAATCATGTCCTAACTGAGATTCGAAAGGTCTGCGCCACTGGATTGGGTCGTTCTTAGGCACTCTAACGGCTATTTTTTTGTGCGGTCGTCCGCCGGTGGCTTGCCTCAAGAATGCGCCTGGGCGGCATGGTGAAGCGTATGCCATGCATGGCAGAGACGGTAAATCAGCGTAGCTGGGACCTACAAGTTCTCAGGGATGACTTTCTTTCGGAAGGTCAATGCCAGGCTGACGGCTGAGAAGATCGCCGCGGCCTGGAGTGCAGTCGACGGACTCCACAACTCAGCCAGAGAACCCCATACTGGGCTACTGAGCGCCGTTGCGCCCATCATGACGGTTGTCATCAGGGCGAGACCGCGACCGCGAAGATGTCGTGGCAGAACCGTCTGCGCCGCAATCTGGAATGTTGACATGACGTAGAACGACATTGCTCCGACGGCAAACAAACAGGCCGACATTGCAGCGATTGATTCGAACAAGGTCAAACCAGCGATAAAGATCGCATGGCCTATAATTGCGACATTGAGAGTAAACTCGTTACCGAGATAGCGACGGACGGGCTCCATCGCCACGGCACCGACGATCGACCCCAAGCCGAAGTTGGCATAAACAAAACCAAACTCCCGCGCGTCGGCAACAAGAAGCGGCAGGATCGCCAGCACGGTCGACCATACAGCGAAGTAAAGGCCACTACGCAGCAAAGTGGCCTGAAATTTTTTATCGGCGAGCGTGAATGAAACAAGCTCCCGGACATCTTCACGCAGGCTTGTTTTAGCGCGCACCACAGTGGCGCTTTGTTCCAACTTCAACCGCGCAAGTATGATGATGAAACTGCAGTACGTTAAAGCATTTGCGAATAGCAAGGCGATAGGCCCTAGAAATGGCAGAAGGCCCGCTGACACGAGGGGCCCGGCTACTCTTCCGCCATTCACGGCCATGCTGTTAAGGCCGATGGCGGAGGGTAACTCCGGTGTTGCAACAAGGTCGGGAAGGAGCGCCGACTGCGTCGGCAACTTCATCGCGTTTCCGGCAGCGAGCACGACCGTCATGAGTAGCAGCAGAGATGGGCTTTGGACGCCCAGCAAAATTGAGCCTGCGATGATGATGGGAGTTGCAGCCATAACTGAATGAGCAGTGATTAACAGAATGCGTCTGTCAAAACGGTCTGCGATCACACCGGCGGGCAGCGACAAAAACATGACGGGAAGGAACATAGCGGTCTGAACCAACGAGACTAACAATGGGTCAGTTTGCGACCACTCGCGCATTAACCAGGTCACAGTGATGTTCTGCATCCAGAAACCTGCCGTCGATACGGACATGCCAATCCAGAAAGTACGGAAGGTTGCATGAGACAAGGGTGAGAAAATCGACATACCGGGGCAGAACCATAAAGAAATGTGTCTTGGAGCAAGTGTTGAGGCTTGCACGCCGCCGCACACACGGCCCCCAGGAACCTGCCATAAGCTCGTATTGCGAGCTATTTTGCGGTCGTGGGGTGCACCCTGGCGCGTTTTGGCCGATCATTGAGTTTACCCGGAACGCTTAAACGAGGGACATCAATGCGCAATCTGGCTTTGTGGCTCAATATTGTCGTGGCATTGGCGGTCAGCTCGGCGGCCTATGGTGCCGAAGTTGCTGTAAAACCTGCGTCCTTCAAGGACTGCACGTCATGTCCGGAGATGGTGGTGGCTCCTCCTGGGACATTCGTCATGGGCTCGGACCATGTCGAACCGGTTGCCGGCGAGCTTCGACCTGAGGGTCCTGTTCATGAAGTTCGTATCCCAAAGGCTTTTGCGGTTGGAAAGTATGAAACCACAAACGAGGAGTTTTCTTCCTTCGTTGAAGCCACCGGCTATCAAGCCTCTGAGAGTTGCATTAAGTGGCGCGGAGAGCTGCGCGAACAGGAGTTTGGGGGAACGTGGCGGAACCCAGACTATGGCCGCGACCCGGGACCGCGAGAGCCTGTTGTGTGCGTCAACTGGCGTGATGCCAAGGCTTATACGACTTGGCTCGCTAAGAAAGCCGGCAAACCCTATCGTCTATTGTCTGAGGCTGAGTGGGAATACTTGGCCCATGGCGGAACGCAGACCACATGGCCCTGGGGCGAGAACCCCGACAATGCGTGCGCAACAGCAAATGTTTTCGATGACGATGGTGCCGATCGTGACAAAGCCTTCCGTAATGCGAGTTGGCAGCCTGTCAAGTGTCGAGACGGGTTTGGAATCGTGTCGCCGGTAGGCGCGCTGCAAGCAAACAGTTTCGGCGTCCACGACATCATCGGTAATGTCTGGGAGTGGACTCAAGACTGCTCGTTACGCTTCTACGATCCCGCACGAAATGACGGTAAGTCTGTCGAAGTGGAGGGGGAATGTGATCGCAGAGCCGTGAGGGGTGGTAGCTGGTTCTCGCAGATCAGCCGCAATCGTGTCACCTTTCGTGGCCGCGACCCGGAACTCAGGGCCTCACATATCTTTGGTTTCCGAGTGGCAATGACGCTTCCGTAATCGCTCGATGTTGCTTAACTGATAGCAGTCGCCGAATGACTCAATCCATTCAATCTCTCGAGCGTGGCCTCCAAATCCTCGAGCTATTAAATCGGCAAACGGGACTGACGGCGAACCAGGTCGCCAAGCAAAGCGGCCTCACGCGCGGCACAGCATTTCGCGTGCTCGAGACATTGCGAAATCTTGGCTATCTCCTCCGCGACCCTGACAGCGGTTGTTACTGGCTTCAACGGCGCGTCTGTGCGCTCGCGGATGGATTTATCGAAGAAGCTTGGATCAATCAGATCGCCCGCCCCGAGCTTGAGGCGCTTGGCCACGAACTCGTTTGGCCGCTGACAATCACGACGCCGTCAGGCATTTCAATGCTGGTACGACTCAATACAGACTTTCAAAGTCCATTATCGAAAAACCGGTTCACCATCGGTCATCGCGTGTCATTAGTGGCGAGCGCTTCTGGAAAGGCTTATCTCGCCTACTGCGAGCCCGAGCATCGCGCTCTCCTGATCAATCTTGTCGTCAAATCATCGCCGCGTCTGGAAGATAAAATCGCTCGCAATAACCAGGGAATGCGCACTATCTTGAGCCAAGTGCGCCGTGAGGGGTTTGCGACAATGAGCGACGGCGACCGAAGTGCTGTTGCCGTGCCCATACTGTCTAAGGGGCATCCCCTGGCGAGCTTGGCGATGAGATTTTTCGGCTCTGCTATTCGCGCCAACGGAATCCGAAGAGATGTCGTGCCTTTGCTGAAGGGCGCGGCTGAAAAGATCGCGCGGGCATTCGAAACCGCACCGCCAACGCAAATGAAAGGCGCTACTGATTAGCTCACTATTCGAGCGTAGCCATATTGTCTCATGACGACGAAGTGTAAACTCGACATCATCTCGCATAAGAATCATAGAAGCTGAACAAAGTTTATCTCATGACACGCGAAGCACCAACCGGACCATTATCGGGCGTTAATGTTCTTAATATTGGGACCGCGATTGTCGGCCCCTGGGCCGCGACACTTTTAGGCTATTTAGGTGCAAACGTTATTAAGGTCGAGCGGCCGAGCGGTGAAACAACCCGTTTGGCTTTTCCAAAACAGAATGGCTGGGCGACGGGCTTTATCGCATCTAACGTCAATCAGCGGTTGGTTCTTCTGGATACTAAAAATGTCGAACACCAAGCCGTCTTGGATCGCCTCGCCGGTGAGGCGGATATATTGATCGAAAATTATCGACCTGGTGTCGCCGAGCGCATGGGAATTGGTTACCCTAAACTCTGTATCGCTAATCCGGGCCTCGTTTATATTTCAAGTTCTGGCTGGGGCGATGCCGGTCCGATGAAGCAGCTATCGGCTGTCGACCCACACCTGCAAGCATTCAGTGGGTTTGCCGCGCTCAATGGTGCGCCCGGTGGTCAACCTGAAATGATTAGGTACACTCATATCGATCCGAGCGGTGCAACGCTAATGGCCGCGATTACGGTTCTTGGCCTCGTGGGCCGCGAGAGATTTGGAGCAGGCACGCTGCTGAAAACAAGCCATCTTGCGATGTCGCTTTGCATGGAATCAAGCAGGCTTGCTGAATGTTTGGCAACGGGGTCCCCCCTCCAGCGCCTCGGAAGTGCTACGGCAGCCAGCGCTCCGAACCAATGCTTTCGCGCGCAGGATCAAAAAGATATTGCAATCACCGCTGAGACCGATGCTCAGTGGTTGGGGTTTTGTGAGGCTATTCAAAAACCTGAACTTGCAAGTGACGAGCGCTTCAAGACAAATGCGGATCGCGTGAAAAATCGCGAGGTTCTCGCGGAACTGCTCGCACGTATTATAGCCAACAAGCCATCGCGGTGGTGGGTGGTACAATTAACCAAGCGCAAAGTTCCCTTCGCTTTTAGCTTGGACTTTGAGCAAATCTCCAATCATCGCCAAATTGTCGAGAATGAGTACCTGACGACGATCACCCCTAAGCACACCGGCGAGATGTTTGTTGGTGGCGTGCCGTGGCAGTTTTCTAAAACGCCAGCAGCCATTGATCGCAATGTCGCCGAACCTGGGTCTGATACAGCGCATGTTATTGAGAATGGTTTTACCAAACCGGCTGAATCGCGTTCAATGAAGCTTGCCGCGGGGCTTCCAGTGTCACGGTTGCCACTCGATGGAGTGCGCGTTATCGATGCAACGCAAGGGATCTCAGGGCCCCTCCTTGGGCTTCTGCTAGCCGAAGCTGGCGCCGAGGTTATTAAGGTCGAGCCGCCAGAAGGCGATTGGTCACGGCGTCTCGAGCCCCGCTCGGCGTCCGGTGAGAGTGCTTTGTTTGCAGCGCTGAATAGAAATAAGTCTCTGTCGACGGTCGATCTGGAGATCGAGGCGGGGAGAGCTCAGTTTCAAGACCTCATCTCGGATGCAGCAATCGTTCTTGAAGATTGGGGACCCGGTCGTTGGAAGGGCTCGACGATCGACCCGGAGATGGTACTCAAGGCTAACGCTCGACTTGTTTGGTTGTCCTTAAGCCCCTTTGGAGAGAAGGGGCCCATGGCGAGCCGGCCAGGAAGCGAGTTAGCTATCCAGGCGATGACAGGGTATTTGCGCACGCTTGGCCATTTAGGTGGTGCCCCTGTTCGTGTTGGTGCCGATATTGCTGGGTGTTGTACCGCCGCGAATGCTTTCTTGGCGGTGTTGGCGGCCTATTTTAACTGCCTACGAACCGGCAATGGTCAGCGCGTCGCGGTCAGCCAACTTGGCACTTTAATGTCGATGCGCACATTACAGTGGGCCGCAATGTCAAACCCGGACGCGTGGCTCGGAAACTCATATTGTACAAGCGAGACGGACTCGCCACGTCATGGGTATCGCACCAAGGACGCGCCCATCTTTGTCTCCATGATGAATTTGCGTGGTCAGGAGCAATTCATCACCATGATGAAAGAGCTTGGGATGTATGAGGACGTAAAGAACGATGAGCGTTTCATCAAGGATGGCCGACAAACCGTGGGCATGGGCCACCTTGCACGCGATCTGCAATCGATTTGGGAAACGCATCTCAAGAATTTTAGTGCTCTCGAAGCGATTGAGATCATCAATCGAAATGGTGGAACAGCCGTTGAGTTTTCAGAGCTGCATCAATTGGTTGATCATCCGCAAGTAAAGGCACTCGATCTGGTCCAGCACCTCGATGGCGTGGCGTACCTTCGCGCACCCTGGGCAGCACCTTGGCCGCTTCCCACGCTTGCTAAGGCACAGCCGTATGTTCGCGAGAGTACAACCAGTCGTTCCAGAGCCGCAGAATAGAGCGGCCACAGGGGGTTAATTTGGATTCCAATCTTCCAGAAGAGACGCAACTACTAAAAAATACAGTTCGCCGTTTTGTCGAGACGGAATTGATTCCGCTTGAGCGGTCGTTGCCCGACCGTCCTAACTCACATGATCTGCCAACTGATATCCGCCAGCCACTTGAGAAGAAAATTCGAGACCTCGGCCTGTGGGCGATGGAGGCTCCGGAAGACATCGGTGGGGCCGGATTATCAATCTTAAATCATTGTGTTGTGATGGAGGAGGCCTACCGCAGCACGGCCGGACGATGTTTGTGGACTTCATTGTTTTTCCCAGTTCTTCATAAGCTCGGGACGGAGGCACAGAAACAGAAGTATTTGATGCCAGGCCTGCGCGGCGAATTTCACGGTGCATCAGCCTTTAGCGAGCCGGGGGCGGCAGGTGATCTTGCGGGTATTCAAGCGTCATGTGTTCGTGCCGCAGGTGGTTGGGTTCTCAATGGGACAAAATGCTGGATTTCATTTGCCAAGACCGCCCGTTATGTCTTGGTGCTGACGCGGTTGCAGGGAACCAAGCGCCATGAAGGCCTGACTTGGTTCATCGTCGACGCTGGGACGCCCGGATTCACGGTGGGTCGCCAACAGCGCATGATTCATGGGCAATCCACTTATGAATTGATCCTGCAAGATTGTTTCGTCCCAGACTCCCAGCTTCTCGGCGAACCCGGTCAGGGTTGGGCTGCGGGCGAGACAGCACTCTATCGCGGTCGAGTAACAATCTCTGCCCGGGCGATTGGCATCGCTGGGCGCTGTTTTGATCTTATGGTCGAATATTCCAAACAACGTTACACGTTTGGCCAGCCGATTTCATCCAGGCAGGCCATTCAATGGATGATCGCTGACTCTGCTATGGAGCTCCATGCCTCCCGCTTAATGGTTTACGATGCGGCGTGGCGCGCACAGAATGGCCAGGACGTGCGAACCCAAATGGCGATGATCAAAACTTACACATCGGAGATGGTCGGGCGAGTTGTCGACCGCGCCGTGCAGGTTCATGGCGCTGCCGGATTATCTGACGAAACCATTATTGAGAGATGTTACCGAGACGTCAGGCCAATGCGAATTTACGAGGGCACGTCGGAAGCCATGCGCAGCGTGATAGCGCGCAATATTCTGGCTCAGAATTTTATGTCCGGTCAGTAGTCAAATGGCTCATCGGCAGCAAAAGGTGCGCGATATTATCAGCAGCATTGCTTGCCTATTGCTGATTTCGACAGTCCTGGCTGCACAATCGTCGCCCACAATTGCCGCAGAACGCCGTGACCACGTTTTGCGCGTCGCCGCGACTGACGTGCCGGCGGCATTGGGAAACCCATTCAAATCGATGGGTGCCACTGCTGGCTCGGTGTGGGACCTGATATTTGATTGCCTGATTCGGTTTGATCAATCGGGCGCTATCGCGCCGGGGCTCGCGACGCGCTGGGAGAATCCCAATCCGACGACGTGGCGTTTTCATCTGCGCAATGACGCAAAATTCTTTAGCGGGGCGCCTGTCGATGCCGCTGCGATTGTCAAGACGATCGAGATTCTCAAATCTCACCCGGAATATCCGATTACCGCCGACACGATGACAATTGCGCGAGTCGTCGCGATTGATGCGCAGACCGTTGAGATTGTTACTGCCGTCCCCGACGCCATCTTGCCCCGGCGGCTCGCTCTCGTCCGCATTGTTGACCCCGCTATCTGGGAGGCGCTCGGTCCCGATGGTTTTGCCCGCACCCCAGGTGGTTCTGGACCCTATCAGCCAAGCAATTGGGGTCAGACAGGTGGAACAATCGTTCTTAAGGCAAACGCTTCATCATGGCGGGCACCGAAGTCGGTGTCTCAGCTCGACGTGACAATCCTCAAAGACGCGACGACACGAGTCCAAGCCTTATTGTCGGGGCAAGTCGATGTGGCTTTAAGCCTCAACCCAGATGATATCTCGCCGCTGCAGACAGAAGGCTTTGGTATTTACGTGAGCAAGAATGGACAAGTCCAAGTATGGGCGCTTCCGAATCTGCTCAAACCCAACTCACCGCTGAATGATGTGCGTGTGCGCCAAGCAATGAACTACGCTGTCGATAAAGCGCAGATGGCGACAACTCTGCTGAGCGGAATTGCCGACCCTGCGAGCCAGGGGGGCACGCCGAATGCGTTCGGATATAACTCCGACATTAAGCCCTACTCTTACGACCCGGAGCGTTCGCGAAAACTCTTGAAAGAAGCTGGCTATCCGCAAGGGTTCTCAATGATCGCCGATGTGGTTGTTGGATTGGGCCCAGCAGATACCCAGATACATCAAAAGGCAGCGTCCGACCTGGGCAATGTTGGAATTCGTGTCGAACTACGAACAACGCCCTATACCGCCCGGCCGGGAAAATTTTATGGCGGTCTATGGGGCGATGCTGATGCCTTCTCAACCACCTGGAATAGTGGCCTTTATCGCGATGTGATTCGGAGTGCGGCAGACTTCGCTTGCACGAAGCCTAACCCATTTTTTTGCGACGAAGAAATCACCGCTCTCGTCACGCAGAGCCAAACGTTAATGGACCCCAAACAGCGCGAGCAAACGCTCAAGCGCATTATGCAACTCAATCACGAGAAAGCATCATCTCTTTGGCTCGTAGAGTACAATACAATCATCGGTCTTGCCCCGCGCGTCTTGAATTTCGCAACACGCTCAACCGGCATGGCTATTGAGGACGTTCTCTTGACACAAGAAAGCCGAGACTAAATCTAGTCAGACAATAGTCTCAACAGGAATATTTAATTTATAAGTTCACAGCATTTCTACAAATTACCTCTACGAGGGTTGTGGAGTTACCCACAACGGGCTAGCAGGGATTTATTGACAGAGGATCGCCGCGGAAACCAACTCGATGAGTTTGTTAGCTTCCGGGGGCATCACTCCACCCAGTTTGCGCGGTTGTTCAAGTAAGATCGAATAGTGAGCTAATAGGTAAAACGCCTTGTAGCATGGCAGCGCCCGGGTTGAATTAGATGCAAATCTGTGATCAATTTTCACTCTTGACCACCACCGCTGATGCGTAAGCTGAGATATATGTCCGCTATGCGAGGCTGTTCCTAGCGTGGCCCCTAACTTTCCTATATATTCAGTTTGCTCAATCAGAAAAATTAAATAAAATATAAAATTAATAGGTGATTTATGACGAAATGGTTGAAAACAGCGCTCGTCGCGACAACTTCAATCGCTGCTACCTTGTCAACAGCAGGACTCGAGAACAAGGCGTGGGGCCAAGAGTCGAAAGTAACGATAGAGGAAATTACGGTCACCGCCCGTAAACGAAACGAGTCTCTCCTCGAAGTTCCCCTCACCGTGACTGCGTTCACGGCTGACGACATTGGGGCTAAGCAAATCAAAGAACTGAACGATATCGTCAATTACACGCCTGGCTTTTTCTATGGCACGCCAACCGTTGGCCGCAATGACCGTTCAAATCGCCGCCTTCTCATTCGCGGAATGCAAGTTAATACCGATGTGCAGACTAAGCAGGCTGTGACTGTATTCATTGATGGCGCGCCGATCTTGGGCGGCGACATTGGCAGTACGGAAAATGCTGAGCGCATCGAAGTGGTGAAGGGGCCACAAAGTGCATATTTCGGGCGTGCCACGTTCGCGGGTGCGATCAATCTGATTACGAAGACGCCGAACAAAGAATTCCAAGGTAAAGTCAAAGTCGAGGCCGGTCGATTCGGGTTGACGGATGTCGGGTTGTCGATGGAAGGCCCTGTAATTCAAGACCGGTTGCTCTATCGAGTCAGCGCCAGCCGATATGATACGGGCGGCCAATATACAAATTCTCTGGGCGGAAAAAAACTTGGTGCCCGAAAAACGGATGATTTTTCTGCGACGCTATACGCAACGCCAACCGACAATCTCAGCATAAAAACGCGAGCTCACTATTGGGAAGATAAAGATGGACCAAGCGCGTCATTCTCATACGGCTTTGGTAATGGGGCGGAATATTTCAACTGTAATCGCGGCGGTACGGCCGGCCGTGTGAATGGAAATAATAACTGGATCTGTGGAGAGCCGCCGTTCCCGAGGCCTGACCAAATCGGTGTCGATGTGGTTGTCACACCGGAAATTCGAAGCATACTTCTTGGAAACGCCGCGGTGCCTCCGAGTACACTGCAGTTCCTATTCAATCCGCAATTCCTCAATGGATTTGGTTTGGAACGTCACGCACTGGAAACAAGTCTTGTTGCCGATTATCAGTTTTCTGGCGGCATCACGCTGTCGTCAATCACTGCTTATCACTTTAACAAATGGGCGGCGCTCTCAGATATTGACGGACGGCCCACGGCCAAACTGGGGCCTGCCTTCGATACGCTGTTGTTGAACAATTCCGATTATTCGGACTTCAGCCAAGAGGCACGCGTGACTTCGGCCCCCGACGACAAATTGCGCTGGATGGTTGGTGGCAGCTACACAGATCAAGACGCAGCGAACACCAGCGGATTCAGGTTGCCACCAGGCACATTCCGATCGACCGCGGTTGGCTCTGTAAACCTCGTGAAGACGCACGGACTATTTGGGTCTGCTGCGTATGACATATTCGATCAATTGACGTTAAACGTGGAGGCCCGGCGGCAGTGGGACAAAATTTCCGACGGTGTGATCGCCGGCCTTGTTTTAAGCGACACGTTCAAGAGCTTCACGCCTCGCGTGGTGCTCGACTACAAGCCGACTGATGAGATTACAATTTACGCTAGCTGGGCAAAGGGCACACGCCCAGGAACCTTTAATACATCGCTCGTGGGCCGGCCGCAGTCAGAGCTCGATCAAATCAGGGCTGCGATAAGTGCAGATATCAGCGTGCCAGAGGAGAGGCTTGACAGCTACGAAGTCGGTTTTAAGGGCCGGCTGTGGGACGGACGGGCATTCCTCACCGCTGCGATATATTCGGCGAAGTGGCGCGACCAGCAATCGGTAGCCCTGACGCCGATAACCCGTGCGAATGGAACACTTGATCTTGTGACGGCCACCGGTTCTGGTGGAAAGACCAATCTATCGGGCGTTGAAATAGAAGGCGAGGCTCGCCTGACGGACAAACTGACAGTTGAGGGTACATTCGCTTACAACGATACGGACATTATTACCCGAGACTGCGGTGACTGTTTGCTTCTTCTCGGAGTCCGAGATGTGCTCGGATTGAATAAAGAAATGTCACGTACTCCAAAATATAAAGGTACCGTTTCGGCGAGCTATACTGATGAGCTGACCGCGGACTATAATTGGTTCACACGCGCCGATTATATCTACACGGGGAGTATGTTTGAAACTGAAGCCAATCTGACGACGACGGGCGCCGCAAAAAAGGTAAATCTCCGTTTGGGCATTGAGAATGATACTCTCATGGTCGAAGTCTACGGAACGAATATCTTCAATGACAAAACCTTCACAGGTTACCAACGGCTTACTGACTTCCCCTTTGCTGCGAACCGCAGCGCCTTGGCAGTCGGATTGCCAAACCGGCCTGTTTATGGCGCGCGTGCGACGTACAAGTTCTGAGTTCAAAACTTAGACTGCGGTCTGTCGGGGCACTGCTCATTTAGATAGACGTGAGGGGACTCCAGTGGCTGCTGAGCTGTCGGCACCGCGTGGTCAACGCTGCTGTAAAGCCCGCAAAGGCAACGCGCCATGGCTGATTCTGAATTGAGACGCGAATGGGGAACAGTCTTCGCGGCGTCGATTGGTGTGATACTGACCAAAGTAGCAAACGCGGGGAACTAAGATTATGGTACGCTTTGCGCTTGCCGTTGCGCTGTTGGTACTCGCGCTCAAGCCGACGATCGCCGCCGAGCCTGTGAAAGTTTTAGGGCCTG
>NSIP01000020.1 GCA_002737725.1 Rhodospirillaceae bacterium
CAACAACTCGCGCACTTTTGGGTCGGGCTCGTGTAGTTCCAGCGCCAAATTGTCAATCGGGCACGCTGACGATGAGCCTCAAGTCCGATCCGGCGGGTGGGACGGTGATCGACTTTAGTTATGTTGTCTCCGGTGTAGCGCGTTTGGATCTCTCGGAAATGTCCTCAGCGGTCGATATGGTGATCGGCGAACAGCACAAGCGGATTGGGGGCTTGATCACGACAGGCAAGGCCGATTGATGGGCTAGATTGGTTCTGGGTTGGTGGTATAAATTCAACTATTAGTAGATTAAAGCTTAGTTTCTCACCAGTTTCAGAGGGCTACTGGCCGGTGGAAGTGGCTGGGTTGGATGGGGGCTCGATGACTGGTAATTCCGGGCCTGCGGGGCTATATCACGCCTCACTTTTCCTAACGAAACCAGAGGGTCCCATGGCCACGACGTTTAAGTGGAACAGAGATAGTTGGCGAGCCAAGCCAATCCAGCAGGTCCCGGAGTATCCGGATAAGGCCGGGTTGGAGACTGCCGAAAAGACTCTGCGTAATTATCCGCCGCTGGTGTTTGCGGGCGAGGCGCGCCGCTTGAAAGCAGCCCTCGGCCGCGTGGCCGAGGGCAATGCTTTTCTGCTTCAGGGCGGGGACTGCGCCGAAAGCTTTGCCGAGTTCCACCCCGACAACATCCGCGACACGTTCCGCGTCTTGCTGCAAATGGCTGTGGTGATGACCTTCGGCGCCGCCATGCCCATCGTGAAGGTTGGGCGTTTGGCTGGTCAGTTCGCCAAGCCGCGCTCATCGGGCACTGAGATCATTGATGGCGTTGAGTTGCCCTCGTACCGGGGTGACAACATCAATGGTATGGAGTTCACGCCCGAGGCGCGCACACCCGATCCTCAGCGCATGGTGCAGTCCTACAATCAATCGGCGGCGACATTGAATTTGCTGCGTGCTTTTGCGCAAGGCGGCTATGCCGATTTGCACAAAGTGCATCAATGGACGCTGGGCTTCGTGAAAGACGAAGTGCAAATCGAAAAATACCGCCGTTTTGCGGATCGTATTCAAGAAACGCTGGCCTTCATGGAAGCCTGTGGCCTCACGGGCGAGACCGTGCCGCAGATCCGCGAGACCGAGTTCTACACTTCGCACGAAGCTTTGTTGCTGCCCTATGAAGAAGCACTCACGCGCATCGATTCTACCACTGGCCAATGGTACGCTTGCTCGGCGCACATGGTGTGGATTGGCGAACGCACGCGTCAGTTGGACGGTGCGCACGTCGAGTACTTCAAGGGCATCAATAACCCCATCGGCGTGAAGATCGGTCCGAGCGTAAAGCCCGATGACTTGTTGGCGCTGTGCGACGCGCTGAACCCGAAGAACGAAGCAGGCCGCCTCACGCTCATCAGCCGCATGGGCGCTGAGAAAGTGGCCGAGAACCTGCCTGCGTTGATTCGTGCTGTGAAGCGTGAAGGCCGTAACGTGGTGTGGGTCTGCGACCCGATGCATGCCAACACTGTCAAAAGTGCGACGGGCTACAAAACGCGCCAGTTCGACCGCATTCTAGCCGAGGTGAAAGCGTTTTTTGGGGTTCATGGTGCCGAGGGCACACATGGTGGTGGTGTCCACTTCGAACTGACCGGCAAGGACGTGACAGAATGCACTGGCGGCGCGCAGGCCATTACCGATGCACGCTTGGGTGATCGTTATCACACACACTGCGATCCGCGGCTCAACGCGTCGCAGGCGTTGGAGTTGGCGTTCCTGATCGCGGAAATGCTGAAAGATGAGCGGGCGCGCGTGTTGCAAGCGCGCAAAGATCAAGTTGTGGCGCCGCAGTAGCGCTGGTTGCGTTACCGTCTACTTGGCATGACCACATCCCTCATCATTGCGCTGGCGCAAATTGACCCGACGGTCGGCGATATTGCTGGCAACGTCGAGCTGATCCGCGCCGCACGTTCAGAGGCTGCAAAATCAAAAGCCGATCTGGTGGTGTTCCCTGAACTGACGATCAGCGGCTATCCGCCCGAGGATTTGGTTTATCGCCCTGCGTTTCTCGATGCCGTACTGAAAGCGGCCAACGATTTGGCGAAGGACACGGCTGATGGCGGTCCGGCCTTGATCGTCGGCGCCCCATGGCGCGGTGAAGGTAAGGAGGCTGGCAAAACATTCAATGCCGGTTTGGTTCTGGATGGCGGGGCGATCTCGGCTATTCGCTATAAGCATCATTTGCCCAACTATGGCGTCTTCGATGAGCAGCGTGTGTTCGCTCAAGGCCCAGCACCCGGCCCTGTGGTGCTGCGTGGCGTGCGGCTGGGTCTGATGATCTGCGAGGATATGTGGTTTGAGGATACGGCTGAGACGCTGGCGGAATCGGGCGCTGAGATATTGGTGATCCCCAATGGCTCGCCGTTCGATGTGGAAAAGCCCGATGTGCGGCTCAATCATGCTGTCGCGCGTGTAACCGAGACCAACCTACCACTCATTTATGTGAACCAAATTGGCGGCCAAGATGACTTGGTGTTCGACGGAGCATCGTTTGTTCTGAATGCCGATTGTAGCCTGGCAATTCAAATGCCTCCATGGCGCACGGCTTTAACAGTTACCACCTGGACCAAAGGTGCAAACGGTTGGGTCTGTGCGGTTCAAAGCCCAGCCAAGCCCATGTCGAAGATGGAGAACATCTATCACGCCCTCATGCTGGGCTTGGGCGACTACGTGCGCAAAAACAAATTCCCAGGTGTTGTGCTGGGACTGTCGGGTGGAATTGATAGTGCGATTTGCGCCGCCATTGCCGCCGATGCGCTGGGTCTAGACAAAGTGCATTGCGTCATGATGCCGTCGCCCTACACCAGCCAGGAAAGTTTGGACGATGCAGCAGCCGTGGCCAAATTTTTGGGCGTGCGGTTGGATACTATCAACATCGGCCCCGCGATGACTGCCTACGACGCGATGCTGAAGCCTTTGTTCACGGGCACCAAAGCCGACGCGACCGAGGAAAACTTGCAATCGCGCGCACGCGGCATGGCGCTGATGGCGCTGTCCAACAAGTTTGGCAAAATGGTGCTGTCCACGGGCAACAAAAGCGAGATGTCGACGGGCTATGCCACGTTGTATGGCGATATGTGCGGCGGCTATGCGGTGCTTAAGGACGTTTACAAAACCACAGTCTTTGCGCTTTCCAAATGGCGCAACACCCATAAGCCGCTCGGCGCATTGGGGCCTATTGGCATGGTCATGCCCGTGAACGTCATCACCAAGCCGCCCACGGCAGAACTCAAGCCCGATCAAAAAGACCAAGACACGCTGCCGCCCTATGATGTGCTCGATGCCATTCTTCATGGCTTGATCGAGGATGCCGAAGGCGTGAACGCCGTGGCCGCGCGTGGCTTCGATGGGGCTGTCGTGCGCCGCGTTTATAAAATGCTCAAAACTGCCGAGTACAAGCGCCGCCAAGCGCCCCCCGGCGTTAAAATTACGCATCTCGCCTTCGGACGCGATTACCGCTATCCGATCACCAATGGTTTTCAGGATGATGGAGCACCGCTTTGACGCCCACGTTTAGGTTCGCGCCAAGCCCCACAGGGCTGCTGCATATCGGCAACGCACGGCCAGCGGTGATCAATTGGCTTTATGCGCGCAAATTGGGTGGTCGCTTTATTTTGCGTATCGACGACACTGACACGGCGCGCTCGAAACCTGAATTTGCCGTCGCCATTGAGCGTGACCTCGCATGGCTGGGTCTGAACTGGGACGGGGAAGAATTTCAATCGGCCCGCATCGCCTCGTATGTTGCCGCCACCGACAAGCTCAAATCGCTGGGCCGTTTGTATGCGTGCTACGAGACGCCCGACGAATTGGAAATGAAGCGCAAGCTGCAACTCAAAGCGGGTAAGCCGCCGCTGTATAAGCGCGCTGGGCAAAAAACTTCCGAGGCCGATCAAGCCAAGTTCGAAGCCGAAGGCCGCATCGCCCATTGGCGCTTCGAAATATCGCCCGGCGAAATCGCCTGGGATGATGCCGTGCGCGGACGCTGCAGCTATAACGGCGACAACCTCAGTGATCCGGTGCTGGTGCGCGCCGATGGCACGTTCCTGTATATAATGCCTAGCGTGGTCGATGACATCGACATGGGCATGACCCATATCGTGCGCGGCGAGGATCACGTCACCAACACCGCCATCCAATCGCAAATCTGGCAGGCGCTCTCGACGCTCCCCATGCCGCAGTTTGGGCATTTGCCACTGCTGGTGGACGCGCAAGGCAAGGGCCTGTCCAAACGCATGGGCTCGTTATCGCTGCAAGATCTGCGCGAAAGCGGACTGGAACCCATGTCCATCAACAGTCTGGTCGCGAAACTCGGTTCATCCGATGCCATCGAAGCGCGCGGCAGTATGGATCAATTGATCGTCGAGTTCGATATCGCGCACTTTGGACGCGCCACGCCCAAGTTTGATCCGCATGATCTCGAGGTTCTCAACGCCAAAGTCCTGCACGACATGCCTTTTGCAACCGTGCGTTCGCGTCTGGTCACGCTCGGTCTGCCGTCCAACGAGTTGGATGCGCACGGCGAAGCCTTCTGGGTCGCGGTGCGTGGCAACCTGCAAAAGTTTTCCGAAGTGTCTGGATGGTGGGCTATTTGTTTTGCGCCCCACGCACCGACAATTGAGGACGTAGCGTTCATCGACCAAGCCAAGCCGCTGTTGCCCGAAGGCCCCTGGGACGAGACCACTTGGCATACCTGGACCGAACTGGTGAAAGCCGCATCAAGCCGTAAAGGCAAGGCGCTTTACTTGCCCCTGCGCATGGCACTGACAGGCTTGCCGCATGGCCCGGAATTGAAACTGCTGCTGCCACTCATGGGTCGCGAGCGCGTGCTGAAACGGCTGAGTGGGGTGGTGGGTTAGGTCGTCGTTCTTCGACGCCCCAACACCCACATCACTAATCCGGTCACGAACAACACCGGAAAGCAAAGCCCGGCGATAAACATCACCACCCGCCCGGAAAATCCCAAGATCGCGCCGGAGTGAATGTTAGCCGCGAAGTCGGCTTGCAGTACCGACTGCGCGGTAAATTTTTGTGGGCTTTGTGTGCGCATCACACGCCCTGAGCTGATGGCCACGAACACGTTGGTCATCTTCGACACACTGGTCTCGCCCGGTGGCCAGAACCGCACCATGTAGATGCCACGCGGACCTGGATTGCGCAGGATGAAGCCGACGTATTGGTTCGGCACCTCCTTGGCGGCGATCTCGGCGGCAGCCTGCCAAGCGATTTCGGTCGGCGGAGTTTCAGTTGTCCTTGGTGCAGGGGGGCCGCCTTGCGCCGAAGGGCCGCCCGCCGCGCGAGGTGGTCCGCCCGCGGGAGGACCGCCGCCCTCGCCAGGAGAATTAAACTTCCACACCAGCGGTGGCACCGTCAGCGATGCAATGACAAAAAAGACAGCCAGCCATGCGCCGAAGACATTGTGAAGTTCGCGCATCAGGCGTTTGGGTTCGGAGTTGCTGCCACTCAGCGTCAGTGCACGTCGAAACCCACCTTTGGCTGGCCACCACAGCACGATGCCTGCGATGAAAAAGCCCAAGCACAGTAACGACAACACACCGACAATATTTTCGCCTGGCTCACCTAACACCAAGTCACCATGGATGCGACGGACGATGGCTATCGGCGAAAGACCGGAGCGTTCACCCAACACGGCGCCGGTGTAGGGGTTCACGAAAACCTGTTTTTCCGCGAGGGACGCATCTCTGATGATGACTTTAAAGGATGCGGTAGGGTCGTCGCTGAGGCGTTCAAAGTAACGGGGCGTCCAGCCGGGGTATGCATCGGCCGCTGCTTGAACGATAGCATCAAAGCTCAGTCGCGTTGCCCCGGGCTGAGCCTGAAGTAGCTGCGGATTCAGGCTTGAGTCGATTTCGGATTCGAACACCAGGATCGAGCCCGTCACCCCCAGCACAGCAATGATCAGGCCAATCACGATGCCGATCCAGCGGTGAAACACGAGCCAAATCTTGCGATGCTTGATCACCATAACCAGCCCCCCAACTTAAGTATGGTTCAGTTTGCGACGGGTTAAAGGTCCGGTGCAAGTCGAACCTCCTCCCCAGTAGCGCCTAGCCTCGCGGGTTGCTAGTTTGCGTCCATGACCCGAAGCCCTGCCGCACCGTTACATCAAGACAAAGGCCGCCTGATCGCCAAGGTTGCGGCCAATAGCCCGTGTGTGATTTTGGTCGAGCCGCGGTTGGCTGAGAACATTGGCACCACGTCGCGCGCTATGCGCAACTGCGGGCTGACGGATATGCGCCTGGTCGACCCGAAAGTGGATTGGCTGAACGATAAAGCCTTGGCAGCGGCATCAGGGGGCGAGAAAATCCTGGAACGCGCGCAAAAGTTCGACACCTTTGCCGACGCCATCGCCGACCTTGAGCGTGTGTACGCCACCACGGCGCGGCGTCGCGAAATGGTGAAGCCCATTTTCACTGCCAAGGGTGCGGCCATCGATATGCGCGGCCATGCCGACGCGGGCAAGAAAATCGGCATCGTGTTCGGGCGCGAGCGTCACGGGCTGACCAGCGAAGAAGTGGCGCACTGCGATGCCATTGTCGAAATCCCCATGAACCCCGAGCATAGCTCGCTGAACTTGGCGCAGGCTGTGTTGGTCGTCGCCTACGAATGGTTCCAGGCGGGCTACGATGGTCCGCAAGCAGCCATCACCTATAACCGCACCCAACCCGCCGCCAAGAAAGACATTATGGATCTATTCGTGCACTTGGAGCGCGAGTTGATCGAGTGCGGATTCCTGCGCGACCCCGAACGCAACGAACTGATGGTCATTAATATCCGCAATATGCTGCAGCGGGCGGAGCTGACCGAGCAGGAAGTGCGCACCTTCCATGGCATTATTAAGGAGCTGCGCTATGGCCGGCGGGATGATCGGCCCCCGCGTCAACCTGGTGTGAAGCCCGAAGCGGCACCTAAACCATTGAAAGAACGCGTAAAATCAGATAAATCCGCTGATTGACTTAGGCGGGTGCGCCTCTATGATCCGCCCCCTTAACGCCCGAGTCAGTGGGCATGGAAGAGACCGGCAACGACCAGTCTGATTTCCAATGCCACGGCCGCGGCGACATCCCCTTAAAGCAGATGTCGAGCGCGTGTCCAACCGGGACCACAAGAAGAAATAGGATGCTACAATGACGAAACGTGCAGAGAGTAAGTTTAAAATTGATCGGCGTATGCAGGTCAATATGTGGGGCCGGGCCAAGAGCCCGATCAATAAGCGCGAATACGGCCCCGGACAACACGGCCAACGCCGCAAGAAGCCGACCGATTACGGCGTGCAGTTGATGGCCAAACAGAAACTCAAAGGTTATTACGGCAACGTCTCCGAGCGCCAGTTCCGTCGTTATTACGACGAAGCCATGCGCCGTAAAGGGGATTCGTCGCAGAACCTCATCGGCATTCTCGAAAGCCGTATTGACGCGATCATCTATCGCATGAAATTCGTGCCGACCGTTTTTGCCGCGCGCCAAATGGTCAGCCATGGGCACGTCAAAGTTAACGGTAAACGCATTACGGTGGCGTCGTATCTCGTGAAAGTCGGCGACCAAATCGAGCTGCGCCAAAAGGCGCGCGACATGGCCGTGACCAAAGATGCCATTGAATCGCCCGAGCGCGATGTGCCCGAGTACATCGACGTCGATCACAAGAAGTACACCGGCAGCTTGAAGCGCATCCCCGGTTTGACCGACGTTCCCTATCCGGTTCAGATGGAACCCAACCTCGTGATCGAGTTCTATTCACGCTAATTATAGGTTGATATCAAATTTACAAAGCCCCGTAGTTGTCCTGCGGGGCTTTTGCTTTGGGGGCAATTAGCATAGCCTGAGCCAATCGATTTGGGGAGGCTGTCATGACTCACGATATCGCGGGCGAGGAGTTCTTTGGCTCGTGCTTTGTTTGTAGTTCAGCCAAAAGCCAGGGTACCACCCGGCGCACTATGTTGCGCGCCGTGGCTGTCGCCCCCGTAGCTGCCGTTGCCTTGTCGTCTGCGGCTTCTGCGAAAACCAAAACTGCGCCGCGCCCGCCTGTAGGTGCGTTTGTCATTCAGGCCGGTTGGGCATTGGTGGAAAAAAGCGACAAGTTAGAGTTGGTGCGCGGCGCGCACATTCTCGTCCGCAATGGCGTGATCGAGGAGATTGCCAATAGCCCCATCAAAGGCAAATTCCCAGTGGTGGATGCCAAGCAACACCTAGTCGTGCCGGGGTTTATCTCGGGCCATACGCACGTATGCAGCGCTACACCGACGCGCGGTATTATCGAGCAAGGGCGCTTCTACAAATACCCGCTGGAACTTGTCGAGCGGCTTTCAGATGCTGATCAAGATGCGCTAACGGCTTTTAATTTGGCCGAATTGTTGCGCTCGGGTTGCACCACGCAAATTGAAATGTCGCTGACATTGCGCCAAGCCGAGTCCTACGTGCGTGTCGCCGACAAGTGGGGTGTGCGTGGTTATCCGGGCCCGATGATTCCCAACACCACGCGGCTGTTTGATGTCTGGTTCCGCAAAAACGATGCGCCGTTGTTTGCCTCTGAAGCCGAGACCTTAAGGGAAATCGAACTGGCACGCGCCTTCGGCAAGAAGAACATGAACCGAGGCGAGGGGCGTATTCGCCCCATGATGAGCGCACACGCCACCGACACGCACACCGAAAAAACCATGCAGGCCATGAAAGCTGCTTGTGACGATTTAGGCACTGGTTTTCATCTCCATCTGTCGCAGTCACGCGAGGAAGCCACGCGCGTCAAGAATTTGTGGCAAGTCTCGCCAACCGAATGGTTGGAAAAACTAGGCATGCTGGATCAGCCGGTGTTCGGCGCGCATATGACGGCCATTGATTGGGCCAATGAAGGGCCGATTCTGAAAAAGCACGGGACCGTGTTCTCGCATTGCCCATCTGCAGGTGGCGCAGGTGGCCCTTCGATGCCATACCCTGATGCGCTGGGCGCAGGCGTTGCCACCAACATCGGCATCGATACGCATTCCAACGATTACCTCGAAAATCTCAAACTCGCGGTGCTAATTGGCCAGGTGCGCTATTGGCATTTGCGCAGCGACAAGGCTCGCGCCGTGAAAGAGCCCGGCATTTGGGATGCCATTGAGGGCGCAACGCGCGTGCCTGCCGATGCACTGAAACGCAAAGATTTGGGGCGCATCGCCGTTGGTGCGCGCGCAGATCTTGTGAGCGTGGATGTGTCGGGCTTTCTGGCAGGCTCAGGCGCATTACCGCCCGAGCCATTGAATAATTTACTCTATTGCAACGGCATGATGGTGCGTCACGTCATGACTGACGGGCGCATCCAGATTTATGATGGGCATCTGGCGGTGGAGGATGAGGCTAAAGTCGTGGCCGAGGGCGGGCGCGTGGTGCAGGGCATCTGGGACCAATTGCAAAAAGAAGACTGGTTCAACAAACCGCTAGCACGGGGTGGGTAAAAGAAAACGGGGCCGAAAGGCCCCGTTTGTTTAAGCCGCTGTCGCCACAGCTTTATCTTTGAACAGTTGTTCCAACTCGCCCGACTGCGCCATTTCGCGCACGATATCGCAGCCGCCAACGAATTCGCCCTTCACATAAAGCTGGGGAATGGTCGGCCAGTTTGTAAATTCTTTGATGCTGTTGCGCACGCCGTCATCGGCCAAAACATTGACGCCTTTGAATTTGACGCCTGCTTGGCTGAGCACTTGGACAACGGTTGCGGAGAAGCCGCACTGCGGGAACATGGGCGTGCCCTTCATGAACAGCACCACATCGTTTTCGGTAATGTCTTTCTTGATGGCGTCGATGGCCGGATTATCGGACATAGCGGTCTCTTTCCTGAAAAAGCCTGAACTCTATATTGTATTGCCCATTCTAACGCACAACGGGCGGCAAGACAAAGGTTTGAGGATTAAGCTGGAGCGCTGGTTTGCAGGGCGAGCGCATGCAACTGGCCGCCCATTTTACCCTTCAACGCGGCGTAGACCATTTGGTGCTGTTGGACCCGGCTTTTGCCCGTAAAGGCCGACGCAATGACCGTCGCGGCATAGTGGTCTCCGTCACCCCGCAAGTCCTCGATTGTCACTTGGGCGTCAGGAAACGACTCTTTGATCATGGATTCAATGTCAGCAGCGCTCATGGCCATAGCGGAAACTCCAACTTATTTCAGGCGGCCATATAGGCCGGGAACCAGCCCTCGTGCAATGCGCGTAAGTCTTTCAGCGAAACATTTCCAGCCCCAGCAATGCTCAGGGCGTCTCCGCCCGTTGAGCCAATCACTTTGACGGCGATGCCCATTGCATCGACGGCCGCCATGATGGCTTTAACGTTGCGCGCCCATGCGGTGACGACATATCGCCCCTGGTCTTCGCCGAACAGCAAGCCGTGGCGTGGTGCGCCCGGATCAGTGAGCGTGCAACCAATATCGGCGGCCAGCGCCATTTCGCAAAGTGCCACCATCAAGCCCCCGTCCGAAAGATCGTGGCAAGCTGTGACGAGGCCATTGGTAATCAGCCCGCGCACCGCATCGCCTGCGTATTTTTCTTTTTCGAGGTCCACAGGCGGCGGTGCACCTTTTTCCAGGCCGCAGACTTCGCGCAAATACAGCGATTGCCCCAGCCAGCCGCTAGCTGAGTCTTTTTGGCCGATCAAAATGATCACTTCATCTGCCCGTTTGAAGGCCAAGGTCATCATCTTGCTCAGGTCGCCGATCAGGCCAACACCGCCAATCGCAGGTGTGGGCAGAATTGGTTTGCCATCAGTCTCGTTGTACAGCGACACGTTGCCAGACACGACGGGGTAAGACAGGCGGTTGCAGGCCTCGCCGATGCCCTGAATCGCACCGACGATCTGGCCCATAATCTCGGGCTTCTCCGGGTTACCAAAATTCAGGTTGTCGGTGATGGCCAAGGGTTTGCCACCCACAGCCGTAATGTTGCGCCAGGTTTCGGCCACCGCTTGCTTGCCGCCTTCGACCGGATCGGCTTTCACGTAACGCGGCGTACAGTCGGTGGAAATGGCCAGCCCTTTGTTGGTGCCATGGACGCGCACGACGGCTGCATCGCCGCCTGGGCGCTGCACCGTGTCGGCCATGACAGTGTGGTCATACTGCTCCCATACCCATCGACGGCTGACGAGGTCTGGGCAGCCCATGAGTGTTTTAAGCGCCACTTTCCAGTCGACTTCCTTGACATCGCTCGCCGCGATCACGGCTTGTTTGGGCGAGGGTGTCCAGGCCCGGTCATATTCGGGCGATGCTTTGGCCAGCGGATCAATCGGCAAATCACCGACAATTTTACCGCGATGCTTCAGCACCATGCGGCCGGTCTTGGTCAGCTTGCCGATAATGGCGAAATCAAGCTCCCATTTTTTGAAAATCTTCTCGGCCAGTTTTTCTTTGCCGGGCTTCAAGATTATCAACATGCGCTCTTGGCTTTCCGACAACATCATCTCGTACGCGGTCATGTTGGCTTCACGCTGCGGCACGTTGTCGAGATTCAGCTCAACGCCCAAGCCACCCTTTGATGCCATCTCGAACGATGAACTGGTCAGGCCTGCCGCGCCCATGTCTTGAATGGCAACGATGGCGTCGGTCGCCATCAATTCCATACAGGCTTCGATCAGTAGTTTTTCGGTGAACGGATCACCAACTTGCACGGTAGGGCGTTTGTCTTCCGACGCCTCATCAAACTCAGCCGATGCCATAGTGGCCCCATGGATTCCATCGCGCCCGGTTTTCGACCCCACATACACCACCGAGTTTCCAGCACCCGAGGCAGCGGAGTAAAAAATTTTATCGGTCGCAGCCAGGCCCACGGTCATGGCGTTGACCAGGATATTGCCATTGTAAGAGGCGTGAAAATTCACCTCACCGCCCACGGTCGGTACGCCCACGCAGTTACCGTAGCCACCGATGCCCGACACAACGCCTGATAACAAATGCTTGGTCTTGGGGTGCTTCGGGTCGCCAAAGCGCAGCGCATTCATGTTGGCAATGGGCCGTGCACCCATAGTAAACACATCGCGCAAAATGCCGCCCACGCCGGTGGCAGCGCCCTGATAGGGTTCGATGAACGAGGGATGGTTATGGCTTTCCATCTTGAAGATGGCCACTAAACCATCGCCGATATCAATCACACCTGCATTCTCGCCAGGCCCGCAAATGACGCAAGGGCCAGTGGTCGGCAGGGTCTTCAGCCAGCGCTTTGAGGACTTGTACGAGCAGTGCTCGGACCACATCACCGAAAAAATCCCCAGTTCCACAAGGTTCGGCTCGCGGCCCATGATCTTTTTGACGCGCACGTATTCTTCCGTCGTTAGCCCATGTGACTTAATGTCAGCAGGCGTGATTTTTGCTTTGGCCTTTTTCACGCCACAGACTCCACCATGCCGTCAAACAATCGCCGGGCATCATTGCAGCCCAGCATCGGATCACACATCACTTCGGGGTGCGGCATGAGGCCGAGGACATTACGCTTGACGTTAAAAATACCAGCAATGTGATTCTTCGCGCCGTTGGGATTGCCAGCGTTGCTGACCTTGCCGCTGGCCTCGCAGTAACGGAACGCAACTTGGCCTTTGTCTTCAATTTCTTTCAGTGTCTTGGTGTCGGCGTAAAAGTTACCCTCGTTATGGGCAATGTGAAAGCGAATGACATCGCCTTTCTTGTAACGCGACATAAAAGCACTCTTGGTTTGTTCAACCTTCAAGTGGACGTCGGCGCAGATGAATTTCAAACCGCGATTGCGCATCAATACGCCCGGCAGCATTCCGGTTTCAGTTAGGATTTGAAAGCCGTTGCAGATCCCAATGACACGAACACCTTTCGCAGCTTGGCGCTTCACTTCAGCCATGATCGGTGACATCGAGGCCATGGCCCCGCAGCGTAAATAATCGCCATAAGAAAAGCCGCCTGGCACGACGATCAGATCAAGCTTTGGGAGCTTGGTTTCCTGGTGCCAAATCATGGCGGGGGCTTTTCCGGTGCTCTGCTCGAGCGCAATTGCGACGTCGCGATCACGGTTGGAGCCAGGGAAAACGATGACTGCGGCCTTCATTCGTCGAGGTCCACCGTGAAGTTTTCAACAATCGTATTGGCCAACAGGGTCTTGCACATCTTTTCCACCTCGGACTTGGCTTTGGCCTTGTCCTTGGTCTTCAAGGTCAGTTCGATGTACTTACCCTGGCGAACATCGATGATGTCTTTGAAGCCGAGGCCACCCAACGCGTGTTCCACGGCTTTGCCTTGGGGGTCGAGTACGCCCGATTTCAGGGTGATGTGAACTTTTGCCTTCAACGGTGATCTCCTCATAGTTCAATCCCCGGATCATGACCGGGGATTGAGAAATTATTTACTGGATCGTCGCGGTGCCCTTAACATCAGACGGGCCGCTTTCGGGCAATATGCCCAGTCGTCGCGCCACCTCTTGGTAGGCTTCTTCAATCTTGCCCATGTCGCGGCGGAAGCGGTCTTTGTCCATCTTCTCGTTGGTTTTCACGTCCCACAGGCGGCAATTATCAGGCGAAATCTCATCAGCCAGAATAATCTGCAAATCGCCGTTATCGTGGAACAAGCGCCCGTACTCGACTTTAAAATCGATGAGCTTGATGCCGATGCCCAGGAAAAGTCCGGTCAAGAAGTCGTTGATGCGCAGCGACATATTTAGCATTTCATCAATCTCGTGGATCGACGCCCAGCCAAAGCCAGTGATGTGCTCTTCCGAAACCATCGGGTCGCCCAGCTGATCATTCTTGTAATAGTACTCAACGATCGAGCGCGGCAGGCGCGTTCCTTCGTCGAGGGCGAATTTCTTGGAAATCGAACCGGCGGCGATATTGCGTACGACCACTTCAACCGGAATGATCTCGACCTGCTTTACTAATTGCTCGCGCATATTGAGCCGGCGGACAAAGTGCGTGGGGATGCCCACTTCTTCTAAGCGCTGCATCAGGTATTCAGAAATACGGTTATTGAGCACGCCCTTGCCGGTGATCGTACCCTTCTTCTGGTTATTGAACGCCGTGGCGTCATCTTTGAAGTACTGGACCAATGTTCCAGGCTCAGGGCCTTCGAACAGAATCTTAGCTTTGCCTTCGTAGATTTGTTTGCGTCGCGCCATGGCGGGGCTTTCCCCTTGAATGAAATACAACCGAGATCGACGCCGGAATGGCAGCAGATGTGCCGCTCGGAGAAGTGCTATAGCAGGCACCAATCAGCGCGACAACATGGGCGAATGAAGTGCGCTTATGGCAGGTTTTTAAAGGCCTAGGTGATTTTATCCACAGGCATGGGGAACAGCGATAGGGGTGCGTAAGGAACAGAATCGGGCCGCCCGGCGGCGAACAGCCAAGGGGGCCTGGTCTGCCGGTCATGGGTTGCCGCGATGGAGGGCAGGGCGAGCAGCGAAGAGGATGAGGTACCAAAACCGTTGTCCAGCTTGAAGGTCATGGCTTGATAAGGGCTATCTTTCGCATCTGTCGTTCCCATCAGGCCTGCCCAAGTATCCCATTGCCCATTTGTCGGATCGGGCGGGCTTGCGTGCTCGAACTTCGGTAGAAACGTCGCGATGCGCGACTCAGTTGGGTCGTTGCGTTCGCCCGCTGTAAACATCGATAGGCCATCGGGGATGCGCTCAAGGTACATACGTGTTGCGCCATCGCGCAAGGCCAACCACCAGGCGTCGCGGTTATCAGCAATGATCATGTTGAAGGGTCGGTAAGCGCGGAGTGAAATATCAGAAAGGACGGCGGCGGCATCATTCGCGTCAGCATGATCAAGCGCCTCAAGCACCAATTCGCCGCGTGAGCGTTTGCCATCCTGTGGGCCCAGCGTGCCGTGGCGGTTAAGAATGCAGGCCACAACTCCCGTATCATTGAGCCCCATCCATGTGCCGCCTGCCAATTCATCCAGCCCGGCCATGACATCGGGCCGGTCGGGCCAATGGCGGGCTGGGGGTTTCCAGGGCCGGATGAGCATTTCGTCTCGGTTGGCCCCAAGGATTAAAGGCCATTCGTGGGTCGGTCGGCGGAGAATAACGACGGTACACATGGGCGCACCCTTGGCTTACTTCGTAAATACGTCAATGAAAATTGTCGCAGATCAAGCTGTTGATTGCGCCCATGGCGCACTATCTGTATATGGTCGGCGAGAAAATCGAACAATCAGCGATACAACTTTAGCGAGGACTTATGAGCGACGCATTTCAAGAGCGCGAAAAAGGTTTCGAGCGCAAATTCCAACTCGATCAAGACCAAATGTTCAAGGTCGCCTCGCGTCGGGATAAATTATTCGGCATGTGGCTGGCGGGTAAACTCGGTTTGTCCGGGCCTGCCGCCGAGCAATACGCCAAAGACGTGCTCAGTTCTAATTTTGATGCGCCCGGAGACGATGATATGTTGGCCAAAGTGCGCATAGACCTGGACGCCAAGAAGGTTGTGATTGCGGATGCCGACCTGCTGAGCAAACTCCACGATATGCGCGACGAAGCGGCTCGCCAAATCATCGGTGAAAGCAAAAAATAGTTTTTCGCGCTCACCTCGGGGGAGGGGCGATGCGAATATTTTTAGGCTGTATCTTTGCTGTCGTTGCGGCATGGCAAACGCTTGCCGCTGAGCCCAACACATTTCGCGATTGCGCCGACTGCCCTGAGATGGTGGTGTTTCCGGCTAGCTAATTTGCCATGGGCGCGCCTGATGATGAACCCGACCGGCAAAGCTGGGATGGCCCACCCACCAAAGTCACCATCCCCAAGCCATTCGCGCTTGCAAAGTATGAGGTAACGCGCGGCCAATTTGCCAAGTTTGCGGCGGCGACCCAACGCTCCATCGGCGCCAACTGCCGCAAGTTCAATTGCACATGAAATGCCGACCCTGCGGCTGATTATCGTAAGGCGAACTTCCCGCAAACCGACAAACATCCGGTCGTGTGTGTGGTCCTGTTAAGGCGTTATTTTTTGAAAACAACGAGTCCTTTATTTATCTCGCAATTCCAAGCTCAGATTTAGCCGACTTTCTGGCACATAAAACCCTATCTATTGAAGGCACGTTATCCATTGTCGTAGAAAAATTTTGCGCAGTTGTCTACTGCGATTCTCCCCATTACACAGTGAAAATTATATCTGTATGTCGACCGACAAAA
Organism: Rhodospirillaceae bacterium; assembly: GCA_002737725.1. Classification (GTDB taxonomy): domain Bacteria; phylum Pseudomonadota; class Alphaproteobacteria; order Rhodospirillales; family Rhodospirillaceae. The sequence continues at coordinate 16,165 of NSIP01000020.1, forward strand.
ACACAGACTCGAGGGGAAAACTCAACCGACCTTGGCTGTAGTAGCTAAGCAACAATAGAAGAAATTACGCCTCTCCAAACACGCGCTTGAAAATCGTATCCACATGTTTGGTGTGGTAGCCCATATCGAACAAGGCTTCGACGTCGGCGGCCGGAATTTTGGCGATCACGTCAGGGTCGGCTTTCAGCAAGTCCAGCAGTTTCCCGCCACCGTTCCACACCTTCATCGCGTTACGTTGAACCATCACATAGGCGTCCTCGCGGCTGGCGCCCGCTTGCGTCAGTGCTAGCAACACGCGCTGTGAAAACACCAGACCACCCATCATATTCAAGTTCCGCGCAATCGCTTCGGGGTACAGCACCAGCTTATCAATGACGTTGGTCATGCGGGCTAGTGCGAAATCTAGCGTGATGGTGGCGTCGGGGCCGATGTAACGCTCGACCGAGGAATGCGAGATGTCGCGCTCGTGCCATGTTGTTACGTTTTCCATGGCGGGTGTCACGTAGCCACGAATGACGCGCGCGAGACCCGTCAGGTTCTCGGTCAGAACAGGGTTGCGTTTATGCGGCATCGCCGACGAACCCTTTTGGCCGGGCGAGAAATATTCCTCGGCTTCACGCACTTCGGTTCTTTGTAAGTGCCGGATTTCAGTAGCGACGTGTTCGATGGAGCTGGCGATCACTCCCAGTGTGGCGAAGAACAGCGCATGACGATCACGCGGAATAATTTGGGTTGAGACGGGCTCGATACACAAGCCCATGCGATCAGCAACGTATTCTTCGACGCTGGGGTCGATATTAGCGAACGTACCGACAGCGCCCGAAATGGCGCAACTGGCAATATCATCTCGCGCCGCCACTAGGCGTTTTCTGTTGCGTTCGAACATGGCGTAGAAGCCTGCGAATTTCAGGCCCATGGTCGTGGGCTCGGCATGTATGCCGTGGCTGCGGCCCATGCACACGGTCATTTTGTGCTCAAGCGCACGTTTTTTCAGCGCGACGAGCAGATCGTCGATGTCTTTGAGCAGCAGCGCCGATGCCTGCACCAACTGAACCGAAAAGCAGGTATCAAGTACATCCGACGATGTCATGCCCTGGTGGACGAAGCGGGCATCGGGCCCGACGTACTCGGCGAGGTTGGTCAGGAACGAAATCACATCGTGTTTGGTTTCTTTCTCAATCTCGTCAATCTGGGCGATGTCCCACTTGCCCTTGTCCCACACCATCTTAGCGGCGGATTCGGGGATCACGCCCAATTTGGCCTGGGCGTCACAAGCATGGGCCTCAATCTCGAACCAAATCTGGAACTTATTGTCGGCGTCCCAAATCTTGGTCATGGCGGGCCGGGCGTAACGGGGAATCATCGAGCCTCTCTGCGGGTAGGGATAGATGCTCTGTATAGTCAATTCTGCGTGCCCTCGCCAGTACGACATTGGGGCGAAGACCCAGCAATAACTGCGGCGGCCGTCCCCATGCATCAGATTGACTTCCCTGTCTGTGCTGCATTGTCTATCGTGATTCGATAACCGTATTGAGGATGGAAGACATGGTAGAAGACAAAAAAAGTAACAACTGGCCTGTGAATGATCCTGGCGATGGCCGCAACCCGGTGTATTTCGAAAACCCGATGATCGATGCGCTTGTCACGGTCACCATGGAACTGGGTGCGGCGCAGTGGGTGCAGCAAGAGCGCCTGCGGATCATAGAAAAGTTGCTGACCGAAAAAGGCGTGGTCACCACCGAGATGATCGAAAAATACGTATCCAGCGAAGACGAGCGCCAAGCCGCCAGAAAGAACCGAGATGCGCATGTCACCCGCCTTTATGGCGCGTTCACCAAGCTGCAGAGTTAGTGGTTAAAGCAACCCTTGCGTCTTGAACGACACATGCCCGCCCCGGCTGAGGATGAGGTGGTCATGCAGCGTCAGCCCAACCGCCCTGGCCGCGTCTTTGACTTTGCGGGTCATCTCAATATCGGCTTGTGAAGGTTTCGGGTCGCCCGAAGGGTGATTGTGAGCCATGAAAAAATTCTAGCTTTCACCGCTAGCTACAAATTACTCCAGACTACCCTAGAACACGAAATAGCTCATTGAAAAATAACGATAAATGACTTCATCACTAAAAATTTCTAAAGTAAAGTAGTGGCTTGAAGCAGCGAACAAACCGACAACAATACCGCCAACACAAATGATCACCGACCGCCATATCAAGGGTGCCATCACGAGAGCAGTGACTGGCCGAAACCGAATCGAATTGCGCGTCTCAGGGGACCGTGGCGGGGGGCGGCTTAGCCGCCGTGGCGTTGAAACGATTTCAGTGTCTCATCAATCAAAAAAGCGTCAGTTAAAATTGTGCGCACATGGGCCGACGCGTTGAGATTGTCGACCAATTGCGAGCTAATGGAGGGCACGGCTAGCACAACGCCAATCGCAACCCCAGCACGGCCCGCATCAACCGCAACAAGCTTTAAAAAATCTGAAAAATCGACGGTCTTGGCCAAGTCCTGTCGCAATTCACCGCTCAAAACATTTGGCAAGGCTTCTAGCGCCTCGCGCAAGCCTTTTAACACTGAGCGAATCGATGCGCTGCCTGTGGCTTCGGTATCGCGGCCTTGCGCCGCATAGGCCAGCATAAACTCGTAGCTTGCTTCAATAGTGTCGATGCAAGCTTCGACAGAACTGGCACCTGATCCAATCATGATTGTCCCTCGCGGCGTGGCGTATGGTCGGTCCATAGTGCGGGGTCGTGATTGGCTGTCATTTCATCTCGCGAAATCCAACCAAATGCCATAGCCCGTAAATAAAATAATTTCTCGGGCCGTATCGCAAAGTAAACATGCAACACTATCAGCGACACAAAGATCAGCGCCGCCAGCCCATGTAGGACGTAAACAAGGCCCCAGGTTTCGGCACTGATTAGGTAGGGATCGCGCGTCCAGAGGGGCGAATCAATTTTGGCCATCATCACAAGGCCGGTTGCAATGGCTGCCAAGCAAAAAAATGTGACGGCGTGATGCATCAGTCGTTGTGCCAATGAATACTTTCCGGGTTTGGCTGCATCACCTTTTCCTAGCAGTGACGACACGGCGGTTGCGTCGCTGGCCGTAAACCACATAGATCTCAGACTCTGCCAAAACAGTGCGCGGATGATATGGCCCAGAACAATTAGACTCAGTAGAAGGCCCGCGACCCAGTGAACCAGCAGCCACTCAAACGAGATGCCGAGCTTTGGTGCAAACCCCGTGATCAGCAACGCAAACATGGCGGCAGCCATCACCCAGTGAAAGGCGCGGTCAATTAGTTTGTGGCGTTCAATGCGTTGTGATGACATGCGATTGACGATTTCTCTGGGGCTAATCGCGCTGCATGATGGCCATAACGATGGCATGACATAAAACAAATATCACGGCAGCGCCAAGAAACACCCAAAAGAGATCAAACGAAACCCCCTCAAGGGTCGTTTGGCCCCACGCATTGCGGCTATAGCGAAAAAGATCCATTTCAGAAAACCCAAAATCAACTATCTCGGATTGCGCGCTTCACTAAGTTTTCCATCAGCGGAATCTTGAAGTGATTGAAGTTCAGCGGCGCGGCCCCACGCGCGGCAGACGACGCCGCCAAAGTCGCCGTATCATCGTTTTTCGCGCTGCCTTTAACTATGTCTTCCACCGCGTTCAACCGGCGTGGCACGCACTCGACGGCGCCGCAGACGATCCGAATATCCTCGATTACTCCATCGGCTTTCACTTTCATGGCTGACGCCACGTTGACCAATGCGAAGTCCCATGTGTTCCGGTCGGCGACTTTCTCGAAATAGAACTTTGCCCCAGCCCATTTGGACGGGATGCGAATAGTGGTGAGAATGTCGCCGGGCTCTAACACCGTCATGTGCGTAATATTCACCGCAGGCCCGATGAAGTATTTGTCTGCGGGCAGAATACGTTCGCCTTTGGAGCTGCGGATCACAAATTCAGCCTCAAGCGCCACCATGACCGGCGCGGTGTCTGACGGTGTCACTGCCACGCAGCGCGAAGCCCCAAACAGGCAATGCTCGCGGTTCATACCTTGCGGCGTTCCGGCATAGCAGGTGTTACCGCCAGCGCGGTAGCAATCCATGCCTGCACGATAATACCAGCACCGCGCGTCTTGGCTGAGGTTACCGCCAATGGTGCCAACGGTGCGGATTTGTGGGCTGGCCACGCGGCTCGCCGCCGTTGCCAGTAAGCCAAACTTTTCTTTGATGATGGGGTTAGCCGCAATCTCAGCCAAGGTCGTCATGGCGCCGATCTCAAGGCCCGCCTCTGTTTCACGTACACCTTTCAGCGCCTCGATGCCGCTGAGATCAATCACCGCCTCGGGGCGTTTGGCGCGGTCTTTGAACCAGTCTAAACTGTCTTGGCCACCAGCCATTTTCCAGGCTTTGACCCCGTATTTATCCAGAAGCTTCAGTGCGGTTTCGATATCTGCCGGTTGGAACAGGTCGAACTTTGGCATCATGTCTTTGGTCATGGTTGCGCTCCCGTCACTGTGTATTCACGGCCAAGACTTTGTATGACTGCGGGCGCTTTGCTACCGCATTCACAATCATGTCTGGCATGACAGGCGTACGATTAAAGTAGTGTCCACCCAGCGCATCGGAAATCGCCGACAACAAGGCCGATGCTGCGCACCCCATCAACGGTTCGCCCACGCCCTTCACGCCAACAGGGTTTTGCGGATCGGGTTTATCAACCCATCCCACTTGCATTTCAGATGGCACATCCAGGTACGAGGGCGGTTTGGACTGATAGAAGCCGACGTTAGCAGGCAGGCCGTTTTGCGGGTCGTAAACCACGCGTTCAAGTGCTGCCATGCCGATCCCCATCACGCCGCCCCCACGAATTTGATTGGCCAAGCCTTTGGGGTGCAGCACCGTGCCGCAATCAGCTGTGGCCACGTAGTCCAGAATTTCCCACTTACCTGTCTCGATATCTAATTCGATGTGCATGAACGCCGCAGCTAAGGCGGGCACGTGGTCTTTCATTGGGATGGTGTCTTTGGCCACGCCAATCAGGCCGCTGCCCGCCAAGGCTTCAACAGATCTTTTAGTTAGGTCATTGAGTTCAGCAGCGATCTCCTTGCCACTATACTTGCCGCCCAGCTCGATGGCTTTCTTTGCAGCCTCGGCAAAGGTCATTGATTTGTTTGCATCTGCTTTGGCGGTTACCTTTTCTTCGGCCACCACATAGTCTTGAGGCTTGCCACCCAAAGTTTGGGCCGCAATCTCTTGCAGCTTTTGTTTGGCATCTATTGCGGCCACATAATTGGTGCGGCTCATGGTGAAGGATGTGTTGCTGCCGAACTGGCCGTTATTCCACGGCAAGTGGTTGTCGGTGCGGCCACGCTCTAGCACCACATTTTCCCAGTTACAGCCCAGCACTTCAGCCGCCACGCGCGATGTGGCTGCGTACGAATACGTCCCCAAATTGCCGATACCGGTATGAATGTGAATTTTTCCATCGGGCTTGATGACTAGTAGACCATCGAAACCTGCGCTGCCTGCCGGGTGGTATGCACGCCCCACGCCGATGCCCGTGACCTTCGAGCCCTTGCGCTGGCCGCTCAGCTTTTTCTTCTCGTTCCAGCCGAATTTGGCTGCGCTAGCCATCAGCGCCTCCGAGATATATGCGCTGGAGACAGGCGTTTGACGCTCTTCAACTTTTGAACCGGTTGTCGGTGCGTTGATGCTGCGAATGGCCAAACGGTCGAGTTTCAGCTCGCGTGCAGCTTTGTCCAGCAGTGGCTCCATCATGCAGGCTAGTTGGTTCTGCCCCGGTCCGCGTTGTGCAGTGCTGAGGGGAAGATTTGTGAACACCGAAATACCACGCCACCGCATATTCATTGGCTGATAGACCATCGACAAGGCCCCGCCGACATTGCGGAAATCTGGGAAGCCTTCGGTCGCCCCATTCTGTTGCACTACATAGATGTCGGCAGCAGTGATACGGCCGTCTTTGCGAAAACCGATCTTGATGCGGCCCTGGATGCCTGTGCGGCGCGAGCCCAAGAAATACTCCTCGGCGCGCGTCAGGCGCATCATGCAAGGCCGGTTGATTTTCTTCGACATATGCGCCGGTATCGTAGCCACAACATAGGCGCTGCCTTTGGACCCAAAACCGCCGCCACAAAATTCAGAGATCATCACTAAGTCTTTTGGAGCAACGCCAATCATCTCGGCGTAAAGCGGCAGTGGGTACGACTGGCTTTGGGTCGAGACATGGAAGTAACACTTTCCATTCTGCCAATAGGCCATTGCGCTTCGTGGTTCCATGCTGTGGTGAGAATGGGCTGCCGTCACAAAGGTTTCGTCCATCACCAGTTGGGCTTCACTAAAACCTTTGTCCAAATCACCCAGCTTCCATTCCGCCAAAGGTTCGCCCATGGGCAGTTTGGTGTCGCCGGCCTCGGCAAAATCTTTCGCCGTCCACTTGATCTTCTTCATCTCAGGCATGCCGCGGACACCAACGTTGGCGTCGGGGTAAACGTCGGGGCCGCCCGGATAAAGGCTTTGCAGTGGGTCTACGGTAAAGGGTAATGGCTCGTAGTCGATTTTTATTTTTTCCAACGCATCAGATGCCGTGGTTTCATCTTCAGCGGCGATGGCTAGGATTGGCTGGCCCACGTATTTGGGCTCCATCGTCAAAATGGGGTCGCGCGGCAGCGGGAACGAGGGCACATCCTCGGGCAATAAAATCCCCAACACACCTTTCATCTTCAACGCTTCGGCGGCGTCGATGTTGCGCACTTTGGCGTTCGGCATGGGGCTGAGCAAAAGTTTAACAAACACCATGCCCTCGACGCGAAAGTCTTCGGCGTATTTTGCTTTGCCCGTCACTTTGGCGCGAACATCGGGAGGCGTGAAATCTTTTCCGATCAGAGAGTATGCCATGTGTGATGCTCCTCGCTATTAGGCAGATTTCGCAGCGCGCATGACCGCGTTGAGATAGTGATCATATGCGCCACAACGACAAAGGTTGCCGGCCATGGCTTGGCGGGCTTCTGCGCGTGTTGGCTTCGGGTTGGCTTTCAGCAAGCCTACTGCTGACATCACCTGGCCGGGCGTGCAGAAGCCACACTGGGGACCCAATTCGTCGATCATGGCCTGTTGCACCACATGAAGTTCGCCGTTGGGTCCTTCCAGACCTTCAACGGTCGTCACCGCACGGCCACGCACGCCATGAGTTAATGTCGAGCATGAGTTATGACCCACATCGTTGATCAGCACCGTACAGGCACCGCACTCGCCGCGGTCGCAACCCAGCTTGGTGCCAGTCAGGCCTAGCTTGTAGCGCAGCGTCATGGCCAGGGTTTCGTTGGGCAGAATGTCGACACGACGGTCTTGGCCATTGACCTTTAAGGTGATCAGACGCTCCACCGAGCCTGCCGCCGGTGCGCTACCATCTGAACATCCAGCCAAATAATAAGCAGCTGCTGACGTCGCTGCGCCTGAGGCAATGATGCTTTTAATGAATCTGCGTCGCGTGACCGGGTCACGCCCAATGGCCATGTCATCCGTTGTCGTCATGTCGCACCCTCAAACCCCAAGACAAATTACAAGTTAAGAATGCCCGCTCGGTACAAGGTCCGACAAGGGCGAAATTCAGGACGGCGATCACAAAAATCGATCATCACCTGATTATGGACGTACACGCAAGGGTGCGCCAACGCCCACCGCGACAAAACATGCCACTGGTAACCACCAATTACTAAGCTACACCCGCCGCAATACAGCAAACGCGCGATGATTTGCAGCGGCTTTGTGTTTATCAACTCATTGAACTAATTCAATATTTCAAGCTGCCAAATTTAATGGCTTGTCATGCACCACAACCTGCGAAATTTCGCTATAGGTTGCTACCCAATTGTATCGTCTCGACTCTTTTTGCCTCGACGTTCTGACAAAAGAGAATAGCCTAGCCATGCCAGTGAGACACCAATCGGTATAGCGGCGAGCCGCTGGATTTCATCGGGGAGCAGCACGGCTGCAGATGTCAGTAGAGCAGTAACGACTTTCAGCACCTCGATCTGCCTTAACTTGAAAATAAGCTGCTCTGCGCCTAAACTACCTTTTCCCATCTTCAGCTCCTTCTATACAGGTCAATTCTCTCAAATAGACCGGTACAAAAAAGCCGTCAGGTCAATGACGCCGGCCTGCACGTTGGTGATCAAATGCTGCGGGAACCCGGTGAAGGCGCTCTCGGCTTTGATGTTGTCGTGATACGTGTGCGTGCCGAGGCAAGAGTAGCGCGACGAAGCGGGTGGGCGCAGGCCGTCATCTGCGCTAGGTTAGTTATGATGAACGCGAGGAGGGGAGCGCCATGAACACCACCACAGCGCCATGGGCTGCGCAGTTTAGCGCTGCCGAGATTGATCGCCGCGCACTCTTGATTGGGGCATCGTCTGCGGCGGCCGGGCTGGCTGCGCAAGCCGGATGGTCACGCGAGACCAATGCAGCCGAGGCCTGGGACCTGATCATTGTCGGCGGTGGCACAGCCGGATTACCAGCGGCGATTTTTGGCGCCCGTCGTGGGGCCAAGGTGCTGATCATCGAGGCTTCGCTGCAAATCGGCGGCACGTTGTTCTTGTCCACCGGTCAAATGAGTGCTGCAGGCACGCGACTGCAAAAAGAAAAAGGGATTCAAGACAGCGCACAATTGCACTTCGATGACGTGCTGCGCATTAGTCGGCGTACAGTGCGTCCCGAGTTGGTGCGCTTAGCGGTCGATAACGCTGCGACCACGTTTGATTGGTTGATGGAGAATGGTCTGAAGCCCTTGCCAGAGCATCCCATTCTGGGGGCCGCGCACGAACCCTACAGCGAGAGGCGCTATGCGTGGGGCCCGGAAGGCGGTATGTCGATTTTGGAAGCTATCGAACCTTTGGTGCTGGCGGAGGAAAAGAAAGGCAGCTTGACCATTAAACGTGGACTTCGCGCACGCGAATTATTGCAGCGCGGTGGTGCGGTGGTGGGCGTGCGTGCGGAAATCGACAGCGGCCAAATGCTAGACTTCGAAGGCCGAACGGTGCTGCTGGCCAGCGGAGGGTATGCTTCAAACCCCAAGATGTTCTACGACCTCAGTGGCTACAAACAGTACGGGAATGCCTCGTACCCTTACAGTCAAGGCGACGGCTATACGATGGCGCTGGCGGTGGGCGGCTTCACGCGCGGTAAAGAGAATTATATCTGCGGTTCGCCGCGCATTATGGCCAGTACCGACGAACCGGCTGTGCCCGAAACGCGCTGGATTTTATTCCCTGAGCGTCGTCAGCCGTGGGAGATTCAGGTGAACGCGCGTGGCCAGCGCTATGTGGCTGAGGACAACCCCAGTGTTGACGAGCGCGAGAAGGCGCTTGTGCAACAGCACGATATGCGAACATGGCTGGTGTTCGACCAGGCGATTTTCGATGCCGCGCCGTTGGGCATTGAAGGATGGGACAAGACACGACTGATCGAGGCATTCAAATCGCACCCCGTATTCTATAAAGCCGACACGTTGGCCGAACTTGCCGCCAAAAGCGGCGTGGATGCAGCAGGCCTGCAAGCCACCGTGGCTCGCTATAACAGTGCGCAGGCGAAAGGCGTTGACACTGACTTTGCGCGGAAGCATATGCCGTTGCCGATTCAGAAAGCGCCGTTCTATGCCGTACGTCAGCAGGGGATGTCGGTGAGCTCGACGGTGGGCATTGGCGTTGATGAGAAGCTGCGTGTGATCCGCTCCGGTGGTATGCCCATCAACGGCCTCTATGCCGCCGGTGAAATTCTGGGCTCGGGCCAATTGATGGGTAAATCCGCCGTGGGCGGCATGATGGTGACACCGGCACTCACGTTCGGGCGCTTGTTGGGCCAATCCATGCTGCCGCTGAGGGCGTGAATAAGCTTCAGTCCACTATCCCTTCCATTTACCCCGTACTGGCGTATTCGTGATGAAAACCGCCGAGGTGAGGGTGAGCGATGCGCGACTAACTGACCAAGGCGTAAATTATTGGACTGGCGATCAGGAGTGGGATGCTACTATTGTGCCCCCAATTGCTGCGAAGCCCATCCATAGGGCCATCGCTATCATCATCAGATTTTCCGTGAGAGAGATGAGGCCGAGTGGCACGTTGCTGGAACCGCCGGCGCACGCACACTTAAGCTCGCGTTTATCTATGTAAACGGCTTTGACTACCGAAAACGCCCCCACAGATCCGATGAATAGGGCTACCGGCACGGAAACCCAGGCTAAAGCTCCTGAGAGCATAAGAACGCCAGCGACCCCTTCCGCATAAGGATAGACGTAGCTGTAAGGAACCCATCGCTGAGCTAGCAGATCATAGTTCAGAAACATCGTAGCGAAAGTCCCCACGTTCTGAAGCTTCAACATCGCCAGAATGATCATTGAAAGCGCGATGAACCATTCCCCAGCCATCAAGGTGAAGACGTTGCCGAAAGCGGCGTGACTTGCGGCCATAGCTGAAAGGGCCGTCATCGTGAACAGTACAATAACCGGCCGGTAGCTCAGCACATTGGGATTGGGAACGTGCCGCCCTAGAAAGCGGCGCGTGTCATCGTAGCCGCCAATACGGTTCCCTTCGATAAACACCTGCGGTGTAGTGGAAACACCGTGCTCTGTTTTGAAAGCATCGGTTTCCGCACGACTAGTGAGGTGGTGGTCCTCTACATCGAAGCCGGACCTTTTGAGTAAGTCCTTTGCCTTTAGGCCATACGGGCAAGTATGGGCCGGCATTAACATTCTATAGATGATTGCTTTCTTGGCTGCAGAGGGCTTCTTTGTCGTGTTCAACATTGCTTCAAGTCTTCCCAGTCTTGTTTTCGGGTCGGCCAGTATATTAAGGTCTGTACCATCCCTTCGGCAGCGAAAGCTGTTCTGCGTGCTTCGGTCCAGGCCGTTATGGCTGCGGCCATTGCAATCACATCCCGCCTATTCATTCTTTACCTTTCGAAAATGCCCACATCAGACCGCCGAGCGACATTTCATTCATCGTGCGTTTTGTTAACAATAGCACTGGTTCAGAAGTAGATGAAAGCATAGGCGAGGAAGTTCTGATTGGCATAATCAACTTGATTGACATTAATGTGATGGCTGCTCTGTTCTCAGGCAGCCGCAACCTCCCGAGCCTTTGGCTGGCGTCGCCGCCCGATTGCCTTCGTGCCGTATCATAGTCGAAAGCCAAAAATGTAGCCGAGATTCGCTGGGTGGGTGCTACAGCTATTGCTATTGGAGCGAACTACGCGCTGCTGTTATGAAACTCTCGTTGGTGTTGGATTGAATTTTTATACTTGGGGTTGATCACTTTTGAGCGCTTACTTTCTTGGATCTTTGGTTTCCATCGGCTTTAGTGTGCTGGTTGCCTGTACGGCTCATGCTCAGTCCACAACAGCGGCTGCATCCTCAGCGACCGGTGACAATGCGGCAGCCCGCGCGCGGGATGCCTTTGGGGAACGGGTCGGCCAGGAGCAGGTTGGTCTTTATAATGAAAATCAAGTGCGTGGCTTTGATTTGGCGACCACTGGCGCTTACCGCCTTGAAGGCCGGTACTTTCTTCGTGAATTTCAACTCCCCGACATGATCTTGGACGGTGTGACCGTCAAAGTCGGCACCAATGCTGCACGGCTCAAGTATCCTTCGCCATCCGGCGTGGTCGATTATCGTTTGCGAGCTGCCGCCCCCGGTTCACGCTCGTTAAGCGTCCACACCGGAATCAAGGAAAGCAATGCCAAGTTTGTTGAAATGACCGGGGCGTACGGCGACGATATTGGCCGGTTCAGTATCGCCGGAGGCACTACTGCAACCCGCACACGGTTTGCCAACGATACCAAGGGCTTTTCCGTCATCGCCGGGGCGGTGCCGCAGTGGCGGCCGTCCGAGACCGTGCGCATCCGCGGATTGTTTGCGATTGAACGGGCCGAATATAACGGCGACTTTCAGTTCTCGACGCTCGGGCGGTATGTGCCGAAAAAGCCTAAACTTCAAAACTATGGTGTGCCGTGGGCTGATGTGCGCCGAACTAGCCTCAATACAGGCATTTTAGTTGACGCCGAGCCAACGCCGAACTGGACCGTGACCGCAACGGCCTATTATGCCGATACGCGCCGTTCACCGTCGGAGTTCACCAATGTAGGACTGCGTGCCGACAATCAAACAGCCAGCATTACTTATATTCGAAGCGATCTTGCTCGGGGCCGTTCTCTGACTGGCGAGGCTACTATCGAGCGCGCATTTGAAGTCGGCAATTCGGCACACACCTTCAATACTGCGACACGGGGCCGACTGTCGCGGTCCAAGACGATCAGCCGCGTACCTTTTAATATCGGCATTATCAGCCTGGATAATCCCGTGTATCCAGCCGAGCCGATATTAGCACCAGCAATCGGGGCTCTCGACTCTGACGTCGACCAGATGATCTTCAGCACAGGTTACAGCGGAACCTACTTCGACCGCCTTGAAATCAAACTGGGGCTGCATCGCTCAATCTATACAAAGACCGTCACTCCGCCCGGCGGCATGATGTCCGCCAGAACCGATCGAAAAACGCTGTATGACGCCTCGGCGATTTTCGCTTTGACGCAAACGACCACCGTGTTCGCCAATACGGTCAAGGGTGTGGAAGAAAGCGGCATCGCGCCTCAGAATGTCGTCAACCGGTTCGCGGTTTTGCCGCCGGTGGTGGCGCGCGAATACGAAATCGGTGTTCGCCAAGAACTGTCCAAAGCCTTGGGCCTCAATGTTTCAGGTTTCGATACTACCAAGCTGACAGCAGGGCTTGATCCGGCAGGCGTTTTTGCGCTGGTCGGCAAGGTACGTCATCGCGGCGTCGAAGTCTCGTTTACTGGCAAAGTGATTGACGGCACGTCGGTTGTGCTGGGGGCTATGCTGATCGACCCCAAGCTCTCGAGCCCTTTGGTCGATGCGGGCCTCGTGAGTTCGCGCCCCGTAGGCGTGTCATCGTCCATCGCGTTTGGCGGGCTCGATCATAAATTTTCCTGGGCACCCGATTGGGCATTTGACGCGCGAATGTCATGGCAAGCCGGACGTTCGGCTGATTCCACCAACACCTATGGGCCGAAAGGCTTCGTCATGGCATCGTTCGGCGCGCGGTATAACTTCATGTGGGGCGAGCAGCAGGCCCAAGTACGCTTACTCACATCCAACCTGTTAGGCGGGCGGCCTTTTATTGTCGGGCCTAGCGGGCTGTTCAATCAGTTTGGGCCTGGTGCCTGGCGTGCGACGCTGCGCGTGACCTTCTGAGAAGATGAATCCCGCCTTAAAAGAAACACTCGCATTGGCCACACCGGCTGTAATCGTGCCCGCCAATTTGTTGCTGCACATCACGCCAACCCCGACAAATAATCCGACAGCTAACCACCGATTACTACGCTGCACCCGCCGCTATACAGCCAACACAACAGCCAACACGCGCTGGTTTGAAGTGGTGGTGAACCCATCAATTCGTTAAATTTGAATGATAAATCACGCAGCTAAATTTAATGGATTATCATGCGCCATGATGATTGAACTGGCATTGAGTTCCAAAGCTCGCTTCACGACTTCGCGCGGATAGACCGGCGTGTGATCCACAGTGCCTTCGCCTTGCGCCTCGTCGGCAATCAGTTTGTTCTTGCGGTCGAGATACATCACGCAGAACTGCTCGATCGTGTTGTAGGCCATGGTTGCAATGCAATATTCGATCAATGCGGTCCACGACGAAATCACCTGCGCGGCTTTCACCTTCGTGCGCAACAGACGCTGTGCGGCGGCTTGCACGGCCTTCAGCGACACAATGCCCGCATCGCCGATTCCCTTAACGTCACGAAGCGCATCGGCATCGGCCGAAATGACTTCGGCAAACGAGCCAAACTTTCGCAGCAGTTCTTTGGCGATGGGTTTGGTATCGGCGCGCGGTTGCGCCATAAACAACAACAGCTTCAACAATTCGTAATCGGGTAAGCTGTCTGCGCCGCCCGTCAAAAACCGCTCGCGCAGGCGTTGACGATGGCCCACATAGTCTTGGGTCGCGTCGCTATGGTTGGATGTGGAATCCACGAAATGGTCTTGGCCGGTCGCTTTACCAAGGCCCTTGGCAGGCATGGCTAGCGGTCCGATTCTAACATTCGCATCCCATTTCGGACTGCAATCTTGCGAATGCTAAAATCATAAGGACCACTAGTAAATATAGGTTTTTAGTGGAGCTTTGGATTTGACATTGCTTCTCAGTTCCGCCGCGGCAAGGATAGCGAATGTCAAATCCGCTCCACTAGAAAGGTGCCGGGGGTGCCGGTTCGTTTTCCGGGCCGTAGGGCGCGCAGGTATACCCTTTGGGCGACAGCGTGAAAATTTCCACGCCGGTTTCGGTGACGCCGATGGTGTGTTCGAACTGCGCCGACAGCGATTTGTCGCGGGTCACGGCGGTCCAGCCGTCTTCTAAAATCTTGGTGTCGTAGCGGCCCGCATTGACCATTGGTTCAATTGTGAAAATCATGCCCGCCTCCAGCACCAAACCTTCGCCGGGTTCGCCAAAGTGCATGACGTTGGGTGGTTGGTGAAAGATCTTACCGATGCCATGGCCACAGAAGTCGCGCACGACCGAGAAGCGCTGCTCTTCGGCGTACGACTGGATAGCATAACCAACATCGCCCAAAGTCGCGCCCGGCTTGACGGCCGCAATGCCGCGCATCAAGGCTTCGTAGGTGACCTCAACTAAACGGCGCGCTTTGATTTTCACATCGCCGACGAAATACATGCGGCTGGAATCGCCGAACCAACCATCCAAGATGGGCGAGACGTCGATGTTCACAATGTCGCCGTCTCGCAAAATTCGGGCACCCGGAATGCCGTGGCACACCACATGGTTCACCGACGTACAAATTGATTTGGGATAGCCGCGATAATTCAACGGGCCAGGAATGGCCCCATGCAACAGATGATATTCGTGGCACAGGCGGTCAATCTCGCCCGTCGTCACGCCGGGGCGCACGAAAGGTGTAATGAAGTCTAAAATCTCGGCGGTCAAACGCCCAGATTTCCGCATGGCCGCAAAGGCCTCGGGTCCGTGTAGTTCGACATCGCGGGGACGGCGGAGGGCCGCTTCTCTCATTTCCAGATACATTTGTTGCGCCGGCGAACCGGCAAGGTCTTCAATCATTCCATCACGATGGGATAGATATGCGCTTATCCTGGTAAATCCATCGTCAACGGCTTTCCGATGGTTATACCATTGGTGGTCATATCGCAACCATAACACAGCGCCTCAACACCACTTTCCATTGCCTTATCAAAGGCTTTGGCATAATCCGGGTCGATATCTGCGGCCAAGGCAAAGCGCGTACTGTCGGTCCGCTGTACTAAATAGAACATCACAGCGCGGCCACCGCCCTTCACTACCTCGGCTAACTCATTGAGATGTTTGGTTCCCCGCTCGGTGACGGAGTCGGGAAATTCGGCTGGGTTTTTGGGGCCTGCCGCGCGCTTCATGGTGACGTTTTTCACCTCAACGTAGCAGGGTGGTTTTCCTTGGCTTTCCAGCAGAATGTCGATGCGCGAGTTTTTGCCATATTTTTGCTCGCGCTTGAGGGAGTCGTAGCCCTTCAGGCTTTTGATCTCCCCGGCTGAAATAGCGTCAGCAACGAGTTTATTGGGGTGGCTGGTGTTAATGCCCACCAGCCCGCCAAAAATCTCGATCAGTTCCCAAGTGAATTTCAGTTTGCGGTCTGGGTTATCAACGGGTGTCAGCCAGACGCGCGCGCCAGGCTCTTGGACCGAGAGCATAGAGCCTGAGTTGGCGCAGTGGGCCGTGACGACCTTGCCGTCTTTCAACGTCACGTCGGCAAAAAAGCGCTTGTAGCGTTTGATGAGCGCGCCTTCGATCAATGGTTTTTCGAACTTCATGGTATCCTCTTCATCGGTGTTTTGTCGTCGAGCGACTCTTCAGTCGCATTCAAGGCATCGGCCAATCGCGTTTTGGCGCTGCCGGGGCGCATTGCTTTTTGTTGCGAGGCATGAGGTGCCCAGCCGGTCATGGTAACGATCTGGAAGGTGGCCATCACCCGCCCGCGCGAATCTGAATACTGCGCCCGGTAGATTTCCAATGCGCGCGCTAGCACATCGCGGCGCAGGAACGACTTGTGCCGTTCGCGCACGGCATTGGTTTCGCCCATCGCTCGAAGATCGGCCATCAGTTTCAACGGATCGGCATATGTCACTGTTATTGTATCGGCATCAATGACTGGCAGCGCGAACCCGGCGCGGTTCATCAGTTGGCCTGCATCGCGCACGTCAACGAAGGGTGAGATGCGCGGGCTGGCCCCGCCGGTGATTTCGCTTTCAGCTTCGATCAAGGCAGCGCGCAGTTCTTTGAGTGTTTCGCCGCCAAAGACCGTGGCGAGTAATAAGCCATCAGGCTTCAGCGCGCGGCGGATTTGCACCAAGGCACCGGGCAAATCATTGGTCCAATGCAGCGACAAATTTGAAATCACCAAATCGAGCGTATTGTCGCCAAAAGGGAGCGTCTCCTCGTCTGCCACAAGAGCGGGGTGGCCGTTGATGCGGGCCAACCGCGCCATCGCCGCTGACAGGTCGCATTGGATGAGGTGATCTATTTTAGATACGTCCCCCAAGAGCCTTGCAATTTGCCCGGCATGGCAGCCTAAATCCAGCGCCAATGGAAATCGCCGTGTCACGTCATTGATGCGGTCGAGCAGTCGTTCTGCCGCTTCGCGAAATAGGAAATCAGTTTCGCTAATAGATGACGCGGCGCGGTCGCGATGACGACGCACAGTCGAGCGATCAAAAACCAACATACTGTCGGACATACGCCCATTTATGCCATGATATAACGGATGCAAACAGTCTTAGAGACAAGATCGAAACTTATTTGGTGCGTGGGTCGGAGTGTGCTGGATGTTTTGCTGCCACCGCAGTGCCTGGCCTGCGATACGAGCGTAGACCAACCAGGCAGCCTGTGCGCGGCCTGCTTCAGCCAGTTTACATTTATCACGCGCCCTTATTGCAATCTCTACTGCCTGCCCTTTGAGTCGGCAGTCATCGAAGACGAAGTGATGTGCGGTGCCTGTATGAAGGATCACCCGTCCGCCAATTATGTGTTTCTCACTGTCCCCACCCATCCCAGATAGCCAGAAATTAAGCCATTTATTGTTGGGTTTTTGTCTTGTACTGTTCCCCAGTGTTCCCCACAATCTCGGTGCATGGGATGGGTACAGAGATGGGTAGAAAGCCATGGCAAAAACCCTCGATAAGTTAACCCCGCTCAAAGTGGAGCGGCTAAAAGCCCCGGGGCTATACTCTGACGGCGGAGGGCTTTATCTGCAAATTTCTGCCAACGGGGGGCGGTCTTGGATATTTCGCTACCGGATGGGCGGGCGCAAAACTCCCCGCGATATGGGGCTTGGCTCGCTCAATGATGTGTCCCTGGCTGTAGCGCGATTAGATGCGGCGGCGAAGCGCAGGCAAATTCAGCAAGGCGTTGACCCCATCGAGGCTCGCAAGCGCGACAAGGTTGTGGCTGCTCTGGATGTGACTAAAGCCATTACCTTCAAGGACTGTGCCGAGGCGTACATCGCGGCCCACCGTGAGGGATGGCGTAACGAGAAACACGCCGCTCAGTGGACCGCTACCCTGGAAGCTTACGCCTACCCAAAGCTGGGCAAGCTGCCCGTACGGGATGTTGATGTCGGCCATGTGCTCAAAGTGCTTGAGCAAAAGTGTGATGACCTGAAAAGCAAGCCCACCCTGTGGAGTGGCAAGACACAGACAGCATCAAGGGTGAGGGGGCGCATCGAGGCAATCCTCGATTGGGCAAAGGTGCGCAAATACCGCGACGGGGAAAACCCCGCCCGATGGCGCGGTAATCTTGAGCACTCATTACCAGCACGCACCAAAGTCCAGAAGGTTATACACTACCCGGCTCTACCTTATGCCGAGATTGGCTCGTTTATAACGAAGCTACGTATCCAAAGAAATACGGCGGCGATTGCTTTGGAACTATTAATTTTAACAGGTACCCGCACCAGCGAAGTATTAGGTGCAAGGTGGGACGAAATCGACGAAGACAAAGCCCTATGGGTCATTCCTGCAAACCGTATCAAAGCTGGTAAAGAACATCGCATACCGTTATCCGCCCCCGCACTCGCCATCATCAAGCAGCTCGCCAAGAGCAAAGAAAGCGAGTTTGTTTTTCCAGGGAAAAAGGGAAAGACCCTTACGATCAACGTGATGATGGACGTGTTAAAGCGAATGGAACGTAATGACATCACAGTACATGGTTTCCGGAGCACGTTCCGCGACTGGGCGGCAGAGAGCACCAACTACCCACGCGACGTTGCCGAGATGGCACTCGCTCACACCATTGGCGACAAGGTGGAAGCGGCATACAGGCGCGGCGACCTCATGGAGAAGCGCAGGCGCATGATGGACGACTGGGCCAAATTCTGCGGCACAGTCACCAAGGCGGGGAACGTGGTGGCGATTAATAAAAAGGGGCGATAACCAGAGAAAGATGGGATCACCGGCACCGTTTCCGACCCCCCATCCCCCCGAAACCGGCAGGGGGGGGCATGCTCAATGCGGGGGCCCCAGCCATGCATGGCGCGTCGGGATTTTTGACTTACGCTCGCCGGTGGGTGATCTCGATCAGGCTGGTAGCCGGGATGGCTGCGCAAGGTGGCGGCTTAAGAATA
>NSIP01000021.1 GCA_002737725.1 Rhodospirillaceae bacterium
GGGTATCAGACCCAATTGACTTCAAGCTGCCTTCAACGCCTGAAACTTTCTTGTAGTCCTTCAAGCCAGGATCAACGTCGGCGGCGCCGACTTGACTGATCAACGCGCTGGTGGCCAGCAAGACGCCGACAAAGGTCTCATTCCTTAACATCTGTGATCTCCCGATAGAGAATTAGGTTGTGGACGCCCGAGGTTATTCGGGTTGTCCCAGTACGCGTTCTTCCTATCGGGGGAGCCCAAACCTTTTGTGACGCTAATATGAAGATTTTGTGTCAGCAGCTGTGGATAAAATGAGCAAAGTCGAAATTCGTATTTAGAATCAATGAATTGAGAATCAGCCGCGCAGCCCTCTGATGTTCCCGCTGTAATCTGGAGAGCCAAAAACAGCCGTCCCGGCGACCAAAACGTTGGCCCCAGCCTTGATACATTCGGCCGCGGTCGAGGGGTTGATTCCGCCATCGACTTCCAACTCGATCGGCCTGTTGCCAATCATGGCGCGGATTTGTGTGATCTTACTCAATTGGCTGCGAATGAAAGATTGCCCACCGAACCCCGGATTAACCGTCATCACCAAAATCAGATCAAGCTTATCAAGAACGTATTCAAGCACCGAAGCCGGTGTTGAAGGGTTCAGCGAAACGCCCGCTTTTTTGCCCAATGATTTAATCACTTGAAGTGAGCGATCGAGGTGCGGGCCGGCTTCGGCGTGAACCGTAATGATGTCAGATCCGGCTTCGGCAAAGGCTGCGATATAAGGGTCAACGGGCGCAATCATCAGATGCACATCGAACACTTTTTTCGTATGCGCACGGAGCGCTTTGACGATAGCTGGCCCAATCGTAATGTTGGGAACGAAGTGGCCGTCCATCACGTCCACATGAATGTAATCTGCCCCGGCGGCGTCGATGGCGCGCACCTCCTCGCCTAAGCGAGCGAAGTCGGCGGAGAGGATACTTGGGGCGATCTTCACGGTCATGGAGTCTGGCTCTTTTCCTCACAGGGAGGCCTTTCTTATACCCCGCGGGGCCAGGCTGAAATACCCTCTTGGAATCCTATTTTTCGCCCTCATATCAGGGGAGGAACCCCAGGGAGGACCATCCATGTGCGAATTTGATCATCTGCGCGAACAGGCCATGTGGGATTTTCAAAACGAAAACCCAGCTCCGCCAACGGCTAGGGTTGTGGGCCTGGTGGCCTGCGTCGCGGTCTTTTTGGGCCTGGCCTTGGCGATTGAGATTTAGTCGAGCTGCCGGACCACGCGAAGACCAAGAGTAGCGCTGCGGTAATCCAGCGCCTCGCGGCTGCGCCCAGCGGCACGCACAAACCACGAACGGCTATACCAGCCACCACCGCGCACGATCCTACGCTCGCACCCTTCAGCCCAGCGCGCTGAGCCATCGGTGGGCGCGCCATCGTAGTGCGGAATAAAGCAATCCTCGGTCCATTCCCAGATATTGCCGATCACATCCGATAAACCCAACGCATCGCGCTGAAACGAGCCCACGGGTGCGGCAAACACATAACCGTCTTTACATGTGAAGAAGCGCGTGGCGTCGGTGAGATCACCGCCATGGGCCTCGGCGCGCAAGGCATCCGAGACATTGGCCGCTTTACAAATATCTGCAGCCGCATGGTCCTTGGGCGTACCGAGCTTAGCGACGTATTCCCACTGTGCCTCGCTGGGCACTCGATATGTGTGGCCCGCGCGTTGACTGAGCCATTGCGTATAGGCGCGCGCATCGTCAAACGTTAGACAGCCGACCGGATGCTGATCGGTCTGCGCATAGCCTGGCGCACGCCACGTCGCCTCAGCCACAGGCCCCCAGGTTTTGGTGGCCTCATTCCAGACCGTGCAGTTCTTCGCATCTATACGTCCAGATTCGGTGGCGAAGATTTTATATTCACCAACTGTCAACTCAGTGCGGCCAATGGCGAAGGGTTTGGTAATGGTCACCTTATGGGCGGGTCGCTCGCGCGCAGCCTGCTCGTTTGGCAAGCCTGCGCGTGCTAATTCCTCAGAGCTTGAGCCCATGGTGAAGGTGCCTGCAGGCACCACAACGACTTCGGGACACGTTGGACAATCGCGGAACACATCGCCGGGCTGATGAGATGGCGCTGCCGTCGCAACTGAAAACACCAAGGCGCTTGCGAACAATCCAATCATGAATGCCCACGGAGACATCAGATGCGTGCCTTCACAGCAGCCACCACAGCCTCAGCCGTGACGCCGAAGTGTTTATATAAAGCCGGGGCTGGCGCCGAGGCACCGAAACTGTCGATGCCAATGGCAGTGCCTTTTGGACCCACATACTTGATCCAACCATAGGTGCTGGCCGCTTCGACTGAAACACGCACATCGCCACCCAAAACTTGGGCTCGATAACTCTCAGACTGTTGATCGAAGAGCTCGGCGCAAACCATCGACACGACGGCCGTGCCAACGCCCTCGGCCTGAAGTTTTGCACGCGCCTCCATGGCCAGACTGACTTCCGAACCTGTGGCGATAATGGTCGCTTTGCGCACGCCATCGGCGTCTTGCAAAACATACCCGCCCTTAGCCGAACGATTGTCATCGGTATGGACGTTGCGCAGCATCGGCAAATTCTGGCGCGTGAGCGCAAGAATGGATGGTCCGGTTTTGTGCTGAAGCGCTAAGGCCCAGCACTCGGCGGTTTCAACCGTGTCGCAGGGGCGCATCACCAACACATTGGGCATGGCGCGTAGCGAGGCGAGATGCTCGATAGGCTGGTGAGTGGGGCCGTCTTCACCCAAGCCAATAGAATCGTGCGTCATCACATAAATGACGCGCTGATTCATCAGCGCCGACAAGCGAATGGACGGCCTGCAATAATCGGTGAACACTAAGAAGGTCGCGCCGTAGGGAATAATGCCGCCGTGCAGCGCCAGTCCGTTCATGGCCGCCGCCATGCCGTGCTCGCGCACGCCATAATAAACGTAACGCCCAGCGTAATCGGGCGCGGCCACCGCCTTCATCGGGCCCGTCTTGGTATTATTCGAGCCCGTGAGATCCGCCGAGCCACCGATCATCTCGGGCACCAGGGGCACAATAGTTTCCAACACTGTCTGCGAGGAAATGCGTGTGGCGACTTTTGGCTTTTCGTCCGAGGATTTCTTTTTCAGGGCGTTGATTGCGGCATCGAAACCTTGGGGCAAATCACCCGCCAGCGCATGGACCCACTCGGCACGCTTCTCCGTATCGGCTTTCCCTAACCGCTCATTCCATAATTTGTGCTCTGCGGAACCCTTGGCCCCGGCTGCGCGCCAGGTCGCCAGAACATCATCGGGCACAACAAACGGAGCATGCGCCCAACCTAGCTTCGCGCGCGCACCGGCAATTTCCTCATCACCCAACGGTGAGCCGTGGGTTTTTGAAGTGCCCGCCAACTTGGGCGCCCCGAAACCGATGACCGTGCGACACGCAATCATCGCAGGCTTGTCGCTTTTGCGCGCAGCCTCGATGGCCGTTGCAACAGCCTCGGCATTGTGGCCATCCACCGCCCAGGTATTCCAACCGCAGGCCTCGAAGCGCTTGCGTTGATCATCCGACACCGTGAGGTCGGTCGGCCCATCAATGCTGATGTGGTTGTCGTCGAACAGCACGATCAACTTATTCAGCTTCAAGTGCCCCGCCATGGAAATCGCTTCGTGACTAATGCCTTCCATCAGGCAGCCGTCTCCGGCGATGACATAGGTATGGTGATTGACCAGCTCAGCGCCAAATCGCGCGGCCAACAAACGTTCCCCTAAAGCAAAGCCCACAGCGTTCGCGAGACCCTGTCCCAAAGGCCCGGTGGTCGTCTCGGCCCCTGACACATGACCAAACTCTGGGTGACCTGCTGTAATGCTGCCGAGCTGGCGGAAATTCTTAATCTGCTCCAGCGTCATGTCTGAATAGCCGGTAAGATACATGAGGCTATAGAGGAGCATCGACCCATGGCCCGCCGACAGGACGAATCGGTCGCGGTCGGGCCAGCGCGGGTCGGCCGCATCAAACTTCAAAAAGCGGGTAAACAGCACGGTCGCGACATCGGCCATACCCATGGGCATCCCGGGATGGCCGCTGTTGGCCTTCTGGACTGCATCTGCTGACAAAAAGCGGATCGCGTTGGCGAGCTGAGCGTGGGTCATAATATGAGACGATTCATTCATTAAATTCAATGACTTATCTGAAATTAGCCGCACGCCCCTGAAGGCTCTGACACAGCCCTCAACAGCGCAATTGGATGCCCTTTTTGCTGACCGTTCCCCTGAATGCAAGGACTGAATCAGCCCTGCCCTTAAATCTGTCGCCCTGTCAGCCCTGACAGGTCACGCCACGGGGCGAAATGCCCATGATGCATCAACACATTGCCGATGGCCGGGAACAGGCGACGGCACAAATATTGGAGCAAGCAGTGGCTGCCATATCCATTCTCAAAGCCCTCGCACTGTTAGCCGAGCGGGACCCGGATCGACCGATTCTCATCGAAGACGAGAGTGTGGTAACACGCGCCGAATGTGACTCCAGCACCAACCGCTTAGCGCGCGCCTATGCGGCCATGGGAGTGGGGCGCGGCGATTTTGTTTCGGTCATTCTGCCGAACTCGATCGCTTTCATTGAGGCCATCGCCGCGATTTGGAAACTGGGCGCCGTACCAAAACCCCCGCCGCTCAAACTTGCGGCGAAGGAACTCAGCGAGATCATTGCACTGGCCAAACCAGAATTGATTGTGGGCAACCCGCCAGTGCAAAGCGAAACCTGCGCGATTTTGCCGCAAGGTTTTACGCCCGACACGGCACTCTCCGATGCGCCCCTGCCTGACGTGATCGCGACGCACTTCAAAGCCATGACCTCCGGCGGCATCACAGGACGGCCCAAGATTATCGTGCTGGGCAACCCTCATTCGGTGTCCATCGGCGTCGCAAATGATACCCCCCCGCACCCGTGATCAACATCAGGCCAATGTCAGGGCCATTTTTTGAGAGCGCGGATCGCCAAGAGTACGGCTAGAATCGCGGCATAAAGTGCGGGTTCCTGATAACCCGCCTTGAGCATCATGATGTAGTGAATAATCCCGGCGATGGTGGTGACGTACACCACGCGATGCATCCGTCGCCATTGCCGCGCTCCCATGCGCTTGACCATGCCAGCGGTCGAGGTGACGGCTAAGGGAATGAGCGACAGAAACGCCGCCATGCCGATGGTGATGTAAACCCGCTTGACGATATCGGCCCAGATGTTACGCCAATTAAAGAATTGGTCGAGGCCAACATATGCGCTGATATGCAAGCAGACATAAAAGAAGGCGAACAAACCCAGCATCCGGCGCACGCGGGCGATGTCTGTCCACCCCGTCATAAGACGAATGGGCGTGACCGCCAGACCGATCAATAAAAACCGCAGCGCCCAGTCACCATTAAAGCGAATGAGCTTTTCGATGGGGTTCGCCCCCAGCCCGTTATTCAGCGCCGCCCACGCCAGCCAAGCAACCGGCAAGCAACTCAATGTAAAAACGACAGGCTTTAACGCGCGCCGAACAATGATCGCCCAATCGATTGGGTGTTTGGGCTCTATGGCCAGAATATCATTCATGGATTGTGCTTCGCACTGTTAGGACGCAGAGAGCAGTAAACTTAGCCCGGTGCGATTTCATCTCACTGATGCGTTATCGTATCATGGTACGCCGAACATCAAACATAAGGGCGATTGGGCTTGTAGTCACATACGAAGTCCATGACATTGAGTGGAATGCGCACGGGGGGCTTTTATGACAACGCTCGACACGACGGCAAAGAAGTTTGGGCCCGTCTGGCTGGCGCCTGGCATCAGCAAGGGCAATATGTGGACGCTGCTGTATGCGGCGTTTTTCAGCATTGGCCTGCTGACGTTTATGGGTATCGGCACGCCCTATGTGCTGAATGTCGTGCTGAAAATCCCCCAAGACCAACAAGGCGTCGTCAGTGGCAACTTGGTTTTATGGACCGAGATCACGTCCATCTTGATGTTCGGCCCTGTCGGCGTGTTGGTCGACCGCTTCGGTCGTAAGGCGCTGTTCTCGGCCGGGTTCATGCTCATGGGTTTGGGTTATGCGCTGTATCCGCACGCCGCGACCATCGGCGAACTCACAATCTTACGCATCATCTATGCGCTGGGCATCGCCACCACTACCGGCGCGCTGGCCACTGTTATCACCGACTACCCGCAGGAAGCCACACGCGGCAAGGCCGTGGCCATCGTTGGCTTGATGAACGGCCTCGGTGTTGCGATTTTGAACATCGTGCTGGGCGGCATACCGAAACGTTTTTCAGCTGCGGGATTCAATGATGCGACGGCGGGCGAGTACACGCACTTCATCGTTGCGGGCCTGTGCTTCATCGCGGCCGTTGTTGTTGCCATCGGACTGAAGGGCGGCACGCCGGTGAAAGCCGATGATCGCCCAGCGCCGATGGAGATTGCCCGCAGCGCCCTGCGCGCTGCCCTCAACCCCCGCATTGCTTTATCATACAGTGCGGCCTTCATCGCACGCGGCGACTTAGTCATTCTCGGTACATTCCTGACGCTGTGGGCGACCCAAGCAGGCGTAGCCAGCGGCATGGATTTCCCCGAGGCCAGTAAGGCCGGAACACGCATTTTTGTGCTGGCACAATCGGCGGCGCTGTTGTGGATCGGTGCGGTGGTCTTTTTGCTTGATCGCGCCAATCGCGTGACGGCCTTAGCCGTCTGCATGGGGCTGGCGGCGGCGGGCTATCTGGGCATGGGCTTTGTTGATGACCCGCTGGCGACAATCGACCTTCCGCTCATTGCGTTGCTCGGTATTGGCCAAATCAGCGCCTTCTTAGGCTCGCAAGCGTTGATCGGCCAGGAAGCGCCGATTTTAGAACGAGGCGCAGTGATTGGTGGATTTAACACCTCGGGCGCCATTGGGATTTTGTTCTGCTCGAGCATGGGCGGCTACCTTTACGATGCGGTCAGCCCCAATGCGCCGTTTATCCTCATCGGGGCCTTGAACGGTGTGGTGTTCATCTTTGCCCTGATCGTGCGGCTAAAATCACCCGGGCGTATGCCCGGCGACGGCACCGCCCCCGCCGGGTTCCACTAAGCGGACGGCGCACCACAACACCCGCCCGGCCCATTGGCCGAGAGACTGTGTATGTGAAACAATCCCTCCATTCGATCATATCGTCTTGGGAGGGACCATCATGCTTAATCGTCCGCCACTGCTGTCAGATTTCATTCCAGCGCGCCGCGAAGCCTTAAAAGCTGGCGTCGCCACCGCTGCGGCCTTCGGGGCCAGCGCCTGGGCGATGGAGCCCCGTGAAGCCAACGCCGCTGGTGTCGACTTTATGGATCCCAAAACGAACCTTCTCACCTTGCTAAAATTGCAAGCTGATCTGTCGGGGAAAGATATCATCAGTGGCTTTCCCGGCGAAGCCTGGGTGTGGATGAACGGCCAAGGAAACACCAAGGTTTTCAAAACCTACGGCATCGGCACCAGCCGCCTTGAAGATATGGGCGACGGCACATGGCGGTTTTATCATCGCGAAGTGCTTTATTATTGCGACCCCAAAACCGGCGAGATCATCAACGAGTGGACCAACCCGTTCACCAACAAACGTGTTGAGGTGCTGCATATCCTCAACGATCCGGTCAACCGCATCTACAAACTCAAAGGCGGCATGATGGACCCGCCCTTCCCGCACCAAATTGTCGGCGACCGCATTGTGTTTCAGCTCGATGTGCTGCGCTCGACCGAGAAGAACCCCATTACGCGCGCTGAGTATCCGTTGCAAAGCCAGCAAGACCTGTATCAATCGGGCGAATTGTGGGCGATCTCGGGCAGCGTCAAAGAAGTCAGCGACCCCAAAGTCAGCTCGGCGGAAAACCATACGGCGTGGGCGCGTGTGGGCATGTGGCTGCCCTTTATGGAGATGGCCGACCGCCAGGGTGTGATGATCTATCACTCGCAGTCGTTCAAGTTCACCAAAGGCACCTCGCAACTGCCCAAAGCGATTCGCGAGTACACCGAAAAGAACTACCCGCAGTACCTGGAAGCGCCGAAGGTATGGAAGGACCTGCGTGAAAACGAAAACACCTGGACCTACGCCCTGAAAAAGATGAAAGAAAAAGAAGCCGCCGGAAAACGCAAACCCGATGGGTCGTTATTCAGCGTATCGACCGATAAAATTTAGAGCGCTTTAATATCCACGCAAAAAAGGGCCCGAAATAACATTTGCGGCCAACCGGCTCACCCTGATGGGTGTGGCTTGCTCGTGGGGTTCGGCTCGGCCTTCGACAGTGGCTTGCACCAGCGGACACGGCGTATGCGGCATAACGCGGCTATCCAAGCGCTCGATCCGGCGATGGCCGCGCGCTTACCCCACCCTAATCACGATCTTCCCAATTTTGTCGCCGCTTTGCATGTAGGCAATGGCGTCGTGGACTTGGTCGAAGGCATACACACGATCAATGATGGGTTTGATGTTGTTGGTGGCCATCGCCGCCAACAAATCTTCAAACATGCGTCGGCTGCCGACGATGATGCCCTTTATGGTCAGGTCTTTGATGATGAGATTGGGAAAGCGCGTAAGTGCGGTGGGTGGGGCATCTTTGCGGTCGGGCGTGACGGCATTGGCGCCGATGTACATCACCTTCCCGCCCGAGGCGCAGGCCATCAAGCACTGCTCCATCTCGCCCATGCCGACATTGTTCAGCACTACGTCTGCCCCGCGTCCGTTGGTGGCGTCCAGCACCGCCTGCGACCAATTGGGCGTGGTGCGGTAGTTGATAGCGACATCGGCGCCGAGCGCTTTCATTTTTTCTAGCTTCGCATCGCTGGACGATGTGATGATGACGCGGGCACCCATCATCTTGGCCCATTGCAGCCCGAACATCGACACACCGCCGGTGCCAATGGTGAGTACCGTGTAGCCGGGCTTAGTGTGTCCAGCCTCGATGACGGCGTTCCAGGCCGTTAAACCGGCACTGGGGATGGTACTGGCATCCTCATACGTTACGCTGTCGGGGATTTTGACCAATGGATCAGCCTGCACCAGCGCTTGCTCGGCTAAAAAACCGTCGAGCGTGTTGGAATAATCTTCCTCGCGCATCGACACATCCCACGCGCCATCAAGCCACTTCCAATAGTGCGTCATCGTCACGCGGTCGCTGACTTTCACGCGGCTGACGCCGGGGCCGACAAGAAGAACATCGCCCGCCACGTCCATCAGCGGAATGCGCGTGGAGGGCACCGACTTGCCCATCAGGCCGCCTTTCAAAATGGACAAGTCACGCGCGTTCAAACCTGTGGCGCGCACCTTGATGACAACTTGGCCGAAGCCAGGTTTGAGTGCTGGGCGGTCCACAAGACGAAGCCCTATCCCTTTGCTGGTGTCGCCGATTTCATAAGCTTTCATCGTTGAATCACTCCTGTTGGAATTGGGTGACGCGGCATGGGCGCTCGACACGCTGGCAGCGGCCAGCGCCGTGCCCAATGCTGTTCGGCGATTGATGGAGATATCGGTGGTCATTATTTTTGAGCGCGCGCTGCTAAAACTTCGGCGGCAAAATCAATTTTCGAGGTTTGGGTACGCGAGCTAACGCCCGACAACACGCGGGCATCGACGAAGTAACCTGGCACAACGGAAACTTTCAGAGCCCGCGCTAGGTTCATGTTGGCCAACAGTTGATCGGCAATCTCGGGCGAGAGCATATCTTTTTTGAGTCGGTCAACATCAAGGCCCACAGACTTTGCCGTGGCAAAAATGATCTCGTCCTTGAGCTGGCCTTTGAACGCCATCAATGCCACGTGAAATTCGTGATGCTTGCCCTGCTTGGCAGCAGCCAGCGCGGCCTTCGATGCCACAACAGATGCAGGCCCCAAAATTGGAAAGTCCTTGATGATGAACCGCACCTTGCCGTCATCTTTGAGAAGCTGAAGGAGTCGCGGCTCGGCGGCTTTACAGTACGGGCATTGATAGTCGGTAAAGGCGACGATGGTGACATCACCTTGCGCATTGCCCATGACGGTCGAGTTTGCATCCTGCAGCAAGTCCTTCGCGCGGTTCTTGGCAGCCACGTTGGCCGCCTTTTCCATCTCGGACTGCACGAGGGCTGCCGTCGCCTCGACAGCGGGGTCCACAGCACTTTGGGCGAATGCACCGCTGCTCAGCGATAACGCGAGCAAGATGCTTGTGAATTTGGTGATACTCATAGGTCACTCCCCAGGCTTTGGACAAGCCTACAGCGAAATGATGCCGAGAGTCGCCCACTTCGCGCGCGTCTCAAGCTTTCGTGAACGCCTTGCGACCACCAAAGATGAACCAGCCGCCGCGCCCATGGGGTGGTGAGGCCATCTCGCCTTTCAAAAACTTCTCGTAGTTCTCGGGCTTGAAGCTGCCCGCATCCGGCACGGTGATTTCGAAGGTGGCGTTGCGCGCAAAGCCCGCAGCCACGCTCAGTTCCGTGGGGTCTTGAGCGCGGTACAGCGCATAGTTGGGCTCGTTGTTGTAACGGCCGTCCCAGTTCAGGCTAAAATCAAGCAGCGGTTCAACCAACTTGGTCGGTGGCAATTCCATGTGCGCCATGATGCCGCCCGGCGCCAGCAACCGATAACACTCGGCTATCACACGATTGGTGGCGGGCAGCGAAATTTCGTGCAGGAAAAAGCTGGAGACAATGAGGTCGAAATGCCCATCGGGATAATCAATCATCTCGGCGTTTTGCTGGCTGAAATGAATCGGCACCCCTTTGTACGCGGCGGCTGCATGACCATATCTTAAACTCGGCGCTGCGATATCGAGGCCATGCAATTCCACGCCAGGAAAAAGGCGACCATAAGCAAACAGTTGTTTGCCCTCTTGGGTGGCAATATCAAGAACACGGCGGGGTTTGAAGTCGGGGATTTTGTGCGAGATCCACTTTCCCACCGACGCACCCACGCCACCAAAATCGCGCGAGGGGTTAACGGGCGGTCCGGCAATGCGGCGACCTTGCAGCATCAAGGCTTGCGACACATCACCCTCGCCCGCATGTTCGGACCAATAGCCACCGGGCGTCAGGTGCGCATCCATGCCGGTGAGGTACTGCGGCAGTTCAATGTTTGGGTTCAGGCGCAGAGTGCCGCCGACATGATCTTTTGCCGGCACGCGAGCGGCCGCCGCATTGAGTTGCGGGATGACGCGCTCGACGGGGGCCTGCAAGCTTTGCGGGCCCATCTCTTGGGCGTTGTAGCGAAACGAACTATAGGTGCGGAAAAAGGTGTTGGTCTTGATCGCATGGAAAATTTCTTTGCCGGTTTTGGCCGGGCGTCCGTGCTTTTTCTTGAACGCAGGTTCGGCGGCGGCTTTGTATTCGTCCCACACCGCATAGCGCAGATCGACCATGGCGTGATTGAGCAACGCGCCAATATATCGCGTGCGCACATACTCATCGTGCGTCGGGCGAAAGAACGCGTCGAGGTTCGGAACCTCGCCGGATTCAGCTTTTGTCAATGGTGCTTCGGGCATGGAAGGAACTCTGGTTATTGATCAACACACCCTTATTTGGGGCCTAGAGGCCCCAAAACGCAAGGCCTGAGCGCTCGCCAGAAGAGCCCCCCGGCTAGTAATTCCGCTTCAAATCCATGCCAGCATAGAGTCCGGCCACTTCTTCTTCGTAGCCGTTGAACATCAGGGTTTCACGGCGCAGGAAATCGCCGATGCGCCGCTCGCTGGCTTGGGTCCAGCGCGGGTGATCGACCTTGGGATTCACGTTAGCATAGAAGCCATACTCGGAAGGGGCGCTGACCTGCCAGGTGTTCTTGGGTTGCGCCTCGGTGAAGCTGATCCGCAAGATGGATTTGACATTTTTGAAACCGTACTTCCACGGCGTCATCAGCCGCAAGGGGGCGCCGTTCTGATTGGGCAGCACCTCGCCGTACATGCCCACGGCCAAAATCGCCAAGGGGTTCATGGCCTCATCCATGCGTAAGCCCTCAACATAGGGCCACGGCAAAATGAACCGCGACTTTTGGCCCTGCATTTCTTCGGGGCGCACGATGGTTTCGAACGCGATGAACTTGGCGCTGCCTTGCGGATCGGCACGCTTCACAACCTCGGCCAACGAAATACCAATCCAGGGAATGACCATCGACCACGCCTCGACACACCTCAGTCGATAGATGCGTTCTTCAAGCTGATGCGGCTTGATAAAATCTTCCAACGTAAAGGTGCCGCCGTTATTGCACAGGCCGTCAACCTTCACCGACCAGGGCGTGGGCTTGAACTTGCTCGAATTGGCCGACGGGTCATCCTTGCCGGTGCCAAATTCGTAGAAATTATTGTAAGTGGTGGCCGCTTCATACGAAGTGAGCGCGTCGTTGGTGCCGACTTTGCTGTAGCCCTTTTTCACATTGCTCATGGGCGTATTCACGCCAGGACCATTTTGCAGAGCGGCTTGGGCATGCGGTGCCGCCAAGAAAGCCGCGCCTGCTATCAGCCCCGTTCCTGTAATCATGGCGCGGCGATTGAGATACACCGATTGCGGCGTGATCTCGTGCGAGGCGACGGCGGACGCTTTTTTGTGGCGGATGAGCATGGCAGGAGCCTTTCTTCAAATGAGGCGTACTCTTACTACGAACAACGCCGCACCCGCGATCACATCTGCATCACTATAGCCCTAAAAAGGCTTGGTGACGCCCAAAAAGCCCATGATCGCCACAAGCGCCCAGATGGTCAGCACGGGGGGTTCAACCCGGCGACGGTTGGCTTTCATCTGCAGTTCGCCTGCCACGCGCTGCTCGCCCCCGGCCCGAATCATGTCAAACGCGGTTTGCCAGTTGCCCGCAATTTTGCGCAGCACGATGCCGTTATAAATGATCAGGCCATAGAGCGTGATTTTGGCCGCTAGCCATTTTTCGGTTACCGGCCCGCCACCGACGAGGTTGTACAGGCCGTAACCCAGAATTGCCGTTCCGATGACATAGCGCAGCTTCAGATCAATGGACCCCAGCGTTTTGCCAATGGGCTCGTTCTTTTTCCAGTGCACTTCCCACACCAGCCACAGCCACACCATGCAGAACGCCCACAACAGCAACAGCACTGGCCCATCCAATTGCGAACCCCAAGCGGACCCCAGCGTGAAGCCGACGGGGATCATCAGCACTAGGCACACGCGCGGGGCCATGTCGATCAGCGCACCCACTTGGCGAATACGAAGGCGTTCGTCCAGCGACAGATCATCGCGAATCATTTGCTTGCCCGTCATCCACACGCCGAGGTCGCCCCCCAGCCAGTAGACAAACAGCAAGACGTGCAAGTATTTCACAAACGAAAAAATAAACGGATCCATAGCAATCTCCCCCGCAATTAATTTGGTGACGTGATCCTAACGATGTCGGTGAACCGATCCAATGCGATTCAACCGGCATTCCCCAGGCGAACTTAATCCTATGCGTTCCACGCCACAACCGAGGCGGGCGAATACCCACTGATAAATGCATGCGCAACACCAGTGGCGGCATCGTAGCGGTGGCGTTTGGTGCGACCGATATCGCCGCCGTAGATGTGAATACTGACCGACACATCATAACTGTCATTGCGCACCTGGTGAATGTCGCCCTGTGCAGGTGAAAACGCGATGGTTTCGCCAGGCTTTAGGGTATGCACGCCAGTCACTTTCAGCGTGCCATCGGCGCTGCGCGCGTAGTTCGTCGACACCTCATTGCCGCGCAACTGCCCCACCACGCCCCAGGTCATGTGATCGTGGATCGGCGTTTCTTGGCCTGGCCCCCACACAAAACTGACAATGCTGAAACGGCCCTGCGGATCGAGGTATAGCAAGTATTGTTGGTAGTGGTCGGGATGAGGCGCTTTGTGGTTTGCAGGCAGCCATTCTTCGCGCGCCAGCACGGGGCGCAAAACGCTGGGCACATCACACAGCATGGTTGCGACCGATGCTTGCTGATCTGCCAACTCGGTCAATCGGCGTATCAGCGTAATCATGGTTTTACTTGTCCCAGCTCTGCCAGGATGCCATCGCGATCTCCATTCAATGCGGGGGGTGCACGATAGATCGCACCCGCCTGCCCATCCATCGCCACCACCGGCCCGACGGTTTTGGTCTGGCCACCCGAAGGCAACGTAATATCGTGAACCCAATTCATTTGCGCCACATGCGGATCGGCCAACACATCGGCATAGGTCATGATCGACTCGCACGGTACACCAACGCTGCGAAAAGCTACCACCCAATGGGGCACATCATGGGCCGCAAATATTGTTTCTAGAACGTCTTTGAGTGCAGACTGGTGTTGGGCGCGATCGGTGGTGGTGAGAAAACGCGCATCTTTGACCAAATCAGCCCGCCCGATGACCTGGCAAACTGCGGCCCAGAGTTTGTCATTGCCTGCCGCCAACACAAAATAGTTGTCGCGCGCTTGAAAGGCGCGGTAGGGCGCATTGCGGGGATGGGCCGAGCCCAGCGGTTTGGGGTTGTTGCCGGTACCGAAATACTCGCTGGTTTGGAGCGCTGAGACGCCCAAATTCGCGCCCAACATCGACACATCGATGAATGACCCTGCCTCGCCGCGCGCCACACGGTTCAACACCGCGACGATGGAGAACGCTGCATAAAGACCAGCGCCAAAATCTGACACCGGCACACCGGCTTTGACGGGCGGCGCACCCGCCTCGCCCGTGACGCTCATGATGCCCGACGCCGCTTGCACGGTGACATCAAACCCGCCGTCTTGCGCACGTGGTCCCGTTTGCCCGAACGCCGAAATCGCGCAATAGACCAATTTCAGATGGGCGTCTTTCAACGCCGCATAGCCTAGCCCCAACTTATCCATCACGCCGGGGCGATTGTTTTCAATCACCACATCGGCGGTCGCAATTAGATTGTGTGCGATGCTCAGATCGGTGGGGGATTTCAAATCTAGCGCGATGGAACGTTTGTTGCGATTGAGCGAGGCGAAGTTTTCACTATAGCCCGCATTGAGCGGCGGCCAGGCCCGCATGCTATCGCCCGCTGGCGGTTCGACCTTGATCACGTCCGCGCCCATGTCGGCCAGCAACATGCCGCAATAAGGACCCGCAGCCACCTGACAGAACTCGATGACGCGGATATGAGAGAGGGGGCCAGAGCGTAAAGGTGGCATGATCGGTCACAAAAATGGACATCAGGTCAGATGACGATTGAGGGAATCGAAGAACTCAACCAAGGTTTATGGATGGATGTGAACGTTAGCACTGCCTTAGCCCATAAACCATGACCGAGAAATTGAAAATTGCAAGTCGCTGCGCAACACTGGCCATGGCTGCGATATGCTTTGCGTCCTCAACCCTCGCAGGGCCACTTGAAGACGGCCTTGCTGCGCAGCAACGTGGTGAGTTCACCACTGCCATGGATGTCTTGCGCCCGCTGGCGGACGCTGGCCAGGCCGATGCGCAGTACAATGTCGGCCTGATGTATCGCACCGGCCAGGGCGTTGCACAGGACTATCGCGAGGCCATGCGTTGGTATGCCAAAGCTGCCGCCCAAGGCCACGCTAAAGCTCAAACCGGATTAGGCGCTGGTTACCGCAAAGGCCATGGCGTTGATCAAGACGATGCCTTTGCCTTCAAATGGACAAGCCTCGGCGCTGCGCAAGGCAACGCCAATGCACAGCGTGGATTAGCCACGATGTATGCCACGGGCCAAGGAACGCCACGCGATGACGTGAAGGCCTTGATGTGGCTGATGCTAGCCGTCAAGAGTTCAGAGGGCGTGCGCCTGGAAGGCGGCGGCTCTGCGACCGTTGATCGCGATGCCTTAGCCGCAAAGATGACGCCAGATCAAATTATAGCTGCTGAGAAATTAGTCCAAGCTTGGGTCTTGAAAAAATAACACGCTCAATCAGGAGACTAAAATAATGACCGATGCCAAAACAGGTCGCCGCAATGCCCTCACGACAATTAGTATGGGGGCTGTCGCTGCGCTGTTCGCAACGCCAGCGATGGCAACCGATGCCGATAAATCGAATCGAGACAATCCCGCACATGAAAAGAAAATCATCACGCTTGTGACCGACTTTTGTTTAGCCTGGAACAGCAAAGATGTGGAAAAGATCATCCCGTTCGTGTCGCCTGAGATCGAGTATCACATGTTCGAAGGTGCCCCGTCGATCAAAGGTGTTGAGCAATTCCGTCAACGCCTCGGCGGTTTCATGTCGGGCATGAAAGAGATTAAGTGGGAAATCTTCCGCAGCCACGCCATTGGTGACATCGTACTCAACGAGCGCATCGACCACTTCATTCAAGCGCCCGGATCAGGCAAACCCGACAATCACTTCCATATCGCGGGTGTATTTCTGGTACGCGGTGAGAAGATTGTGTATTGGAAAGATTACAATATGCCTGCTAAGGCATGAGGCAGTCAGTCAGGGACAGCAACAAACTGGGCCACGGCAGGCGTCAGGGTGTGTAAGATTTTAGAAGCAGACCACTAGAACCTGACCACGAGCGGAGATTGAGAAATGAAGTGGCTGATGTTGTCGGTCGCATTCCTTGCGATACAGCCTGTTTATGCAGGGACCACACTTCAGCCCGCGGGCGGCAAGTGCAGTGATTTTTTAGCGGCACGCAAACGAGGCTCTGACACGATAGATTGGTGGGCCATTGGGCTTGCCAGCGGATATAGTACCGCCTTCTATGGCAATGCCAATGGCCCCAAACAATTTCAGAAAGACCCCCTGAGTGTTGGCGAGGTCCCATTTCTATTTTGGCTTGAAAAACATTGTCGTGAAAATCCAACCATCGAGTTGAATGATGCCGTGATGGCGTTTTTCAACGCAGTAGACCCCTAAACCGCCGGGGACTTGCCTGAACCGTCAGTCGGCCCAACAAGCGGAAGCGCAGGAGAAAGATGAATGAACGGCCCTCACATTCTTGTCGTCAGGCTTTGGATCGTCCGCGCCATTTTACTATTTGCAACGGTGCTGTACTTCGAGATTGGACGGCTATTTTTGCTTGATCCCACCACCACAATTGCACGCTTCGGGATCACGCTGCCGGAACCAGCCTCCGTGACTACTATTCGCGCCATCATGGGCGCGTTCTTCTTCGGACTTTCTGTCACCGCCGGTTATGGACTGCTGTTTCAGAAGCGAACGGTGGCCTGCC
The DNA here is from genome assembly GCA_002737725.1 of Rhodospirillaceae bacterium. Lineage (GTDB taxonomy): Bacteria > Pseudomonadota > Alphaproteobacteria > Rhodospirillales > Rhodospirillaceae. The sequence continues at coordinate 17,140 of NSIP01000021.1, forward strand.
TCTGGGTGATAGTCACATTCATTTTCTTCGTGTTGTGCGGGCGCATTCTGGGCATTCAACTTGATGGCGCCGACCCCATCAACATGAGCGAGCTTCGCGGCGAGGCCATGGGCATGACGCTTTATGTCGTGGCGTTGATCTTGATGCCGAGGCCGCGTTGACGCTATTTGCTCGGTAACGCAAACGCGAACATCTCATCACTGAGTTCAGTCTCGGCCAGAATGCTGCCGCCAGCCGCGATCACCACGTATTGCTGGCCTTCAAATTCATAGGTCATGGGCACGGCCATGGCAGGCGACGGCAAGGGAGTAGACCAAAGCTCTTTGCCCGTATCGATGTCGAAGGCGCGGAACACAGGGTCAAAAGTCGCTGCCATAAAAATCAACCCGCCAGCCGTAATCATCGGCCCGCCGACGATGGGCGAGCCCCAGGCCGCCGGGCTTTTCAGAATGTTGAACGGGCCGAACGGCACCTGACCCACGGGCCTGCGCCAAGCTTGATCGCCGCTGTCGAGATCAATCGCCACAAGTTCGCCCCAGGGCGGTGGATTGCACGGCACGCCGAAGGGCGACAACCAACGCCCCAACAGCAAATAGTATGGTGTTCCTTCCATCACGCGCGAGCCAGCGGTTTCGGGAATGTTGGGAATGTTCGGATCACCAATGGGGAACAGGCGCGAGGTGAACGCCAAGTTTTGCGCTTTGACAATCAGCCTGTTGCGCACCGGATCGTAGGCCGCGCCACCCCAATTCCCGCCGCCGGTGGAGGCTGGGAATGTCAAAGAGCCCTGCAAGCTGGGCGGCGTAAATGGACCTTCGTAGCGTAAGGCCTTGAAGCTCTCGCGACACTTGCCACGATCCCAAAACGTCAGCCCGAAAATGTCTTTTTCTTTGATGATCTGACTTGAGAAAGGCTCAGGCTTAACCGGACGCGGCTGGGTCGGTGAGGCCATCTCGCCTGGAATATCAGAGGCTGGAACCGCAACCTCTTCGATTGGGAACAGCGGCTCGCCCGTTTCGCGATTGAACACGAAGATGGTGCCCATCTTCGTGATCTGAATCACGGCAGGCACCTTGCGCCCCGCGCGTGTGATGTCGGCGACGATGGGCTGCGCAGGTAAATCGTAGTCCAATAAATCATGATGCACGATCTGGTAGTGCCACTTCACTTGGCCGGTTGCTACGTCAATGGCCAGCAACGCATTGGCATAGGGAATCGGATCATTGCGCAGGACCCCGTAAAAATCGGGGCTGGGGCTGCCGGTGGGGATGAACACCAAGTTACGTTCAACATCGACCGAGTATGGTGGCCACACGTCGGCATTGCCTGTTTTATCACTCATAGATTCCGGGATCGTCACCAAGCGCCATTGCATCATGCCGGTGCGCGCATCAAAGGCACGGATCACGCCATCGGGTTGATTGGCGCGGATGTTATCGCCCACTGAACCCGCGACAATAATGGTGTCTTTCAAAATCGAAGGCGGTGAGGTGAAGCGAATATGCCCCGTCCCGCCATGATCGGGCGTGGACATATCCAACATACCGCCCTTGCCGAAATCGCTACATGGCTGGCCGGTTTTGGCATCGAGAACAATCAACCGCCCGCCATACTGCTGCAGGAAAATACGGCTGAGGCATGCGCGAGGTGCAGAGTCGGCTTGGGCCAATTGATCATGCCAATACGCAACCCCACGGCATGTGCCAGCTACAACGGGTGATTTGATGAGTGATGCGAAGGGATCGAACGCCCATTTTTCTCTACCGGTTTTGGGATCAAGTGCCAGCACGCGCCCAAACTGCGTGCAGATGAATAACGACCCTTCGGCCAGAATCGGCGTGACCTCGTAATTCGCTACTTTGCCACCGGGTGCAAAACGCGCGGCATCGCCATTGCGATGGGTCCATGCGAGTTTCAAGCCACCAACATTCTCGCGCGTGATGTGATCAAGCGCAGAATACTGCCCACCGCCAGGCGTGCCCCCGAAATCGCTCCAGCTACGATTGGCAGCCAAGTCATCTGCCAAGGCGCTGATAGCAAGAAGCGCCAGCAGTCCAGTGAGCGCAGCCCTCAAGCTATAAGTCGAAGACATGATCTCTCCCCCTCGTCGCAGCTTTCAGTCAGGGTATAGTAACTCTTCGCATCAGACCCTGTAAAAATGGTGTTGCTATGACAACATTCGCTGCCCGCTTGCAAAGCACACTGTTTCAGGGTGCGCCGCACGATAAGCTGAAAGGCCTCGTGCTGGGTCCTGGCCCTGCGGGGCGCTGCGATGATGCCAAGGTCGGCATCGGCATTCCGCGTTGGGACGAAAAATCGCAGCAATGGATGCTGTGGTATTACTGCCGGGATCAGAATTTTACACGCGAGGCCCCGCCGACCTTGGGCAGCGGATCTATCGCATCCGCGACCTCGCCCGATGGCGTGACCTGGCAGCGGATGCCAGGGCTAGGACGCGGTGGTGCCATCGTCGAGCCCAGCACCAGTCGCGATGACTTTGATTCCTTGCATGTGGGATTGACCGACGTCACGGTTCACGATGGTCGTTATTTCATGTGGACGTTCGGCGGCAATTTCAGAACCACTGATACCAAACTGGGAACATTGCCAGGCTTAGCGATGAGACCGGGGCTGATCGTCAGCGATGACGGCGTGACATGGTCGCGCGTGTATGGTGCCGCCGCACATGGCGCCATGGCCGACATTCCACATGGAAAACTCTATTGCGCGTGGCCCAACGCCTTGCATGCCGATGGGAAAATTTATCTGTATACCTCATGCACCGACCCCAATTTCAGACGTTGGGACACGCTGATTCAGGTGTCGAGCGATGGCGCGCGCTCGTGGACCGCGCCGCAGCCCTTGCAATGGTTGGACTCATCACCCGGTTACGGCGGTGCAGGTGAACTCACGCGCAGCATGATCCCCAACCCCCTCAACACGGGGCATCGGTGGCTGATGGCCTACACGGCGCTTGAAGGACCTGGGCCACGTTTCCACCGCCGATCCATTGCCTTGGCGGTGTCGCATGACGCGATCGTGTGGCTGCGGCTTTATGATCAACCTGTCTTTGAAATTGAAGACGAATCCGCCTGGGATGGCGGCGGCGTGGCCGCGCCACATTTGCGCAAAGTGGGCGATGAGTGGCGGTTATACTATTATGGTTTTCCCAAAGCAGAATTTGAGAACACTTTGCCCAAAGGAGTGGGCCTGGCCATCGCAACAGCCCCAGATTTAAGCAATTTCAGGCGGATAGCGGCTTCGTAATTAGCCACATTTTTAAGCGTGGCGTTCACGTCTTGTGAACTATTTTGCGGCATAAAAACCTACAATCCGCGAGAAGGCTTAAGCGTATGCCATTTGGCAGCGACGGGGCCCCACGGAAAGAGAAAGACCGCGACAACTGCCCCCAGCGCGCCCAGCGCAGCCAAAGCCTTTGCCCCGGAATCCTTGCGCGTGCTGTTGTTTGAAGACAGCGCCATGGACGCGGTCCTGATCAAGAAATTTTTGCAAACGGCAGGCGTGCGCCTGACCTACATTTTTCACACCGACACCATTCCCTCGGCCTTTCAAGTGCTGACGCGCGAAAACGTCGACCTGTGTCTGACCGATTACTATCTACGCCCCCACACCGGCTTTGAACTGATGGATGAAGCGCGGCGCTTTGACGTCGATATTCCCTTCATTGTGCTGACAGGCATGGATGATCGCAGCATCGACCACGGCGCGCTCACGCGCGACGACGTGGTGACAATTTGGCGATAGATCGCAATCGCCTCGGGCCAGCAATTATTCTCGTAATGGGGCTGAGCTTCGCCGTGGGCGACCTTAAGCAAGCGAGTGGTCCGATTCTAACATTCGCATCCTGGTTCGGATGACGGTCATACGAATGTTAGAATCATCAGGACCATTAGAAAATATTTTTTAGTGGAGCTTTGGATTTGACATTCGCTTCTCAGTTCAGCCGCGGCTAGGGGTGCGAATATCAAATCCACACCTCTAACCGCCGACTTAGCGTTTGGGTTGGTGCCGTGACATCGCGCCGACCAATTTCCAGTCTGCGCCTTCACGTGTCCACACGTGAATGTTTTCAAATGTTTCGTCGACCGGCGTACCGTCGGGCTTCACGCTGCGCTTATTGGTATAATAAATCACAGCGGTATTGCCAGAGAGTGCAAAATCTGTGAACTCCATGGTGAGTTTTTCTTTATTCTGCCCGACCATCCGTTTAGCGTCTGCCTTCAGCCCCGTCAGTGGCAAGGGTTTGGCAGCACTTGGCGGCCAGCCGACATAATTCAGCGATGTGTTTTGAACATAGTACTCAAGGTCTCCTTGCGCGCGATTAACATAAATCGCCTGCTCCTTGACCCAGATGGCATCGCGAATTTCCGTTTTCTCGTCGGCGGTTTGCGCACTCGCTGAGGCGCAGAGGCTGAGTGTGAGAAAAGCGGCGGTCAAAGAACGTGTGAACGTCAACATGGGGGTCATCCTTTTTGTCATCAGAAGTTTAAAGCCGTGGCACATACTGGCTGTGACATGGAGGGTCTGTAAACAGACGCCTCAGGCTCTAATAAACATTGATTTCGATCGCTGTCCCTGGCCTAAGATGGGTTGTATCACAGGGCGAGCTAAGGGCCCTGGTCGGGGCAGCGTCATTGGAGAGCCACTATGTCAATCGATCCATATCTTGTACTCGTGTATGTGCATATCGTGCTGTTCGTGTATTGGCTGGGCGGCGACTTAGGTGTGTACGTCACGTCAAAGTATGTCGCTGACCGCAAGCTGAGCATGGAAGAGCGCTTCCGTTTCATGAACGCTCTCATGGTCTGCGATATGGGCCCGCGCACCGCACTTATTCTGTTGGGACCTGTGGGTTTAGAAATGGCCCGCCTCGTCGGCGTGATTGACGTCAGCCCCGCCATCGGCGGTATCGCCTGGTTGATGTCGTTCATCTGGCTCGGTGTCAATTGGTGGATGTTTTACAATGATCGCCATCCGCTGACAGCAAAACTGCGCACCTATGATTTGTATTTGCGTTATCTGTTGATTTCGGGAATAGCCGCTGTTGCCATTTACTCAATCGCCCAGGGTGGTCCGGTGATGACACTGTGGATGCAAGTCAAATTACTGGTGTTCGCGGTCGTTATTTCTCTGGGCGTTTACTTGCGGACTGAAATTGCGAAGTGGATTATCGGCTTTGGCATGGTCCGCCAAGGCGGTGAGGCTGCCGACAAGGGCAACACCATCATTGAAGAAGCATTGGTACGCTCACGCCGGGCAGCGCTAGTGTTGTGGTTCGGTGTGGCTTTGGCGGCGTTCCTGGGCAAAGTGAAGCCGTTCTAAGCTGACCGATAGTGATGGGGCAATGCCGACCCAGAGTTCGCCCTCGGAAGCGGCGTTATCTTTCCACAGCGTTCAACTCGCCTTAGGCGTCGGCGATCGGAAGGAGGCGCTGTCAGGGCTGCTGATGGCCCTCGCCCTTGACCCTGAAAACCCGGCCTATCGTCGCGCGGCACTCAATATCTTAAGTGTCACGGGTGGGTACAAAACCCTCCCCACGCCGGTGCTGTAAGCATTACGACACTGCGCGACCGACCCCAGCCTCGACCTTCAACCGCTCAGCCTCGTTGTCAAAACGATCTTCGAGTCCGACCCGCGTTTCGACGACATGGAACGTGCACTGGGTGCCGCGCCTCATGAGATTGAAACCTCCATTGCCGCAGGATCATGGTGTTCGGCACGCACGGCAAATCTTACTGGCGCTGCCCACCGATCATCCTGCACGCGGCGTTGTCGACACGCCCGAGTTCTTTACCCTCGATGGGCTGCACGATCTGATTTTCAACATTCAAGAAACTCGGTACACGCCCCGCAGTCTTAAAGCATTGCTGACCAGCTCTGGCCTGAACTTTCTGGGCTTTGATCTCGATGACCCCAGCATCAAGCAGAAATTCGCCGCCGAATTTCCGGATGATCCGAAAGCGTGCGATCTCGACAACTGGGACATCTTCGAGCAAAACCACCCCGGCACCTTCACTGAAATGTATCAACTGTGGTGCCGCCGGAGTGTTGGCCCCACATGACCGCGACTTGGTATCCTGATCTGTATCTGCGCTATGCCGCTTATCGTGCGCGCCCGGCTGACGATTTACTGCCGCGACTGACATTATCGGTCCATGGAGACATCTACGACTTAGGGTGTGGGCCTGGCACGCTGACCAAACGCATAAAAGATAAATGGCCGGCGCGTCGTGTGACCGGCGTTGATTCATCCCCCGACATGCTGGCCTCGGCGCGCAAAAAGTTCCCAACTGGCATTGAGTGGCAGAAGGCTGATATTTCGCAATGGACGGCACCCAAGCCTGCCGCACTTATTTTTGCCAATGCCTCGCTGCATTGGGTTCCTCATCACGAGACATTAATTCCACACTTGATGCGCCAAGTGACACAGGGCGGTTTGTTGGCGGTTCAGGTACCCCTGTCAGGCCCGCAACTCTATCACACGTGCATTGAAGCCTTGGCGAGCTCTGACAAGTGGAAGGCCCGCTTCCAGGGCGCGCATCCTCATGCCGATCCGCTGGTAGCAAGCGCTTATTACGATTTGCTGACACCCTTCGCAGCGCATCTGGATATTTGGGAGACGCACTACCACCATGTACTGGAGGGCGATGACCCGGTCACGGAGTGGATTTCCAGCACCGGGCTAGTGCCGTTCTTGTCAGTCCTAACGGATGCCGAAAAGCACGACTATTTAGCCGATTACAGCGCGCTGGTGGCCAAAGCTTACCCGCGCCAAAGCGACGGTAAGGTGCTGTTTACGATGCAGCGCCTGTTTATCATCGCAACAAAGAATTAAACCGCACCGGTAGCCTGGAGACGGGAAATGCCGTTCATGACCTGAGACAGCGTTAAATCTGGCCGCACCGCCATCACGGCCTGCGCTGCAACCCGCGTCTGGGTCAGATCATCGCGACCCAGCGAACGGGCCTGACTGAGGGTGCGCGCGATGATACCCTGCACGTCGGCCAAGTCGGGCAGGCGTGGAAGTGCTGGTGCATCGCCAACGAGGCTCATCGCTGGCGTGGCGGGCAGCCATCGGTCGGTGGTGACCATTGTTGTCATGGCGTGGGCCTTTCGGTCGTTCTCTCAAGGCCCCAGTCTTAGAGCCAAGTATACCACCAATTGTACTCTCAATCGCTTAAGTATCAATGAATTGTGGTGACGGCACCATTTCGAGCGAAAGCAGCCTGCCAGCCAGAATTCTTATAACTAGCTGATTTTATTACGAAATCGCCGTAATTTGGGGTGATCTTTGGCAAAGGCTTGGCCGCTGGCATTGCGCCTCGGAATAACCTTTGCCCGCTCTTCCGTGGCCTCGACCACCTCGCGCTTCTGTTCTGGGGACATGGTGCGCCACGCCCCAATTTCCTTCAGGGTACGCAAACAGCCAATGCAAGACTTCGTGACCGGGTCGACGCTGCACACACTGATGCAGGGCGAGGCCACATAATCATCGTCGCCGCGTTGCGGCTCTGGCGGAAGATCGTCGGACATGGGAGTGACAGGTAATGGGCTAACGCTCTGCTTTCAAGTTGCCTTTCAGGGGCGTTGAGTGTGGGGCGGCTCTGCCTGACAATGGCAAGGTACGAACGAGGACAACCGATGACCGACCGTTATGAAACCCTAAAAACCCTAGGCAGCGCCGCGAACATCGCCGCCAGCCCCGATGTGGCGGTGCTCGAAACCGTGCCCAACCCGCACCAGGAAACCGATTATCTGATCCGGTTTACGTGCCCAGAATTCACCTCGATTTGCCCGGTCACCGGCCAACCTGATTTTGCGCATATCATGATTGACTACGCGCCCGATGAAACCATCGTCGAATCGAAGTCACTCAAACTGTTTCTCACCTCGTTTCGCAATCACGGCGCATTCCATGAAGATTGCACGCTGATGATCGGCAAGCGCTTGGTAGAGGCCATGGAACCCAAATGGCTGCGCATTGGCGGCTACTGGTACCCGCGCGGCGGCATTCCCATCGACGTGTTCTGGCAAACCGGAACAATTCCAGAAGGCCTCTGGATCCCCGACCAAGGCGTGGCACCTTATCGCGGGCGGGGTTAGGCCAATGATGGGCCTCGCCAAATTTTTTTTCATCGCCGGGACAATTCCGTTCATTGTCCTTGGGCTGGTGCATTGGCTTTATACGTTCATGGACATGAGCACGCCGCGCAAGTTAACGCCGCGTGATGATGCGGTGCGGCTGGCGATGGAAGCCACCACGCCCAAACTCACTGCGCGTACCACCATGTGGAAAGCGTGGATGGGCTTCAACCACAGCTATAGTTTGGGCGCGATTGTGTTTGGGCTTGTGTTTCTGATTCTCGCGTTGCAGAACTTCGCAGCGCTTGCCGCCAACATGCCGTTGATGACCATCGCCGTCGTCGTACCCCTGATTTATCTGTGGTTCGGAATTCGGTTTTGGTTCCGCACACCGATCATTGGCATCGCGATGAGTATGGCCTGTTTCAGAGCAGCGCTTGCATTGAGCGTGTTGGGTTAGGTTGGGCTTTAGATAAGCCTCTCATCGCAGCAGATATATTCACACTCGGAGAATCACATGACACGCTTCGCAGGAAAGATTGCTTTGGTCAGCAACGGTGCATCGGCCATCGGCCAGGCGGTTGTGCGCAGGTTGGCCAGTGAGGGCGCGGTGGTGATGGTGGCTGATGCCGACCTGGCGGGCGCACAAAGTACCGCGCGTGCAGCGGGCCCGGCACACAAAGCCATCCAGCTTGATGTGCAGACGGTTGAGGGTTGGGAAAGCGTTCTGGCCGAGACCATCAGCACTTTCAAACGTCTCGATATTCTCATCACCATCGCCACGGCCGCCTATGACGCGCCAACCTCGATTGCCGATACAACTTTGGCGCAGTTTCAGGGCGTGAATGCGCTGAACCTTGAAGGCGCCTTTTTGGGCTTACGTTATGGCGTTGTCAAAATGCGCGAACTGGGCAATGGCGGGGCGGTGGTCAATATCGCGTCAGCCTACGGTACTATCGGGCTCGCGTACCAAGCGGCGTATAACGCGAGTGCGAATGGAATACGTATGATGACTAAAGCTGCGGCACTCAGTTGTGCCGAGAGCAAAGACAACATTCGCATCAACGCCGTGCAAGTAGGTTTGATCGAGGGGGCGCCTGAAAGCAAAATTGTACCCGTGCTACCCCCACAACTACCGCTGGCCAAGCGCGGACACGTTGATGACATCTCGGCAGCTGTGGCATTTCTGGCATCAAACGACGCCGCCTACATCACCGGCTATATACTGCCGGTTGATGGCGGCTTGCTGGCCGCTTAAGGAAGGCCAGCATCATGGGTCTATTATCGGGCAAGGTTGCCATCGTCACGGGCGCGACGTCGGGCATCGGCAAGGGCTGCGCCATCGAGATGGCCAAAGCCGGAGCCAAGGTTGTGGTGACGGGACGCAATGAAGAACGCGGGGCCAACACTGTGCGTTTGGTTCACGATGTCGGTGGTGACGTCACTTTTGTGCGCCAAGACGTGACGGTGGAAGCTGACTGGACCCGGGTGATGGACATCACTATGGCCGCCTATGGCCGCGTCGATTGCTTGGTGAACAATGCGGGCGAAGCGGTGATCAAGCTGCTGGAAAAACTGACGCTCGATGACTTGCAGTTTCTGCTGCGCGTGGATTTAGATGGGCCGTTTTTGGGCATGAAGCACGTCTGGCCCTATTTGAAAAAATCGGGCGGCGGCACGATTTTGAACATGAGTTCCATCACGGGCCAAAAAGGCGGCGCCATTGGCACTGCGTACTGCGCGGCCAAAGGTGCGCAACTCGGCATGACGAAGGCCGCTGCGTTAGAAGGCGCTGCGCACAACATCCGCGTGAATTCGATTCATCCCGGCCTGATCTGGACCGAGGGCGTACCCGACGTGATGGGCCCCAACGTCGAGGAGTACATGCCCAAGCTTCGCGCCAGCGTACCCACGGGCGAAGTCGGTGAAACCTGGCATGTAGGTAAAACGGTTGTGTACCTAGCATCGGAAGAGGCGAGTTATGTGACCGGAGCTGAGATCAACATCGATGGCGGCCAAAGCGCCCGATGAAAAAACCATCATGACTTTACTGCACGGCAAAGTGGCCATCATTACCGGCGGCACGGCGGGCATAGGCCGGGCGACGGCTGAATTGATGATTGCGCGCGGAGCCAAGGTGGTGATCACCGGGCGTGACCTGGAGCGCGCTAAAAACATCCAGCCGCTGGTCGATGCGGGCCAGGCTATTTTTGTGCAGCAAGACACAACCCATGAGAAGACATGGGAGGTGGTGATGGCAGTAGCACTGAAGGCTTTTGGGCGCGTCGATATTTTAGTCAATAACGCCGGGAGTATTATTGTGAAGCCGCTCGATCAACTCAGCCTTGATGATATGTGCCTGATGGTCGCGGCGAATTTGGATTCCACCTTCTTAGGCATGCGCGCGGTATGGCCACACATGGTGGCGTACGGCGGTGGAGCCATCATTAACGTATCGGCTTTAATGGGCGAAAAAACCGTGAGCATTGGGCTGGCCTATAGCGCCACCAAGGGGGCACAGCAAGCGCTGACAAAATCAGCGGCTTTGGAGGGCGCGGCCCACAACATTCGGGTGAACTCGGTTCTGCCAGGGTTAATTTGGTCGGATGGTTGGAAACGTATGGCTGGCCCTGAGCCCGACAAAACCAAAGCCAATTTAGGTCCCAGCATCCCGATGCAACGGGTCGGCGAACCGCGCGAGATCGCCGAGGCCATCGTATTCCTGGCATCCGATGACGCGTGCTTCATCACCGGCAGCGACATGGCCATCGATGGCGGCAAATCCGCGGGTTTCTAGCGCACGCTCACCACCCTTGCGTCCCCGCAGCACCCTTGAATGGCCCCTTGATCTCGGAGGTAATCCACCCGCCATAAAAATTACCCGCTTGCGGCGTGACGCGCTCGTCAACCACATAGCAGGCATGAACACGGCCCGGATAGAATGCGATGTGATCGCGAATGGCCGCGTAGGCTTTCACTGGCTGCGGATAACTCCAGGCTACATTCTCAACAATCTGCCCAGCGATATTTAGTGTCCAATAGTCCGCCTGGCCCTTCCATTCGCAAAAGGAGTGATGCTCCTCGCGCGTCAGCAGGTCCATGCGCACATCAGCGGCGGGAATATAAAAACTCGGCGGGTGACTGGTTTCAAGAATGCGAATGGCACGCGTTGTGTCGGCGACTACCACACCAGCAAATTCAACCCGCACGCGGCGCGCATCGGGCTTCACAGCGGGCGGGCGCGGGTAATCGCAAACGGACTCCGGGGCCATCGCAGTTTAGTCTTTTTTTGGATCGAGTTTCAGGCTGAGGGAGTTGATGCAATAACGCTGACCTGTGGGGCGCGGCCCATCGGGGAAGACATGCCCCAAATGCCCACCGCAATTCGAGCACGTCACTTCAACCCTCGTCATGCCCAGGGTTTGATCGGAATGCTCATCCACAGCTTTGTCTTCAATGGGCTGATAAAAACTCGGCCAGCCCGAGCCCGAGTTGTACTTGGTCGTGGCATCAAACAGCGCCTGCCCACAGCCCGCACAGATGAACACCCCATCGCCTTTGTACTTTTCATACTCGCCGGTGAACGGGCGTTCAGTGCCTTTGCGGCGCAAAATTTGGTACTGCTCAGGCGTTAAATCTTGACGCCATTGCTCTTCACTTTTGACTACTTTTGACATGCGATGAAATTCTCGGAGATAACCTATTTTTGCAGGGCGTCGGTGGCTTCGCGAATTTGCGTCCGCGCGCGCAACAAATCAAAACCCAGTTGCGATAAATGCGAGGGCACGAACAGGCTGCCCTGCTCGCCATTGGCAATAATCAGCGGATCCATGACAGCAGCTTTGCGCAAGCTTTGCAGCATATTCGTCCAGATGCCCGTGGCCTGCTTTTGTGCAATCACCGCTTCGAAATCGACACCGATTTCACGCAAGATCATATGGTACGCGTAAAGCTTGCCCTTCACATCGTAAAACACATCATCGGCCTGGCGGTCAAAAAATCCGGCGTCGGATTCGGTGACGCGCGAATCAAGGGCCGAGCTTGCCGCACCGAGATCAGACGACACGCGATCTAAAAACGCGATCAGGTTGTCGGCCCGGCGGTCGTAGTTGGCTTTGCCGCTGGCAACTTCTTTGTTGTATGTAATGAGAGCTTGCGCGGCTTTGCGGTAACGGGATACAGCCGTGGGCTGAGGCAAAATATTCCCCTGCCCCCAATACCATGTGGTGGGGTCGGTCTTGAGCAATCCGGCGGCGAGATCGAGATTGGGATCCATCCCACTTGAGCCACGCACACGGCCTAAATAGTCTCCTAGTTCAATGGCAAAGCGCGACATGGCATACACCATGCCCGACTGATAGTTCGGCATGTTATCGAGGGCGGCGGCAGGCATCCAAAATGGCTTATTGGGGGCCCAATACTCGGTCTGCTGATTGAGCATGCTGGCAACAATGGCCACAGCGCGGCTGCCGCCTTCAGCCAAATATTCCGGCTCTGGCTGCATATCCACATCGTCGTCGATGGTTTGATAGAGCATCATTCCCAGCGGGTAGTAGACGATCAGGAATGCCGCTACCAAACTGGCAAGCCACCAGTACCGCCGACCGCGCCCTTCCGAGGGCGCAGGGGCATCGCCGGTGGCATCGACACGTTTGAAGCGCTCGGTCAGGCGTTCGAGCCCTCCACTCCAAGCAGATTTGAGTCGGTCGCGCAGATCACTGATAAAATCAGACATTATTCCATCGCCAATCTCTAGTTGTCAGCCGTCATGTGACCCCTTCAACATGGGGACGTAATCCGCCGGGGGTCAATGGCCGGAGCATAACACGTGCGCCTGGGCCGAGTCATAGAAACGGGTGCCGTGTTTGACTATTCGGGGCCTTACAAGCTCTGCGAGGGGTTACAAGCGGAGCGAATTTGGCATTCGCAAGATCGCCATCCCAGCCGGGATGCGAATGTTAGAATCGGACCACGACCTCAGCGCTCGAGCACGCTCATATCTGGATTGACGTTGACCACTGGAGCGCCAGGTTGATCTCCACGTTGATCCCGTGGGGGGTTCACATCGCAGTTCTCGCCCTGGCATTGGTCGCCGACATTCGGGTTTGTATCAACCGGCAATCTGTTTTCCGGTTCACGCCGCGCATCTTCAATTGTGTGTTGTTCTTTGTGACGCCCGCGGCCAACGTACCCGCCTGCGGAGGGTCCACGGCCATTGCCGCGAGACCAATAGCCAAAACGCTGTGGGCCTGTGGGCACGACAGAGACGTAAAACGGCCGACCAAAGCGGTCATAACGAAGAACATAGACAGGATCGACAAAAAAGGGATCGCGCGCAAAGGGATCTTGGACCCGAAGTGCGGCCAGTGCTGGGTCATCATAGAGCGCCGGATTATCGGCATCATAAGCTACACAGGCGCTGAGACTGAGCGCGGTGAGTGCCGCCACAAGAACCACTCGAATATTCATGTTCGCTCCCTCTCCGTCACGGAGATTGTAATCTCATAACGCTAGAATCGTCACAGAACGCGGCGGAATTGCGGCGCAATCTATCGACAAATGAATGTATTTCAAAGGGCTTGACCGCCCATCCCAAAGCCAGTCGAATTCACCTTCCACATCTTCCGCTTAGGTTTTGAATGTTAACCGTCTCGCTGTCTGCCATTCTTCTTAGCCTCGGGTGCGGCATCGGTTTTGCTGGCGCGGACTATTTCCGCAAAGCTGTTCCGGCCACCTGCCCCAACCCACTGGTGCTCTTCTATTTTATCGGCGGCCAGATCCCCATTTTGGCGCTGGTGGTCGCCCTGTCCGACGATGTTCGGATGACGTCGGGGTATTGGCTGCCGGGCGTGGTCGACGTGGCCCTGGGGATCGGGGCGAATTTGATGTTTGTTGCTGCTGTTCGGCGTTCGCCACTTAGCATGATGATCCCCCTGCTCGCTTTGGTGCCCGTTCTGACAACGCTGGCGGCTGCGGTGGTGCTGGGTGAAATCCCGAGCCTGCGACAACTCAGTGGCACGGGCCTGATCGTCATCGGCCTTTTTGCGCTGTACATGCCACAAGGAGAAGGCGTCAGCCCTACCGCATCCTGGACCGCGCTACGGCGAGAGCCAGGTGTACAGCCCATGCTACTCACCATCGTCGGTTGGTCGCTAACGCCCGTATTTGACAAGCTTTGCATCAATGCCTCGTCGGTTTCAATGCACGGCTTGATACAGGTCACTGCGATTTGTGCCATCAGCGGGGTATGGGTCATCACGTCCTATGGCTTGCGTGGTTTGCTTCCACCACCGGGGAGCAAGCTGCCGTTACTGGGCTCGGCGATCTCGGCGGGGCTTGGGTATGGACTACAACTCGCCGCGTATCAGACGACCATGGTGGCCGTTGTCGAGGGCCTGAAGCGTGTGACGGGCCTATTGGCTGCGTTAGTGGTGGGCCGTATCATGTTTGCAGAACCGATCACGAGGTCGAAGATTGTTGGCGTTGGCATCTTGGCCATTGGTGTGCCCCTGATCTTGTTTGGATAACATTTGAGGGAGTCATTCGAATGCAGCTGTTTCGGCTTGTTTTCCGCAATCTGATCCGCACGGGAACACTTCGCATTACCGATGCCGACGGCACACGCCATATTTTTGCCGGGCGCGTACCCGGGCCATCGATTGGCATTACGTTGCTTGACCCGAAATTGCACTGGCAGATTTTTCTGGATGGAGAAATGGCCGTCGGTGAAGGATATATGAACGGCGCCCTGACGATTGACGACGGCGCGTCGTTGATCGATTTCCTGCACGTGATTTACGGCAATTTTATCAATGCGCCCCGCCACGGCGCGTTCGGCGCGGTGTTGGAAGCACAGCGTATGATTCGCCGCTGGGTCAGCCGCAACCCCCTGGCAAGTTCCAAACGAAATGTCGCACACCATTATGACTTGAGGGACGAACTCTTCGATTTATTCCTGGATGCGGACAAGCAGTACTCCTGCGCCTACTTT